>CAVRJT010000004.1:0-1131071 GCA_963722135.1 uncultured Actinomycetota bacterium
GCCACCACCCACCTGCCGCTTCCCGGATGACAACCTCGCTGGGCACTGGTTTCTCCGAGCACACATGGCCTGGCGCCTCAGATCCCCACTTGTCGAGCCTCTATCGAGGGAGTTGGCCCGGGAGTGGTTGAGGGCGCCGGCGTCCCGGTGAGGTGTCGGATAGGGACAACCGGCGCCGGGGCGGTCAGTGCCTCGAGGGCGTTGCCGCAAGGCCGGCCTTGGCTACGATTCGCTGCCGTTCGATGGCGCGGTGGACAGTGGAGCGGCCGACGCCGAAGAGCTCGGCGACCTCAAGGGTGCTGTATTCGCCGCTGTGCACCAGTGACACCAGGTGCGCTTCTTGCTTTCGGCTCAGCTTGGGCTGCTTGCCCCTCAGACGGCCCTTGGCCTTGGCGACCTTCATGCCCTCGACCGTGCGCAGTCGGATCAGGTCGGACTCGAACTCGGCGACCATCGCCAGGACGTTGAACAGCAGCCTCCCGACGGCGTCGGTCGGGTCGTACACGGACCCGCCGAGCGAGAGACTGATCTGCCGGATGGTGAGTTCGTCGGCTATGGCGCGCGCATCGAGAAGGGACCCTGCTAGGCGATCGAGTTTCGTGACCACCAGGGTGTCGCCCGCCCGGCAGGCGGCGAGCGCTTCACGCAATCCCGGTCGCTCCCGGTTAGTGCCGGTCAGGCCGTGGTCAACGTAAATCCGGTCGGCCTCGACCCCGAGGCCGAGCAGGCCATCGCGTTGAGCGGTCAGGTCCTGCTGATCGGTGGAACATCGGGCGTACCCGACTAGCAGCGCGTTCATCGCGCACCTCCAAAGGTGGGGCCCGGTCGCACCGTCGGACGCGGGCAGCTCGGGCGTCGAGTCGAGCTCAACCCCACCAGCGACACCCCTTCCGCTCGAGGGCGCAACTGGCGCGACCTTCACCCACCACTTCCCCCGCCCTTCTTTTCGTCATACGATTTTGGGCATGGTCAGCGAAGAGCAAATCCAGCAGTGGGCAGACGAGGCCGAAGCTGGCTACGACGTCGAGGAGATGAAGCGCCGCGGACGCGGTCGCCCCGGCCGTGGCGCCGAACCGATGCAGGTGGTCGCTGTACGACTCACAGCTGACGAGCTCGCTGCGGTCGACGCCATCGCCGAGCGCGAGCACATCTCGCGATCCGAAGCGATCCGCAGGGCGCTCGCCGGCTTCGCCGCGTGAAGGTTCACGACAGCGCACTCAAACACGGAGTCCTCTCACATGACGCTGTCCAAGCCGCCGACTGGCCGCTGTGGGTCGAGCCCCTCGACGAGGATGACTTGCCGCACCGCGAGCTGCGCCTCGGCTTCGATACTCAGGCGCGCCTGCTCGAGACCGTCGTCCTCGTCTTTGCGGGCGGCGACGAGATGGTCATCCACGCCATGCCCGCTCGCAGGCAGTACTGGGATCTCCTGTCCTGACCCAACGGATCACGTCACCACAACGGGACCCGCTTCCGGTGACCGGCCTCGCGACCCGATTGGCAACCCGTTGAGCTTGTTGCGGCTCTGAGCTGTCCACCCGCTCTGTCAGAGTGGCCGCCATGGATGACGATCTCGATGCGCGGCGAACCGGCGATGGCGTGGCTGTCTTCCCCACCACTGCCGATGCGGTGTCGGCGTCCGTCGCCTGTGCCCGGGCATTGGGGCTGCCCGCCGACGATCCCGAGGTCATCGCCGAGGGCTACAGCGTTCGCGTACGACTCAGGCCCGCCTCAGTAGTCACCCGCGTCGTGACCGTTGGGCGCGAGCTGCGCCCAGACCCCCTGCCCTGGCTCGGACGTGAAGTGTCCGTCGCCCAATTCCTCGCCGCCTCGGGCGTTCCCATCGTCGCCCCGTGGGAGGACCCCGGGCCCCACCTCGCAGAGGGACTGGAAGTGTCCCTGTGGCACTGGGCCGAACACGACTCCCGCGAAGTATCAGCCGCCGGCTTCGGCGCGATGCTGGGACCGTTGCACGAAGCACTGGCCTCCTACCCCGGTGACCTGCCCACCCTGGTCGGCCCTCTCACCGACATCTCCGCGGCGCTGACGATCTCATCAGATCCGACCCTCCATCGCGCTGCCGCCGAGTTGGTCCCCTTGGCCCTGTCCTGGCCGGGCCGTCCCCTGCATGGAGACGCCCACACCGGAAACGTGCTCATGACACCGAACGGACCACTCTGGACCGACTTTGAGGACGTGTGTGTCGGGCCCGTGGAGTGGGACATGGCCTCGATGACGGTCACAGACGACGCATTGGCCGCCTACCCCGGCCCCATCGACCGGACCCGACTCTCCGACTGCCGTGACTTGCGCCGTCTGCAGATCCTCGCCAGCCTCCTGGTCGGGAACTACGACGAGCCTTCGCTCTACAAGACGCTGGTCACGCACCTCGACCGACGCCTCCACGACTGATCAGGTCTGCGAGGGAGGGCCGACTGGTCGGAGCCTTCGCGGTACACGGCCATGCCGGACTGCCGCTTGCGCTTCCCGAAGCGGCCGTGCACTTCGACGACCGCAGGTACGAAGACGCGGGAGGCCGCCGCGCCGAACTCATGTCAGCCGGGTGACGACCGGTTGCCGGTGAGGATCGTCACGCGGAGCGTGACCAGTACGGGATCCGCAACCGACACGGCTTCAGCTGATCTGAGCCTGGTCACCCGAGCCCATCTCTCATGAATCGCGCTGGCTGGTCGTAGCGAAGCCCAGCCATGTGTGACGATTGCCAGCCCAGCACCAGCCCACCTTGGGGGCGTTCTTGTTGTTCTGGCCGTCACGCCCGGTGCCGCCGCTGATCCAGATCGCTGGCGTACGGGCGTCCAGTCGCGCGCCTCGAGATAGGCGTGACGCGATGGTCATGAAGCAGTGGTTGGGTTCGAGGAGCTTCGGCTCCTGGAGCAGCCAGCTGATCCCCTCGCTGATGGTCAGTGGACTGCGACCCACAGAGATGATGGTCGGCAGGGCTTCGTCGGGGCTCCAGTTCCGCATCTCGTCTCCGCGGTTCACGTCGTGGATCAGGTACAACGGCGCGTCCGGAACCTCAACGCCCGCGATCGGTCCGAACTGGTCAAGATCGGTCATGTCGACGACAACGAAACCCGGTTTGTCGTGACGAGTCAGGAGTCTGGCTAGGCGGCTTGGGGACACCAGTGCCGGATGCACCGCGAGTATCGAACCGGGCGCATCGGCAAGCTTCCGTGCGTGAGCCCGGAGGTCGTCTGCGGTGATGTCGGCGAGGTCGTGCACGCCGAGGTCGATGAGGTTCTGGGTCTGTTCGGCAAGGGTCAAGAGGCTTTCCTTCCGCCTGTCTCGAGGTCGCGCTGGGTGGTCGACCTCCGTGGCTCATGCAGCCTAATTCAGTACGGCGTACGGAGTTAAACGATCCGACTACAGCATTTGTTCCGTACGCAGTACGGAATTGTTAGGATTCGCGGGTGAGTGATGCCGACCCGGTCCTGCCGCTGCTTTGGCGCGAGCCCGACGACCTTCCATCGGTTCGTCGCGGGCCCAAGCAGAAGGTGTCTCTCGACCTCGTGCTCGATGCGGCGATCGAGCTCGCCGAGGCCGACGGGCTTGCGGCAGTGTCGATGCGTGGGCTGGCTCAGGCGCTGGGCCTCGGGGCGATGACGCTCTACACCTATGTCCCGGGTCGCGACGAACTCGTCGTGCTCATGGTCGACCACGTTCTAGGCAGGAGCCGACGACCACCACACAGTGACGATAGACGCCGACGTATCGAGGCCGTCGCCGAGTCGGCCTATGCCGAACTGAGTGCCCACCCATGGTTGCTCGAGGTTGACGGATTGCGAGCGTGGCTGGGACCGCATGCCGCTGAGCGCTACGAATGGCAGCTCACTGCCGTGGATGGCCTCGGCCTTGCCGACGTCGAGATGGACCAGGCGGTCGTCCTACTCGAGGGAATCGCCGCAACTGCCGTGCGGTCGCGGCACGCTGTCGTGAGTGCCGAACGTCGGTCGGGACTCACCGAGTTGGAGTGGTGGAAGGCAAATGCCGACGCGATGGCAGAACTGGTGGGGGACCACCAATTTCCGCTGGCAACACGCGTAGGGCAATCCGCTGGTGAGGCGTACCAGGCTGCCACCGACCCCGACAGACAGTTCCGATTCGCTCTCGACTGCGTCGTCGACGGCCTACTCACCGCACGACCAACTCCCTGACGCCATCGCCGCAACCATGGATGGTCTCGCAACGTCCGCCTGTGGTTCGTCCGACGACCGAGCGCTACCAGCACGTTGCGGACTGCCGCCCATCCCAATAGCCGAACCTTCCAGCGGGACAGCCGCTGGCCAGCCCGCCTGCCGGCATCCGGGCGTCCCACAAGACCCGCCCGGTGACATGCACCGGTGACGCAGCCCTATCCGGACGATCTGCCGCCGGCTGTCGGGTGGTGTCAGGGTGAGGGCCCCTACTTCGACGACCAGTCACCGGTCGACCGATCTCGCCAGCTTGCCCCGCTGGCGGGTCATCAATCTTCGCTGCAACTCGACAACGAAGTCCTCCGCCATGACTACAACTCCCCCGCCGTGACGAGCCGACCGAGCGAGATCTGGGCGTCCGGGATCTCGATCAGCAGCGCCCAGTCCTTCCCGACCGCGGTGACCATGACGCGCAGCCGCTGGCGGTCCTTCTTCGTGAGCTCTTGGTTCCGGAAGTCGCGGGCTGTGAGCAACCCAGCGAGGACGACGAAGTCGCGCCTGTGCCGACCGAGGCCAGGGTCGCCCGCATTGCTGAGGGCTGCCGCCTTACCGACCAGTGCGCCGACGAGGTTGGGCCGGCGTACGGATCCTTCGCGAGCCGCGACCGACACCCGGACGGTCTCGCTGCGCTGCAGCCCTTGAGTCCCACCTGCCGTCGGGAGGGTCGGGCTGCCGGTGACACCGGGACGCAGGCTCGCGCGCTCGCCGATCCCGTCCGGCAGGAGTACGCCGATCGAGGCCTCGCCACGAACCCAGCGATGTTGAAGACCCTCCGCCGAGATGCCTGCTGATCTGAACCCGAGGTCGGTCAGCGTCTCGGTAGAGGTGGCCAACATCGTTGGGTCTGCGCGCACGATCACCGTGTCAGCGTCGTTCGTCGGCCGCACCGGGAACTGCCCTCATTCGGCGCAGTGCAGGTGGACGAGTTGACCGCCGATCAGTGTCCAGCCCTCGGGGAGCCGCTCGTGGAGGTCGAGAGAGCCCGATCCACGATGCGGTCTGCTCGGACGGCATCGGGGGCGGCATGGGCGGCAGGACGATCATCGCTCGCCTGTCTTCCACTCGATGGCCAGCTCGTGCAGCAGCTCGGCTGCCCTGACCTCCTCCCTCGGCCCGCGATGCTCGGCGAGGTCCGCCGCGAGCCGAAGACGTGAGTCCGGATACGGGTACTGCGCGTCTGGGACGACGTGCAGTACGACGTTCGCATCCCTGTCAGCCTCGACCAGCAGGTAATCCCTCACGACCCCATCCACATCCGATTCGCCGAGGTACCCCTCGACGTCGGGCGAGGCGATGCCGCTCGCCCCCAGGTCGACGAGCATGGCCCAGCGGTCATCGACCCTGAGATCGACAAGATCGGCCGGCGCCGCACGCAGCAGGCGCCGTCCGGCCCGGTTGCGCAACACCGACCGGAGCGACACCACAAGCTGCCTGACGACTTCCTCATCAGCTGCGGGCTCCGCGGCCGGCTCGAGCAAACGCTTCAACTGCATCCGCACCCGCGCCGACACCGCAGGCCCGCTGCCGCCTACCCGGTCGCTGTCGTCCTCGGACGCCGCGATGACCGCCCAGGCAGAGCGGGCCGAATACGGACGACCTGCCTTACCGCGCTCCTGGATACGCAGGAGCGAACGTTCGTCGACCACCCACTGGGAACCGATCCGCTCGGCGGACAGCGAGCCGTCCGCGATGCGCTGGTGGATCCGGGGCACGCTGACGCCCAGTCGCTCCGCGGCCTGCGTTCGCGGGGCTCGTGCTCACGAGCCCCGATCACCTCACCGCAGGGTCACCGGCCGGTTCTCTCCACCAGCGCCACGCACTCCACGTGGTGCGTCATCGGGAACAGGTCGAAGGCGCGCAGCGCCTTGAGCTGGTAGCCGTGCTCGGCGAGCAGGGAGAGGTCGCGCCCCAGCGCCGCGGGGTCGCAGGCCACGTAGACGATCCGGCGCGGCGCACGGTCGACGACCGCGTCGATCACGGCCCGCTTGGCACCCTCGCGGGGCGGGTCGAGGACCACCAGGTCGAACGGCTCGTCGTACGCCGATCCCAGCACGGTGGCCACGTCGCCGCAGGCGGTCTCGACGCGGGAGGGTGCGCCGGCGAGGTTGGTGCGTGCGTGCAGGCTGGCGGTGCGGTCGCCCTCGACCGAGACGACCCGGCCCTCCTCGCCGACCTCGTCGGCGAGGAACCGGGCGAAGAGCCCCACCCCCGAGTAGAGGTCGAGCACCTGCTCCCCCGGCTGCGCCTCGAGCATCTCCAGGACCGTCGCGACCAGCGTCGCGGGCGCCCCGGGGTGCACCTGCCAGAAGCCGTCGGTCGCGACCGCGAAGCGGTGCTCCGCCCCACCGACAGCGGTGGTCTCCTCCACCGAGCCAGGCGCGGGCTCGCGGGCGTCCGGGTGGGCGATGCGGCAGTCGTCGATCTCGACCGCCGCGCGGGAACGGTGCTTGCGCATCCCCCGCCGCCCGTCCCCCAGGTCGACGTACTGCATCCGGGTGCGCCAGCGCAGTCCGGCGAGCTGCTCGGGCAGGTCACCGGCCACGGCCTCGACCTCGACGTCGCTCTCGATCCCGGCCAGCCGGGAGAGCTGCTCGCGCACGACCGCGGTCTTCAGCGCACGCTGGTGGGGCAGCGAGACGTGCTGGAAGTCGCAGCCCCCGCACAGCCCGGGGCCGGCGAAGGGGCAGGGCGGCTCGACCCGCTCGGGCGAGGGCTCGAGGACCTCGACCGCGTCGGCGCGCCAGAAGCGGTCGCCGTCGGTGCCCTCGGTGACCTCGAGCACGACCCGCTCGCCGGGGACGGCGTGGCGCACGAAGACCACCCGCAGCGGGGCGTCGGGAGCGGTGCTGGTCGGGACCCGGGCCACGCAGTGGCCACCGTGGGCGACGGGGCCGACCTCGACCTCGAAGCGTTCCCCGACGCGGGAGCGGCCGCGCTGCTGGCGGGCCCGTGGGTGCCGGCTCATCGTCGTCTGCCCTTCTTGCTGCGTGGGTCGACCCGGCCGCTGCGCAGGTCGCCGGGACGGACCCGGAACTCGTCGCGGCGCACCCGGTCGCGGGCGATCTGGGAGGACTGGAGCTGGTAGGGCACCGAGGTGACCATCACCCCCGGCGTGAAGAGGAGCCGGCCCTTGAGCCGCAGCGCGGTCTGGTTGTGCAGCAGCTGCTCCCACCACCGGCCCACGACGTACTCGGGGATGTAGACCGCGACCACGCCGCGCGGGTTGGCGCGGCGGATCTCGGTGGCGTACTCGACGATCGGGCGCACCAGCTCGCGGTAGGGCGAGTGCAGCACCTTGAGCGGGACGTCCAGGTGCCGCTCGTCCCACTCCTGCATCAGCCGGGAGGTGGCGGCCGAGTCGGTGGCGACGTAGACGCCCTCGAGGGTGTTGGGCCGGGTGGCCTGGGCGAAGGCCAGCGCCCGCAGGGTCGGCTTGTGCAGCTTGGAGACCAGGACGATGGCGTGCACCCGCGTGGGCATCACGCGGTCCTCCTCGTCGGCGGCCAGCTCGTCGCTCACCATCTCGTAGTGCTTGCGGATCGCGCGCATCAGCACGTAGAAGGTGCCCATCGCCAGGATGGTGATCCACGCACCGGCGAGGAACTTGGTGATCAGCACGATGACCAGGACGACCGCGGTGAAGAACAGGCCCACGGTGTTGATCAGCCGGGAGCGGTACATCCGGCGGCGCTCGGCCGGATCCTGCTCGGTCAGCAGCCCCCGGGTCCAGTGCCGGATCATCCCGAGCTGGCTGAGGTTGAACGAGACGAACACGCCGACGATGTAGAGCTGGATCAGGCGGGTGGGCTCGGCATCGAACGCGAGGATCAGCACGATCGCCATGGCGGCCAGGAACACGATGCCGTTGGAGTAGGCCAGCCGGTCGCCCCGGGAGCCCAGCGCCCGGGGGGCGAGGCCGTCCTGGGCGAGGATCGAGCCGAGCACCGGGAAGCCGTTGAAGGCGGTGTTGGCCGCGAGCACCAGGATGATGCCGGTGACCGTCACCGTGAAGTAGAACCCCGGAGGGAAGCTGTAGAAGACGGACTCGGCGATCTGGGAGATCACCGTGTGCTGGTCGTAGTCGGCCGGGAGCGGCGCACCGCCTCGCGAGAGCCGGTCGAACTCGTCGGGGTCGACCAGGCGCACGCCGATCTCTCGGGCCAGGAGGATCACGGTGATCATCATCGTGATCGCGATCCCGCCCAGCAGGGCCAGCGTGGTGGCGGCGTTGCGGCTCTTGGGCCGGCGGAAGGCCGGCACCCCGTTGGAGATCGCCTCGACACCCGTGAGGGCGGCCGCGCCGCTGGAGAAGGCGCGGGCCAGCAGGAACATCAGGCCGATCGTGGTCAACGGCTCCTCGAAGCCGCTCGCGGGTGTGATCGTGATGTCGGCGCTCTCGGCGGCCTGCAGGTCACCGGTCCACCACTGCCACGCCCCCCAGACGACCATCGTCCCGATCGCCATCATGAAGGCGTACGTCGGCACCGCGAAGAAGCCGCCCGACTCGCGGATGCCGCGCAGGTTCATCGCCATCAGCAGCACGACCAGGGCGCACGCGAAGATCGGCTCGTGGCCGCTGAGCGTCGGCAGCGCGGACGCGGCGTACTGGGCGCCGGCGGAGATGGAGACCGCGACGGTCAGGACGTAGTCGACGAGCAGCGCGCTGGCCACGGTGGCGCCGGCCCGATCACCGAGGTTGACCTTGGCGACCTCGTAGTCGCCGCCGCCGGACGGGTAGGCGTGCACGGTCTGGCGGTAGGAGGCGATCACCGCGGCCATCACGACAGCGACGGCCAGGGCGACCTTCCACGACCACACGTAGGCCGAGGCGCCGGCCAGCGACAGCATGATGAAGACCTCGTCGGGGGCGTAGGCCACCGAGGAGAGCGCGTCGGAGGCGAACACCGGAAGCGCGATGCGCTTGGGGAGCAGGGTCTCCCCGAGCTGGGAGCTGCGCAGCTTGCGCCCCAGCAGGATCCTTTTGGAGACATCTCCGACACTCACGAGCGGGAAGGCTACGGCACCGTGACCCTCCGGCTGGCCTTACGGCTACCGTGGCCTCGTGCACGTTGTGATCATGGGCTGCGGCCGGGTGGGTTCGACCCTGGCCCGCAGCCTCGAGGACCGGAACCACACGGTGTCGATCATCGACAGCGAGCCCGACGCCTTCCGGCGTCTCGGGCCCGCCTTCAACGGCGACAAGGTCGCTGGGATCGGCTTCGACCAGGAGGTGCTCGAAAAGGCGGGCATCCGCCGCGCCGATGCGTTCGCCGCCGTCTCCAGCGGCGACAACTCCAACATCATCGCCGCGCGCGTGGCGCGCGAGCAGTTCGGCATCCAGCAGGTCGTGGCACGCATCTACGACCCGGGCCGCGCCGAGGTCTACCAGCGCCTGGGCATCACCACGGTCGCCACGGTGAAGTGGACCGCCGACCAGGTGCTGCGGCGGATCCTCCCGGCCGGCGCCGAGCCGGACTTCCGCGACCCCAGCGGGACCATCCGGGTCGACCACATCACCGTGCCGGAGATCTGGATCGGTCGCCGCACCATCGACCTGCAGGTCCAGTCCCGCAGCCGCATCGCGTGGATCGACCGGCTCGGCGAGGGCATGCTGCCCGTGCGCGAGACCGTGCTCCAGGAGGGCGACATGCTGCACCTGGTGATCCGGGAGGACAACGCCGCGCACACCTATGCGCGGCTCGAGAACGGGCCTGAGGAGGACTGATGCGCGTCGCCATCGCCGGAGCCGGTGCCGTGGGCCGCTCCATCGCCCGTGAGCTGATCACCAACGGCCACGAGGTGCTCCTGATCGACAAGAACGCCTCCGCCATCAAGCCCGAGCGCGTCCCCGACGCCGAGTGGCTGCTCGCGGACTGCTGCGAGATGTCCTCGTTGGAGGAGGCCCGTCTGGACCGCTGCGACGTGCTGATCTCGGCGACCGGCGACGACAAGGCCAACCTCGTCGCCTCGCTGCTGGCCAAGACCGAGTTCGCGGTGCCACGCACCGTCGGTCGGGTCAACCACCCCAACAACGAGTGGCTCTTCAGCGAGGCGTGGGGCGTCGACGTGAACGTGTCCACGCCGCGGATCATGTCGGCGCTGGTCGAGGAGGCCGTCACCGTCGGCGACCTGGTACGGCTCTTCACGTTCCGCCAGGGCCAGGCCAACCTCGCCGAGATGACGCTGCCCGTCGACTCGCCGTACGTCGGCAAGCCCAGCGGGCTGATCCCGCTGCCCGACAACTGCGCCCTGGTCACCATCCTGCGCGACGGGCAGGTCTACGTGCCGAGCCCCGAGCAGCCGGTGGAGGCCGGTGACGAGCTGCTGTTCGTGGTGCCGACCGAGCAGGAGGACGAGCTCGAGCGACTGCTCGCGCCTTCCACGCACGGGGGCTAGGAGCGCGGGACGCTCTCGACGGGGGTGTGGTTGCGTCCCAGCACCCACATCATGGCGGCGAGGGCGGCGAGCTGGAGCGGCCAGCCGAGCACGATCTTGAGCACGGCGAGCACGGCGATGGCGGTGTCCACCGGGATCGTGTCGGTGTAGCCGCCGATCCAGATCGGACCCTGGACGACCACGCGCAGCAGGCACGGCACCACCAGCAACCAGGTCAAGGTGCCGCTCAGGCGCACGACCTGCTTGTCGGCGTGCCAGGCGGTGGCGTCGCCGGTGACGCTGCCGACCATGAAGCCGACCAGCGGCCAGCCGATGAGGACGGTCAGGCTCAGCACGACGGCGTACCCGCCGTTGTAGAGCAGGCCGGGCAGGAAGTACGCCAGGGCCTGGTCGTCGGCACTGCCGCCGTTGCGGGCGGAGAGGGTGACGAAGAACCAACCCATGCCGATGCCGAACAGGGCGTTGACGCAGAACTGCACCGTCGAGCGCTGCACGAGCCGGACCGCCAGGAGGAGCACCGCCGCCGCGACGCTGACGACGAGGGCGGTCTGCAGCTGCTTGGTGCTCAGCCACACGATCGTGAAGAGCAGCGTGGGCACCGCCGCCTCGACCATGCCGCGCCGGCCGCCGAGGGCCTTGGCCAGCTGGCTGCGCACGACCGACTCGACGGTCTCGACGCCCGCGACTGGCTGGTGGGTCGCCTCGTTCACGGGATCAGCTCGTAGCGCGGGTTGAAGATGATGCGGACGCCGTCCTGCATGCCGATGCGGCCCTCCACGGCCATCGCCACACCCGGGTCGATGCCCGTGATGCGCCGTCGTCCGAGCCAGACGACGGTGATCGACCCGGAGCCGTCGACGAGCTCGGCCTCGAGGGCGGGCACACCGCCACGGGGGCGCAGCGTGACCGTGCGCAGGGTGCCGCGCAGCCGGACCCGGTCGCGGTCGACCGCGTCGGCGATGCAGACGTGGCCGGGCTCGGCGTAGGCCTTGCGCAGGTCGCGCGCCTCCTGGTCCGAGCTGTTCGCCCAGCGGCTGATGCTGCGACGCAACCGGCTCTTCTCGGGCATCTGGTCCTCAGTCGTGGTCGTGGCCGAAGTGGGGGTTGTCGGTGCCCCGCCCGCGGTCGTCCTTGGTGCCCGGCGGCACGACCGGACCGACCGGGCGCGCACCCTCGGGCAGGACGAGGTCGAGGGCCTCGCCGACGGGCATCGCGCCCTGACCGCGCTGGACACCGACCTGCGTCAGCGCCCCCAGCCACGGCTCCGGGATCTCGGTGCCGCGGGCGGGCGCGCCGATGAGCGTGGCGCGCAGCATCCAGCGGGGGCCGTTGATGCCGATGATGCGCGAGAGCTGCTTGCCGGTGCGGCCGTCCGGCATCGTGCGGGTCAGCTCGCAGACCAGCTCGGGACCGAAGAGCCCCTCCTGCTCGACCGCGGTGCCGCCGCGCTGCGCCATGTCGTCGGCGATCTGGGGCCGCACGTCGGCCCACAGGTCGCCGTTGCGCGGCGCCGCGAAGGCGCGCAGCTCGAGGGCCCCGTCGCCGCCGGCCAGCATCACGGCCTGGATCTCCTGGGTGGCCTCGTCGACCTGCAGCCGCAGCTCGAGACCCTCGAAGGGCGCGACGAGCAGCGAACCGAGGTCGATGCGCTCGCCGCCGTCGGGCAGCTCGGGCAGGTCCGCGGCGTCGAAGGGTCCCTGCACACCGGACTGGGCGCCGTCGGAGGCCTCGTCGACCTCGACGGGCGCGGTGGCATCGGACTTGCGGCGGAACTTCACGTGCGGTGCTCCTCGGGGTTCGGACGACTCTCGGGCGGGCGCGGTCTCAGGACGAGGCGAACCCACCCGTAGAACCGTAGCCGCCGGAGCCTCGGACCGACGAAGGGAGAGCCTCCACCTCCACGAAGTGTGCGCGCTCCACGCGCTGCAGCACCAGCTGGGCGATCCGGTCACCGCGCTCGAGCTCGACCGTCTCGTGGTTGTCCAGGTTGACCAGCAGCACCTTGACCTCGCCGCGGTAGCCGGCGTCGACGGTGCCGGGCGCGTTGACGATCGAGATGCCGTGGCGGGCCGCGAGACCCGAGCGGGGGTGCACCAGGGCGACGTACCCCGACGGGAGCGCGATGGAGATCCCGGTCGGGACCAGGGCCCGCTCCCCCGGGGCCAGCCGGACGTCGACCGTCGTGAGCAGGTCGGCACCGGCGTCGTCGGGGTGGGCGTAGGTCGGCAGCGGCAGGTCGGGATCGAGGCGGACCACCTGGACGGCGAGGTCGGCGGGGCCGGCGGGGCGGTCGACGGGGTCGGTGTGGCTCACCCGCGGGACCCTAGGTCATCGACGCTCCCGGCGGGGTGGGAGAATCCGTGGCGTGGACGCGACCTCGGACTACCGCGAGCGACTCTCGGTGCCGCTGCGCTGGTGGGTGCAGGGCACGATGCTGGTCGCCAGCCTCTGGCTGGCGGTCGTCGTGGCCGTCCCCGAGCCGCTGGCCTGGAGCGTCACCGCCGTCGCGGTCACACTGATGACGGTGCTGCTCGTGCGCTTCGGCTCGCCGGTCATCAGCGTCTCCGACGGCGTCCTGCGCGCCGGCCGGGCCCACATCGACGTGGCCCACCTCGGGACGGTCGAGGCGCTCGACGCCGACGCCGCCCGCCGGGCCGCCGGGGTCGACGCCGACGCCCGGGCCTACCTGCTGCTGCGGCCCTACCGCAAGCAGGCCGTGCGGGTGCGCATCGAGGACCCCACCGACCCGACGCCGTACTGGCTGCTCAGCAGCCGACGTCCCACGGAGCTCGCGGCCGCGTTGAGCGCCGCCTCCCCACGGGTGTCTCCCCCGCGCGCGAGCAATGGGTAAGGTCGCGCCCATGTCATCTGGTGGGAGTTCGAAGGTCTGGTCCCTCATGTCGCTGGGCTCCTCGGTGGGCGCAGCGATCGCAGCCCGCAAGGCGCTCGAGGCGTCCTGGAAGACGGCGGCACGGCGCAAGCCGCCCGCCAACCCGGCCGACCCCGACATCGACGTCTGGGAGGCGGTGACCTGGGCGATCGCCACGGGCGCCATCGCCTCGGTGGCGCGGATGCTCGCCCAGCGCCGCGCCGCGGAGTACTACACCCGCTCGACCGGGCACCTGCCCCCGCCGTTGCAGAAGGACGGCCAGTAGCCGCCCCGGCACGACCGACGACGAAGGCCCGGCCCCCTGAGGGGGCCGGGCCTTCTCGTGCGTCAGCGGGCTGAGCCGAGCGGGCTCAGTCGCAGTCGCGGCAGATCATCTTCTTCTCGTTCGACAGCTGCGAACGGTGGTGCACCAGGAAGCAGCTCATGCAGGTGAACTCGTCCTCCTGCTTGGGCTTGACCTCGACGGACAGCTCCTCGTGCGACAGGTCCGCACCGGGGAGCTCGAAGGATTCGGCCGCCTCGGTCTCGTCCTCGTCGACCTTGCCGGAGTTCTTGTCGTGGCGCCGAGCCTTGAGCTCCTCGATGCTCTCCTCGGACTGGTCTTCCTCGTTCTTGCGCGGTGCGTCGTAGTCGGTGGCCATCGTCGCCTCACTCCCCTCGTCGTCTCGTCTGCTCGTGAGTGTCGTCGGCGGCAGATTGTGCACCATGGCGGCCGACGGGGACACACCGGCTGGTGTACTCGCCGCGTGAACGCCGGATGACGACCTGGTTATTCCCCTGCCGCGTAGCCGGCCGAAGCGGACCAGGGCGCGGAACTCCTCGAAGACGTGCGCAGGGGCGCAGGACCAGCAGGTCGCGCCCGCTCGCGCCGGGCAGCAGCTCGGTGCGGGCGCCGGCCGCGCGGGCCACGAGGGCGCCGGCGGCGTGGTCCCACAGGTGCACGCCCTCCTCGACGTAGGCGTCGACGGTGCCCTCCGCGACCGCGCACAGGTCGAGCGCGCACGAGCCGAGCCGGCGTACGTCGCGCACCTGCGGCAGCAGCCGCACCAGCGAGCGGGCCTGCCGCTCGCGCACCTCGCTGTCGTAGGAGAAACCGGTGGCCACGCAGCATCTGCGCCAGCGGCGCCGGGCCGCGTACGCCGACGGGCTGGCCGTCGCGGGTCCCGACCGGGCCGTCGGGGCCCAGGTGCGCGGTGTACTCGGTGCCGGTGGCGACGTTGAGCACGACACCGGCGACCGTCCGGCCCTCGACCTCGGCGGCGATCGACACGGCGTACTGCGGCAGTCCGTAGAGGAAGTTCACGGTGCCGTCGATCGGGTCGACGACCCACCGGACGCCGAGGTGCCCGCGACGTCGTCGCCCTCCTCGCCGAGGACCGCGTCGTCGGGGCCGGCCTCGAGCAGCAGCCGCCGGATCAGCACCTCGCTGGCCCGGTCGGCCTCGGTCACGACGTCGACGTCGCTGGACTTGGTCGCGGCCACGGCGACACCCCGCTCGCGGTGCTCGCGCACCAGTGCGGCAGCGGCCCGGGCGACCTCGAGCGCGAGCTCGCCCGCTGCGCGGCAGCTCCTGGGCCGGCTCACGTGCCGCGACCGCAGAGGGCGGGCCGCTCGGCGCGCGGGTTGGCGCAGCAGCCGACCGGGCAGACGTCCCACATCGGGCCGGTGTCGCCGACGCTGGCGCGCACGACGTCCTCGCCACGCTCGACGGTGGCACGCTCGACGAGCAGGTCGCGCACGGTGGCCACGAAGCGCGGGTCGGTGCCGGCGGTCGCGGCCCGGCGCACCGGCAGCCCGATCCGTTCGGCGGTCTCCACCGCCTCGGTGTCGAGGTCGTAGATGACCTCCATGTGGTCGGACACGAACCCGACGGGCACCATCACCACCGCCGGCACGCCGCGGTCGCGCAGGGCCTCGAGGTGGTCGTTGACGTCGGGCTCGAGCCACGGGGTGTGCGGCGAGCCGCTGCGCGAGCAGAAGACGAGGTCGTGCTCGTGGAGGGTGCCGGTCTCGGCCGCGACCTTCTCGGTGATGACGCGCGCGACGTCGCGGTGCTGCGCGACGTAGGCCCCGCCGCCCTCGTAGTCGGCGGTGGGGTCGCCGCTGGTCTCGTTCATCGAGTCCGGGATGGAGTGGGTGACGAACACCAGGCGGGCGCCCGAGCGGACCCCGTGCGGCAGGTCGGCCAGCGCGGCGAGGGTCGCGTCGACGTTGGGCTCCACGAAGCCGGGGTGGTTGAAGTAGTGGCGCAGCTTGTCCAGCCGCACCGGCGAGCCCTCGACGCCGCCGGGCAGCGCGTCGACGGCGTCCCACAGGTTCTCGCGGTACTGCCGGCACGACGACCACGACGAGTAGGCGCTGGTGACGAAGCAGGCCGCCCGGGTGATGCCGTCCTCGGCCATCTGGGCGAGGGTCTCGGTGAGGTAGGGGTCCCAGTTGCGGTTGCCCCAGTAGACCGGGAGGTCGATGCCGGCCCCGGCCAGGTCGGCCTCGATGGCGCTCTTGAGCGCCCGGCACTGGTCGTTGATCGGCGAGCGGCCGCCGAAGAGGTGGTAGTGCTTGCCGACCTCCTCGAGGCGCTCGCGCGGGATCCCGCGACCGCGGGTCACGTTCTCGAGGAAGGGCACCACGTCGTCGGGCCCCTCGGGCCCGCCGAAGGAGACCAGCAGGAGGGCGTCGTAGGGCTGGACGTCGGGGCCGGTCACGGGAGTCGCCATGCCGCCATCGTAGGGAGGCCCCCCTTCACCCCCGCAGAAGGGATTCGTGGCCGCGCCCGGGGCAGGCATACGCTCCGAGCGGATGCTGACGTCGTACAGCCGCGTCCTGGGTCGGGCCGGTGCCCTGCGGTTCAGCCTCACCGGCATGTTCGCGCGCCTGCCGATCAGCATGGTCGGTCTCGGCATCGTCCTGCTGGTCCAGTCCTCGACCGGCTCCTACGGGCTGGCGGGCGCCGTCTCTGCGGCGTACATGCTGGCCAACGCGCTGCTGGCGATCGCCCAGGGCCGCCTCATCGACCGGCTCGGCCAGGGCCGCGTGCTGAGCACCGTCAGCGTGGTGTTCGGCGTGGCGCTGGTGCTGCTGATCTGGTCGGTGCGCGCCGACTGGCCCGTGGCTGCGACGTACGCCGCCGCCGCGCTGGCCGGCGCCAGCCTGCCCCAGATCGGCTCGTGCGTGCGCGCCCGCTGGTCGCACGTGCTCGAGGCGCCGGCCGAGGTCCAGACCGCCTACGCGCTCGAGGCCGTGGTCGACGAGGTCTGCTTCATCCTCGGCCCCATCCTGGTCACCGTCCTGGCCACCAGCGTGCACCCCGTCGCCGGCCTCGGGTCGGCCCTGGTCTTCGGCGTGGTCGGCGGCCTGGCCTTCGCCGCCCAGCGCGGCACCGAGCCGCCGCCGCAGCGCCACGACCGCGCCACCGGGCGACGCCCCGGGCTGCCGTGGCGCACCGTGGTCCCCCTGGTGGTCGTCTCGTTCATGCTCGGCGTCCTCTTCGGCGCCGCCGAGGTGACCACCATCGCCTTCGCCGACGAGCAGGGCAACCGTGCCTGGGCCGGCGCGCTGCTGGCCCTGTGGGCCCTGGGCAGCCTCGTCTCGGGCGTCATCACCGGCGCGATCATCTGGCGGGCGGGCCCGGCCACCCGGCTCAAGTGGGGTGCGCTGGCGATGGCCGCCGCGATGGCCCCGCTCCCCTTCGTCGGCTCGCTGCCGCTGATGGGACTGGTGCTGCTCGTCGGGGGGGCGGCGATCGCGCCGACGATGGTGGCGACCATGTCGCTCACCGAGGCCACGGTGCCGCGCAGCCGCCTGACCGAGGGCATGTCGGTGATGCAGACCGGCCTGATCGCCGGCGTCGCCCCCGGGGCCACCCTGTCCGGCATCGTCGTGGACGCCTCCGGGGCCTCCGCCGCCTACCTGGTCTCGGCCGCCGCCGGGCTGCTGGCGGTGCTGGCCGCCCAGACCCTGCCGCGCCGGCTGCCGGTGCCGGCGGACGCGGTCACTTCCGGTGCGGGTCCCTCAGGATCCTGATCCCCGCCCAGGCAGCGAGGGGGACGAGCACGAGCACGGCGATCACGGTCCACAGCATCTGCCCATCGTGCCAGGTCCGCGACCGCTACGGTGCTCGCCATGTGGGTGAACTGGTCCGGGACGGAGTCGGCGCGCCCGACGCGAGTCGTGGAGCCGCCGCGGCGTCGACGACGTCGTGGCGGCGGTGCAGCGGGCGCGCGAGGAGCGCACGACGGTGAAGATGGTCGGCACCGGCCACAGCTTCACCGCCATCGCCGCGCCCGAGCACACGATGCTCACCCCGGCAGGCATGAGCGGCGTCGTCGCGGTGGACCGCGAGGCGATGACGGTCACCGCCCTGGCCGGCACTCCCCTGCACGTGCTCAACAGCGCCCTCGAGCGGCTGGGCCTGTCCCTGCACAACATGGGCGACATCGCCGAGCAGACCCTGGCCGGCGCGGTCTCCACCGGCACCCACGGCACCGGCGGCGTCACCTCCGGGCTCGCCGCCCAGGTGGTCGGGCTCGAGATGGTCACCGGCACCGGCGAGGTGCTGCGCGCCGACGCCGACCACCACCCCGACGTGCTCGCCGTGGCTCGGCTGGGACTCGGCGCCCTGGGCGTGCTCACCACCCTGACCTTCGCCGTGGAGCCGCTGTTCGTGCTCGAGGCCCACGAGCAGCCGCTGGCCTGGGACGAGGCGCTCGACGGCTTCGACGACCTGGTCGCCGCGCACCACCACGTCGACCTCTACTGGTTCCCGCACACCGACCGGGTGCAGGCCAAGTGCAACGACCGTCTCGACGTGCCGCTCGAGGAGGCCCGTCCGCTGCCGCACTGGCGGCACGTGCTCGACGACGACCTGCTGCAGAACACCGTCTTCGGCGCCCTCACCGCCGCCGCGGCCCGGGTGCCGGCCCTCGTCCCCCCGCTGAACCGGGCGTGCTCGGCGATGCTCTCCGAGCGGACCTACAGCGACGTGCCGCACCGCGTCTTCACCGCCCGGCGCTCGGTCGTCTTCCGCGAGATGGAGTACGCCGTCCCGCGTGCGGCCGGCGTCGAGGTGCTCCGCGAGGCCCGGGCCGCGATCGAGGCCTCGGGGCTGCGGATCAGCTTCCCCGTCGAGGTGCGCGTGGCGCCGGCCGACGACGTGGCGCTGTCGACCGCGGAGGGCCGCGACACGACGTACCTGGCCTTCCACACGCACCGCTCGAGCCCGCACTCGGAGTACTTCGCGCTGCTGGAGCCGATCCTGCGCGCCCACGACGGGCGGCCGCACTGGGGCAAGATGCACACCCGCTCCGCGGCCGACCTGGCGCCGGCCTACCCCCGCTTCGAGGAGTTCCTGGCGATGCGGGACCGGCTCGACCCCGACCGGGTGCTGACCAACACCTACCTGCGCCGGGTGCTCGGCGACTGAGCGGTCAGTGCGGTCAGGGCGGTTCAGACGCTGGCCGCGCCACGCGGCAGGGGTGCCTGCCACCCGCGCCAGACGGCGAGCAGGCGCCAGACCAGGCAGACCGACGCCCCCGTGAGGGCCGCCACCACGACCGGCAGCCCGCCGCGCTCCATCAGCACCGCGACCATCGCCCCCGCGATGGCGGGCGTCGCGTAGAGCTCGCCGCGGAACACGATCGGCACCCGGCCGGCGAGGATGTCGCGCACCATCCCGCCGCCGATCCCGGTGACCATGCCCAGCAGCGCCGCCGGCAGCGGCCCGAGCCCGTAGTCGACGGCCTTGAGCGCTCCGGCGACGCAGAACAACGACAGGCCGAACGCGTCGAAGACCGTCACGAGCCGCTCCATCCGGCCCAGGGCCGGGTGGAAGACGAAGGCCAGCAGCCCGGCGGCGATCGGGACGAGCAGGTAGCGCCAGTCGGCCAGGGCGGCCGGCGGGGTGGCGTCGATCAGCACGTCGCGCAGGAACCCCCCGCCCAGGCCGGTGGTGCCGGCGAGCACCAGGACCGCGAAGAGGTCGAGGTCCTTGCGCACCGCGACCAGCGCCCCGGAGATCGCGAACACGAAGATGCCGATCAGGTCGAGGACGATGAGGGTCGGGGCGGGCTCTACTGGTGGCACCCGTGGAGGCTACCCAGGATCCGGCCCGAGCAGGGCCCGGCGTCCACGGACTGCGGGTCCCGCTGGCGTAGGCTCAGCGCACCGGAGTGTCGAAGGCGCAGAGACCTGCGTGGCGGCGTTGGCAAGGAGGTGGCCCGGACATGGTGCACCTGACCCTCGCGGGGGTGAGCGAGGACGGGAAGCGCTTGCTCCTGGTCAGCGACGACGGGGTCGGCTTCAGCCTCGACAACGACGCCAGGCTCCGGGCCGCGCTGCGCGGCGAGACCTCACGACTCGGCCAGTTGGAGATACAGATGGACAGCGTCCTGCGCCCCCGCGACATCCAGGCCCGGATCCGGGCGGGCGAGAGCCCCGAGTCGGTGGCCGCTGCGGCCCAGACCAGCGTCGACCGCATCCTGACCTACGCCGGTCCCGTGCTCGCCGAGCGCGAGCACGTGGCCCAGCGCGCCCAGAAGAGCTCGGTACGCCGCACCGCCGGCGCCGACGGCGTGCGCACCCTGGGTGAGGCCGTCGAGGCGCACCTGCGCGTCGAGCAGGTCGGCGCCGACGTGGTCACCTGGGACGCCTGGCGGCGCGAGGACGGCCGCTGGTGCCTCACCGGCGAGTTCGACACCCGCTCGCGCAGCGGTCTCGCGCACTTCACCTACGACATGCCCGGCAACTTCGTGCTCCTCGACGACGAGGACGCGCGCTGGCTGGTCGGCGAGGTCATCGCCACCGCGACGCTGCCGAGCCCGCTCGACGACCTGCAGCAGGCGCGGGCGCGCCGCCGCGTCGCCCTCGACGACGAGGAGCTGCCGCTCGGCGAGGACGCCATCGGGATGGTCTCCCCCGAGCCCGAATCCCAGACCGAGCCCGAATCCCGGACCGAGCCCGAGTCGCCGACGGAGCCGGTCGACGAGCCCGTGGCGCCGGTCGCCCAGGCCGAGAAGGAGATCCGGTCCGACTCCGAGCCGGATGCCGAGCCGGACGCCGCACCGGAGGCGCCGCCGAGGCGACCGGTGCGCAAGAGCCGTGGTCGCGCGTCGGTGCCGAGCTGGGACGAGATCATGTTCGGCGGCGGCAAGCAGGAGTAAAACCCGCCAGGTCGCGGGGGTCCGAAGCCTCGACCCTCCCGCGCGGGGGTGACCTGGCACTAGTCTCCCGACATGTCCTACTTCGTCACCGGCGCCACCGGGTTCATCGGCCGCTTCCTCGTCGAGGAGCTGCTCGACCACCGTGACGGCGAGGTGTTCGTGCTCGTGCGCGCGGGCTCGCTGGCGCGCATGGAGGCGCTGATCCGCCGCTGGGGGACCACCCGGGTCACGCCGGTGGTCGGTGACCTGTCGGCTGACGGCCTGGGGGTCGACCCGTCCTGGGTCGCCGAGCACCGGGGCGAGGTCGAGCACTTCTTCCACCTCGCGGCGATCTACGACATGACCGCCGACGACGCCACCAACGAGACGATGAACGTCGGTGGCACGCGCCAGGCGCTCGCGCTGGCCGGCGCGCTGGAGGTCGGCTGCTTCCACCAGGTCAGCTCCGTGGCGGCGGCCGGGGAGTTCCAGGGGGCCTTCGACGAGACGATGTTCGACGAGGGCCAGCACCTGCCCTCTCCCTACCACCGCACGAAGTACGAGTCGGAGCGGATCGTGCGCGAGGAGGCGAGCGTCCCCTGGCGGATCTACCGGCCCTCGATCGTGGTCGGCGACTCGCAGACCGGGGCGATGGACAAGATCGACGGCCCCTACTACTTCTTCTCGCTGATGAAGACGATGCGCGACGCGCTTCCCGCCTGGCTACCCCTGGGCTCGGTCGACATGGGCGACACCAACGTGGTGCCGGTCGACTACGTGGTCAAGGCGATGGACCACCTGGCCCACCTCCCCGGCCACGACGGCGAGGCGTTCCACCTGGTCAACCCCGAGCCGCAGCCGGTCATCGACATGATCAACGCCTTCTGCGCCGCGGCCGGCGCGCCGACCTTCGCCCTGGGCCTCGACCGCGGGCTGGTCCGTCGGCTGCCACGCGCGATCCAGCCCGCCGGTCTGCTCTCGGCCGTCGGCCGGCTCGGGCCGCTGCAGTCGGCGCTCGACCTGGTCACCAGCCGGGTCGGCGTACCGGCCGAGGTGCTGGCGCACACCAGCTTCAGCCCCGTCTTCGACTCCCGGCGCACCGAGCGGGCGCTGGCCGGGTCCGGCATCGCGGTGCCCGACCTGGAGTCGTACGCGCGCACGCTCTACTCCTACTGGGAGGAGCACCTCGACGAGACGACGGCCCGCGACCCGAGGATCCGCTCGGCGCTCCAGGGCAAGTACGTCGTCATCACCGGCGCCTCGTCGGGCATCGGGCAGGTCACCGCGCACAAGGTCGCCCAGGCCGGTGGCATCCCGGTGCTGGTGGCACGCGGCAAGGACAAGCTCGAGGACGTCCGGGCGATGATCGAGGTGCGCGGCGGGCAGGCCCTGGTCTACCCCTGCGACCTCTCCGACCTCGACGCGATCGACGCCCTGTGCCTGCAGCTGTGCGCCGAGCTGCCCTCGGTCGACTTCGTGATCAACAACGCCGGCCGCTCGATCCGCCGCTCGCTGCGGCTCTCCCACGACCGGTTCCACGACTTCGAGCGCACGATGGCGCTGAACTACTTCGGCGCGATCCGGCTGGTGATGGGCCTGCTGCAGAAGATGCAGGAGCAGAAGCGCGGCCACGTGGTCAACGTCAGCTCGATCGGCGTGCAGACCAACCCGCCGCGGTTCTCGGCCTACGTCGCCTCGAAGTCGGCCCTGGACTCGTGGAGCAACGTGGTCGCCTCCGAGCTCGTCGGGGACGGCGTCACCTTCACCGGCATCCACATGCCGCTGGTGCGCACGCCGATGATCGCGCCGACCAAGATCTACGACAAGTTCCCCACGATCTCACCGGCGCAGGCCGCCGACCTGGTCGTCGAGGCGATGGTCGAGCGCCCGCACGAGATCAACACGCTGCTCGGCAACGTGGGCGCGGTGGCGCACACGGTGGCACCCAAGCTGACCTTCCGGCTGCTCAACATGGCCTACCACGTCTTCCCCGACTCGGCCGCGGCCAAGGGCGAGGGCGCAGGGGGCACCCGCGAGAGCGAGCAGATCATGCTGGCCAAGATCTTCAAGGGCATCCACTGGTAGGTCAGCCGCGCTCCACGGGGCGGTCGGGGTCGGCGCTCCACTCGCTCCAGGACCCGACGTACAACGCCGCACGCACCCCCGCGACCTCCATCGCCAGCACGTCGTGGCAGGCGGTGACGCCGGAGCCGCAGTACGCCGCCACGTCGGCGCCGGGGACCGCGCCCACGCCGGCGTAGGTCTCGCGCAGGGCGTCGGCGTCGCGGAAGGTGCCGTCGTCGGAGAGGTTGGCGCCGGTCGGCACGTTGACCGCGCCGGGCACGTGGCCCGCGACCGGGTCCATCGGCTCGACCTCGCCGCGGTAGCGCTCGGGGGCGCGAGCATCGACGAGCACGTCGACGTCGAGGACGCTCCCGAGCGGCACGACCGGCATCCCGCCGGGGGTGGCGGTGAAGCCGCCGGGCGCCGGGTCGACGGGCGTGGTCTCGGCCGTGTCGACGGGGCCGCCGGCCCGCACCCAGGCGGCCCAGCCGCCGTCGAGCACGCGCACGTCGCGGTGGCCGTGGTGGCGCAGCAGCCACCAGGCGCGCCCGGCCGCCAGCCCCGACCAGTCGTCGTACACGACCACGGGGCGGTCGTCGTCGACCCCGAGGCGGCGCATCGCGGCCTCGAAGTCGGCCGGGTCGGGCAGCGGGTGCCGTCCGCCGCCGTCCGGGGTGGTCGCGGGCGGGGCGGCGAGGTCGCGGTCGAGGTCGACGTACGCCGCCCCCGGGACGTGCCCGGCCGCATGCTCGGCGGGGCCTGCGGGGCCGCCGAGCCGGTAGCGCACGTCGAGCACCGTGACCGCCGGACCGGACTGCTGGTCGAGGAGGTCGCGCAGCGCCGCAGCACTGATGAGGGGGCTGCTCAGGGGGCTGGTCGAGGGGCTGGTCATGACCGCCATCGTGCCGCACGGGCGTGGACGTGACAGGATCGCGCCCCGTGGCTGAACTGCACTTCTTCACCGGGACCATGGACTCGGGCAAGAGCACCCTGGCGCTCCAGACGAACCACAACCACGCCGCTCGCGGTCGGCAGGGGCACATCTTCGTGACCCGCGACCGCGCCGGGCAGGGACAGATCACCAGCCGGCTCGGCCTGACCCACGAGGCGCGCGAGATCGACGCCGACTTCGACTTCTGGCGCCACGTCGTCGACAACCTGACCCGGGGCAGCCGCATCGACTACGTCATCTGCGACGAGGTGCAGTTCTACACCCGCCTGCAGGTCGACCAGCTCGCGAAGGTCGTCGACGAGCTGCAGATCGACGTCTTCGCCTTCGGCATCCTCACCGACTTCCGCACCGAGCTCTTCCCGGGCTCCGCGCGGATGGTCGAGCTCGCCGACCGGATGCACGTGCTCCAGGTGGAGGCGCTGTGCTGGTGCGGCAAGCGCGCCACGCACAACGCGCGCACCGAGGACGGCGTGATGGTCACCGACGGCGAGGTCATCGTGGTCGGCGACGTCGACAGCCCCGCGCCCACCCCGGACGCCGACGCCGACGTCGCCTACGAGGTCCTCTGCCGCCAGCACCACCGCCGCCGCCTCACCGCCGCCCGCGCCAAGGCGGTCTCGCTGGCGCCGGAGCCGTTGCCGTTCGGCTGACGAGCTGTCAGAGCTTCTGGAGGTGCTCCTCCATGCTGGCGGCGACCTTGTCGGCCAGCACCTTCAGCGCGGCCGGCATCAGCGGCGTCGCGAGCTTCGCGGCACCCTGCGGCGTGAACTCGGCGTGGTAGGTCACCGAGGTGCCCCCGGTCCCGGTCTCGCTGAACGTGATGGTGTCGAGCAGCTGGATGGACCCGGCGTCCCCCTCCAGCTGGAAGCTCCGGTGCTCGTCGAAGCGGGTCACCGTGTAGTCGACCTCCTGCTCGGAGCCGAGGAACTTCGAGACGTTGTGGTACGTCGTCCCGACTCCCCCGTCGCCCCCGGTGCGCACGGTGCTGACCGTCGGCGGGTCCCACTCCTCGCTGTTGCGGAAGTCGGTGAGGTAGTCCCACACCTTGCTGATCGGCTGGTCGACGGTGACGGTGCGCTCGACTGACGGCACGTGGCTCTCCTGTGGTCGGTGGATGGTGCTCACTCCCCCTCTACCCATCTGCCGCTCGCCCCAGCCCACCCCGCGGGTGACCCTCCACCGTCGGTCGAGCGTCCCCACCGCTGGTCGAGCAGCGAGGGCCGAAGGCTCGAGCGTCGTCGAGACCCCCTGGGACACGCATCCACAGATCCACCGGACCCCTTGACCCGAACACCAGTTCGAGTAAAATTGGGGCATGACCACCCAGGAGCTGGAGCACTGCGACACCGCCGACGCGGTCCTCGCCTACGCCCGCTCCTCCCGCGCAGCCCGCGACCAGGCCGAGGTCGACCTGTACGAGGCCACCGTCGCCTGGGCCGTCATGCACTCCACGTTCGACGACCGCCAGGCGGCGGTGCTGCCGGGCACCGACATGATGATCGAGCTCGCCGGCCTCGGGGCGCCGAAGGTCAGCGAGTTCGCGATCGTCGAGTACGGCACCGCGCTCGGGCTCTCGGGCGACGCCGCGGTCCGCTACGTCGCCCAGTGCGTCGAGATCCGCTACCGCCTCCCCCGCCTGCACGCCCAGGTCGTCTCGGGCCGGGTGCCGGTGTGGCGGGCCAGCCGGTCGCCGAGGCCACCCTCGACCCTGCCGATGGAGGGTGCTGCGTTCGTCGACCAGCACCTCGCCCCCGTCGCCGCGTCCCTGTCCTACGCCGGGATCGACCGCCTCGTCGAGGAGGCCCGCGCCCGGTTCGACCCCGAGGAAGCCGAGGAACGTCGGCTGATCGCGGCCGAGACCCGCAAGCTCGACATCCACCTCGGCTCCGCCACCGCCGGTGGCCAGCAGATCGACGGCACCGTCGACATCACCGGCTGCCTCGACCTCGCTGATGCCCTCGACCTCGAGAACGCCGTCGCCCGCGAGGCCCGCAACCTCGCCCTCGCCGGCTCCGACCAGCCCCTCGACGTACGCCGCTCCCAAGCCGTCGGCGTCCTGGCCCGCGCCCAGACCACCCTCGACCTCACCGGCGACCGCATCCGGCGGACGCAAGACGACGCACCGCGCGGGTGCCCGCACGCCAGGTCGTGCTCAACGTCCACCTCACCGACCAAGCCCTGCGCGGCGTCGACCCCACCACCACCGGCGCCGGCCTCCACCTCGCCCGCATCGAGGAGACCCGCAGCCTCATCACCGTCGACCAGGTCGCCGAGTGGCTCCGCACCCCCGGCACCCAGGTCGCGTGGCGCACCGTGGTCGACCTCCCCAGCAGCCAGCGGGGTGGGATCGACGCCGAGGCGTTCGAGCACCCCTTCCGCACCCGGCCGACCACGACCGGCCTGCGCAGGCAGGCGGCGCCGATCACCAGCCAAGACATCCGCTGGTTCGCCGACCACCCCGGCCTCAAGGCGTTCCAGCGCCGCTCGGTCGACCTCACGACGATCGAATCAGTCGACGCCTACGAGATCCCCGAACGCCTCGCCGAACAGACCCGCCAACGCCACCCCAGGTGCACCTTCCCGCACTGCACCCGACGGGCACGGCGCCGCAAGCCGGGTGAGGCCCACGCCGACGTCGACCACATCGACGCCTACGACCCCGACGGCCCACCCGGCCAAACGAACACCCACAACCTGGCCACCCTGTGCCGGCGCCACCACCGCGCCAAGACCCACACCGCCTGGCGCTACCGAGCGACGCCGACCGGGTTCCTGTGGACCAGCCCGCACGGCTACCAGTACCTCGTCGAACCCCTCACCACCACCGACCTCGGCCGACAACCACCAGACCGACCGCCGAGCCGGCCGGTTTAAACCAGCCGAGTCGCGACACCCCCGCCGCAGCAGCACCGCGACGGGGGCACCGGCACGCCCTGCCGCGGCTCGGCGGCAAGAGTGTGGCGCTCCCGATCAACAGAGCTCACCCAGGACTCCACACTCCCCCCGACCCCCACACCACCGCCGAGCCGTCTCGAAAAAACCAGCCGGGTCGCGGGGCCTGGGTCAGCTGGGCCGGTCGGGCCGCAGCGCGCGGGCGTGGTATTCGAGAACGAGCGCCGCCACCAGCGTGACGATCGTCGGCACGGCCCGGACCAGGCGGAACGCGTTGACGTCGACGGACCTGATGAACCACGCCGACCCCAGGACCAGCACTGCCCACCACGCCACCGTCGCCAGTGAGCGGAGGACCGCCCAGGCCACCCGGCGCTCGCTCGGGCTCAGCGCCGCGAACGTGATCGCCATCGCCTGCTCGTCGTATCCGCCTGTCGGGGAAGCTCCACTCACGGTTGCACCTCTCGAGTCATCAGGAAACCAGCGCGGTGTGGCCGCCTCCGACGGCAGCCGCGCCCGACAGCGGGTCTCAGTCGACCAGGACCGGGATCAGCATCTCGTCGGGCGTCAGCGAGCCGTGCATGCCCACGAGGCGGGCCTCGTAGGCCCAGTCGACGCTGGAGATCACCGCGGCGTCGCCGTGGCAGGCCACCACGACGTCGCCGATCCGGGGCCGCACCGTCGAGGTCGACCGCGCCGAACCAGCCGTGGGCGGTGGCCTCCTCGCGGGTCAGCACCTCGGCCTTGTCGCCGAGCACCGAGCGCCAGGTGGCGACCACGTCGTCGACGGCACCGCGCTGGCAGTAGAGCTGGCGGAAGCGGGCCTCGCCGCCGAAGAGCACGAGACCGTCGCGCAGCTCGTGCACGGTGTCGACGTCGACGCGCGACTCCGGCGGGGAGTCGACCATGCCGTGGTCGGCGACGACGACCAGGCGGGTCGCGGGCGGCAGCGCCTCGCGCAGCTGCTCGGCCTCGTGGTCGATCATCGCCAGCTGCTGGAGCCACTCGCTCGAGGCGACGCCGTACCGGTGGCCGGTCCAGTCGAGGTCGCCGTCGTAGAGGTAGGTCAGCGACGGCTCGTGCGCGCCGGCGGCGACCGTCGCGGCGATCCGCTCCCCCACCTTGTCGGCGCCGACGAAGTCGGCGCCGCGGTGCGCGGCCATGGTCAGCCCGCTGCCCGCGAACTCGCGCTTGTTGACCACGCTCACCGCGACCCCGCGCTCGCGCAGCCGGCGTGAACGTGGTGGGGTGCGGCTGCCACTCGACGGGGTCGACGTCCTTGGGCCACATCAGCGCGTTGAGCAGCCGCTCGGTGCCCGGCACCCGCGAGGTGAACCCGACGACGCCGTGCGCGCCCGGCGGCAGCCCGGTGCCGAGCGACGTCAGGCTGGTCGCGGTCGTCGAGGGCACGCCCGGCCGTGGCCTCCGGCGCCGCGCTGCGCAGCGAGGAGAGGTACGGCGCCACGTGGGCGTAGCGCTCCAGCAGCCGGGCCCCGAGCCCGTCGACGAGGAACACGCACGTACGCCGGCGCCTCGGGCAGCACCAGCCCGGCGTGCTCCGCGCCGTCGAGGCGCACCCCGAGGGCCGCGCCGACCGCGGGCACCACGTCTGCCAGCGACCGGTCGCCGTACCCGGGCGCGAGGAACGTCACGTCGCGGTCGGCGCCTGGTGGGTGCGCGCCGAGAGGGACTCGGCGAAGGCCAGCAGCCCGGAGACGGCGTCCTTGCCGTCGGCGGCGGCCGAGACCCGCAGCGAGAAGTCGTCGGGGGCGAGCACGCCGGTGTAGCCGTGGTCGGCGTCGCAGGCCGGGTCGTTGCAGCCGGCCGGCTCGAGGTCGAGGCGGCTCACGCCGCCCCAGCCGATCGTCATCACGGCCTCGGCGGGGTGGCCCGGCCCGGAGGTCGGGTTGGCGACCATCCGGGTCACCACGACCGAGCGCACCGCGCTCAGGCGGATCGACTCGGTGGACGTGGAGGTGTAGGGCTCGGGCAGCAGGTCGTCGCCGGTGTGCTCGTCGGTGTGCGCCAGGACCAGCCGGGTCGGGGTCAGCACCACGACCGAGAGGTGGCGGCGCACCTCGTCGTGCTCGAAGGTCGGCTCGTGGTGGACGAAGAACGAGACCACCTGCTCGCCGGAGATGGCGGACTCGACGCCCTCGCCGACGACCTCGGGGTAGTAGCCGGTGCGGTCGATCGCGGCGCGCAGCTCGCGCAGCCGGTCGCGCCTCGGTGCGGGAACGCATGCTCAGAACTCGTATCCGAAGGCGGTGACGTCGCGGGCGAACGCGGCCTCGACGCGACGCGCCATCTCGTCGGTGTACTCGCTGCGGTAGCGCGTGTCGCGCCCACCCAGCGTCGGGCCCTCCTTGTAGTCAGGACGGGTCCGGTCGATGTTGACGCTCTGCAGCGGCTCCCACGGGAGCTCGAAGCGGGCCTGCACCGCGCGCAGGTCGGCCTCGAGGCTCTCCTGGCGACCGATCAGGTCGGCGCGACGGGTCTTGGTGGCCAGGTAGCGCCACTGCGGGGTCTGCAGCCGCGAGAACTCGTCGAGGCCCTTCATGATGAAGGACTCGAAGTCGGGGCAGGTCTCGGCGACGGAGCGGATGAACTGGTTCTTGCGGTCCAGCCGGCGCTCGCCGTCCTGGTCGGAGTCGCGGAAGCGCTCGACCATCCGGAACCACGAGAGCATCCGGGCCCACGGGTTGCGCACGATCCCGAACGTCCAGTACGACGTCAGGTCGGGCTCGGCGCGCAGGATCTGGCCCAGCGTGGCGTGCCGGTCGACGCCCTTGACCTGCCGCGCGTCGGGCAGGACCTCGGTCAGCCGGTTGTGGATGGTCGACCCACCGGTCTTCTGCACATGCACGAACAGCAGGCGCGCGCTGTCGGAGATCACCATGGTCACGGAGCATACGGGTAGCAGCGGCTCAGCCCGGCAGGGTGTCTCCCGGCTGCGAGGGCATCCGGCGCACGAACCAGTCCGAGCGCGAGTCGGCGGCCGGCTCGACCCGGGCGGCGGCCGTCAGCACCGTCGACCCGTCGGGTCCGGCGAGGACCAGCCCGAGCTCGAGCGCGGAGAGCTGCGGCATGTCGTTCTGCAGCTGCGAGACCCGCCCGATCAGGCGCTCGACCTCGCCGACGTCGACCACGTCGCTGCCGCGGTAGCCGAAGAGCATCGGGCTCGCCTTGACCTCGCGCACCATGGCCGCGGCGTCGCGGGCACCCAGCGGCGGGATCCGGTAGGCCCGGTCGCCCAGCAGCTCGGTGAGCGGCCCGGAGATCCCGAAGGAGACCACCGGACCGAAGAGCGGGTCCTCGATGCTCGAGATCGTCACCGGCACGCCCGGGCGGGCGGTGCGCTGGACTGGAGAACCCGCTCGGTCAGGTCGTCGTCGCCGACCAGCGCCGAGAGGGAGGCCCAGGCGTCGCGCATCTGGTGGACCCCGTCGATGTTGCGCCACACGTGGGCCAGGTCGGGCCGCTCGCGCAGGTGCTCGGCGGTGGCCTTGAGCACCACGTCCCAGCCCAGCTCGACCGCCGGCGGCGTTGGCCTCGTCGAGGCTGCCGACCGTCCGGGCCGGCCACAGCTCGATGTCGTAGGCGCGCAGCAGGGCCGTCAGGTCGTCGCGGCTCGAGCTCGGCGCCCGCGGGGTTCTCGGCGAGCACCCGGTTGACGATCCCCCGGGCGGTGTCCTCGTCGACGGCGGCGGAGTCCAGCGGCGCACCGTCCGGGGTGCGCAGCCACACGGCGTAGTCGACGACCCGGGCCAGCGCGCGCACCGCCGCCTCGACCGCGGGGTACGACGGCACCGAGCCGCGCCCGGCCGTGGAGCCGGCCACGTCGGGCACCCGCAGCAGCTCGGGGACGCCCTCGACGCCGAGGAAGGTGGAGACCAGGGGCTTGTCGGACTGCTCGCCGATCGCGGCCAGCACGTTGGCGACCTCCTCGCCGCTCACGTTGAGCGGCGGGGTGTAGACCGCCACGACCGAGTCGACGTCGGGGTCGTCGATGGCGGCGTCGAGGGCGTCCTCGAAGTCCTCGGCGGTCGCGTCGGCGCCCAGCGGCACCGACTTGTTCACCACCAGCCCGACCGCGGCCGCCGCGTCGGCGGCCAGCAGGCCCAGGGCGTCGGAGTTGCCGACGATCGCGACGCTGCGCCCGCGCGGCAGCGGCTGGTGGGCCACGCAGCTGGGCGACGTCGAACATCTCGTCGAGGGTGTCGACCTGGATGATCCCGGCCTGGCGGAACATCGCGTCGACGGCCGCCGGCGGCGCGGCGATCTTGCGCACCGCGTGCCCCATCGGCACGCCCTGGGTGGTGCGTCCCGAGCGGACCGCGATGATCGGCTTGCGCAGCGAGACCCGACGCGCGATCCGCGAGAACTTGCGGGGGTTGCCGATCGACTCCAGGTAGAGCAGCACGACCTCGGTGGAGTCGTCCTCCTCCCAGTACTGCAGCAGGTCGTTGCCCGAGACGTCGGCGCGGTTGCCGGCGCTGACGAAGGTCGACAGGCCCAGCCCGCGGTTCTGCACCTTCTCCAGGATCGCCGAGCCGAGCGCTCCGGACTGGCAGAAGAAGCCGGCGCGACCGCGCGGCGGCATCACCGACGACAGCGAGGCGTTGATCGAGACCGCGGGGTCGGTGTTGATGACGCCCAGGCAGTTCGGGCCCGATCAGGCGCAGGCCGTAGGAGCGTGAGAGCCCCACGAGCCGACGCTGGCGCTGGCGACCCTCCTCGCCGGTCTCGGCGAAGCCGCTGGAGATGACCACCAGGCCGTGCACGCCCTTGGCGGCGCAGTCGAGCACGACGTCCTGCACCGCGTCGGCCGGGACCGCCACGATCGCGACGTCGACGTCGTCGGGGATGTCGCCGACGCTCTTGTACGCCGGCAGCCCGGACACCGCGCCCGCCGTCGGGTTCACGGCGTACACCCGGCCGGTGAAGTCGCCCATCACCAGGTTGCGCACCAGCGTCTGGCCGATCGTGTCCTGGCGGCGGGAGGCGCCGATGATCGCGACCGAGCGCGGGTTGAAGAACTTGTCGATCGAGGCGGACTCGGCGCGGTGCTCGCGGGCCTGCATCACCCCGATCGCGGTGTCGGTGGCGTCGATGGGGAAGTCGAGCTGGATCACCCCGTCCTCGAACTCGCTGGCCACGCGGTAGCCGGCGTCGCGGAAGGTCTGGATCATCCGGGCGTTGTCGGGCAGCACCTCGGCGGTGAACTTCTTCAGACCCGCGCTCGCGGCCGGCCTGGGCGAGGTGCTCCAGGAGCAGCTGGGCGATGCCGCGACCCTGGTGCTGGTCCTCGACGAGGAAGGCCACCTCGGCCTCCCCGGTGCGGACCCGGTCGTAGCGGCCCACCGCGATCATCCGGTCGGCCAGCACCAGCACCAGCGCCACCCGGTCGTGGTGGTCGACGCGGGTGAAGCGCTGGACGTCGCGGTCGGAGAGGCGCGGCATCGGCGAGAAGAACCGGTAGTACTTCGACCGGTCCGAGACCCGGCTGTAGAAGTCGACGAGCAGCTCGGCGTCGTCGGGGGGATCGGCCGGATGTGCGCGGTGCGGCCGTCGCGCAGCAGCACGTCGGCCTCCCAGTGCCGCGGCGCGCCCGGAGCCACGTCGGCCGTCGCCTCGGAGGTCGCCCCGGTCGCTGCCGGGGGCTCGCTGGAGTTCGGGGTCTGGTCCTGCGGGGGGCCGCGCTCACGGTGTCGAACCTACCGAACTGTGCCGCCCGGCGTGCCCGGGCGCGAGGACGCGGCGCCGACCGGGAGAATGGGTGCCATGGCCAAAGGTTCCACCAAGCAACCGCTGCCCGACGACTTCGAGGAGCACATCCTCGACATCGACGTCGGCGACGAGATGCGCAGCTCGTTCCTCGAGTACGCCTACTCCGTCATCTACTCCCGCGCGCTGCCCGACGCCCGCGACGGGTTGAAGCCGGTCCAGCGGCGGATCCTCTACACGATGAACGAGATGCGCCTGCTGCCCGACCGCGGGCACGTCAAGAGCGCGCGCGTCGTCGGTGAGGTGATGGGTCGGCTGCACCCGCACGGCGACAGCGCGATCTACGACGCCCTGGTGCGCACCGCCCAGCCGTGGTCGATGCGGCTGCCCGTTGGTCGACGGGCACGGCAACTTCGGCTCGCCCGACGACTCCCCCGCCGCCATGCGCTACACCGAGTGCCGGATGGCGCCGCCCGCGGTCGCGATGACCGCCTCGATCGACGAGGACACCGTCGACTTCAAGCCCAACTACGACTCGCGGGAGATGGAGCCGACGGTGCTGCCGGCGGCGATCCCCAACCTCGTCGTCAACGGCACCACCGGCATCGCGGTCGGCATGGCCACCAACTGCGCGCCCCACAACCTCGTCGAGGTGGTCCAGGCGCTGCGCCACATGGTCATCCACCCGGGCGCCACCATCGACGACCTGATGCGCTTCATCCCCGGCCCCGACCTGCCCACCGGCGGCAAGATCGTGGGCCTCGACGGCATCCGCGACGCCTACGAGACCGGCCGCGGCACCTTCAGGATGCGCGCCACCACCCGGATCGAGACCATCGGGCGACGCAAGGCCATCGTGGTCACCGAGCTGCCCTACGGCGTGGGCACCGAGCGGATCGTCGAGCGGATCAAGACCCTGGTCCAGGGCAAGAAGATCTCGGGCATCGCCGACATCAAGGACCTCACCGACCGCGAGCACGGCCTGCGGCTGGTGATCGAGGTCAAGAACGGCTTCGTCCCCGAGGCCCTGCTCGAGCAGCTCTACCGCCAGACCCCGCTCGAGGACTCCTTCGGCATCAACAACGTCGCGCTCGTCGACGGCCAGCCCCGCACCCTGGGCCTCAAGGAGATGCTCGAGGTCTTCCTGGGGCACCGCTACGACGTCGTACGCCGCCGCTCGCAGTTCCGGCGCACCAAGCGCGCCGACCGGCTGCACCTCGTCGACGGCCTGCTCGTCGCGCTGCTCGACATCGACGAGGTCATCCAGGTGATCCGCACCAGCGACGACGCGGGCGCGGCCCGGGAGCGGCTGACGACGGTCTTCGACCTCTCGGTGCTCCAGGCCGACTACATCCTCGAGATGCAGCTGCGCCGCCTGACCCGCTTCAGCCGCATCGAGCTGGAGAAGGAGCAGGAGCAGCTGCGGGCCGAGATCGAGGCGCTCGACGCGATCCTCGCCGACGACCAGCTGCTGCGCGAGGTGGTCTCCGACGAGCTCGCGGAGGTCGCCAAGACCTACGGCACCCCGCGGCGCACGGTGCTGCTGGAGTCGGCCGGCACGCCTGCCGCGGCGGCCGCGACGCCGCTCGAGGTCGCCGACGACCCCTGCTTCGCCTACCTGTCCTCCACCGGCCTGCTGGCCCGCTCCTCGAGCGCCGAGGCGCCGGGGGTCGGCGGCGGGCGCACGAACCACGACGTCGTGGTCTCCGCGGTCGCCACCACCGCCCGCGCCGAGGTCGGGGTGCTGACCAGCCAGGGCCGGGTGCTGCGCCTGGCGGTGCTCGACCTGCCCACGATCCCGGCCTCGGCCAACGACCCCAACCTGCAGGGCGGCGTACCGCTGAGCGAGCTGCTGTCCCTGGGCGCCGGCGAGCGTGCGCTGGCGCTGTGCACCCTCGCCAGCGAGGGGCCGGGGCTCGCGCTCGGCACCAGGCAGGGCGTCGTCAAGCGGGTCAACCCCGAGGTGCTCAACCGCGACGAGTGGGAGGTCATCGGTCTCAAGGACGGCGACGAGGTGGTCGGCGCCGTCGAGCTGGTCACCGGCCGCGAGTCGCTGTGCTTCGTGACCACCGACGCCCAGCTGCTGCACTTCGCCGCCGACCAGGTGCGACCGCAGGGCCGCTCGGGCGGCGGCATCGCCGGCGTCCGGGTCACCGAGGGCCAGTCGGTGCTGTGGTTCGGGATGCTCGACCCCGACGCCCCCGAGGGGTCGGTGCTCGTCACGGCCTCCGGCTCCTCGACCGCGCTGCCCGGCACCGAGTCGGGTGCGGTCAAGGTCACCGCGTTCTCGGAGTACCCCGCCAAGGGCCGCGCCACCGGTGGTGTGCGCTGCCACCGGTTCCTCAAGAGCGAGGACGCCCTGGTGCTGGCCTGGGCCGGCACCGCGCCGGCCCGGGCCGCCGCGGCCAGCGGGGCGCCGGTGGACCTGCCCGAGGCCACCGGTCGCCGCGACGGCTCCGGTGTCGTGGGCTCCCAGGCGATCGCCGCGTGCGCCGGACCGGTCGCGCTGCGGGTGCCGGCGACCGCCGCCGACGCAGCCGCTGCGGTGCCGGACGATGTGCAAGGCTGAGTGACATGCGTGCTCCCACTCTCGCGGCCCTGGCCGCAGCCGGTCTGCTGTCCCTCGGCACCCTCTCCGCCTGCAGCGACGACGACTCCTCGGACGGCGGGGACGCCCCGACGGCCGAGGAGGTGCTCGCCGAGGCCAAGACCACCCTCGACGAGACCAGTGGCGTGCAGGTCACGCTCTCGACGAACGACCTGCCCGAGGGCGTCGAGGGCCTGCTGAGCGCCGACGGGGTCGGTGTGCCCGACCCGGCCGCCTTCGACGGCGTCATCCGGGTGCGCTTCGCGGGCTTCGAGCCCGAGGTGCCGGTGATCGCCGTCGACGGCGTCGTGCACGCCCAGGTCCCGCTGACCACCGGCTGGTCCCAGATCGACCCCGCCGAGTACGGCGCCCCCGACCCCGCCGCCCTGATGGCCGCCGAGGGCGGCTTCTCCTCGCTGCTGACCAGCACCGACGGACTCGAGCAGGGCGAGCAGGTGCGCGGCGGCACCGACAACCGGGACGTGCTGACCACCTACACCGGCACCGTCCCCGAGGAGGTCGCGGCCACGATCATCCCCAGCGCCGAGGGCGACTTCGCGGCGTCGTACGCCGTCAGCGACGACGGCGAGGTGCGCTCCATGGAGCTCACCGGCAACTTCTACGGCGACGCCGGGTCGATGACGTACACGGTCGACTTCGACGGGTACGGCACCGCGCCCGACATCACCGCGCCCGAGTGAGGGCACGCAGCACCACCGACCGCGGCGCCCGGCTGCTGCTGGGTCTCGCCTCCGTGGCGGTCGCCTTCGCGGCCGCCGACACCTACGTGGTGGTCCTCGCCCTGGTCGACATGATGGCCGGCGTCGGGCTCTCCCCCGACCAGCTGCAGCGCGCCGCGCCGATCATCTCGGGCTTCCTGCTCGGCTACGTCGCGATGCTGCCGCTGATCGGCCGGATCGCCGACCTGCGCGGCCGGGTCCCGGTGCTGACGGCCTCGCTGGTGATCTTCGCGGTCGGCTCGATCGTCACCGCGGCCGCCTACGACATGCCCTCGATGGTCAGCCGGCCGCTTCCTCCAGGGCGTCGGGGGCGGCGGGCTGGTGCCGGCGACCCTGGCGCTGGTGGCCGACCTCTACCCGCGCGAGCGGCGCGGGGTCCCGCTCGGGCTCGTCTCGGCGGTCCAGGAGATCGGCAGCGTCGTGGGCCCGCTGTACGGCGCCGCGGTGCTGGCCTTCGCCGACTGGCGCGCGATCTTCCTGATCAACCTGGCCGTCGGGCTGGTGCTGGCCGCCGCCATCGCCGCGCTCTCCGCGCGGGGCGAGCGCGTCCAGCCGGCCGCCCCGTGCTCGACGCGGGTGGCCCGACCTCGTCGGGATCCTGCTGCTCGTGCTGCTGCTGGTGGCCGGCGGGCTGGTCTTCCAGCCACCGAACTCGCTGCGGGCCGACCTCGACTACGGCCGTCTCTTCATCCCCTTCGTCGACGGCGGCGGGCGCTGGCTGACCCCGGTCGGCGCGGCCACCGTGGTGCTGGCGCTGCTGCTCGTGGCCCGCACCCTGACCGCGCGCCGCCCGCTGGTCGACCTGCGCGCCTGGGGCCGGTCGCTGCGCGAGGCGGACGTGACCGGAGCGGCGTACCTGGCGGTGGCGCTGGGCGGGGTGATCCTCGCCTTCGCGACCGCCGACCCCAAGGTGCAGGTCTTCTCCGACCAGGGCCTCTGGTACCTCCTGGGCGCCGGGGTCGCGAGCGTCGCCTTCGTCGTGCACCTGCGCCGGGCCAGCGACCCGCTGCTCCCCCGCGGCGCGCTGGCGGCGCGGCCCGCCTGGGGCTCGGTCGTGGTCAGCTTCTTCATCGGCGCCGCCCTGATCGCCGCGCTCATCGACGTGCCGCTCTTCGCGCGCACCACGACGTACCAGGACTCCCAGCTGCTCGCGGCCCTGGTGCTGGTGCGCTTCCTGGTGGCCCTGCCCGTGGGCGCGGTCGTCGGTGGCTACCTGACCCGCACGGTGCCGGCCGGCGTCGTCACCGCGGTGGGGATGGCGATGGCCGCGGTGGCCTTCGTGATGATGTCGCGCTGGGACGTCACCGCGCTCGAGAGCTGGACGGCCACGGTGCCGCTGGTCGTGGGCGGGCTCGGCTTCGGCCTCGCGCTGGCCCCGGTCAACGCCGCGGTGCTGGCCAGCACCGCCGACGCCGTGCACGGGCTCGCGTCGGCCATGGTCGTGGTGGCCCGGATGGTCGGCATGCTGATCGGCATCTCGGCGCTCACCACGATCGGCCTGCGCCGCTACTACGCCGAGCAGGCCGACATCCCGCCGATCCAGGACGTGTGCGCCGCCGGCACCACCCGCTGCGCGGAGTACTCCGACCTGCTGCGCACCGCGGGCATCGCCCAGGAGCAGACCGTCTTCCTCGGCGCCGCCGCCTGCGCGCTGCGTGGCCGCGGTGCTCGCCCTGGTGCTGCTGCGCGGCGCCGACACACGTGCTGCAGGTCACGGCCGAGACGTGGCGGTCCGGGGTGCCCGCGGTCGGCTAGGTTGCGGTTCATGGCAGCCAACGACCTGACCCCGCCGGCTTCGACGACCTCCTCGAGGCCAACCGCTCCTTCGCCGACACCTTCGACCTGCGCCGGGTTCGACGGCGTCGCCAAGGCCGGCGTCGCGATCGTGACCTGCATGGACTCGCGCATCGACCCGCTGGGCATGCTCGGGCTCACAGCCCGGTGACGCCAAGATCTTCCGCAACCCCGGCGGCCGCGTCACCCCGCAGGCCCTCGAGGCGCTGGTGCTCGGCGCGCACCTGCTCAACGTCCAGCGCATCCTCGTCATCCCGCACACCCGCTGCGCGATGGCCAGCGCCACCGAGGCCGAGCTGCACGAGCGGGTCACCGCCTCCGCCGGCACCGACTCGACCTGGCAGACCTTCAGCGTCGTCACCGACCAGGAGGCCACGCTGGCCGACGACGTGGCCAAGGTCCGCTCGCACCCGCTGATCCCCGACACCCTGGCCAGGTCGGCGGCTTCGTCTACGACGTCGACTCGGGCCTGCTGACCCAGCTCGTCTGAGCCGCGAGCCCGGCGGCCGCTCAGCAGCCCCGCCGCGGCACCCCGGGCACGTCCACCGGGAGCCGGCCGGGGGCGCGCTCGCGCCCGAGGAGCACCTCGACCAGCGCCGCCATCGCGCCCGGGGTCTCGCCGTACGTCGCGATCCGCACCGGCGCGTCCGAGGCGCCCAGCAGGTAGGGCCGGTCGGTGGCGACCACGACCCCGCTGTCGGGTGCCGTGCCGCTGCTGAGCAGGTGCACCGGCGTCCCGCGGACCACGCGGGTCGGGTCGGTGCGCCGCCAGCGCTGCAGGGCCGCACGGTCCTTCTTCCGGCGACCGGTCCGCTCGGGGCGCGGCGGCTTCTCGTAGCGCACGCTGCCCAGCGCCAGCCCCGCGGAGCGCGCGGCCGACCGGAACGCCGAGCACCGCCGCCGCGCCGCCCAGCGGCACCACCGCCCCGGGGACCAGCGGGCCGCGGCAGGGACCCGCGACCACGGTGAGCGCCGCGGCCGAGAGCCGACGGGAGGCGGCGCGCCCGCTGCCCGGCGCCGCGGGGTCGCCGCCGGCGTGCTGCTCGAGCAGCGCGATCGTGCGCGCGGCGGCCTGGCGCAGGCGGGTCCGGCTCAGCCGCCCGTCCCGCACCGCGCGGACGATGGCGGCGCGGCTCGCGGCCGGGTCGGGCGGCATCAGCACCACGTCCCCAGCCGGCGCGCAGCACCTGCACCGCCGGCGTACGCCGCCCGCTCACCGCCGCCATGTCGAGCGCGTCGCTCATCACGACGCCGTCGAAGCCGAGCCGCTCGCGCAGCAGCCCGGTCACCACCGGCCGGGACAGGCTGGCCGGCACGCCCGGGTCGACGCGGCGAGCGGCGATGTGACCGGTCATCACCGCCGGCAGCCCGGCGTCGACCGCGGCCCGGAAGGGTCGCAGGTCGGTGCGCGCTCAGCGCCGCCAGCGGCGCCGCTGCACGGGCAGCGCGACGTGGCTGTCGGTGACCAGGGAGCCGTGGCCCGGGAAGTGCTTGACCACCGGCACGACCCCGGCGTCGCGGAAGCCGCGCGCGGCGGCGACCACCTGGCGGGCGACCGCGGCGGGGTCGGATCCGGCCGAGCGGCTGCCGATGACCGGGTCGGCCGGGCCGGTGGTGACGTCGGCGTCGGGGGCGAGGTCGACGTTGATGCCCAGGCCGCGCAGCTCGCGGCCGCTGGCGGCGTACGTGCGCCGGGTCAGCGCCGGGTCGCCCGCCGCGCCGGCGGACATGAAGGCCGGGAACGCGGTGGCCGCGCCGCGCACCCGCGCCACGGTGCCGCCCTCCTGGTCGACGGCCACCAGCAGCGGCCAGGGTCCGGTCCGACGTCGCGCTGCAGGGTCCGGGTGGCGCTGCGCAGCTGGTCGGTGGAGGAGACGTTCTCGGCGAAGACGACCACCCCGCCCAGGTGCAGCCGGCGCACCAGCGCCGTGGGTGCCCCGGAGCCGCTCCAGCGCGCGACGATGACCTGCCCGGCGAGCTCGGGCAGGCTCAGCCGTGCCGTACGCCGCGCCGCCGCGTCGAGCTCGGCGCGGTCCGGACCCCACCCCGGGCGCAGTCCCAGGCGTTGTGAGGCGCTGCGGGGCTCGGCGGCGGCCACACCCCCGGCCGGGGCGCCGCTCGGGCCGCTGGGGGCGCGGGATCGTCCGTGCAGCCGGCTGCCAGCAGCAGCGTGGCCGTCGCCAGCGACCAGCAGGCGGGACGGGCGGCGGGGACGGGGCACCCGCCCATCGTCCCAGCCGCCGGTGAGCGGCGCGCTGTCAGGCGTCGAGCGCCTCCATGTCGACCTCGTAGGCGCCCTGCACGATGAACTCCTTGCGCGGCGCGACGTCGGAGCCCATCAGCAGCTCGAAGACCTGGCTGGCCACGTCGGCGTCGTCGACGGTGATCCGGCGCAGGGTGCGGCGGCGCGGGTCCATGGTGGTCTCGGCCAGCTGGTCGGCGTCCATCTCGCCCAGGCCCTTGTAGCGCTGCACCGGGTCCTTCCAGCGCACGTTCTTCTTCTTCAGCTCGGCCAGCTTGCGCTGCAGCTCGTCGTCGGAGTAGGTGTAGACGTACTTCTCCATCCCCTTCTTGGGGTTGGACAGCTCGATGCGGTGCAGCGGCGGCACGGCGGAGTAGACGCGGCCCTCGGTGATCAGCTCGGGCATGTACTTGAAGAACAGCGTCGCCAGCAGGCAGCGGATGTGGGCGCCGTCGGAGTCGGCGTCGGCCATGAAGATGATCCGGCCGTAGCGGCGCGCGTCGAGCTCGAAGGTGCGCCCGGAGCCGGCGCCGACGACCTGGATGATCGAGGCGCACTCGGTGTTCTTGAGCATGTCGCCGACCGAGGCCTTCTGGACGTTGAGGATCTTGCCGCGGATCGGCAGCAGCGCCTGGAAGGAGGAGTCGCGGGCCAGCTTGGCGGTGCCCAGCGCCGAGTCGCCCTCGACGATGAAGAGCTCGGTGCGCTCGTTGTCGTTGTCGCGGCAGTCGGCCAGCTTGGAGGGCAGCGCCGAGGACTCCAGGGCGTTCTTGCGGCGCTGGGTCTCCTTGTGCTGGCGCGCGGCCAGGCGGGTCTTGGCGGCGCCGACGACCTTCTCCATGACGAGCTTGGCCTGGGCCTTCTGCTCCCGCTTGGCGGAGGTCAGCCACTCCTTCAGCTCGCGCGCCACGACCTTGCGCACGACGGTGCGCGCGGCCGGCGTACCGAGGATCTCCTTGGTCTGGCCCTCGAACTGCGGCTCGGCCAGGCGCACCGTCACCACGCCGGTCATGCCCTCGAGGACGTCGTCCTTGATCACGTCGGCGTCGTTGACCTTGAGCGCCTTGCGTCTGGCGCATCACGTCGTTGAACGTCTTGGTCAGCGCCTGCTCGAAGCCGCTGAGGTGGGTGCCGCCCTTGGGCGTGGCGATCACGTTGACGAAGGAGCGCAGCTCGGTGTCGTAGCCGGTGCCCCAGCGCATGGCGACGTCGACGACGAGCTCGCGCTCGATCTCCTGCGGGCGTCATGTGGCCCTTGTCGTCGAGCAGCGGGACGGTCTCGGTGAACGTGTCGCTGCCCTGCAGGCGCAGCACCGAGGTGACCGCCTCGTCGGGGGCCAGGAACTCGGTGAACTCGCTGATGCCGCCGTCGTGGCGGAAGTTCTCCTCGACCGGCTCGTCGCCGCGCAGGTCGCGCAGCACGAGCTCGAGGCCGGGGACGATGAAGGAGGTCTGGCGCGCACGGGTGACCAGCTCGTCGTAGACGAAGGTGCGCGTCCTTGGTGAAGATCTGCCGGTCGGGCCAGAACCGGATCCGGGTGCCGGAGCGGCCCTTGGCGACGCGGCCGCCCTTGCGGGTCAGCCCCGAGCGCGGCCTCGAAGCGAGCCGGCGAGGCCCTCGGAGTCGAAGACGCCGGGCACGCCGCGCTGGAAGGACAGGCCCTGCGACCGCCGGCGAGCGCTCGACGTCGATGTCCATGCGCGAGGACAGCGCGTTGACCACCGAGAGGCCCACGCCGTGCAGACCACCGGTGGCGACGTACGAGCCGCCGCCGAACTTGCCGCCGGCGTGCAGCTTGGTGGCCACCACCTCGACACCGGGGAGCCCGGTCTTGGGCTCCTTGTCGGTCGGGATGCCGCGACCGTCGTCGTGGACCTCGGCGGAGCCGTCGGGGTGCAGCACGACCTCGACGCGGTGGGCGGCGCCGGCCAGCGCCTCGTCGACGCCGTTGTCGATGATCTCCCACAGGCAGTGCATGAGGCCGCGGGTGTCGGTGGAGCCGATGTACATGCCCGGGCGCTTGCGCACGGCCTCCAGCCCCTCGAGGACGAGGAGGTGGGCGGCGTTGTAGGTGTTGTCGGCGATCGTGGGGCTCCTGCTCGAGACGTGCGTACGACGGGGGCACGGCAATCCGATCCGGTGCTCGGCACCGAATCTACCGACGACACGCCGGATGACCGAAGAGGCTCGCCCTCGGGGGCACCGGCTAGCGTGACGGGCAGCACGTCACGAAGTGGACACGATCAAGGCGAGAGCCGTGAGATCGGCCCCGGAACCTCCGCACCGACAGTCACACTGGGAGGTACACCGGGACCCGGCCTCTCACCCGAAAGGTCGGGTTGAGATGGTCGCGACACGGGAACCAGCAAGACATGGGAATCTTGGGTCCCCTCGCTACGTTGAGCACAGCACCGAGTGATCGAAGAAATGAGGCCGATGTGACCACCACGATTGCCCCCAGCGCCCCGCTGACCGCGGCGGACCGCTGCGACCGTTGCGGAGCCCAGGCCTACCTCCGCGTGGAGCTGATGAGCGGCGGCGAGCTGCTCTTCTGCGCCCACCACGCGCGCGAGCACGGCGACAAGCTGAAGGAGATCGCCTCGAACGTCGTGGACGAGACCCACAAGCTGAACTCCGACGCACCCATGGCCGCCAAGGCCCCCGAGACCGAGTGATCCGCCACGACTGACGAACATCAGAACGGCCCCCGGACCTGGTCCGGGGGCCGTTCTGCGTCTCCGCCCCAGGATCGGCCGGAGCCCGAGATGCCGAGAGCCGCCTGCGCGGTGCGCAGGCGGCTCTCGGTGGTGTGACTCGGATCAGTCGAGGTAGTCGCGCAGGACCTGCGAGCGCGACGGGTGGCGCAGCTTCGACATCGTCTTCGACTCGATCTGGCGGATCCGCTCGCGGGTCACGCCGTAGACCTTGCCGATCTCGTCGAGGGTCTTCGGCTGGCCGTCGGTCAGGCCGAAGCGCATGCTCACGACACCGGCCTCGCGCTCGGAGAGCGTGTCGAGGACCGCGTGCAGCTGCTCCTGCAGGAGCGTGAACGAGACCGCGTCGGCCGGCACGATCGCCTCGGAGTCCTCGATGAGGTCACCGAACTCCGAGTCGCCGTCCTCGCCGAGCGGGGTGTGCAGCGAGATGGGCTCGCGGCCGTACTTCTGGACCTCGATGACCTTCTCGGGGGTCATGTCGAGCTCCTTGGCGAGCTCCTCGGGAGTCGGCTCGCGGCCGAGGTCCTGCAGCATCTGGCGCTGGACGCGGGCGAGCTTGTTGATGACCTCGACCATGTGCACGGGGATGCGGATGGTGCGCGCCTGGTCGGCCATCGCGCGGGTGATGGCCTGACGGATCCACCAGGTGGCGTACGTCGAGAACTTGTAGCCCTTGGTGTAGTCGAACTTCTCGACCGCGCGGATCAGGCCGAGGTTGCCCTCCTGGATGAGGTCCAGGAACAGCATGCCGCGACCGGTGTAGCGCTTGGCCAGCGAGACGACCAGGCGGAGGTTGGCCTCGAGCAGGTGGTTCTTGGCCCGGCGGCCGTCCTCGGAGATCCACTCGAGCTCCTCGAGGAGCTTGGGGCCGATGCGGCCCCCCTTGCCCATCTTCTCCTCCGAGAAGAGGCCGGCCTCGATGCGCTTGGCGAGCTCGACCTCCATCTCGGCGTTGAGGAGGGGGACCTTGCCGATCTGCTTGAGGTAGTCCTTGACCGGGTCGGCCGTCGCGCCGGCGACCATGACCTGCTGCTCCGGCTCGCCGGTGTCGTCGGCGTCCGAGACGACGAAGGAGGCGGACTTCTCGTCCTCCTTGATCGTCGGGTCGGCCTTGACGTCCTTCTCGAACTGCTCGTCCGGGACGTCCGGCAGGACCTTCTTGCCGTCGGCGTCCACCACGACAGCGGCGGCGACGATCGGCGAGACCGGCTCGGCGACGGCCTTCTTGGCGGCCGTCTTCTTCGCCGTCGTCTTCTTCGCGGCGGCCTTCTTGGCCGGCTCCGCCGCGGCGGTCTTGGCGGGGGCGGCCTTCGCGGTGGTCGTCTTGCGTGTCGAGGTCGCGGCCACGGCGCGGGCGCTGGTCGCGGCGCCGATGTGCACCGAGATGCCCAGTCCACTCAGGTGGGCGAGCAGAGCCTTCAGGTGCTTGGGCTCGATCGCCGCGTCTTCGCTGGCCTGCCTCACTTCCTCAGGCGTCAGGCTCCCCGTCGGGGTGCCGTGCTCGATGAGGGCCGCCACGGCGGGATGGGCGAGCACCTCGGCTGGGATCTTGCGTGCGTTCGAGGACACGAACACCTCTCGTGTGCTGACGTGTGGGCGCGGCAAGGCCCGGAGTCGTCAAGAGCCGCAGTGCCCATTCTGCCACGGGGGTGGTGGGCTTCGCGCATCAGGGCGAGCCGATCAGCTCGTCCGAGGACCTCAGGCAAGCGCTCAGGTCACGCTCAGGCGCACCTCAGGGAGCGGCCTGCTCCTTGGCGGCCGCCTTCTTCTGCTTCTTGAAGTCCCGCACCTTCTGCAGCGACTCCCCGTCGACGACGTCCGCGACCGAGCGGTGGCCCTCGAGGGAGTAGTCGCCGACCACGGCCTCCCAGCCGTCGGGACGTACGTCGAGCTGCTTGGCCAGCAGCGCCACGAAGATCTGCGCCTTCTGCTTGCCGAAGCCCGGCAGCGCCATCATCCGCTTGAGCAGGTCCTTGCCGTCCGCGGCCTCGAGCCACACCCGCTCGGCGTGCCCGTCGTACTCGTCGGTGACGATCCGGGCGAGGTCCTGCAGCCGCGCGGCCATCGAGCCCGGGAAGCGGTGGATCGCCGGCGGGGTGGCGCACGTCGCCGCGAACTCCTCGGGGTCGGCGGCCGCGATCGTGGCCGGCTCCAGGGTGCCGAAGCGCTCCAGGACCTTCGCCGGACCACGGAACGCGTGCTCCATCGGGTACTGCTGGTCGAGCATCATGCCCACCAGCAGCGCGAACGGGTCGTCGGTCAGGACCTGGTCGGCGGTGTCGTCGCCGGTGATGTGGATGGCCATGGGGTCATCCTCCCCCACCTGCACCGGCGCAGACGTGCGGTGCCACCCACGCTGGCTCAGGCGTACTCGGCGTACTCCACGACGGTCTCGAACCCCATCGCCCGGTAGACCGGGAACCCCATGGGGGTCGCCTGCAGCACCACCGTGTCGTGACCTCGAGCCACGCCCGCCTGCACCGCCGCCCATGTCAGCGCCGTGCCGACGCCGCGGCCGCGCGCCTCCTCCAGGGTCAGCACGTTGACGACGCCACCGGCGCCGGCGCTGCTGATGGCGACCGACGTGCCGACGGGGCTGCCCTCCAGGTAGCCCACGAACAGGTCGACGTCGCCGTGACCGGCGAACGAGGCCGAGGTCAGCAGGGCAGCTGTCTCCTGACCCAGCCCGAGGCCGACGACCACGCGCGCGAAGTCGGGCTCCCGTCCAGCCCCGACGGGCTCGATCGTGAGGCCGGAGGGCAGCGCAGGGATCGCTGGGACCGGGTGCAGCACCATGCCAGGCAACGGCTGCGGCTCGCGCTCGAGACCGTACCCGGCGGTGAGGGCGTCGATGTCGGGATCTGCCCCGCCGGGGAACCACAACGTGAAGGGCAGGTCGTGCTCGGCGAGCCAGGCCACCGCGGCGTCGACCCCGGGCCCCCGGTCCGCACCGGTGACGATGCACCCGTTGAACATCGGCAGCGGCAGGCCCGTCACGAACGCGAACGCATCGTCCTGGGCCCGGGCCGCTCCCCCGCTGGCGGCCTCGGCCAGCGCGCGGTAGCAGGCGACGAAGTTCTCGCGCTCGAGGGCGACCAGCTCTTCCGTGGTTCTCATCGGGACCCCCTGGGCCGGACGACGTGGCCCGACGGCCGGTCCACTCCTCGCCTTCCAGCATGCGCACGGAAGCCTCGGCGCGCAGCGGAACGAACCGTTTGCCAGGACGCACTCACCCCATCGGCCGGCGCCGAGGAGCCCTAGGGTGCTGCCATGGACGTCGAGGCAGCACGAGCAGCCACCCGCGAGCGCGTGATCGGCCGCGGCGTGGACTGGTTGGCCCGGTGGTCGCTGCGCTGGCTGCTGGTCGGGCTCGGCGCACTCGCCCTCGGTTGGCTGGTCGGCCAGGTGTGGAGCATCGTGCTGCCGATCCTGCTGGCGCTCATCCTCACCACCGTCCTGCAACCGCCGACGCGGTGGCTGGAGCGCCGGCTCCGGCTGCCCTCCGCGGTGGCCGCCCTCATCGTGATCCTGCTCAGCCTCGGCGTGGTCGGGGCGGTCGGCGTGACGATCGCCCCCTCGGTCGGTGACCAGTCGGTCGAGCTCGCCGAGGCGGCCTCCGAGGGCCTGACCGCGGTCGAGCAGTGGGTCGAGGAGAGCTCGTTCGAGATCACCCAGGCCCAGGTCGAGTCCGTGGTCACGGCCGCCCAGGAACGGCTGGAGTCGAGTGCCAGCACCATCGCCTCCGGGGTCCTGGTCGGGGTGGGTGCGGTGACCTCTGCCCTGATCACCTTCGTGGTGACGCTGGTCCTCGCGTTCTTCTTCCTCAAGGACGGAGCCCGGTTCCTGCCCTGGGTGCAGGACCTGGCCGGCGACCGGGCCGGCCCGCACCTGCGCCGAGGTCGGCGTGCGCGCCTGGACCACCCTGGGCGGGTTCGTGCGCACCCAGGCCCTCGTGGGGCTCATCGACGCGGTGCTGATCGGCACCGGACTGCTGCTGGTGGGCGTGCCGCTCGCCCTGCCGCTGGCAGTGCTCACGTTCATCGCCGCCTTCGCTCCCATCGTGGGCGCGGTCAGCGTGGGTGCCCTCGCGGTGCTGGTCACGCTCGTCGCCAACGGCTGGGTCTCGGCGCTCATCGTGCTCGGGATCGTGCTGGGCGTTCAGCAGCTGGAGGGCAACGTGCTGCTGCCCTGGCTCCAGGGGCGCAGCCTGCGCCTGCACGCCGGGGTCGTGCTGCTGACGATCATCCTGGGCTCCACCCTCTTCGGGGTCGCGGGAGCCTTCCTCGGCGTCCCGCTGGTCGCGGTCCTGGCGGTGGTGCTGCGCTACCTCGACGAGCTGGTGCGCGACCGCACCGCTCCCCCGGAACCCGCACCAGCACCGGACGGGAAGGACGAGGACGGGGTCGAGGACCAATCCTCCGATTCCGCTCCCGGGCGCACCGGCGCGCCCTAGGTTGTGGCTGGTCGCGCTGCGGGAGGCAGCCGACCACGCTCTTGGGAGGGAGCACTCACATGACCTCACGCACTCTTGCCGCGCGCACGGCCGTCGTCGGCACCATCACCGCCCTGGCCTCGGCCGGGCTCGTCGCCGGCACCGCCGGGACCGCCACCGCCGCGCCCGTCACCACGACGTACACCTGCACCGTGCCGCTCGTCGGCGACGTCGAGGTGCCTGTGTCGCTGGAGATGCCCGAGCTGCCGACCGTGCCCGCTGGCTTCCCCGTCCCGGCCGGCATGGTGCCCCTCGAGGCGGCCGCCAGCGTCCCCGCCGCCGTCGCAGGCCTGCTGGGGCTCATCAACGCCGACGGTGGCGCGCTGACCGGCTTCGACGTGCTCGCCGGGGACACCGCGATCCCGGTCGAGGGGCTCGCCGGCAACGGTGTGCCGCAGTCCGACGGCTCGCTGCTCATGCGAGGCGCAGGGGCACAACGGAGCGTTCACCGCGCCGCTGCCGGGCACGCACGACCTGTCGATGCCGACCGCGTTCGACGCTGGTGCCGACCGCGGGCGGCACGCTGCTGACGCCGTACGCGATCCCCTGCATCTCCGAGGCACCCGCGTCCCTGGGCCGCTCACCACGGTCAAGCAGGGTTCGGAGATGAGCGCGAAGAAGGTCACGAAGGTGAAGAAGGGCAAGAGGGCGAAGCTGCCCGTCTCGGTCACCAACATGGTCGGCGGGGCCAACGGCGACGTCGTCGCCCAGCTCGGCGCCAAGAAGGTCACGAAGGCCCTCACCGACGGCAAGGCCAAGCTCGCGCTGCCGAAGCTGAAGAAGCCCGGCACCTACAAGGTCAAGCTCAGCTACCTCGGCGACGCGATCACCGAGGCGGCCAGGAAGACGGTGAAGATCAAGGTCACCAGGTGACCTCAGCACTCACCCGCTGACCCGCACGACGACGCCCGCTCCGCTGATCAGCGGGGCGGGCGTCGTCGTGGGTCGAGGTGGGTGGGTCAGGCGAGCGCGGCAGCCACCGCGTCGTAGTCCGGCTCCTGGGCGATCTCGGGCACCAGCTCGGTGTGCAGCACGGTGCCGTCGGTGTCCAGGACGACCACGGCGCGCGGCCAGCAGGCCCTCGAACTTGCCGTCGATCAGCGTGACCCCGAAGTCGTGGCCGAAGGAGGACCGGAAGGTCGAGGCCGTCACGACGCCGTCGATGCCCTCGGCGCCGCAGAAGCGGGCCTGGGCGAAGGGCAGGTCCTCCGAGACGCAGATGACGGGGTGTCGTCGAGCGCGGCGGCCATCTCGTTGAAGCGGCGCACGCTCGCGGCGCAGACGCCGGTGTCGACGCTGGGGAAGATGTTCAGCACGGTCCGCGTGTCGCGTGGGGCGGGTGACCTCGGTGGTGAGGTCGGTGCCGGACAGGTGGAAGTCGGGAGCGGCGCTGCCGACGGCGGGGAGGTCACTGACGAGCGTGACGGGGGTGCCTCCGAGTGCGGTGGTGGTCATGCCGAGGTTCTACCACCCTCCGCCACACCGCCTGACGAGGTGTCGCCGCGTCAGGCCTTGACGGCCAGCACCGGGCAAGGCGCGTCGAGCAGGATGCGCTGGGCGTTGCTGCCCAGGATCAGCTTGCCCACCGGCGAGCGTCGCCGCAGCCCGATCACCAGGAGCTCGGCGTCGTTGTCGGCGGCGATGCCCGATGAGGTCCTCGGCCGGCTCGAAGCCTCGGACGAGCTGGCGCAGCTCGAAGTCGACCCCGGCGCCCTCGAGCTGCGACGCGGACGTCGTCGAGCTCGGTCTGGACCTTGCCGGCTGCCTCGGTGTCGTACTCGGCACCACCCCGGTGCGACGACACGACGACGAGGCGGAGCCCGCGCAGCCTCGACTCCTCGATCCCGCGCGCCAGCGCGGCTCGCCCCTCGGGCTTGTTGACGTACCCGACCACTACAGCGCCCATCGGTCCTCCTCGGCTCGACCACCGGTGCGCAGGACGCGGTGCGGCCCTGCCCCTGGCACGCTAACCGATCCCGGCTCACCCCAGCATCCTGTGGAGGAGTCGCGCGCGCCTCCTCCGCAACGGGCAGGCTGGGCCGATGACCACGGCGAACGCCCCAGCACCGCACTCGCGGGAGGCCGGGGAGGGCCTGCACGAGCCGCTCCCGCGCGGTCTCGAGCTGCGGATGCGGCAGGTCGTGCTGGCCCACGTGTCGTCGCGAGCCCTCGCCGCCGCCACCCCGCGGTGGTGCACGTCGGCAGTGCCGACGGTCCACGAGCTGGTCTTCGCCTGCTCCCCCGGCGACCCGGACGACCAGGGAGTGCGCACCGACGTCCTGCTCGCGATGCTGGCCCGGACGACCGGGTCCGATCCGCTGGTCTGGATCACCCGTCCCGGCGACCTGGCGACCCAGGACGACGACGCACGGCTGGCTGGCCGCCACCCGCGCGGCGGCCGGCGAGCTGGGCCGCCCCGTGGAGCTGGTGCTGGTCGGACCGGCACGGCTGGCGCGACCCGCGTTCCGGGGCTCGCGCGCACGTGGCGGCGGCTGCGCCCGCACCCCTGAGGTCCACCGGTGCTGCTCAGTCCCAGGTGTGCACGGGCTCGTTGGTGTGCATCCGCTCGCGGTACTCCAGCATGGTGGCGCGCAGCGCGTCGTAGCGGTCCTCGCCGCTGCGCTGGCGCATCCGCTTCACGAACCACTCGGCGCCGTTGACGCCGGTCAGGCAGCGCTGCTCGATGATGCCCAGCAGCCGGTCGCGCACGTCGGCCTCGACGCCCCAGGCCTCCAGGCCCTCGTGGGCCAGCGGCAGCAGCCGGCGCAGCACCAGCTCGGTGGCCGGCACCTGGCCCACGCCCGGCCAGTAGACCTGGGCGTCGATGCCCTGCTGGGCCGCGACGTGGAAGTTCTCCTCCGCCGCGCTGAAGGACATCTGCGACCACAGCGGACGCGGGCGAGTCGACCAGCGCGCGCACCAGGCCGTAGTAGAAGGCGGCGTTGGCGACCGTGTCGACCACGGTCGGGCCCGGCGGCCAGCAGCCGGTTCTCGACCCGCAGGTGCGGCACGTCGTCCACGACGTCGTAGACCGGACGGTTCCAGCGGTAGACGGTGCCGTTGTGCAGGCGCAGCTCGGAGAGGGCCGGCGTGCCGCCGGAGTCCAGCACCTCGAGCGGGTCCTCGTCCTCGGTGACCGGCAGCAGGGCCGGGAAGTAGCGCACGTTCTCCTCGAACAGGTCGAAGACCGAGGTGATCCAGCGCTCCCCGAACCACACCCGCGGCCGCACGCCCTGGGCCTTGAGCTCCTCGCTGCGGGTCTCGGTGGCCTGCTCGAAGAGCGGGATGCGGGTCTCGCGCCACAGCTCGCGGCCCAGCAGGTACGGCGAGTTGGCGGCCACCGCCACCTGGGCGGCGGCGATGGCCTGGGAGGCGTTCCAGTACGCCGCGAACTGGTCGGGCGAGGTCTGCACGTGGAACTGGGTGCTGGTGCACGCCGCCTCGGGGACGATGGAGTCGGCGGTGGTCTCCAGGTGCTCGGCACCCGAGATCGAGATCGCGATGTCCTCGCCGCGGGCGTCCAGGATCTGGTCGCTGAGCAGCGCGTAGCGCGGGTTGGCGCTCAGCGTCTGGCGGGTCATGTGCCCGTCGGCCAGCGTCGGCAGGATGCCGATCATCAGCAGGTGGGCACCGACCTCGGAGGCCTTGGCCTCGGCGTCGTCGAGGTCGCGGCGCAGCTCCTCCTCGAAGGTCGTCAGACCGCCCTCGCGCAGTCGTGCCGGGAGGCACGTTGATCTCGATGTTGTACTGCCCCAGCTCGGTCTGGAAGTCGGGGTCGGCGATCCGCTCGAGCACGTCGGCGTTCTTCAGCGCCGGGTCGCCCCGCTCGTCGATCAGGTTCAGCTCGACCTCGAGGCCGGTCATCGGGTCGTCGGTGTCGAAGGCGGCCTCGCGCAGCATCCTCGCGAACACGTCCAGGCAGCGACGGACCTTCGCCCGGTGCCGCGTGCGGTCCGCACGGCTGAACTCCTGCGCCTCGACCTCTTCGCCCATGCCTCGACCCTAGGCCCCGTCGGGCTCGGCAGACACCCCCCGGACGCGGGGGTCGCCCGACCCGGCCCACTCGTGCGGCGGCACCGCCCGCTCGAGCAGCTGGGCCACGTAGCCGCCCAGCACGTGGTCGGGATCGACGCCCAGGCACCGGTCGACGGCGCACCAGGCCAGCGCCCCACTGCCCGAGAGCCAGGCCGCGAAGCCGAGCACGGCCGCTGCCCCCGGCACCCAGGCGTCGGGGGTGCGCCGCACGACGTCGGACCAGAAGGCGACGTGGGCCGGCGCCTGCTCACGGGTCATCATCAACCACGCCACGTCGCGCACCGCCGGGTCGGCCACCGCCTGGACCAGCGCGGCGACGTCCTCGGCACCGGCGGCCACGTCGGCCGGGACGCAGCGCGCCAGCAGCGTCGGCGACCTGGTCGGCGCCGAGCGCCGGCTCGTGGTCGAGGGCCTGCGCCACGTCGTCGCGACCGGCACGCTCGGGGTCCAGGGTCGCTGCCAGGTCGTCGCGGGAGCGGTGGGTGACCCGCCCGTCGAGGACCGCCTGCGCCCGGACCGGGTGCGCGTCGACGTCGTACGCCGTCCCCGCGCCGGGGCCGAGCGCCGGCCAGTGCCGTCGACCGTCGGTGCGGAGGGTGTCGAGGACCGTGACGCCCGCGCCCGCGAAGGCGTCGACCAGGCTGCGCGCACAGCGGCGGCCACGCTCGGCGTCGTCGGTGTAGACGACGAGCAGCACGCGGGGCACCTCGTGGCGCACGACGGGCGCGACGAGCAGCTGGGTGGCGGCCTCGACCTCGGCGTCGGAGGCGTCGACGGCCGGCAGGTCCAGCCGGGCGTGGAACTGGCGCGCGGAGCCGAAGGTCAGCATCACCACCGACTGGTGCGGCTCGAAGCCGAGCACGACCGGCACCACGGCCAGGACGTCCAGCGGGTCACGGGCCACGAAGGTGTGCGGAGCAGCCGGCAGCGTCGAGGGCAGCGGGGAGGCGGGCAGTGGCTCTGGTGTCGTCATGGCCCGAGGCTGTCCGGGTCGCCGGGCCGGTGGGCTCCGGGACGGCGACCCTGGGGACGAGCAACGCCACGGGCGCCGGCTGTGCACCTCAGGTGGCCGGCCGGTGCCGGTGCGCGGGTAGCGTGCCCAGGTGCGCGCCCAGGCCTCGGTCCTCCACCTGGACCTCGACGCCTTCTTCGCGGCCGTCGAGCAGCGCGACAAGCCCTCGCTGCGCGGCAAGCCCGTGGTGGTCGGTGGGGTCGGGGGCCGTGGCGTGGTCGCGACCGCGTCGTACGAGGCCCGGGTGCACGGGGTGCGCTCCGCGATGTCGACCCGCGAGGCGCGCGCCCGCTGCCCGCAGGCGGCGTTCCTCTCGGGACGCTTCCACGCCTACCGCGAGGCGAGCCGGGTGGTGATGGGGCTGCTGCGCGAGGTGTCGCCGCTGGTCGAGCCGCTGTCGCTCGACGAGGCCTTCGTCGACCTCGAGCAGGCCGGGCTGCCCGACCTGGAGGTCGCGACGGTCACCGAGTTCGCCCAGGAGCTGCGCCGCCGGGTGCACGAGGCCACCGACGGGCTCACCGCGTCGGTCGGCCTCGGCACCAGCAAGCTCGTCGCCAAGATCGCCAGCGACCTCGACAAGCCCGACGGGCTGGTCGTGGTCGCCCCCGGGACCGAGCAGGAGCTCCTGCGCCCGATGAAGGCCAGCATCATCCCCGGGGTCGGGCCGGCGAGCGCCGAGCGGCTGCGCAGGGCCGGCATCGTGACGGTCGCCGACCTCGAGCAGGCCGGCCTCGACGAGCTGGTCCGACTCCTCGGGCGCGCCCACGGCGGCGGGCTGCACCTGCTCTCCCGGGCCCGCGACGACCGGCCGGTGGTGGCCGACCGCGAGGCCAAGTCGGTCAGCGTGGAGGGCACCTACGACACCGACCTGTCCGACCTGCGTCTCATCGAGGGGCTGCTGACCCGCCAGGCCGGCGAGGTCGCCGCGCGGCTGCGCGCCTCGGGGCTCTCGGGGCGCACCGTGAGCATCAAGGTGCGCTTCCACGACTTCACGACCGTGAGCCGCTCCACCACCCTCGCCTCCCCCACCGACCACGCCCCGACCGTCGCCCGCAGCGCCCGGACCCTGCTCGCCGACCTGCTCGCGGGCACCGACACCGGCCCGCAGGTGCGCGCCGGCGTGCGCCTGCTCGGGGTCGGGGTCTCCGGGCTGGCCGACTGGGTGCAGGAGGACCTCTTCGCCGATCCCGACGCCGAGGAGGAGCCGGTCGAGGAGCTGCCCGAGCCGCCGCGGGCGCGTCACCTCGGCGCCTGGGCGCCCGGGATGGACGTCGAGCACACCGACCTGGGCCGCGGGTGGGTCTGGGGGGCCGGTCGCGGGGTGGTGACGGTGCGCTTCGAGACCCGGGAGTCCCCCGCCGGACCGGTCCGCTCCTTCCGCGACGACGACCCGGCGCTGCGGCCCTGGACGACACCGGAACCTGAGGAGCCCGACCCGCTCGGGGACGCGCTCAGCGGGCCGGGGTGAAGCGCACCGGGTCGCCGGGGCGCAGCTGGGCGCACTGCCACAGGTCGGCCGCGTCCACGACCGCCACGACCGGGTAGCCGCCGGTGGGCGGGTGGTCGGCGAGGAACACGACCGGCAGCCCGCTGGGCGGCACCTGCACCGCACCCAGCACCATCCCCTCGCTGGCCAGCTCGCCGGTGTCGGCGCGCGCCAGCGGTGGCCCGACGAGCCGCAGTCCGACGCGGTTCGACTCCCCCGCCACGACGTACGCCGCTGCGCACAGCCGGGCGAGCGTGCGAGGGCCGAGGCGGTCGGCACGGGGCCCGGGGTGCACGCGCAGCGTCCCGGTCGGGGTGCCCGCGGGCGAGGGGCCGGGCGCCTCGACCTCGGCCGGCGGGCCGCCGGGACGACCGAGCGGCAGCACCTGGCCGGGGGCCAGGGCCGGCGGTCCGACCCCGGCGAGCGTGTCGGTCGCCCGGGAGCCGAGGACCGCTTCCACGTCGACGCCGCCGGCGAGGGCGACGTAGGTGCGCACGCCGCTGCGCGGACTGCCCACGCGCAGGACCCCACCGGCCGGGACGAGCACGGCCCGCCCCAGCCCGCAGGGCCGGTGGTCGATGCTCACCGGTCCCGCGGCCCCCGTGACCGCCACCCAGGTCGCCGCGTCCAGACGCAGCGCGAGCCCCCCGAGCGTCACCTCCAGGAGCGCCGCGGTCGGCGGGTTCCCGACCAGGCGGTGGGCCAGCGCCGCGGCCGGCCGGTCGAGCGGACCGGCCCGCGGGACGCCGAGGTGCGCGAACCCGGGGCGGCCGAGGTCCTGCACGGTGCTCAGCGGTCCGCCCGCCAGCACCTCCGCGGTCCGACCGTGCCTGCTCACCGGCGTCCCCCGGCCTCGACGAAGCGCACCCGGGTGCCCGGGGCGAGCAGCGCCGGCGGGTCGCGGTGCACGTCCCAGAGGGTCGCGTCGGTGCGGCCCAGCAGCCGCCACCCGCCCGGGGAGGCCGTCGGGTAGACCCCGCACCAGGTGTCGGCGAGGGCGACCGACCCCACGGGCACCCGGGAGCGGGGGGAGTCGAGCCGCGGCACGGCCCACTCCCGGGGCAGGCCGGAGAGGTAGGCGAAGCCGGGCGCGAAGCCGCAGAAGACGCTGACCAGCTCGAGCCTGGTGTGCCGGGCGACGACCTCGGCCGGCTCGACCCCCCACAGGCCGGCGACGTCCTCGAGGTCGGGACCGTCGTAGACCACCGGCACCTCGACGACCGGCCCGGAGGCCGCCGCGGCGGTTTCCGCGGGTCGGTTCCCAGCCGCGCAGCAGCGCGGTGGCGCGCGCGACGGCAGCGGGGTCGGCGAGGCCGTCGAGCAGCACCGTGCACGCAGCCGGGACCACCTCGGTCGCCGGCACTCCCTGGCTCCGGACCCAGGTGGCCAGCGCCAGCGCGGTGGCGGCGTCGGCCACCTCGACCAGGAGGGCGGTCGGCCCGCAGGGTCGCACCGTCACCGCCACGGTCACAGACCTCGCAGCGTCCACCCGGCGGACTCCAGCGCGGCGCGCACCGCCCGGGCGTGGGCGACCGCCCCGGGGCTGTCGCCGTGCACGCACAGCGAGTCGTGGCGCTGACCCCGCTCGAGCAGCGCGAGCGCGTGCCGGGCGACGTCGTCGGGGTCGTCCAGCAGCGCGCCCGGCAGGTCGCGCGGCACCAGGCGACCCTGGGGCGTGTAGCCGCGGTCCGGGAACCCCTCGTGGCGCACGGCTCGGCCCCGGGCGGTCGCCAGGTCGAGCAGCTGCCCGGCCATCCCGAGCACCGGCAGGTCGCCGGACCCGGCCAGCACCGCCACGGCCTGCTCCGGGTCGTCCATCGTGCGGTGGTAGAGCGCCCCGTGCGGCTTCACGTAGCGCACCGAGGTGCCGGCCCGCTGCGCGATCTGCGTCAGGGTCCCGACCTGGTCGGCGACCTGCTCGCGCAGCACGTCGGGGTCGACGTCGAGGGCTCGTCTGCCGAAGTGCTCCCGGTCGGCGTAGGAGACCTGCGCCCCGATCGAGACGCCGCGACGGACGGCCTCGTCGCAGACCGCGCGCATGATCGCGGGCGACCCGGCGTGGTAGCCGCACGCCAGGTTGGCCGAGGTCACCACGCGCAGCAGGGCCGCGTCGTCGGTGACCTCCTCGCCGAGGTCGGCGTTCAGGTCGACGTACCGCATGTGCGGCACGCTATCGGCCACGCCTCTAGGTTGGCGCCATGTCCTCCGCACCTCAGCACCCGCCCGTAGCCCCTCCCGTAGCCGAGCGCCGCCCCACCGAGCGCGAGCTCCACGGCCGCACCCGGCACGACGACTACGAGTGGCTGCGCGAGAAGGACTCCCCGGAGGTCCGCGCCCACCTCGAGGCGGAGAACGCCTGGACCGAGGCCCGCACCGCCCACCTCGCCGACCTGCGCACCCGGATCTTCGAGGAGATCAAGGCCCGCACCCGCGAGACCGACCTGTCGGTGCCGACGCGCAACCGCGACCACTGGTACTACGGGCGCTCCTTCGAGGGCCGCGAGTACGGCGCGACCTGCCGGGTGCCGGTCGCCGGCCCCGACGACTGGACGCCGCCGACCCCCGCCGAGGACTGCGCCCCCGACCAGCCGGCCCTGCCCGGCGAGGAGGTGCTGCTCGACCTCGACACGCTCGCCGAGGGCCACGAGTTCTTCTCCCTCGGCGGCGCGAGCATCAGCCCCGACGCCACCCTGCTGGCCTACAGCGTCGACGTGGTCGGCGACGAGCGCTACACCGCGCGCGTCAAGGACCTCGCCACCGGCGACCTGCTGCCCGACGTGCATCGAGGGCGTCATCCACGGCACCACCTGGGACCGCGACGGCGAGAACCTCTACTACGCCACCGTCGACGAGTCCTGGCGCGCCGACAAGATCTGGCGCCACCGCCTCGGCACGGCTCAGGCGGAGGACGAGCTGGTCCACCACGAGACGGACGGCCGCTTCTTCGTCGGGATCGGCCGCACCCGCTCCGACCGGTTCCTGGTGCTGGTCGCGGGCAGCAAGACCACCACGGAGTACCGCTTCCTCGACGCCGACGCCCCCGAGGCGGGCTGGCAGGTCTTCGCCGAGCGGGTCGAGGGCGTCGAGTACTCCCTCGAGCACGCCGTCATCGCCGGCGAGGACCGCTTCCTGGTGCTGCACAACGCCACCGGCCCCGACTTCGAGCTCGGCCACCGCCCCGCTGGCCCCGACCCCGGCGGCCGGCTGGGAGGCCGCTGGTCGCGCACGACCCCGCCGTACGGCTCGAGGACGTCGACGCCTTCGCCGGGCACCTCGTGGTGCACCAGCGCAGCGAGGGCCTGACCCAGCTGCGCATCGTCGAGCTCGGTCCCGACGGCGTCGGCGACGACTACCTGGTCCCGTTCGACGCCGAGGTCTACACCGTCGGCGCCGGCGGCAACCCGACCTTCGACCAGCCGATGGTGCGCCTGGGCTTCACCTCGATGGCGGTGCCGTCCTCGGTCTACGACTACGACGTGCGCAGCCGCGAGCTGACCCTGCTGCGTCGCACGCCGGTGCTCGGCGGCTACGACCCGGCCGACTACGAGGAGCACCGGCTCTGGGCCACCGCCGAGGACGGCGAGCAGGTGCCGATCTCGATCGTGTGCCGCCGCGGCTCGCGCGAGGACGACGGCGGTGGCACCCGCCCGGTGCCGACCCTGCTCTACGGCTACGGCTCCTACGAGGCCTCCATCGACCCCTACTTCTCGGTCGCCCGGCTCTCGCTGCTCGACCGGGGCGCGGCCTTCGCGATCGCCCACGTGCGCGGCGGCGGCGAGATGGGCCGGCGCTGGTACGACGAGCGGCAAGATGACCACGAAGCAGAACACCTTCTCCGACTTCATCGCCTGCGCCCGCCACCTGGTCGACACCGGCTGGTCGAGCCCGCGCACGCTGGTCGCCGAGGGCGGCAGCGCCGGCGGGATGCTGATGGGCGCGGTGGCCAACCAGGCACCCGAGATGTTCACCGGGATCGTCGCCGCGGTCCCGTTCGTCGACGCGCTCACCACGATGCTCGACGCCACCCTGCCGCTGACGGTCACCGAGTACGACGAGTGGGGCAACCCCGAGGCCGACCCTGAGGTCTACGACTACATGGCCTCGTACGCGCCGTACGACAACGTCACCGAGCAGGACTACCCGGCGATCCTGGCCGAGACCTCCCTCAACGACACCCGGGTGCTCTACGTCGAGCCGGCCAAGTGGGTCGCCAAGCTGCGCGCCACTGCCCCCGACCACCGTCCCGACGTGCTGCTGCGCACGGAGATGTCGGCCGGGCACGGCGGCGTCTCGGGCCGCTACAAGGCCTGGCACGACCGGGCCTTCGCGCTGGCGTGGATGCTCGACCGGATGGGGCTCGCCGACGCCTGACCCCTGAGTTCCCTCGTCCACTTCTCCCCCTGCGGGGTGAGAGCCATCCGATCGCTGCGGGGCACCGAACAAGCAGTGAGGGGTGAGGCCCTGAGAAGTCGCTGAGAGTTGGCTCGTCATGCAACTCCCGGGGCGGGCCACACGTCCTTGATGGTGAAGGCTCCGCGGTGGAACGGGAATCTCCGGCCACCTCCAGGAGCGTTGGACACGACGTGGGAGCACGAGAGCGACCACGTGCCGAAGGAGGGGTTTCATGGCCACCAGCACCGCCACCCGCACGGCTGCTCGCACCGTCACGGCCAGCACCGGTCGTGAGATCGAGGGCCGCGACAGCGTCGGGCTCTACCTGGACGAGATCGCCCGCAACCCGCTGCTCGACGCGGCCGCCGAGGTGGACCTGTCCCAGACCATCGAGGCCGGCCTCTACGCCGAGGCCCTGCTCAAGGAGGGTCGGGTCGGGCGCCGCAAGGGCGGGGCCCCCGGCCGCGCCAGCGAGGAGGAGCTCGAGTGGCTCGCCGAGCAGGGTCGCCAGGCCGTCGACACCTTCATCACCGCCAACCTGCGCCTCGTCGTGTCGATCGCGCGCAAGTACGGCCGCGCGCAGATGCCGATGCTCGACCTGATCCAGGAGGGCAACACCGGCCTGATCCGTGCGGTCGAGAAGTTCGACTACACCAAGGGCTACAAGTTCTCCACCTACGCGACCTGGTGGGTGCGCCAGGCCATCACCCGCGGCATCGCCCAGCAGGCCCGCGTCGTGCGGCTGCCCGTGCACGTGGTCGAGGAGCTCAACCAGGTCGGCGGCGCCCGTCGCACCCTGGAGCGCCAGCTCGGCCGCGACCCGGAGCCCACCGAGATCGCGCTCGAGCTCGGCATGGACGTCGACCGCGTCCTCGACCTGCTGGCGTGGGGCCGCGAGCACGTCTCGCTCGACACCCCCGTCGACGAGGACGGCGACACCTCGCTGGGTGACCTGATGGCGCAGGAGACCTCCCCGGGTCCCGACCTCGAGCGTCATCGACGTCGAGTCGCGCGACCGCCTCAACGCCCTGGTCTGCCACCTCGACGACCGGGCCGCCGACATCATCCGCTCGCGCTACGGCCTCAGCGACGGCCGCCAGCACAAGCTGGCCGACATCGGCGCCAAGCACGGCATCTCCGCCGAGCGGGTGCGCCAGCTCGAGCGCGAGGCGCTGCAGAAGCTGCGTCGCTTCGCCGACCCCGACCTGGCTGCCTGAGCAGGAACCTCACGGGCAGGCACCCTCAGGGGACGGCGTACGCCGCGACCTCCAGCGCCTGGGCGGCCTCGGCCGCCCGGGCGCTGATGTCGTCCGGGACCTGCAGCTCTCCCGCGACCCGGGCCTGCCACATCTGCAGCGCCACGACCCGTGCGGCGGCCTCCTCGATCCGCTCGGGCGTGACCTCGCCGGAGGCGATCGCCTTCGTGACGTGCGCGTGGGTGCGTCGGGTGTCGGCGGGCATCAGCAGCAGGTCGGCGCCGGCGACGAGCGCCTTGACGGCCAGGTCGGGGATGCCCGCGACGGCGCCCATGCCCAGGGAGTCGGTGATGGCCACGCCCTCGAAGCCGACCTCCTCGCGCAGGTGGTCGTAGACCTCGGGGGCGATGCTGGACGGGGTGCCGGGCGCCAGCGCGGCGACGTCGAGGTGGCCGATCATCACCGACGGAGCGCCGGCCTTGGTGGCGGCGCGGAACGGCATCAGGTCGCGCTTCTCCAGCTCTGCGGCCGGGGTGTCGAGGGCCGGCAGGGTGAGGTGGCAGTCGGCGGTGGCGCCACCGTGGCCGGGGTAGTGCTTGGTCGTCGAGACGGTGCCGGAGCGGTCGAAGCCGTCGACGGCGGCCGCGGTCGCCTTGGCGGCCAGGCGCGGGTCGGTCGAGGGCGAGCGGCTGCCGATGGTGGGGTCGGCGGCGCCGATGGTGACGTCGGCGACCGGGGCGTAGACCCAGGTGAAGCCGAGGTCGCGCAGCTCGAGCCCGGTCGTGTACGCCGCGTCGCGCACGGCCAGCTTGCCGCTGCGCCCGCCGCCGTCGACCGCGTCGCCGGCGGTGCGGAAGGCGGGGAACTCGGTGGCGATGCCGCGCAGGTGGGAGACCGTGCCGCCCTCCTGGTCGACGCCGATGACGGCCGGGAAGTCGCGGCCGCTGTCGGCGACGGCCTGCGAGACCGCGGCGGTGGTGGCGCGCACCTGGGCCTCGTCGACGACGTTGTCGCCGGTGACGCAGACGCCGGAGAGGTGCAGGTCGGAGACGAGCCGGGCGGGCACGGCCGGGTCGGTGCCGGCGTAGCGGCCCACGATCACCTGGCCGGCGAGCTCCTCGGGGCTCATCTCGGCGACCAGACTCGCGGGCCTCGGCGAGCTCGCCCTCGGTCGGACCCCACGAGGTGGGCTGGTCGGGGTCGACCGGTTCGGCGGGCTCGGCGGGCTCGGCGGGCTCGCGGTCGCGTCCTCCGGGTCGGGGGTCGCGCCGGCGGCGGCGGCTCGCGGACCGGTGCCGGCGTCGTCGTCGCCGGTGGCGGAGCAGCCGGTGACCAGCCAGCCCCAGGCGTCAGCGCGGCGGCGGCGAGGCGTCCGGGGCGCCTCACGCGCGCGCCCGCAGCTCGTCGTGGACGGCCCGCACACGGGCGCGCAGGTCGTCGAGCGTGCCGGTGTTCTCGATGACGTGGGTGGCGATCGGCGAGGCGCTGCTCGCGGGTGGCCTGGGCGGCGATGCGCGAGTCGGCGTCCTCGCGGGTCCAGCCGCGCTCGCTGCAGCATCCGCTCGACCTGGGTCTCGGCGGGCACGTCGACGACGAGCACGGCGTCGAAGCCGTCGGCCCGGCCGGACTCGGCCAGCAACGGGATGTCGTGGACGACCAGCGCCCCGTCGGGCGCGGACGCCTCCAGCTCGGCGTACCGCTCGAAGACCAGCGGGTGCACGATCGCCTCGAGGCGCTTGCGGGCGGCGTCGTCACCGAAGACCAGGCGACCCATCGCCGGCCGGTCGAGGTCGCCCTCGGGCGTCAGCAGCTGGTCGCCGAACTCCTCGACGACCGCGGCCAGGCCGGGAGTGCCCTTCTCGACCACCTCGCGGGCCAGGACGTCGGCGTCGATGACGACGGCCCCCAGCTCGGCCAGGATCGCCGCCACGGTGCTCTTGCCCGAGGCCACGCCCCCGGTGAGACCCACTCGCATGGCGACGTCACGGTAGTCGGGAGCCCACCCGCGGCCGCATCGGCCTCGGCGGTGGGACGATGGCTCCCAGGACGACGACCCACCAGGTCAGGACGCGACATGACGACGACCGCCAGCACGACGACCACGATCGCGCCCCTCCCGAGCGCGTCTGGACGCTGCTCTCCGACGCCGACTGGTGGAACCGGGCCGACAACGGCGTCGTCGACGTCACCGGCACGATCCGCGAGGGCCAGAAGATCAAGCTGGTCTCGGAGCTCGACCCGAAGCGCGGTTTCTCGCTGAACGTCGCCGAGGTGCACGCGCCCCGGCACATGGTGTGGACCGGCGGCATGCCTCTCGGGCTGTTCACCGGCCGGCGGACCTTCACCCTCGAGCCCGCAGGTGCCGCCGCCTGCACCTTCACCATGGCCGAGGCGTTCAGCGGACTGCTCGCGCCGCTGATCCTCAGGTCGATGCCCGACTTCCAGGCCTCGTTCGACCAGTTCGCGGCGGCGTTGAAGGCCGACAGCGAGGCCTGACCAACCCTCGACCCGGCCCAAATATCTCCGCGACCCGGCGCAAATGTCCACGTGAGTCGGCGCAGATGTCCCGGCCGACCAGCGGTCCCGAGCCCGGGGAGATTCGAGCCGGGTCGGTGGGACATTTGCGCCGGGTCGGTGGGAGATTTGCGCCGGGTCAGGGAGATATGTGGGCCGGGTCGCGGTCACCTACGATCTGGCCATGCCCCCCACGCTGCCCGAGGGCTCCCGGGTCGCCCTGCTGGTGCCCGGATCGATGCTGCTGCTCGAGTCGGTGATGGCGCTGCTGGCCCGCGGGGTCTTCCCGGTGCCGCTGGACCCGCGGCTCACGGCGTACGAGCGCGAGCGCATCCTGGCGGGTGTCGAGCCCACGGTCGTGGTCGAGGACGAGCAGGAGCTCACCGCCCTCCTCGACCGGGTGCGGCCCGAGGGCCCGATGAGCGGCTGGACGCCCCGGGCGCGGCCGATGCACGTCACCAGCGGGACCACCGGCACGCCCAAGGGCGTCAGCAGCGGACTGCTCTCCCCCGCCGCCGCGGCCGCGCTGGTCGCCGAGGAGCGTGACCTGTGGGGGTTCGCCGCCAGCGACGTCAACCTCGTCCTCAGCCCGCTGCACCACTCCGCTCCCCTGCGCTTCGCGATGGGCACGGTGCTGGCCGGGGGCCGGGTGGTGGTGCCCGGGTCGTTCGACCCCGACCGGACCACCCGGGCGATCGAGACCGAGCGACCCACCACCATGTTCTGCGTCCCCACCCACCTGCAGCGCCTCTTCGCGCACTGGGACGAGGTCGGCACCCCCGACCTGAGCAGCTTCCGACTCGTCGCGCACGCCGGGGCCCCCTGTCCGGTCGCGACCAAGCAGCGGCTGCTCGAGACCTTCCCGCCGCGCAGCACCTGGGAGTTCTACGGCTCCACCGAGGGCCAGTTCACCGCCTGCCGGAGCGAGGAGTGGCTCGAGCACCCCGGTACCGTCGGCCGGCCCCGCCCCGGGCGCACGCTGCACCTCGACGACGACGGCACCATCTGGTGCACCGTGCCGTCCCACGCCCGCTTCGAGTACTTCGGCGCACCCGACAAGACCGCCGCCGCCTGGCGCGAGTCCCCCGACGGGCCGGCGTTCACCGTCGGCGACGTCGGCCGGCTCGACGCCGACGGCTACCTCTACCTCCAGGGCCGGCGCACCGACCTGATCATCACCGGCGGCGTCAACGTCTACCCGCTCGAGGTCGAGCACGCGCTGCGTGAGCACGAGGGCGTCGACGACGTCGCCGTCTACGGCGTCCCCGACCCCGACTGGGGCCAGCGCGTCTGCGCCGCCGTCGTCGGGACCGCCAGCGCCGCGCAGCTCGACAGCTGGGCGCGTGAGCGGCTCGCTCCCCCCAAGCGACCCAAGACCTGGACCACCGTGTCCGACCTGCCCCGCACGGCGACGGGCAAGGTGCTGCGCGCCGAGCTGGCGCCTCACCACCAGGGGTGAGGTTGCTGCACCGCACCTGGGTGTGAGGTGGTCGGACCAGTCTCGGGAGGCTTCATGACCAGCACGGACCAGGACATCCCCCAGCGCGGCCCGGACGCCGCCGCCGGACCGAGCCGCTCGTCGCGGCACACCTGGAGCGTGCGGGCGCTCGGGGTGGTGCTGGCAGCCGCCGTGTACGTCGCCCTCGGTGGCGCCGAGCTCTCCCAGGACGGCCGGGTGGTCGCTGCCGTGGGCGCCCTGATGGCCGCCTGGTGGATGACCGAGGCGCTCCCCCTGGCCGCGACCGCGCTGCTGCCGATCGCGCTGCTCCCCGCACTCACCGACGCCCTGGGCATCGACGACGCCACCGCGCCGTACGCCGATCCCATCGTGTTCCTGTTCCTCGGCGGCTTCCTCATCGCGATCGCCATGCAGAAGTGGAACCTGCACCGCCGGATCGCGCTGCTGACCCTGCGTCGCGTCGGCACCCACCCGCGCCGGATCATCCTGGGGATGATGATCGCCACGGCGTTCCTGTCGATGTGGGTCTCGAACACCGCCACCACCTTGATGATGCTCCCGATCGCGCTCTCGGTCCTGGCGCTCGTCGTGGAGAACAGCGCCGGCAGCGACCAGAGCACCGACGCGGCCGAGCTCACCGAGCGGCTCGGGGGCCGGGAGTCGATGAGCGACGTGATCGACGACGTCGACGTCCGCCTCTTCGGTGTCGCCCTGCTGCTGTCGGTCGCCTGGTCGGCCTCCATCGGCGGGCTCGGCACCCTGCTCGGCTCTCCCCCGAACGCCATCGTGGCCGGCTACCTGGCCAGCGAGCTCGACCGCGACATCGGCTTCGCCGAGTGGATGATGCTCGGCCTGCCGCTGGTCGTGGTGTTCCTGGGCCTCGCCTGGCTGCTGATCACCCGGGTGATCTTCCGCTTCCAGCTCGAGTCCATCCCCGGTGGCGCCGAGCTCATCGACGCCCAGATCGCCGAGCTGGGTGCCCCCAGCCGGGGCGAGAAGGTGGTGCTGGCGGTCTTCGCCACCGCCGCGTTCTTCTGGGTGGTGCCCGGGGTGCTGGCCAGCATCGGGGACCTCGGCGACCGGGCGCCCTGGCTGGGCGGCTTCGACGACACCGTCATCGCCATCACCGCCGGACTGGTCATGTTCCTGATCCCCGGCGACGACCGGGGTCGGATGACCTTGGAGTGGCACGACGCCGAGAAGGGCCTGCCCTGGGGCGTGCTGCTGCTCTTCGGCGGTGGCCTGAGCCTGGCCTCCGCGGTCGCCGGCACCGGACTGGACGCGTGGTTCGGCGAACAGGTCGGAGCGCTGGGTGCGCTGCCGATCGTCCTGCTCCTGGCCGCCGTGGTCGCGCTGGTGCTGATGCTGACCGAGGTCACCAGCAACACCGCCACCGCCGCCACCTTCATCCCGGTGCTCGGCGGTGTGGCCGGCGGTCTGGGCGTCGACCCCGTCACCCTGCTGATCCCGGCCGCCCTGGCCGCGACCTGCGCGTTCATGCTGCCGGTCGGGACCCCGCCCAACGCGATCGTCTTCGGCACCGGCGCCGTGCGCATCGCCGACATGGCGCGCGGAGGTGCGGTCCTCAACGTGGTCGGCGTCGTGCTGATCACGATGTTCACGGTCCTGATCGGGCCGTTCGCGCTCGACCTGGTTCTCTAGCCGAGACTCTCAGCAGGCGAACTGACGCCGGTACTGCTGCGGGCTGACGCCCCGCACCCGGGCGAAGTGCTGGCGCAGGGTCGCGGCGTTGCCGAAGCCCACCCGGGCCGCGATCTGCTCGACCGACAGACTGCTGCGCTCGAGCAGCTCCTCCGCTGCAGCGACACGGTGGTGGGTCACCCAGCTGTGCGGGGTCGTGCCGGTCTCCTCCCGGAAACGCCGGGCGAAGGTGCGCGGTGAGAGCAGGCTGCGCCGGGCCAGCGCCTCGACGCCCAGGTCCTCCTCGAGGTGGGCGACGATCCAGGTGAGCAGTGGCCCGAGGGTCTCGGCGTGGCAGTCGGGCACGGCCCGCGCGATGAACTGCGCCTGCCCACCGTCGCGCTGCGGGGAGACGACGATGCGACGGGCGGTCGTGGCCGCCACCCTGCCCCCGAACTGCTGCCGCATGAGGTGCAGCGACGCGTCGATGCCCGCCGCGGCCCCCGCACCGGTGAGCACGGTCCCGGCCTGCACGTACAGGACGTCCGGACGCACCCGCACCCGCGGGTACAGCCGGGCCAGCTGGTCGGTGTGCCGCCAGTGGGTGGTGGCCTCGTGACCGTCCAGGACCCCGGCGGCCGCCAGCTCGAAGGCTCCGGTGCAGTGCGCGTAGATCAGAGCCCCCCGCTCGTGGGCGGACCTGGCCACCTCGAGCACCGCCTCCTCGTGCGCCGCGAAGTCCTGCTTCGGCGCGAAGCACACGAGGTCGGCGTCCGCTGCGGCCTCGAGGCCGCGGTCGACGTGCAGGTCGAACCCTGACCGCCCCCGCACGCGGCCGGGGCGCGGAGTGCAGACCCGGAAGTCGAAGACCGGGGCGTCGTCCTCCGGGTGGTACGGCTCGCCCCACACCTCGACGAGGGTGCCCAGCCCGAAGGGCTCGACACCGTCCTGCACCACCACCGCCACGCTCTGCATCCTCCGAGGATGCCACGGGCTTGGCAGAAAATCGACGCACCCTGGCAAATGCGCCACTGGTGGCAGCATCACACCAGGCGCAGCATTACTGCCATGAGCCCACTACTCTTCTTCATCCTCATGGTCCTGCTGGTCACGGGCGTCGCACTGGCGCTCCTCGAGGTCATCGACGCCGATGACCCCTTCTTCCACACCGACTACCGTCCGCCGGGCAGTCACCCGGACGACCCCTTCTCGCACCGGGGGGCGTGGTACCGCTGACCCCCGCCGGCGCAGCTGCGGACGCAACGAGGGCCCGGTCACCTCTCGGTGACCGGGCCCTCGGTTGTCAGGTCAGCGTGACGCTGACCGGCGATGCGTCAGCTGATCAGCTGGCGCCGCCGGTGAGCTTCTCGCGGAGCGCCTGCAGGGCCTCGTCGGAGGCCAGCGAACCGCCCTCGGCGGACTCGGTGGGCTCACCGGACTCGTCCTCGACGCTGCTGCTGCCGCTGGAGTACGAGGTGGCCTCGCCGGCCTCGTTCTCGGCGACCTTGGCCTCGGCCTGCTGCTTGACGTGGGCCTCCCAGCGAGCGTGCGCCTTGGCGTACTGCTCCTCCCAGACGGCGCGCTGGTCGTCGAAGCCCTCGAGCCACTCGCCGGTCTCGGAGTCGAAGCCCTCCGGGTAGACGTAGTTGCCCTGGTCGTCGTACGTGGCGGTCATGCCGTACAGCGTCGGGTCGAACTCCTCGACGTCCGAGGCGGCCGCGGTCTCGTTCGCCTGCTTCAGCGAGAGCGAGATCCGGCGACGCTCGAGGTCGATGTCGATGATCTTGACCATGACGTCGTCGTTGACCTGGACGACCTGCTCGGGGATCTCGACGTGGCGCTCGGCCAGCTCGGAGATGTGCACCAGGCCCTCGATGCCCTCCTCGACACGGACGAACGAACCGAAGGGCACCAGCTTGGTGACCTTGCCGGGCACGATCTGACCGATCTGGTGGGTCCGGGCGAAGTGCTGCCAGGGGTCCTCCTGCGTCGCCTTGAGCGACAGCGAGACGCGCTCGCGGTCCATGTCGACGTCGAGCACCTCGACGGTGACCTCGTCGCCCACGGCCACGACCTCGGAGGGGTGGTCGATGTGCTTCCAGGACAGCTCCGAGACGTGCACGAGGCCGTCGACGCCACCGAGGTCCACGAAGGCACCGAAGTTGACGATCGAGGACACGACACCCTTGCGGATCTGGCCCTTCTGCAGCTGCGTGAGGAAGCCGTGGCGGACCTCGGACTGGGTCTGCTCGAGCCAGGCGCGACGCGACAGGACCACGTTGTTGCGGTTCTTGTCGAGCTCGATGATCTTCGCCTCGAGCGTCTGACCGACGTAGGGCTGCAGGTCGCGGACGCGACGCATCTCCACCAGCGAGGCGGGCAGGAAGCCGCGCAGGCCGATGTCGAGGATGAGGCCGCCCTTGACGACCTCGATGACGGTGCCCTCGACGACGCCGTCCTCCTCCTTGACCTGCTCGATGGTGCCCCAGGCGCGCTCGTACTGGGCGCGCTTCTTGGACAGGATCAGTCGGCCTTCCTTGTCCTCCTTCTGGAGGACGAGGGCCTCGACCTTGTCGCCGACGGCGACGACCTCGTTGGGGTCGACGTCGTGCTTGATCGACAGCTCGCGCGAGGGGATGACGCCCTCGGTCTTGTAGCCGATGTCCAGCAGGACCTCGTCGCGGTCGACCTTGACGATCGTGCCCTCGACGATGTCGCCGTCGTTGAAGTACTTGATGGTCGCGTCGATCGCGGCCAGGAAGTCCTCCTCCGACCCGATGTCGTTGATGGCGATCTGAGGCGCGTCGTAGTCAGGAAGAAAGGAGATGGTGCTCGTCATAAGGGAAGTGGAACCTTCACGTGGTCAGGAATCGGGCGGAGCGCCAGGAGTCCCCTTCCCCCTGAGGACACGAGCCGGCACGGGATTCGGTGCGGTCGTGTCGACCCCGACCGTGCAGGTCGGGGCGAGGGTCGAGCCAGGTCCGCTCCGTTGGGACGCAGGCAGACTCCAGGCGCTGTACCAGCGTACGACGCCCCTCCTGCACCCGTCCAACCCACACCCGCGCGCCACTGGTCTGGACCAGCACTGGTGCGGCGCATACCGAAAGTATCCTCGGGTACGGATCCATCTCGAGCGGACTCCGTCAGCGCCCCACCCAGGCGCCCGGCGGGTCGTCGAAGCCGCAGGTCCGACCCCAGTCCTGCTCCCTCCACCGCGGGTCAGGTCCTCGTCAGGTGCTGCGGCATGCCCCGCCATCCCTCCGAAGGACCCACCATGACGTCATCGCACCGGGCGCGCCTGCGCCCGCTCACGTTCGGGGTCGCACTGTCGACCGCGGCCCTCTACTCCCTGACCACCCTTCCCGCGGCCTCCGCGGCCCCCCTCCCCGTGCCCACCACGGCCACCTCCTCGGCGACCGGCGAGGTCGCCCACGTCACCGCGCTCAAGGTGCCGCTGGCCGGCATCTCCGCCCTCGACGCGGGCGTCGCCCAGGTGAGCGGCACGGTCAACGCGACCGCCCCGCGCGCGGTGGCGGACGCCCGCAACATCGACGGTTCGCTGCTCACCGCCCTCCCTCTCGGCGAGCTGAACGCGGTGCTCGCCGACGCCCACCAGGAGGCGCCGCCCACCAACGTCGACCCGACGACCGACGGGCTGATCCCGCCGGACACGCTGGCTCCGCTGGGCATCGGTGTCTCCAACGCCTCGGCCCACGCACGCTTCCTGGCCGCCGGCACCTGCCTGCCCGCGACCGTCCCGCTGACCACGTCCACGGTCTCCACCGCCGACGTCGACCTGCTCGGCATCGTGCAGCTCCCCGGCGTCGCCAGCACCAGCCAGTCGACCCGCCTCGTGGACAACGGCCGCGCCCAGGGCGGCCGCACCGTCCGCAGCCGCGTCGTCGGCAGCACCGTCGACCTCTCCATCGGCGGCCAGCAGGTCGTCAAGGTCCTCACCGCGCCCGAGCTCGTCGTGGAGAGCGACGGCACCGCGGCCGGCACGAAGGCGACGTACACCGCGCCGCTCATCTCGATCGGCGGGCAGGTCGTCGACCTCGCCAGCAACTCCCAGAGGCTGCCGGCGGACGCGGGCATGCTCATCGAGCTCTCCGCCGGCGACCTCACCGTCACCGAGCAGAGCCCCACGAAGATCGCCGCCGAGGTCGCCGCCCTGCACCTGAAGGTGACCCTCGGCGGCATCATCGACGTGGCCGAGATCGACCTCTTCCCGATGGCGGCCACCGCCACCGCGCCCAGCGGTGGCGTCACCTGCGGCACGTCGCCGGACACCGACGGCGACGGGCTGACCGACGACGTCGAGGCGGTCATCGGCACCGACCCGACCAAGCCCGACACGGACGGCGACGGGGTCCGCGACGGCGACGAGGACAAGGACCAGGACGGCATCACGAACCTGGAGGAGGTCACCGGCTCCGAGAACGACGCCTACGGCAACGAGCCCACCGACCCCACCGACGCCGACTCCGACGACGACGGGCTCACCGACGGCCAGGAGATCGACCAGACCGGCACGAACCCCAACAAGGCCGACACCGACGGAGACGGCACCAGCGACTTCGACGAGGACGCCGACTCCGACGGGCTCACCAACGGCCAGGAGGTCACCGGCTCCGAGAACGACAGCTTCGGGAACAAGCCCACCGACCCCACCGACGCCGACTCCGACGACGACGGCCTGACCGACGGCCAGGAGACCTCCGGCTCCGAGAACGACGCCTTCGGCAACGAGCCCACCGACCCCACCGACGCTGACACCGACAACGGCGGCTCCACGGACGGCGAGGAGACCGGCGCCACCCCGGCCACCGACCCCAACGACGCCTCGGACGACACCGTCGACCCCGCCGGCGACGCGGACGGCGACGGCATCACCAACGGCGAGGAGACCTCCGGCTCCGAGAACGACGCCTACGGCAACGAGCCCACCGACCCCACCGACGCCGACTCCGACGACGACGGCCTGACCGACGGCCAGGAGATCGACCAGACCGGCACCGACCCCAACAAGGCCGATACCGACGGCGACGGCACCAGCGACTTCGACGAGGACGCCGACTCCGACGGGCTCACCAACGGCCAGGAGGTCACCGGCTCCGAGAACGACGCCCACGGCAACGAGCCGACCGACCCCACCGACGCGGACTCCGACGACGGTGGTGTCGACGACGGCGCCGAGATCGAGGCCGGCACCGACCCCAACGACGCCGGCGACGATCGGGCTGACTCCACCCTCGACACCGACAAGGACGGCCTCACCGACGTCGAGGAGGCGCTGATCGGCACCGACCCGCGCAACCCCGACACGGATGGCGACAAGCTCCTCGACGGCGCTGAGGTCAACACCCACGACACGGACCCGCTGGACCCCGACACCGACGACGACGGGCTCGACGACGGCGACGAGGTGCGCGTCCACTTCACCGACCCGCTGGACCCCGACACCGACAACGACGGGCTCAAGGACGGCCGCGAGGTGAACGAGACCAAGGCCGACCCGTTGAAGAAGGACACCGATGGCGACGGGCTCCACGACGGGCGCGAGGTCAAGAAGTTCAAGACCAAGCCGCACAAGAAGGACACCGACAAGGACGGCCTCAACGACCGTGTGGAGGTCAAGGGCAGCGCGAACAAGCGCTACGACAAGTGCCCGACGAACCCGCGGAAGAAGGACACGGACAAGGACGGCCTGAACGACAAGCAGGAGATCAAGAAGCACAAGACGAACCCCTGTGACAAGGACACCGACGGCGGCGGCGCCAGCGACGGCAAGGAGGTCGCTGCCGGCAGCGACCCCCTCGACCCGGGCAGCACGCCCAACTACCCGCGCGGCAGCGCCGCGCGAGGGGTGACCGGCTAGCACCGGTCCCCTCCACCAGCCCGCACCATGGCGGGGCGGGACGGGCACGTGGCGCACAGCGCCACGTGCCCGTTTGGTGTTCTCGGGCCGGCGTCAGGCCTCGGTCGCGTGCAGGTCGCCGGTGGCCAGCACCGCCCTGAGCTGCGCCAGGGCCCGGTCCGCGGGCGGGCTCGTGCCGGCCCGCGACGCCAGCTCGACGAGGGCGACCAGGTCCGCGGCGCGGGCCAGGTCCAGCGCGTGGGCCGTGTCCAGCCCGCGCCGCTCGGCGTACGTCGCGGCGACGGCGTCGTGGAAGGCCGGGCGGCGCTCGAAGCGCAACAGGTTGCCCAGGTCGGCCGCGGGGTGCCCGGCGTGGGCGAACTCCCAGTCGAGGACCCCGCTGACCTCGAGGCGGCCCTCGGTCCGCTGGAGCAGCAGGTTCTTGGGGTTCAGGTCGCCGTGGACCAGGCAGTGCTGTGGCACCTCGTCGAGCAGGTCCTGGGCCTCGCGGGCCAGGGTGCGCAGCGTCGCCTGCTCGTCGGCACGGAGGTCGTGCAGCCGGGAGCCGGCCGCGGCCAGCAGCACCTCCACCAGCTCGAGCATCCCGTCGGCGTCGTACGGCGCCGGGTGCGCGCCGACGCTCAGCGAGGCGTCGACGAACGCACCGCCGCGGGGCAGCGCGGTGCCGGCCAGGGCGACCAGCACCAGACCGAGCGCCTCTCCCGCCCGAGCGGCCTCGCCGTCGTCCAGGCCGGGCAGCACCAGGTCGCCGCGCTCGCCCGGGAGGAAGCCGGTGACCAGCAGCCCCGGCACGCCCCGATCGGGGTCGGCGCGCCGGACCTCGAGCACCGGCGGCACCCCGGGCACCACGCCTGCTGCGTAGGCCAGCACCGCACCGTCGACCGCCGGCGCCTCGGGACCGCGACGACCGGAGTAGATGCGCACCACCGTGCGCTCGCCGCCGGCCTCCGCGACGAAGGTCTCGCCCGACCACCCGCCCTCGAGCGGCTCCAGGGAGGCGAATCCGGCACCGTCGGTCTGGTCGGGGACGTCCACGTCGTGGATGCTGCCACGTCGTGCCCCCGGCGACGGCGCGGGACCGTACCGTTGAGCCATGCCGCTCTCCCCGCCTCCAGCGCCGTCAGGGGCGCAGCCCCCCGTGACGCCGGACTCGCGCGACCACCCCCCGCAGGCGCCGGTGCGTGCCGAGCGACGAGCGGTCGGCGAGGCCGAGTCGCGTCGGGCCAACGGCCCCGACTGGGACCGCTACGCCGACGACTACCAGGCCACGCACGGGGAGTTCCTCGGCGACGTCGGCTTCGTGTGGGGCCCCGAGGGCCTGACCGAGTCCGAGGCGCGGGTGCTGGGAGACCTCGCCGGCCGCGACGTGCTCGAGGTCGGCTCCGGCGCCGGACAGTGCTCGCGGTGGGTCCGCGCGGCCGGGGGACGCTCCTACGGCCTCGACCTGTCGCACCGCCAGCTGCAGCACTCCCAGCGCATCGACCACGCCACGGGGGTCACCGTGCCGTCGATGGTCGGGACCGCGACGGCGCTGCCGTTCCGGGACGCCTCCTTCGACGTCGTCTTCAGCTCCTTCGGCGCCCTGCAGTTCGTCGCCGACATCGAGCTGGCCGTCGCCGAGACCGCGCGGGTGCTGCGTCCCGGCGGTCGCTTCGCGTTCTCCATCACCCACCCGACGCGGTGGATGTTCCCCGACGACCCGGACGAGGCGGGGCTGGTGGCCTCGCAGTCCTACTGGGACCGCACGCCGTACGTGGAGGTGGACGAGGCCTCCGGCGAGGTCTCGTACGTCGAGCACCACCGCACGCTCGGAGACTGGGTGACGCTGCTGGCCGGGACGGGCTTCACCATCTCCCGCCTGCTGGAGCCCGAGTGGCCCGACCACCACGATCGGGTGTGGGGCGGCTGGTCAGGCCTGCGGGGACGGGTGACCCCGGGCACCGCGATCTTCGCGGCCGACCTCCGCTAGGCAGCGACGACGCAGCAGCCCCGCGACCGGTCCGGTCGCGGGGCTGCTGCTTGTGGTGCGGGTGCGGGACGCTCAGCGACCGGCGGGGACGGGCTTGCGCTCGCGCGCGTGCCCGTTGCCGCTGCGCTTGCCGCCGCGCATGAGCAGGAAGCCGGCCACCAGCGCGAGCGCGCCGCCGACGAATCCGACGATCGGCAGCCACACGGTCAGCGCGTCGAGGAGCAGGCGGTCACCGGCGTTGTCGTCGAGGCTCTGGGTGACCTGGTCCTCGGTGAAGGCCAGCTGCAGGTCGAGCACGGGGGTGCCGTTCTCGAGGTAGCGCTGCTGGTCCTCGGTCTGGTTGAGGATCGCCCCGGTCTGCGGCTCGACGTAGATCTCCTTGGCGGTGGTGTACGTGCCGGGGGTGCCCTCGGCGATGTCGATCGGCGCCTCGTCGATGTTGACCGTGAAGACGTAGGTCTCGGTGCCCTGCAGGTCCTCGGTGCGGTCGTAGACCGCCTCGACGGCCTGGCCGGTGGTGCCGTCCCAGTAGGGGTAGGTCCTTCTTCTCGGTGTCGAAGGGGAACTTGTTGATCAGGCCCTCGTGCGGCACGGCGTCGGCCGGGAGGTCGAGGCTCTCGTTGTCGGCCAGCGCGGTCACCCGGTCGCTGGCGAAGACGTCCACCGAGGCGGTGATCATGTCCTCGGAGCCGTCGACGCACTCAGGCTCCTCGCCGCGATCGATCATCACGCAGGAGGACGAGACCCAGGCGACGGTGTCGTCGGTGGAGAGCTCGGTGTCGGTGCGGGTGTCGCTGATGGCGTAGATCGGGTTCTCGACCAGGTCACCGGTCGCGGTGTCGATCTTGCCGGCCTCGCCGTCGAGGTAGGTGACGGTCTCGACCTGGAGCGGCGTCTTCTTCACGACGCCGGGCGCCCAGACGAGTCCCAGCAGACCGGCGATCAACAGAAAGCCGCCGAGCCCCAACAGGACCGGTCCTAGAATTTTGCGCACGGGTTTCCCTCTCCCAGAGAACGATGTGATGCCTCGCACAATACTGCCGAGTAGCCGAATTGGCGGCATCACTCACAAATAGGCCCTCCCGGTGGCACACTCGGCGCCGTGCCGGTCGATCCGAAGAACGTGCTCCGGGCCCGGTCGAGCCGGAGCGGCGTGCTCGCCGCCGCCGCCGTGCTCGTCCTGCTCCTCGGCACGACTCGCACGGGCCTGGGCGCTGATCGGCTCGTGGTTCTACACCGACGACCACCGTCTGGTGCGCGACGCGCAGGCCACGAGCGCCCTCGGTGACCTCCTCGAGCCCTTCGACAGCCAGTTCATGCCGCGGGGACGCGCGCTGGCCTGGGTCGTCTCCACGGCCTCGCCCGACCGGTGGCCGCTCGCGGCCACCACGACGGTGCTGATGCACCTGCTCGCCTCGATCGCCTGCCTGGCCATGCTGCTGGTGCTGGTCGGGCCGCGGTGGCGCGTCGTCGCGCTGCTGGCGGTCTACGAGACGTCGGCGGTCACGCTGCCGGCGACCATGTGGTGGGCCGCTGCGCTGAACCAGCTGCCGCTCCAGGCCGTGCTGATGGGGTCGGTGGCCACGTGGGTGCTGCACCTGCGCACCGGTCGGCTCCGGTGGCTGGCGGTCACCCTGGGGCTGGTCGCCCTCGGGCTCACGGCCTACGTCAAGGCCGTCCTGGTCCCTCTGGTCCTCGCGGCGGTGCTGCTGGGCTGGTTCACCGAGGGCGGTCCGTGGCGCCGGGTCCGCTCTGCGCTGCGCGAGCGCTGGCAGGCCGCCGTCGTGTTCGGCACGCTCGGCACGGGCTTCTCCGCCTACTACCTGACCCAGGTGCCGCAGGTCTTCGTCGAGACCGGCCAGACCGTCGCCGACGACCTGGCCCGCTCGATGCTGCTCACGACGCTGCCGACCGGTCTGCTCGGCGGGCCCTGGCGCTGGAACACCGACAACCCGCCCACGTCGTACGCCGACCCGCCGACCGCGGCGGTGGTCGCGACCTGGGTCGTCCTGGCAGCGCTGGCACTGCTGCTGGCGCTGCGCCGGCGTCGGACCGGGCGGGCCTGGGCGCTGCTCGGCGGCTACGCCGCGATCGCCTTCGTGCTGGTGCTGGGCAGCCGGGCCCAGGTGGCCGGAGGCGTGATCGGTCTCGAGTACCGCTACCTGACCGACGTGCTGCCGGTCGCCCTGCTGGCCCTGGTCCTGGCCACCACCCGGGTCGAGGGGGCCGTCGGCTCGAGCGAGACGAGGGCACCCGGCCGCCCCTGCCACCGCGCGTCTGGTCCGTCGCGACCGTGGCACTCGTCGTCGCCGTGCTGGCCGGCGGGACCTCGAGCTCGTTGACCTACGTGCGGACCTGGCACGAGGACAATCCGGGCGAGGACTACCTGCGCACGGCCCGCGATTCGCTGACCGGGCACGGCAGCCTGGACCTGGCCGACCAGGTCGTGCCCGCCGGCGGTCGTCCCGGGGTACCAGTACCCGGCCAACACCACCCGGCTGCTGCTCCCCCTGCACGTGTCCGGCCTGCGCTTCCCGGAGGCAGACGGACGACCTTGTCGTGCTCGACGACGCCGGCCGGCTCACCACGCACTGGATTGCCGTGGCCGCCCAGGCACCGGCCGGCCCCGAGCAGGACTGCGGCTGGCGAATCGGCACGGCGCCCGTCACCATCGACCTGGACGGCACGGCGTTCGCCAACACCTGGTGGGTGCACTCGGCTACCTGGCGTCGAGGGACGACACCGTGGAGGTGAGGTGGCAGGCAACACGACCGCGTCGCCGTGCGCCGGGGACTCGGGACGGTGTTCTGGCGGATCGAGGCGGAGATCGCCACGGTCGAGGTCGGCGGCCTGGGCCGGGGCACGACGATGTGCATCGGCGACCGTCGAGGTCGGCACGCGCCGTGCCGGGTGGCCGCTGTGAGCGCCCCCTCTCCGGAGCCGCGGTCGTCGAGCAGTTCCCGCACCTCGACAGCCTCCGCGCGGTCGGGGCCCTCGCCGTGCTGACCACCCATGCCGCCTTCTGGGGCGGCGAGTACACCGACAACGGGACCGCCGGCCGGTTCCTGGCCCGGCTCGACGTGGGCGTGGCGCTCTTCTTCGTCCTGTCCGGCTTCCTGCTCTCGCGCGCGTGGCTGCAGGCCGCCGCCGACGCGACCGCCGCGACCGGCCACGGGGCACTACCTCTGGAAGCGCGTCGCTGCGCATCGTGCCGGTCTACCTGGTGGCGGCGGTGGCGGCGCTGGCGCTGATCGACGCCAACGCCGTGCGTCACGCTCGGCGACCGCGCTGGCGACGCTGCTGCTCGCCTCGACACTGGTCGGCCCTGGATTCCCGGCCGGCCTGACCCACATGTGGAGCCTGGCGGTGGAGGTGCACTTCTACCTGGTGCTCCCGCTGCTGATGCTGCTGGCCACCGGGCGCCGCCCGGGACTGGACGTACGTCGGGTCGGCACGCTGCTGGTCGCGATGACCGCGACCAGCGTGTGGTGGCACCTCGACGGCGCGGCCCGCGTCGGCCGGGGCCACGACATGGACACCGCGCAGTGGCTGCCGGCGTACCTCGACTGGTTCGCGATCGGTGTCGGGCTGGCGCTCGCCCAGGTGCTGCTCGCCCGCGGACGCGACGGTCGTGGCATCGGCCTCCTGGTGCGTCTGGCGGGTCAGCCGGGGGTGTGCTGGAGCGTCGCCGGTGGCCTGCTGCTCGTCGCCTCGACCCCGGTCGCCGGACCGGTGCTGCTGGCTGCGCCCACCCCCGGCCAGTCGCTGACGAAGAACCTCCTCTACGCCGCGGTCGGCGCCCTCGTGGTGCTCCCGGCGGTGCTGCGGGCGCCGCACCCGGGCACGACCACCACGTTCGACCGGCTCCTCACCAATCGGGCCGCCCGGCACCTGGGGCTGGTCTCCTACGGCATCTTCTGCCTGCACCTGCCGCTGCTGCACCTGGTGATGTGGGCGACCGGCTGGGAGCTCTTCGCGGGCCGCGGCCTGCAGATCTGGGCCCTGACGCTGATCATCAGCCTGGTCGCCGCGGAGGTGGTCTACCGGTTGGTCGAGCGACCGACGCTGCGCCTCAAGGCGCGTCCAGCCCCTGCGTAGACGCGGTCGGTCCCCGGCCGACAGCAGCACGCGCCGCGACGCGGCACCAGCGCCAGGTAGACCGGCCAGGCCAGGCGCGCCCGCCCAGCCGTCCGGGTCACCCCACGGCCGGACGGCGTACGCCGCTGTCGCGACCAGGACCGGGGCGGCGAACAGCCACGGCTCCCAGCCCGGCGCCCGGCGCCGCAGGAGCGCCACGCAGGCCGACCGTCGCGCCGGCGACGAGTACTCCCCACCAGCCCGCCAGCAGCCCTGCCCCGAGCACCGCGGTCACCGCGGCGGTGGCGGGTCGGACCTCGCGGGCCGTCGAGCGGCGGGAGCGCAGCGCCGGTCCCCGGCCCGACGCGGCGACAGGGAGACACCGACGATGACGAGGAGGCTCAGCAGGGTCAGGGCTCCGGCCAGGAGCCCGAGACGGTAGACCCGGTCGGGCCCGAACGCCCAGCTCGAGCGGCCCCTCGGCGTCGGCGGGCAGCAGCCAGCCCTGCTGCCATCCGTCGACGACGACCGGCTCGGCGCCTGGCCGCCCTGCTCGCCCCGCCAGCCGGGGTTGGCGTTCTCCCGCGAGACGACGAGCACGGCGTCCGTGGACGGCGCCTCCACGGTGCGCGGCGGCCGGCTCCCGCGTCAGGGCCAGTGCGGCGTCGAGGCAGCCCCCGGCGCCGGGGTCGGCATCGCCGCCCAGCACCAGCGACTCGATCTCCACGGCGGCGGTGTCCGCGACCCGCACCTCGGTCTCCCCGGCCGAGAGGCTCAGCCTGCGCATGGACGGACCTGTCCCGGCTCCGCACGGCAGCGCCTCGGTGCTGGCTCCCGCGGCGAGCTGCGCCGGCGAGGCCACGCAGCCGGGTGCGCCAGGTGGTGCGCCCGATCCGCAGGGTCGGTCCGGTCCCGCAGGCGTAGCGACGCTGGTCGGAGGAGAGGCGCAGCGGCTCGTAGGGGATCCCGCCGCAGGCGCAGCTCGCCGATGCCGACGCCGACCGGGTGCGCCGCGCCGTCGAAGCCGCAGGTCCGTGACGTCCTCGCTCTCGAGGACCTCGATGCGCAGGGTGTCGGTCCGGATGCCGGGCAGCGGGCGCCCGTCCTCGACGTCAACGTCGACGTCGAGGCTCCCGTCGCCCAGGTCAGGCGTACCCGTGTCGGGGTGGCCGCCGCGACGTCGCGTCGGTGCGCAGACGGAGCGCGGTGACCCGTTCGCGCCCCAGCCACGACACCCGCAGCGACGGGGATGCGTCCTCCGGGTCCGCGATCCACGTCGTCCCCGGGTCCCCGTCGACCGCAGCGAGTGCGGATGCGCGCGGGTCCGGGCACCGCGGTGCTGCTCGGCCCACGTCGATGCTCGGTCCTGCAGGACCAGCGGCTCGAGCTCGGGAGCGCGCGGGGACGCACGCGCACGGAGACATCGGTGAAGTCGGCGGGCCCGGCCAGGCGCACGATCCGGTCCAGGCCGGACGGCTCCTCGGCGTGCACGACCCGTCGGGCCACGCAGCGGACCTCGTCGCGCTCGGTCCGAGCGTCGCTCGACCTCGACGCACCCGGTGCGCCGGTCCCGATCGGCTCGCAGCACCACGGCGTCCGGGGCCCCCAGGCCTCGGGGAGCAGCGGCAGCACCAGCGGTCGCCGGACCTGGACGCCCGGCATCCGGATCTCGGCGAGGCTGATGTCCGATCGGCGTCGAGCGAGCGCACCTCCACGAAGGTGGTGGGCTGCACCGTCGAGCGGGACGGTACGGCTCTCCCCCGGTCCGAGCGCGACCGGGCCGAAGCACCCCGCATCGGTCCGGACGACGACCCGCTGGTCCGCGCGGCCGTCGCGGCCACCGACCAGCGCACGGTGCTCGGTGCGACGGGCGAGTCCAGGCCCAGGCGCCACGGCGGTCGGTCGAGTCCGGGCATCGAGGCCCAGGCCGAGCCGTCGGACCCGTCCAGCGCCGCCCACGGTGAGGCACCACGCTCGACGCGGACCCGAGCGCGTCCGCGTCGGCCCAGGACGACGACGCCGACAGCGACCGCGCCCCGACCAGCCGCGCGGTGGTCGACCACCGATCGTCGGTGTCGATGCAGGTAGTCGCGCACCGGGTTGCCGGTGCGGCGCACGGTCGCCCTCCACGAGGACCGGCGAGCTCCCGTCGTGGATCCGGGCGAAGGAGCGCTCCCGCGCCCGCAGTCCGTCGGTCAGCACGACGGGTTCGCTCGCCCAGCTGGACGGGCAGCTCGTCGGGGGCGTCCGCGGCCAGCACCACCGGCCGGTTGTCGAGGGCGGTCGTAGTCGGCCAGGTCGGCGAGGTCCTCGGGGCCGGCGGCCACCACCGCGGTGACGTCCGCCTCGACCACGGGGGCTGCGTGCGGCGACCTCCCAGACCTCGATGGCCGGGTAGGTCGTCTGCCAGCCACCCGCTGACCGACACGCGTGCCCCCGGTGTCGGGGTCGAGGCGCGCGTCGCCGCCCAGCAGCGGGCCGAATCGGCGACCGGGCTCCACCCCGGGGCTGTCACGCAGCGCCTGGCGCACCAGGACCGGGTCAGGCGCGCCCGCGCTCCCGTTCGAGGTCGCCGCGCACGACGACGTAGCGCAACGCCGGCCCGGCCCAGCGCCGCTGCCAGGCCCGGGACCCGTGGCCCTGGGCGAGCCGCGCCTCGATGCCGTCGAGCAGCCGGATGTTGCCCGGCGGCACGAGCGGCACGACGTTGCGCACGGCCCACCGCGACTCGGCCAGCCACTGCATCGGCTCGTCGTCGGGCGAGCCCCACAGGTAGCGCGCGAACGTCGAGCCCGGCACCAGCAGCGCCGTCGCGTCGCCGGACTCCTCCTCCTGGTCGTCCAGCCAGGCGGCGGCCTCGCTCCAGTAGGCCGGCACCTCCAGCACCGGCGCCGGCCGGCGCGATCCGGCCCGCGAGCGCCGGGGCGGCGGCGCCGGCGACCACCGCGACGGTGACCGCGAGCGCGGTGGCGGTGTTGAGCCGGACCAGGCGTCGGGTGCGCGGGTCGGGTGCCCGGTCGGCCTCGCCGGCGCCCGGCACGCACCAGCGCGTCGAGGCTCAGCGCCAGGCCGATGACCAGGGGCAGCCGCAGCACGGGGTCGAACTTGTGCACGTTGCGCAGCGGGGAGAGCACCCCGTCGAGCTGGACCTGCAGCGCCGGGGCGAACCAGCCCTGGACGGCGCCCAGGTGCCCGGCGGTGACCATCAGCAGGCCGACGAGCAGCCCGAGCGCCAGGAACCTCCGGTGCGGGTTGCTGCGCAGCATCAGGCCCGCGAGGCCCAGGGCCAGGACCACGGCCGAGTTGAGCGCGAGGTACGACGTGGTGAGCAGGTCGCGGCCGGCGCGGGCGCCGGGCTCGACGTAGGGCACCCAGTTCGACGTGCCCCGCAGCGCGTCGACCAGGGTCGTCGGGAAGGTGGTGACCGACGCCGACTCGATGTAGTCGAGGAAGGGCGGGCTGTAGGAGCCCATCAGCGACAGCGGCACGAGCCACCACAGCGTGCCCAGCAGCGTGAAGGTCGGCCACCACAGCATCAGCGACCGACGTCGGGGGCCGGGCGTGCGGGTCAGCAGCCACAGCGCGCCGAGCGGGATGACGGCGAAGGTGGCCGCGGCGTTGACGCCGCCGACCAGGCTGACCGCCAGCGCCGACAGGGCCGCCGCCCGGCGCGGTGAGCCGCGCGTCGGAGCCGATCACCAGCGGCAGGAGGACCCACGGCGCCAGGGCGACTCGGCCAGGTCTCGCTGGAGATCGGGCCCATCGTGCTGAGCACCCGTGGGGACAGGGCGAAGGCCATGCCCGCCGACCAGGCACGCCAGGTCGCTGCGCACCCCCAGCGCCCGCGTCAGGCGGGCGGTCCCGGAGAAGCGCCACGCGAGCACCAGGCCGCCACCACAGCCGCTGCACGACCCAGCCCGGCACGCTGGCCACCGCGCCCAGCCAGAAGAAGCGGCCCATCGGCCACAGGTAGCCGTAGGCCTGGTTCTGCAGCTGCCCCAGCGCGCCCTCGCCGTCCCACAGGTGCAGGGCGCGGGCCAGGAAGTCCCCGGGGGCGGCGACGAGGTCGAACTTGGTGTCGGCCACCAGGAGCCCCGGGTCCTGGATGAAGGCCAGCCCCACGAGGAGCGCGCAGCCGGCCAGCACCCGCAGGCCGAAGCCGCTCTGGCGCGGTCGTCACCGCCGGCGGTCGCTCATCTCTTGCGCAGCACGATGACGAGGTTCCAGGTGACGACCTCGCGCAGCACCGGCACCCGCAGCATCCACCGCGACCACCACGGGTTGTAGCGCGGACTCAGGTCGACCAGCTCGACGCCACCGCCGGCGGCCTGCTCGCGCGCCCAGCGCAGGCCCGCACCGACGGTGACGGCGAACAACGACTCGCCGTACTTGTTCTTGGGCTCGTGGCCGTGGGTGCGCGCGTACCGACGGCGCGCCCGGGCCCCGCCGAGGAAGTGCCACGGCGCGGTCTCGTGACCGCCCCAGGGGCCGAACCACACGGTGTAGCTGATGAAGACGAGGCCGCCGGGCCGGGTCACCCGCACCATCTCGCGCGCCATGGTCCAGGGCTCGGGCACGTGCTCGAGCACGTTGGAGGAGTAGCAGACGTCGACGGCGTCGGTCACGGAACGGCAGCTGCATCCCGCTGCCGACGACCGTGCCGTTCGCGATGGTGCCGAGGCCGGCGAGCTCACCGACGTCGGAGTCCAGCGCGAGGTACGTCGCGCCCGCGGAGGTGAAGGCGTCGCGGAAGTAGCCCGGCCCGCCGCCGACGTCGAGGAGGACCGTGTCCTCGAGGTCGGTGTAGGAGCCGAGCTGGGCGGCGGAGTCCTGCGCCAGCGCGGTGTAGAAGCGGGCCGGGTCGTCCTGCTCGTGACCGAACTCGCGCAGCAGTCGCACCGAGCGACGCAGCGTCGCCCGGAACGGAGTCGTCTTCGGGCTCAGCACGCGCAGACCTTACCCACTGGTACCTTCCCCCGATGCAGGAACCGGACTCCGCCACCCATGGACGAGCCGCTCGCGGGGCGCCACGTCGTCCTGCTCAGCTGGCGCGACACCGCCAACCCCGAGGGCGGCGGCGCCGAGCGCTACCTGGAGAAGATGGCGGCCGGGCTGGTCGCGCGCGGCTGCACGGTGACCGTGTTCTGTGCCGCGCACGCCGCCGCCCCACCCACCGAGACCGTCGACGGGGTCCGCTTCGTGCGACGCGGCACCAAGCTCAGCGTCTACCCGCAGGGGATGCGCGCGCTGCGTCGCGGCGATCTCGACGGTCCCCACGGGCCGCCGGACGTGGTCGTCGACGTGCAGAACGGCCTGCCGTTCTTCTCGCGCCTGGTCACCCGGCGTCCGGTGGTCGTGCTGGTCCACCACGTGCACCGCGAGCAGTGGCCGGTCGTCTACCCGGGCCGTCCCGGCCGGGTGGGCTGGTGGATCGAGCGGCGCCTGGCGCCGTGGCTGTACCGCCGCGACCAGTACGTCGCGGTCTCGAGCGCCACCCGCGCCGAGCTCGCCGAGCTCGGCGTCCACCGGGACCGCACCGCGGTGGTGCACAACGGCACCGACCCCTACGTGGCCGTCACCCCGGGCAAGAGCCCGACGCCGATGGTGGCGGTCGTGGGCCGCCTCGTCCCGCACAAGCAGGTCGAGCACGCCATCGACGCCGTGCTGGCGCTGCGCGCCGAGCACCCCGACCTGCGTCTGCACGTGGTGGGCTCGGGCTGGTGGGACGCCGAGCTGCACGAGTACGCCGCGGCGCGCGACGCCGGGGACAGCGTGGTCTTCGAGGGGCACGTCGACGAGGAGCACAAGCACGAGATCTACGAGCGGGCCTGGGTGCTGGCCCTGCCCTCGCTGAAGGAGGGCTGGGGACTGGTCATCGGCGAGGCCGGCATGCACACGACGCCCGCCGTGGCCTACCGCGCTGCGGGCGGGACGCAGGAGTCGATCGTCGACGGCGTCTCGGGCGTCCTCGTCGACGACCAGGCGGACTTCACCGCGACCCTGGGCCGCCTGCTGGTCGACGGCGGGCTGCGCGAGCGTCTCGGCCAGGGGGCCCTGGAGCAGAGCCACCGGTTCACCTGGACGCGCGCGCAGCAGTCGTTCGCCGACGTGCTGGTGGCGGTGCTGTCCGGCCGGCGGGTGGCCGGCTCGGACTGAGAGCCCGGGGACCCGGGCTGCTCGATCAGCCGTTGGTGCCGTACTGGACGACCGGCTGGTTGACGCTCGCCGGGGACTCGCCCTGGGTGCCCGTCTGCGAGTTGACGAGACCGACCACGGTGACGGCGGCGACGACGCCGCCCACGACGGTGGTGGCGATGGTTGCGGCGATGGCGGAGATACCGCCACTGAGAATTGCTGACACGTTATGGACCCTCCCTCAAAGGTGAGTCGGAGGTTACCAGTGAGTTCGGGTTTTCTGACGAATCTTTGACTCTTCCCTCACATACTTCGCCCACGACCGGCCCGCCGCAGCCGCACAGCGGCGACCAGCCCGGCACTGCCGAGCAGCAGGACCCAGGCGCCCCAGGCCGCGGCCATCGCCACGACCCAGCCGTGCGGCGAGGAGCGCGGGCTCGCGCCCAGCACCTCGGTCACCACCAGGTCGCCGGTCTCGAGGAGACGCCGACCGGCCACCTCGACCGCCAGGTCGTCGCCGCCGCCCGGGGCGCTCCGGTCCCGCACCACCACCCCGATGCCGATCCGCGCCAGGGCCCGGGCGCGATCCTCGGGACCGGAGCCGGCGAGCGCCTCGCGGGCAGCCCGGACCCGGGGGTCCTCCCCCGCCAGCACCACCCGCGAGACCACCAGCTCGTCGCTCGCGACGTGGTTGCGCCCCAGGTAGCGGCCCAGGGGGTCGAGCACCGTGTGCCCGTTGTTCCACTGCGGCGCGCGGAAGCTGCTCAGCGGCAGCACCAGCACGTCCCCGGGTGCTGCTGCGTCCACGGCTCGTCGCGCCTCCTCGAAGGACGCCGGGTAGTCCACCGCCTGCAGGCGTGGTCCGTCGGGGCCGTCGAGGCCCCACGCGATGTCCGGGAGCACGGTGACCGGCCAGAGCACCAGCACCGCCGCCAGCAGGACCCGGGGGACGAGCGGCGACCGCGCCCGGCCAGGCCCGGCGCACCCGGTCGTGCAGGTCGACCGCACCCTGGGCGACCAGCGAGACCAGCAGCGGCGCGCAGAGCACCAGCAGCCGTGCCCCGTCGCGGACCACGCCCGCACCCGGGACAGCACCGGCCATCGTCCCCACCACGCCCGGCGCGGCCCAGGTCAGGACGGCGAGACCCCAGCCCGCGATCCACAGCGCGAGGAGGCCGCCGGCCTCACGAGCGCCCACCCGCTGCCACCAGGTGTTCCACCCCGTCGCAGCGAGGGCGAGGAGGACCGCGGTCGCGACCCAGGCCGCGACCCCGGTACGCGAGCCGGGCAGCACCTCGGCGTTCCAGGCACCGCCCAGGCCGAGCGCCGCCAGCGGCCCGGGCAGCGTCCCCTCGTCGGCCAGCGCGAACACCGCGGCGCCGGCCGGGTCGCTGACGGCCGCACCGGCGTGCAGCAGGCCCGCGACCAGCCACGGCGCGTTCGCCAGGGCCACCACCGCCGCCACGCCGTGCCAGGTGCGCGACCTCCTCGGCGGGTCGCGAGCACCAGCAGCACCGCGGCGGTCGCCAGCCCGGCGCTCGCGCTCAGGCTGGCGCACACCACCAGCAGCGGCAGCACCGCGGGCATCCGCTGCTCGACGCGCCAGCGCCGGGCCGCGACGACCAGCCACGGGAGCGCGGCGTACCCCAGCAGCACCGGCCAGTGCCCCAGGCCGAGACGCTCGGCCACGAAGGGGTTCCACTGCCACAGGGTCACCGCGAGCCAGTGCGCCGAGGAGCCGGCCCGGCGGTGCGAGCCGAGCCGCTCCCACGCCCCCGACCACCAGGGCCGCGAGCAGCACGAGCTTCTGCAGCACCATCCCGGGCACGACCTCGTCGAGGACCGCGACCACGGCGTCGGAGGGCACGGCGCGGGGCAGCCCGCTGCCGGTGCCGAGCGCATCGGCGCGCAGCGCCAGGTCGGGCACCCAGACCATGTCGTAGCTGAGCACGTACCCGGGCGCCAGCGCCGGCCCCAGCAGCAGGAGCGCCAGCAGCACCGACCACACCGGCACGACGAGCGACGGGGCGGACGCCTGGGGCACCGCCCGCACCCTCGTCCACCAGTCGCCCACGGCCGAAGACAACCACACCGGCACCGGCCCGGCCTGCGCGAAGTTGCTCACCGTGACACGCGCTGACCTACTCTCGTCCCGTGACCAGCACCGCCGAGCACCCCACGGGCGGCCCGGCCGACCCGGGTGCCGGGGCGTCGGGCCGGTCGGGCCTGCGCGCGCTGCTGCGCGGCAGCGCCGGGATCGCCGTCGCGATGGGCGTCATGAACGTCGCGACGTACGCCTTCCAGATGATCTCGGCGCGGCTGCTGGGTCCCGCGGACTACGGCGCGCTGGCCCCGTTGATGGCGCTGCTGATGGTCGTCGCGGTGCTGCAGCTGGGTCTGCAGGCCACCGGCGCCCGCCGGATCTCGGCCGACCCCGCGCACGTCGCCCAGATCGAGCGGGTCGTCCTCGGGGTCACCTACCGGGCGGCGCTCGGGCTGGGCGCCCTGCTGCTCGTGCTGTCCCCGCTCGTGATGGTGGTGCTGCGGCTCGACAGCGTGCTGCCCGCGGTCCTGCTCGCCCTCAGCGCCGTGCCGCTGACCGTGATGGGCGGTCAGGCCGGGATCCTCCAGGGCGAGCGCCGCTGGTTCCCGCTGGGCATGGTCTACCTCGGCATGGGGGTGTCGCGGGTGGCCGTGGGCACCGCCTGCCTCCTCGTCTCCCCCACCGAGACCGCCGCGATGCTCGGCGTCGCGGTCGCGATGGTCGTGCCGGCCCTCATCGGGTACGTCGCGCTGCGGCGCCCGCGCGACGAGGGTCGGCACAGCCAGGACCACACCCGCCGCCCGGTCGCCCGGGAGGCAGTGACCGCCTCGCTGGCCCTGCTCGCGTTCTTCGTGCTCTCCAACGCCGACATCGTGGTCGCCCGCAACGTCCTCGACGACCATGACGCCGGCCTCTACGCCGCCGGTCTGATCCTCACCAAGGCCGTGCTCTTCCTGCCCCAGTTCGTCGTCGTGGTGGCGTTCCCGTCGATGTCCACGGTCGACGAGCGTCGACTGGCGCTGCTGCGCAGCCTCACCCTGGTCGCCGCGCTCGGCGTCGTGGCGACCCTGGGTGCGTGGCTGCTCAGCTCCCTGGCGATGGTCTTCGTCGGCGGCCAGGAGTACGCCGAGGTCGAGTCGCGCCTGTGGCTCTTCGCCGTCATCGGCACCCTGCTGGCGATGCTGCAGCTGCTGGTCTACTCGGTCCTGGCCCGCCAGGGCACCCGCTCGGCGTACCTGGTGTGGGTGGCCGTGCTGGTCCTGGTCGCGGCCGCGGCGACCACCGCCAGCCTGGGCGCGCTCGCCCTCGTCGTGGTCGGGGTCGACGCCGCCCTGTTCGTGGCTCTGCTCGCGCTGAGCCTGCACCGGCTGCGCGACCCCGCCCCCCTCACGTAGCGACCCGGCCCAAATATCGCGCTGACCCGGCCCAGATCTCTCGCTGAGTCGGCGCAGATCGCCAGCGCGAGATCAGTGTGCGGCGTCGTGCCAGCTGTGCCCGGTGCCGACGGAGACGTCGAGCGGGACCGCGAGCGCTGCCGCCGCGCCCATCTGCTCGCGCACCAGGGCCTCGAGGACCTCCCGCTCGCCGGGCGCCACCTCGAGCACGAGCTCGTCGTGGACCTGCAGCAGCATCCGCGAGGCCAGGCCGGCCTCCTCGATGCGCTGCTGCACCCGCAGCATCGCGATCTTGATCAGGTCGGCGGCCGAGCCCTGGATGGGCGCGTTGAGCGCCATCCGCTCGGCCATCTCGCGGCGCTGACGGTTGTCGCTCGTCAGGTCGGGCAGGTAGCGACGCCGGCCCTCGATGGTCTCGGTGTAGCCGGTGCGCCGCGCCTCCTCGACGATCCCGCCGAGGTAGTCGCGGATGCCGCCGAAGGTCTCGAAGTACTCGTCCATCAACCCGCGGGCCTCGGCGGGCTCGATGCCCAGCTGCTGGCCCAGCCCGAAGGCGGACAGCCCGTAGGCCAGGCCGTAGTTCATCGCCTTGATCTTGGCGCGCTCCTCCGTCCCGACCTGCTCGGCGGGCATGTCGAAGACCCGGGCCGCGGTGATCGAGTGGAAGTCGCTGCCGGAGCGGAACGCCTCGATCAGGAGCGCGTCCTCGGAGAGGTGCGCCATGATCCGCATCTCGATCTGGCTGTAGTCGGCCGTCATCAGCGACTCGTAGCCCGCACCCACCACGAACGCCTCGCGGATGCGTCGGCCCTCCTCGGTGCGCACCGGGATGTTCTGCAGGTTCGGGTCGGTGCTGGAGAGCCGACCGGTGGCGGCGATGGTCTGGTTGAACGTGGTGTGGATGCGCCCGTCGGAGGCCACCGTCTTGAGCAGGCCCTCGATGGTCTGGCGCAGCCGGATGACGTCGCGGTGCCGCAGCAGGTGCAGCAGGAACGGGTGCTCGGTCTTGACGTAGAGCGCCTGCAGCGCGTCGGCATCGGTCGTGTACCCGGTCTTGGTGCGCTTGGTCTTGGGCATCCCCAGCTCGTCGAACAGGACCGCCTGGAGCTGCTTCGGCGAACCGAGGTTGATCTCCTTGCCGATCACGGCGTACGCCGCCTCCGCGGCGCTGCGGACCTCGGTCGCGAAGTGTGACTCGAGCGACTCGAGGTGGTCGGTGTCGACGGCGATGCCGGTCGTCTCCATGCGCGCCAGCAGGTGCACCAGCGGCAGCTCGACCTTCGCGAGCAGCTCGGTGCCTCCGTGCTCGGCCACGGCCTCGTCGAGGGCCTCGGCCAGGTCGAGCACGGCGCGGGCGTGCAGCATCGCGGTCTGCGCGGCGTCGTCACCCACTCCGTCGAGACCTGAGTCGAGCCCGGCGTCGAGGCTGTCGAGACTGAGCTGGCCGTCGTCGACGCTGCCCTGCTTGAGCTCCCGCTTGAGGTAGCGCAGGGTCAGGTCGCCCAGCTCGTAGGAGCGCTGGTCGGGGCGCACCAGGTAGGCCGCCAGCGCCGTGTCGGACTGCAGCCCGGCCAGCGGCCAGCCACGCGAGGCCAGCGCCAGCATCGGGCCCTTCGCGTCGTGCAGGACCTTGGGCCGCTCCTCGTCGGCCAGCCAGGCCGCCACGGCGGCATCGTCCTCGGTGCTGACCTCGGCGGCGTCGAACCACGCCGCGGTGCCGTCGTCGGCGGCCAGGGCCAGCGAGTGCACCTCGCCGCTGCCGGCGCGCCACGTGCCCTGCACGACGAGGCCGACCCGGTCCGCGGCGTGCTCGGCCAACCAGCCGGCGACCTGGCCCGGCGCCAGCCGGACCCCGGTGACCTCGAACCCGGTGCCGTCGACGACCTCCTCGGAGGTCAGCGTCTCGAAGAGCCGGTCGCGCAGCACCCGGAACTCCAGCCCGTCGAAGAGGGTGTGCACCTCCTGGCGGTCCCACGGGCGCAGCGCGAGCTCGGAGGGCCGGAGCTCGAGGTCGAGGTCGCAGACCAGGGCGTTGAGCCGCCGGTTGCGCATCACGTCCCCGAGGTGGGCACGCAGGGCCTCGCCCTTCTTGCCGGTGATCTTGTCGGCGTGGGTGATGACGTTGTCGAGGCCGTCGTAGGTGTTGATCCACTTCGCCGCGAACCCCTGGCCCACACCGGGGACGCCGGGCAGGTTGTCGGAGGTCTCCCCCACGATCGCGGCCAGCTCGGGGTAGCGGGCGGGCGGGACGCCGTACTTCGTCTCGACTGCCTCGGGGGTCATCCGGGCGAGGTCGGAGACGCCGCGCATCGGGTAGAGCACGGTGGAGCGCTCGGTGACCAGCTGGAGCGCGTCGCGGTCCCCGGTGAGGATCATGACCTCCATGTCGGGGTCGTCGGCCAGGGCCTGGGTGACCAGGGTCGCGATGATGTCGTCGGCCTCGTAGCCGTCCTTCTTCAGGAAGGGGATCCGCAGGGCGTCGAGGACCTCCTCGATCAGCGGCAGCTGGCTCCCGAACTCGCTGGGGGTCTTGTTGCGCTTGGCCTTGTACTCGGAGTACTCCGCCAACCGGAAGGTCTGGCGCGAGACGTCGAAGGCGACACCGACGTGGGTGGGCTGCTCGTCGCGCAGCACGTTGATCAACATCGAGGTGAAGCCGTAGACGGCATTGGTGTGCTGGCCCGTCGTGGTCGAGAAGTTCTCCACCGGCAACGCGAAGAAGGCCCGGTAGGCCAGGGAGTGACCGTCCAGGAGGAGCAGTCGCGGTCGGGCGGGGGCGGTCGTCTCGGGCACGGCCCGACCCTAGCCGCTGGTGCCGACGTCGCCTCGCTAGGTTGGCCGCATGAGCGACGACCAGCGCGAGACCACGCCCATCGACGTCCAGGAGTACATCGCGAGCATGCCCCAGGGCATGGGCGGGTTGAACGAGAAGATGGGTGTCGAGCTCGTCGAGGTCTCCGCGGAGCGGGTCGTCGCCACGATGCCGGTCGAGGGCAACACCCAGCCGTACGGCCTCCTGCACGGCGGGGCCTCGGTGGTCCTCGCGGAGACGCTCGGGTCCATCGGCTCGGCCCTGCACGCCCACCCCGACCGGGTGGCGGTCGGGGTCGACATCAACGCCACGCACCACCGCGCGGCCACGGGCGGCACGGTGACCGGCGTCGCCACGCCTGCCCACCTGGGGCGCACCAGTGCCACCTGGGAGGTCGTCATCACCGACGAGCGCGGCAAGCGCGTGTGCACCTCGCGGATCACCTGCTCGCTGGTGCCGCGCGAGCGGCTCGGCCTCTAGCCCGCCTGCTGACGGCGCAGCGAGCGGCGCGCAGCGAGCATCTGACCGCGGGCGCTGCGACCCCGCTCCGTGGCGGGTCGTTGAGCCTCGACCTTGGCCCGGATCGCGTGGGTGGTGGCTGCGCGCAGCACGGCCTGCGGGCGCAGCGCCAGCCGCGCCATGAAGCGGTTGGCGTCGCGCGACGACGCCGAGGCCTCGGTCGCGACGAGCGGGATGCCCAGGTCCTCGGCCCAGGCCACAGCGGCCTCGACCAGCGTGCGACCGACACCGTGCCGGCGCATGTCGGGTACGACGGTGGGGCTGTGGAACTGCACCACGGGCTCGAGGTTGATCGGGCTCAGCGTGGCCACGCACAGCAGCACCGCGCCGGCCGGTCGACCGTCGTGCTCGGCGACGAGCAGGCGCTGCTCGGGTGACGACGCGGACTCCTTGATCACCCGCTCGAGGTCGGCGACCTGGTCCTGCGGCTCACCGCGACGCAGGTAGGGCTCCCACAGCTCGACGAGGAAGAGCGCGTCCTGCTCGGTCGCGGTCCTCAGCGTCACCGGGCTACGACTCATCGGGCATCGCCTTCCCGGGTTCCACGTGCGACTGGGGCGCGACCGATCGGCCGCGTCCGAGGCAGCGAGACTACGCTGCTGCGCACTGTCGTGTCGCATGCTCGTCGCACTCTTGACCTTCGCCCACCCCCGGGCCAGACCACCCAGGATCCCCGTGCTCCTCGCGCCCCCGTCCACGCTGCTCACCGCGCTGCTGGTGCCCGGGGTCGGCACCGCCGTGAACGTCGCCACCGTGCTCCTGGGCTGCGTGCTCGGCGTGCTGCTGGGCCACCGGCTGCCCGAGCGCACCCGCGAGCTGGTGACCGACGGGCTCGGTCTCGTCACGCTCCTGATCGCGGCCACGGCCGCCGTGGCGGTCCTCTCCCCCGCCCTGACGGCGGCGGTCGGCGACAGCGCGCCGATGCTCATCGTGCTCGGCTCCGTGCTGCTGGGCGGGATCGCCGGCTCGTTGCTGCGCCTGGAGCAGCGGGTGGAGGGGCTGGGCCGGTGGCTGCAGCGGAGGATGGCCGGTGGTGCCGACTCGGCGCAGCGCCAGCGGTTCGTGGAGGGCTTCGTGGTGGCCTCCCTGGTCTTCTGCACCGGACCGCTGACGATCCTCGGCTCGCTCAACGACGGGCTGGGCAACGGGGCGGACCAGCTGTTCCTGAAGGCCACCCTGGACGGCTTCGCCGCGATCGCCTTCGCGGCGTCGTTCGGCTGGGGCGTGGCGGCCTCGGCGCTGACCATCGTGGTGGTGCAGGGCGGGCTGACCCTGGTCGGGCTCGGCCTGGGCGACCTGCTGCCCGACGCCCACCTCGCGGCCGTCACCGCGGTCGGCGGCCTGGTGCTGGTCGGGGTGGCGCTGCGCCTGCTGCGCATCCGCGAGGTCGCGGTCTCCGACCTGCTCCCGGCCCTGCTGGTGGCGCCGTTGCTCGTCCAGGTCGCCGTCGCCGTCCACTGAAGGTGACGGTTCGCCCGCCGTTCACGTCACGATTCGGCAACGCTCCTCGAGTGTGCGGCGGATCACACCTCCACGGGTCTACCGTGACCGTGCTACGTCCGACCTCCGGGGATCGGGCACCGGTGAAGGCACCAACACCTGAGGAAAGGGTTCACCACGTGAATCGATCGACCACATCACACTGGGTCAAGCTCATGGCCGGCACTGCCGCTCTCGGCCTGGTGCTGACCGCTTGCGGCTCGGAGGACTCCGAGCCCGAGGCCACCGACAACGAGAGCTCGAGCGAGAGCACCGACTCGGCGGCTCCGGCCGACGACGAGTTCACCAACGACGAGTGCGCCAACGGCTCGACGAGCGACGACTCGTTCAAGGCCGGCGGCATCCTGCCGCTGACCGGCAACCTCGCGTTCCTCGGGCCCCCCGAGGTCGCCGGTGTCGGCATGGCCGTCTCCGACATCAACGCAGCCGGCGGCGTCAACGGCGCCGACGCCTGCCACCAGATCGAGGACTCGGGTGACACCACCGACCTCTCGATCAGCACCGCTTCGGCGCGCAAGCTGATCCAGGACAAGGCCTCGGTCGTCATCGGCGCCGCCTCCTCCAGCGTCTCGCTGAACTTCGTGGACCGCCTCACGGCTGCCAAGATCACCCAGGTCTCGCCCGCCAACACCGCGGTCGACCTGAGCGGCTACTCCGACTTCTACTTCCGGACCGCTCCGCCGGACGGCATCCAGGGCAACGCCCTCGGGTCGCTGATCTCCTCCGACGGCTTCCAGAAGGTCGCCTTCATCGTCTTCTCCGACACCTACGGCACGGGTCTGCGTGACGTGGTCCAGGAGACCATCGAGGCCGGCGGTGGCGAGTGCACCTACGGCTGCAAGGGCGACGGCGACGAGTTCCCGGCCGGCCAGACGACCTTCTCCTCCGAGGTCTCTGCCGCCACGAACTCCAACCCCGACGCGATCGTGATCCTCGCCTTCGACGAGACCAAGGCCATCGTGCCCGAGCTCGCGTCGACCGGCTGGGACATGTCGGCGACGTACTTCTCCGACGGCAACACCGCGGACTTCTCCGAGGACTTCGAGGCGGGCACCCTGACCGGCGCCCAGGGCACCATCCCCGGTGCCGACGCCGCCCAGGACTTCAAGGACCGCCTCGTCGCCTGGAACGAGTTCGCCTTCGGCGACGGTCTCACGGACTTCGCCTACGCTGCTGAGTCCTACGACGCCACCGTCCTGGCCGCCCTGGCCGCCTACAAGGGTGGGGCCACCGACTCGGTGACGGTGCAGAAGAACTTCGCTGCCGTCTCGGGTGCCACCGACGGCGAGGAGTGCACCTCCTACGCCGACTGTGTCGCCATGCTCGACGAGGGCAACGAGATCCGTTACGTCGGTCCGTCCGGCATCGGCCCGATCGACGAGGAGAACGACCCCTCGTCGGCCTTCGTGGGCATCTACACCTACAACGAGGACAACAAGAACGAGCTGAGCACCACCGTCGAGGGTCAGAAGCAGTCCTGACCTCCTGACGCTCGTTCGACGAGGGCCCCGCACCGATCCTGGTGCGGGGCCCTTCGTCGTCCCCGGCGCGGTCCGGCGTGCCGGCCTCCGGGGCTCCCCCATGCCTGCGCCGCGTAGCGACCAGCGACCTAGGTGCGGAGGATCTCCAGCTCGCGACCCCAACCGTCCATCACCGGTCGCAGCACGGGACTCGGACGCTCGGAGTCGAAGACCGCACAGAGTGACTCGACCTCGGCGAAGGTCTCCCGGATCGCATCAGGATCCCCGTCGAGAGTGCCCACCACGAGCTGCAGCAGCCGCTCGGCGTCCCCCGGCACGGATGCGTGCGCAGCCCACGGGAGGTACTGGGTAGGCCGGACCGGCCGGCCAGGGAGAAGGCGTCGAGCACGGCAAGGACTCTGCCGCGTCCAGTCGCCGCTCGAGCGCGCGTCCGTCCCGGTCGTTCTTGAGGGCGCGGTAGGCGTAGTTCAGCCATCCGTCCAGACGATCGTGCTCGATGAGGATGGACTCAGCCTCATGGGCGTCCACGGTCGCTTGGCGCCGAAGGGCGTCGGGCACTCGTCCAGAGCTTCGGTCCATCAGGACTGGCGCCCAGGCGAACGACCACCGGAAGAACCACCCCTCGGTTCCGAACACCGCCACGTTGTCGAGCTCCGACACCGTGACCGGGATCTCGTCGACCGCCTCCGAGTGGAGGGTGCCGCGTCGGCCCATGCCCTGATCGGTGAGAACGACGTAGACGTCCAGGTCGGAGCGCGGCGTGGCCATGTCGCGCCCGGCCGAACCCGAGAGGACCATGGCCACGAAGTCGTCGCCATGGTCTGCAGCGTTGCGTGCCGAGACCTCGTGGAGCAGCTGGCCGTGCTCCTCCGACAGGTGGTCCGGGAGGCGCAAGGCGTGGTCGCGAGTGGTCACCGTCCGCACTGTCCACGAACGACGCTCTCGCGGCAACAGGGTTCTCACCACCTGCACGACGGCCCCGGACCGAGGAGGTCCGGGGCCGTCGTCGTACGTCGCGCAGGTGAGGAGGGCGCTACTCCTTGCCGACCTCCTTGGCCAGCGTGCCCAGGTAGAGCTCGATGACCTTGGGGTCGTTGGCCAGCTCGCGGCCACCACCGGTGTAGGCATCACGGCCCTGGTCGAGCACGTAGCCGCGGTCGCAGACCTGCAGGCAGCGGCGGGCGTTCTGCTCCACCATCACCACGCAGACCCCGGTCTTGTTGATCTGACGGGTCCGGATGAACGTCTCGTCCTGGCGCACCGGCGACAGGCCGGCCGACGGCTCGTCGAGCAGGAGCACCGAGGGCTCCATCATCAGGGCGCGCGCCATGGCCAGCGACTGCCGCTCGCCGCCCGAGAGCGCACCAGCGCTGCGGTCCTTGCGGTCGTGCAGGTTGGGGAACAGGTCCCACATCGCGTCGAGGCGCTCGCGCAGCTTCTTGGGGCGCAGGAACAACCCCATCCGCAGGTTCTCCTGGATCGACAGCGACGGGAACACGTTGTTGGACTGCGGGACGAAGCCGACACCCATCTGCACGAGCTGGTTGGCGGCCATGTTCGTGATGTCCCGCTCCCCCAGGTGCACGGTGCCGGAGTGCACCTTCACCAGCCCGAACATGGCCTTGAGCAGGGTGGACTTGCCGGCACCGTTGGGCCCGATGATCCCGATCATCTCGCCGGGGTAGGCCGTCAGGCTGCACCCGTTGAGGATGTTGACCCCGGGCAGGTAGCCCGCCACGAGGTCCTTGGCCTCCACGACCGGCGTCTGCCCGGCTCCGGGCACCGCCGTCGGGCTCGGGGTGGTCTCGGTGTTCATCAGTGCCCCTCCTCGCGGGCCCGGCGGGCCTCGTCCTCGTCGGCCTCGTGGTGGAGCTCCGAGATCACTTCGTCACTCAGCAGGTCGTCGTCACCCAGGTCGGTGTCGTGGTGCGCACCGAGGTAGGCGTCGATCACCGCGGGGTTGGCCATCACCGTGTCGGCGGGCCCCTCGGCCACGACCCGGCCCTCGGCCATCACCACGATCCAGTCGGAGATGTGCTGGACCACGTGCATGTCGTGCTCGACGAAGAGGACCGTCATGCCCTCGTCGCGCAGGGTCTGGATGTGCCCGAGCAAGGACTGCGTCAGTGCCGGGTTCACCCCGGCCATCGGCTCGTCGAGCATGATCATGGTCGGGTCGGTCATCAGCGCGCGCGCCATCTCGAGCAGCTTGCGCTGACCGCCGGAGAGGCTGCCCGCGTAGTCGTCCTTCTTCTCCAGCAGCTTGAACCGGTCCAGCAGCTCCTCGGCCTTGACCCGGACTGCGGCCTCCTGGTCGCGCCACAGCGGCTTGAACATCGCCTTGACGAGGCTCTCCCCGCTCTGGTCCTTCGCGCCGAGCAGCATGTTGTCCATGACGGTCATCCGGCTCAGCGCCTTGGTGAGCTGGAAGGTGCGGACCATCCCGGCCTTGGCCACCTTGGGCGCCGAGGTCCGGTCGAGCTTCGCACCGTTGAAGGACCAGTGCGCCCCCTTGCCGGAGGCAGGTCGGTCGAAGCCGGTGATGAGGTTGAAGAAGGTCGTCTTGCCGGCACCGTTGGGACCGATCAAGGCGGTGATGAGCCCCCGCTGGACCTCGAGGTGCGAGACGTCGACCGCGGTCACACCACCGAAGTGCCGCTCGATGCGGTCCACGGTGAGGATCGGGTCGGGCTTGCTCGACCCGGGTTCCTGGACGACGTCGGCCATCAGCGCCCGACGCTGTGCGGGATCTGCCAGGTCCTGCGACCCGGCGGCTGCTCCGTTGGGGGTGGTGGTCGTGGGCTCAGACATGGAAGCGCAGCTCTCTCTTGTTGCCGAGGATGCCTTGTGGCCGGAAGATCACGAGCAGCACGAGCGCCACGCCGACGACGACGTAGGAGAACTGCTCCGTCTGCTGGTTGCTCATGATGCTGTTGGGCACGTAGGCGCCGGACATCTCGCGGACCAGGATCCTGGCCGAGAAGAAGAGGACCGAGCCCAGCACCGGACCGAAGATGGTGGCGGCGCCACCGAGCAGCAGCGCGGTGTAGGCGAAGAACGTCAGCTGACGACCCATCGAGTCGGCCTGCACCGAACCGGTGAGCACGTAGACCATGCCGCCCAGGGCGCCGAACATGCCGCCGATGATCAGGGCCTGCATCTTGATGGCGAAGACGTTCTTGCCGAGGCTGCGCATCGCCTCCTCGTCCTCGCGGATGCCGCGCAGGAGCCGGCCCCAGGGGCTGCGGACCAGCAGGAACACGATGATGCAGGAGATACCCACGAGGCTCCAGGCCACGACCCGCACCCACCAGCCGTCCACGCTGGTGCTCGGCTCGCTCTGCGGGAAGGAGAAGAACAGCGCCAGGAAGAGCACGACGCCGAGCGCCGCCATGATCAGCTTGGGGGTGGCGCTGGTGCCGATCCTGGGGGCCTCTCCGTCGGAGGCCTTCATCCGCTTGCCGATCATCACGATGCCCACGATGGCCGCGATCGCGACCAGCAGGCCGAGCACGCGTACGACGTCCCCGCCACCGGCGTCGCGGTAGCTGAGCGGGAGCAGCTCGAAGCTGCCGTCGCCGAAGAACGACAGGTCCATGAACGGACCCTGGTAGTTCTTGCCGAAGATGCCCTGCGAGCCTCCGGTGAAGTCCTCGAAGGCCGCCAGGCGGCCGGTGTAGCGGATGATCTCCGCCGCCGAGATCGTCACGATGGCCAGGTAGTCACCTCGTAGCTTCAGCGTGGGTAGACCCAGGATCAGCGAGAAGAGCACCGAGACCACCAGGCCGATGAGCACGGCCAGGGCCAACGGGATGTCGTAGGTGATCGAGATGGCCATGCCGTAGGCGCCGAGCAGCATGTAGCCCGCCTGGCCGATGTTGAGCAGGCCGGTGAAGCCGAAGTGGATGTTGAGGCCGATGACGGCGATGGCGACGGCGGCGGTGTCGGGCGAGATGGCCTCGCCGACCACCGCGTCGAGGATTCCTAGGAACTCGTTCATCTGCAGGCTCCTTCTCAGCCGACTCGGACGGCGCGTCCGAGCAGGCCCTGGGGCCTGACCATCAGCAGCAGGATGAGGATGACGAGGGCGACGGCGTACTTGAGGTCACCGGGCGCACCCAGCGGCCCAGCGAGCTCGACGACCAGGCCGATGATGATGGCGCCGACGAACGCGCCGAACGCCGTCCCCAGCCCACCCAGGGTCACCGCGGCGAAGAGCAGCAGCAGGATCTGCATGCCGGTGTCCCAGCGGATGCCGTTGCTGACCACCAGGGCGTAGAACACGCCGCCGAGGCCCGCCAGCGCGGTGGCGGCGATCCACACGAGGCGGATGATCCGGTCGACGTCGATGCCGGAGGCAGCGGCGAGCGCCGGGTTGTCGGACACCGCGCGGGTGGCCTGGCCGATGCGGGTGCGCAGCAGCACGAAGCCGACCACGCCGATGGCCACGAGCGCGACGCCCATCGCCACGAAGGACATGTCGGTCATCCGGACCGGGCCGATCTCGACGACGTCGAACGTGCGGACCAGGACCTTCTGCTGCGAGGCGCCGACGAAGAACTGGAAGGCGTACTGGGCCGCGAGCGCCAGACCGATGGTCACGATCATCATCTGGGTCAGCCCCAGGCCGCGTCGCCGCAGCGGTTGCCACATCAACCGGTCCTGGATGTAGCCGGTGGCGCCACAGATCACCGTGGTCAGGACGATGCCCAGCCACAGGTTGAGCCCGCCGACGTTGATGAGCCCGTAGGCGACCATGCCGCCGAGCGTGACCTGCTCCGCGTGGGAGAAGCTCGAGAGCCCGGTCGTGCCGTAGATGAGCGAGAGCCCGACGGAGGCGAGCGCGAGCAGCAGCCCGAGGCGCAGGCCCTGGGCGACGCTCTGGATGATCTGCTCGCCGAAGCTCGCACCGTCGGCGTCGTAGTCGACCGAGCGGACCTCGAGGTCGGGCGCCGTGGTGCGCCCGAGCTTCACCGGGACGCGGATGCTGCCGTCCTCGGCCTGGAAGCGCGGGGCCGACGGGATGATCTCGACGTCGTCGGGGAGCGACTCAGGGTCGATGAAGAGGAAGTAGTCCCCGGCCTCGGTGACCTGGAAGCTGTACTTCCCGTCCGCGGCGGTGGTCAGGGAGTCGACCTCGGTGCCGGCCTCGTCGCGCAGCACGAGGTCGGCACCCTCGACCGGGTTGGTCCGGTTGCCGACGGTGCCGCTGACGCAGGCCGTCTGGCCGGCTTGGGCCAGGCACAGGGTGGGGACGCTCGCGTGAGCAGCGCCGGCGCCGAGGCCCAGGGCCAGCAGCGGGGCCAGCAGCATGCCGAGCAGCACACCGACCACGGACGTTCGTCGACGTAGGCCGGGTGGCCTCGGGCTTGACTTCACGTGCGGTCTCCTCTCGCGCGCCCGGCTGGGCGCCGCCCGGCAGTCTAGGGGCACAGTGAGATCTACCTCACCACAAGCGAGAGAACTTTCGCGTGGCGCGGCACGGGCTTTACCGCGTCGTGACCTGGCTGAGACCAAAGGTGGTGCTCAGTCGTTGCGAGCCGGTCCTCCCGAGGTGCCGAGCCCGGGTCCGTGCTCGATCACGCCGTCGGCCACCTGGCGCATCGAGAGCCGCAGGTCCATCGCCGTCTTCTGGATCCAGCGGAACGCATCCGGCTCGGAGACCCCCAGCTGCTGCTGCAGCACGGACTTGGCCCGGTCGACGGCCTTGCGGGTCTCGAGCCGGTCGGAGAGGTCGGCCACCTCGGTCTCGAGCGCCTGCACCTCGGCGAAGCGGCTCAGTGCCATCTCGATCGCCGGGACCAGGTCGGTGTGGCTGAAGGGCTTGACCAGGTAGGCCATCGCCCCGGCGTCGCGGGCCCGCTCGACCAGCTCGCGCTGGGAGAAGGCCGTCAGCACGATGATCGGCGCGATCCGCTGGTGCGCGATCCGCTCGGCCGCGGCGATGCCGTCGAGCACCGGCATCTTGACGTCGAGGATGACCAGGTCGGGTCGGTGCTCCTCGACCAGGCGGACAGCGGTCTCCCCGTCCCCCGCCTGCCCCACCACGTCGTAGCCCTGCTCGACGAGCATCTCGGCGAGGTCCATCCGGATGAGCACCTCGTCCTCGGCGATGACGACGGTGCGGGCGGTCGGTGAGGAGTCAGGCACCACCACAGGTTATCGGCGTCGGCCACTGATGAGGGTGGGGCGGGACCAGCGTGAGAGCGTGGGCATGGTTCTAGTACCGTTCTGCGCACTCTGGGCCCCGGTAGTCCAACGGCAGAGACACGGTGCTCAAACCACCGCCAGTGTGGGTTCGAATCCCACCCGGGGCACCGATCGTCCGCCGGTGTCGGTGGCGGGATCCATCCTCGACGCATGCACCCTGAAGACGTCCGAGCGGCCGCCGAGGCCCTGAGGGCGCGCGGGCTGTCGGTAGCAGAGGTCGCGGTCTCCTTGGGGCTGTCACGATCCACCGTCCGTGACTGGACGCGGGCCCCGACACTGCCTCGGCGGGGAGGATGTCCTCGATGCTCGTCGTCGGTCCCGGACAGCGGGGCCTATCTCGCGCTCCTCGGCTACTACCTCGGGGACGGGCACATCTCGCGTGCGCCCCGCTACTACAGCCTGCGGGTCTCCTGCGACGCCCGCTACCCCGCGATCATCGAGGACGTGGCCGGAGTTGTCGCGTCGGTCCGACCGGGATCGACCGTCTTCCGCGTCCGCGCGCCGGGCGTCGTGGTGGTGCAGGCGCACTGGAAGCACTGGCCCTGCCTGTTCCCGCAGCACGGGGCGGGCAAGAAGCACGAGCGTCCCATCGTGCTGGAGCCCTGGCAGGTGCAGGCCGTACGCCGCGAGCCGGCCGGCTTCCTGCGGGGCCTCTTCCACTCCGACGGCTGCCGGGTCCGCAACTGGGCCACGCGGCCGGTCGCCGGCGTGGCGAAGCGCTACGAGTACCCGCGCTGGCAGTTCTCGAACACCTCCGACGACATCCGCGACCTGTGCTGCTGGGCGCTCGACCTGGTCGACGTGGCGTGGCGCCGCTCGAGCACGACGACGATCAGCGTGTCGACCCGCGCCGGCGTGGCCCGGCTCGACGAGCTGGTCGGGCTCAAGTCCTAGCCGTCAGGCCACGAGCCTCAGGAGCGGCGGTAGGCCGGCGCGACACCGTTGACCGCGTCGCCCATCTGGTGGATCCGCAGGGCGTTCGTCGACCCGGGGATGCCCGGGGGTGCGCCGGCGATGATGACCACCAGGTCGCCCTCCTGGACGCGTCCGATCCGCAGCAGCTGCTCGTCGACCTGGCGCACCATCTCGTCGGTGTGCTCGACCTCCACCGTGCGGAACGTCTCGACGCCCCAGGTCAGCGAGAGCTGGGAGCGCACGATGTTCTCGGGGGTGAACGCCAGCAGCGGCACCCGGCCGCGCAGGCGGGCCATCCGACGGGGAGTGTCGCCGCTGGTGGTGAAGGCGACGACGTACTTCGCGCCCACCCGTTCGGCGACCTCGGCCGCGGCCTTGGCGATGATGCCGGAGCGGGTGTGGGGGTCCCAGTCGATCTCGGCGACGCCACCGACGCTGCCGGTGGCGTGGGCGGCCAGGGCGTGCTTCTCGGTGGAGGAGATGATCCGGGCCATGGTCTCGACCGCGGTGATCGGGTGCTCACCCACGCTGGTCTCGCCGGAGAGCATCACCGCGTCGGCCCCGTCCAGCACGGCGTTGGCCACGTCGGAGGCCTCCGCCCGCGTCGGCGCGGGTGCGCTGATCATCGACTCCAGCATCTGGGTGGCCACGATGACCGGCTTGGCGTTGAGCCGCGCCTGCTCGACGATCCGCTTCTGCAGGAACGGCACGTCCTCGAGGGGGCACTCGACGCCGAGGTCGCCGCGGGCGACCATGAACCCGTCGAAGGCCTGGATGATCTCGTCGAGGTTCTCGATGGCCTGCGGCTTCTCGATCTTGGCGACGAGCGGGACCAGGACCCCCTCCTCGCGCATGATGGCGCGCACGTCCTCGGCATCCGAGGCGTCGCGCACGAAGGAGAGCGCCACGAAGTCGACGCTGAGGTGCAGCGCGAAGCGCAGGTCCTCGACGTCCTTCTCCGAGAGGGCGGGGACCGAGACCGCGACCCCGGGCAGGTTGATGCCCTTGTTGTTGCTGACGCGGCCACCGACGACCACCTCGCACAGGACGTCGGTCTCCCCCACCTCGAGCACGCGCAGCCGGATCCGACCGTCGTCGATGAGCAGCGGGTCACCCTCGCTGACGTCGCCCGGCAGTCCCTTGTACGTCGTGCCGCAGATGGTGGCGTCCCCGGCGACGTCGCGCGTGGTGATCGTCCACTCGGCCCCGGCCTCCAGCACGGCGGAGCCCTCGGCGAAGGTCTCCAGCCGGATCTTGGGGCCCTGGAGGTCGGCCAGGATGCCGACCCCGTGCCCGGCGTCGTCGGCGGCCTCACGCACCAGCCGGTAGGTCTCGGCGTGGTCCTCGTGCTTGCCGTGGCTCATGTTCAGCCGGGCCACGTCCATCCCGGCGCCCACGAGGGCGCGGATCTGCTCACGGGAGGAGGTGGCCGGGCCGAGGGTGCAGACGATCTTGGCTCTACGCACGCGCTCACCCTACCGGGACGTTGGAACGATCAAACGCGGCGGGCCCGACCGGCCGCCGTGAGGCGGACCGGCCGGGCCCGGAATGCGTCAGACCGTCAGTGGACGATCGGTCGGCTTGACGGGTGCCGGCAGCGCGGTCTCCCCCGTCAGGAAGGCGTCGACGTACGACGCGGCCGCGCGGCCCTCGGCGATCGCCCACACGATGAGCGACTGGCCGCGACCGCAGTCGCCGGCCACGAAGACGCCCGGGCGCGACGAGGCGTAGGACGCGTCGCGCTGCACGTTGCCGCGCTCGTCGAGGTCCAGCTCGAGCTGCTCGACCAGTCCCTCCTTCTCCGGGCCGGTGAAGCCCATCGCGAAGAGCACGAGGTCGGCGGGGATCTCGCGGCTGCTGCCCTCGACCTCCTGCAGGCGCCCGTCCTCGAAGGTGACGTCGACCAGCTCGAGCGCGCGCACGTGGCCGTCGTCGTCGCCGACGAACCGCTTGGTGGACACGCCGTAGACCCGCTCCCCCGACTCCTCGTGCGCCGAGGAGACCCGGAAGGTCATCGGGTAGGTCGGCCAGGGCTGGCCCTCGGGCCGGGTGCCGGGCGGCTCGGGCATGATCTCGAGCTGCGTGATCGAGGCGGCCTTCTGGCGCGTCGAGGTGCCCAGGCAGTCGGCACCGGTGTCGCCACCGCCGATGATCACCACGTGCTTGCCCTCGGCGACGACCTGGTCCTCGACGCTCTCGCCGAGCGCGACCCGGTTGGCCTGGGGCAGGAAGTCCATGGCCTGGTGGATGCCGGACAGCTCCCGTCCCTCGACCGCGAGGTCGCGCGCGACCGTCGCGCCGGTGGCCAGCACGACGGCGTCGTACCGGTCGGCGAGCTTGTCGCCGGTGAGCGTCCCGCCGACGTCGACGCCGGCGCGGAAGACCGTGCCCTCGCGACGCATCTGGTCCAGGCGCCGGTCGAGGTGCTTCTTCTCCATCTTGAACTCGGGGATGCCGTAGCGCATCAGCCCGCCGATCTTGTCGGCCCGCTCGTAGACCGCGACCGTGTGGCCGGCGCGGGTCAGCTGCTGGGCCGCGGCCAGCCCGGCGGGGCCGGAACCGACGACCGCGACCGTGCGGCCCGAGAGCCACTCCGGCGGCTGGGGCCGGACGGTGCCGGACTCCCAGGCCCGGTCGATGATCGAGACCTCGACGTTCTTGATCGTCACCGGGTCCTGGTTGATGCCCAGCACGCAGGCGGTCTCGCAGGGGGCCGGGCACAGGCGACCGGTGAACTCCGGGAAGTTGTTGGTCGCGTGCAACCGCTCGATCGCACCCTCCCAGTCGTCGCGCCAGACCAGGTCGTTCCACTCGGGGATGATGTTGCCGAGCGGGCAGCCCTGGTGGCAGAACGGGATGCCGCAGTCCATGCAGCGTCCGGCCTGCGGGGTGATGATCGGCAGCAGCGCTCGGCCGATGCCGTCGGGGTAGACCTCGTTCCAGTCCTCGACCCGCTCCTGGACGGGGCGGCGGGTGGCGACCTCGCGGCCGTTCTTGAGAAAGCCCTTGGGGTCAGCCATGGAGCGCCTCCATCATCGCGTGTGCGGTCTGGTTCTCGTCGAGCCCCTCGGCCTCGGCCTTCGCCTTGGCCTCCAGGGAGATGCGGAAGTCGCGCGGCATGACCTCGGTGAAGCGGGCCAGGGACTGCTCCCAGTCGGCCAGCAGCTCCTCGGCGACGTCCGAGCCGGTCTCCTCCAGGTGGCGTCGCACCAGGTCCTCGAGCTCGGCAGCCGCCTCGCCGACGACCGGCGCCAGCTCGACGAGCTCGCGGTTGACCCGCGACTCCTGCAGGTCGAGCACCCAGGCGATGCCGCCGGACATGCCGGCCGCGACGTTGCGACCGGTGGGGCCCAGCACGACCAGGCGGCCGCCGGTCATGTACTCCGCGGCGTGGTCGCCCACGCCCTCGGTCACCACGCGCGCACCGGAGTTGCGCACGCAGCAGCGCTCGCCGACCCCGCCCCGCACGAAGATCTCGCCGGAGGTGGCGCCGTAGGCGATCGTGTTGCCGGCGATGATCTGCTCAGCGGCCCGGAAGGTCGCCGCGCGGTCCGGGCGGACCACGATGCGTCCGCCCGAGAGGCCCTTGCCGACGTAGTCGTTGGCGTCGCCCTCGAGGCGCAGGGTGAGGCCCCGCGGCACGAACGCACCGAACGACTGCCCGGCCGAGCCGAGGAGGGTCAGGTCGATGGTGCCGTCCGGCAGGCCCTCACCGCCGTACCTCTTGGTGACCTCGTGACCCAGGATCGTGCCCACCGTGCGGTGCACGTTGCGCACCGCGACCTGGGCGCGCACCGGCTCGCCGTGCTCGAGCGCCGGCTGGGCCAGCGGCACCAGCTCGGTCACGTCGAGCGACTTCTCGAGACCGTGGTCCTGCGTCTTGGTGCAGCGCGAGTCCTGGTCGGGGAACGCCGAGCCGTCCGGCACGTGCAGGATCGGGCTCAGGTCGAGACCCGCGGCCTTCCAGTGCCCCACGGCCGACTCCACGTCGAGCGCACCGGCCTGGCCGACGGCCTCGTCGATGCTGCGGAAGCCGAGCTCGGCGAGCAGCTCGCGGACCTCCTGGGCGATGTAGGTGAAGAAGTTGACGATGTAGTCGGCCTTGCCCGAGAACCGCTCGCGCAGCACCGGGTTCTGCGTCGCGACGCCCACCGGACAGGTGTCCAGGTGGCACACGCGCATCATGATGCAGCCCGAGACGACCAGCGGCGCGGTCGCGAAGCCGTACTCCTCGGCGCCGAGCAGCGCTGCGATGACGACGTCGCGGCCGGTCTTGAGCTGGCCGTCGGTCTGCACCACGATCCGGTCACGCAGGCCGTTGAGCAGCAGGGTCTGCTGGGTCTCGGCCAGGCCGAGCTCCCAGGGGCCGCCGGCGTGCTTGAGCGAGGTCAGCGGCGAGGCGCCGGTGCCGCCGTCGTGCCCGGAGACGAGCACCACGTCGGCGTGCGCCTTGGACACGCCGGCCGCGACCGTGCCGATGCCGACCTCGGAGACCAGCTTGACGTGCACGCGGGCGCTCGGGTTGGCGTTCTTGAGGTCGTGGATCAGCTGCGCCAGGTCCTCGATCGAGTAGATGTCGTGGTGCGGCGGCGGGCTGATCAGGCCCACGCCCGGCGTGCTGTGCCGGGTCTTGGCCACCCACGGGTAGACCTTGTGCCCCGGCAGCTGGCCGCCCTCGCCGGGCTTGGCGCCCTGGGCCATCTTGATCTGGATGTCGTCGGCGTGGGTGAGGTACTCCGACGTCACGCCGAACCGACCGCTGGCGACCTGCTTGATCGCGCTGCGGCGCTCGGGGTCGTAGAGCCGCTCGGCGTCCTCGCCGCCCTCGCCCGTGTTCGACTTGGCGCCGAGCCGGTTCATGGCGATGGCCAGCGTCTCGTGCGCCTCCTGGCTGATCGAGCCGTAGGACATGGCCCCGGTCGAGAAGCGCTTGACGATCTCGGAGACCGGCTCGACCTCCTCGATCGGCACCGGGCCACGACCGCTCTCGGCGGCGTCCTTGAAGCGGAAGAGGCCGCGCAGCGTCATCAGCCGCTCGGACTGCTCGTCCACGCGCTGGGTGTACTGCTTGAAGACGTCGTAGCGCCCGCTGCGGGTGGCGTGCTGCAGGCGGAAGACGGTCTCGGGGTCGAAGAGGTGCGGCTCGCCCTCGCGGCGCCACTGGTACTCGCCACCGATCTCGAGCTCGCGGTGCGCGGCCTGGACGCCCCCGCGCGGGTACGCCGTGCGGTGCCGGCGGGCGACCTCCTCGGCGATCGTGTCGAGCTCGATGCCGCCGAGCTTGGAGACCGTGCCGGTGAAGTACTGGTCCACGACCGACTGCGACAGCCCGAGCGCCTCGAAGATCTGCGCCCCGGTGTAGGAGGCCACGGTGGAGACGCCCATCTTGGACATCACCTTCAGCACCCCCTTGCCCAGCGCCTTGACCAGGTTGGCCACGGCCTGCTCGGGCTCGGTGGTGACGTAGTAGCCCTGGCGGGCCAGGTCCTCGGCGGACTCCATGGCCAGGTAGGGGTTGACCGCGGCCGCGCCGTAGCCCACCAGCAGCGCCACGTGGTGGGTCTCGCGCACGTCGCCGGCCTCGACCAGCAGACCGACCTGGGTGCGGGTCTTCTCGCGCACCAGGTGGTGGTGCACCGCGGCGGTCATCAGCAGCGACGGGATCGGCGCCAGGTCCGCGGTCGAGTGCCGGTCGGAGAGCACGATGATGCGCGCGCCCTCGGCGATGGCGGCGCTGACCTCCTGGCACACCTCGTCGAGGCGCGCGGCCAGCGCGGCGCCGCCGCCCGCGACGTCGTACAGGCCGCGGGAGACGTGGGTGATGAAGCCGGGCATGTCGCCGTCACGGTTGATGTGGCGGATCTTGGCCAGGTCGTCGTTGGAGATCACCGGGAACGGCAGCACCACCTGGCGGCAGGCCGCCGGCGTCGGCTCGAGCAGGTTCGACTCGGGACCGATGGTGCCGTTGAGCGAGGTGACGAGCTCCTCGCGGATCGCGTCCAGGGGCGGGTTCGTGACCTGCGCGAAGAGCTGGGCGAAGTAGTCGAAGAGCAGCCGCGGCTTCTCCGAGAGGGCGGCGATGGGGGTGTCGGTGCCCATCGAGCCGATCGGCTCGGCCCCGGTGTTGGCCATCGGCGTCACGATGACGCGCAGCTCCTCCTCGGTGTAGCCGAAGACCTGCTGGCGCCGGGTGACGCTGGCGTGGGTGTGCACGATGTGCTCACGGTCGGGGATGTCGTCGAGGTGGATCTGGCCGGCGTGCAGCCACTCCTGGTACGGGTGCTCCTCGGCGAGCCCGGCCTTGACCTCCTCGTCCTCGATGATCCGGTGCTCCTCGGTGTCGATGAGGAACATCCGACCCGGCTGGAGCCGGCCCTTGCGCACGATCGAGGCCGGGTCGAGGTCGAGCACGCCCACCTCGGAGGCCAGCACGACGAGACCCTCGTCGGTGACCCAGTAGCGCGCCGGGCGCAGGCCGTTGCGGTCGAGGACCGCGCCGATCTGGTCACCGTCGGTGAAGACCACGCAGGCGGGGCCGTCCCAGGGCTCCATCATGCTGGCGTGGAACTCGTAGAAGGCGCGACGGGCCGCGTCCATCTCGGTGTGGTTCTCCCACGCCTCGGGGATCATCATCAGCACCGAGTGCGGCAGCGAGCGCCCACCCATGTGCAGCAGCTCGAGGACCTCGTCGAACGACGCGGAGTCCGAGGCGCCGGGGGTCACGACCGGGAAGAGCCGCTCGAGGTCGCCGGGGATCAGGTCCGAGCCCAGCAGCGCCTCGCGGGCCCGCATCCAGTTGCGGTTGCCCATGACGGTGTTGATCTCACCGTTGTGGGCGATGTAGCGGAAGGGGTGCGAGAGCGGCCAGCTCGGGAAGGTGTTGGTCGAGAACCGCGAGTGGACCACGGCCAGCGCCGAGGCGACCCGCTCGTCGACCAGGTCGGGGTAGAACTGGTCGAGCTGCTCGGTGGTGAGCATGCCCTTGTAGGCCAGCGTCCGCGCCGACAGCGACGGGAAGTAGACGTCGGACTCGCGCTCGGCGCGCTTGCGCAGGCAGAAGGCCATCCGCTCCAGCCGCATCCCGGTCACCCGCTGCGTCGCGCCGGCCACGAAGACCTGGCGGAACGTCGGCATCACGCCGAGCGCGGTGGTCCCCAGGACGCTGGGGTCGATCGGCACCTCGCGCCAGCCCAGGACGGCGAGGCCCTCCTCGGCGGCGATCTGCTCGATGCGGGCGACGGTGGCGCCCACCTGCTCGTCGTCACCGGGCAGGAACGCGGTGCCGACGGCGTACGCACGCTGCGGCGGGAGGTCGAAGCCGAGCTCGGCGGTGACCTCGCGCAGGAAGGCGTCGGGCACCTGCATCAGGATGCCGGCCCCGTCGCCGGAGTCCGGCTCGGCACCCGCGGCACCTCGGTGCTCGAGGTTGCGCAGGGCGGTGAGGGCCTGGGCCACGATCTCGTGGCTGGCGACGCCGGTCAGGGTCGCGACGAAGGCCACACCACACGCATCGTGCTCGTGGGCGGGATCGTAGAGACCTTGGGGCGGCGGGAATGCGTGCTGATAGGGCACCGGGTTCTCCCGTCGTCGTCGCCGCCGGGGAGGAACCCTGGTCGAGCTGGTCCGGGACCGGCGACTGCGGTGGAGCGGAACTTGAGTTCAAGCAGGGGACGACATTGGCCCACGCGAGGGGTCAGGTTATCACCGGTCGCGAGGTGCCGTCGCAGCGCGACGACAGTGAGACGGCTCCGGAACGATCAGGCGCCGGCCTCGGCCACCGGCTCGCGGCCCGGCTCGTAGACCTGCTCCTCGCGCTCGCGGTGCCGCCGGCGCGACCAGACCAGGAAGGCGACCGCGACGACGAAGAGCACGATCGAGGTCCAGACGTTGAAGCGCAGCCCGCCCACGTCGGAGAGCTCGACGTCGTCGATGCGCAGCGTCTCGATCCAGCCACGACCCAGCGTGTAGAGCGCGACGTAGGCCGCCAGCACCTGGCCGTGCCCGAGCCGGAAGCGGCGGTCGGCCCAGATCAGCACCGCGAAGGCGCCCAGGCCCCACAGCGACTCGTACAGGAACGTGGGGTGGAAGGTGGTCCCGGCCTCGAAGCTGCGCCCGGGGGGCCAGTGCGACGGGTCGATCTCCAGGCCCCACGGCAGGTCGGTCGGGCGTCCGTAGAGCTCCTGGTTGAACCAGTTGCCCCACCGGCCCAGGGCCTGCGCGACCAGCACGCCGGGCGCCATCGCATCCAGCACCGGCAGCAGCCTGATGCCCTTGAGCCGGGCGCCGATGATCACGCCGACGGCGCCCAGGGCGATGCCGCCCCAGATGCCCAGGCCGCCCTTCCACAGGTACAGCGCCTGCCAGGGGTCGCCGTCGTCGCCGAAGTACCGGCTCGCGTCGGTGGCCACGTGGTAGGCGCGCGCGCCGACGAGCCCGAAGGGCACCGCCCAGATCGCGAGGTCCTGGATGTCGCCGGCCCGCCCGCCGCGCGCCACCCAGCGCTTCTCGCCGATCCAGATCGCGGCGATGATGCCCGCGATGATGCACAGGGCGTAGCCGCGCAGCGGCAGCGGACCGAGGTACCAGATGCCCTGCGACGGGCTCGGGATCGACATCGGCAGCACCGACCAGGCGGTCATGCTCATGCTCAGCTCCTCGCCAGCAGGGTGTGGATGTCGTCGGCGAACTGGGCCGACGAGGTCTCCTGGCTCCAGTACAGCGGCGCGCTGTCGCTGCTGTCGATGGCGACGACCTGGGTGCTGTGGGTGTTGGGGTCGAAGCCGCCGCTGGGCAGCTTGGTCCCGTCGGTGACCCCGATGGCGATGGAGTCGCCGACCTCGACGATGTCGTCGATGTCGCCGGTGAGCCCGATGAAGTCGGGGTCGATGCGGTCGAGGTAGGAGCGCATCGTCTCGGCGTCGTCGCGGCGCGGGTCGCTGGTCACGAAGACCACGTCCAGCTGCTCGCGGTCGGCCTCGTCGAGGCGGGTCATCGCGCTGGCGAGGTTGGTCAGCACCGCGGGGCAGATGTCGGGGCAGCGGGTGTAGCCGAAGAAGACCAGCGTCAGCCGGGCGTCGGTGTCCTCGGTCAGGGAGAACGGCTCGCCGTCGGTGTCGGTGAGCGGCGTCGAGGCCACCTCGAACGGCGGCTCGACGACCTGGGCGCTCAGCTCGCCGGCGGCCACGTCGTCGCCGCCGCCGCAGGCGCTGAGGAGCAGGGCGGCCGCGAGCAGAGCCGGGGCCGCGAGTCGGCGGGCCCCGGGTCGGCGGGCTCGGGGCGATGTCTCAGGTCAGGCACGTCGGACGCCCTCTGCGAGGTCGTGGGTGAGCGCGCGCAGGGCATCGAGGCCGGCGGCGCGGTCGTCGGGGTGGTCGAGCAGGGTGCGCACGAAGGCCGAGCCGACGATCACCGCGTCGGCGTACGACGCGACCTCGGCGGCCTGGTCGCCGTTGCTGACACCCGAGCCCGACGCCGACCGGCAGGTCGAGGCCGAGCGCGGCGACCGCGGACTTGGTGCGGGCCACCAGGGGCGCGCCGAGGCTGCTGCTGGTCGTCGCGGGCGCCGGTCACGCCCATCACGGCGGTGGCGTAGACGAAGCCGCGGCTGGCGCTGCACGGTCAGGCGACCCGCTCGGGCGTCGAGGACGGCGCGACCAGGAAGATCTTGTCGAGGTCGTGGCGGTCGGCGGCGGCGATCCACTCGGGCGCGAAGTCGGGAGTCAGGTCGGGGGTGATCAGGCCCGCTCCCCCGGCCTCGGCGAGGGCGGCGGCGAAGCGCTCGACGCCGTAGCGCTCGACGGGGTTCCAGTAGGTCATCACCACGGTGGGCGTGCCGGTGGCGGCCACGGCCTCGACGGTGCGGAGCACGTCGTCGGTGCGGATGCCGCCCTCGAGGGCCTGCTGGGCGGCGCGCTGGATGGTGGGGCCGTCCATCACCGGGTCGGAGTAGGGCAGGCCGACCTCGATGACGTCGCAGCCCGGCCTCGACCATCGATCAGCATCGCGTCGATGCCGCCCTGCACGTCGGGGAAGCCGGCGGGCAGGTAGCCGACCAGGGCCGCACGGCCCTCGGCACGGGTCTTCTCGAACGCGGCGCGCACGGTGGCTCATCCGATCGGCTCCTCGGTGACCTGGTCGGGAGTCGGCCGAGGCCGAAGTACTCGATGGCGGTGCCCATGTCCTTGTCGCCGCGGCCCGAGAGGCTGATCAGCACGGTGGCCTCCGGGCCCTTCTCGACCGCCAGCCGCTCGGCGACGCGCATCGCGCCGGCGATGGCGTGGGCGGACTCGATGGCCGGGATGATGCCCTCGGTGCGGCTGAGCAGCGCCATGGCGCTGCATCGCCTCGTCGTCGGTGACGGGCAGGTACGTCGCCCGGCCGATGGCCGCGAGGTGCGCGTGCTGCGGCCCGACGCCCGGGTAGTCCAGGCCCGCGCTGATCGAGTGCGACTCGAGGGTCTGTCCGTCCGCGTCCTGCAGCACGTAGGTGCGCGCGCCGTGCAGCACCCCTCGGTCGGCGGCGTGGATGGTCGCGGCGTGGCGCGGGGTGTCGACGCCCTCGCCCCCGGGCTCGAAGCCGTAGATCGCGACGTCGTCGTCGTCGAGGAAGGCGGTGAACAGCCCGATCGCGTTCGACCCGCCGCCCACGCAGGCCGCGATCGCGTCGGGCAGCACGCCGTAGCGCTCCAGGCACTGGGCCCGGGCCTCGTCGCCGATGCCGCGGGTGAAGTCGCGCACGAGGCTCGGGAAGGGGTGCGGTCCGGCCGCGGTGCCGAACAGGTACGCCGTGTGGTCGACGCTCGCGACCCAGTCGCGCATGGCCTCGTTGATGGCGTCCTTGAGCGTGGCGCTGCCCGACTCGACCGGCACGACCTTCGCGCCGAGCAGGTGCATGCGGGCCACGTTGAGCGCCTGGCGGCGGGTGTCGACCGCGCCCATGTAGACGGTGCAGTCGAGGCCGAAGTAGGCGGCCGCGGTCGCGCTCGCGACGCCGTGCTGGCCGGCGCCGGTCTCGGCGATGACGCGGGTCTTGCCCATCCGCTTGGTCAGCAGCGCCTGGCCGAGCACGTTGCGGATCTTGTGGGCGCCGGTGTGGTTGAGGTCCTCGCGCTTGAGCAGCACCCGGCAGCCGACCTGCTCGCTGAGCCGGGTGGCGTGGAAGAGCGGGCTGGGCAGCCCGGCGTACTCGCGCAGCACCGTGTGGAACTCGTGCATGAACGCGGGGTCGGCCATCGCGTCCTGCCAGGCCACGGTCAGCTCGTCCAGGGCGGCGATGAGGGCCTCGGGCATGAAGCGCCCGCCCCAGCCCTCCTCGGCCCCGCCGAACCAGCCCTGCGCGTCGGCGTCGTAGCGACCCGACGGGGTGGGGACGGGGCTGCTGGGGGTGCTCATGCCTGGACTCCTGTCATGTTCGCGACGGCGGCCCGGGGGTCGCCGTCCTTGACCAGCGCCTCGCCGACCAGCACCGCGCGGGCGCCCTCGCCCACGTGGCGACGCACGTCGTCGGGCCCGAAGACGCCGGACTCGGCGACCTTGACCACGTCGTCGGGCAGCTGCGGCGCGAGCCGGCCGAAGGTGGACTGGTCGATCTCGAGGGTCTTGAGGTTGCGGGCGTTGACCCCGACCAGCGGCGCTCCCAGCGCCACGGCCCGCTCGGTCTCGGCCTCGTCGTGGACCTCGACCAGCGCGGTCAGGCCCAGCTCGCCGGCCAGGTCGTGCAGGCGGCGCAGCTCGTCGTCGTCGAGCGCGGCCACGATCAGCAGCGCCAGGTCGGCGCCGGCGGCACGGGCCTCCCACAGCTGGTAGTCGGTGACGATGAAGTCCTTGCGCAGCAGCGGTACGTCGACCGCTGCGCGCACCGCCCGCAGGTCGGCCAGCGACCCGCCGAAGCGGCGCTGCTCGGTCAGCACGCTGATCGCGGCGGCGCCGCCGGCGGCGTACTCGCCGGCCAGGACCGCCGGGTCGGGGATGTCGGCGAGCGCGCCCTTGCTGGGGCTGCGGCGCTTGACCTCGGCGATGACGCTCGAGCCGGGGGCGCGCAGGTGGGGCATCGGATCACGCGGCGCGTCGACGTCGGCGAGGGCGGCACGCAGGTCGTTCAGCGACGTGACGGCCTGCCGCTCGGCGAGGTCGACCCGCACGCCGGCGACGATGTCGTCGAGGACGGACACGGGTACTCCTGGGACAGGGAGAGGGACGCTGTGAGTCTGTCACGAGGCCGGTCACGCCCCGCTCCCGGAGTCCGGGCCCCCCGCCGCACGAGCGGTCACTTCTGCACCACCGACCGGTCACCTGTGCACCTCCGACCAGTCGCAGGCCGCCACCGCTGTGTACGTCGGTGACCTCTCGGTGGTGCGGAACTGACTGGTGGGTGGTGCACAAGTGACTGCTCGGCGGTGGGCTCTTTACCTTCGGGCGCGTCGCGGCCCTCGCGGGACCGGGCAGCGGTAGGTTCCCGAGCACCGACCCGCGGGGCGAGCCGCGCCCTCGGGACCCATCCAAGGAGCCACATGAGCTACTCCGAGCCGCCTCCCCCGCCCCCGCAGTACGGCACCCCCGCCTACGGCGGTCAGCAGCCCGGCAACCCGCCCTCGAACAACCTGGTCTGGGCGATCCTGACCACGCTGTTCTGCTGCCTCCCCCTGGGCGTGGTCTCGATCGTGTTCGCCGCGCAGGTCAACGGCAAGTGGCAGTCCGGCGACCAGGCCGGTGCCGTCGAGTCGGCCGAGAAGGCCAAGAAGTTCGCGATCTGGTCGGCGATCGCCGGCGTCGTGGGGGTCGTCCTCTACATCATCGTCGTCGTGATCGCCCTGGGCTCCGGTGTCAGCACGACCTGAGCCGCTGCTCGACGAGCACGTCGAGCGCGTCCCGGCCCCCGCGCGGGCGCCGGGACGCGCCTGGCTGCCCTTCATCGCCACCGGGCTGCTGGGACTCGGCGCAGTGGCTGTGGTCGCGGCCGTCGACCCGCACGAGCCCGGCCACTACCCCACGTGCCCGTTCCTGGCCGTCACCGACCTCTACTGCCCCGGCTGCGGCAGCCTGCGCACCCTGAACTCGCTCGCGCACGGCGACCTGTTCGGGGCGCTCTCGCGCAACCCGCTGCTGCTGCTCGCGATCCCCTTCATGGTGCTCGCCTACGTGCAGTGGGGCCGGCGGCTCGCGGGGCTGACCACGTGGTCGCCCACCTCGATCCCGGCCCGGTGGATCTGGGGCCTGCTCGTCGGCGTGCTCGCCTTCTGGGTGCTGCGCAACCTCCCCGGCTGGAGCTTCCTCTCCCCGGCCTAGGTGCACCTGGGCCGTGCCTCAGGGAGCCAGCCAGGGCACCAGCGCGGTGTTGCGCAGGACCATGAACACGATCGCCGCCACGGCCACCGCGACCGAGGCTGCGACCACGGGTCCCCCGTCGCGCGCCGGTACGCCGCGCCAGCGGCGTACCCACCAGCGCGCGAGCAGGACGACCGCGGCGGGCGCCAGCAGCACCAGCAGGAGGTTGCTGGAGGCCGCTGCCACGACGTCGCCGTGGGTCAGGTCGTTGACGGCGCGCAGGCCGCCGCACCCCGGGCACCAGAACCCCAGCGCGGCGCTCGGGCACAGTCCCCAGCTGCCGCCCACGTGCGGGTCGCGCAGGCGCAGCGCCAGCGTGAGCAGCGCGAGCCCTGCGATGGTGACCGTCGGCGCCCGCAGCCGCTCGCTCCGCGGCTGCGGAGCGGGACGGGGAGGCGCCCAGGCGGTCACGGCCGGGCGTGGCTCAGTGCCCGGACTCCGCGTGCAGGCCCATCTTGGCCATCACGACGAAGACGACGCCGGCCGCGGCCACGATCCCCACGCCGACCCAGAAGATCGGGTAGCTGATCGGGCTGAAGAGCAGCCCGACGCTGCCGACCACGAACCCGAGAAGTCCCACGACCACCGCGGTCCAGGCTGCGGGGGTGTTGCCGTGGTTGTTCGACATGCTGCTGCTCCTCGGGGTACGCGGGCTCGTCGGCGCCATCATAGTGGGGTGCTGGGGTCGCTCCCACTCCGGTCTGCGCCGGCGTCGTCACCGGGGTCCGTGCTCGGAGCGTCCTCGGGGACGTCGGTCGGGTCGTGCCCCTCGTCCAGGGCCCGCCACAGGTCGAGGTTGCTCTGCTCCGCCACCGGCCGGGCCGCCACGGCACCGACCGTGGCCGCACCCGTGGGGGCGTCGTAGCGGCTGCCCATCTCGGGCCACTGGGGCACCAGCCGCACCGAGGCCAGCGCGGCGAGGAGCAGCAGCAGCGCGCCGACCAGCGCGGCGGCGTACCAACCGGTGCGCGAGACCGCCGTCTCCCCCGCGCCGACCTGGTCGAGGGCTGCCCGCAGGTCGTCGGGCAGGCTCAGGCCGGCCACCACCGCGGCGACCAGGGCCCCCAGCGAGGCGAGCACGCCGAGCCCGGCGACCAGGCGTCGTACGAGGCCGCGGCTGACGAGCACCACGCCCCAGACGGCCAGGGCGACCAGGGCCAGCGAGGTCACCAGCGGCATGTCGTAGGCGGCCTGGGGACCGGTGAGCCCGACGGCGGCGGTGACTCCCGAGCCGGGGTCCGCGTCGACGTCGACACTGCGGCGGGTGCCGGCGACCGCGACCAGCGTGCCGGCCGCGAGCCCGACGAGGACCACGGGCGCGAACGTGCGCCGACCGCGGGACGGCTCAGCCACGAGCGGGTCCGGTCAGCAGCTGGTCGGCGTCGAAGCAGGTCCGTTCACCGGTGTGGCAGGCGGCGCCGACCTGGTCGACCTTGACGAGGATCGTGTCGCCGTCACAGTCCAGGCGTACGTCGACCACGTGCTGCACGTGCCCGGACGTGTCGCCCTTGACCCAGTACTCCTGGCGGCTGCGCGACCAGTACGTCGCGCGGCCGGTGCTCAGGGTGCGGGCCAGGGCGGTGTCGTCCATCCAGCCGAGCATCAGCACCTCACCGGTGTCGTGCTGCTGGGCGATGGCCGGGACCAGGCCGTCGGCGGTGCGCTTGAGCCGTGCGGCGAGGGCGGGGTCGAGCTCGTCGGTCATGGGTCCATCATCCCCCGGGCACCGGACCGCCCCGCGTCGGGGAACGACGCGGGGCGGACGGTGGGGGGCGGTGGTGGCTCAGCGGATGCGGAAGCTGACCGTCTTCTTACCGTTGCGGATCTCCTCGGAGCCGCTGGTGAACTTCACCCGGACGGTGTGGAAGCCCTTGCTCAGACCGCGCACGACCAGCTTGGTGCTGCCGTCGGTGAGCGTCTTGGCGGCCAGGGTCTTCCGGTTCTCCTTGAGGGTGACCTTGCCGGGGACCGGGCTGACCCGGTCGGCCTGGACCCGGACCTTGAGGACCAGCTTGCTGCCCTTGGTCTTCTTGGCCACCTTGACCTGCGGCTTCTCCTTGCCGGCCGGAGTCGCGGACTCCACCGGTCCGACCGCGGTGGTCGTGCGGGTCGCGTCGCCCCGGCCCTCCTGCGAGTAGGTGACCCGGGCCGAGATCCTGGCACCCTGGTCGGCGGAGGTCAGGAGGTAGCGGGTGCCGATGGCACCCGGGATCACCTGGGCGTTCCGCAACCACTGCACGGCGCGGGTGGCACCCGCGGGGTCGGTGACCCCGGTGTCGACGACCAGCTCCTGGCCGACGACGGGACGCCCGGTGACCGTCGGTCCGGTCGTGACAGCGACCGGCTCGACCGCCTGGGTGTCGATGGTGCGCGACACCGAGACCGCGGTGACGCTCTCGGCGCCCCGGGTGGCCGTCACGGCGACCGCGACGGCCTTGCCGGCCATGGACTCGGTCACCACGATGCTCGGCGACGTGGCGCCCGCGATCGGGGCCCCGTCAGCGCGCCACTGGTAGCTGAACGCCAGCCCGGTGCTGGGGTCCCAGGTGCCGGTGCTCGAGCGCAGCGTGCCGCCCGGAGCCGCGGTGCCCGAGACGACCGGCAGCGTCTTGTTGCTGATCGGAGCGGTGGTGACGGCCTCCGTGGGAGCCGACGTCGCGGTCCCGGACGTCAGACCGGCCTTGCTCGCGGTCACCCGCACGGTGATCTTCTTGCCGGCCTCGGCGTCGGTCAGCTGCTGCGTCGACCGGGTGGCACCGGCGATGGCGACGCCGTCGGCAAGCCACTGGTAGGCGAACGAGGTCGGCTCGTTGGTCCAGGTGCCGTCCGTGGTCGACAGGGTCTCGCCGACCCGCGGGGTCCCGGTGATCCGGGGCGCGGTGCGGTTCGAGACGGTCGTCGGGTCCGGAGCGACCGGGGAGGTCGCCTCGGAGGTGGCGGTGCCGGGGTCGGAGCCCTGGGGGACGCTGGCGCCCACCCGGACGGCGATGACCTTGCCCTCGTCGGCAGCGGTCGGGGTGTACGTCGTGCCGGTGGCGCCGGGCAGGGCCTGGCCGGCCGCGAGCCACTGGTAGGTGAACGACGGGTTCGCGGCGTTCCACGTGCCCGGCTCCGCGGTGAGCGGCTTGCCGATGAACGGCTGCCCCGTGACGCTGGGCAGCGTGGTGGCGCGCAGGGTGCCACGCACGACCTTCACCGTGACGCCCGAGACCGCGACCCGGTCGGGGTCGTTGGTGGTCTCGGTGACCTTCAGCGAGATCTGCTTGCCCAGCTGGGCAGCGGTGAGCGCCAGCGTGGTGGCCGTGGCGCCGGCGATGGCCTGCCCGTCGGCCAGCCACTGCAGCTCGAACGTGCCGCCCTTGCTCCACTCACCGGTGGTGCCCGTCAGGGTCTCCCCCACAGCGGCCCGACCGGTGACCTGCGGGTCCTGGCGGTTCTCGGTCTTCGGGTCGGCCGGGGCGTAGAACGGCGAGGCCTGGGACTTGCCGGTGGGCTTGCTGTTGGCTGCCTCGCTGATCTCGCCGGTCGAGCGGATCGCCGTCACCTGCACCTTGTAGTGCTTCGGCGTGAAGTCGCCCATGATGGGCAGCGGCGTGCGGCTGGGGATCGTGAACGTCTCCTGGGTTGCGTTGCCGATCGCGTCAAAGCCACTGGTGGCGTTGTCGGACTCGAACCACTGGTAGGCGTAGGTGACGTCCGCTGCCGACCAGGTGCCCGGCTTGGCCGTGAGCTTGCCGCCCTCGACCGCCTGTCCGGCGATCCACGGAGCCGCCAGGTTGACGGGCCGTCCGTCGCCCAGACCGAAGTCGATCCCGGTCACGGCGCTGGTCCCCAGGGCGATGTCGTCGGCGTCCTCCACGTTGTCGGCGCTCAGTCCGTCCACCGTGTAGAAGCCCTTGCTCGTGTCCTGGTCGACACCGACGCGGTAGGTGCGCCCGCGGGCCTTGAGCTCGTAGGAACCGTCGCTGGCGGTCAGCGCGGTGGCCGGCTTCAGCCAGCCGCTCAGGACCGGCGCGCCGTCCTGGATGTCCTTGACGTAGCGGTAGTGCGCGGTGACGGTCTTGTCGCGCGCGGGGGCGCCGGTCGTGGTCGTGACCTTGCCTCGGATGGCCGAGACGCTCGGCAGCGCGTACTTCTGCAGCGTCAGGCTCTGCTCGGGGGCGAGCGTGACGTCCGGGGCCTGGTCGAGACCGACCAGACCCGGCAGGAAGCCGTTGTTGTCGCCGGCGAGGGAGGCGAGCACCCGGTAGGTGCCGCTGGGGATCGAGAAGGAGAAGCCGCCGGCGGTCAGGGCCTTCTCGCCGATCGGGCGCCACTCGGTGTGAGCCGGTCCGCCCAGCTCGCCGTTCTCGGTGTAGGACACCTTGCGCAGCAGCGAGATCGTGCCGCCCTGGGCGTACGTCGAGCCGTCGGTCTCGGTGAGCGAGCCGGCGAGGACCGCCAGCGTCGGCAGCGTGACGTTCTTGCCGCTCAGCACCTCGTGCTTGGCGACGGAGAGGTTCTGGCCCTCGTCGGCGACGGTGGCCGCCGGGAACCAGCGGGTCTCCCGACCCGGCGTGCTGAACCGCAGACGGAACGGCTTCTCGAGCCCCGCGTCCTCCATGGTGACTGCGTACTGGCCTGCCTTGTTCGTGATGACCTGACCGGCGTACGACGGCTTGGCCGTCCACTCCTTGGTGGCCTTCGTGTAGACGACCGGCGTGACGTCGACGCCCTGCAGCGGGTTGCCGGCGTTGTCCCGCACGGTGCCGATGACCTGGGAGACGCGCGTGATCGTGGCGTCGACGCCGGCCTTGGGCGCGGCGAACGTGGTCTGGACCTTGTCGGCAGTGGCCTGGGTGGCCTTGGCGTCGAAGTACTGCGTCTCGAAGCCCGGGGCGTGGAAGCCCACGACGTACTTCGGGCTGCTGACGGGAGGCACGTTCGCGGTGTAGGAGCCGTTCGCCCCCGTCTTGGCCTGCGTCGTCTGGACCTCGGTCCACACCGGCTTGCCGGAGGCATCGGTGGTGCCGGTCTCGACCGAGATCGTCACGCCCTGCACCGGCTGGTTGTCGGCCGTCTTGACGGTACCGCTGATGGTCGTGGTGCTGGCGTTGCCGAGCTTGGCGTCCAGGCGACGGGCGACCCCCTCCTCGACCTGGACCTCCTCGGCGGCGGCCGGGTCGGACACGAGCGACGTGCCCTTGAAGTAGAAGGTGCCGTAGGCGGGGGCCCGGACCTCGACGATGTACGGCTCGAAGTCGCGCTCGACCACCCAGGCGCCGTCACTGCCCGTGGTGGCCGCGACGGGCGCGGTGCCCAGATCGGGGCTGTAGGACACCGTTCCGGTGCCCGCGTCGGCGGCGTTGCGGGTGTAGAAGCGGATCTCCGCGCCCTTGATGGGCGCTCCACCAGTCGTCGCGACGATGCCGCCGACCTGCGATTCGAAGTTGCGCGCCACCGACCCGTCGACGTTCTTGACCGAGCCCTCGGCAGGCACGACGAGCGTGCTGGCCTGCGCGCGATCCTTGACGCTGTCGCTGGCCGCCTTGTAGTAGGTCGTGGTGTGGTCGGCCAGGCTGAACCGCACGACATAGGAACCCGCCGCGACGTCACCCATCGTGAAGGTGCCGTCGGTCGTCGTCGTCGCCTGGCTCACCACTGTCGCGTCGTCGAGCAGCTCGACCGTCACACCCTGGGCTGCGTCCTTGTCCAGTGAGCCGAGGCGGACCACCTTGCCGGAGACGTCGGCGGGTGCGGCCGCGAGGGCCGGGACCGAGAACGTGCCCACCACCAACGCGAGGACGGTGAGGAGCAGGAAGGGCAACGAGAGCCTTCGAGCGGGGTGGCGGGACGAGAGCGAGGGCATGGAACACCTCTCCAGGTGGGGGACGCGGCACCGCCCGAGAGGGGTCGGCACCGCGTCAACCGTGAGACCCCCTGGGGTGTTACGGCTGCGGGTAAAGAAGACCCTCAGTCACCTCGGAGGACTAGACCGAGCGGTCCAGACCACTGGCGCAGGACCCGCTGTGTCTGATCAGGAGGTGCCCGGATGCCCCTGCTGGGCGACCCACGAGGCGTGCAGGCCGGCGTACACCGAGCCCTCCTGCGTCACCAGCTCGGCGTGCGGGCCGCGCTGCACGATGCGGCCCTGGTCGACCACGACGACCTCGTCGGCGGCCTCGGCCGTCGACATCCGGTGCGCGATGGTCACCGAGGTGCGCCCGCTCATCAGCCGCTCGAGGGCCCGACCGATGCGCATCTCCAACGAGGGGTCCACCGCACTGGTGGCCTCGTCGAGCACCAGCAGGTCGGGGTCGGCGAGGTGTGCGCGCAGCAGTGCGACCAGCTGGCGCTCGCCGGCCGACAGGGACTCGCCCGCGCTGGCCGACCCGGGTGTCCAGCCCGCGCGGCAGGCCGGCCAGCCAGTCGCCGAGACCGAGCTCGTCGGCGCTGGCGAGGATGTCCTCGGGCGTCGCGTCGAGCCTGCCGTAGCGCACGTTGGCGGTGATCGTGTCGTCGAAGAGGAACCCCTCCTGCGGCACCAGCACGACGCTTCGCCGCAGCGTCGACTGGGCGATGTCGCGCACGTCGACCCCGTCGAGCAGCACCGCGCCCTGGCTGGGGTCCATCAGCCGGGTCAGCAGCTTGGCGAAGGTCGACTTGCCCGACCCGGTCTCGCCGACGATGGCGACCCGGCGCCCGGCGTCGATCGACATGGTCCACGTCGCGCAGCACCGGCGGACCGCCGGGGTAGGAGAAGGTGACCTCGTCGAACCGGACGTCGATCGGCCCCGGCGGCAGGTCGTGGCCGGACGGCCCGGGGTCGACGAGGTCGGCCGGGGTGTCGAGGATGCCGATCACCCGGCGCCAGCCCGCGATCGCGAGCTGGGCGTCGGTGAGGATCTGGGTGCCCATCTGCACGGGCCCCACGAAGAGGGTGACGAGGAAGGCGAAGGCGAGCACCTCGCCCGCGCTGATGTCGCCGGCGAGGCCGAGCAGCACGCCGATCACGATCACCCCGGCGTTGGCCAGGCCCGCCGAGACGCCGCCGAGCGAGAACGAGAACGCCGTGAACCCCTGCGCCCGGGTGCTGGCGGCGCGGTGCGCGTCGACGGCCCGGTCGATGCGGTCCTGGGTCCGCGACTGCACGGCGTACGACCGCACGACGGCGGCGCCGACGACCGGCTCGGAGATCGCCGAGAGCATCACGCCGACCTGGTTGCGCACGATGCCGTAGGCCAGGGACAGCTTGCGCTGGAAGTACTTCAGCGACATGAACAGCGGGGTGAAGCAGAGCCAGACGACGAGCGTGAGCTGCCAGGAGTAGACGAGCATCACGATGGTCGCGATCACCACCTGGCCGATGCTGACCACGAAGAGCAGGCCGCCGAAGACCAGGAACTGGCTGACCTGGTCGACGTCACTGGTCACCCGCGCCACCAGCGCCCCGCGGCGCTCGGTGTTCTGGGTCAGCAGCGGCAGGTCGTGGACGTGACGGAAGGCCTTGGTGCGCAGCGTGGCCAGGCCGCCCTCGGCGGTGCGGAACAGCCGGCTGGTCATCTTGTACGACGCCCAGGAGGTCAGCACGATCGCCAGCCCGGCGACCACGCCCATCCAGGCCGTGAACGCCAGGTCCGGGCCGGCGTCGGCGCCCAGGCCGCGGTCGAGGGTCTGCTGCACCGCGACCGGGACGACGACCTGGCCCGCGGAGGCCAGCACCGCGTAGGCCAGGGTGCCCCGGATGCCGATGGTCAGCTCGGGCGAGTGGTGCAGCCCGCGCCGGATCGTCTCCAGCGCGCGCATCTCCTCGCCGGTGTCGAGCTCGGTGCCCGAGCTCGAGGCGGCGCGCACGGCGCTCATGACTGCTCCCCCGTGGTGGCGACGGCCCCGACGGCGTCGGGCTCGTCCTCGTAGGCGTTGACCAGTGCGGCGTACGACGCGCTGCGGGCCAGCAGCTCCGCGTGCGTGCCGCGGTCCGCGACGCGACCGTCCTCGAGGTGCACCACCTCGTCGGCCAGCCCGATCGTGGCCTTGCGGTAGGCCACCACCAGCAGGCTGGGCCGGTCGGCGCCGGACCCGGTGCCGCGCAGCGAGGCCAGGATGCGTGCCTCGACCTCGGGGTCGACCGCGGAGGTGGCGTCGTCGAGCACGAGCAGGCGCGGGCGGCGCACCAGGGCGCGGGCCAGCGAGATCCGCTGGCGCTGGCCGCCCGAGAGCGAGGTGCCGCGCTCGCCGAGGCGGGCGTCGAGACCGTCGGGCAGGGCGGCGACGAAGCCGTCGGCCTGGGCCGCGCGCAGGACCGCCCAGATCTCCTCGTCGCTGGCCTCGAGGCCGAGGGTGATGTTGCCGCGGACGGTGTCGTCGAAGAGGAAGGCGGTCTGCGGCACCAGGGCCACGGCCGCCGCCAGCTCGCCGGGCGCGAGCTCGCGCAGGTCCTGCCCGTCGAGCACGACGCGCCCCTCGTCGGGGTCGACCAGGCGGCTGACCAGCGAGGTCAGCGTGCTCTTCCCCGACGCCGTGGCGCCGACGAGCGCGACCGTGCGGCCGGGCTCGACGGTGAAGCTGAGGTCGTCCAGCAGACGTCGCCCGGGCTCGTAGGCGTAGGTCAGCGCCGTCGATCTCCAGGCGCGCGCCGCGCGGCGTCGGTGCGCGCGAGCGAGGAGGCGCCGTACGTCATCTCGCCGGTGGCGTCCAGGACGCTGGTGACCCGGCGGAAGCCCACGACGCTGCGCGGGAACTCGCCGAGCAGCCAGCCGATCGAGCGGATCGGGAAGGAGACGATCGTGAGCAGGTAGGCGACCTGCACGACGTTGCCCGGGTCGGTGGCACCGGTCTGGACGCGCGCGACGCCGACCGCCAGGACGACGAGGACGCCGAGGTTCGGCAGCGCCGCCAGGGCGGGGTCGAACATCGCACGGATGCGACCGGCGCGCACCAGCACACCGCGCAGCTCCTGCGCCTTGGCCGAGAAGCGCTCGGTCTCCTCGCCCTCGCGGCCCAGGGTCTTGACCACCATGGCGCCGTCGAAGGACTCGTGGGCGACCTCGGAGAGCTCGGCCCGCAGCTGCTGGGCGCGAGTCATCAGCGGCGAGCTGAGCCGCTGGAAGACGATGTTCGCGGCGATCACGCAGGGGAAGACGAGCAGGCCGACGACGGCCAGCACCAGGTCGGCGACGAGCATCTGGACCCACCGCGATCACCATCATCGCGACGGTGCCCACCGCCATCGGCAGCGGCGCCACCGGCCCCCAGGCGGCCTCGACGTCGGAGTTGGCGTTGGAGAGCAGCTGGCCGGTCGGGTGGCGCTGGTGCCACTCCATGGGCAGGGCGAGGTACTGCCGGGTCACGGCGCGACGGGTGTGGGCCTGCATCCGGTACTGCATGATCCCGGCGCCCAGACGGCGCGCGACGATGCCCACCGCACGCAGGATGGCCACACCGAGGAAGAGCCCGAAGACGGCCCAGAGCAGGCCGGAGCCGATCTCACCGGTCTCGAAGGCCGGCAGCAGGACGTTCTCGGTCGACCAGCCCAGCACCCAGGCGTCGGCGACGGTCAGGGCGCCGAAGAGGATGCTGCCCAGCGTCGAGACGGCGAAGACGAACGGCTCGCGCTTGATCGCCACCCACAGCACCGCGAAGCCGTCGCGGGTGGTGGTGGCGCGGCTGCGCGACGGGGTCGCGGGTGCTGCGGCGGGGCGCTGTCCTGGTTCGTCGTCCACGACCTCGTCCACGACCTGGCTCACCGCTGCCTGCCCTCTCCCGTACGTCCCCCGACCGCAGGCCAACCCTGCGGCGGTCGAGGCTATTCCCGCTCGTCACGAACCTCCCATTCCCCTCCTAAGGTGGCCTCATGGACGACACCGGCCCCGCCGCTCCCGCCCCCCGCTCGGTGCTGCGCGGAGCCCGTCTGCTCGACCCCGGCACCCCGGGCCGGGGCGAGGCAGGCCCCACCGCCCTGGCCGTCGAGGCCGGCCGCGTGGTCGCGTGGGGCAGCGAGGACGACGCCGTGGGATGGATCGGCACCGGCACGGACGCGCCCGAGGTCGTCGACCTCCGCGGCGCACTGGTCACCCCGGCCTTCGTGGACAGCCACGTGCACACCGTGCGGACCGGCTTCGCGCTGACGGGCCTCGACCTGTCCGCAGCCACGTACGCCGCCGCGTCGGGGCTCGACGACGTGCTCGCCGCGGTGGCCTCGCACGCGCGCGCGCCACCCGGACGACGCGGTGCTGGTCGGGCAGGGCTGGGACGAGACCCCGTGGCGCGCCGGCCGCCCGCCGACCGGGGACGAGCTGGAGCGGGCCGCGCCCGGGCGACGTACCTATCTCACCCGGGTCGACGGCCACTCCTCGGTCGTCTCCCCGGCCCTCGCCTCGCTGGTGCCCGGGCTGGTGGACCTCCAGGGCTGGTCCCCCGACGGCCGGGTCGAGCGCGATGCCCACCACGCGGTGCGGCACACGCTGGAGAACCTCATCGGGGACGCCGAGCGGCTCGGTGCCGCCCGCGCCGCATGCCGGGCGATGGCGGCCGTGGGGATCGCCGGCTTCCACGAGAACGCCGCGCCGCACATCGGGCCCGAGTCCGAGATCGCCCTGGTGCGTCGGGCCGCGGACGAGGTCGGTCTGGCCGCCACCGTCTACTGGGGCGAGCTGATGGCCGTCGAGACCGCGGCCCGGCTCGAGGTGGCCGGCCTCGCCGGCGACCTGGTGGCCGACGGCGCCTTCGGCTCCCGCACGGCGGCTCTGGGAGCGCCGTACGCCGACAGTCCCGGCTGCGGGCACGCCTACGTCAGCGCCGAGCAGGTGCGCGAGCACGTGGTGGTCTGCACCCGCGCCGGCATCCAGGCCGGCTTCCACTGCATCGGCGACGCCGCCCTCGACGCCGTCGGCGAGGGCTTCGCCGGTGCGGCCGCCGATCTCGGCGACGAGGCCGTGCGGGCCGCGCGACACCGTCTCGAGCACGTCGAGATGCCCTCCCGCGCGACCATCGAGGTGCTGGGCCGACTCGGCGTCACCGCCAGCGTGCAGCCGCTGTTCGACGGTCTGTGGGGCGGGCCCTCCGGCATGTACGCCGCTCGGCTGGGCCGACGCTGGCGCGAGACCAACCCGTGGCACGACCTCGCAGCGGCGGGAGTCCCCCTGGCGCTCGGCTCGGACTCCCCCGTCACGCCGCTCGGCCCGTGGGCGGCGGTGCGCGCGGCGGTGCACCACCACGTGCCTCAGCAGGGACTGAGCCCGCGCGTCGGCACTGGCCGCGCACACCCACGGCGGGTGGGCAGCGGCACGTCAGGACCGGCGCGGCCGGCTCGCGCCCGGCTGGGTGGCCGACCTCGCCGTCTGGGAGACGCCGGCCGGCCTGGACGCCGACGGGATCCCGGTGCTCGATCCCGGCGCCGCCCTCCCCCGGCTGCTGCGCACGGTGGTCGCGGGCCGCACCGTCCACCAGACGTCGTGAGGACCGGTCGGCACTGCTACCAGCGCCCGGGCTCCAGGGTGGCGCGCTCACCGGGCGGCAGTGCGTTGTAGAGCCGCATCGAGCCGCGGGGCGCGCCGTCGGCGCCGGTCCGAGGCGTAGAACGACAGCACCGTGACCGACGCCGGCGACAGCTCCATGCGGTAGACCGCGTCGAGCGGTGCGTCCAGGGCGTGCGCGACGAGGGTCTTGATGGGCGTCACGTGGCTGACCACGACCACGGTGCGACCGGCGTGCTCGCTCAGCACCCGGTCGAGCCCGGCCAGCACCCGCTCCTGCACGGTGCGGAACGACTCGCCTCCCGGAGGCGCGGTGTCCATCGAGCCCAGCCACGCGTCGAGACCCGCCCGGTCGCGCTCGGCGACCTCGGTGAAGGTCAGCCCGTCCCACTCGCCGAACTCCATCTCCGCGAAGCCGGCCTCGATCGCCACGGGGCGCTCCAGCCGGGCCGCGACCACCTCGGCGGTCTCGCGGGTGCGGCGCACGGGCGAGGAGACGACGGCGTCGACGCGCTCGCCGAGGCCGGCCAGCCAGTCGGCGGTGTCGCGGGCCTGCGCCAGTCCCTCGTCGCTCAGGGCCGGGTCGTCGCCGCCGAGGCCGCCCGAGAACCGCTTGGCCGCGGTGTGCCGGGTGACGCCGTGGCGCACGAGCACCAGCGTGGTCGGGGCGGCCGAGGGGCCGGTCCAGCCGCGGTGGCCCGCCTGGTCGCGGGGCTGGTCGCCGCGGGTGGCCCCGGGCGACTCGATCTCCTCGATCAGCGACTCCTCGTCGGGAGCCCGGTCGGTGCGCTCCTCGGGCGGCAGTGGTGCGGCGCCGGCGACGGTCACGCCCTCGCGCACTCCGTCGAGCGCCTCGTTGGCGAGCCGGTCGGCGTGCGCGTTGCGGGCGCGCGGCATCCACGTGTACGTCGTGCCCTGCGGCGCCACCTCGCCGGCCTCGGCCGCCAGGGTCTGCATGTCCGGGTGCTTGATCCGCCAGCGTCCCGACATCTGCTCGACCACGAGCTTGGAGTCCATCCGGACCTCGACCCGGCGCACCGGGCGCGTGCTCGACGGCCAGGCGCAGCCCGGCCACCAGCCCGGAGTACTCCGCCACGTTGTTGCTGGCGACCCCGATGGTGCGGGCGTCCTCGGCGATCACCTCGTCGGTCGCGGCGTCCTTGAGCACGGCGCCGTACGCCGCCGGGCCGGGGTTGCCGCGCGAGCCGCCGTCGGCCTCGACGACGACGCGTCGGGTCACAGGCCCGACTCGGCGGTGCGCACGAGGATGCGGCTGCACTCCTCACAGCGGACGACGAGGTCGGCGGGCGCCACCCGGATGACCGCGAGCTCCGCGTTGTCGATGCCGAGCTGGCAGCCGGTGCAGCGGCGCTGGTGCAGCTTCGCCGCACCCACCCCGCCCTTGGCGGCGCGCAGCTTCTCGTAGAGGGCGAGCAGGTCCTCGGGCAGACCCTCGATCGCGGGCTCGCGCTGGGCCTCGACCTCGGCGAGCTCGGCGTCGATCCTGGCGACCTTCTCGTCGCGCGCCGCGAGGAGCTCTCCGAGCTCGACGTCGGTCTGCTCGATGATCTTGGCGAGGGAGTCCAGGGTCGACTGGACCTCCTCGAGGCGCTCCATGACCTCGAGCTCGTCGTCCTCGAGGCTGGTGATCCGCCGCTCGAGGGACTCCAGCTCGTGGCCGAGGCGCTCCAGGTCCTTGGGGTTGCCGACCTGGCCGGTGTCCATGCGGTGCCGGTCGCGGGCGCGGCGGGCCTTGACCTGCTCGACGTCGGCGTCGACCTTCTTCTGCTCCGCGCTCAGGTCGTCGGCGACGATGCGCGCGTCGCGGGCCTGGTCCTCGAGGTCGGTGCGGGTGGCCTGCAGCTCGTCGATCTGGGCGATCTCGGGCAGGCTGCGGCGCTGGTGGCGCAGCTGGTCGGCCCGGGAGTCGAGCTCCTGGACGTCGAGCAGGGTGACCTGGGCGGTCGCGTCGGCTTTCAGTGGTCTCTCCTGGCATCTGGGTGCGGCACGTCGCCGCCGGTTCGGAACGTCCACGGATCGGTGCAACGGGTGCTCACGCGGGCCTCCACCGTAGCGCCCCGGTCGGTGACCAGCGCGGCCCGGAGTCGCGCCTCGAGCGCGGGCAGCCAGGTCCACTCCGCCGCCCAGTGCGCCACGTCGACCAGCGCCGGCCCTCCGTGCTCCAGGAACTCCGAGGCGGGGTGGTGACGCAGGTCGCTGGTGAGGTAGACGTCCGCGTCGCCCCGCAGCACGGTGTCGAGCAGGAAGTCGCCCGCACCGCCGCACACCGCGACCCGCCGCACCTCGCGGTCCGGGTCGCCCGCGACCCGCACCCCGTGGGCGGTCGGGGGCAGCACCTCGGCGACCCGGGCGGCGAAGTCCGCGAGGGTCGTGACGCCGCCAGCCGACGACACCGGTCCGGCCGGTGCCCGTCATGGAGATCCCCGGGTCGGCGACCTGGACGACGTCGTACGCCGGCTCCTCGTAGGGGTGCACGGCCAGCATCGCGCGCACCACGTCCGCGCGCCGCGAGGCGGGCAGCGACCACCTCGATCCGCGCCTCGTCGACCCGCTCGTGCTCCCCGACCGTGCCGATGGCCGGGGAGGCGCCCCGCATCGGGCGGAAGCGTCCGTGCCCCTCGACGGTGAAGGAGGCCGCCTCGTAGTCGCCGAGACGGCCGGCTCCCGCGTCGGCGAGCGCGGCGCGCACCCGGTCGGCGTCCTCGACCGGCACCAGCACGCGCGAGCTTGTCCAGGGGCGGCCGCTCCGCCGGCACGATCGGGCGCAGGTCCTCCAGCCCCAGGGCCAGGGCCAGCGACTCCGACACCCCGCCCACGGCCTGGTCGGCGTTGGTGTGGGCGGCCAGCAGGGCGCAGCCGGCCCGGGCCAGCGTGTGCAGGGTGCGGCCCTTGGGGGTCTCGGTGGTGAAGCCGTGCACGCCCTTGAGGAACAGCGGGTGGTGCACGATCAGCAGGTCCGCGCCCCACTCCGCGGCCTCCTGCGCCACCGACGGGGTCGGGTCGACGGCCAGGAGGATGCGGCGTACCGGCTGGGCGGGGTCGCCGTGGACGAGCCCGACGCGGTCCCAGGAGTCGGCGGTGCCGGGCGGGTACCACCCGTGCACCAGGTCGACGACGTCCTTCAGCGTGACGTCGGTGTGCGCACTGGTCCCGGTGGTCGCGTCCATGCCGGGAGGCTATCGGCGCCGGCCCCTAGGCTGGCGCCATGCCCGTCGTGAAGATCAACGCCATCTCCGTCCCGCCCCAGGCCGGCCCCGAGCTCGAGAAGCGCTTCGCCGCCCGCGCCGGCGCCGTCGAGGGCTCCCCCGGCTTCCTGGGGTTCCAGCTGCTGCGCCCCACGGCCGGCGAGGACCGCTACTTCGTGGTGACGCACTGGGAGGACGAGGAGTCCTTCGCCGCCTGGCGCGACGGCGGCGCCCAGGCCGCCCACGCCGGCGAGCGGGCCAAGCCCGTCGCCAGCGGCGCGGACCTGCTGGAGTTCGAGGTCGTCATGGACGTCCGCCCCTCCTGACCCGGCCCAGATGTCCCGCCCACCCGGCCCAGATATCCCGCCGAGTCGGCGCGGATCTCCCATGCCACCTCGACTGGATCTCTGCGCCGACTCATAGCGACATTCGCGCCGGGTCACCGTGATATTTGGGCCGGGTCACGGTGACATTTGCGCCGGGTCACCGTGATATCTGGCCACGAACCTCGCGTTGCGCCGCGAGGTCCAGGCCCGGTTGGAGCGGCGCGACAGCCCCGAGCAGATCGCTGGCAGACTCGAGATCGACTTCCCCGACGATCCGGAGATGCGGGTGTCGCACGAGACGATCTACCAGTCGCTGTACGTGCAGGCCCGCGGCGGGCTGAAGCGCGAGCTGACCAGGCACCTGCGCACCGGGCGGGCGCTGCGCAAACCCGCGCCGCCGTGAGGGCGAACGGCGCGGCCGGATCCCGGGAATGGTGATGATCAGCGAACGGCCCGCCGAGGTCGAGGACCGCGCCGTGCCCGGGCACTGGGAAGGCGACCTGATCATGGGCTCGACCGCGTCCAGCAGTCCGCGATCGGCACCCTGGTCGAGCGCAGCCACCGGGTTCGTGATGCTGCTGCACCTGCCCGACGGACCACGGCGCGCTGGCCGTCCAAGACGCGATGATCGCCAAGATGCGCCACCCTGCCCGAGCAGCTGCGCCGGTCGCTGACCTGGGACCAGGGCCGCGAGATGGCCAACCACGTCGAGATCGCCGAGGCCACCGGCCTGGACATCTACTTCTGCGACCCGCACTCGCCCTGGCAGCGCGGCAGCAACGAGAACACCAACGGACTGCTGCGCCAGTACCTCCCCAAGGGCACCGACCTGTCGTTCTACGGCCCCGGCATGCTCGACAACATCGCCGCCGAACTCAACGCCCGCCCCCGCAAACGCCACGACTGGCGCACCCCGGCCGAAGTCCTCGACAAGCTACTGTCCGAAGCCACCACCAACCACGGTGTTGATCTGGGCCGGGTCGCGGGTCAGTTGACCTGGCGGCCCTGGTCCTCCCAGTACGGCGCGCGCAGCTTGAACTTCTGCAGCTTGCCGGTGGCGGTGCGGGCCAGCTCGTCGCGGATCTCGATCGAGGTCGGGGCCTTGTAGCCGGCGGCCCGCTCCTTGCACCAGGCGATCAGCTCGGCCTCGGTGGCCTCGGCGTCCTTCGAGAGCACCACGAGGGCCTTGATCGTCTCGCCCCACTTCTCGCTGGGCACCCCGATGACCGCGACCTCCTCGACGGCCGGGTGGGAGAAGAGCACGTCCTCGACCTCGATCGAGGAGACGTTCTCGCCGCCGGTGATGATGACGTCCTTCTTGCGGTCGCTGATCGTGAGGTAGCCGTCCTCCCCGATCCAGCCACCGTCACCGGTGTGGAACCAACCGTCGGCCAGGCAGCGCTCGGTCTCCTCGGGCTGCTCCCAGTAGCCCTCGAGGCACACGTTCGAGCGGGCCAGCACCTCACCCTCGTTCTCCGGGTCCTCCGAGATCGCGAGACGGACCCCCAGCGCCGGCGCGCCGGCACGGGTCAGCCTCGCGGCCCGCGCCTCGGCGTCGAGGTGGTCCCACTCGGCGCGGGTGCGGTTGATGGTCAGCAGCGGCGAGGTCTCGGTGAGGCCGTAGATCTGGATGAACTCCCACCCCAGCTCCTCCTCCACGCGCGCGACGGTCTTCGTCGGCGGCGGGGCGCCGGCCATGATGATCCGCACCCGGTCGCGCCCGGGGATCGGGCCCTCCCAGTCCTGGGCCGCCTCGAGCACCGCGGCGGCGACCGCCGGGGCCGCGCACATGACGGTCACGCCGTGCTCCTCGACGCGACGCAGGATCTCGGCACCGTCGATCTTGCGGATCACCACGTGCTGGGCACCGGCCTGGGTGGCGATGAACGGCCAGCCCCAGCCGTTGGCGTGGAACATCGGCAGCGTGTGCAGGTAGACGTCGCGGTCGCTGACGCCCGCGTGCATGCCGAAGGTGACGGCGTTGGTCCAGATGTTGCGGTGCGTGATCTGCACGCCCTTGGGTCGCGCGGTGGTGCCCGGAGGTGTAGTTGATCGTCGCGGTGGCGTTCTCGTCGGGCTCCCAGGGCTCCGGCACGCTGCCCTCGGGGGCGTAGAGGAGGCTCGTCGTCGCCGATGACGAAGCGGTGCTCGGCGGTGACGTCGCGCAGCTCCTCGTCGATCTCGGGGTCGACGATCAGCACCCGCGCACCCGGAGTGGTCGACGATGTACTGGACCTCGTCGGGGCGCAGCCGGAAGTTCACCGGCACCAGCACCCGGCCGTAGCCGGCGACGCCGAAGAACGAGGTGAGCAGCCGGGCGCTGTTGTGGCTGACCACCGCCACCCGCTCGCCGACCCCGATGCCGAGCTCGTCGAGGCGGGCGGCCTGACGCGCGGCCAGGTCGGCCATCTCGCGATAGGTCAGCTGCCCCTTGCTCGCCCAGCGGCGTCGCCGGCTGGGCCGGCTCGTCGACCACGCCGATCCGGTCGCCGTAGACCTGCACGGCTCGGTCGATGAAGTCGGTGATGCTGAGCGGGACGAACATGGCTCCTCCAAGCGGTCGTGTGACGAGCACCACTGTAGGCACCGCCCACAGCCCGCCCGTACGTCGCGCCGTCCCGGTCGCCGAGCGGCACCGGCGCGGCGACGAGCGGTCCCGGCCGGGCCCGGCTGTAGCCTGGCACCGCCCGGGCCCGAGTCCCGGGCGCCCCACCACGCCGGACAGCACCGGAGGCCGACATCGCGAGCGCGGAGCACCCGTCCCGCCCCACGAGCACGTTCGTGTGGGCGCGCGCGGCGGTCCTCGGCCTCGTCGTCCTGACCTCCGGCGCCGTCTCGCACGTCGCCGCTGACGGCCTGCTGCCGCCTCCCCCGGTGCTCGTGCTGCTGCTGGTGGTCTGCATCGCTGCCGGCGGCCCTGTTCCTGCGCAGCCGGGCCACCGCGGTGCGGCTGGTCACCCTCGTCGTCGGCGGCCAGGCCCTGACCCACCTCGTCCTCTCCGCGACCGCCGGCCACACCGGCCCCGCCGACGCCGGCCCCGCGGTCGGCCCCGCGGCTGCACTGCGGCCGCGGCCGTGGCGGGCCCGCACTGCAGGTCGCCGCCGAGAGCGGTGGTCGCCGGGTCGGCTCGTTGGCCGACCACTTCGAGACCGCCTCCGCCGCGGGCGGCCGGGCCGTGGAGGCCGGTGTCCCCACGGACGGGCTGGGCGCCGCCGTCGGCCACCTGGTCGAGCACACCGTCGCGCAGGGGCCCCTGATGCTGCTGGCCCACACCCTCGGCGCCGTCGCGCTGGGCCTGTGGCTGGCCGTCGGCGAGTCCGCGCTGTGGCACCTCGTCGTGCTGGCCGGGGTGCGGGTCCGGATCGCGCTCGTCGTGACCGGCGCTCTCGTGCGGGTCCGGGTCTCCGTCCTGGGGGCGCTCGACGCCGCCCGCCGTCTGCCGGTGCCCGTGCCCGTCCGCCTGCCGCTGCCCGACACCCTGCCCCACCGTCTCGTCGTACGTCGCGGTCCGCCGGCGCTCCTCGCCGCCTGACCCCTGCGCCCGGCCGTCCGGCCCCGGCGCCCGCGCGCTGCTGCGCGCCCCCACGACGTACCCCCGAGGAGACACCCATGAGCACCACCACCCGCACCCGTCGCGCCCGCCGTCTCGTGCCCGCTGCCGCGCTCGCCCTCGCGCTCGGCGCCGGCCTGGCCGCCTGCGGCGAGGAGGACGCCGAGAGCGCCCAGGACACCCGGAACGACTCGTCGAGCAGCGCCGCACCGGGCGCCGAGATCACGATCGGCGACGCCTGGGTGCGCGCCACCGTGGGCGCCGAGGACACCTCGATGTCCGCTGCCTTCATGACCATCGACAACAGCGGCGACGAGGACGTCACGCCTCATCGGTGCGAGCACCGACGTCGCCGGCACCGCCGAGCTGCACGAGATGAGCATGGTCGACGGCGCGATGGCGATGCAGGCCATGACCGACGGGCTGGTCGTCGAGGCCGGCCGCGGCAAGGTCCTGGAGCCCGGCGGCTACCACGTCATGCTGATGGACCTGCGCGAGGACCTGGCCCCCGGCGACGAGGTCGAGCTGACCCTCGAGTTCTCCGACGGCAGCACCCAGGACCTGACCGTCCCCGTCAAGGAGTTCACCGAGGAGGAGGGGCACTACCACGCCCCCGGCACCGGCGAGCACGACCACGACGAGGACAGCGAGGACGGCGCGGCACTCGTGACCGGGACGCCCCACGTCAGCCGTCGCCGCCTGCTGGGCTACGTCGGCACGCACCGGTGTCGGCGCCGTCGCCGGTGCCGGCCTGGGGGCCGGGGTGGTGCTGGCCGCCGACGCCGAGGACGACGCGCCCGCGACCTCCGCGCCGCCCGGCCCCGGGGCGCACCATCGAGCCCTGGGGCGCGCACCAGCCCGGTGTCGCCGCGGCGCAGACCGAGGTCACCGAGCTGGTCGCGCTCGACCTGCTCCCCGACGTCGACCGCGAGGCCTCGGGCGGCTGATGCGGCTGTGGACCGGCGACGTCGAGGCGCTCACCGCCGGTCGGGGCGCGCCCGGGGACCCCGCGCCCTGGCTCTCCCAGCCGGCCGCCGACCTGACCATCACCGTCGGGGCCGGGCCCGGAGCCTGCCGTCCGGGCGCTGTTCGGTCCGGGCCCGACGGGCTTCGCCGCCGTGCCGCCGATGCGTCGCGACCGGCTCCAGGACCGCTGGAGCGGGGGCGACCTGCTGGTCGTGGTCGCCGGACGCGACGGCACCACCGTCGCCCACGCCGTACGCCGCCTGGTCGCCGACGCCGCGCCCTTCGCGCGGCTGCGGTGGCGCCAGGTCGGGTCGTGGAACCCGACCGACCCCGACCGGGCGCCCGCAGACGGGTCGCAACCTCTTCGGGCAGGTCGACGGATCCGGCAACCCCCGCCCCGGCACACCGCTGTTCGACTCCACGGTGTGGGTCCGCGAGGGCCCCTGGGCGGGCGGCAGCACCCTGGTGGTGCGCCGGATCCGGATGGACCTCGACACCTGGGACGAGCTGACCCGCGACGAGCAGGAGCGCTCGGTCGGGCGCCGGCTCGGGGACGGGGCGCCGCTCACCGGCGGGATGGAGATCGACGACCTCGACCTCGCCGCCCGGGCGCAGGGACGGCTGGTGGTGCCGCGCGACGCGCACGTCGCGGCGCGCGCACCCCAGCCTCAACGGCGGCCGACGGATGTTCCGCAAGGGCGTGAACTACACCCGCGAGGTCGAGACCGAGGACGGGCGTGCGGGTGGAGAGCGGCCTGGTGTTCCTGGCCTACCAGGCCGACCTGCTCGACCAGTTCGTGCCGGTGCAGCGCTCGCTCGACGAGGCCGACCAGCTCAACGAGTGGACCACCACCATCGGCTCGGCCGCGTTCGCGGTGCTGCCGGGCTTCGAGCAGGGCTCGTGGCTCGGCGAGCAGCTGCTGGGCTGAACCGGACGGGGTGGGCGGGCGCGGCTCAGCGCCGCCAGACCCGCACCCGGCGCCCGGTGAGCGGCTCGACCACCGGCGACTCGGTCTGGGCCCAGACCCGGCGCCACGTCGCGACGTCGGGCCCCGTCGGGTCCGGCGTGGTCGCCCGACGCCCGTCGCTGCTGGGCCTCCCACCAGGTCGTCTCGTCCTCGTCGAGCAGGGCCGCCACGGCCTCGCGGATGCGGGGTGCGAACTCGCGCACCGACTCGCCCTCGGCCGCGCGCAGCGGCTCGCCGAACCGCACCGTGAGGGGGCGGCGGGCGCCGGCGTCCTTGCCCGGCCAGCCGGCCCCGCGGGGCATCGCCGCGAAGGTGCCCCGGTGGGCGACCGGGACCATCGGCACGTCGTGGGTGTGCGACAGGTAGGCCGCGCCCATCCGGAAGGTGCTGCGCCCACCCGTCCTTCGAGCGGGTGCCCTCGGGGAAGATCACCAGGCTCCAGCCGTCGGCGAGCACCTCCCCGGGCGTCGCGGACATCGACCCACCGCGCCGGTCGATCGGGAAGGTGTTGAACAGCAGCGACGAGCCCACCGCGCGCCACCAGGTGTCGAAGAAGTAGTCCGCCGCCGCGGCCACCGCGGTGCGCCGGCGCCACTCGTCGGGCAGCGAGAGCAGCAGCAGCGGGGTGTCGAGGTGGGAGGCGTGGTTGGCCACGAAGATGACCGGGCCCTCGGTGCGCGCCAGCACGTCGAGCCCCTCGACGCGGGTGCGGACCTGGGAGCGGAAGACCGGTTCGAGACCGACCTTCTGGGCGACCTCGCGCGCTGCCACCGCCGGCCGACGGCGGGCCCAGTCGGAGCCGAACACCTGCGCGCGCGCCGGCGTCGTCGACGGCTCGGCCGAGCGCGGCACCTGCGAGCGCCGGCCCCAGCGCCAGCCGCGTGCGGTGCGGCGTACGTCGTCGACGCCCTCGCGCACGAATCCCATGGCGGTCCCCCTCTCAGACCCGCACGTCCGCCAGCAGGTGCGGCGGGTTGTGCAGGTAGGTGATCGAGGGGCTGGTGCCGACGCTGCCCGAGGCCATCTCGAGGGCGTCGGCCAGCGTGCAGGCCGCACGGAAGCCGAGCCGCGCGGCCACCCGCCGGTCACCGCCGACCCAGATGACGTCGCCGACGTGGTCCATCGCGTGCGCCGCCCAGTACCACATGTAGAACGGGTGGACGCCGTGGTAGGCGTGCGAGGTGCGGTAGAGGTGGCGGTACCACGGGTCCTCGGCGAACTGCCGCTCGTACTTCTCGCCGATCACGGCCGGGTCGGTGGTCTCGGCCAGCACCTCCTCGTAGAAGTCGACGTACGACGGGTGGTGCAGCTGGTTGAAGCCCTCGTCGAGCGGGTGGTAGAGGATCACCGCGCCGCCGCGACGCACGACCGGGTGGTTGCGGTAGGAGTTGAAGTAGTAGCCCAGTCCCATGCAGGTGGCCAGGATCGGGTTCATCGAGCTGTTGACGTTGTAGGGCCCCAGGTAGGGCACGCCCATCACCAGCACGTCGGAGGCGCCCTGCACCTCGACCTGCTGCTGGCGGTGCACCCGCTCCAGGGTCTGCTCGTGCACGGCCTCGACCTCGCCGGCCGCGATGCCGGTCAGCCCGTAGGGCGCGCGCAGGTCGTGGAAGAGCTTGTGGCGCAGCTTCTGCGGCGCCAGCGCCAGACCGCGCCGCACGGCGAGCATCGAGGCCTGGTCGCGCACCGACCACTCCCACTCGCGCTTCATCAGGAACTCGTAGGGGCGCGGGAAGACGTCGTTGTTGAGCGTGGTCTCGACCTGGAAGACCGTGCACGGTGTCCTTGATGACGCGCCCGATGCGCCACGCGGACTGGTGCATCGCCGACTTCTCGTGGTCCATGAAGGAGCGCGAGTGCCACCATCGTGTGGGCGTTGTGGTGGTGGCGCAGGCTCTTGTACGACGCCAGCCCGATGCCGACCGACTTGTGCCCGCCGTCCATGGCGACGAGGTTGACGTTGACGTAGACCAGCAGGTCGGACTCCGCGGCCCGCTTGCTGATCTCGATGTCCTCGCCGCAGCTCGGTGGTGCCCAGGTGGGCCAGCGCGTCGCGGTCCTCGGCGTCGAAGTTGTAGAGCCTGCCCTGGGGGTGGAAGGAGCGGAAGACCCGCTCCCCGACGATGTGCTCGAGCTCGGCCGGGCGTCATCCGTCGGTGCAGCGCGTTGGCCGCGATGATCTCGACGTCGTCGACCCCGGCCTCGGCCGCCATCGTCAGCACCTGCTCGATGACGCGTTGGCGGATGTCGGGGCGACGCATGCTCGGCAGCGGCAGCGACACGTCGTCGAAGGCGATCGTCAGCCGCATCCCGGCGAAGAGCCGCTCGGGCAGCGGGTCGCTGTCGACGGGGTGCAGCAGCGCGTCGCGGATCGCGGCCTCGACGTCGCGGATGCGCCGGCAGCGACTCGGGCGGGTAGATCACCCGGGTGCCGAGGGGGAAGTCCTCGAGGCGGAAGCCGAGGCCCTCGTGGACCACCAGCGGCGGGGTGCGGTCGTCGACCTCGAGGACGAAGTCCGGGTCGGGTCACGGGGACCTCCTCATTGGGTTCTCCTGGGGTCGAAGGCCACCTTCACGGTGCCGAGGCGTCCGGTCGAGTGCGCGTGGTCGAGCGCCTCGCGCCAGCGGTGCAGGGGGTAGGCCGCCACCCCGCCGCGACGGCGGCGAGGGCGGTCGTGCGCCGGCCAGGTCGAGGGCGGTCCGAAGGCGCTGCGCCCGCCGGGCTCGGTCTGCGGGCCGAGGCGTAGCTGCCGACCACGTCGAGCTCGCGGAACCACGCGGCCGACAGGTCGGCGCGGCGCGGCATCCCCGAGAGCACGACCCGGCCCCCGGCACGGGTCGCCTGCAGCGACGTCTCCAGCGACTGCTTGCTGCCGACGGCGTCGACGGCGACGTCGACCCCGCCGAGCAGGTACGCCGACGACAGCTCGGGTCGCAGCTGGAAGGCACCGGTCGCGCGGCGTACGCGTCGCAGCACCTCGCGCGGCGCCACGACGTCGCTGGCGCCCAGCGCGAGCGCCAGGTCGCGCTGGTGCTGCGTGCTTGGCGACGACCACGATCTCGGCGGCCGGGGTCAGGCGACGCAGGGCCAGGGTGGCGAACAGGCCCACGGCCCCCGCGCCGCTGACCAGCACGCGGTCGCCCTCCGCGACCCCGGCCGCAGGGCGGTGTGCACCGCGCAGGCCAACGGCTCGACGAGCAGCGCCTGCTCGTCGGTGAGCGCCTCCGGGACCGGGTGCAGCTGGCTGCGGTGCGCCGTCAGCTGTTGGCCCCACCCGCCACCGGTGTCGTGGCAGAAGCCGGTCTGCAGGCCCGCGGACACGTCGCCGACGGTGATCCGCGAGCAGCGGTTGGTGGCTCCGCTCGCGCAGTCCGCGCAGGGCTCGATGCCGCGGGCGGCGCAGGCCAGCACCGGATCGACGACCACCCGGGTGCCCGCGGGCAGGTCCTCGCAGTCCTCCATGAGGTCGGCGACCACCTCGTGGCCGGGCACGAACGGCAGCGACACGACCGCGGAGAAGTAGAGGCTGGTGCGTCCCGAGAGCATCGCCAGGTCGGAGCCGCAGATGCCGGAGAGGCGGGTCCGCAGCCGCGCCCACCCGGGCCGGCGCACCACCGGCGCCTCGAGGGTGACCAGGCGCAGCGGGGCCGCGAAGCCCGAGAGCAGCCCCGGCACCCGCGCGCCCACCGCGCGGCCCGCGACGGTGCGGGGCAGCGAGCGGAACATCTCGAGCGCGAGGATCATCGGCGTGCCCCGGCCGGGTCCAGCCCGCGGCTCGCCGAGGCCGCGCTGGCCCAGTCGACGATGGTCCAGTGGTTCCTGCGGGCGTGGCGGAACAGCGCCACGTCGGGGCGCACCGCCACCGGGTGTCCCGCCGCGGCCAGCAGCGGCAGGTCGGAGTGGGAGTCGGCGTAGGCGTAGGAGAGCGACAGGTCGATGCCGTTGCGGGCGGCCCAGTCGCGCATGAACGCGGCCCGGGACTCCCCCACCAGCGGAGAGCCGGCCAGGTGACCGGTGCACACCCCGTCGTCGTCGGTGGCCAGGTCCGCGGCCTCGATGTGGTCGAAGAGCGGCGCCAGTGGACGGGTGAGCGGACGCACCGCGCCGGTGATGAGCACCGTGCGGTGACCGGCGCGCCGGTGCTCACGGATGCGTCGTACGGCGGCCGGGGCGAGGCGCGAGAGCACGTGGTCGGTCAGCAGCTCGTCGGCCACGGCGTCGAGGTCGGCGAGCCGCGCGCCGGCGTACTCGCGGTAGACCGCTCGCAGGAAGGCGCCGCGGTCGCGCCGCTCCGCGCGCACCAGCGCGGGCACCCGGGCCGCCACCCGGGCCAGCTCGACGAAGCGGTCGCCGCCCGTCGAGCTCCTGCAGCCGCATCCACAGGTAGGTCTCGATCACGTTCGACGACAGCAGGGTGCCGTCCATGTCGAAGAACGCGGCGACCTCGCCGCGCCGCTGCGCTCGTCCCCGACGTCCCGCAGCCGCGACCCGCCGGCGCTGCGACCGGGGCCGGCGCGCCCGACGACGGGCGCGCAGCTCGTCGAGCCGACGCACCGGCGCGGTGACCGCCGGGCAGTGGATGTCGCGCAGGTAGACCCGCCAGTCGACCGCCGCGGTGTCGAAGGCGAAGGTGCGCTGGTCCTCGGGCGAGAGCCGGCCCGCGCAGCGCCGAGGTGTGGTCGTCGGAGAACCGCAGCTCCGCCTGGGCGTACTCCTGGTACAGCGTGAGGTAGCGCCGCAGGAAGTCCAGGCGGCGCCCCTGCCGGTCGAGCTTGCGGGCCAGCTCGCGGGTGCGGTCGCTGCGCGGGACGCGCTCGACGACGTAGTCGGCGACCTTGAACGCCCGCTCGCTGGTCACCAGCAGCCGTTCGACCGAGGCGGCCCCGGGGAATCGCCAGTCGGGCAGCCGGGCCGCCCCGCGCTCACCCGCCTCGAAGGGGTGCTCGTCGAAGTAGCCGCGCACGTGGTTGTACAGCTCGTGGAAGCTCAGCGGGTTGCGGTCCCCCGAGCTGACGTGGAAGTACGCCGCCGCGCCGGGCTCCGGCGGGTGGGCCAGGATCGCGACGATCGCGGCCACCACGTGGTCGACCGGGACGATGTCGACGATGGTGTCGCCCGCGGCGGGGAACTCCGGCAGCTCGCCGCGTCCGTAGGCCAGGATCAGCGGCTCCGCCATCTTGAAGCCCTCGATCCAGCCCGGGTGGGGGCGCTCGAGGGCGGACTCGATGATGCTCGGGCGCACGATCGAGACGCGGTGACCGGCGGCGGCGTGCGCCTCGACGACCCGCTCGCCCATCGCCTTGGTGAAGGTGTAGCAGTCGGTCCAGCCCAGGCTGCGGGCCCGTTCGGTGCCCACCCGCACGAGCTCCTGCTCGACCCAGTCGCTGCCGGCCCCGCTCGGTGGCGGCCGCGGCGTTCAGCAGCCCTGCCCTCGAGTGCGCCTTCTCGGCCTTGCGTCGCTCGGTCTCCAGCACGTCGGCGCTGCGGCTGCGGTGCTCGATCTCACGACGCTGGCCCAGGCCCCAGGCCAGCTCGGCCTCGAGGTCGACGTGGTGGTCGACGGGCGCCTCGGGCACGTGCCCGCGACGGCGACCGGCGACGTAGGCCGTCGAGACGTGCAGGTAGTGGACTCGCGCCCACCGGCGTGACCGGCCTCCGCCACCCGGTCGAGGAGGTCACGCGTGCCCACGACGTTGGTCGGAAGGCCTCGTCGACCGGCGGGTCGAAGCTGACGTCGCCGGCGCAGTGCACCACGGCGTCGAGGTCGCCCGGCAGCGGCGGCACGTCGGTGAGGTCGCCCTCGACCACGCGGCACCCGCGCCGGCGAGCAGGGCCTCGACGCCGCCGGCCGCCTCGACGGCCTCGGCGAAGATCGGCTTCTCCAACAGCGTCGCGACGCGGGCGGTGCCGCCGGTCGAGCCCTTGGGGCGCACCAGGACGCTCACGCGCACGCCGGGCACCTCGGTGCAGCAGCAGGTGCAGCAGGGCCTCGCCGACGAAGCCGGTCACCCCGGTCAGCAGGACGTGCCGGCCCTCGAGCCTGCCCGCCACCGACCCGGACGGTGCCTGCGTCATGGCGTCCTCCTCGCGACGAGCCCCTCGAGCGCCCGCACGCAGCACCGTACCGACGACGGGGCGTCTGCGGGAGGGGCCCGGCGGGATGACTTCCGCCGGGCCCCGGTGCCTCAGGCCGGCCAGGTGGCCGAGGTGACCTCCCCGCCACGGACCAGGACCGTGAGCGCCACGTCGTCGGTGCCCGGGTGGTAGAGCCGGTAGCCGCCCTCGACCAGGTCGGGGAAGACGACCGAGGGCCGGGTGCCGCGCCGGGGTACGTCGCGGTACGACCGCGACGTGCGCGCCGGTGCGGGTGGCCGTGCTCGTGCCCGTGCCCGTGGCTGTGCTCGTGCCCGTGGCTGTGCTGTTGCGGGGAGTGGTCGCGACCGTCCGCGGGGTCGATCTCGACCTCGTGGCCGACCAGTGCGATCGGCATGTCAACGACGAGGGCCCCCACGTCGCCCCCGATGTCGAGCAGCACCGATCCCTGGCCGGCCCAGGGGTTCTCGTCGAGGTTCGCCTGCAGGTGGTGCGGCAGGATCGTCCCCGTCAGGACCCACGGGGCCGCTCCCCGGCACGGTCGCGACCCCCGTCACGACGCCTGCGTCGTGCCGGGCTCGGTCTGGTACCCGCCACCGGGGAGACCGAGATAGGGGAACTCGCCGAGCAGCGGCGAGTTGGTGTACTCCGAGCCGTCCTCCACCGCGGCCGCGGCGTCGTCAGGCTTGTAGGAGGGATCGACGAGCGGGATGGTCAGGCCGGCGATGGCCCGGAGCTCGATCGTGGTGACGTTGTCCTCGAGGCGGCGACCGTTGGGGAATCCGGCCGGGTCACCGCCCACGAGACCCAGCGGGTTCGGCTTGTCGCTGGGCGGGATGGCCACGTTGAGGCGCAGCATGTCCGAGGGCACCGGGCCGGTGTAGTTCTGGAAGCCCGGGACCACACCCTCGGGGATGCCCGTGAGCAGGATCGCGTGCAGGTCGGCGCGCTGCTTGTCGTACGCCGCCAGCTTCGGGAAGACGCCCGGGTAGAGCACCGGCAGCAGCCCGGCGAGCTCCGGCTTGTAGACGTACTTCTGGTACTTGCTGTCGCCCGAGGGCTCGCGGCTGTTCCACAGGTCCTTCTCGGCCATCGGCACGACGACCTCGTTGAACAGGGGGTTGCCCAGGCGCGAGACCTGGCGCCACTTGCCGAAGTCGCGGTAGGTGCCGGTCTTCTTGTTGAAGACCCGCGAGGTCCGACGGCTGGCCGTGGCCCACACGCCGATGGTCGACGTGGCGCCCATCGGGTCCGAGGGCGTGGAGCCGTCCCGGGTCAGCTCGTCGATCGGGACCTCGATCGCGATCGTGTGCACGTTGAAGGACTGCACCGAGTTGATGCCGTCCATCGCCCCCATCGGGATCAGGTGCGCCTCGTTGAAGGGACGCAGGGCACCGAGGTCGAAGATGCTGCCCAGGTCGACCCAGAAGGCGTCGGCTCGCTGGCCCGCGAAGACCTTGCGACCACGCGGGAGGCGGTGCACGGCCTGGGCCGCCAGGTCGGCGTAGTCGGGCGTCGAGCGCTTGCCCACGTTGACGGGCGGGCACGGCAGGTTGCTGCCCAGGGTGGTCGTGTCGTTGCCCTTGACCCGCTTGACCGTGTAGCTCTGCGGCCGGTTCCAGGTCTCGTCGTCGATCTTGGAGATCGGCCCGGTGTTGTACAGGAACGTGCGGTCGTTGCGGATCTTCGTCTTGAACTTGAACTGGTAGGTGACGTCGGCCTGCGCGGTCCCCTTGTTCGAGACGTGGATCTCGTAGAGGACGTCGTCGCCGAACTCGAAGAAGTTGGGACCGGAGTCCGGCTTCTGCAACGGGATGAAGTTGGCGATCAGGACCACGTTGCCGGGGTTGGCGGGACTCCGGAAGGCGTAGACGTCGGTGCCGTCGGCCACAGGGTCCTTGGAGATCTCGGGTGCTTCGCGGTGGGAGGACATCTCACTTGCCTCCCATGGCCGAGAGGAGCCGGGTGACGAGGTCGCGGTCGCGCACGACCACCTCGTCCTCGCCGATCATCAGGGTCACCCGGTCGGAGCGGTGGTCCTCGACGTAGGCCACGAGCGGCTCCTGGGCGCTGATCGAGCGGGTCCGGGCGGACGCCGAGGTGGCGCTCCCGCCCACGAGGGCTGCTGCCCCGACGGCCGCGGCTCCGACGCCTGCCGCGGCGATCATGCTTCTCCTGCTGGTCTCACTCATCAGGTTCCCTCCAAGGGGACTGCGGTTGCCGCCCTGGTGGGGCGGGTCACAGTTCCTTCGGAACGGAGGCGGTGTCGGATTGGTCCAGGATCGAAGCGATCTCGGCGGACGACGCGAGCGTCGCGAGGAGCAGCGGGTGGGCGCAGAGGGGATCGAACCCCCGACCACCTCGTTGTAAGCGAGGGGCTCTACCGCTGAGCTATACGCCCGGCGCCCGGACGGAGCAGACCACGGGCGGGCCACAGACTAGACGCTCGCGCACCGGGCTCGGAAATGAGTCGAGCCGCTGGCGTCTCGGGTCACCAGCGGCTCGACCGCTCGTACGTTACGTGCCGGTCCGGCGCCGGGAGAGAACTTTGCGCGAAATCGCCTCGGCATTTTGCTTTGACGCCCCCAGACAGGGCGCGCCGGGGCCCTCCTCGCCGACTCAGGCCAGGGCGGTGAGCTGGCGCAGGTGCTCGTCGAGGTCCCGGCCCTCAGGGTTGTTGTTGTGCACCGCCCAGCGCACCAGCCCCTCCTTGTCGACGACGTACGAGGAGCGGCGCGGGGCACCCCGTGACTCGTCGAAGACGTCGTAGGCGCGGGTCACCGCACCGTGCGGCCAGAAGTCCGAGAGCAGCGGGAAGTTCAGGCCGTCGGAGTCGGCCCAGGCGCGCAGCGAGAACATCGGGTCGCACGAGATCGCGAGGACCTCGGTGTCGAAGGTCATGAACTCGGCGAGCCGGTCGCGCACCTCGGCCATCTCGCTGGTGCACACGCCCGAGAAGGCGAAGGGGTAGAAGAGGATCGCGACGGCCTTCGATCCGATGTACGACGACAGCGTCACGTCCTGGCCGAACTGGTCGCGCAGCGTGAAGTCGGGGGCGGGGCCGCCCAGGGTCAGGCCGTGCTCGGTCATGCGTCCTCGTCCTGCTTCTGGTCGTGGCGGTCGGCGCTCGTCAGCTCGCGCTTGAGGACCTTGCCGGTGGCGTTGCGGGGCAGCTCGTCGAGGAACACCACGTCGCGCGGCACCTTGTAGCGGGCCAGCTGCTGCTTGACCCAGGTCTGCACACCGTCCTGGTCCAGCTCCGCGCCGGCGCGCACGACCACGAAGGCACGCAGCCGCTTGCCGAAGTCGTCGTCGTCGACGCCGACGGCCGCGACCTCCACGACGTCGTCGTGGCGCGCGATGCAGTCCTCGACCTCCTGCGGGAAGACGTTCTCGCCCCCGGAGACGATCATGTCGTCGTCGCGACCCTCGACGTAGAGCCGGCCGTCCTCGCCCAGCCGGCCGACGTCGCCGGTGCACATCAGCCCGTCGACGACCTCCTTGGACCCACCGCCGGTGTAGCCCTCGAAGAGCATGCCGTTGCCGACGAAGATCCGCCCCGACTCCCCCGCCGCCACCTCGGCGCCGGTCTCGTCGAGGACCTTCAGCACCGTCGCGTACGGCGCCCGCCCGGCCGTCGAGGGTGCCTCACGCAGGTCGACGGGTCCGGCGACCGCGGCGTAGGCGACCTCGGTGGACCCGTAGGTGGAGTACAGGTGGTCGCCGAAGCGATCCATCCACGTCAGGGCCAGGTCGCCGGGGAGCGCGGAGCCGGACGAGGCGACCACCTCCACGCGGGAGAGGTCGTGGGCCGCGAGGACGTCCTCGGGCAGCGCCAGGATCCGTTGGAGCATCACCGGGATGACCACGACGCTCTGGCAGCCCTCGTCGGCGATCGTGCGGAGCGTGGCCTCGGGGTCGAAGCGCCGACGCAGCACCAGGGTGGAGCCCAGCAGCATCGCCATGGCCATGTGCGCGAAGCCCCAGGTGTGGAACAGCGGCGCCGCGACGTGGGTGCGCCACCCGTGCCGCAACGGGATCGCGGAGAGGAGGGCGACGGCGGCGTCGATCCCGGCCTCGCTGCGTGGGGCGCCCTTGGGCGTGCCCGTGGTGCCCGAGGTCAGGATGACCGTCCGGCCGTGGCGACCCGGCGGGTCGAGGTCGGCGTCGTCGTGGCGCGCCACCAGCTGCTCGAGCGTGCTCGCCCCGGCAGGCAGGTCGCGGTCGTCGTCGACCCAGGCCACGATGCGCTGCACGTCGGCGGCGTCGTCGAGCAGGGGTCCGAACTCCTGGTCGTGGACCACCACGACCGGGCGGTCGCGCTCGAGCACCTCGACGAGCTGCGGGCCCGCGAAGGCGGTGTTGAGGTAGAGCACGTCGGCCCCGAGCTTGGCGCCGGCGCAGGTCGCGTCGAGGAAGAAACGGTGGTTGCGGCACATCAGCGCGATCGCGTCGCCCTCACCGACCCCCTGCTCGCGCAGCGCCCTGGCCAGGGCGTTGGAGCGTCGGTGCAGCTCGCTCCAGGTCAGCTCGCCCAGCTCGTCGACGACCCCGACCGCCTCCGGGGCCCGCGCCGCCAGGGACATGAACCCGCCGGCGGGCCCGGTGCCCCAGTCCCGCAGGATCCGGGCCAGGCGCAGCAGCGTCGTCGGCGGGTAGGGCCGCAGCACGCCGGCCCGGGCCAGCACCCGGAGACTGGTGCCGGCGGTGCCCGCGCCGGAGAGGAGCTTGGCGATCACGGGACGTCCGATCTGACGGGGCACCGCCGCGACGCCGAGGTTCCGGTGTGGCGGCAGGAGCCGTGGAGGGGCCTGGAGGAGTGCGAGCGGTCGGGCTCAGCCAGGGGTCTTGGGCGTCTCCAGCCGCGTAGCGGCCCAGTCCTTGCTCACCGTCGCGGTGGTCGTCTGCGCCAACCCGGCGATGGGAGCTGCCTCGGCGATGTCGGCGGGGTCGACCGAGCCGGGGCGGCCGATGCGCGGGGTGAGCAGCCAGATGACGCCGCCGCCGACGAGGTCGGTGAGGGCGTCGACGAGCGCATCGACCAGGTCACCGTCGTCGTTGCGGTACCAGAGCAGCGCCGCGTCGACCACGTTCCCGTAGTCGCCGTCGACCATGTCGGCGTCGATCGCATCCTCGATGGCCACGCGCAGCGTGTCATCGGTGTCGTTGTCCCAGCCGAGCTCCTGGACCACCATCCCCTGGGCCAGGCCGAGTCGTTCGGCCGGTCCTGAGGGGGTGCCTGTCTGGGTGGACCCGCCACCCGCGGTCGAGCTCACTAAGACCTCCACGTCACCGTCACGCCCGCGGTACCGCACCGCAGGTCGTGGGACAGTCCAGCGGAGTTGGCCCAGCGACGCAACCTCTCGCGGACCTCCGCGGGACCGCGGGCGCCTCTCCCGCCCCCGTCCGGCGACCCGCACCGGGTCGGCGGACCCGGCTGCAGGACGGCGCCGCCCGCATACAGGACATACCGACGGGTAGATTTCGGTTCCCAGAATCGCGTGCCACGATGGAAGCGTGACCGACGACTCTTCCACCGTGACAGGCAATCCGGCGCCGACCTCCGAGGCCTCCCCCGCGACGCGCGTCAGCGCGACCCGGACGGTCATCCACGAGGGACTGCCCACGCAGCTGCCGGACATCGACCCGGAGGAGACCCAGGACTGGATCGACTCCTTCGACTCGATGCTCGCCGAGCGCGGCCGCGACCGGGCGCGCTACGTGATGCTGCGCCTGCTGGAGCGCGCTCGCGAGACCCAGGTCGGCGTGCCGGCGCTGCGCAGCACCGACTACATCAACACCATCCCGCCCGAGCGCGAGCCGTGGTTCCCCGGCGACGAGGAGACCGAGCGCCGCATCCGAGCCTTCATCCGCTGGAACGCGGCCGTCATGGTCTCCAGCGCGAACCGCAAGGGGCTCGAGGTCGGCGGACACATCGCCACCTACCAGTCCTCGGCGAGCCTGTACGAGGTCGGTTTCAACCACTTCTTCCAGGGCAAGGACGCCCCCGGCGGCGGCGACCAGATCTACATCCAGGGCCACGGCTCCCCCGGGGTCTACGCCCGCGCCTACCTCGAGGGCCGGCTCGACGAGCAGCAGCTCTACCGGTTCCGCCAGGAGGTCCAGCACGGCGCCGGCGCCGGCCTGCCGTCGTACCCCCACCCGCGCCTGATGCCGGACTTCTGGGAGTTCCCCACGGTCTCGATGGGCCTGACCGGCATCAACTCCATCTACCAGGCCCGCTTCAACCGCTACCTGCACCACCGCGGGCTCAAGGACACCTCGCAGCAGCACGTCTGGGCCTTCCTCGGCGACGGTGAGATGGCCGAGCCCGAGTCGCTGGGCGCCATCGGTGTCGCTGCCCGCGAGGAGCTCGACAACCTGACCTGGGTCATCAACTGCAACCTCCAGCAGCTCGACGGCCCGGTGCGCGGCAACGGCAAGATCATCCAGGAGCTCGAGTCCCAGTTCCGCGGCGCCGGATGGAACGTCATCAAGGTCGTGTGGGGCCGCGAGTGGGACGACCTGCTCGCCCGCGACGTCGACGGCGTGCTGGTCAACCAGATGAACACCACCCCCGACGGCGCGTTCCAGACCTACTCGGTCGAGGACGGCGGCTACGTGCGCGACAGCTTCTTCGGCAGCGACCCGCGGCTGCGCCAGATGGTCGAGCACATGAGCGACCGCCAGATCCAGAAGCTGCCGCGCGGCGGTCACGACTACCGCAAGGTGTACGCCGCCTTCGACGCCGCCACCAAGCACGTCGGCCAGCCGACGGTGATCCTGGCGCACACGGTGAAGGGCTGGACGATCGACGCCCTGGAGGGCAAGAACGCCACCCACCAGATGAAGAAGCTGACCCAGGCCGACGTCAAGAAGTTCCGGGACCGGCTCTACCTGCCGATCTCCGACCGCGACCTCGAGCGCTCCTACGAGGAGACCGGCGCAGCGCCGTTCTTCCACCCCGGCGCCGACGCCCCGGAGATCCGCTACATGATGGAGCGCCGCGCCGCCCTCGGTGGGGCCGTGCCGCGCCGGGTCAACCGCGCCAAGGCCCTCAAGCTGCCCGGCGACAAGGTCTACGCCGAGCTCAAGCAGGGCTCGGGCAAGAACTCCATCGCCACCACGATGGCCGTCGTCCGGCTGCTGCGCGACTGGATGAAGGACCCCGAGATCGGCCAGCGCCTGGTCCCGATCGCGCCCGACGAGTACCGCACCTTCGGCATGGACTCGATGTTCTCGTCGGCCAAGGTCTACAACCCCGCGGGCCAGCTCTACGAGTCGGTCGACCGCAGGCTGCTGCTCGCCTACAAGGAGTCCCAGCAGGGCCAGCTGCTGCACGAGGGGATCTCCGAGGCGGGCGCGATGGCCTCGGCCACCGCCGCGGGGTCGTCGTACACCACGCACGGCGAGCACATGATCCCGTTCTACATGTTCTACTCGATGTTCGGGTTCCAGCGCACCGGCGACTCGATCTGGGCGATGGCCGACCAGCTGGCCCGGGGCTTCCTCATCGGAGCCACGGCAGGTCGCACCACCCTGACCGGGGAGGGCCTGCAGCACGCCGACGGACACTCTCCCCTGCTGGCCGCCACCAACCCGGCCGTCGTGCACTACGACCCCGCCTTCGCCTACGAGGTCTCGCACGTCATGCGCTCGGGCCTCGAGCGGATGTACGGCTCGACCGAGCAGCACCCCGACGGCGAGAACGTGATCTTCTACGTCACCGTCTACAACGAGCCGACCCCGCAGCCGCGCGAGCCCGACGACGTCGACGTCGAGGGCATCCTCAAGGGCGTGCACAAGGTCTCCACCGCCGAGGGCGAGGGGCCGCGCGTGCAGCTGATGGCCTCCGGCATCGGCTTCCCGTGGGTCGAGCGGGCGCGCGAGATGCTCGCCGAGGAGTGGGGCGTGCAGGCCGACACGTGGTCGGTGACCTCGTGGAACGAGCTGGCCCGCGAGGCCGTGGCCGCTGAGGACCACAACCTCCTCAACCCCGGCGCCGAGCCGCGCACGCCGTACGTCACCACCAAGCTCGGCGGTCACGACGGCCCGTTCGTCGCGGTCAGCGACTACATGACGGCGGTGCCGATGCAGATCGCGCGCTGGGTGCCCGGCGACTACTGCGTGCCTGGGTGCCGACGGCTTCGGCTTCGCCGACACCCGGCCGGCGGCCCGACGCTTCTTCAACATCGACGCCGAGTCCGTCGTGGTGCGCGCGCTCCAGGCGCTCGCCGACGCCGGCGAGATCGACCCCGCCCAGGTCGTCAAGGCCTTCGAGCAGTACCGCATCGACGACCCCACGGCTGTGCGCGGGGTCGAGCAGGAGGGCGGCGACGCCTGAGGCGTGCGCCGGGCGTCAGGCGCCCGGCGCAGCCTCGGCGAGCTGCAGCGCAGGCGCGGCGGGGGCCACGGCTCCGGCCGGAGCGCCGGTGCGTCGAGCAGTCGACGCCAGCGGGACCGCGAGTAGCTCGCGGGCTGGGTGCTGCGCACGAAGTCGTGCACGATCTTCGCGAAGCGCTCGGGGTGGTCCTTGTGCGGGAAGTGGCCGCAGTTGGGGATCACCTCGACGCGCGCCCCCGGCGCCAGCACGGCGGCGTTGTTGGCGTGCCGCACCGGGATGACCTGGTCGTTGCGGCCCCACACCACGCACATCGGCATGGCCTGGGTCAGATAGGCCCGGTCGGCCATGGTGACGATCTGGCCCTTCCAGTCCACGACGGCGCTCACCACGTGCCGGATCGCCGCGCGCGCGTGCGGGTCCTTGAACGAGTCGTAGATGTCGGCGACCTCGGCGAGGTCGCGGGTCGCGGACGTCGGCAGGGCGGCCAGCCGGCGCAGGCCGGCGACGCCGAGGTGGCGCACGCCGGGCAGCGTGAGCAGTCCCATGACCTGGTGGAAGCCAGGTGTGGTGATCGCACGGATGGCCGGCGAGACCTCGGGGCCCAGGCCACCGGAGGCGACCAGGACGAGGCGTTCGGTGCGCTCGGGGAACTGGTAGGCGAACTGCATGGCGATGCCGCCGCCGAAGCTGTGCCCCACGACGGTGACCTTGTCGATGCCCAGCACCGTGAGCAGGTCGCGCATGCCGTTCGCGTAGCCGCCGACGCTGTAGTCGGCGCGCGGCTTGTCCGAGAGCCCGTGCCCGAGCAGGTCGGGAGCGATGACGGTGTAGCGCCGGGCCAGCCCGTCGATGACCGGCGACCAGGTCGTGTGGTCGCACCCGAGGCCGTGCAGGAGGAGCAGGACGGGGCCCTGGCCCACCTTGACGTAGGCACGTCGGTGCCCGTGCACGGTGGCGTACTGGACGTCGTGACGGCTGGGGGGCACCGTTCCTCCTGTCGTGGCGAGCATCGTGACCGGGTCACCATGTCGCAGAATCTCGTTGCAGGTAAGGCTTCCCATCGTTTTGGGCCGCAAACTTGACCTACGGCGACCCGCTCCCGGACCGCCGCCGACTAACCTGGCCACGTGGCCGGTCCCGCTCCTGCGTCGCGCACCCGCGCCGCCCAGACGCTCCTGCGCTCGACGGGCGCGCTGAGCACCGCGGCCACGGCCCGCATGGAGACCACGCTGCCGTGGTTCCGCGACCTGGCCGCGGAGCACCGTTCGTGGGTCGGCCTGATCGTCCAGGCGGGTGTCCGCCACTTCGTGGGCTGGTACGCCGAGGACGGTGACAGCGCGCCGTCGGGCGAGAGCGCCCTGGCCTCCTCGGTGTTCGGGGCGGCGCCTCGTGCGTTGGCCGGTGTGATCAGCCTCCAGCAGACCGTCGACCTGGTCCGGCTCACGATCGAGGTCATCGAGACGAGTGTGGACTCGCTCATCGAGCCCGAGGACGCCGCGCAGGTCCACGGCGCGGTGCTGCGCTACGCCCGTGAGGTGGCCTTCGCGACGGCGCAGGTCTACGCCCGGGCCGCCGAGTCCCGCGGCGCCTGGGACGCCCGCCTGGAGGCGCTCGTGGTCGACGCCGTGCTGCGGGCCGAGGCCGACGAGACGATCGCCTCGCGCGCCAGCGCCCTGGGCTGGCGCGGTCGCGGCCGGGTGGTCGTGGTGCTGGGCGGCGTGCCGGCGCGGCGCACCGGGACCGACCTGTTCGAGGAGGCTCGCCGGATGGCGCACGCCGCGGGCATGGACGCCCTGGGTGCGGTGCAGGGTGACCGCCTGGTCCTGCTGCTGGGCGGCGTGGACGACCCCCGTGCCGCCGCCGAGAACGTCGCTGGACGTGTTCGGCGACGGTCCGGTGGTCGTGGGCCCGGTCGCCGACGGGCTGGCCGATGCGCACCTCTCCGCCCGGGCGGCCGTCTCCGCCCACCGGGTCGCGGCCGGGTGGCCCGGCGCGCCCCGCCCGGTGCGCACCGACGAGCTGCTCCCCGAGCGGGTCCTGGGCGGCGACGGCCATGCGCGTCGTCACCTCGTCGAGGAGGTCTACGTGCCGCTGCTGCGCTCGCGCGGCACCCTCACGGACACGTTGACCGGGTACTTCGAGTCCGGCACCTCCATCGAGGCCACGGCCCGCGCCCTGTACGTGCACGCCAACACGGTGCGCTACCGGCTGCGCCAGGTCAGCGACCTCGTCGGACTGGACCCCACGGTGGGTCGTGACGCGTTCACGCTGCAGATCGCGCTGGTCCTCGGCCGCCAGTCCGGCCGCTCCGCCGACGGATAGGCCGCCGGTCCGGGGCCTTTGTGGGAAACCCACAACAATCGCGACCGAATCATGGCCGCCAGCACCTCGGGGTGGAGAGACCGGCTGAGGCACAGTGGACTCGTGCTCGTCATCGTCGCTCCCGGTCAGGGAGCCCAGACTCCCGGTTTCCTCACCCCCTGGCTCGAGGACCCGGCCTTCGCCCGCCGCTTCGAGTGGCTCTCCACCGTCGCCGGGCTGGACCTCGTCCACTACGGCACCCAGGCCGACGCCGACGCGATCCGGGCCACCGAGGTGGCACAGCCGCTGCTGGTCGCCACGGGTCTGGTCGCCGCGCTGCGAGCTCTTCCCCCACCCCGGGGACGCCTTCGAGCGGATCGGCGCCGTCGCCGGCCACAGCGTCGGGGAGATCGGCGCCGCAGCCGGCGCCCGCGTCATCACCGCCGAGCAGGCGATGGTGCTGGTGCGCGAGCGTGGCCTGGCCATGTCCCGCGCCGCCGCCGTGACCCCCACCGGCATGACCGCCGTGCTGGGCGGCGACCGCGAGGAGGTCCTGGCCCGGATCGCCGAGCACGGCCTCACCGCGGCCAACGACAACGGTCCCGGCCAGGTCGTGGCCGCCGGGACGCTCGAGCAGCTCGCCGCCTTCCAGGCCGACCCGCCCACCAAGGCCCGCTTGATGCCGCTCCCGGTCGCCGGCGCCTTCCACACCCAGCACATGGAGCCGGCCGTGGCGCACCTCGGTGCGCTCGCCGGGTCGGTCTCCACCCACGACCCCCGCACCCGGGTCATCTCCAACCGCGACGGCCAGGTGGTGCACGACGGCCGCGAGGTCCTGCGGCGCATCGTGGGCCAGATCGCGCACCCGGTGCGGTGGGACCTGTGCCTGGAGGCCATGGAGGACCTCGGGGTCACCGGCATCCTCGAGATGCCGCCGGCCGGCACCCTGACCGGCATCGCGAAGCGTGCCCTCAAGGGCGTGGAGACCTTCGCCCTCAAGACCCCCGACCAGCTCGACGACGCGCGCGCGTTCTGCGACAAGCACGGTGAGTCCGCCGGACTCGAACCTCACCCCGACGTGGCGGGTGGTGGTGTCGCCGGGCAAGGGCACCTTCCACCGCTCCGAGCAGGCCGCCGCCAGCACGGTCCTCGACGCCGGCGCAGTGGTCGGCGACGTCGCCAGCACCCGCGACCGCGTGAGCGTGACCGCCGCGCACGGCGGGCAGGTGGTCGAGTGGCTCGTCGAGGACGGCGACCTCGTCTCCCCCGGCCAGCCGCTGCTGCGCCTGCACCCCGAGGGAGCCGTCTGATGGCCACCATCCACGCCTCCACCGGCGCACCGCACGCCCGCATCCTCGGGATCGGCGCCTACCGGCCGTCCCGCGTCGTCCCGAACTCCGAGGTCGTCGAGGGCATCGACTCCACCGACGAGTGGATCCGCCAGCGCTCCGGCATCGAGGAGCGCCGCTGGGCCACCGACGAGGAGACGCTGCGGATGATGACGGTCGCCGCCGCCCGACAGGCCCTGGAGCGCTCGGGCGTCGAGGCCGCGCAGATCGACGTCGTCGTCGTCGCCACCGTGAGCCACCTGATGCAGACCCCGGCCCTGGCCACCCTCGTCGCCCACGACCTCGGCACCGACCACGCCGCAGCCTTCGACATCTCCGCCGCCTGCGCCGGCTTCTGCCACGCCATGTCGCTGGCCGCCGACATGGTGCGGGGCGGGAGCGCCCAGCACGTGCTGGTCATCGGCTCCGAGCGGCTCTCGGAGCAGACCGACCCCACCGACCGCGGCACCGCCTTCATCTTCGCCGACGGTGCCGGCGCCGCCGTGGTGGGCCCGAGCGAGGAGCCCGGCATCGGACCGGTCGTCTGGGGCTCCGACGGCGAGCAGTACGACCTGATCCGCTCCCGCGAGGACTGGCGCGACGTGCTGGCCTCCGAGGAGCCCCGGATGCCGCACCTGGTGATGCAGGGCAACAGCGTCTTCCGCTGGGCGTCCTTCCAGATGGCCAAGACCGGCCTCGAGGCGCTCGACCGCGCCGGTCTGGGGGTCGAGGACCTCGACTGCTTCGTGCCGCACCAGGCCAACAACCGCATCACCGACACCATGGCGCGCGCGATGAAGCTGCCCGACACGGTGGCCATCGCCCGCGACATCGTCCACCAGGGCAACACCTCGGCGGCCTCCGTCCCGCTGGCCCTGGACCGGATGATCGCCGACGGCGAGGCCCGCTCCGGTGACACCGCACTCCTCATCGCCTTCGGCGCCGGCCTGGCGTACGCCGCCCAGGTCGTCGTCCTGCCCTGAGCCAGCCGGCTCGAGCACCGACCGCACCACCCGCACCACCCGCACGACCCGCACGACCCGCCGCAGCACACCCACGAGAAACAGGAGACAGCCGAACACATGGCCACCACCGAAGAGATCCGCACCGACCTCGCCGAGATCGTCAACGAGGTCGCCGGCGTCGACACCAGCGACGTCCAGCTCGACAAGTCCTTCGTCGACGACCTCGACGTCGACTCGCTGTCCATGGTCGAGGTCGTCGTGGCCGCCGAGGAGAAGTTCGGCGTCTCGATCCCCGACGACGAGGTCAAGAACCTCAAGACCGTCGGCGACGCCGTCGCGTTCATCGAGCGCGCCCAGGCCTGAGCCTGCTCGTCGGCGGCCGCTGCGGCGGCCGCCGACGCCCCTCACTCCACCCCCGCACCCGCCACCGCCCTCCACGTAAGGACACCCACGCATGTCGTCGAAGCGAGTCGTCGTCACCGGTCTCGGGGTCACCTCCCCGGTCGGAGGGGACGTCCCCAGCACCTGGGACGCACTCGTCAACGGACGTTCCGGCGTCCGACCGCTGACCCAGGACTGGGCCGAGACCCTGCCGGTGCGCATCGCCGGCTCGGCGGCGGTCGACCCCGCGGGGGTCCTCGAGCGCGTCAAGGCCCGTCGGTGGGACCGCTCCACCCAGCTCGCCATGGTCGCGGCCACCGAGGCCTGGGCCGACGCCGGACTGAACGACGCGGAGGGTCTCGACGGCGACCGCGTCGGTGTCGCCTTCGCCTCCGGCATCGGTGGCGTCACGACGCTGCTCAGCAACTACGACCTGCTGCTCGAGAAGGGCCCGCGTCGGGTCTCCCCGCTCGCGGTCCCGATGCTGATGCCCAACGCGCCTGCGGCCAACATCAGCCTGACGTTCGGTGCTCGCGCCTTCGCGAGCACGCCCGTCTCGGCGTGCGCCTCGGGCAACGAGGCGATCTCGCTGGCCGTGGACCAGATCCGGCTCGGCCGCGCCGACGTGGTGCTCGCCGGCGGCACCGAGGCCGCCATCCACCCGCTCAACATCGCCGCGTTCGCGAACATGATGGCGCTGTCGAAGAACGACGCCGACCCCACGACGGTCTCGCGACCCTGGGACACCGCTCGCGACGGCTTCGTGCTCGGCGAGGGCTCGGGCGCCCTGGTGCTGGAGTCCGAGGAGCACGCGCTGGCGCGCGGTGCCCGGATCTACGCCACCGTCCTCGGCGCCGGCGTCACCGCCGACGGCCACGACATCGCCCAGCCCGATCCCCGCGGGCGCGGCGGCACCCGCGCCATCGCCCGGGCCCTGCACGAGGGCGGCGTCGACCCCGCCGACGTCAAGCACGTCAACGCGCACGCCACCTCCACCCCTCAGGGCGACATCGCGGAGGGCCTGATGCTGCACGCCACCCTCGGCGCCCACGTCAGCGACGTGGTGGTGACCTCCACCAAGTCCATGACCGGGCACCTGCTCGGCGGCGCCGGCGCCGTGGAGGCGGTCGCGACGGTGCTGGCCCTCCAGCACCGCATCTCCCCGCCGACCATCAACCTCGACGACCAGGACCCGGCCGTCGACCTCGACATCGCCACCACCCCACGCGACCTGCCTGCGGGCGACATCGTGGCGCTCAACAACTCGTTCGGCTTCGGCGGCGCCAACGTCGCGGTCGCCTTCGGCAGCGTCTGAGACCAGGAGACCACCCTCACGTGACCACCGCCCCCGCCCCCGCCAAGCCCCAGAAGCTCCCCCGCGAGCAGGACCCCCGCAACCCCGTGCACCGGCTGCGGGCGCTGCTCGACGAGGGCTCGATGGAGCTCATCACCCCCGATGACGACTCGGGCATGCTCGCGGCGGTCGGCACGGTCGAGGGCACGCCCGTCGTGACCTTCTGCTCCGACGCCACGGTCATGGGCGGGGCCATGGGCGACCTCGGGTGCCGCGTCGTGGTCGACGCCTACCACCGCGCCCTGACCGACCGGGTCCCGATCATCGGGCTGTGGCACTCCGGCGGGGCGCGGCTGGCCGAGGGCGTCCTGAGCCTGCACGCCGTGGGTCGGATCTTCCAGGTGATGACCCAGGCCTCGGGCCGCATCCCCCAGGTCTCGGTGGTCCTCGGGCCGGCGGCCGGCGGCGCGGCGTACGGCCCGGCGCTCACCGACGTCGTCATCCTGGGGCCCGAGGGGCGGATCTTCGTCACCGGGCCCGACGTCGTGCGCTCGGTGACCGGCGAGGACGTCGACATGCTGCGCCTGGGCGGCCCCGAGCCGCACGGCCGACGCTCGGGCGTGGTGCACGTGCTGACCGACTCCGAGGAGGAGGCGCTCCAGCGGGCGCGCACCATCGCCACCCTGCTCGGCGCCCAGGGCAGCCTGCGCGTCGCCGACGTGGAGGACCGCGACCTGGCCGCCGTGCTGCCCGAGTCCAAGAAGCGCGCCTACGACGTGCACCCGCTCGTCGAGCAGGTGCTCGACGAGGGCACCGTGCAGGAGCTGCACGCCCGGTGGGCCCCCAACATCGTCACCGCCCTGGGCCGCTTCGGCGGTCGCACCGTCGGTGTGGTCGCCAACAACCCGCTGCGCCTGGGCGGCTGCCTGGACTCGCTGTCGGCCGAGAAGGCCAGCCGGTTCGTGCGGATGTGCGACGCGTTCGGCATCCCGCTCATCGTGCTGGTCGACGTGCCCGGCTACCTGCCCGGCGTCGGCCAGGAGTGGGACGGCGTCGTACGACGCGGCGCCAAGCTGCTGCACGCCTTCGGGGAGTGCGTGGTGCCGCGCGTGACGCTGGTGACCCGCAAGACCTACGGCGGCGCCTACATCGCCATGAACGCACGCTCGCTCGGCGCGACCAAGGTCTTCGCCTGGCCCGGCGCCGAGGTCGCGGTGATGGGAGCGGTGGCCGCCATCCGCGTCCTGCACCGCCGCAAGCTGGCCGAGGTGTCCCCCGAGATCCGCCCGCAGCTCGAGGCCGAGCTGGCCGCCGAGCACGAGCGGATCGCGGGCGGCGTGGACAAGGCGGTCGAGATCGGTGTCGTGGACGAGGTCGTCGAGCCGTCGGCGACCCGTTCGGCGATCGCACGGGCCTTCGACGACGAGGTGCAGAGCGTCGGCGTGCGCCGGGGCGCGCACGGCAACATCCCGCTCTGACCGGGTGCCCCTCAGGGCAACGCTGGTTGCCGGATCTGCCGAGCCCGCACATCGCGCCGCGTAGTCAAACGTGCACAACGGTGTCGCCCGCCGGCAGGAGCCCCGTCCTGTGCGGGAACCCGGCGTGCGCTGGCGCCGTTGTGCACGTTTGACTACGATCCGCTGCCGCCGCGGCGGTTGCCCGGCAACCGTGTCCACCCTGCGTCCGGTTGCTGACGCTCCGCCAACCGCGCGGATCTGCCGCGTAGCGCGCGCCCGCGGCCATCCGGTTCGCGCGGAGCAACCATCGGGAGACCTGTCATGTACGCAGAGATGTTGCCGACCCCGTCCGGGGCCGGCACGTCACCTCAGGGCAGGCGCGCGGTCACACCACCTGGTGCAGCCACCGCACCGGGGCGCCGTCACCGGCGTGGCGGAAGGTCTCCAGCTCGTCGTCCCAGGGCTTGCCCAGGAGGCGGTCGATCTCGACGAGCAGCGTCGTGTCGCCCAGGGCCGCCTTGACCACCGCGGCCTTGAGCCGGTCCTCGGGGATCATGATGTCCCCGTGCAGCCCGGTCACGGCGTGGTAGACGCCGAGCTCGGGGGTGTAGGAGTAGCGCGAGCCCTCCACGCCGGGGCTCGGCTCCTCGGTCATCTCGAAGCGCAGCTGGTTCCAGCCACGCAGCGCCGAGGCGACCGACGCGGCCGAGCCGACAGCGCCGCTCCAGGAGAGCTCGGCCCGGTAGCTGCCGCTCTGGGCGGGCTGCGGCGTCCAGTCCAGGCTGACGGGCATGCCGAGGACACCGCCGACGGCCCACTCGATGTGGGGGCACAGCGCGGAGGGCGCTGAGTGGACGTAGAACACGCCCCTCGTCGCGGTGCGGGTGGCAGTCGTTGCGGTCACCGTGACCTCCTTCATCTCCGGCGCGAGGTACGCCTTCCCCAGCGGCCTCATCAGGAGTGTCGAAAGATCGAGTGACACGTATGTGGTTTGGGACCATTGTGGCCCATGAGGCGCCCGAGCACCAGTCCCCGCCCGCGGAACGGTCAGGCCGGAGCCTTGACCAGCCCACGTCGGCGTGGACCCAGCTCGACGAGCGCGGTGAGCATCTCTTCCACGTTGCCCAGCCCACCGAGGTGGCACTGGCCCTCCATCGCCGTCATCGTCGCGTCCGGCAGCCGGTCCACGACGTGCTGTCCGTGGCGCAGCGGCACGATGTGGTCGTCGGACCCGTGCCACCAGTGCACCGGCACCTGCACGTCCGCGGGCGCGAAGCCCCAGTCCCGGCAGAACAGCAACAGGTCGCTGAGCGGCGCGGACGACTGGAACCGGTTGCCGTTGAGGATGTCGTCGATGAACATCGCGCGGAAGTCCGGGCGCGCCAGCAGCGTCCTGTCGCCCGGAGGCTGGAAGACGGCGTACAGGTCGACGCAGGACCCGGCCACCGGCCGCACGACCCGGATGAGCTGGTTCACCACCACGCCCAGCGGCACCCGGCCCACCGCGATCAGGGGCGCCAGCCGCATCGCCAGCTGGATGGGACCACCCTCGGCCGCGTCCGGACCCGTGGTGGGGGCGACCCCTCCGAGCACGGCGACACCGTGGACCCGCTCCGGCATGGCGGCGCCCGCCGCGAGCACGTACGGGCCCCCGCCCGACATCCCGACGAGGTGGAAGGTGTCGACGCCCAGCGCGTCCAGCAGCAGGGCGAGGTCCTCGGTCCAGTCGAGGAGGTGGGGGTAGAGGTGCGGGGTCGACGACCCGATCCCCGGGCGGTCCACGCCGATGAGGCGCAGGCCCTGCTCCTGCGCCAAGCGACGCGCCTCCAGCGGGATCTGCCTCCGGGCACCCGGGGTGCCGTGCATCCACACGATCGGGAGGCCCCGAGGCGCCCCGTGCTCGGCGAAGCTCAGCCGGCGCCCGTCCCGGACTGCCACGCTGCCTTCGAGGGTCGGTCGCTTGACGTTCATGGCGGCATGATGCCAGCAAAACGAGAACAAGTTCTACATGACGCCGGGGGACGCCTGCCATGCCCTAGGCTCCGGGCATGCCGGAGTCCAGCAGCACGTCGGGGCTCGGCGTGGTCCGCGGCCGGGTGCTGACCCGCGCCGTCCTGTCGCTGCTCGTCGTCACGGCAGCACTGCTCATCTGGTGGTTCGTCACCAACCCGCCCCCGCTCCCGACCGCCGAGGGCCATGTCACCGCCACCACGACAGCCGGGCGTCCGGTCTACGTCGGGGTGTGGACCACACCTGAGGACTTCGGGCGGACGCTGGACGTGGCCGGGGTGCACCTTCGAGCCGACTCCACGGTGGACGTCACGCTCGAGCCGGTGCTGTGCCGCGGCGGTTCGATCGGCGTCACCACCGATCCCGCGCCGTTCTGCCGGGAGCTGGTCGACCCGGCCGGGGCGACCCTGCGGGCCGGTGACTCGCTGATCGTCAAGGCCGTCGCGAGCGAGCCGGGCGCCGTCTACATCGACCTGGCCACCGTCGCCTTCCGCGAGGGCCCGCGCTGGGGCCGCAGCCGGGCAGGGACCAAGGCGGTCCTCGCCGTGGTCGCGCCCTGACCTCACCCCGCCGTTCGACCCCGTTCAGTCGCGCTGGTTCAGTCGCGCTGGGTCTTCTCCAGGATCGCGGCCCGCTCCGCGGCGTCGGTCAGCTCGTCGCTGTCGATGGCGTCGGTCCGGTGGAACCAGGCCAGAGCGTCAGTCGTGCGACCGGCCGTCTCGAGGGTGTCGGCGTAGGCGTACCGCAGGCGGACGACCCAGGGGGCGCGGCTCTTGGACTGCAACGGCGCCAGCTCCAGCGTGCGCAGCGCAGCATCCATCTGGCCCATGTCCCGGCGCGCACCGGCCTCCACGATCGTCATCTCGGCCCTGGCCTCGGGCTCGAAGTTCGCCACCGAGGGGCTCTTGGCGAGCTTGAGGGCCTGCTCGGGCTGGCCCAGCGCGCGGTGGCAGTCGGCCATGATCGGCAGGTAGGCGGTCGCCCCGCTCATTCGCTTGGCAGCCCGCAGGTCGGCGAGCGCCTCGGCGTAGTGGCCGGCGGCGTACGCCGCCTCCCCCGCCGCCTCGCGCACGACGGCGAGGCGCGGCGCGCGAGCGCGCGCGGCCAACGTGTGCTGGTAGGCCGTCTCCGGGTCGTCGTCGATCAGCTCGCCCGCGGCCACCAGGTGGCGGGCCACGCGGGAGGCCAGCTTCTCGGGCAGGGTCTTCAGCTGGGCGAGCACGTTGTGCTCGAGCTCCTTGCCGGTGATCTCCGCGGGCAGCTCGGGGCCGTCGTAGACCGCCTGGTCGGCGGAGCGGGGGGCTTCCTTCTCCACGTACCGACCACCACCGGCGCCCTGGGGGCCGTAGGCCTTCTTGGCACGGGGGGCGCCACCGCGGCTCGAGGAGTCCGACCGACCCCGGGAGTCCCCGCGGGAATCGCCGCGCGAGTCACTACGTGAGTCGCCTCGGGGGCCGCCGCGCGAGTCGCTCCGTGAATCGCCACGGGAGTCGCTGCGGGGGCCGTCCTGGCGACCGCCGCGGTCGGGACGACCGCCGCGCTCGGAGGAGCGGGCGTCGCCGGACCGCGGGCTGGAGGGGCGACCGCCGCCGGTGGGACGACCGCCGGAGGGACGCTGGTTGCGACGCTGCTCGGCCACGGTGATGCTCCTTCACTGCCCTGCACGGGATGGGGACAAATGCACGTAGGGGCCACCTTGCGGTGGCCCCTACGGAGTGTATGTCCGGCGGCGTCCTACTCTCCCACAACCTCTCGGTTGCAGTACCATCGGCGCTGAAAGGCTTAACTTCCGGGTTCGGGATGGGACCGGGTGTTTCCCTTTCGCTATGGCCGCCGTAACTCTTGCGGTACCAGCCCGGACGGGTGTGTACACCGTCTGGTGTGGCTGGTTACCAAGCCATTATTCACATGTGATCATACACGTGTTGTCTGTGTGTGTGGATTCGTGGACGCGAGACTTTGTAGGTTCAGCTGAGCGAGTGTAAGACAAGCCCTCGGCCTATTAGTACCGGTCGGCTAGGCATTGCTGCTGTACACCTCCGGCCTATCAACCCAGTGTTCTGCTGGGGGCCTTACCCGGTTAACCCGGTGGGAAACCTCATCTTGAAACGTGCTTCCCGCTTAGATGCATTCAGCGGTTATCACTTCCGAACGTAGCCAACCAGCCGTGCCCCTGGCGGGACAACTGGCACACCAGAGGTTCGTCCATCCCGGTCCTCTCGTACTAGGGACAGCCTTTCTCAAGTTTCCTGCGCGCGCGGCGGATAGGGACCGAACTGTCTCACGACGTTCTAAACCCAGCTCGCGTGCCGCTTTAATGGGCGAACAGCCCAACCCTTGGGACCTACTCCAGCCCCAGGATGCGACGAGCCGACATCGAGGTGCCAAACCATCCCGTCGATATGGACTCTTGGGGAAGATCAGCCTGTTATCCCCGGGGTACCTTTTATCCGTTGAGCGACGCCGCTTCCACATGCCGACGCCGGATCACTAGTTCCGACTTTCGTCCCTGCTCGACATGTCTGTCTCACAGTCAAGCTCCCTTGTGCACTTACACTCGCCACCTGATTGCCAACCAGGCTGAGGGAACCTTTGAGCGCCTCCGTTACTCTTTAGGAGGCAACCGCCCCAGTTAAACTACCCATCAGGCACTGTCCCTGATCCGGATGACGGACCTAGGTTAGACATCTAGTACGACCAGAGTGGTATTTCAACGTTGACTCCACACTCACTGGCGTGAGCGCTTCACAGTCTCCCACCTATCCTACACAAGCCGAACCAAACACCAATACCAAACTATAGTAAAGGTCCCGGGGTCTTTCCGTCCTGCCGCGCGTAACGAGCATCTTTACTCGTAGTGCAATTTCGCCGAGTCCACGGTTGAGACAGCGCCCAAGTCGTTACTCCATTCGTGCAGGTCGGAACTTACCCGACAAGGAATTTCGCTACCTTAGGATGGTTATAGTTACCACCGCCGTTTACTGGGGCTTAAATTCTCCGCTTCGGTGTTACCACCTAACAGGTCCTCTTAACCTTCCAGCACCGGGCAGGAGTCAGTCCGTATACATCGTCTTACAACTTCGCACGGACCTGTGTTTTTAGTAAACAGTCGCTTGGGCCTGGTCTCTGCGGCCCTTCCCGCTCCCACCGCAAGGGTGTTCACGTTCCGGGCCCCCCTTCTCCCGAAGTTACGGGGGCATTTTGCCGAGTTCCTTAACCGTGGTTCGCTCGATCGCCTTAGTATTCTCTACCTGATCACCTGAGTCGGTTTGGGGTACGGGCGGCGCATAGCTCGCTAGAGGTTTTTCTCGACAGCATAGGATCATCCACTTCCCCCATACGGGGTCCCCATCACATCTCAAGCTCGACATCGAAGTCAGCCATCCGGATTTGCCTAGATGACGCCCTACATGCTTAGCCGTACACAACCATCGGTACGGTTGGACTACCTTCCTGCGTCACCCCATCGCTTGACTACTACCAGTTCGGGTCCCACGCTACGCTCACCAGCCTCGCCCCGAAGGGTCCGGTCCGATGAGTTTCAGATGGTTAGCATCACCAGGTTCGTCATGGGCGCTACTTTGCCGGTACGGGAATATCAACCCGTTGTCCATCGACTACGCCTGTCGGCCTCGCCTTAGGTCCCGACTTACCCAGGGCAGATTAGCTTGACCCTGGAACCCTTGATCATTCGGCGCACGTGTTTCTCACACGTGATTCGCTACTCATGCCTGCATTCTCACTCGTGTCGCGTCCACACCTGGATCACTCCGGCGCTTCACTCGCGACACGACGCTCCCCTACCCATCCACACACCTGAACACCCCTCGAGGGGATGCTGGGCTCGCATGAATGCCATAGCTTCGGCGGGTGACTTGAGCCCCGCTACATTGTCGGCGCGGAATCACTTGACCAGTGAGCTATTACGCACTCTTTCAAGGGTGGCTGCTTCCAAGCCAACCTCCTGGTTGTCACTGCGACTCCACATCCTTTTCCACTTAGTCACCGCTTAGGGGCCTTAGCTGATGGTCTGGGCTGTTTCCCTCTCGACTACGGAGCTTATCCCCCGCAGTCTCACTGCCGCGCTCTCACTTACCGGCATTCGGAGTTTGGTTAACGTCAGTAACCTTGTAGGGCCCATTAGCTATCCAGTGCTCTACCTCCGGCAAGAAACACGCGACGCTGCACCTAAATGCATTTCGGGGAGAACCAGCTATCACGGAGTTTGATTGGCCTTTCACCCCTATCCACAGGTCATCCCCTCAGTTTTCAACCTAAGTGGGTTCGGTCCTCCACGCGGTCTTACCCGCGCTTCAACCTGCCCATGGATAGATCACTCCGCTTCGGGTCTTGATCGTGCTACTCAGACGCCCTATTCGGACTCGCTTTCGCTACGGCTTCCCCACACGGGTTAACCTCGCAACACAACGCAAACTCGCAGGCTCATTCTTCAAAAGGCACGCCGTCACCCCATCACACAAAGTGTGAGTAAGGCTCCGACGGATTGTAGGCACATGGTTTCAGGTACTATTTCACTCCCCGCCAGGGGTACTTTTCACCTTTCCCTCACGGTACTTGTCCGCTATCGGTCATCAAGGAGTATTTAGGCTTAACGGGTGGTCCCGCCAGATTCACACGGAATTTCAGGGGTTCCGTGTTACTTGGGATACCGCATCACAGCTCACGACTTACACTTACGGGGCTATCACCCTCTACGGCGCCACTTTCCAATGGACTTCAACTTCAACGTGAGTTTCTTACTGTGTGGAAGACCGGCAGATCCTCCCATACGGTCCCACAACCCCACATACACAACCCCTGCCGGGTATCACATGTACATGGTTTGGCCTCATCCGATTTCGCTCGCCACTACTCTCGGAATCACTTTTGTTTTCTCTTCCTGTGGGTACTGAGATGTTTCACTTCCCCACGTTCCCTCCACACGCCCTATATATTCAGGCGCGGGTAACTGGACATGACTCCAGCTGGGTTTCCCCATTCGGACACCCCCGGATCACAGCTTGGTTGCCAACTCCCCAGGGCTTATCGCAGGCTCCTACGTCCTTCATCGGCTCTTGATGCCAAGGCATCCACCATGTGCCCTTCATAGCTTGTCTCACAAACACTCAACAAAAACTACAAAGACTAGACTTAATTACACATCTAGAAAGACACGACCAACACACCCACCCCACACAAGAGGCAAGCACGCTCATCGCATCAGATGCTCGCGTCCACTATCCAATTCACAAACAACCAGCCCACCAACACCCCCACACCCACCAACAAGTGAGATGCAGAGCAAAGGAGGCACAGAGCAAACCAAACCCCCCGCAACCAGTCAAAGACCGGCCCCAGGGGAATCTGATCCCTCAAAGCTCAACAGTGTGCCAGTCCCCCACCCATCCATGGGCTCCCCCGTTCCACGCCCCCCACCCCCGAAGAGATGAACGACAGTACTAAGACAACCCCCACCAACAGGTGAGAAGAAACATCATCGACGATTCCACTAGTGAACACCACCATACGTGCCAGAACATGCGTCTGACATCGGGGCGTGTGCTCCTTAGAAAGGAGGTGATCCAGCCGCACCTTCCGGTACGGCTACCTTGTTACGACTTCGTCCCAATCGCCAGCCCCACCTTCGACGGCTCCCTCCCACAAGGGGTTAGGCCACCGGCTTCGGGTGTTGCCGACTTTCGTGACGTGACGGGCGGTGTGTACAAGGCCCGGGAACGTATTCACCGCAGCGTTGCTGATCTGCGATTACTAGCGACTCCGACTTCATGGGGTCGAGTTGCAGACCCCAATCCGAACTGAGACCGGCTTTTTGGGATTCGCTCCCCCTCACGGGATCGCAGCCCTTTGTACCGGCCATTGTAGCATGCGTGAAGCCCTGGACATAAGGGGCATGATGACTTGACGTCATCCCCACCTTCCTCCGAGTTGACCCCGGCAGTCTCCTATGAGTCCCCAACACCCGAAGGCCTGCTGGCAACATAGGACGAGGGTTGCGCTCGTTGCGGGACTTAACCCAACATCTCACGACACGAGCTGACGACAGCCATGCACCACCTGTACACCGACTAAAAGGGGCTATATCTCTGCGGCTTTCCGGTGTATGTCAAACCCAGGTAAGGTTCTTCGCGTTGCATCGAATTAATCCGCATGCTCCGCCGCTTGTGCGGGCCCCCGTCAATTCCTTTGAGTTTTAGCCTTGCGGCCGTACTCCCCAGGCGGGGCGCTTAATGCGTTAGCTGCGGCACGGAATCCGTGGAATGGACCCCACACCTAGCGCCCAACGTTTACGGTGTGGACTACCAGGGTATCTAATCCTGTTCGCTCCCCACACTTTCGCTCCTCAGCGTCAGGTAATTCCCAGAGAACCGCCTTCGCCACCGGTGTTCCTCCTGATATCTGCGCATTTCACCGCTACACCAGGAATTCCGTTCTCCCCTGAATACCTCTAGTCTGCCCGTATCGAAAGCAAGCACCGAGTTAAGCCCAGTGTTTTCACTCCCGACGCGACAAACCGCCTACGAGCCCTTTACGCCCAATAATTCCGGACAACGCTCGCACCCTACGTATTACCGCGGCTGCTGGCACGTAGTTGGCCGGTGCTTCTTCTGTGGGTACCGTCACTTGCGCTTCGTCCCCACTGAAAGAGGTTTACAACCCGAAGGCCGTCATCCCTCACGCGGCGTTGCTGGATCAGGCTTCCGCCCATTGTCCAATATTCCCCACTGCTGCCTCCCGTAGGAGTCTGGGCCGTGTCTCAGTCCCAGTGTGGCCGGTCACCCTCTCAGGCCGGCTACCCGTCGAAGCCTTGGTAGGCCATTACCCCACCAACAAGCTGATAGGCCGCGAGCACATCCCCCACCGAAAAACTTTCCACACAGAACCCATGCAGGTCTGTGTCGTATCCGGTATTAGACCCCGTTTCCGAGGCTTATCCCGAAGTGAAGGGCAGATTACTCACGTGTTACTCACCCGTTCGCCGCTCGTGTACCCCGAAGGGCCTTACCGCTCGACTTGCATGTGTTAAGCACGCCGCCAGCGTTCGTCCTGAGCCAGGATCAAACTCTCCGTTGAAAAACAACACCACACCAACCCCAAAAAGGCCGATGCAGAAAAAGAGATGCCCCTGACAAGAGAACAAAACTGACAATTGCCAGAATCATCGTCTTACCAAAGAAACCATCAACCACCATCCACCCACAAGGAGCTTCCGATGATCGACGGGGCATAACAAACTAATTCGTCGACTATGACACACTGTTGAGTTCTCAAGAATCAGACGCACACCGTCCTGCACCTCTCGGCTCCAGCGGCGGGGCTGTGGGTGAAACTTAGCGACCCGATCTTCGCGGCGCAAATCCGCGTTTCCGGCGCTTTCCACATCATTCATCGAGAATTCAGGTCCGACCGGATGCATGAAGCATCTCGATCTTCCCAGCTCCTCGAGAAGAGGTGATGGTCATCCTGGGGCCGGGAGCCCGACCAGACCGGTCTTGCTCCCCGCCGCTCCCTGGCGACATGGAAAACATTAGGCGAACTCGCGCCGGTACGCCAAATCGAGATCAGGGTGACGCGGCGCACATCCGACGTTTGTGCAGGTCAGGGGCGGTTCGAGCCGTCGTCGACGGGCCCGGCCAGCGAGGTCGCGGGTGTCGGCGAGCGATGCGGCAGCCCGCCAGGCGCATCGCCTCGACCGTCTCGGCGCTCATCGCGGCGTGCCAGCGAGCCACCCCGGCCTCGCCCTCGACCAGCGCGTGCAGGACGGGTCGGCCGACGAAGACCGCGTCGGCACCACTGGCCAGCGCAGTGAGCACGTCGAGTCCCGTTGCGCAGTCCCCCGTCGACGTACACCTCGGCCTCGGCGCCGACCGCTGCGCGCACCTCGGGCAGCGCCTGCGCCGTGCTGAGGCTCGGTCGAGCTGGCGGCCGCCGTGGGTGGACACCCAGACGGCGGCCGCTCCGGCCTGCACGCAGCGCCGGGCGTCGTCGCCACGGAGCACTCCCTTGACCACCACGGGCAGGCCGGTGCGGTCGCGCAACCAGTCGATGTCGTGGGGTCCCAGGTCGAGCGCCTTCTCCGATCCGGGCTGGTCCTCGTAGCCCGGGGCCGAAGTTCACCCGGGTCCACGCGGGGTCGGCGACGTCCCAGATGAGCGCCGTCCGGTGGGATGCCAGGTGGCCACCACCGGGGTGTCCACGGTCAGGACCACGGCTGCCGCGCCGGCCTCGACCGCCCGGTCGAGCAGCGGGCCGGCCAGCGTCCGGTCGGAGGGCAGGTAGACCTGGAGCCACCAGGTCGACTCCCGGTGGCGGCGATCTCGGCGAAGGTGCTGCCGGCGTTGCTCGAGACCACCATCAGCCGCGCCGGCGGCTGCGTGGCCCGAGCGGTGGCGACCTCCCCGTCGGGGTGCACCGCGCGCTGCAGCGAGGTCGGGGCCACACCCCAGGGCACGCGGCTCGGGCGGCCCAGCAGGTCGACGGCCAGGTCGACGTCGGTGACGTCGCGCAGCACGTGCGGCCGCAGCCGCAGCTCGACCGCCAGGCCGCGGTCGCCTCGGCGGCGGTGACCCGGCGCCGCTGCCGTGCTCGACGTACTCGCGCAGCGGGGTGCTCATCGACCCGGCCGCGCGCGCCGGCGAGCCCGGCAGAGCCAGCTGCCGCCGGTCGCCCACGTCAGCCGACCTCGACGCCCTTGAAGCTCTTCTTGCCCTTGCGCAGCACCAGCCAGGTGCCGCCGACCAGGTCGTCGCGGGCCGGGCACGTGCTCGGGGTCCTCGACGCGCACGTTGTTGACGTAGGCGCCGCCCTCCGCGACGGTCCGGCGGGCGTCGCCCTTGCTCTTGGCGAGCCCGGTCTCCGACGAGGAGGTCGACCACGGCCGGCAGCGCCCTCGGCGCGTCTCGATGCGCAGCACGCCCGGCCTCGGCGCAGCGCGGCGCCCAGGGTCTCGGGGCTCAGCCCGCGCATGTCGCCGCCGCCGAAGAGCGCGGCGGAGGCCGCCTGGATGCGCGCGGTCTCGTCCGCTCCGTGCACCAGGCGTGGTCACGTGCTCGGCCAGCGCCTTCTGGCCGGCGCGCAGGAACGGCTTCTCGGCGTGCGCTGCCTCGAGCTCCTCGATCTCGGAGCGGTCGAGGAAGGTGAAGACGCGCAGCAGCTCGCCGATCTTCTCGTCCTCGACGTTGAGCCAGAACTGGAAGAAGGCGTAGGGCGAGAGCATCTCGGGATCCAGCCAGAGGGCGCCGCCCTCGGTCTTGCCGTACTTGGTGCCGTCGGCCTTGGTCAGCAGCGGTGTCGCGAAGGCGTGCACCTTGCCCCCGTCGGCGCGCCGGATGAGCTCGACACCGGCGGTGAGGTTGCCCCACTGGTCGGAACCGCCGAACTGGAGGGTGACCCCGTGGTCGCGGTAGAGGTGAGGAAGTCGATGGACTGCAGCAGCACGTAGGAGAACTCGGTGTAGCTGATGCCGCTCTCGAGCCGCTTGCGCACCACGTCGCGCGCCAGCATCCGGTTGACCGGGAAGTGCTTGCCGACGTCGCGCAGGAAGTCGATCGCCGAGACGCCCTCGGTCCAGTCGAGGTTGTTGACCATCTGTGGCGGCGTTCTGGCCCTCGAAGGTCAGGAACGGCTCCACCTGGGCCCGCGGACGCGCTCCACCCACTCGGCCACGGTCTCCGCCGAGTTCAGCGTGCGCTCCCCGGAGTCGCGGGGGTCGCCGATCATGCCCGTGGCAGCCGCCGACCAGCGCGTACGGGCGTGTGGCCGGCGCTCTGCAGGCGCGTCGCGGTCAGCGATCTGGACGAGGTTGCCCCATGTGCAGGCTGGGCGCGGTGGGGTCGAAGCCGACGTAGAACGGCACGCTGCTCCGTGCCGCGAGCGCGGCACGCAGCGCGTCGCGGTCCGTCGAGTGCGCGACGAGGCCGCGCCACTCGAGGTCGTCGAGGAGGGTCGGGTCGATGCTCACGTCGCTGCCTTCTCCGCACGCGGGGTCGCGGACACGCGGTCCGACGGACGACGCCAAGCCTGCCTCATGGCGTCGGGGCCCAGCCAGCCGGGTTCCCGCCGCCACGCCACCCCGGCGGCGCGGGAGACAGCGTGTACGGCGCTTATCCTCGGGCTCATGGAGGTGCGAGCAGGCGTGATCGCGGGCAGGTACACGCCTCGAGCGGGAGATCGGGCGCGGCGGAATGGGCGCCGTCTGGCTCGGCCGCGACGAGATGCTCGGGCGCGCCGTGGCGATCAAGCGTCTGGGCGCGGTGCCCGGCCAGGACCCCGACGCCCGCGAGCGGGCCGAGCGCGCCGAGCGCGAGGCGCGGTTGGCCGCCCGTCTGAGCCACCCCCACGTCGTGGCCGTCTACGACCTCGTCGAGGACGGCGACCAGCAGTACCTGGTGATGGAGCACGTCGACGGCACCAACCTCTCGGGCTACCTGCGCGCCGAGGGGCCGTTGTCCCCGGACCGGGCGGCCCAGATGCTCGGTCAGGCGGCCGACGCGCTGGCGGCCGCGCACGAGGACGGGCATCGTGCACCGGGACGTGAAGCCCTCGAACATGCTGGTCACCGCGGACGGGCAGGTGAAGCTCTCCGACTTCGGCATCGCCCGCTCCGAGGCGGACCCCTCGCTGACCCAGACCGGGCTGGTCACCGGGTCACCGGCCTACCTGGCTCCCGAGGTCGCCTCCGGCTCGACCGCCACCGCGCGCAGCGACGTCTGGTCGCTGGGCGCCTCGCTCTTCCACGCGCTGGCCGGCCACCCGCCGTACGAGGTGGGCGACAACGTGCTGGGGGCGCTCTACCGGATCGTGCACGAGGAGCCCGCCACGCCTCGACGACCCGGGCTGGCTCGGACCGCTGCTCGAGGCCACCATGTGCCGCGACCCGGAGCAGCGCTGGGACATGGCCACGGTGCGCGACGTGCTGCTGAGCGGATCGGCGCACGCGGCGGCGGTGCCCGACAGCACCCAGGTCCTCGAGCACGTGCAGGACGCGCCGGCCCTCACCACCGCCGGGCGTCCCGACGGTCATCCCGACGGCGATCTCGGCCGGGCAGCCGCAACCCGGCCCCGGCGACCCCGCTGGACCGGGCCGGGACCGACGCCGGCTCCTCGTGCCCGTGGTGCTCGCTGCCTCCGCTGCGGTGGTGCTCGTCGTGATCGCCCTGGTCGTCGGGGTCGGGCGCGATGCCGGGACCGACCCCGAGGCAGGGGCCCCCACCGCCCCCACCACCAGCCCGTCCGAGACGACCCGAGCCGGATCCCGGACCCGAGCGCCGAGGACATCGAGCAGTTCGCGGCCGACTACGTGCGCACCGCCGTCGCCGACCCCGGCCAGGGCTTCGCCCTGCTGACGCCCGCCTACCAGCGCGCCAGTGGTCGGCTGCGAGGGGTACACCGGCTTCTGGGGCAGCGTGCAGGCGATCCGCGGACTTCCAGATGGTCGAGGCCGACCCCGAGGCCGGCACCGCGACCTACACCTACACCTACCGTCGCGGCGGTAGGCCGGTCACCGAGACCGTGGAGCTGACCCTGCAGCCGCAGACCGGGGGCGGGTTCCTCATCTCGGGCGCCCGCACGGTGTGAGCCCGCACGAGCCCCGTCCTCGGGGCCAGCACCTGCCCAGCCACGCGCGGTTCGTCGGCCTGAGGCCCCGACCGCTCTATCGTGGGGCCGGGACGGGGAGGTGGGATGACGGCGCGAGGATCTGTACCGCGACATCGTCGAGCGCTCGCCCGAACGGCATCTGGGTCATCGACCTGACCGGTCGCACGATCTACGCCAACGCCGCGATGGCGCGGCTCTACGGCGTCGACCGCACGAGCGGATGCAGCGACGTGCCGATGCAGGACAGCGCTCGACGAGGTCGGCCGCGGCCAGCTCGAGGAGCACCTCGCGCGAGGTCCGCGCGGGGCACGCTGAACGCGAGCGCCGTCGAGGTCCAGCTCGTGCGCCACGACGGCAGCGTCCTGTGGGTGCTGGTGCGCGAGAGCCCGATCCACGACGAGGCCGGGCGAGCCTGACCGCGCTGCAGCTGACGTTCAGCGACTACAACGAGCGCCGCGCGACGGTGCAGGCGCCACGAGGAGAGCCGGCGGCGCCTCGAGGAGGCCCAGGAGATCGCCCGCATCGGCAGCCTGGACCTGGGACCTGACCGACCGGCGAGATCATCGGCTCGACCAGATCGACCGGCTCTTCGCGGTCGACACGACCACCGTGCCCGTGGACCTTCGACCGGTTCGTCGGGAAGGTCCACCCCGAGGACCGCGACCAGGTGCGGGACCTGGTGCTGCCGGGGCTCGGGCCGACGGCGGCGTCTCGACTTCACCGTCCAGGTCCTGGTCGGCGAGGAGTCGCCGCTGGGCCCGGGCCCGCGGGGTGCTGCAGCCCGGAGGGCTCGACGCCGGCGCATGATCGGCACCCTGCAGGACGTCACCGAGACCAAGCGACCGAGATCGCACTGGCCGACCAGGCCGCCCAGAACACCCTGATGCAGACCGTGTCGACGCGCGGCCAACGACGCCGTCCTCCTTCGACGAGCTCCTGCGCCAGGCCCGCCACCTGGTCCTGCTGCACGACGACTGGGAGCGGGCTCGCGCCTTCATCGTGGCCGACGACGACGTGCAGCCCCTCTACGTCGACGAGGCGCAGCGCCGCCGAGGACCGTGCCGCTCCCGGGTCATGGCCGCGGCCGAGCTGGCCCTGGCCCGGACGGTGCTCGAGGAGCGCGACGGCGGTCTGGGACGACGCCCGTCTGACCATCGCCTTCCCGGTGCTGCTGAAGGACGAGGTCTGGGCGGTGCTGACCATCACCTCCGGCCCGCCGTTCTACCGCCACGACGATGATCGAGCAGATGGTCGCGCACGTCGGTCGAGCAGATGGGCCGGGTCGCCTGGCGCGAGCGGTCCGCGCGGAGCTCGCCGAGGCCCGCGACCAGGCGATGGAGGCGTCGCGGCAGAAGTCGGAGTTCCTGGCCACGATGAGCCACGAGATCCGCACCCCGCTCAACGGGGTCATCGGCCTCAACGACCTGCTGATGCCGCACCACGCTCGACCAGCGAGCAGCAGCGTCTCGCCGCCGGCGTGCAGGTCGCCAGCCGCGCGCTGCTGGGCGTCATCAACGACATCCTCGACTTCTCCAAGATCGAGGCCGGGCGCCTCGAGCTCGAGGTCCTCGACTTCGAGGTCCGACCGGTCCTCGACCAGGTCGTCGGGGTGCTCGCGGGCACGGCCCGCGCCAAGGGCGTCGAGCTCTCGCTGTCGTGCGCCGCCGACGTGCCGCGGGTGGTCGCCGGCGACCCGACCCGCATCGCGCAGGTGCTGACCAACCTGGTCTCCAACGCCGTCAAGTTCACCGAGCAGCGGCCGGGTCGACGTCGAGGCGCACCGCCGCGACCCCGCCCACGACGGCGGCGCCACCCTGGTCGTCTCCGTGACCGACACCGGCATCGGCATGCCCCCCGAGAAGGTCGCCGGGCTCTTCGACCCCTTCACCCAGGCCGATGCCTCGACCACCCGCGTGTACGGCGGCACCGGGCTGGGGCTGGCGATCTCGCACGAGATCGTCCAGGCCCTGGGCGGGCGCTCGAGCCACCGTGCCCAACCCGGCCGGGCGGCGCCGTCTTCACCGTCCGCGATCCCGCTGGCGCCGCCCGACGGTGACGTCGTCGACGCCGCCGACGAGCAGGCCCGCGCGCTGCTCGGCCGGGCGCCGGGTCCTGGTCGTCGACGACAACCCGGCGAACCGGCTGATCCTCGTCGAGCAGCTCGGCTGGTGGGGCCTCGAGGTCGACGTGCGCGGCCTCGGTCGACGAGGCGCTCGCCGCCGTCGCACGCGCCGCGACCGCGGCGAGGGAGCGGCGTACGACGCGGTGCTGCTCGACATGGCGATGCCCGAGCGCGACGGCCTCGACCTGGCGCGCACGCTGCGCGCCGACCCGGCGCACGACGCTCGACCGTGCTGCTGATGCTGACCTCGATGACCCATCTCCAGGCGGCGCCGAGCTGCGCCGCCGCCGGGCTCGACGACTGCCTCGTCAAGCCGGTGCTGTCGGGGGTGCTGCGCAGCACCCTGCTCGAGCACCTCACGAGCCGCGCACGGCCGCGAGCGCCGCCGTGCAGCGCGCCCGAGCGCGGCACCGGGTGCTGGTCGTCGAGGACAACCCCGTCAACCAGATGGTCGCCGCCGGGCTGCTGGAGCACCTCGGCTACGACCACGAGACCGTCGACGACGGCCAGGCAGCCGTGGAGGCCGTGGCGCGCGGCGGCTGGGACGCGGTGCTGATGGACGTGCAGATGCCGGTGCTCGACGGGTACGCCGCGACCCGCGCGATCCGGGCCGCCGAGGCGGCCGCCGGCGCGCCCCGCCTGCCGGTCATCGCGATGACCGCCGCTGCCGTGGAGGGCGAGCGCGAGCGCTGCGCCGAGGCCGGCATGGACGACTACCTGACCAAGCCCGTCGACCCCGCCGCGCTCACCGACACCCTGGCCCGGTGGCTCGACGCCCCCGACCGATCCTGGCACCCGGCCACCAGCCCGGCGACCGTCCGGCACCGACCCCGCACGAGCGACCCAGGCGAACCTGAGCCGAGCCCGTCCCGCCCACCGACGACCCGGCCCTGGCCGGCCTCGACCTCGACCGGCTCGAGATGCTGCGCGAGCTCGACGAGGACAACACCGACTACCTCGACCGGGCCATCGCGCAACTTCACGCGCAACTGCACCGAGGCGATGGCCGCGATGAGCGAGCGCGATCGAGGCCGGCGACGCCGACGCGCTGCGCCAGTCGTCGCACAAGCTCGCCGGCGGCGCGCTCAACCTCGGCGTGACCTACGCCGGCGAGGCGGTCCGGCGCCTCGAGCTGGTCGCCGACACCGGGTCCGTCGACGGCGCCGCCGAGCTGCTGCCCTCGACCGAGGAGGCGCTCGAGCGCGGGCGGGCCGCGCTGGCCGCCTACCAGGAGTGGTACCGAGGGCTTCGGCGGCTGAGCAGCCCGGCCGACCGCGGTCGGCCGCGTCCTCCGACGCCCGCGCTCTCGGGGTCCTCGCCGGTCGTCCCCGTGTAGGCGCACGAGCCCTCGGTGCCGCGGGCCCGGTCGGGGTCGGCCTTGCGCACCGAACGCTCCGGCGGGTCGATCGGCCCGGGCCACGGTGGCCCGCACGTGGTCGTAGTCGGGGTCGCCCGAGGAGAAGCGCTCCGAGGGCTTGAAGACCACCGAGCGGACCTTCGCGTCCTTCATCCGCAGGCCCAGCTCGACGAACGCCGGCAGCAGGTCGCGCGGGATGTCGGTGGTCACGATGTCCATCCCGGCCTCGGCCAGGCCGGTGTAGCGGCGCAGCAGCGTCATCGGGTCGGCCGCCTCGATGATCGCGTCGACCGCGCAGCGCTGCCGCTCCATGCGCCGGTAGTCGTCGGAGCCGTAGCGGCCCGCGGGCGAACCACAGCGCGTGGAAGCCGTCGAGGTGCTGGTCGGGGCCCGGCTCGATCCAGGCCGTGGGCTCGATGCCGGCGTCGGTGTTGCCGTTGATGGCCACCGGCTCGTTGACGTTGACGGTGATCCCGCCGATCGCGTCGACCACCTGCTCGAAGCCGCGCAGGTTGACCAGCACGTAGTAGTCGACGTCGAGGCCCAGCGAGCCGGCCACCGCCAGCTTGAGCGCGTCGGCGCCCTCGTCGGCGCCCTCGTCCGCGCTGGCGCCGAGCACGCCGGGGTGCAGCAGCGGCACCTGGCCGTAGACGGCGTTGAGCATGTACGCCGCCGGGTCGCCGTCGCCGGTGAAGCCGTCGGGGTAGAGCTCGTGCAGCGCGCTGTCCTCGGGGAACTGGGCGTACATCAGGTTGCGGGGCAGCGAGAACATCACGGTCTTGCCGGTGGCGGTCTCGATGCTGGCCAGGATCAGGCTGTCGGTGCGCACCCCCGCCCGCGAGTCGGAGCCGTCGCCGCCGAGCAGCAGCAGGTTGACCCGCTCGCGGCCGCCCCACGGGTCGGCCACGGTCACGTCGCGCGGGATCGTCGCGCTGCGCGGCGCCTCCTCGAAGACGGTCTCGACGAGGTCGGCCTGCACGGTGGCGTAGCGCGCGGCCACGCCCAGCGGGGCACCGACGACCGCGACCAGCAGCAGCACGAAGGCGTTGCCGGCCGCGGTGGCCGCGCGCGAGCGGCGTACGGGGCGGGCCTGGCGGTAGGTCAGCCAGACCGTCGCCGCCCACACCGCGCAGCCCGACGCAGGGCCACGGCCGCCAGGGTCTTGAGCCGGGTGGGGTCCATGCGCCAGGTCGATGAGGGTACGCAGGTCGGCGAGCCCGGCTCGCCGTCCCGACGGCGTACGCCGCGCCCAGCAGGGTGGGCACCAGCACCAGGAGCCCGAGCAGACGGCGCCCGGTCCACACGAAGCCCGAGCCGGGCAGCACCGCGCCCATCAGGGTCACCGCGACGGTGCCGCGCAGGCCCTGGCGCCCGGCGGCGCGGCCGGAGCCGTCGACGCCGACGGCGGCGCCGCCCCGGCGCGCGGGCGGGAGGGCCGGCGGCTCGGCGGGGCTGGAGCCGGGCTGGACTCGACCATGACGACCTCGCTGGCTGGGGAGGAGCGGGCGCTGGGAAGGTACCAGCCGCGCACGGCTGCGCCGGGGACCCCGCGACGCGCTGCGCGAGGCTTTGCCGTGGTCGGGGTGGTGCCAGCCGTCCCGTGGCGACGTCGCGGTGCAGCGCCAGGTCGGCGGCGTAGGCCTGCTCGACCAGGTCGCGGGTGGCCGCGGAGACCTCGTGGGCGCGGTCGGGCGAGACGTTGCGCTGCTTGCAGCTCGGTCTTGCGGCCCTTCTTGGGCCCCAGGCACTCGCGCAGCCAGGCGAGGCAGTCGTCGAGGTCCTCGTAGCGGTAGAGCCGGTCGACACCGGGCGTGCCGTCGGCGCCGTTGACGTAGCTGGACTGCGAGGGCAGGTCGATCTCGCCGGTGGCGACCCGGCCGACGAACTCGTCGAAGCTCATGTCGCCGGTGTACGTCGCGCTGCCGACGATGCCGGGCCGGGAGCGGTAGCGCCACCACGACGACATCCACGACACCGGGTCGCGCACGAGCGCGCACAGCTCGTAGCCGCCGCGGGCGTAGCCGTGCTGGTCGAGCAGCGGCGCGATGTCGCGCTCGAAGCCCTCGGCGCCGACGTGCTTGAGCGAGTGCGGCCCCGAGGTCACCAGCTGGGCGTGCCGGGCGAAGGCCGCCTCGAGGGCGGTGGACCCCGACTTGGGCACGGCGAGGACGACGAAGCCGTACTTGGGCGCGGCGATCATGGCTCCAGTCTGCCGTCGGCCGGTCGCTCACCCCACAGGGGCCTTGGGGTGGGCGCCGGGCGTGGGTAGCGTCGTCGCCATGGAATCGAACGCACGTGCGAACGACGACCAGCCGGAGCCGAGGTCCTCGGCGCCGAGGCCCCCGACCCCAGCGCCACCGAGAAGGACCCCAGGACTGGGTGAGCGGCGACGAGCCCGCCACCGGCGCCCAGAAGAGCTACCTCGACACCCTGGCCCGCGAGGCGGGCGAGACCATCGACGCCGACCTGACCAAGGCCGAGGCCTCCCAGCACATCGACCGGCTGCAGGGTGAGCGGCGCGGACTGAGCGGCGCGGCGCACGGCGGCGGAGCGGGCCCGCGCCCAGGATGAGGCCATGAGCGAGCACGCGGCCGGGGACCGCGACCACGCCGACGACTCCGGCCGCGCCCGCAGGGCAGCACCGACGGGCCGCTGGAGGACGAGCTCGAGGACGCCATCGACCGCCAGCTCGACGAGGGCGTGCAGCGGATGGGCCGCGGCGTCGTCGCGACCGGCGGTCACCGGCTTCTTCGGCGGCTCCGAGGTCGCGTTCGGCGTGCTGGCGCATGCTCGCGGTCTACCACGAGACCGGCAGCCACCTGCTCGCCGGCATCGCGTTCTCGCTGGGCTTCGTGGCGCTGCTGCTGGCGCGCTCGGAGCTGTTCACCGAGGGCTTCCTGATCCCCGTGGTCACGGTGGCGGCGCGAGCGGGCCCGGGTCCGCTCGCTGCTGCGGCTGTGGGGCCTGACGCTGCTGGGCAACCTGCTCGGCGGCTGGGTGATCATGTGGCTGGTCGTGCAGGCCTTCCCCGCCTACCACTCCGACCTGGTCGAGATGGGCACCCACTTCGTCGAGGCCGGGCTGTCGCTCGAGACCTTCTGCGCTCGCGGTGCTGGCCGGCGCCGCGATCACGCTGATGACGCGGATGCAGCAGGGCACCGACGAGATGATCGGCCAAGATCGTCGCCGCGGTCGCCATCGGCTTCCTGCTCGCCGGCCTGCAGATGTTCCACTCGATCCTCGACTCGCTGCTGGCCTTCGGCGCCCTGCACACCGGCGACGCCGGCTTCGGGTACGTCGACTGGGCGCGGTGGTTCTCCTGGACCGTGCTCGGCAACATGGTCGGCGGCATCGGCCTGGTCACCCTGCTGCGCCTGGTGCGCAGCCGCGACCGGGTCCTCGCCGAGCGCGAGCGGGCGTCGTACGACGCCGAGGGGCGCTGAGGCCGCGGGCCGGCCCGCACGCCGCCGCCCGGCGTCACCTCGGCCTCGCCCGAGATCGCTGCTCGCAGGCTCGGGGTGGCCTGCAGGGCGATGATGTCGGCCGGCATCTCGATGCCCGCGTCGTCCAGCGCCGTCTTGACCGCCCGGATCGCCGCGTCGACCGCCAGCACCACGTCGTGCTGGTCGGGACCGCACCAGAAGCGCGCCTCGATGTCGACGGTGGAGACACCGAGCTGGGTGACCACGGCCTCCGGCTCGGGGGTGTCGTCGAGCCGGGGCACGCCGCTCGCTCGAGCGCGGTCCGGATGACCCGGCACGCCTCGGCGGTGTCGTTCTCGTAGGCGATGCCCACGACGACGGCCATCCGGCGGCTCGGGAAGTGCGTGCGCACCGTGATGACCGCCTTGTAGACGTCGCGGTTGGGGATCAGCACCAGCTGGCCGTCGAAGGTCTTGAGCCGCGTCTCGCGGATGGTGATCGCCTGCACGGTGCCGGAGACCTCGCCCACGCTGATCTGGTCGCCCGGAGCGGAAGGGCTGGCGCAGGATCAGCAGCAGCCCCGAGAGCAGGTTCTCCAGGATGTCCTGGAAGGCGAAGCCGGCGGCCACCGAGAAGAAGCCGAGCCCGGCCAGCATGTTCACCGGCTTGACCGACGGGAAGACCACCACGATCGCCGCCATCACGGCGATCGAGAGCAGGAGCCAACCGGCGAGCTTGCTCATCACGGCGGCGAAGCTGGGCGTCCGGCGCACCCGGAGCAGCCGGAACAGGAGCCACCGCACGCCCCGGGAGACCAGGTAGCCGGCCACGACCACGGCGAGCGCCACCAGCACCCGCGGCCCGGCGTCGAGGAGCGCGTCGAGCAGGTCGGAGGCCTTGGTTCTCATGCGTCGCAGGGTAGCCGCGTCGGACCTCACGACTTGCAGACTTCTTCATGTGCTGTAGAGTGCAACTCACAACCACGAGAAGGGCCCGCCTTGAGCACCGACGTTCCCCTGTACCAGGCCAAGGCCGAGCTGTTCCGGACGCTGGGCCACCCCGCCCGCATCCGGGTGCTCGAGCTGCTGCAGGAAGGCCCACGACCGGTCCACGAGCTCCTGAGCGAGATCGGGGTCGAGGCCTCGAGCCTCTCCCAGCAGCTCGCCGTCCTCCGTCGCGCCGGCCTGGTCCGCTCCTCCCGGGAGGGGGCCACCGTCCTGTACTCGCTCGCCACCGCCGACGTGGCCGAGCTGCTCCTCGCCGGACGCCGCATCCTGGCCGCCCTGTGGACCGACCAGCAGGAGATGCTGGTGGGCCTGCGCGACTCCTCCGCGTCCGGGTGAGCACCGCCTCGACCTCGCGCACCTCCCCCGCGATCACCACCGCCGTCACGGCGGCCCGCCGCTCCGCGCAGCGGCTGCGCGCCCTGCTGCCCACACGGGTCGACCTCGCCGCCGTCCGCCGCCACCCGCGCCAGGACCTCGTCGCCGGGCTCACAGTGGCGATCGTGGCCCTGCCCCTGGCGCTCGCCTTCGGTGTCGCATCGGGTCTCGGCGCCCAGGCCGGGCTGGCCACGGCCGTCGTCGCGGGCATCCTGGCCGCCGTCTTCGGAGGCTCCAACATCCAGGTCTCGGGACCCACCGGCGCGATGACGGTGGTGCTGGTCCCGGTCGTCGCCCAGCACGGCACGACCGGCGTCCTGATGGTCGGCCTGCTCGCCGGGCTCGTGCTGGTCGCCCTGGCGCTCTCCGGGCTCGGCAGGTTCGTCCGCTACCTGCCGGTCTCCGTGGTCGAGGGGTTCACCGCCGGGATCGCGGTGGTGATCTCGCTGCAGCAGGTGCCGGCCGCGCTCGGCGTCGCCGATGCGACCGGTGACAAGGTGTGGGCGGTCGCCGCGGACGCCGTACGCCGCTTCATCGACCATCCCGCACCCGCACCGCTGCTCGTCTCCCTGGGGGTCGCGGCCCTGATCCTGGCCGGCGGGCGCTGGCACCCCCGGGTGCCGTACTCGCTGGTCGCGATCATCATCGCCACCGTGGTGGCGCGGCTGGGCGGGTGGGACCTCGTCACGCTCGGCCATCTGCCCTCCACGCTGCCAGCGCCCTCGCTGGGGTTCGTGGACCTCTCTGCCATCGACACCCTGGCGACCGCCGCTCTGGCGATCGCGGCGCTCGCCGCGCTCGAGAGCCTGCTGTGCGCCACCGTGGCCGACGCCATGACCGTCAACGAGCGCCACGACCCCGACCGGGAGCTCTTCGGGCAGGGCGTGGCCAACATCGTGGCCCCGATGTTCGGCGGCATCCCCGCCACCGCAGCCATCGCCCGCACCGCGGTCAACGTGCGCGCGGGAGCCGGGTCGCGACTGGCCGCGGTGAGCCACGCACTGATCCTGCTGCTGCTGGTCTTCGTGGCTGCCCCCCTCGTCTCCTCCATCCCGCTGGCGGCGCTGGCCGGGGTGCTCTTCGCGACCTGCGTGCGGATGGTCGAGGCGAGCGCGCTGCTGGCGCTGGTGCGCTCGACGGGCTCGGACGCCGTGATCGTGGTCCTGACCTTCACGGTGACCGTCGCCCTCGACCTGGTGACCGCGGTCGGAGTGGGGGTCGCGGTCGCGGTGGTGCTGGCGCTGCGCACCGTCGCGGCCGGCGCCCGCCTCGACGAGGTGGCGCTCGACGGGGACCTCGGCAACGACCACAGCGACGAGGAGCACGCTCTCCTGGCCGAGCGCGTCGTCGCCTACCGCATCGACGGCCCGCTGTTCTTCGCCGCTGCCCACCGGCTGCTGCTCGAGCTGCCGGACCTGGTCGAGGTCGACGTCGTCATCCTGCGGATGTCGCGGGTGACGAGCCTGGACGCCACCGGCGCCCACGTCCTCGGCGACACCATCACCAGGCTCGAGCGTCGCGGCATCGCCGTCCTGCTCTCGGGCCTGGACCCCGAGCACGAGGACGTCCTCACCTCCCTCGGCGTCGGCGGTCCCTTGCGTGCGGCCGGGCGCATCCTCCCCGACACCCCCAGCGCGATCGCCGCGGCCCGGGACCTCCTCGGCGTCCCGCCGCCCGGTCGGCAGGCGCCGAACGCCGCCAGCACAGTCGACGGATGTCCGACAGCGTCGAGCTCCAGACCCGGGTCGAGGACCCGGAGGGTCCGGGGTCGCTGACCCTCCTCGACCCGGACGGCAACCAGGTGCTCGTCGACCAGTTCTTCTGAGCCCGCGCGCGGGTGCTGAGTGGGGCGGGTGGGGCTCGAACCCACGACCCAAGGATTATGAGTCCTCTGCTCTGACCGACTGAGCTACCGCCCCTCGGGGAGGAGACTAACCGCGCGCGGACGCCGTACGGGCCGCGGGGCGGGGTCGCTCGCGCCGGCTGGGAGGTTCATCGGCCGGCCGATGAAACTCTCGGGTGGACGATGAAGCTTCATCGTCCCGGCGCCAGGTTCATCGGCCGGCCGATGAACCATTCCCGGGGCGGGCCTCCCGGATCGGGGGGGGTGCGGGACGCGTCCGGGCGTGCCACTCTCGGCAGATGTCCTCCTCACGCCCCGAGCAACCCGAGCCCTTCGAGCACCTCGACGAGACCTGGCAGCGGATGCTGTGCGTGGTCGCGCACCCCGACGACCTGGAGTTCGGCGCGGCCGCTGCTGTGGCGCGCTGGACCGGGCAGGGCAAGGAGGTGGCCTACTGCATGGTCACCAGCGGGGAGGCCGGCATCGACGCGCTGCACCCCGACGAGGCCCGCCCGCTGCGCGAGCGCGAGCAGATCGACAGCGCCCGCATCGTGGGCGTCGACGTCGTGGAGTTCCTCGGGCTGCCCGACGGGGTGCTGGAGGAGGGCGTGGCCCTGCGCCGCGTGATCGCCGAGGTCGTACGCCGCCACCGGCCCGACGTGGTGCTGACCGGCAACTTCCGCGAGACCTGGGGTGGGCGCAACCTGAACCAGGCCGACCACATCGCGGTCGGCAAGGCCGTCGTCGACGCGGTGCGCGACGCCGGCAACCGGTGGGTCTTCCCCGAGCAGCTCACCGGCGAGCGCTCGGTGGGGACGCTGGAGCCCTGGGGCGGGGTCCGCGAGGTGTGGGCCTTCGGCTCGCCGCAGGCCACGCACGCGGTCGACACCACCGAGACGTTCCGCTCCGGGGTCGCCTCGCTCGAGGCACACCGTGCCTACATCGACGGGCTGGGCTGGAAGGACTTCGACGCCGCCGAGTTCCTCGAGGGCGGGGCCCGGGCCGCCGGGCAGCGCCTCGGCACCGCGATGGCGGCACCCTTCGAGGTGTTCCCGATGGGCTGGGGCGAGTAGCAGCCCCGCAACGCCGGAAGGGCCCGCCGGCGACAGTGTCGCGAGCGGGCCCTTCCTCATCTGCTCCCCCGGCTGGACTCGAACCAGCAACCCTCCGGTTAACAGCCGAATGCTCTGCCAGTTGAGCTACAGGGGATTGGTGCAGCGCGCACACATTAGCAAGGCCGCACCGGCGTGAGAAATCGAGGTCCTCAGGCGCCGTCGACCTGCTGCCGTGCCAGCGCGAGAGCCTCCCGCGCGACGTCCTGGACGACCGGGTCGTCGGGGTCGACGCCCTCGTCGTACTCGTAGAACCAGCGCACCTCGCCGGTGCCGGCCGGCGCCCGGCGGGCGACCACGCGCAGCCCTCGGCGCGGACCCAGCGCGACCTGGCGCTGGTAGACCACGCTGGCCGTGACCCGCTCGCGCACCAGCTCGAGGAGCCGGCGTGCCTCCTCGAGGACGAGGTCGTGCTCGACGCGCTGCTCGCCCCAGGAACCGACCTCGCTGACCCGCAGGGTGTCGGTCTCGGCGTCCCAGTCGGCCGCCTCGACCTGCTCCCACGCGACCCGGTGCACGGGCTCGTCCGGACGGCGCCAGGTAGAGCGCGTCGCGGGTGCCGCCGACGACGGTGTCACCGGAGGACGCCCAGGCGAGCAGCCGCTCCCCCGGCGCCAGGTCGAGGTCGGGGCGACGGGGGCGACGGGGACGGCCGCCCAGGCGGGGCAGCCTCATCCGCCGATCACCCGGTCCCGCAGCGCCCGGCGGTGCTGCTCGAGAGCCGCGAGCTCGCCGAACATCCGGTTGTAGGACTCGGGCTCCTCCACGGGGTTGGTGCGCTGCAGACGGGACTTGACCTCGGTGATCCGGCGCGCCGCCGTCAGCTCGAGCAGCCGCAGCACGTGGTGACCGACGTACGCCGCGTCCGGCTGCTTGTCGGTCAGCAGCGGCTCGACGGCCAGCATCGACAGTGCCGCCAGCACGTCGGGGTCGGTGGCGGCGTCGCGCAGCCGGCCGGCCCAGCCGGCATCGCCCGCGCCGGCGGCCGGACCCCCGGCTCCCGACACGACCTCCCAGACACCGCGGTAGGTCGGGTGCACGAAGTCGTCGGGGCCGATGTCGGCGGTGCTGCGCCCGATCGCCATCGGGTGCTGGACCACCAGCTTGAGGGTCTCGCGCTCCAGCTCGAAGCGGGGGTCGCGCAGGTCGGGCAGGGCCGGCCGCACGGGCGCGGCGGGCTGCTCCTCGCCCCCGGGCGGGACCGCCGAGCGGCGCACCGGCCGGGCGGTGTCCTTGGCGGGCCGGGCCGAGGCGCGCCGCACCTCGGCCAGCACCGTGTTGGTGTCGATGTCGGCGCCGACCATCTTGGAGATCTCCTGCGCGAACGCGGTCACCTTCGACTGGTCGCGCACCGACGCCACGATCGAGGCGGACTCGCGCACGGCGTCGATGCGCCCGTCGGCCCGGTCGAGGTCGTACTTCTCCACGATGTTGCCGAGCACGAAGCGGTACAGCGGCACCCGACGGGCCACCAGCTCGCGCACCGCGGCGTCGCCCTGCTGGATGCGCAGGTCGCAGGGGTCGAGGCCGCCCGGCTCGACGGCGACGTAGGTCTGGGAGACGAAGTTCTGGTCGCCGCCGAAGGCGCGCAGCGCCGCCTTCTGGCCGGCGGCGTCGCCGTCGAAGGTGAAGATCACCTCTCCGCGGAACTCCTCGTGGTCGTTGAGGAAGCGGCGCAGCACCTTCGCGTGGTCGTCGCCGAAGGCGGTGCCGCAGGTGGCCACGGCGGTGCCGACACCGGCGAGGTGGCAGGCCATCACATCGGTGTAGCCCTCGACGATGACGGCCTGGCTGGAGCGCCCGATCTCGCGACGGGCCAGGTCGAGGCCGTAGAGCACCTGGCTCTTCTTGTAGATCGGCGTCTCGGAGGTGTTGAGGTACTTCGCGTCGATGCGGTCGTCGTCGAAGATCCGCCGCGCGCCGAAGCCGATGGTGTCACCCGAGGCGTCCCGGATCGGCCACAGCAGCCGCCCGCGGAACCGGTCGTACGGCGACCGGCCCACCGCGACCAGCCCGCCGACGGTGAGCTCGTCGAGGGTGAACCCCTTCTGGCGCAGGTGCTTGAAGAGTGCCTCGCCGTCGCGGGGCGCGAAGCCGATGCCGAAGGTCTGCGCCGCGGTCTGGTCGAAGCCGCGCTCGTCGAGGAACTGGCGGGCCACGAGGGCGTCCGGCGTCCCGAGCTGGTCGGCGTACCAGGCCTGCGCCTCCTTGTGCGCCTCCACCAGGCGACCGCGCTGCGGCCCCTTGGGGCCCTCGTAGGCGGCATCGCTCTCGTCGCGCTGCAGCTGGACGCCGGACTTGTCGGCGAGCCGCTCGACGGCCTCGCCGAAGGACAACCCGTCCATCTTCATCACGAAGCTGATGACGTCGCCGCCCTCCTGGCAGCCGAAGCAGTGGAAGAACCCACGGGAGGGCGTGACGTGGAAGGACGGGGACTTCTCGTCGTGGAAGGGACACAGCCCCTTCATGGAGCCGCCACCGGCGTTGCGCAGGGTCACGTACTGCGAGACGACCTCGTCGATCCGGGCCTTCTCGCGCACCTCGGCGATGCTCTGCTCGCGAATCCTGCCCACCACGTCGGCGATCCTACGGGCGGGTGCGCGGGGTCAGTACGCCCCGGTCATCTGGTTGTGGAGAGGCTCGCCCGCGGCGTACCTCTCGAGCTGGGCGCGCACCAGCCGGTGGGCGCGCGGCCACATCGCCGAGGTGGCCCCGCCGACGTGCGGGGAGACCAGCAGGCCGGGGGCGTCCCAGAGCGGGTCGTCGGCGGGCAGCGGCTCGGTGTCGACGACGTCGACGGCCGCGAGGAGGCGGCCCGCGTGCAGCTCGGCGAGCAGGTCGGCGGCGACCACGACCGGCCCGCGGGCCATGTTGACCACCAGCGCGCCGTCCTTCATCCGGGTCAGCAGGTCGGCGTCGACCAGCCCCCGGGTCTCGTCGGTCAGCGGCACGATGAGGATCACGACGTCGGCGTCGCCGACCAGGTCGGGCAGCTCCTCGAAGCCGTGCACCGGGCCGCGGTCGCTGTCGCGGGCGGTGCGGGCGACCCGGGTCACCTCGCACTCGAAGGGCAGCAGCCGGTCCTCGATCGCCCGACCGATGGAGCCGTAGCCGACCAGGAGCACCTGCTTGTCGGCGAGCGCAGGGCGCCACCGGGTGTTCCAGCGCCGCTCGTCCTGGTCGCGCACCATGCCCGGCACGTCGCGCAGCGAGGCCAGCACCAGCGTCAGCGTCAGCTCGGCGGTCGAGGTGTCGTGGATGCCGCGGCCGTTGCACAGCGTGACGCCCTGCGGCACCCGGGAGCGGACGTTGTCGACGCCCGCGCTGAGCATCTGCACGACCTCGAGCCCGCTCATCTGTGGAAGCACGTCGCCCACCGCGGGCCCCATGGCGTACGGCGCCACGTAGAAGGCCACGTCGGCCACCGAGTCGGGCACGTGGTCACGGGGATCGACGACCTCGTAGCGCAGCCCGGCAGGCACCTCCCCCAGCTCGGCAGGGTCGAAGGGCAGCCACACCAGGGGTCCGCGAGTCGCTCATGGGCGAGGTTAGCCCGACCCGGTCGCCGACCCGGACCCGCGCAGGTGCTCCCAGCGCGCGACCGCACTGGCGTCGGTGAGCGAGGCGACCTGGTCGACCACGACGCGCAGCCGCCCGGCGTCGTCGGCGGCCTCGTGCCAGTCGTCGGCGAAGGCCCGGTCGAGCCCCTCGGGGCCGCGCTCGACCAGGAGGGAGACCAGCTCGGCCATCAGCTCGCGCTGGCGCACCATCACCGCGATCCGGTCCTCGGCCTGCATCACGTAGTGCGCGGCGACACCCTTGAGCACCGCGATCTCGAGCCGGGTCCGCTCGGGCACGACGAGGTCGGCGCGGTAGCGCACGAAGGGCCCGTCGGCGGCCGCGAAGGTCGCCGCCTGCACGTCGCCGCAGAACCGGCCGATCAGGTCGCTGGTCAGGTTCTTCAGCGCCGCGAGGCTGCGCCGCGAGGCGTCGTACGACGTCACGGGCCAGGACCCGATCGTCCGCAGGCCCGCGAGGACCTCGTCGAGCCGGTCGTCGTCGGCCTCGGGGACGTACCACGCGCGCACCGTGGCCCACACGGCCGCGGTGTCGAGCCGGGTGAGGTCGACGCGCCCGGCGACGGTGCCGTCCTCGACGTCGTGCACCGAGTAGGCGACGTCGTCGGCGAGGTCCATCACCTGCGCCTCGAGGCAGCGACGGATCCCGCCGCCGGGCACCCGCTCGCGCAGCCAGTCGAAGACGACGAGGTCGTCGCGTAGACGCCGAACTTGTGCACCTCGCGCGGCGAGCCGTCGGCGTGCACCCCGCTGGGCAGCTCGGCCTCGGGCCGCGCCCAGGGGTACTTGGTGCAGGCGTCGAGGGTGGCCCGGGTCAGGTTCAGCCCGACCGAGCGGCCGTCGGCGTCGACCGATCTTGGCCTCGAGCCGGGTCAGCAGCCGCAGCGTCTGCGCGTTGCCCTCGAAGCCGCCGCAGTCACCGCTGAGCTCGGCCAGCACCCGCTCGCCGTTGTGCCCGAACGGCGGGTGCCCCAGGTCGTGGGCCAGCGCGGCGGTCTCGGCGATGTCGGGCAGGCTGCCCAGCGCCCGGGACAGGTCGCGGGCCACCTGGGCGACCTCGAGGCTGTGGGTCAGCCGGTTGCGCACGAAGTCGTCGCTCTGCGGGCCGACCACCTGGGTCTTGGCCGCGAGCCGGCGCGAGGCCGCGGCGTGCACCACGCGCGCGCGGTCGCGCTCGAACGGCGTGCGCTCCGGGGCGTCGACCCGCTTCGGGGCTTCGGGCACGAGGCGCTCGCGCGCGTGCTCGTCGTACAGGTCGAGGGCGTCCATGGCTCGCACCTATGCGGGCCCCACCCTAGACTCACGCCGTGCGCAGCCCCTCGGAGGACCCGACCCCGCGACCTGGGACGCGCTGGCGCTGCGCGCCCGCAACCTCTTCGCGACCCACGCCTGGGCCAGCACCTGGTGGGCGGAGTACGCCGACGGCGCGACCCCGCACGTGCTGGTCGACGACCCCGTGGCGCCGCGGGTGCTGCTGCCGCTGCACGCGCGCGGGCGGGCGCTGCGCCAGGTGCGCTGGATCGGCCACGGCCCCGCCGACCTGCTCGGCCCGGTGTGCGCACCCGGCCGACCTGCCCCTCGCCGCTCCCCTGCTGCGCGCGGCCCTCGAGCGCGGCGACCTGCCGGCCGACGTGGTGCTGCTGCAGGACTGCCCCGTCGACCGGCGCCTGGTGGGAGCCGCTGGACGCGCGCCCGATCAGCACCGAGGTCAGCCCGGTGCTGCGCTTCGAGGAGGGCCAGACCTGGGAGACGTGGCTGGCCGCGAAGAGCAAGAACTTCCGCGGCCAGGTCAACCGCAAGCCCCGCACCCTCGAGCGCGACCACGACGTGATCGTGCGCCTGGCCACCGCGGAGACGCCTGGAGCAGGACCTCGACGCGCTCTTCGCGCTGCACGCCGCGCGCTGGGAGGGCGACAGCCCGCTGCTCGACCCGCGCCAGCACCGGTTCACCGCCGCGTTCGCCGCGCTCGCGCTGGAGCGCGGCTGGCTGCGGCTGTGGTCGATGGACGTCGACGGCCGCTGCGTGTCCTCGCTGCTGACCTTCGCCTTCGGACCCGACGTCTACTGCTACCAGTTCGGCCGCGACCCCGGAGATGGACCGTGAGTCCGTGGGCTTCGTGCTGCTCGTGCACGCGGTGCGCGACGCGCTCGAGTCGGGCGCCCGCGAGTTCCGGTTCCTGCGCGGCGACGAGGACTACAAGTACCGCTTCGCCGACGCCGACGCCCCCGTCGGCACCTGCGCGGTGCCCCGCGGGGTGCGCGGACGGGCCGCGGTCGCGCTGGCCGCGCGGCGCCGGGCGGCCGGATCGGCCGCCTCGACTCCCTGAGCGACCCGGGCTTGTCGGCCTTCTCCAGCACTTGTGGGGTGTTGCACCACCCATCAAGTGCATGAGTCCCCGGTCGACCGGGGACTCATGCAGGGCACGGCGCAGCGGCTCAGCGCGCCACGACCTCCAGCATCGCCGAGGCCGTCGCGGGCTCGAGGAGCCGCGGGCCGCCGCCGGTGAGCCGGCGGGCGAGCCGGGAGGCGAAGTAGGCCACCACCAGCGGCTCCGCGAGCCGGTCGGAGCCCGTGGCAGCGACCACGCAGCGCCGGTGCCAGTCGCGGGCCTGCTCGAGGAGCGGCTCGTCGTGCCAGGCGGCGGTGAACGTCTCCAGGACGTGCTGCTGGGACCAGGTGCGCAACGCCACGCCGTGCTCGACCAGCGCGACGGCGGCGTGCAGCGCGTCGTACCCGGGGATCCCGGCGGGGCGGGCCTCCTCCCAGTCCACGAGCCCCGCGAAGCGCCCGTCGGCCCCCACGAGCCAGTTCTGCGCGGACAGGTCGTGGTGCTCCAGCACGGCGGTGTCGAGCCCGGCCAGGTCGCGGCGCGCCGTGTCGACACGTCGGGCCACCGGGGAGGAGACCACCTCGGTGGCGCGGGCCAGCTGTTCGGCGAGCGCCGGCTGACCGGCCCGGTGGGCGGTGTGCCCGGCGACCTCGACCAGTGCCTCGCCCAGCCCCTCGAAGGACCGGTCGTACCCGGCCGACCACCCCGGCGCCCCGGGAGCCAGCACCCACAGCGGCATGCCCGGCAGTCCCTCCTGGACCAGCAGACCGGCCACCGCCGGCAGCTCCCGCGGCGCCAGCCCGGTCCCGGCCACCAGGGCCAGCGCCGAGGACTCGGCCGTGGTCGAGGCGCTCGGCGGCTTGAGCAGGAGCAACGGTTCCGGCCCGTCGCCGAAGACGAAGACGAACCGACCGGCGCTGCGCCTCAGCGCGAGGAACGTCATCCGGGGTGCCCGCCGCGGCAGCCGGTCGGAGGCCCCGGCCAACCGCGGCCACGCCTGCTCGAGCGCGGTCCGCAGCCCGGCCAGGTCGGCGGCGGCGCGGCGTGGGGCGAGCCGCAGCGCCCGCGCTCCGACCTCGACCGGCAGCCCGCGGCGCCCCAGCGCCGCCCACGCACGTCCGCCGCGGCGGCGCGCGGGCATCCCGTGGTTGAGCGTGTGCGCGTTGAGCCGGACCAGGTAGCGCGCCGGGTGCGGCGAGTCCAGCTGGACCAGCGCGCCCCGGGGCAGCCCCGGGGCCGCGTAGGTGGCGCTCACGAGGCCTCCTGGCGTCGGCGCTGCACCAGCCCCATCACGACCTGCTGCTGCTCGGGGGCCAAGCGGCGCACCAGGAGCAGCCAGACGGCGAGGTAGACCACGCCGCCCAGCGACGAGCTCGACGAGCACCGGCAGGGGCGAGCAGCACCAGGGCGGCGACCAGGACCACCGAGGCGACGCCGGCCGAGCAGCGGGGTCAGCAGGGCCGGGCCGCTCCCCCGCCCGCTGCAGGAAGGTCAGCACCACGACCGCCTGCACCAGGTAGGACGAACGTCGTGGCCACGGCGGCACCGGTGGCGCCGAGACGCGGGATCAGCGCGAGGTTGAGCGCGACGTTGACGCAGCAGCGCCGACGCTGGAGGAGGCCAGCAGGGCGCGGTGGCGGCCCAGCACGTGCAGCAGCGAGTCGGTGAAGCTGGCCATCGCCAGCAGCATCGCGGCCGGGGCCAGCCAGGCCAGCACCGGCGCCGCGGCGGCGGCGTACGTCGCGCCGAAGAGCAGGTCGATGACGCCGCGCCCTCGGTGAGCGCCACGGCGACGAAGGGCAGGTAGACGAAGCCGCCGACGGCGATCGCCCGCTCGCAGCCGAGCCGACCGGGTCTCGCGGCTGGCGGTGGCGCTGAGCACCGGCAGCACCGCCGCGTTGATCGCGTAGGTCACGAAGAGCACGGTCTCGAGCAGCCGGTAGGCCACCGTGTAGACGGCCACCGCGCCGGCTCCCTCGAGGCTGGCCGAGGATCAGCACGTCGACGCGGAAGAGCAGCATCAGCACCAGGCCGCTGACCCCGACCAGGACCGTCTCGCGCACCGCCGCGGCCAGGTCGGCGCGGCGAGGTCGCGCAGCGGCTGGCGCACGTCGAGCCGGCGCAGCGGCGAGCACGTGGGCCAGCCACCCGACGACGCGTGCCGGCCAGGAACCCGGCCGCGACGCCCTCGGCGCCGGTGCCGCCGCCAGGGCGACGAGCACCGCCACCGCGGTGGCCACCCGCTGCACCACCAGCGCCGGCGAGACGCCGGCCGAGACCTGGCGGCAGGCGGCGGCCGTGCGGATCGTCTGGCTCCACAGCTCGGGCAGGCCGGCAGCCAGCATCAGCGCCAGCACCGGCCAGGAGCCGACGGCCGGCACTCCCGGCCAGCAGGACGCCCGCGACCAGCAGCAGCGGGACCGCCAGCGCGCGTCTTCCACACCTGGGTGGCCCGGAAGAGCCGGGGCAGCGACTCGGGCACGGCGCTGCCGCGACGGGTCAGCCCGCTGTCGAAGCCCCACGCGGCCAGCGAGGTCAGCACCAGCATGATCGTCAGCGCGTAGAAGACCGCGCCGAAGTCGTCGGCCGGCAGCATCCGGGCAGCGGCGACGGTCCAGGCCAGGGTGGCGACCTTGCCGAGGACCTCGGCGACGGCGCGCACCACGGCGTTGCGTGCGGCCCGGTGGGTGGTCGCGCTGATGACCTGCTCAGCCACCGGCGCGCCTGCGTTCGCGCGCCGAGCAGCCCGCGCAGGCACCCGGTGGCCTTCGCGACGTCCTTGAGCGCGATCGACGACCGGCACCAGCGCCCAGGTGCCGGGCACCACGTCGACGTCGCCGGGCCCGCAGCGCCGGCAGCGCCAGGTAGCCGGCGGCCCCGGCCAGCACGCTCACGCGGGTGCCGGGGCCCGCCGGTCGGCGAGCAGCAGCGGCCCGACGGCGTACGCCGAGGCGCGCACGAGGTCGCGGCTGACCAGCTGCCACGAGCCGGCGCGGCCACCCCACTCGCCGTACTTGGCGTACATCCGCGCCATGTCGACCAGGTCGCCGGTCTGGCGCCCAGGTGACCCGGGCGTCGAGGGCCAGGGCGCTGCGGCCGCCGGAGGCGAGCACCGCGTCGCCGAACACGGCGTCCTCGGAGCTGCGCAGCCGGGCGTCGAAGCCCGCCGGCAGCCTCCCAGGCCGGCACCGCGCAGGCCATCGAGCGCCCGTCGAGCCGGCGCGCGGAGAAGCTGCGGCCGGTCACCTGGCCGGCCAGCCGGGTCAGGACATCCGGACGCCGGGCCTCATCGACCGAGGGGAAGAGCGCCACCCGGGCCGCGTCGCGCACCGGGTCGCCGCCGTCGACGTCGTAGACCCCGACGACCAGGTCGACGGGGTCGGGCTCGGCGAAGGCGGCCCGCAGCCCGGCCAGCCAGTGCGGGCCGGGCGCGCAGCCGGCGTCGGTGCAGGCGACGCGAGGGTGGCGGGCCTCGGCGAACCCGGCGTTGCGGGCGACCGAGAGGTTGACGCCCGGGCCCCGCAGCACCCGCACCCGGCGGTCGCGCGCGGCCCAGGCCGCCAGCTCGACGCCGGTCTTGTCGGTGGAGCAGTCGTCGAGGAGGAGGTACTCGTCGTCGGGCCCGAGCTGGGCGACGACCGCGCAGACGACCTCGTCGACGTGGCCCTCCTCGTTGCGGAAGCAGGTCAGCACCGTCATCGGCGGGCCGGCCAGACCGGCCCCGGGGCGGCGGGCCGTGTGGGCCAGGACCTGCACGACGCGCGGCGGCGCAGGCGGTCGGCGTCGGGGTGGTCGGCCAGGACGTCCGACCCGGCGCGACGACACCGCTCGCGCACCTCGGGGTCGCGCAGCTCGAGCAGCGCGCGGGCGACGGCGGAGGAGTCCGCGGGCGGGCACGACCCGACCCGCGACGCAGCGCCATCCGCTCGACCTCCGGGTTGCCGGCGGCCCCGACCAGCGGCACTCCCGGCGCCCGAGCGCCTCCAGCGCCACCAGCGAGTAGCCCTCGCGGCCGAACCGGGCGCCGTCGCTGCGGGTGAGCACCGCCACCGCGTCGAAGGCGGCCAGGTGCCGCCCGGCCTCGGGCACGGCGCCGGTGAGCACGACCCGGTCGCGCGACCCCGAGCCGGGAGGCCAGGGCCTCGAGCCGGGCCCGCTCCCCCGGTTCGGTCGGCGCCTCCGGCCGCCACGACCACCAGCCGCCACGGCAGCGCTGCCTCGTCGGCGAGCGCCTCGATCGCGGTGTCGACACCCTTGTAGCCCACCAGGCGCCCCAGCACGGCCAGGGTCGGCCCGGCGCCGGTCACCACCCCGTGCTCCGCCCAGTACGCCGCAGCCTCGGCCCGGTCGGTGGCCGCGGCCGGCCGCGGGGGCGGCACCAGGATGGCGTCGTCCCGCCCGGTGGCAGCGGCGACCGAGCGCCGAGGTGGCGACCACGGCGTCGACCAGCCGGCCCAGGCGCGGGGCCAGCTCGCGGTCCCAGGAGAAGTCGTGCTTGGCCCACACCACGGGGACACCGACGACCCGCGCGGCGGGCACCACCGCAGCAGCCGCCTTCACCCCGTTGGCCAGCACCACCTCGGCGTCGCTGCGCCGCAGCCGGCCCGCCCAGGTCGAGGTTGCGCAGGGCCAGGTCGTGGACCCGGGGCCCGGTCGGCAGCACGGTCACCGGGACACCCGTCGGCTCGAGCTCGGCCCGCAGCGGGCCGTCCTCGAGCATCCACACCTCGGGGCGCACCCGGGCCCCGGCCTGGTGCGCAGCAGGTCGAGCAGCCAGGTCTCGGAACCACCCAGCACGCCGGTCGGGGCTCACCACGAGCAGACGCAGCGGGGCGAGGCGGCGCGGCGCGCACGCTGCCGGGGGCGGGGCTGGTCATCGGGCGTCCTCCTGGAGTGGGATGGCGGCGCAGCACCACGGCGCAGGCGGCCATGAGCAGCGGCCAGCACGAGCCACACGGTGGTGAGCACGACGGGTTGCGCAGCGGGTAGTCGAGCATGCCGTGCGCGAGCACGGGCACCAGCGCGGCGGCCAGCACGCCCGGCAGCCAGCGTCGACGTCGGCGCGGAGCCCGGCACGCGCAGCGGCACGCCGGGCCCGCAGCAGCAGCAGCGCCCAGCCCGGCGACCAGTGCCAGCAGGGCGACCAGCCCGACGAGCCCGAACTCGACGGCGGTGTTGAGCAGCAGGTGGTGGGCGTGCTCGACCTCGAGGACGGCACCGGCGCGCAGCGCGTCGCTGGCGGCCTCGAGGAAGTAGCCGCCGGGTCCGTGCCCCAGCAGCGGCGCCTCGGCGACCAGGCGCAGGCCCTCGGCCCAGATCAGCGGACGCTGGTCGTAGGGGTTGGCGGTCGGCCTCGCCGAGCGAGGCCACCCGACTCGAGGACCTGGCCCAGCGGCCCGACTCCGAGGACCCCCAGGCCCAGGACCGACCACCACGACCAGCCCGGCACCGATCCGCAGCAGACGCGCGGCGGGTCCCCGGGACCAGCAGCGCCAGCGCCACGCAGCCCCGGCGAGCCGAGCCGAACCAGGCGCCGCGCGACAGCGAGAGCCCGAGCGCGGCGACCAGCAGGAGCGCAGCGGCGACGAGCGCGCTGCGCGCGCCGGCGCACGGAACCGACGCTCAGGGCGGTCCCGACGGCCAGCACCAGCAGCACGGCGCTGAAGAGACCCAGCTCGTTGGGCTGGGCGAAGACGCCCACCGCCCGACCGGTGACGACGCTGCCGCCGTAGTAGCTCTCGGTGGGACCCGACGCCAGCATCGCCCACACCGAGGACCCCGGCACCGGCCACCAGGAGCGCGCCGACGACGCGAGCAGGCTGGCGGGTGGTGCGCACCGCGGTCACGCACCGCCACCACCAGCAGCACCAGCAGGAGCAGCTGGACGTCGAGGCGGAAGGCGAGGTCGGTGTCGCGCGCGCGGCGGGTGGCCAGCACGGCGACGACGACGAACAGGCCCAGCGGGCACCGCCACCGGCCACGGCGGCAGCCGCCAGTCGAGCCGGGCGGCGGTCGGCACCAGCACCGCGACGACGACGCAGCGCCGTCACCAGCTGGACCAGGTCGACCGGGCCGGCGGCGACGTGGCCCAGGGGCAGGGTCAGCGCGGCGACGGGCACCACGTAGGTCGGGACGCCGCCAGGCCAGCACGACCAGCACGCGGGGCCAGCACCAGCAGCACCGGCGCGAGCGGGCCGGCGACCAGGCCGGCGCGGCCAGCACGCAACCCGAGAGCGGCAGCCGGCGAGCGCCAGGGCAGCCAGGAGCAGCGCGGCGCCCCGGGCGCGGGCGGCCGACGCGCTGGGCCGCGACCGCGCCGGCGGCGTACGACGTGGGGCGCGGCGGGGCACGTCGCCCCACGCGCGCGAGCCGGGCCGGGTCGAGCGGCCGGGAGGCGCTCACCGGACGGTCCCGCTGCCCGCCGACGGAGGTGAGGGCGGCGCGCACACGGCGCGCGCACGACGAGGCGCCCGGTCGAGGGCCGCCCACCACGTGCGGTAGCCGGGCAGCTGCACCTTGAGCCGGAACGAGGCCAGCGTGTCGGTGGCGTTGACGTCGACGCGGCTCACCGCGTGGGGGCCGGCGTCGTCGAAGACCGAGAAGGCCGACCTCGAAGCCGGCCGCCGGCGACCGCGTCGCGCGCGGCGGCGTCGTGGGCGCCGAAGGGATAGGCGAAGGAGCGCAGCGGGCTCGCCGACCAGGTCGGCGAGGCGTCCGTGCGCGCGGCGGACCTGGTGGTCGAGCACGGCGGCGCCCACGCCGCGCAGGTCGCGGTGGTCGGCGCCGTGCACGCCCAGCTCGACCACGGGCAGCGCGTGCAGGTGCCGCAGCTCGTCGGGGTCGAGCAGCGGCTCGTCGCCGGGCCGCGGCAGCCAGGTGGCGGTGCCCCGGTGAGGTCGGAGGGCACGTAGAGCAGCGCCGGGACGCCGAGCCGCTCGAGCACCGGCACCGCCAGGTGCAGCACGGAGGTGAACCCGTCGTCGATGGTCACCAGGAAGGAGCGTCGCGGCCGCTGCGCCGGGTCGGCGAGGGCAGCCAGGTAGCCGTCGAGGTCCAGCGCCGCCCAGCCCTGGTCCAGCAGCCAGCGCAGCTGCTGCTCGAAGCGGTCGACCTCGACGAAGAGGTTCTCGGGGTCGTCGTCGCGTCGCTGCGCGCAGAAGCCGTGGTACATCAGCACCACGGGCGCCCGCCCCGGTGCGGGCCGCTCAGTCACGACGACCGGGGCCGCCGTTCTCCGGCCCGGCGGCCTGCAGGCCGGGGGCGTCGGCCTGCGCACGGGTGGCGTGGTTGAGCACCACGCCACGGACCGGGACGCCGAGACGGTCGAGACGTGCCGCTGTCCGGGCCACGAGGGCGACCGGCGTGCCGGAGCGGACCACGACGACGGCCGAGGACGGCGTGTGCGGCGACCACCTCGCTGATCTCGCCGACGCCCAGCGGCGCGCTGTCGCCGAGCACGACGTCGTACCGGTCGGCGGCCTGCTTGAGCAGCTCGGGCAGACCGGCGGTCGATGAGGTCGTCGACGCCGCGCATCGGCTCGGTCGTCAGGACGGAGACGTCACCCTCGCGGTGCACGGCCTCGTCGAGGTCGACGCGCTCGGCCAGGACGTCGTGCGGGCAAGCGGCTGGGGCCGCCCGATCGTGACGCTGAGCCCGGCCTGGTCGAGGTCGAGGTCGAGCACCAGCGCTCGACTCCCGCGGTCGACCAGGGTGCGGGCCAGCAGGAAGGCGGCGGTGCTCGCGCCGTCCCCGACCTGGCAGCCGACGACGAGCACCGGGCCCGGCGGGCACCGGCGCCGACGGTGGTCAGGTAGCCGGCGCGCAGCGAGCGCGCCGAGGCCAGGATCTCGCTGTCCGGGGCGACTCCGCGACGGGGCCACGTGGTGGTGAAGGCGGGCAGGCTGCCGAGCACGGGGCCACCGGCGGCGTCGGCCGCGTCGCCGCCCGTGCGCACCCGGGGCCGCACGGCCTCGAGGGCGTAGGCGACGACGAGCCCCGCGAGCAGCGCAGCCAGCACGAGCAGCGCCTCCAGGACGCGCGGGCTGCTCGAGAGCAGGCCCGGGCTCCTCGCTGCGGACGTCGGCCAGGACCGCCGGCGTCGGCGAGCGGGTCCTCCTCGCCGATCCGGACGGCCTGGGCGGTGACGGCGCGGGCCACGGCGGTCGCCTGCGTCGGAGCTCGGGGAGGCGTGACGCGCACGGTGAGGTTGCCGGCCTCCTGGGACGCGGTCACGTCGATGGCGGCGTCGAGGGTGGTGGCATCGATCCCGGTCTCGTCGGCGACCTCCCGGAGCACCTCCGGCGAGGTCAGCGCCACCGAGTACCGGCCGAGACCGAGCTGGACGGCGTCGGTGCTGACCACGTCGGCCGACTCCGGCGACACCCCCACCACCGTCACCACGGTGGTGTGGTCGGCCCGGGTCTCGACCGCCAGCACACCGACCAGCGCGGCGGGCACCAGCACGGCCAGGACCACGGCCCACCGGAACCGGAGGGCCCGCTGCAGGACGGCGAGGAAGGGAGGGGCGCTCATCGGCTGACTCCGTACAGGTCGCGGAAGGTGTGCCAGACCCGGCGGGGTCGGAGGTTCTCGTCGAGCATCGCGTAGCCCTGCTGGTGCACGTCGGAGTTCGTGACGTTGACGGCGTCCTTGTACCAGAAGGCCAGGTCGACGTAGGGGAACTGGTCGCCGAGCAGGGTCAGCGCCTCGGCGGCGTACCGGGACTGGGTCTCCTCGTCGACCCCGCGGCGCCAGGGCTCGGTGTCGGGCTCGTTGTCGTGGACGCTCCAGCCGAACTCGGTGATCCACACCGGCAGCCGGTCGCCGTTCTCGATCATCGTGTCGCGGACCTCGTCGAGGTTGCGCAGGTTCCAGACCTCGCCGGCGTCGTTCTGGCTGGGCGGGGAGTCGGCGGGCGCCTGGTAGGAGTGCACGGACATCACGTCGAAGCATCCGCCGGCGCCGGCGTCGTAGGCCCGCTGCAGCCAGTCGTCGTCGTTGTACATCAACCCGCCGAACACCACCTCGGCGCTCGGGTCCTCACGGCGCACCACCGGGTAGGACGCGCAGAGCAGATCGACGTACGTCTCGCGGGTCGGTGCCGTGGTAGAAGTCCTCGAGGTTCGGCTCGTTCCAGATCTCGTAGGCGTCCACCACGTCGCCCCAGCGCTGGGCCACCTGGCCCAGCGCCGCGGCGTAGTCGGCCGGGTCGTCGGGGCTGGTGTACTGCGCGGTGAAGGCGTCCTTCTCCGAGGAGGCCCACGTCGGGGTCAGCCAGAACATCACGAGCACCTTCAGGTCGCGCTCGCGCAGCTGGTCCATCACCTCGTCGACCACGGGCAGGCCCCAGCCCCGGTCCAGGGGCCCGGGAGTGGGCTGCGAGCATCGCCCAGCCCACGTCGAGACGGACCCAGCGGGCGCCGGACTCCTCGATGCGGTCCAGGACCTCGTCCCGCTGCCGCGCGTCGTAGTGGTTCCAGGTGCCGTGGAACTGCAGCCCGAGGGAGGGCAGGTCCTCGGGATCGGGCGGGTCCGTCGAGCGCGGCGGCACTGGCAGCCGCCGGCCTGGTCGCCGGCGGCGATGCGCCTCCGGGGCGCTCGCGCCGGTCTCGGCGCGGATCACGAGCGCGCCACTCAGTGCCACCGCGGTCGAGACTGCGGCGGCAACGAGCACAGCAGCACGGCCCCCCATGTCAAGCACCCTACCCATACGCCGGGCAGGGGAAACCGGGATCAGTACGTCGTGACGTGCACGTGGTCGTAGTGGTTGGCGGTCGTCGAGCCGCGGTCGGACATGCCGCGCCACCCCTCGCTGCCGCGCTCGACCGACCAGATGCTCTGCGAGTAGATCGCGTAGGAGACCCCGAGCGCAGCCGGCGTTGGCGCGCACGAACTCGGCGACCTCCCACCCGCGCGCACCGCTGACCATGATGTCGACCGCGATGCCCTGGGCGTGCTCGCCGTCACCACGGAAGGTGCCGTAGGTGGTGATCTCGGGGAACGCCGCACAGACGGCCTCGTGCACCTTGACGATGTTGGGGCTCACGCCCGACGCCACGGAGGTACCGTTGCTGCAGGAGGCGTCGGACGCCGGGGCGGCCGCGGCCTCCTCCGTCTCGGTGGAGGGCTTCTCGTCGGCGAGGTAGCCGGTGCTGACCCACCGGGACGCGCCGTCGATGACGACCTCGTCGCGGTCGAGCAGGGAGCGGCCGGTGACGAGCACCTTCTTCTCGGCGTCGAGCACCCCCGCCTTCTCGGCACTCTGCGCCGGAGACGTCCACAGGTTGAGCTCGGTGGTGGTCCAGAGCTTGGTGTCGGCGGCCGAGACCGCCCGGCGACGGCCTGCTTGGCCATCATCGAGCTCCAGGTCGCTCTTCTTCTCGAGGCGCACGCCCTGCTTCACGGGTGCCGTGGCGAGCGAGCGGTCGGAGGAGCGCGAGACGATCGCGTCGCGCTGGAGCAGCTCGGCGGAGATGCCGGCGCTGCGCTCGGAGATCGCGGCGGAGACGGGCACGTCCTGGGCGGTGGGCTCGGAGACGACCATCCCGAGGGTGATCGCGGAGGCGGTCGCCAGCACGGCGAGCGGTCCCGCCACGAGGGCGGCACGAGGACGGGGGCGGGCATTGGTGTCCCGCTTGTGGCGACAATCGGCCACAGCGCTGATCCTTTGCTGTCGAAGACATGGCGATCGCCGGTCCGCGGTGACGGAACGGCGAAGTAGCCACTGAAACACACCGCGGGACGAGTCGGAGAATGTTCAACGGGCAAAATCGGGGTGCGCTCGCTCACGCCACGTGACCCGCGTCACATCCGGCGTCAGCCGCCGTCGGTCTCGACGGTGTCCTCGGGGCTGCCCAGACCGCGTCCGTCGGAGTCGTCGAGCCATCCCTCGGGGAGCACGACCCGGCTGCGGGGAGAGCCCTGGCGTCCACGCGGAGCGCCGAGCGCCGCGGACGGGAACTGCTCGTCGGGGTCGAGGTCGGCGAGCAGCGCGTCGAGGTCGGCGAGCGTGGAGACCAGGCCGAGCGAGCGCCGGGCGGTGCCGCCGGCGGCGAAGCCCTTGAGGTACCACGAGACGTGCTTGCGGAACTCCTTGCACCCACGCTCCTCCCCCATGTGGCGGCACAGCAGCTCGGCGTGCCGGCGCATCATCGAGCGCACCTCGCCGAGCGTGGGCAGCGTGGCGACCTGCTCACCGGCGAACGCGGCGGCGAGGTCGCGGAAGAGCCACGGGCGTCCCAGGCAGCCGCGACCCACGACGACACCGGCGGCGCCGGTCTGCTCGACCATCCGCACGGCGTCGGCCGCCTCCCAGATGTCCCCGTTGCCCAGCACCGGGATGTCGACGTGGGCGACCAGCTCGGCGATCGCGTCCCAGTCCGCGCGCCCGGAGTAGGCCTGGGCGACCGTGCGCCCGTGCAGGGCGATCGCCGCGCAGCCGGCCTGCTCGGCGATCCGGCCGGCGTCGAGGTAGGTGAGGTGGTCGTCGTCGATGCCCTTGCGGGTCTTCATCGTCACCGGCACGCCGTAGCGCGACGCCGACGCGACCGCGTGCTCGAGGATCTCGCGCGAGCAGGCCGCGCTTCCAGGGCAGCGCGCCGCCGCCGCCCTTGCGGGTCACCTTCGGCACGGGGCACCCGAAGTTGAGATCGATGTGGTCGACGCCGTGCTCGGCGCACAGGATCTCGGCCGCCTTGCCCACGTGCACCGGGTCGCTGCCGTAGAGCTGGACCGACCGCGTGGTCTCGGCCTCGTCGAAGACGAGCATGTCGAGCGTGCGCTCGTCGCCCTCCACCAGGCCGCGGCTGGTGATCATCTCGCAGACGTAGAGCCCGGCACCCTGCTCGGCACACAGCCGCCGGTACGCCGCGTTGGTGATGCCGGCCATCGGGGCGAGGACGACCGGGGTCGCCACCTCGAGGTTGCCCAGTCGCAGCCCGGGGGCGGCGGCAGGTGCGGTCTGGGTGGTCACGGGTCCATTCTCCGGGCCCGGCGGCGCCGACCCAAATCAGTCGGGTCGACCCCGCCGCTGCCGCTCCAGGGGACTAGCCCTGCGACTTCTGCTTCTTCTCCGACTTCTTCTGCGCCTTCTCCTGGGCCTTCTTGGCGGCCTTCTTCTGCGCGGCGGTCTTCTCGCCGATCTTCAGGACCTCGCCGGTCCAGGTGATCGGGTTGAACTCCTGGGCCGGCCGGAAGCTGATCGCCTCGAGGCTTCCCTGGGCGGGCGCGAGGAAGACCAGGCAGGTGGTGACCTTGGCCCCGGGACCGAACTTCTTCGGCAGCGCCTGCGAGGGGCAGGGCTTGAAGGTGCTCACGAAGGTCGAGGACTCCACCAGGGTGTTGTCGCCGTCGACGAGGTAGAGCGGCACCCGGCGTCCGCCGAGGTCGTCCTCCCCCACGTTCTTGACCTTCGCCCGCACGAAGTAGGGCTGCGACTTCTTGATCGCCTTGTCGAGCTTCCAGCCCTGGAAGGACTCCTTGTAGGAGGTCTTGCGGAGGTCGGTGACCGTGACCTTGAGGACCCCGACGTCCTTCTGGTTGGGCTGGTAGGCCACCGTCGCGGTGTCGCCGACCTCGAGCGCGGTGCCCTGCGCGGTCAGCTCGACACCCTCCGGCACCGGCAGGTAGGGCGATGCCTCGGCCCCGGCGGTCGGGTCGATGGTGGTGTCCTCGCTGGCGGTGCTCCCCGACGACGCGTCGGTGGACCCCTCGGCCCCGGCCGACTCCTCGTCGCCACCGGAGCAGGCACCCAGGGCGCCGACCGTCAGGACGAGGGCGGCGAGGGTGGTCGCCGGGCCCCGGCGCAGACGCGTGCTCAGCATCGGTCCATTGTGCACACCGCGCACGTCACGCACCGAGGAACTTCTCAGCGAAGTAGGCCGAGATCCGGTCGAGACCGATCCGCTCCTGGGCCATCGTGTCGCGCTCGCGCACGGTCACGGCGTGGTCGTCGAGGGTGTCGAAGTCGACGGTGACGCAGTACGGCGTCCCGATCTCGTCCTGGCGGCGGTAGCGCTTGCCGATCGCGCCGGCGTCGTCGAAGTCGACGTACCAGTTGCGGCGCAGCTCGGTGGCCAGGTCGCGGGCCTTGGGCGAGAGGTCGGCGTTGCGGCTCAGCGGCAGCACGGCGACCTTGACCGGCGCCAGGCGCGGGTCGAGGCGCAGCACGGTGCGCTTGTCGACGCCGCCCTTGGTGTTGGGGGCCTCGTCCTCGTGGTAGGCGTCGACCAGGAAGGTCATCAGCGAGCGGCCCAGGCCTGCGGCCGGCTCGATGACGTACGGCGTGTAGCGCTCGCCGCCGGCCTGGTCGTAGTAGGACAGGTCCTTGCCGGAGTGCTTCGCGTGCGTGGTGAGGTCGAAGTCGGTGCGGTTCGCGATGCCCTCGAGCTCGCCCCACTCCGAGCCCGCGAAGTTGAAGCGGTACTCGATGTCGACGGTGCGCTTGGAGTAGTGGGAGAGCTTCTCCTGCGCGTGCTCGTAGTGGCGCAGGTTGTCGGGGTCGATGCCGAGGCCGACGTACCAGCCGGTGCGCTCGTCGATCCAGTGCTGGTGCCACTCCTCGTCCTCGCCGGGCTTGACGAAGAACTCCATCTCCATCTGCTCGAACTCGCGGGTGCGGAAGATGAAGTTGCCGGGGGTGATCTCGTTGCGGAAGCTCTTGCCGATCTGGGCGATGCCGAAGGGCGGCTTCATCCGCTGGCTGGTCACGACGTTGGCGAAGTTCAGGAAGATGCCCTGGGCGGTCTCGGGGCGCAGGTAGTGCAGCCCGGACTCGTCGTCGTGCACGCCGAGGTAGGTCTTGAGCAGCCCGGAGAACTGGCGCGGCTCGGTCCAGGCGCCGCGGGTGCCGCAGTTGGGGCAGGCGAGGGTCTCGAACGACACGGTGTCGGGGTCGTCGATCCCCTTCTTCTCGGCGACCGCCTCCTGGAGGTGGTCGGCACGGAACCGCTTGTGGCACGACTGGCACTCGGTCAGCGGGTCGCTGAAGGTGTCGATGTGGCCGCTGGCCTCCCACGTGCGGGTGGGCAGGATGACGCTGGAGTCGAGACCCACGACGTCGTCGCGCATCTGCACCATGGACTTCCACCACTGGCGCTTGATGTTGTCCTTGAGCTCCACGCCGAGCGGGCCGTAGTCCCACGCCGAGCGGGTGCCGCCGTAGATCTCACCGCAGGGGTAGACGAACCCCCGGCGCTTGGCGAGCGAGACGACGCTGTCGACGACGGAGGGAGGCGGCTTGGCCACGGAGGAGGCTCACTTTCGCGTGCAGGCGCACCGGCTGGCTGCCGGGACGGGAGGACGTGCGGAAGCGCTCAGCCTAACGACCGTGCCCGGGCGACGTTGAGGTCGGTACCGGGCTCGACGACCTCGTAGGCACTGGCCTCGTCGACCGCGCGGGAGAGCAGGCGCACGGCGCCCATCTTGACGTCGTACGACGACAGCGCGCGGCGGTAGGCGCCCACGTGCTCCCACCGGGTGGTCAGCACCCACAGGGTCGGCTCGTCGACGTTGCGCCCGATCGTGCCGCCGACGTACCCGGGGCGGGCGGCGAGGACGGCGTGCGCCGCCTCGACCTCGGCGCGGAACTGCTGCGACTCGTCCTCGGGGACCCGGAACCTGTTGACCACCAGCATCCGGCGAGCCTAGCCCTCGCGGTGCCGTGCGCCTGCGCGGCCATGAATTGACAACGATTCTCAATGCTGCTGAGAATCGTTCTCATGAACATGCGCCGCCTGCACGTCCCCGCCGCCACCGCCGCGCTCGCCCTGGCCCTCTCCGGGTGCGGCGCGCTCACCTCGGACGACGCGTCCGGGTCGGACGGCTCCGACACCGTGGTGGCCGGCCTCTACCCGCTGCAGTACGTCGCCCAGCGCGTGGCCGGTGACGCCTTCGACGTCGAGAACCTCACCCAGCCCGGCGGCGAGCCGCACGACCTCGAGCTCGGCGTCGGCCAGACCGCCGCGCTGGCCGACGCCGCCCTGCTGGTCTACATCGACTCCCTGCAGCCGGCGGTGGACGAGGCGGCCGAGGAGGTGTCCGGGGTCGAGGTGCTCGACGCCGCCTCCGTCGTCGACCTGATGCCGTTCGAGGACGAGCACTCCGACGAGGAGCACGCGGACGAGGAGCACGCGAGGACGAGCACTCGGACGACCACAGCGGTCACGACCACGGCGAGCTCGACCCGCACTTCTGGCACGACCCGCAGCGGATGGCCGACCTCGGTGACGCGGTCGCCGAGCGGCTGGCCGACATCGACTCCCGACGAGGCAGCGGCCTTCGAGGAGCGCGCGGCCGAGCTGCGCAGCGACCTCGAGACCCTCGACGAGGAGTACACCGAGGGCCTGTCGGGCTGCGAGGTCCGCACCGTGGTGACCAACCACGACGCCTTCGGCTACCTCGAGAAGTACGACCTCGAGCTGGCCTCGATCAACGGCATCTCCCCCGACGCCGAGCCGACCCCCGCGGCCCTGGCCGAGCTGCAGGACCTCATCGAGGAGACCGGCATCACCACGGTGTTCTCCGAGAGCCTGGTCAGCCCCCAGGCCGCCGAGGTGCTGGCCTCCGACGCCGGCGTGGACACCGCGGTCCTGGACACCATCGAGGGCCTGACCGACGAGACGGCCGACGAGGACTACCTTTCCCTCATGCGCTCCAACCTCGCCGCCCTCCAGGAGGCGAACCGCTGTTGAGTCCTGACGCTGACCCGGTGGTCGAGCTGCGCGACGGCGCCGTGGTGCTCGGCGGACGGCCCGTCGTGCGCCAGGTCGACCTCACGGTCCGCGCCGGCGAGTTCGTCACGCTGCTGGGCCCCAACGGCTCGGGCAAGTCGACACTGGTGCGCGCCCTGACCGGCCTGCGGCCGCTGGAGCGGGGCACGCTGCAGGCTCTTCGGCACCCCGATGGCCTCCTTCCGCGACTGGCACCGGCTCGGCTACGTGCCGCAGCGCGCCGGGGCCGCGAGCGGCGTACCGGTCTCGGTGCGCGAGGTCGTGGCCTCCGGCCGGCTGACCAGGCGACGGGTGCTGTCGCTGCCCAGCCGGGCCGACCGCGCGGCCGTGACCGAGGCGCTCGAGGTCGTCGGGCTCGCCGACCGCGCCAAGGACAGCGTGGCCACGCTCTCCGGCGGCCAGCAGCAGCGGGTGCTCATCGCCCGCGCGCTCGCGGGCGGGCCCGACCTGTTCTTCCTCGACGAGCCGACGGCCGGCGTCGACCTGCCCAACCAGCAGGCCCTCGCCGACGCGCTCGGCACCCTCTCGCGCTCGGGCAGCACCATCGTCCTGGTGACCCACGAGCTCGGGCCGCTGGCGCCGCTGGTCGACCGCACCGTGGTGCTGCGCGACGGACGGCTCGTCTACGACGGCCCGCCGCTCGACCTCATCGACGCCCACGGGCACCACCACCACCACGACCTCGACGCGGGTCGCCACGACCACCACCCCGACGTCGTGGCCCCCTGGGACCGGGAGGACCACCGGCTGTGATCGACCTCCTCGGCTACGACTTCATGCAGCGAGCGCTGCTGGCGGCGCTGGTCACCGGGCTGGCCGCCCCGGTGATCGGCACCTACCTGGTGCAGCGACGCCTGGCCCTGCTCGGCGACGGGCTGGGCCACGTCGCGGTGACAGGCGTGGCGCTGGGCCTGCTCACCGGGATCGCCCCCACCTGGACCGCCGTGGTCGTCGCGATCCTCGGCGCGGTGGCCATCGAGACGATCCGCGACCGCGGCCACACCAGTGGCGACCTGGCCCTGGCGCTGCTCTTCTACGGAGGCCTGGCCGGCGGCGTGATGATCACCGGGCTGGCCGGCCAGAGCGGCGCCACCCTGCAGCAGTACCTCTTCGGCTCGATCACCTCGATCTCCCTGACCGACATCTGGTTCACCATCGCCCTGGCGGTCGTGATCCTGGGCCTGGGGCTGGGCCTGATGCCGCAGCTCTTCACGGTCGCGCAGGACCAGGACTTCGCCCAGGTGGCCGGGCTTGAACGTGCGGGCCTACAACCTGCTGGTGGCCGTGCTGGCCGCCGTCACGGTCACCGTGGCGATGCGCACCGTCGGACTGCTGCTGGTCTCGGCGCTGATGATCGTGCCGGTCGCGACGTCGCAGCAGCTGGCCCGCTCGTTCCGGGCCACGATCGCCGGGGCCGTGGTGGTCGGTGCCGGCGCGGGCGTCGGCGGCCTGCTGGTGTCGGCGTACCTCTCGCAGTCCTACGACCTCACGGTGCCGCCCGGTCCGGCCATCGTGCTGCTGGCCCTGGCCTGCTTCGTCGCGACCTGGCCGCTGGGCGCGCTGCTGCGCCGCCGGCAGCAGCGGCAGGCACCGTTCCCCGACGTGGCGCCCGACGAGCACGAGGTCTCCGACCACCCACGACCACGAGCACGGCCCCGACTGCGGCCACCTCGCGGTCCCCCACGGCGACCACGTCGACTACGTCCACGACGGCCACCGGCACGCACCCCACGGGGAGCACTATGACGAGCACTGACCGCCCCGGCCCCGCGACGTCCGGGCTGAGACCGACCCGCCAGCGGCTGGCCGTCGCCGAGGCGATGGCCAGCTTCGACGACTTCCGCTCCGCCCAGGAGATCCACGACCTGCTCGGGCAGGCGCGGCGAGACGGTCGGGCTGGCCACGGTCTACCGCACCCTGCAGCGCTGGCCGACGCCGGCGAGATCGACCGGCTGCTGACCGAGGGCGGCGAGGCGATCTACCGGGCCTGCTCCGGCGACGCACCACCACCACCTGGTGTGCCGCTCCTGCGGACGCACCGTGGAGGTCGAGGGCCCCGCCGTGGAGCGCTGGACCCGCTCGATCGCCGCCGAGCACGGTTTCGACGAGGTCAGCCACACGCTCGAGATCTTCGGCACCTGCCCCGCCTGCCGCGCGTAGGGTCCTGCCGGTGAGCGCAGCGAACTCCCCCGACCCGTCCCGGCCCGTGCGACCTGCCAGGTCGTGGTGATGGGTGTCTCCGCCACCGGCAAGTCGAGCGTCGCCCGCCGGCTCGCGGAGATCCATGGGTGCGACTTCGTCGAGGGCGACGACCTGCACCCCCGCGCCAACGTCACCAAGATGGAGGCCGGCGACCCGCTGACCGACGAGGACCGGTGGCCCTGGTTGACCCGGGTCGCCGAGACCATGCGCGAGCAGGCCGACGCCGGGCGCAGCAGCGTCGTGACCTGCTCGGCCCTCAAGCGCGCCTACCGCGACCGGCTGCGCGAGGACGTCTCCGACGTGTGGTTCCTGCACCTCCACGCCCCCGCCGAGGTCCTCGCGGACCGGATGAGCCAGCGCACCCGGCACTTCATGCCCGTCTCCCTGCTCGACTCCCAGCTCGCCACCCTCGAGCCCCTCGCCGCCGACGAGCACGGTCGCGTCGTCGACGTCACCCCGCCCCTCGACGACGTCGTGGCCGCGGCGAGCCAGGCCCTCACCGACCTCCTGCGCGAGTCCCCCGGGGCGTAGCAAGCAAACGCAGCCGCACCGCCCCTCCACCACGGGCACCGCGACAGGACACCGGCACGCCCCGCCGCAGGTCGAGCGACAAGAGTGTGGCGCTCCGGATCAACAGGGCTCACCCAGGACTCCACACTCCCCCGGCTCCATCGCCGTCGCCGTCGCACGCCGGGTCAGGGCAGCTCGCCGGTCCGCAGCCAGCCGAAGGTGCGCGCGATGTCGGCCTCGAGATCCTGCGGGAGGTGGCCACCGGCCTCGTCCTCGACGACCAGGGCCGTCGGCAGGTGCCGGGCGAGCCATCGGCCGTGGTCGGGCGGGCAGGAGAAGTCCTGGAGCCCGTAGGTGAGGAGCACCGGGATGCTGATGTCCTCCAGACGGAAGCCCCAGGGCCGCGCGAAGGCCAGGGTGTCGTCGACCGAGCCGCCGACGCCGTGGGCAGCCTGCTCGGCCATGATCCGGGTGAAGACCGCCACCACCTCGGGCCGGGCGAGGACCTCCTGGTCGCCACCCCCCATCCCCTCCCCCAGGAACGACGCCGGGTCCGAGACCAGCAGCCGTTCCATGCGGGCCTGCACAGCCTGGATCTCCGCGGTGAGTGCGTCCTCGCCGGCGTCGACCCAGGCGAGAGCCTGCGCGGCCTCCGGCTCCATCCGCCGGAGCCACGCGTCCCTCGTCATCCCGGCCTCGCCGAGCGGGGCCAGACTCGACTGGCAGGCCACGCGTTCGACCCTGTCGTCCAGGAGCGCGGCGCACGCCAGTGCGTGCGGGCCGCCGCCGGACCCGCCCACGACGGAGAACCGGTCCAGGCCGAGCGCATCGGCCACGACGCGTACGTCGGCGGCCTCGTCCGCCACCGAGCGGCCTCGGTGTCGCGAGGACTGCCCGTACCCGGCGCGGTCCGTCGTGATGTAGCGGACCCCGGTGCGCGCGTACACCGTGTCGTCGGGCAACCGGTTCAGCCGGCAGCCGGGCGTGCCGTGCAGACCGAGCACCGGATAACCACCAGGGTCACCGCCGTCGAGGTGGGCGATCCGTCGGCCGTCCGGAAGCAGGATCGTGGGCGGCTCCATGGGCCCATCCTCACGGATGCGGACCCATCAACGGTCAGCCGGCTGCCCCTCGACTACGCGTTCGGCAGGGCGCCGCCGTAGCGACGGTCCCGCGAGGCGTAGGTCTCGATCGCCGACCAGAGGGTGCGGCGGTCGACGTCGGGCCACAGGACGTCGGTGAAGACCATCTCGGCGTACGCCGCCTGCCAGAGCATGAAGTTCGACAGCCGCTGCTCGCCCGAGGTCCGCCAGATCATGTCGGCGTCGGCCAGGTCGGGCAGGTAGAGGTGGCGCGCGAAGGTCTTCTCGGTGATCTTCTCGGGGTCCAGGCGACCGGCGGCCACCTCGCGGCCGATGGCGCGAGCGGCATCGGTGAGCTCGGCACGACCGCCGTAGTTGACGCACATCGTCAGGGTCAGCACGTCGTTGTCGCGGGTCAGCTCCTCGGCGGCCTGCAGCTCCTTGACCACCGAGCGCCACAGCCGCGGCGTCCGCCCGGCCCACCGCACGCGCACCCCCAGCTCGTGCATCTCGTCACGCCGGCGGCGGATGACGTCGCGGTTGAACCCCATCAGGAAGCGCACCTCGTCGGGTGAGCGCGACCAGTTCTCGGTGGAGAACGCGTAGGCCGAGACGGCCTTGACCCCGATCTCGATGGCCCCTTCGACCACGTCGAAGAGCGAGCTCTCCCCCATCTCGTGGCCGCGGGTGCGCGCGAGCCCGCGCTGCTTGGCCCACCGGCCGTTGCCGTCCATCACGATCGCGACGTGGCCCGGGACGAGGTCGCGCGGGACGTCAGGAGGCGTCGCGCCCGAGGGGTGCGGGGTGGGCGGTCTCACGGCTCGCTTCACGCCCCGGATCCTACGGCTCCCTGCTCGCGCGGCAGCAGCACCCGGGCCAGGGTGCCGCCGCCCGGCGCGTCGTCGAGGTGGATGCGCCCGCCGTGGGCGACCACGATGTCGCGGGTGATGGCCAGGCCCAGGCCCACGCCGGGCACGACCTGGTCACGGGAGGCACGCGTGCGGAAGAACCGGCCGAAGACCAGCTCCCGCTCGGCGAGGTCGATGCCGGGTCCGGTGTCAGCCACGCTGATCTCCACGTCGTCGTCGGACGTGACGAGGCCGACGGCCACCCGGCCGCCGCCCGGGGGTGTGCTTGAGCGCGTTCGAGAGCAGGTTGTCGACGACCTGCCGCAGCCGCTGGCCGTCGGCGTGCAGGAGCACCTCCTCGGGCGGCCCACCCTCGACCACGATCCCTCGTGCGCTCGCAGCCGGCTGGGCGGCCTCGACCTGCTCACGCACGAGCGCCCCCAGGTCGACGAGGGCCCGCTCCAGCGACGTGGGGCTGGCATCGGCCACGGCGGTGGTCAGCAGGTCGCCCACCAGCCGCTCGAGCCGCTCGGCGTTGCGCTCGACGACGCCGAGCTGGTGCAGCGCCTGCGCCGGCAGGTCGTCGCGCTCGAGCAGGACCTCGAGGTAGCCGGTGATGGAGGTCAGCGGGGTGCGCAGCTCGTGCGAGACCGCGGCGACGAACGCGTCCTTCACCTCGAGCGCCTCCATGAAGTCGGTGACGTCCTTGTAGGCCATCGCCGAGCCGGCGTACCGGCCCTCCTCGTCGCGGATGGACCGGGCCGAGACCGACACCGCTCGCTGCTCGTCCCCCTCCCCGACCCAGATCCGGATGTCGTCGAACTCCTCGCCGTGCGCCGCCCGGTACGTCGGCATCTCCTCGGTGGTCATCATGGTGACGCCGTCGGCACAGCGGACCAGCCCGAGCTGGCCCGCCACCCCGGCGTGGCCCTGCGGGAACGCCAGGTGCATGAAGTGCTCGTGCCGCTTGTTGTGCCCGATGTAGCGTCCTTCGACGTCCAGGAGCAGCAGCCCGACGTCGACGGTGTCCAGGATCGCCGCGCCCGTGCGCCGCTGGTGCTCGATCGTGGCCAGCGCCTCGGTCAGCTCGCGCCCACGCCGGTCCGCCTCGTCGCGCTGCGCCGCCGCCCGGCCGACCGCTCCCGCGACGACCAGGCCGGCCACGACGGCGACCGTGGGCGGCAGCACCGCCCGGGTCAGGCTCGTCCCGTCGAGCCCCACGGCCAGCAGGCTGGGCAGGGACACCAGGAGCAGGCACGCCAGACCGGCGCCCAGGGCCCCGCGCAGACCGTGGCGCTGGCCCCACCACAGCGCCGGCAGCACCACGAGGATGAGGGCGGCGCCCCCGTCGGGGTCCAGCTGGATGATGCCGAGTGCAGCCAGGTCGATCAGGACCACGAGCACGTCGGGCCGGAGCCTGGACCAGGTCTGGGGCCGACGCAGGACCGCAGGAGCCCACCAGGCCACCGCGGTGACCAGCACCAGGATCGCCAACGCCGGCAAGGACCAGGACCTGGGCCCCGCGTGGTCGTCGGAGGGCAGCCTGAGGAGGAGCTCGAAGCCGACCAGGAGCACGAAGCCGACCTGCAGCCAGCGCGGGTCCTCGCTCATCGCGTCGCGTCCTCCCTGGGTGGGAGCCTCACCTTCGCAGAACGCGGCGGCCCCAGTCCTCACCTGCGCGGCTCGACCGGCAGGTGGTCCGGACCAGGTCAGCGCTCGACGTAGACCAGGGAGCGCAGGCCCCGCTCGAGGTGCCAGGCGAGGTACGCCGCCACCAGGCCGCTGGCCTCCCGCGGCGTGCGCTGGTCGGCGCGGCGCCACCACCGGCCAGTCACCGGCGAGCAGCGCGCCGAGCAGCTCGACGGTGGCCGCCGCGGGGCTGGCCGAGCCGGGCAGGCGGCAGGTGCTGCACAGCATCCCGCCCATGGAGGGGTTGAACCAGCGGTGCGGGCCCTGCTCGCCGCAGCGGGCGCAGTGGTCGAACGAGGGCGCGTAGCCGGCCACCGACAGCGAGCGCAGCAGGTAGGAGTCGAGCACCTGCCCGGGGCCCTTGTCGCCCGACATCATGGCGCGCAGCCCACCGACCAGGAGCAGGAAGTGCTGGGTGGCCGGTTCCTTCTCCTCGGTGACCAGGCGCTCCGCGGTCTCGAGCATCACGGTGCCCGCGGTGTAGCGCTCGTAGTCGGCCCCGAGCCCGCTCGCGAACGGCGTGAGGGTCTCGGCCTGGGTGATGGAGTCGAGGCTTGCGGCCCTCGGAGAGCTGGAGGTCGACGTGCGTGAAGGGCTCGAGCCGCGAGCCGAAGCGCGACGTGGTGCGTCGTACGCCGCGTGCGACCGCGCGCACGCGGCCGTGCTGACGGGTCAGCAGGGTGATGATGCGGTCGGCCTCCCCCAGCTTGTGGGTGCGCAGCACGACCGCCTCGTCGCGATAGAGAGGCACACCCCCAGTGTGCCCCGGGGGCAGTGACGACCCGGTCAGGCGCGGCGGGAGCGACGCGACGCGGGCCGCCAGGCGCCCAGGCAGAAGTCGGCCGCGAGCGCGTCCAGCCGCTGGGGCGAGCTGCGCCACTCCAGGATCGAGCGGGCCCGGACGAACTCCCCCGAGGGCATCTCGTCGGCCAGCATCTCCGCATCGGCCGCCGGGTGGATCGGGTCGCGACCGTGTCCGACCACCAGAGCCGGGGCGGTGATCGCGCGCCGCTCCGCCGCGGACGGGGCGATCCGGCCGAAGAACAGCCCGTGCACGAGCGCCGCCACGGCGCCGGCGCGCTGGTCGAGCGTGTCGAGCGCGATGCCGGTCCAGAACGGCACCACACCGCGGGGCACCGGTCGCGTCAGTCGGCGCACCGTGGTGATCGTGAACGGTGCGAAGCGGGCGGCGAAGAGCAGCGGCGAGAACGCCAGGATCCCGGCCTCGAGCGCGTTGTCGAGCACCGGCATCTCGAGCAGCAGCCCGCGCACCCGGTCGGGTGCGGTGGCCGCGACCTCGAGCGACACGTTCGCACCGAGCGAGGTGCCACCGATCACGGCCTGGGACGCGCCGAGGTGGTCCAGGAGCGCGACCACCTGCTGCGCCGAAGGCGGGCACCGAGTAGGCCAACGGATCGGCGGGCCGGTCGGACCGGCCGTGCCCGAGCGGGTCGAGGGTGACCACGTGGAGTCCCTGGGCGGCCAGGTGGCGCGCCAGCGGCTGGTGCATGCGGCGCGGCATCAGCTGCCCGGGCAGCAGCACCACCCACGAGTCGCCGGCGCCGTACTCGGTGTACTCGAGGCGGTCGCGCGACCCCGCGTCGTCGAGGAAGAACTGACCGACGTGCTCGGAGACCAGCATGCATCAAACCTAGAGGCAGGGTCGCGGACGCCCCGGATCGGCACGCCGGGCCGTCGTGGTCGGGCCAATTCCCACATCCGCGCCCCCCAGGCCCGATGATGTGCCCATGTCCTCGTCCGGTCGCGCCCACCTGACGACGTCCGGGACACTGGCACTGCTCGTCGGGGCGTACGCCGCGGGCCTGGCGTCGGTCGTCCTGCGACCCGAGGACAACCCCGTCGCGGTGTGGTGGCCGGCCGCCGGGCTCTCGGTGGCACTCGTGGCCCTGACCCGTCCCGGTCGCCGCCCGCTGGCGCTGGTGGCCGCGGCGCTGGTGCTGGTCACCGGACTGGCCAACCTCTCGGGCGGACGGTCCCCCGAGCTGTCGCTCGCGTTCGGCGTGGCCAACGCGTCCGAGGCGCTGGTCGCGGCCCTGGTGCTCCGCTCCGGCCCGCTGCCCGGGCCGCCGCGCCTGGGCGAGCTGCGCGACTTCGTCCGCCTGGTGGTCGGCACGCTCCTGGGCGCGACCACTGTCGCGGTGCTGCTGGGAGCCGCTGCCGCACCCTTCGACCTCGGACCGGCGCTGCGATGTCGCGCGCACCGTGTTCACCTCGCACGCGGCCGCGGCGCTGGTCATCGTGCCGGTCGCGCTGGTCCGTCGGGGGCGGAGCGGCGGCCTGGTCCCGGGCGCGTACGCCGCGCCCGCGGAGCTGCGTCGCCCAGCTGGGCGTGCTGGGGCTGGCGACGGTCGCGGTCTTCCTGCCCGACAACGCCCTCTCCCTCACCTTCGTCCCCCTCCTCGCCCTCGTCTGGGCCGCGCTCCGGCTCGGCCCGTTCATCACGGCGATCGAGCTGGTCGGCTTCGCCACGGTCGTGACCCTGCTGACCCAGGGCGGCGGGGGTCCGTTCACCGACGACGGGCTCGGCCCGGTCCTCAGCGCCAGCATCGCCCAGGGCTACCTGGTCTGCGCGGTGCTGCTGACCCTCCCGCTGGCCGTGCTGCTCCAGGAGCGCAACCGGCTCTTCGACACGGTGGGCGAGGAACGCCGGCTCTTCCGCGCCAACTTCACCGACTCGCTGGTCGGGCAGCTGCTGCTGCGCGAGGGCGTCGACGGGCTGCGGGTCGACGAGGTCAACCGGACCACCTCGACGCTGCTCGGCCGGGACCCCGACGACCTGACCGGTCGCGAGATCAGCGAGATCCTCGATCTCGGCGACCACGGTCAGCTCGCCGACCTCCTCGACGGCTCCTCCGGCTGGCGCGGCCGGGGCGGGGTCGTCGGACGCCCCGACCTGCGCCTCGACATCGCCGCCAGCCGGATCACCCACGGTGTCGACGAGCGCGTCTGGTCGGTCCAGCTCCTCGACGTGACCGCCGAGCACCTGGCCCACCAGCGACTGCAGGAGGCGGAACGGCTCACCAGTGCCACCCTCGACACCACGGCCTGCCTCATCCTGGTCACCGACCTCGACGCCCGCGTCGTGCGGATCAACGCCGCGACCACCGCGATGACCGGCTGGAGCGCCGGTGACCTCATCGGGCGCCGGCTGTGGGAGACGCCCCTGGCACCCGACAGCGAGCAGGAGCTCGGGTCGCTCCTGCTGTGGCCCAACCGCTCCGGCGCACCCGTGGTGGGCGAGCACGACGCGCTCACGCGCTCGGGCGAGCGGCGCCGGGTGGTGTGGAGCAACAACCTGGTCCGCGACCACGACGGCCAGCCGGCGTACGCCGTGCTGACCGGCGTCGACGTCACCACCGAGCGCGCCAGCGCCGGCCTGGTCACCCACCTGATGCAGGCCTCGGTGGCCGACCGCGATCGTCGGGCTCGACTCCGCGGGCCTCATCACCGTCTTCAGCTCCGGCGCCGAGCACCTGCTGCGCGTGCCCGCCCACCGGATGGTCGGCCAGCCGTTCACGCAGCTGCTCGACCCCGACCAGGTGCAGGAGCGGATCGGCTCGACCGACCACGCCACCGTCTTCGCCGCCCTGACCGCCTCGATCGGCCAGGTCGAGGAGGCCAACCGCGACTGGTGGTGGATCGACGCCGACGGCGGGCGCCGGGTGGTGTCGATGTCGTTGTCGGCGACCGGCACGGTGGTGAGCACCCAGGTCGGCTTCCTGTGCGTGGGGCGCGACGTCACCGAGCAGCGCCGGGCCCAGGACGTGGTCGTCGCAGCCCTGGAGCAGCAGCGCACCGCCGTCGAGCGGCTCCGGGCGATCGACGAGGCCAAGAACGAGTTCGTCTCGACCGTCTCGCACGAGCTGCGCACCCCCGTGACGAGCATCGTGGGCTACACCGAGATGCTCCGGGACGGCACCCTGGTGGAGGCTGCGCCCGAGCAGGCCCCGGTGCTGGAGCGCATCGCCCGCAACGGCGAGCGCCTCATCGTGCTCTGCAACGACCTGCTGATGCTCTCCGGGCTCGACTCGGGGGCCATCACCTGGCAGGCCCAGGACGTGGACCTCGCAGCCGTGATGCGGGCGGTCGAGGGCACCACCCCGGGCCTGCTCCAGGGGCGCGACCTGAACCTGGTCTGGGAGCAGCCCGCACGCCCCGCGGTCGTGGTCGGGGACGGCGAGCAGCTCGAGCGGGTGCTGCTCAACCTGGTCTCCAACGCCGTCAAGTTCACCGAGGACGGCGGCGTGGTGCGAGTCCGCCTCGACATCGGCCCCGCCGATGCGGTCCTGGTCGTCACCGACACCGGCATCGGCATCCCCGACGACGAGCAGGCCGAGGTCTTCGAGCCGGTTCTACCGCTCCTCGAACGCCCAGCGCGCGGCCATCCAGGGCACCGGCCTGGGCCTGTCGATCGTGGCCGCGGTCGCGGAGGCCCACGGCGGCACGACCCAGGTCCGCTCCGCGCACCTCGAGGGCAGCACGTTCACGGTCCGGCTGCCGCTCAAGGGATGAGCGGCAGCCGGCCCGCTGTTGCTCAGGCGCGGTTGACCGCGCTGATGACCGCCTTCAGCGACGCGGTGACGATGTTGGCGTCGATCCCGACGCCCCAGAAGATCTGGTCGCGCACCGAGCACTCGACGTACGCCGCCGCGAGCGCGTCGCCACCGGCCGACAGGGCGTGCTCGGCGTAGTCGAGCACCCGCACGTCCCAGTCCTGCGGCAGCTCGTTGATCGCGTTCACGAAGGCGGCGATCGGGCCCGTTCCCGGTGCCCTCCAGGGTGCGCACCTCGCCGTCGACGTACACGTTGACGGTGAGGGCGTCCTTCTCGCCGGCCGCAGAGCTGGTGTGCACCGAGTTGAGCCGCAGCGGCGTCTCCCGCGTCGAGGTACTCCGCCCGGAAGACGTCCCAGATCGCCTCGGGCGTCATCTCGCCGCCGGCGGCGTCGGTGCGCTGCTGGACCACCCGGCTGAACTCGATCTGGGCGCGGCGCGGCAGGTCGATCTTGTGCTCGGCCTTGAGCACGTAGGCGACCCCGCCCTTGCCGGACTGGCTGTTGACCCGGATCACGGCCTCGTACGAGCGACCGACGTCCTTGGGGTCGATCGGCAGGTACGGCGCCTCCCAGGGCATCTCGCCCACGGGCACGCCCTGCTCGGCGGCGCGTCGGTCGAGGTCCTCGAGGCCCTTCTTGATCGCGTCCTGGTGCGACCCGGAGAAGGCGGTGTAGACGAGGTCGCCGGCGTAGGGGTGGCGCGGGTGCACCGGCAGGCTGGTGCAGTACTCGACCGTGCGCCGGACCTCGTCGATGTCGGAGAAGTCGATCTGCGGGTCGACGCCCTGGCTGAAGAGGTTCATCCCCAGCGTCACCAGGCACACGTTGCCGGTGCGCTCGCCGTGGCCGAAGAGGCAGCCCTCGACCCGGTCCGCGCCGGCCATCAGGCCCAGCTCGGTGGCCGCGACCGCGGTGCCGCGGTCGTTGTGCGGGTGCAGCGAGATCGCGGAGTGCTCGCGACGGGTCAGCCCGCGTGCGAAGTACTCGATCTGGTCGGCGTAGGTGTTGGGCGTGGACATCTCGACCGTGGCGGGCAGGTTGAGGATGATCTCGCGACCGGCCTCGGGCTGCCACACGTCGGAGACCGCCTCGCACACCTCGAGGGCGAAGTCGGTGTCGGACTGGGTGAAGATCTCCGGGGAGTACTGGTAGCCGAACGACTCGGTGCCCACCAGGGGGCCGACGAGCTCCTCGGCGTACTTCATCACCAGCTCGGTGCCCCGGGTGGCGATCGATCGGCACTCGTCGGGGGTGACGCCGAAGACGACGCGCTGGAACAGCGGCGCGGTCGCGTTGTAGAGGTGCACGGTGGCCCGGTCGGCGCCGACCAGCGACTGCACGGTGCGCTCGATCAGGTCCTCACGCGCCTGGGTGAGCACCGAGATCTGCACGTCGTCGGGGATCCGGTCCTGCTCGATGAGCTGGCGGACGAAGTCGAAGTCGATCTGGCTGGCGCTGGGGAAGCCGACCTCGATCTCCTTGTAGCCCATCTTCACCAGCAGCTCGAACATCTCGAGCTTGCGCACCGGCGTCATCGGGTCGATCAGCGCCTGGTTGCCGTCGCGCAGGTCGGTGGAGAGCCACCGGGGCGCGACGGTGAGCTTCTTCGTCGGCCAGGTGCGGTCGGGCACGTCGACGGGCACGAAGGGCCGGTAGCGCTCGACGGGCATGGTGCTGCTGCGCTGGTGGTTGGCGGTCCTGCTCAGATCGGTCATGGGGTCCTCGCTGGTGGGAAGCGGTGCCGGGCACAGCGCACTCTCCGCAACGAGGGGGCCGGCGTGCTCAGGCCTCGTTGCGGCAGCGAAGGAGCAGCGATGCGCGCGTCATGACGTCTTCCAGGCTAGCGCACCCCCGGTGGGTGCCGTGTCGGGGCCGCTACCGTGGACCCATGGCGAGGCTCCTGGTCGTCCACCACTCCCCGACCCCCACCGTGCAGGCGCTCTCGGACGCGGTCGTGGCCGGCACCCGCGACGACGCCGTCGAGGGCGTCGAGGTGGTGGTCCGCGCAGCGCTCGAGGCGGACGCCGACGACGTGCTCGCGGCCGACGGGGTGCTGCTCGGCACCCCGGCGAACTTCGGCTACATGTCCGGGGCGCTCAAGCACTTCTTCGACACGATCTTCCTGCAGGCCGGAGGAGCCCTGAGCGACGACGGCTCGGCCGGCGCCGGCGGAGCCGCCCGGGTGCCCTACGGGCTCTGGGTGCACGGGCGCTACGACACCACCGGCGCGGTGCGCTCGGTGCAGAGCATCGTGCAGGCGCTGGCCTGGACCCAGCGCGCCGAGGTGCTCGAGGTCGTCGGCGACGTCGAGCAGCGCCACCTCGACGCGGCGTACGAGCTCGGCGGCACGCTCGCCGCGCTGCTGATGCCCGACTGAGCTGCCGGCCGCTCCGCGGCGCCCGCCGCTGGGCCCACCGTTGCCCGGGAGGCGGGATCCTGCGCCCCCAGCCCGGTACGATCGCCGCGCCCACCCCTGACGAACCCGCCACTGGAGACCACGTGCGCCACCTGAGCCGGACCACGGCGCTCGCCGGCGCCGCTGGCCCTCCTGCTCTCCGGCCTGCACCGGCTCAGCCGGGTCCGGCGACGCCCGGGGCCCCAGCGCCACTCCAGGGCCGCAACGCCGACCCCGCACAGGTCGACTCGACCGAGGTCCCCGAGCTCGGCCAGTGCCGCAACCTGCGCCCCGAGGACGTCGCGCTGCCGGCCAACGCCACGGCCGCGGTCGACTGCACCGAGGAGCACACCGCCCAGACCTACGCGGTCGGCACCCTGCCCGCCTCGCTGGAGGACGCGACGTACGACTCGACCGAGCTCGGGACCTGGGCCTACCAGACCTGCTCGAAGGGCCTGATGAGCTTCCTCGGCGCCGACGAGTCGTCGGTGATGCGCACCATCGTGACGTGGGCCTGGTTCCGCCCGTCCGAGGCCGCGTGGGACGACGGCGCGCGGTGGTACCGCTGCGACGTCGTCGGTGGTGGCGGCGAGGGCGTGGACTACCAGCCGCTGCCCAAGACCGCCGAGGGCCTGCTGATGGGCCTGCCGCCCGACGAGTGGATGGTCTGCGCCGACGGGCCGGCCGTGGTCGGCTCCCCCAAGGTGCCCTGCTCCGAGGAGCACACCTGGCGCGCGGTCACCACGATCAAGGTCGGCGAGCCGGACGACGAGTACCCCGGCGACCGGCTCGTCGAGGTGACCACCCGCGACTTCTGCTCCGACTCGGTCGCCGCCTGGTTGGGCTACCCGCTCGAGTACGACTTCGGCTTCACGTGGTTCAAGGAGGCCGAGTGGGAGGTCGGCAACCGGCGCTCGGTCTGCTGGGCGCGCACCTCGTCGTGACCCGACGGCTCCCGCGCGTGCTCCTCGCCACCGCGTCGCCTGGTCGTGGCGCGGCTGCCCGGCGGGGCGTCCTCGCTCCTCGGAACCCGGCCCCGGCTCGCCGCCACCGGTCGCCACCGCATCGCCCACGCCGTCCCCGGCCCCTCGCCCGAGGTCGCGGACGTGCCGCCGCCCCCGACCGCCACCTGCTACCGGCTGTCGTACGACGACGCAGTGGCGCCCACGTCCGTCGCGCGGCCGGTGGCGCTGCTCGAGCCGCGCACACCAGCGTGACCTTCGAGTCGGGCCGGCTCGAGAAGCTGGTCGGGCGGCGCGTGCGGGCCGTGGACTCCCAGCGGGTGCAGGCGGCCGTCGCCGCAGCGGTGCCCTGCGGCGCTGGGCGACTTCGTCGGCGGCGGGGTCGACGCGCTGCGGCTGAGCATGCTGCGCAGCGTGTGGTTCACCCCGACCCTCGAGGAGTTCGACCAGGGCGCCTCCTGGTACCGCTGCGACGTGGTCGCCCCGGCGGGCGCCGAGGAGCTCGCCGGGCTCACCCCGCCCATGAGGGGCACGCTCGCGCACCGCGGCCGGGCAGGACCGCTACGGCATGTGCGGCACCGCCGAGCCCGGCACCCCCGACTTCTCCCGGGTCCTGTGCTCGGCTCCGCACGAGCTGGCGCGCGGTGCGAGGTCGTCGACCTCGGCGCCGGCGACGCGTACCCCGGCGCCGACGCCGCCCGCGACCGCGGCCAGGAGCCCTGCGAGGCGGCCGGCCGCTCCGCCGCCGCCGACCCCCTCGACTTCAGCTGGGGCTACGAGTGGCCCAGCCGTGACCAGTGGGACGCCGGCCAGCACCACGGCCTCTGCTGGGTCCCCGACTGACCCGGCGCAGATCCCCCCGAGTCGGCCCGAACATCCCGCCGAGTCGGCGCGAATGTCTCCCTCGAGTCGGCCTGAACATCGCGCCGAGTCGGCGCGAATGCACGGGAGATTTGCGCCGGGTCAGCGCGACATATGCGCCGGGTCAGCGCGACAGTATGCGCCGGGTCGACGCGACAGTATGGGCCGGGTCAGCGCGACATATGCGGCCGGGTCGCGTGGGTGGGGGCTGGTCGTCAGAAGCCGAGCTTGCGGAGCTGGCGGGGGTCGCGCTGCCAGTCCTTGGCGATCTTGACCCGCAGGTCGAGGTAGACCGGGGTGCCCATGCAGCGCCTCGATCTGGACGCGGGCGTCGGTGCCGACCTTGCGCAGCCGCGAGCCCTTGTGGCCGATCATGATGCCCTTCTGGGAGTCGCGCTCGACGTAGACGTTGGCGTGGATGTCGAGCAGCGGCTTGTCCTCGTGCGGCCCTCGCGCAGGCCCATCTCCTCGACGACCACCGCGATGGAGTGCGGCAGCTCGTCGCGCACGCCCTCGAGCGCGGCCTCGCGGATCAGCTCGGCCACGATCGCCTCCTCGGGGGCGTCGCTGAGCTCGCCGTCGGGGTAGAGCTGCGGGCCCTCGGGCAGCAGCCCGACCAGCAGGTCCTCGAGCAGCGAGACCTGGTCGCCGGCCTGCGCCGAGACCGGCACGATCTCGGCCCACTCGATGCCGGTCTCGGCGCCGAGCGCCTGGATGTCGAGCAGGTGCTGCCCGATCTGCTCCGGGGTGGCGAGGTCGGTCTTGGTGGCGATCGCGACCTTGATGGTGCGCTTGACCTTGGCCATCTCGGTGACGATGAACCGGTCGCCGGGCCCGACCTTCTCGTTGGCCGGGAAGCACACCGCGACCACGTCGACCTCGGCCAGCGTGGTCTTGACCAGGTCGTTGAGCCGCTCGCCGAGCAGCGTGCGCGGACGGTGCAGGCCGGGGGTGTCGACCAGGATCAGCTGGGCGTCGGGGCGGTGCACGATGCCGCGCACCACGGTGCGGGTCGTCTGCGGCTTCGAGCTGGTGATGACCACCTTGCGAGCCGACCAGCGCGTTGGTGAGCGTCGACTTGCCCGCGTTGGGCCGGCCCGACGAACGAGGCGAACCCGCTCCTGTGCCCCGGTGTGCGTTCATGTCTCGTCCCTCGCTGCGTCGTAGTCGGCCCAGATCTCCTCGTCGGACTTGCCGGCGGCCTTGCCGGCGCGCCAGATCGGTCCCGGGTCGACCGCGCGCGGCTGGCGCTCGGCGCCGCCGCGCCAGTAGCCCATGACGTCGTACGCCGTGCTGGGCAGCCGGCGCTCGCGCATCAGGTGCTTGCGGATCGCGCGCATCTGCGCGGACTCCCCCGCCATCCAGAAGTAGCCCTCGCCCTCGGGCCAGACCAGGTCGCCGACGACCTCGGCCAGCGACGACTGCGCCGTCGCCGGGCTGGGCCAGACCAGGTCACGTCGCTGCCCTCGGGCAGGTAGCCGGGCATCCGCTCGGGCACCTCGGCCCACACCCGGGTCGGCAGGTCGACCTCCTCGCTGATGCGCGCCATCGCGGGCATCGCGGTCAGGTCGCCGACCAGCATCAGCCAGCGCGCGCCCGGCGGGCAGCGTGAAGGAGCCCTTCGGCTCGGTGACGACGACCCGACTGGCCGACCACGTCGGGCAGCTGGGCCCACTCGGTGACCAGGCCGACGTCGTGGACGACGACGTCGAGCACGAGCTCGCCGCCGGAGAAGGAGCGCACCGTGTAGTAGCGGCTCTGGAACTGCCCGGGCACCACGAGGCCGACCCACTCGTCGGGCACGCCGGTGCTGCGCGAAGTCCGCCAGGCCGGTCGCCGCCGAGCACGCAGCCGCACCAGGTGGTCGGTGAGCGGCTCGCGGCGCAGCACCTGCGCGTCGAAGGTCGTCGCTCGGGTGCTCACCCGCCGAGGCTACTCACCACGAGGGACGCAGCGGGAATCCGTCGTCGCCGTTCGGGCCGGTGCGCACCGCCAGGACCTGGTGCAGCTGGATCTCGTTGCGCTCGAAGCCCAGCCGCGACCCGGCCATGTAGAGCCCCCACACCCGCGCGGTGCCCTCGCCGACCTCGTCGACGCACTCGTCCCAGTGCTCGACCAGGTTGGCGCACCAGTCGCGCAGCGTCATCGCGTAGTGGCGGCGCAGGTTCTCCTCGTGCACGACCTCCAGCCCGGCGTCCTGGGCGTGGGTGATGATCGTGCCCGAGCCGGTCAGCTCCCCGTCGGGGAAGACGTAGCGGTCGATGAAGGCGCCGGTCTCGCGCGGGACGTTGTCGTGGCGGGTGATGCAGTGGTTGAGCAGCCGGCCGCCCGTCGCGCAGGTGCTCGCGCACGAACCCGAAGTACGCCGGGTAGTTCTTGACCCCGATGTGCTCGGTCAGCCCGATCGAGCTGATCGCGTCGAAGCCGCTCTCGCGCACGTCGCGGTAGTCGCAGTGGCGCACCTCGACCAGGTCCCCGAGCCCGTCGGCGCTCGATCGCCTCGCGGCGTACGCCGCCTGCTCGCGGCTCAGGGTCACGCCCAGCGCCCGCACGCCGTAGTGCTGCGCCGCGTGCCGCACCATCCCGCCCCAGCCGCAGCCGAGGTCGAGCAGCCGCTGCCCGGGCTCGCAGGCCGAGCTTGCGGCAGACCAGGTCGAACTTCTCGGCCTGCGCCTCCTCGAGGGTGGCGTCGGCGTCGGGGTAGACCGCGCAGGTGTAGGCCATCGAGGGGCCCAGCACGTGGCGGTAGAAGGCGTTGGAGACGTCGTAGTGGTGGGAGATCACCCCGGCGTCGCGGTCCAGCGAGTGCCGCACGCCCTCGACCACGCGGCGCCAGCGCGGCAGGTGCTCCTGCGGCGGGGGCGGCGGCGGCTTGAGGTTGGCCAGCCCGAGCCCGCGCAGCAGGGTCACGCGCCTCGCCGACCGAGGGGGTGCGGAAGCGCAGGTGGTTCTGCAGCAGCGTCATCGCCTCGTAGGGGTCGCCGGGGTGCACGCCGTCGAGCCGCAGGTCGCCGCTGACGTAGGCCCGGGCCATGCCCAGGTCGCCGGGGGCGGTGAGCAGGTAGGCCAGCCCGCGCTGGTCGAGCAGCCGCAGGGTGATCTCGGCGTCGGCCGGGCCGGCCGACGGAGCCGTCGTACGCCTCGAAGCGCACCGGCATGCCCGTCGCGCATGCAGGGAGGCCACCGCGTCGCCGATGGGGATGGTGGAGGTCACTGTCGTCGCACCGCCTTGTCGTAGAGCGAGGTGAGCCGGTCGTCGGGGTCGTGGCGGCCTTGACGGCGCGCCAGGTGCTCGCCGTCGTAGAGCCGGTCGAAGGTCGCGCGGTCGTAGAACGCCTCGGAGTAGAGCGACTTGTGCCCGCCCAGCGCGTGCACCTGCTCCTCGATCGCGCGGTTGGTCGGGCCCGTCGGGCGCGTCGGGGCCGACGTGCACGGTGCCCCAGAAGCCGACGTTGACGTAGACCTGGCCGCGGCGCCAGCGGGTAGGTCGGCCAGTCGCGCCGGGCCACCAGCGGGGCACAGCCACACCGGGCGCATCCCGACGTGCTCGTCGAACCACGCGAGGAACTCGGGCAGCCGCTCCAGCGGCACCTCGACGTCCTGGACCACCCGCTCGCGCAGCGGCCCGCCCGGCCCGCCGGTCGAGCCGGTCGACCAGCCCGAGGCGGGCGTCGAGCGCCGACGCAGCCGGTGGTAGACGTCGGAGCGCCGCCACCGCCGCGGCCACAGCCGGCGCACCAGCGGGTGCTGGGCCCCGAAGGCCCCCGAGCACCAGAACCAGTCGGTGTCCCAGCGCCACAGGTAGTCCTCGACCGTGAGCAGGTCGGGCCTCGCCGTCGCGGCTCGCTCGCGGATCGAGCGGTAGTAGACCTGCTGCCCGGTGTAGTCGCTGGTCGGGCGCCGGTGGGCGTCGGTCCAGGTGGCCAGGGTCAGGTAGTGCTCGCCGGGCTCGAAGGCGACGCCGTCGAGGCCGTCGACGCGGGTGCCCTCGTGGCTCCCGGTCGCGGCGATCTCGGCGATCGTCTCGACCAGCCGGGCCGGCGTCGTCGAAGCGCACGTGCCGCAGCGCGACGTACGCCGGCACCGACTCGAGCTCGATGCGCAGCCGGGTCGCGTAGCCCAGCGAGCCGTAGGAGTTGGGGAAGGCGTCGAAGAGCGCGTCGCCGGGGCGGGTGGTGACGACCTCGCCGGCGCCGGTGAGCACGTCCATCTCCAGCACCGACTCGTGCGGCAGGCCGCTGCGGAAGCTCGTGGACTCGATGCCCAGGCCGGTGACCGCCCCGCCCAGGGTGATCGTGCGCAGCTGCGGCACCACCAGCGGGACCAGCCCGTGCGCCAGGGTCGCCTCGACGAGGTCCTCGTAGGTGCACATGCCCTGCACCTCGGCGGTGCGGGCGACCGGGTCGACCTCGAGCACCCCGGTCAGCCCGCTGACGTCGAGCCCGGGACCGGTGGCGGCGGCGCGGGGGCGGAAGAGGTTCGAGGTCGCGCTTGGCCAGCCGCACCGGCGCGCCCGCCGGGATCGCGTCGTACGACGCTCGCAGCCGTTCGACCGCCGCTCGCTGCCAGTGCTGCTCGCACGCCGGGTGCTGCTCCGCGCACCTCGCCCAGCATCTACGGCCGTGGGTGGGGCCGTGTGAGGCCCGAGGCACGGTAGACAGGGCCCGTGACGTGGCACCGCACCAGCGCGCTCGTGGGCGCAGCCCACCCGGGCCCGACCCTGGCCGTGACCGTGCTCGCGGCACTGCTGGCGCTGCCCGCCGACCTGGGCGCCGGCACCGCGGCGCTCGTGGTCGCCGCGGTGCTGACCGGCCAGCTCTCGATCGGCTGGTCCAACGACCTCATCGACGTACGCCGCGACCGCGCGGTCGGTCGCACCGACAAGCCGCTGGCCACCGGGGAGCTCTCGCTGCGGCTGGTGCAGTGGTGCTGCGGCGCGGCGCTGGCGGCCACGGTCGTGCTGTCCCTCGCGGTCGGTCTGCCCGCGGGGCTGGCGCACCTGCTGCTGGTCGCGGCCGGGTGGGCCTACAACCTCGGACTGAAGTCGACCCTCCTCTCGTGGCTGCCCTACGCGGTCGCCTTCGGCGGGCTGCCGGCGTTCGTCTGGCTCGCCGGCTCCCTCGACCCGCCCCTGTGGGGCGTGGCCGCCGGGGCGCTGCTGGGCGTCGGGGCGCACCTGCTCAACGTGCTGCCCGACCTCGACGACGACGCGCGCACCGGGGTCCGCGGGCTGCCGCACCGACTGGGCCCCCGGCTGGTGCCGGTGGTCGCGGTCGCCGTCCTGGTCACCGCGAGCGTCGTGATCGCCGCTCGGCGCCCCGGACCTGCCGTGGCTGGGTGCTGGGCGCTGGGGGCGCTGCTGGTGGCGGCGCTCGCCGCGCTCGCGCTGGTGCGCTCGGGGCGCGACGCCTTCCGGGCCGCGGTCGGCATCGCCCTCGTCGACGTGGTGCTGCTCGTGGTGGCCGGATGACTCCCGCGAGCGCCCGGCACGACCTGGTGGTCGTCGGCGCCGGCCCCGCGGGCTCGGCGGCCGCCCTCGCGGCGCGCTGACGCGACGGCCCCGTCGCTGCGGGTGCTGCTGCTCGACCGCGCCGACTTCCCCCGCGACAAGTGCTGCGGCGACGGCATCGCCCCCCACGTGCTCGACGTGCTGCGCCCGCTGGGCGCCGCCGACGTGGTCGACGGGCTGGCGCCCGCTGCAGCCACCTGACCCTGTCCCGTGGGGACCGCGACGTGGCCGGGCGGATGCGCCGCGACGTCCACGTCATCCCGCGCGAGGTCTTCGACGCCCGCCTGGTCGAGCGGGCCGTCGAGCGCGGCGCCGAGCTGCGCCGCCACCGCGTCCGCGAGGTGCGCGACCGACCGACGACGGGAGTGCACGTCGACGCACCTGCGCGCCCGCGGTCGTCGTCGGCGCCGACGGGGTGCACTCGGCGGTGCGCGGCGGCACCGGGCTCGCCCCCACCGGCGCGCCGCGCCCTCGCGCTGCGCGGCTACGCCCCCACCCCGCCGGGGCGCCGCGGCCTGCAGGTGATCCGCTACGGCGAGCGCCGCCAGCCCTCCTACGCCTGGTCCTTCGACCGCGGCGACGGCCTGTCCAACGTCGGGTACGGCGAGCTGGTCGGCGACGCCGGCGACCAGCCGTCGCCGGGCGCTGCTGCTCGAGCAGCTCGAGGAGCTGCTGCCCGGCGCCACCGCCGGCGGCACCGCCTGGCGCGGCCACCACCTGCCGCTGTCCGGGCGCCGGCTGGACGCCACCCCGACGGCCGCGGTGCTGCTGGCCGGCGACGCCGCCGGGCTGGTCAACCCGATGACCGGCGAGGGCATCTACTACGCGGTCGCCACCGGGGCGCTGGCCGGCCGGGCCGCGGCCCGGGCGCTGCGCCGCCGGCGAGCCGGACGCCGCGGGCGCGGCGTACGCGCGCGACGTACGCGCGCTGCTCGCCCGCCACCTGCGCGCACACCTGGGCCGCGGCCCGGCTCTCGCGGCACCCGCGCGTCGTCGACGCGGGCATCCGCGCCGCGAGCCCGCGACCAGCGCGTCTTCGACGACCTCGTCGAGATCGGCCTGGGCGGTGGCCGGATCACGCCCGGCTCGGGCGCGGCCTGACCACGGGCCTGCTCGCCGGCCTCCTCGGCCGCCGGGCCCGCAGCACCGGATCAGCCCACGCCTGCGGCACCAGACCTGTACGACGACCCGCACCACGACCGCCCGACGATCGGAGCCCACCATGCAGATCCTCTCGGTCCGCGGCACGCTGCCCGAGCACACCGCACACCCAGGACGAGATCACCGACGCCTTCGCCGAGGTGATCGCGCGGGGCCGGCTCGACGAGCGGGTGCTGCGCCGCTTCCACCGCAACGCCGGCGTCAGCCAGCGCCACCTCGCGCTGCCGCTGGACGGCGTACGCGCGAGCTGAGCGGCTTCACCGAGGCCAACGACCACTTCATCGAGCAGGCCGTCGCGCTCGGCTCGCGCGCCGTCGAGGAGGCGCTCAAGGCCGCCGACCTGACGCCCAGCGACGTCGACCTGGTGGTCTCGGCGACCGTCACCGGGCTGGCGATCCCCTCCCTCGACGCGCGGATCGCCACGCGCGACCGGGATGCGCCCCGACGTGAAGCGGGTGCCGATGGTGGGCCTGGGCTGCGTGGCCGGCGCGGCGGGCGTCGCCCGGCTGCACGACTACCTGGTCGGCCACCCCGACCAGGTCGCGGTCCTGGTCGCGGTCGAGCTGTGCTCGCTGACGGTGCAGCGCGACGACGTGTCGGTGCCCAACCTGGTGGCCAGCGGGCTCTTCGGCGACGGCGCCGCGCGCGGTCGTGGCCCGCGGCGAGGCCGGCGAGCCCGGGCGCCGCCGAGGTGCTCGACACCCGCAGCCGGCTCTACCCCGACTCCGAGCGCACGATGGGCTTCGACGTCACCAGCGGCGGCCTGCGGATCGTGCTCGACGCCGAGGTGCCCGCGATCGTGGGTCGCTACATCCGCGAGGACGTCGACGGCTTCCTCGCCTCCCACGACCTGACCCGCGCCGACGTCGAGTGGTGGGTCTGCCACCCCGGCGGCCCCAAGGTGATCGAGGCGCTGCAGGAGGCGCTCGAGCTCGAGCACGAGGACGTGCGGCTGACCTGGGAGTCGCTCGACCGGGTCGGCAACCTGTCGTCGGCCTCGGTGCTGCACGTGCTCGAGGACACCCTGCGCGACCGGCCGCCGCGACCCGGCTCCTACGGGCTGATGCTGGCGATGGGCCCCGGCTTCTGCTCCGAGCTCGTGCTGCTGCGCGCCGGGGGTGGGCACGCGTGACCTCGCTGACCGTCTTCACCGTCGTCGTCGCGCTCGTCGCGCTCGAGCGGCTGGCCGAGCTGGTCGTCTCCAAGCGCAACGCCGCCTGGTCCTTCGCCCGCGGCGGCGTCGAGACCGGGCAGGGCCACTACCCCGTGATGGTGGTGCTGCACACGGGACTGCTGGTCGCGATGCTCGTCGAGGCCTACGTCCGCCGCCCCGACGTGCCGCAGCGCGCTGGCCGCGTCGATGCTGGTGCTGGTCGTCGCCTCCCAGGCGCTGCGCTGGTGGTGCATCAGCCACGCTCGGGCCGCGCTGGAACACCCGCGTGATCGTCGTGCCGGGCCTGCCGCCGGTCACCGGTGGGCCCTACCGGTTCTTCTCCCACCCCAACTACGTCGCCGTCGTCGTCGAGGGCGCGGCGCTGCCGCTGCTGCACCTGTCCTGGGTCACCGCGCTGGTCTTCACCGTCGCCAACGCCGCGCTGCTCACCGTGCGGCTGCGGGTCGAGGACGCCGCGCTGGCCACCCTGCCCGGCCGGTCGAGGTCGGTCGTGGGTGAGCCGGTGCGCGACCTCGTCGTCGCCGGCGGCGGACCGGTGGGGCTGGCCGCCGCGCTGCACGCGCGCCGCGCCGGGCTCGACGTGGTGGTCGTCGAGCCCCGCGCCGGCGACGTCGACAAGGCCTGCGGCGAGGGGCTGATGCCCGGGGCGCTCGCGCGCCTGGCCGACCTCGGCGTCGAGGTCGGCCGGCATCGACCTGGCGGGCATCCGCTACCGCGACGACCGGCGCAGCGTCGACGCCCGCTTCCGGCACGGGCCGGGCCGCGGGGTGCGGCGTACGACGTTGCACGCGGGGTTGTCGCGCCGCCTCGCCGAGGAGGGCGTCGAGGTCCGCCACGAGGCGGTGCGCTCGGTCGTCGACCGCGGCACCCACCTGCTGGTCGACGGCCGGCCGACCCGCTACCTGCTCGCCGCCGACGGCCTGCACTCCCCCGTGCGCCGGCTGCTCGGGCTGGACGCGCCGGTGCGCGGCGCGCGGCGCTACGGCCAGCGCTGCCACCTGCGGGTCGCGCCGTGGAGCGACTTCGTCGAGGTGCACTGGGCGCAGGACGCGGAGGCCTACGTCACCCCGGTCGCCCCCGACCTCGTCGGGCTGGCGGTGCTGAGCGGGCGCCGCGCGCCCTTCGCCACGCTGCTCGAGGGCTTCGGCGAGCTGCGCGAGCGGGTCGCTGGCGTCGAGCGCACCCGCGTGCTCGGCGCCGGCCCGCTGCGCCAGCGGCGCGGCACCGGGTCGCGGGCGGGTGCTGCTGGTCGGCGACGCGGCCGGCTACGTCGACGCGCTGACCGGCGAGGGCATCGCGCTCGGGCTGGCCGAGGCCGCGGCCGCGGTCGCGGCGGTCGCCGCCGACGCCCCCGAGGGGTACGACGCCACGTCGCGCCGGCTGCGCCGGCGCCACGAGCTGCTGACCCGCGGCCTGGTCACCGCCACCCGCCACCAGGTGGTGCGCCGGCGGCTGGTCGCCGCGGCCGACCGGGTGCCGTGGGTCTTCGGCGCGGCCGTCAACCAGCTGGCGAGGCCGGCATGAGCGGGCCGGTCGACGGACCGCAGGGCCCGCGCGAGCAGGTCGTGCTGCTCGACGAGGCCGGGCACGCGATCGGGGTCGCCGACAAGGCCGGCGTGCACCACGCCGACACCCCGCTGCACCTGGCGTTCTCCTGCTACGTCTTCGACGACGCCGGCCGGATCCTGCTGACCCGGCGGGCGCTGAGCAAGCGCACCTTCCCCGGGGTGTGGACCAACAGCCGCCTGCGGCCACCCGGCCCCCGGCGAGCCGTTCCTCGACGGCGGTGCGCCGCCGGGTGCGACGAGGAGCTGGGTCTCGAGCTCGACGAGCTGCGGCTGGTGCTGCCCGGCTTCCGCTACCGCGCGGAGATGCAGGGCGTGGTCGAGCACGAGATGTGCCCGGTCCTGGTCACGCCGCACCACCGGCGAGCCCGCCCCGAACCCCGACGAGGTCGAGGACGTCGTCTGGGTGCCCTGGGCCGACTTCCGCGCCGGCGTGCTCGACGGCAGCCGTGCCATCAGCCCCTGGTGCGCCCTGCAGGTCCGCGCGCTGCCCGAGGATCCGTGGGCCGCACCCGCCCGCCCCACCAGCGAGCTGCCCCCCGCCCTCCACTGACGACCAGGCCCAGATCTCCCGCTGACCCGGCCCGAATATCGCGCCCACCCGGCCCGAATATCGCGCCGAGCCGGCGCAGATGTTCCGGGTGGTCGGCGCGCTGATCACGCCCAGGGAGCACCATGCACGACCCGCCGCCATCGCGGGTCCGGGGCGGCCCCACGTCGTACGGCGGCCAGGTCGGCGTCGCGACCCTCGCGGTCAGCCAGCCGAGAAGCGCCTGGCTCCGGACCCGCGGCCCCCGGGCTCCGGCTCTCGGACCACCCGCCACGACTCGTGGTCAGGACTCGACCTGGTGCCTCGAGGTGCACCAGCGCGCCGCTGACCAGCTCCAACCAGGCATCGTCCTGGGTCTCGAGCACGTCGGCGGAGCCGGAGTCGCAGGCGTCGCAGTGACAGTCCGGGCCCAGCACCACTACAGGTGGCTCACCGGCGTGCAGCTCGACGCCGACCAGCAGCTCGTCGACCGACCGGGTTCCGACCACCAGCACCGACAACGCACCGGCCGCGCGCGGGACCACGCGCCAGCCGCCTCGTTTCGAGGTGGCGACGCCGCCGGCGCCGACCTCCTCGCGCGATGCCAGGCCGAGCCCGGTCAGGGCGAGCGTCCACGCCAGGGCGCGAGCGCCCTCGATGCGCCACTTGGCCGGGTCGGAGACCCGGGAGTACTCCTCCTCGAGCGGCTCCCGCTCGGGGTGCGGGGAGGCCCACCCCGGCGTGCTCGCCGCCGTCACCACGAAGCGCGCCTCGACCTCGCGCAGCAGCACCGACTCGTCCATGCGCCGCAGCGTAGACCGCAGCCACCCCGCGAGTCGGCTGGTTTGTTCGGGCCGGGTCAGCGCGACATTCGGGCCGGGTCAGCGCGACATTCGGGCCGGGTCAGCGCGACATTAGGCCGGGTGGCGCGGGTCAGGTGGTGGTGGTGCCGGCGAGCGTGCCGCGGGCGTCCCCGCGATGCACCGGTACGCCGCTGCCGGCGAGGTCGCGCACGGCGTCGAGGTCGCGCGGCGTCACCGCGTCGGCGTCGGTGAGCACCACGGCGGCCTCGAGCCCGGTGGACCCGGAGGCGACGGCCATCGCCACGCAGACGCCCGAGCGCCGAGACCTGCAGCGAGGGCAGGTCGACGGTGGCCGCGGCGTAGGTGCGGCCGTCGGCGTCACGCACCGCGGCGCCCTCGGCGGCCCGGGTGCGCGCCCGGGTGGAGCGCGCCAGCGTCACCAGCTTCTTGTCCTCCGCGGCCAGCTCGTCCGGGGCGGGGCTCTCGGGGCTCTCGGGGCTGCTCACTGGTCCTCGTCGTCCTCTCGGTGGTCACGGCTGTCGTCGCGGCGGTTGTCGGGGCGGGACTCGTCGTCGTCCTCGTCGTCGTCGGGCTCGACCCGCGAGATCAGCACGGTGACGATCTTGTTGCGCCGCCCGGCGGTGTCCTCGGCGACGAAGCGCAGGCCGTGCGCCTCGACGGCCGAGCCCGGGATCGGCACCAGGCCCAGGTGCTTGGCCATCAGGCCGCCGACGGAGTCGACGTCCTCCTCCTCGACGTCGAAGCCGAAGAGCTCCTCGAGGTCGTCGACGGGGAAGCGCGAGGAGACCCGCATGACGCCCTCGGCCAGGGTCTCGACCTCGATCTCCTCCTCGTCGTACTCGTCGGTGATCTCACCGACGATCTCCTCGAGGACGTCCTCGATGGTGATCAGCCCGGCGGTGCCGCCGTACTCGTCGACGACGACGGCGATGTGCTGGCGGCGGGCCTGCATCTCCTTGAGCAGCCCGTCGACGGCCTTGGACTCGGGCACCCAGTGCACCGGGCGCATCACCGACTCGATGCGTTCGGTGAACTCGCGCGTCGGGGGCCTCGAAGTCGCGACGCACGATGTCCTTGAGGTAGGCCATCCCGACGATGTCGTCGAGGTTCTCGTCGACGACCGGGAGCCGCGAGAAGCCGCTGCGCAGGAACAGCGAGAGGCTCTGGCGCAGGTTCTTGTGCTTCTCGACGTAGACGACGTCGTTGCGCGGCACCATCACCTCGCGCGCCGTGGTGTCGCCGAGCTCGAAGACCGAGTGGATCATCCGACGCTCCTCGGACTCGATGAGCGAGGACGCCTCGGCGAGGTCGACGAGCTCGCGCAGCTCGGACTCGGTCGAGAACGGGCCCTCGCGGAAGCCCTTGCCGGGCGTGATCGCGTTGCCGAGGGCGATCAGCACCTGCGGGATCGGACCGAGCACCCGGGTGATGATCGTCAGCGGCGCCGCCGAGAGCAGCGCCACGGTCTCGGAGTGCTGGCGTCCCATCGTGCGCGGGGCGACGCCCACGACCACGAACGAGAGCACCAGCATCACCGCCGATCGTGGTGAGCACGCTGGCCCACCAGGCGCCGTCCATCAGCTCGTCGACCTGCAGCGCGACCAGCACGATCGCCGAGACCTCGCAGGCCAGGCGCAGCAGCAGCGCGGTGTTGAGGTAGCGCGGCGGGTCGTCGAGCAGGCCGATGAGCCGCTTGGCGCCGGTGCGGCCCTCGGCCAGCAGCTCCCCGGCGCGGGCGTGCGAGAACGAGCCGAGCGCCGCGTCAGCGGCCGAGAAGACCCCTGCGAGCAGGACGAGGGCGGCTGCGGTCGATCAGCAGCCCGATGTCACCCGCACTCATGCGTCGTCAGTGGTGCGCCAGGCGGCCAGCAGCTCGTCCTGCAGGCCGAACATCTCGCGGTGCTCCTCCGGCTCGGCGTGGTCGTAGCCCAGCAGGTGCAGGATGCCGTGCACGGTCAGCAGCTCGATCTCGGCCGTGGTGCCGTGGCCGGCGCTCTCGCCCTGGCGGCGCGCGATCTCGGGGCACAGCACCAGGTCGCCGAGCATGCCCTCCTCGGGCTCCTCGTCGACCAGGCCCGGGCGCAGCTCGTCCATCGGGAAGGCCAGCACGTCGGTGGGGCCCTCCTTCTCCATCCACTGCTCGTTGAGCTCGGCGATGGTCGCCTCGTCGACGGCCTTGATGCACAGCTCGGCCTGCGGGTGCACGCGCATCCGGTCCATCACGAAGCGGCTGAGCGCGGCGAGGCCGCGCACGTCGACCTCGAGCCCGGACTCGTCGAGGACCTCGATGCTCATGGGCGGTTCCCCTGACGGGTGTGGGCGCGCTCGCTGCGCGCGTCGAAGTCGTCGTACGCCGCCACGATGCGGCCCACGAGCTGGTGCCGGACCACGTCGACGCTGGTCAGGCGGTTGAAACCGATGTCCTCGACCCCGGTGAGGATGTCCTCCACGACCCGCAGCCCCGACTTGGTGCCCCCGGGCAGGTCGGTCTGGGTGATGTCGCCGGTGACCACGATCTTGGAGCCGAAGCCCAGACGGGTCAGGAACATCTTCATCTGCTCCGGCGTGGTGTTCTGCGCCTCGTCGAGGACGATGAAGGAGTCGTTGAGGGAGCGGCCGCGCATGTAGGCCAGCGGGGCGACCTCGATGGTGCCCGCGGCCAGCAGCTGCGGGATCGACTCGGGGTCGATCATGTCGTGCAGCGCGTCGTAGAGCGGGCGCAGGTAGGGGTCGATCTTCTCGCTGAGCGTGCCGGGCAGGAAGCCCAGCTTCTCGCCGGCCTCGACCGCGGGACGGGTCAGGATGATCCGGTTGACCTGCTTGGACTGCAGCGCCTGCACCGCCTTGGCCATCGCCAGGTAGGTCTTGCCGGTGCCGGCGGGACCGATGCCGAAGGTGATGGTGTGCTTGTCGATCGACTCGACGTACTTCTTCTGGTTCACCGTCTTGGGCCGGATCGAGCGGCCGCGGTTGGAGAGGATGTTGAGGCTCAGCACGTCGGCCGGACGCTCGGCGGTCTGGCTGCGCAGCATCCCGATGCACCCGCTCGACGGTCTCGGGGCTGACGCCCTGACCGGTGCGGATGATCGTGACCAGCTCCTCGAGCAGGCGCTGGGCCAGCGCGATCTCGGCCGGGTCGCCCTCCAGCGAGATCCGGTTGCCGCGCACGTGCACCACGGCGCCGAAGGTGCGCTCGATCATGGCGAGGTGCTCGTCGCCGGGACCCAGCAGGCTGACCATGTCGACGCTGTTGGGCACCACGACCGTGTGGCGGCTGCGGGCCGGCTGCGAGGAGGTGTCCCGAGCCGCGGTGGAGACGGTGGACGGGGACTCGTCGGCGCTGGCGGGGGTGCTGCGGTCATCGGAGTGGGACATGGATGCCCGGAGGGCGCCTCTCGGTCGCGGGGACGGTGGGTCGAGCCCCTCCATGTTACGGCGTGGGCGCGTACCGTGGCCCCATGGCCGGAGCCGAGCACGACATGCGCGCGTGGGACGACGAGGACCCCGACGCCCACGACGACGACTCCGCCCCCTGGTGGTTCCCTGGCGAGCACCTGCCGCCGCACGCCCGGGCCATGGGGCTGACCCACCACACGCCCGAGGGTGCGCTGCTCGACTTCGGCGGTCGGCTCGACCCCGCCAAGCGGGTGCACTACTGGACGGCGTGGGCGCTGCTCGTGGTCTTCGGGCTGCCGGTCGTCTTCGCCGTGATGCGGCTGGCCTACCTGTTCTGAGGGCCGCTCCCGGGACCCGGGCCGGACTACTGCCAGGTCGGCGACGGCGCGACCGTCAGCACGACCGATCCGCCCTCCTCGACGGGACTGCCGGGCCCGGGCTCGATGCCGAGCAGGGAGCCGCGGGCCAGGACCACCCCCGACGACGTGCTGCTCGGGTCGGGTGGTGGGGCAGGCTCGACCCGCACCGCGAGCCCCGCGCGCCGCAGGAGAGCGGCGTACGACCGGGTGGTCGCAGGCCGGTCGCCCCACACCGGGGTGTGTCCCGAGCGCAGGGCCAGCGGGACCGTCGTCCACCCGTCCGGCTGCACCCGCAGCGAGTCGCGCACGACGGTGAGGTCCACGTCGCCGGGGTCGGAGACGTGCACCGCGAAGGCGACCCCGCGCGACGGCACGGCCAGCACGGTGCGGCACACGCCCTCCCCGAGCCAGCCGCAGTGCTCGCCGACCAGCAGGGGCTCACCGTCGACGTCACCGTCCGGGGACAGCGCGTCGAGGAGCAGCGACCCGTGCGCCGAGCCGGTGTCGACCACCGCCAGTGACGACACGTCCGCGGGGGTGGTGGGCGGGACGCTGGCGGCGCAGTCGGTCATGGCGCCGGTCTCGACGTACACCGTGTCCTCGACGGGGAGCAGGCACTCGGTGTCGCCGGTGGTCCACCAGTCCGGCACGGCGACGACCACGCCCCGGTCCCCGACCCACCGGTACCCCTCCGGCGCTGCGCCCCCGGCCGCACCCGAGGCCGCCGATGCTGGGTCCGGGGCGGGGTCGACGCCGCTGGACGCGTCATCACCGGAGCACGAGACGACCAGCAGGCACGCGGCCAGCCCGACCGCGAGCCGGGCACCCCTGTTCCAGGACATGGCGGTACGACGCGCGCGCACGGCGGGCGGTTCCCTCCGGCCGGCTCAGAGCCCGCCGGTCGGCTCCTCGTCGTAGGCCACCTGCAGCATGCCCAGGCACATCTCGTCGGTGGAGCCCTCGCCCCACAGCACGTACTTCTCGTCCTGGCCCTCGAAGGCCGGCAGCTTGTCGCGCAGCCACTGCTGGTGCCGACAGGTGACGGTCAGGGTCTCCCCCGGCTCCAGGCGCAGCGCCTCGACGGGCTTGGACCCCTGGTCGTCGAAGTCCCACTGCCGGATGTCGAGCAGCCGGCGTTCCTGGTCGGTGCCGGCGTTGGCGACCACCGAGATCTCACGACCCAGCAGGTGCATGTGACCGGCCGCACCGAGCACGGTCATCGACTGCTGGACCCTGCGGGTGCAGGTGGTCGTCTCCGAGGGCCCCTCGCCCTCGCCGCAGAGCAGGTGCAGGACGTCGGCGGTCGCGGCGGCGCCGCCGAAGCGCTGGCGCAGGTCGACCATCGCGGCGTCCCGGTCGCACAGGGGGCCGTCGGACAGCGCCTCCCGGCAGGGCAGCTCGACGGGGGCGGGCATCAGGTAGGTGTGCAGCGGGGTCAGGTCGCGGCCGCCCGGCATCCAGCGCAGCTGGGTGGCCGACCGGTCGGCGGACTGACCGCGCAGCAGGTTGTAGTGCACCTGCATCACGACGCGGGCCCCGGCCTCGAGGCGGACGCCGTGCCCGTCGCGGATCCGGGTCTCGTCGCCACCCGGAGCCCACGCGGCCAGCCAGCTGGCGTCGGAGATGTCGGTGGCGGTGCCCTCGACGCCGCTGCCGCCGAAGCAGGTCCAGCCGGGGTCGACCGTCTTGTCGTCCAGTGCCTCCGCCTGCGCGACCTGCGCCTCGTCGACCCGGAAGAGGATCACGTGGTGCACGACCTCGGGGTTGCCGGGCAGCACGTTGCTCCCGGTCAGCCACACGTCCTCGTCGAGCCCGGGGTCGAGCAGGAAGCAGCGGTAGTCGTCGGTGCCGGTGCTGCCCGGCGCGGACGGCGTGTACGCCGTGGGCATCTCCAGCGTCATCCGCCGCTCGCCCTTGCGCAGCGGCAGCTGCTTGCCCGGGGGCAGCGACGAGAGCTGGTCGGCGACGACCTCGGGCGGCTCGACCGGGGCCAGCACGCTGGCGGGGTCGCCGGTACGCCGGTCCTGCGAGGTCAGGACGCTGATGCCCGCGACCACGACCGCCACGGCGACCAGGGCGCTCAGCGCGAGGACGACGACCGTGCGCCGACCCGGCGCCGGGCCCGTCTGCTGGGGGCCGCTCATCCCGGCGGCCAGGCCAGGGGCCGGCCGGCCAGCACGTGCAGGTGGGTGTGGAACACCGACTGCCCGGCCTCGGCCCCGGTGTTGAAGACGAGCCGGTAGTCGTCGGCGTGCCCCTCGGCCGCCGCGACCGCCGCGGCGCTGGTGACGAGCTCGCCCAGCACCGCCGGATCACCGGCGGCCAGCTCCGCGGCGTTCGCGTAGTGGACGCGCGGGACCACCAGCACGTGCGTGGGCGCCTGCGCGTTGAGGTCGCGGAACGCGACGGTCCCCTCGGTCACGTGCACGACGTCAGCGGGGATGTCCCCGGCCACGATCTTGCAGAACAGGCAGTCCGCCACGTCTTCCTCCCAGGTCGATGGTCCCACGATGCCCCCCATGGTGTCGGTTGTGACGCGGATCCGAATCTTCCACCCCCGGGTGTCAACCCCGAGGAGGGGTCGCGCGTCGCACTAGCGTGACCACCCATGCGCATGTTCTGCACCACCGGGCCGGCGTCGTGACGCCCCCGGGCGGGCGGTGGGACGCCGACGAGGCGCTCGAGCAGCTGTACGCCGCGCACTGGCGCGAGCTGGTGCGGCTCTCGGTGCTCCTGCTGCGCGACGTCGGCGCCGCCGAGGAGGTGGTCCAGGACGCGTTCGTGGCCGTGCACGGCAGGTGGGACCGCATCCGCGACCCCGCCAAGGCGCTGGCCTACCTGCGCCAGAGCGTCGTGAACGGCTCCCGCTCCGCGCTGCGCCACCGCGCGGTGGTGCACCGCCACCTCGCCGCCCAGCCTCCGCCGGCGACCGCGCCCGGCGCCGACGAGCGCAGCCTGGTCGCCGCCCGCCGCGAGGCCGTGCTCGACGCGATGCGCGCGCTGCCCGAGCGGCAGCGCGAGGTGCTCGCGCTGCGCCACTACCTCGACCTCTCCGAGGCCGAGATCGCCGAAGCGCTGGGCATCAGCCGCGGCTCGGTGAAGAGCCACGCCTCCCGCGGCTCCGCCCGCCTGCGCGAGCTGCTCGCGTCGTACCTGGAGGACCGCTCATGAGCACCCACGACCCCCGCACCGGCCCCGGCACCGACCTGACCCGGCTGCTGTCCGAGGCCGTCGACGACGTCGAGCCCTCGGACCGGCTCGGTGACATCCGTGCCCGCACGAGCAGCTCGACCTCGCCGCGCCGTTGGTGGTACGCCGGCGGCGGGCTCCTGGCCGCCGCCGCGGTCGTGACGGCCGTGGCCGTGCTCGGCGGCGGTCCCGCCGACGACCAGGCGGTCGACCCGGCCGCACCGTCCGTGGCACGACCGGCCGTGACCGCCGGCATGGAGCTCTACTGGCTGGGCGCCACCCCCCAGGGGCCGCGGCTCTACCGGGAGCTGACCGAGGTGGTCGTCGCCCCCGACGAGAGCGAGCTGGCGGCCGCGGTGCGCGCCGTCGTCGAGGGCAGCCCCGACGACCCGGACTACCGCTCCGCCTGGGACGGCCACCTGGTGGAGTCGGTCGAGCAGGACGTCCGACGGCTCCGTCGACGTCCTGCTCACGCGGGGCGAGTCGACTCCGCGCAGCGGCGCCCTCGGGGCCCGGCAGATCGCCCACACCGCCTGGGACGTCCTCGGCGAGCGGGTGGAGGTCAGCATCGAGACCAGCGACCCGTCCGGTCCGTCCGAGGGCGTGGGGGTGGGACCGGACGGCAACGACCTCGGCGTGCTCGCCCTGGTGAGCGTCGACGTCCCCGCCGAGGGCCAGCAGGTGAGCGGGACGTTCACCGCGACCGGGCGGGCGTCGTCGTTCGAGGCGACGGTGCCGTGGGAGGTCCGCGACGCTGCGGGCGAGGTGCTCCTGGACGGCTTCGCCACCGCCGAGGGCTGGATGGACCGGCTCTACCCCTGGGAGGCCGAGGTCGACGTCTCGGGCCTCGCACCCGGGACCTACACGTTCGTCGCCATGACCAGTGACCCCTCCGGCGGCGAGTCGGGTGGGCCGTTCACCGACACACGGGCCATCGTGGTCCCGTGAGCACGAGGGAGAGCACCATGACCACACCGACCACCCCCACCCGCAGCCGCCGTACCGGCCGCTCGCGGCTGCACCGATCGCTGGCAGGCGCCGCGACGGCTGCCCTGGCGCTCGGCGTCCTGGCCGGCTGCGGCGACGACGACAGCGACCGCGCCGACGACCCCGCCCCGGCGGGCAGCACCAGCAGCCCGACGGCGGGCGAGACGGAGCCCTCCGTCAGCACCGAGCCGTCGCCCACCGCGAGCGAGCCCACCGACGCAGGAGCCCGAGGAGACCAGCACCGTGCCGGTCTACTACGTGGGTGACAGCCCGATGGGCCCGCGGCTCTACCGCGAGTTCCGCAAGGTCAGCGGCGACCCCGCGCTCGGGGCCGCCGACATGGTGGCCGCCGGCGTGCCCGCCGACCCCGACTACCGCGCGGCGTTCCCCGTCGACGGCAGCTTCTCGTCGGTCCGCCTCGACGAGGCAGCCGACCTGATCATCGCGCAGGTGCCCGACGACCGCTGGGCCGACCGGCCCGCGGGGACGTCGAAGAAGCAGGCCCGCCTGGCCATGCAGGCGCTCGTCTACACCGTCCAGGGTGCGCTCCAGAGCCGCGCGCCCGTGCAGGTCGTCGGCGAGCCCGACGGCCCCGCCGTGCCGATGTTCGGCATCGACACCAGCGGCGGCGTCAAGAACAAGAACCAGCTCGACGTGCTGGCCCTGGTCAGCGTCACCAGCCCGGAGTCCGACGCCGAGGTGTCCGGCACCTTCACCGCCAGCGGTGTCGCGTCGTCGTTCGAGGCCACCGTGCCGTGGCAGGTGCGCGACGCCTCGGGTGCCGTGGTCGTCGACGGCTTCGCCACCGCGGAGGGCTGGATGGACCGGCTCTACCCGTGGTCGAGCGAGGTCGACGTCTCCGGCCTCGCGCCGGGCGAGTACACCTTCGCGGCGATGACCGACGACCCCACGGGCGGCGCCGAGGGGCCCGGCCCGTTCGAGGACACCAAGGTGATCAGCGTCGGCTGAGCCCGCCGACGTACGAGGCGGCGGGTCCGCCGCGACTACAGGTCGCGGTGGACCTCGCTGGCCGGCGGGGTCGACGGCGACCTGTTGAGGTTGATGATCGCCAGGGCCAGACCGCCCCAGATCACCAGCATCGCCACCACCATCATCACGATCGCTGAGGTGCTCATCGCTGCACTCCTTCCTGGGAGCTCGTGGGACCGGTCCGGTCCTCGACCGGGCCGTCGACGGTGCCCGCGTCGCGCCAGCGCAGCCGCGCCAGCACGAAGCCGACCACGATCACGGCGAGCGCCGAGCCCCAGCCGAAGACGGCCAGCATCCAGGTCGGGAACGGCGCTGTCGGGTCGCCGTACGGCGTCTGCACGTCGGTGATGAACGAGTCGACCAGCACGTAGGTCAGCGCCAGCGGGGTGACCACTCCGATCAGGGCGCGCCACCACAGCCCGATGTGCACCGAGGTGTGGTCGTTGAGGTGGGCGGCCAGCTCGGCAGCGCCTTGAGGCCCCACACGACGACGACCATCGAGACCACCGCGACCAGCAGGATGCCGAACTGGTTGATGAAGTGGTCGACGATGTCGAGCACGTGCAGGCCGCTCGTGGTGCCCAGGAACAGCACGCTCACCAGGGCCATGGGCAGCGCCACCACCAGCGTGGCGGCGACCCGTTCGAGCTCGAACTTGTCGCGCACCGCGGAGATGACGACCTCGGTGATCGAGATCAGCGAGGTCAGTGCCGGCGATGACCAGCGAGGCGAAGAACAGCACCCCGATCAGGGCGCCCGCCGGCGCCTCGTTGATGATCGCCGGGAAGGCGATGAACGCCAGGCCGACGCCGCTCGCGGCGACCTCGCCGACCTCCTCGCCCTGGTCCTGGGCCATGAACCCGAGGGCGGCGAAGACGCCGATGCCGGCCAGCAGCTCGAAGCCGGAGTTGGAGAAGCCGACGACCAGGCCGGCAGCCGGGCATGTCGGTGTGGCGGCGCACGTAGGACGCGTAGGTGATCATGATGCCGAAGCCGATCGACAGCGAGAAGAAGATCTGGCCGAAGGCCGCGGCCCACACGCTCGGTTCGGCCAGCGCGCTCCAGCTGGGCTGAAGAGCGCGTCGAGGCCCTGCCCGCACCGGGCAGGAACAGCGAGACGACGACGAGCGCGCCGAAGCTGAGCACCAGGACCGGGATGAAGACCATCGCGGTGGCGCCGATGCCCTTCTGCACACCGAGCGCCAGCAGGCCGATGACCAGCGCCCACATCACGACCAGCGGGATCATCACGCCGGCGACCGGGGTCGCGGTGACCCCGGGCTCGCTGATCTGCAGGAACTCCCCGATGAAGAAGTCGCCGGGCTCGGCACCCCAGGCCTTGTTGAAGGAGAAGAACGTGTAGCGCACCGCCCAGGCCAGCACGGCGGCGTAGTAGATGGCGATGACGGCGCAGATGCCGACCTGCCACCACCCGAGGCCCTCGGCGCCGCGACGCATCCGCGCGAACGACAGCGGCGGCGAGCCGCGGAACTTGTGGCCGATGCCGTAGTCGAGCAGCAGGAACGGGATGCCGGCGGTCAGCAGCGCGACCAGGTAGGGGATGACGAACGCTCCCCCGCCGTTCTCGTAGGCGACGTAGGGGAAGCGCCAGATGTTGCCCAGCCCGACGGCCGAGCCGATCGCAGCCAGGATGAAGACCCGCCGCGACGAGAACGCGCCGCGGCGCTTCTCCTCCTCGACGGCAGTGGACGCGCTCACAGACCTCCCAGGACGTGGTGACGGGTGCCTCACCGGCCACGCCCCGTGAGCCGGCGCCACCCAGGCAGCCCTAGGACCGGCCGCGCCCTGGCGCGGGCAAGTCCGGGTCCGCGGGCTGCTCAGGACCAGCGCGGGGTGCGGGCGAGCAGGGCGGCGGCAGGCGACCACGCCGGCGGTGGAGGTGCGCAGCACCTCGGCGCCCAGCCGTACGGAGCGCGCGCCGGCGTCGACGAAGGCGGCGAGCTCGTCGGGGGCGATGCCGCCCTCGGGCCCGACCACGACCACGACGTGGCCCTCGGCGGGGACGTCGAGGCTCGGCGAGCGGCGTCGGTCGCGTCCTCGTGCAGCACGACCGCGAGGTCGGCGCCGGCGCAGCAGCTCGACGACCTCGGCGGTGCTGGCCAGCGGGTCGACCTCGGGGTGCCAGGACCGGCGGGCCTGCTTGGCGGCCTCGCGGGCGGTGGAGCGCCAGCGGGCCAGCGACTTGGCGGCGCGCTCGCCCTTCCAGACCGCGACCGAGCGCGACGCCGCCCACGGCACGACCCGGGCGACCCCGACCTCGGTCAGCACCTCGACGGCCAGCTCGCCCCGGTCGCCCTTGGGCAGCGCCTGCACGACCGTCAGCGACGGAGCCGGCTCGGGCGCCGTGCTCGACGTGAGCGACCTCGACGACGAAGACCCGCTTGCCGGTCGAGGTCGACCTCGCCACGCACCGAGACGCCGCGACCGTCGGTGAGCACGACCTGCTCGCCCACGCGCAGGCGGCGTACGGCGACCGCGTGGTGGGCCTCGTCGCCCTCGACGGTGACCGCGGAGCCGACCGCGGCGCCTCGGCGAGGCGTCGGCACCAGGTGGACCGGGAGGGACACCTCGACGCCTCAGTGCGCGTTGAAGGCGTCGCGCAGCCGGCCGAAGACCGACTTCGCGCCGCCCGGGCGGACCTGCCCGTCGGGGGCCTCCTCGCCGCGCAGGGCGGCCAGCTCGCGCAGCAGCTCCTCCTGGCGGGCGTCGAGGCGACCGGGGGTCTCGACGGCGACGGTGACGACGAGGTCGCCGCGCCCGCCGCGCAGCCCGGGTACGCCGCGCCCGCGCAGCACCTGCTCCATGCCCGACTGGGTGCCCGAGCGGACCTCGAGCTCGAAGGACGTCTCGAGCGCGGGGTCGCTGTCCTCGGAGGCGACGTCGGCCTCGAGGGTCGGGATCGTCAGCGTCGTGCCCAGGGCGGCCGCGGTCATCGGCACCGTGACCGTGCAGTGCAGGTCGTTGCCCTGGCGGGTGAAGACGTCGTGCGGCGCCACGTGGATCTCGACGTAGAGGTCGCCGGCGGGACCACCGCCGGGCCCGACCTCGCCCTCCTCGGCCAGCTGCACCCGGGTGCCGGTGTCGACGCCCGCGGGGATCTTCACCGTCAGCGCGCGACGCGAGCGGACCCGGCCGTCGCCGGAGCACTCGCGGCACGGCTCGGGGATGACCGAGCCGAAGCCGCGGCAGGCCGCGCACGGGCGCAGGGTGCGGACCTCGCCGAGGAACGAGCGCTGGACGTGCGCGACCTCGCCGTGCCCGCGACAGGTCTCGCAGGGGATCGGGTGGCTGCCCGGCGGCCGCACCGTCGCCGCCGCAGGTGGTGCAGGTGACCGCGGTGTCGACCTTGAGCTCGCGGGTCACGCCGAAGGCGGCCTCGGCGAGCTCGATCTCGAGCCGGATCAGCGCATCCTGGCCGCGGCGTACGCGCGGACGCGGACCACGGCCCTGGCCACCGCCCTGACCGCCTCCTCCGAAGAAGGCATCCATGATGTCGGTGAAGGAAAACCCGGCGCCCTGGCCGAAACCACCGGCCCCGGCACCGCCGAACGGGTCGCCCCCACGGTCGTACGCCGCCCGCTTCTGCGGGTCGGAGAGGACCTCGTAGGCGCGGGAGACCTCGCCGAACTTCTCCTTGCTCGCAGGATCGGGGTTGACGTCCGGGTGGTGCTGGCGCGCGGCTTTGCGGTACGCCTTCTTGATCGCGTCGGCGTCGGCGTCGCGCGAGACACCGAGGAGGTCGTAGAGGTCCTGGCTCACCATGTTCCTAACGGGGTCGTACTGACTGACTGGAGGCGGGCGGGTGCTGCTGCGAGGACGGGGCTCAGCCCTCGTCGAGGATGCGGGAGACGTAGCGGGCCACGGCACGCACCGCAGCCATGGTGCCGGGGTAGTCCATCCGGGTCGGCCCGACGATGCCGAGGGTGGCCAACGACTCGTCGGCCGGCCCGTAGCCGGTGGAGACGACGCTGGTCGAGGCGAGCTCCTCGTAGGGACCCTCGGCGCCGATGCGCACCGTGACCAGCCCACCGGTGCCGGCCTCGCCGAGCAGCTTGAGCAGCACCACGTGCTCCTCGAGCGCCTCGAGCAGCGGGCGGACGGCGGAGTCGAAGGAGTCGCCGTAGCGCGCGAGGTTCGCGGTGCCGCCGACCGCGATCTTGTGGTCGGAGCGCTCGTCGCCGAGCGCGTCGTTGAGCACCTCGACGACCGCGGCCGTGGCGCCGTCGCCGACCGGCGGGACGGCCGCCCGCAGCGCGGTCATGGCATCGGCGATGGTCTGGCCGACCGCTGCGCTCAGCACGAGGCGGCGCAGGTCGGCGAGGGTGTCGTCGGAGAGGTCGGCCGGCAGCTCCACCACCCGCTGCTCGACGCGGCCGGTGCTGAGGATCAGCACCACCAGCAGGCGGCGCGGGGCGAGGGCGACGAGCTCGACGTGGCGCACCGTGGAGCGCGAGAAGCGTCGGGTACTGCACGACCGCGACCTGGCGGGTCAGCTGCGAGAGCAGCCGGACCGAGCGCTGGACGACGTCGTCGAGGTCGACGGCGCCGTCGAGGAAGCTGGAGATCGCGCGCTTCTCGGCCGAGCTGAGCGGCTTGACCGTGGTGAGGCGGTCCACGAACATCCGGTAGCCCTTGTCGGTGGGCACCCGCCCCGCGCTGGTGTGCGGCTGCCTGATGTAGCCCTCGTCCTCGAGCACGGCCATGTCGTTGCGGACGGTGGCCGGGGAGACCCCGAGGCCGTGGCGCTCGACGAGCGCCTTGGAGCCGACCGGCTCCTCGGTGTGCACGTAGTCCTCCACGATGGCTCGGAGCACAGCGAGCCTGCGGTCCTCCTGCATCGTCGCCTCCTTGCCGTGGACTGAACTTGCCGTGGACTGAACCGGTCCCGACCCTCGAGGTTGGCACTCGTCGCGTCGGAGTGCCAATCCTACAAGCAGTCGTGCCACCCCCTCACCTCCTGCGGCGGACGCCGCGGGATCGTGGCGTCGGGCCGCGCGGTCCTAGGGTGCGCCCATGACGTTCACAGAGGTCGCGGACCGGGTCTGGGTGGCGCGCCACGAGTGGTTCGACCTGAACGTGAGCGTCGTGGCCGGCGAGCGCGGGCTCGTGGTGGTCGACACGCACGCCTCGACCGCCGCCGGGCGCCGGGTCCTCGACGACGTACGCCGCCTCGGGGCCGGGCCCGTCGTGGCGGTGGTCAACACCCACGCCCACGTCGACCACTGCTTCGGCAACGCGGCGTTCCGCGAGGCCGACCCGGCGGTCCCGATCCACTCCCACGAGCAGGCGCTCGCGCAGCTGCGCGACTTCGCGGACTCCGGGCGCCAGGCCACGTACGCCGGCGAGCCCGCCGACCCCCGTGACGAGGAGGTGCGCAGCACCGAGATCGTGCTGCCCGACCACACCTTCTCCTCCGCCGCCGTCCTCGACCTCGGCGACCGGGTGCTCGAGCTGGTCCACCCCGGGCCCGCCCACACCTCCGGCGACCTGGTCGTCCTGGTGCCGGACGCCCAGGTCCTCCTCGCCGGCGACCTGGTCGAGGAGTCGGCACCGCCCGCCCTCGGGCCGGACTCCTTCCCGATGCAGTGGCCGCTGTCCCTCGACATCGTGCTCGGGCTCACCACCGGCGCCAGCACCGTGGTGCCCGGCCACGGGGCCGTCGTCGACCGTGAGTTCGTGGAGGTGCAGCGCAACGAGCTCGGCATCGTCGCCGAGACGATCCGCGACCTCGCCGGGCGCGGGGTGCCCGTCGACGAGGCGCTGGCGGCCGGCACCTGGCCGTGGGAGGAGCGCTACCTGGCCACGGCCGTGCGCCTGGGCTACGAGCACCTGCCACGCAGCCAGAAGCGGCTCCCCCTCATCTGAGCGCCCGACGGGGTGGGTGACCAACGCCACACCCCGGGCTAGCGTCGCGCCATGAGCGAGAACGACACCGAGACCGAGCCGAACGACGCGGAGACCGACACGGCCGCCGGCATCTCCGACGACCAGCTGCCCGCCGACCTGGTGCCCTCCGAGGACAACCCGTTGGCCGAGGGCCGACCGTCCGGCGAGGACTCCGACGTCCTCGAGGAGGGCAAGCGCGCCGACGAGATGGCGGACCCCGAGGACGACCAGGACCACGAGGAGTCCTGACCGGCGCGCCCGCCGTACGACGCCCGCGCGCTCTCCTAGCCTCGTGCGGGTGAGCGACCGATACGGCAGTGACGTCCTGTCCGGCGACTGGCGCGCCCCCAAGCGGGGACGCGCCACCGAGGCGCCGGCGACCCTCGGCGAGGTGGTCGAGGAGGTCACCACCGACTTCTGCGGGGAGGTGGTGCAGGTCGACCGCGACCTGCACACCGTGACCCTGGAGGACCGGCGGCAGCGTCGACGCACGTTCCCGCTTGGCGCCGGCTTCCTGCTCGAGGGCCGTCCGGTCATCCTCACCGCCCCCGTCACCCGGGCCGCGCCGGTCCGCGCGACCCGCACCGCGTCGGGGTCCATCGCCGTGCACGACGCGAAGGCGCGGGTGGCCCGCGCCAGCCGGATCTTCGTCGAGGGCCGCCACGACGCCGAGCTGGTCGAGAAGGTGTGGGGCGACGACCTGCGCATCGAGGGCGTGGCCGTGGAGTACCTCGGCGGCGTCGACGACCTGGCCGACCACCTGCGCGACTTCCGTCCGGGCCCGGGGCGCCGGGTCGGGCGTGCTGGTCGACCACCTGGTGCAGGGGTCGAAGGAGAGCCGGATCGCCGACGCGATCGTGCGCTCCCCCGTCGGCAAGCACGTGCTGATCGTGGGGCACCCGTTCGTCGACGTGTGGCAGGCCGTCAAGCCCGACCGGCTCGGTCTGGCAGCAGTGGCCGACCATCCCGCGCAGCATCGAGTGGAAGAAGGGCGTGTGCCAGCACCTGGGCTGGCCGCACCGCGACCAGGCCGACATCGCCCGGGCCTGGAAGCAGATCCTGGGCCGGGTGCAGTCCTTCGACGACTGCGAGCCCGCGCTCCTCGGTAGGGTCGAGGAGCTGATCGACTTCGTGACCGTCGACTGAGTCCCGCACCCGACCAGGAGGACCCGATGAGCGAGACACCCCCGCCGTACCAGCCCCAGCCCCCGCAGCAGCCCCCGAACCAGCCCCCCTACCCACAGGGCGGCCTCACCCCCGACGAGCGGACCTGGGGCGGCGCCGCGCACTGGTCGGCGCTCGTGGGCGCCGTTCGTGGCGCTGGCCTTCCTGGGCCCCTGCTGGTGCTGCTGCTCAAGGGGTCGACCTCGCCCTACGTGCGCCGCCAGGCGGTGGAGTCGCTGAACTTCCAGCTCTCGATGTTCATCTACGGCGCGATCTCGTTCGTGCTGGTCTTCGTGCTCGTCGGCTTCGTGCTGCTCGCGGTCGTGGGCGTGCTGTGGCTGGTCTTCACGATCATCGGCTCGGTGCGACCGGCCGACGGCGAGGAGTACCGCTACCCGCTGACCATCCGGATGGTCAGCTGACCAGCTCGCGCACCACGCCGTCGGCGAGCAGCCGCGCCCGCTCGGTGAGCGCGACCCGCCCGGCCCGCTCGACCAGCAGCCCGCGCCGACCAGGTCGGGCACGGCGGCCCGGCCGGCCGCGTCGAGCACGCCGACGTCGAGCCCCTCGCGCAGCCGCAGCTCGAGCAGCACCCGCTCGACGCGGCGGTCCTCGGCGCCCAGCACCTCGCGGGCCTGGCGCGGGGCTGCGGTCGGCGCCGATCCGGTCGGCGTACGCCGCCGGGTGCTTGACGTTCCACCAGCGCACGCCGCCGACGTGCGAGTGCGCGCCGGGGCCCACGCCCCACCAGTCGCCGCCGGTCCAGTAGAGCAGGTTGTGCCGGCAGCGGGTGTCGCGGCGCCGGTCGACCAGTTCGAGACCTCGTACCAGCCCAGCCCGGCGGCCACGAGCCGCTCGTCGGCCAGCGCGTACTTGTCGGCGAGGTCGTCCTCGTCGGGCATCGGCAGCTCGCCGCGGCGCACCCGTCGGGCCAGCGCGGTGCCGTCCTCGACGATCAGCGAGTACGCCGACACGTGGTCGGGCGCGCACGCCACCGCGGCGTCGACCGAGGTGATCCAGTCGTCCTGCGACTCCCCCGGCGTGCCGTAGATCAGGTCGAGGCTGACCTGCTCGAAGCCGGCGGCGCGTGCCCACTCGACCACCGCGGGCACCCGTCGCGGGTCGTGGGTGCGGTCGAGGACCGTCGAGCACGTGCGGCACCTGCGACTGCATGCCGAAGGAGACCCGGTTGATGCCGACCTCGCGCAGCCGCTCGAGGGACGCGGCGTCGACGCGAGTCGGGGTTCGACTCGGTGGTCGACCTCGACGTCGGGCGCCAGCCCGAACTCCTCGCGCCGCGGCCGCGACGACCGAGCCGAGGTCGTCGGGGCTCAGCAGGGTGGGGGTGCCGCCGCCGAAGAAGATGGTCGAGACGGGCAGGTCACGCTCGCCCAGCACCCGCCGGGCCCGGCGCACCTCGGCCACGGCCGCCTGGGCGTACGTCGCCCGCGAGGCGCCGGGCGCGCCGCCGGCGGGGCCGAGCTCCTCGGCGGTGTAGGTGTTGAAGTCGCAGTAGCCGCAGCGCACCGTGCAGAAGGGCACGTGCACGTAGAGGCCGAACGGGCGCTCGCCGAGCTCGGCGAGGGCGGCCTCGGGCAGCGAGCCGTCGGACGGGGACGGGCTCACCGTCGAGCGGGGTGGAGGGCATCGGCCCATCCTCCCCCACACGCGGCGCGGGCCCGCGCAGCCCGTGGCGACGGGGCCCGCGGACCCGGGTGTGGGGTGCGCGGGCGGTGAGGGTCGCTCAGCTGTAGAAGCTGGCGATCTTCTCCTTGTTGTTCGTACTCCACGACGTTGCGCTTGACCTTCATCGAGGGGGTCAGCTCACCCGACTCGATGGTCAGGTCGTGGTCGAGGATGTCCCACTTCTTGATGGTCTCCCAGCGGTTGAGCCGCTCGTTGAGCTGCTCGACGTAGCCGCCGATCATCTGCTGGACCTGCTCGGAGCGCACGACCTCGGTGTAGTCCTTGCCGGCCATGCCGTTCTCCTCGGCCCAGCCGGCCATCGCGTCGGGGTCGAGGGTGACCAGGGCGACGACGTAGTTGCGCTCGTTGCCGAAGACCATGAACTGGCTGACGTAGGGGCACAGGGCCTTGAACTTGGCCTCGATCGCCGACGGGGCGATGTACTTGCCGCCGGAGGTCTTGAAGAGGTCCTTGATGCGGCCGGTGATGGTCAGGAAGCCCTCGGCGTCGAGGCTGCCCTTGTCCCCGGTGCGCAGCCAGCCGTCCTCGGTGAAGGTCTGCGCGGACTCCTCGGGCAGGTTGTGGTAGCCCTGCATGACGTGCGGGCCGCGCAGCTGCACCTCGTCGTTCTCGCCGATGCGGACCTCGGCGCCGGGCAGCGCCTTGCCGACGGTGCCCATCCGGTACTCGTCGGGGTGGCCCGACGGTGGCGCCGGCGGCGTTCTCGGTCATGCCGTAGCCCTCGAGGATGAGGATGCCGGCGCTGTGGAACCACTGCGCGATCTCGGAGTTGAGCGCCGCGGAGCCGGAGATGAAGAACCGGACCCGTCCGCCGAAGCGGTCGCGCACCTTGCTGAAGACCAGCTTGTCGAACAGCCCGTGCTGCAGCTTCAGCGGCAGCGGGACCGGACTTGCCCTGGCGCTTGAGGTCGTCGACCTTGGCGCCGACCTCGAAGGCCTTGGTGAAGATCTTCTCCTTCGCCCCGCCCTCGGCGGCCTGCATCATGTGGATGCGCGAGTAGGCCTTCTCGAAGATGCGGGGGGCCGCGCCCATGAACGTCGGCTTCACGACCGCGAGGTTCTCGATGATCTTGTCGACGCGGCCGTCGATCGCCGTGGCGAAGCCGCAGGCCAGCTGCGAGGAGAGCAGCACCTTGCCGAAGGAGTGCGCCATCGGCAGCCACAGGAACTGCAGGTCGTCCTCGTGCAGGAGGTCCTGGACGCGGATGGCCTCGCCCTCGAAGACCCACGAGCGGTGCACCAGGCGCACGCCCTTGGGCCGGCCGGTGGTGCCGGAGGTGTAGATCAGGGTGGCGAGCTGGTCGGGCTGGATCTTCTGCGGCGGTCTCCTCGACGATGCCCGGGTGCTCGGCCAGGTAGGCGCGGCCCAGCTCGGCCAGGGCGTCCATGTCGATGACCCAGTCGCCGTCGGTGGTGCCGTCGAAGGTGACGACCTTCATCACCTCGGGCAGCTCGTCGCGGTGCGAGCGCAGCTTCTCCAGCTGCTCGTCGTCCTCGGCGAAGACCACCCGCGAGCCGGAGTCGCTGAGGATGTAGGAGGTGTCCTCGCCGTTGGTGCTCGGGTAGACGGTCGTGGTCGCCGCGCCGGCGCACATGATCGCGAGGTCGGCGAGGATCCACTCGTAGCGGGTGCCCGAGGCGATGCCGACACGCTGCTCGTTCTCGATGCCCAGCGAGAGCAGGCCGGCCGCGAGTGCGGTGACACGGTCGCCGGCCTCGGCCCAGGTGACGGACTCCCAGGTCTCGCCGACCGGGAACCGGTAGGCCTCGGCGGTCGAGGACTTGGCGACGCGGTCGAAGAACTGGACGGCGACGTTCGCGGGCATGGTGTCGACGAAGCTGGCGTCGTGGTTGGCAGGCATGGCGCTCCTGGCTGTGCGGCGGGTGGTGTGGTCGAGTACGGCAGTAACCTAGATCACTTTGCGTACTGGCGCGTAGCGACCCCGGCGCAGGTCGTGACCAGATCGCGACCTGGAGTCCACGGACTGGTCCGGATCACCGGTCGCCGATGCCCGTGCGCAGCGGCGCGACCGATTTCACGCACCAGGTGTAGACCTCGGCTTTTCGGGCACACATCCATGATCGGTGACGTCTTCCATGGGGGGCGGCGTCACCTGCCTTGGGGGGTAGGAGTCTTTGCAGCAGTCGATCCACGCGCGCAGCGGTCTGTCCGGCATCGGTCCGATCCTGGTCGTCCTCACCGACCTGGCGGCCGTGCTGGCCACCGGGTTCTCGTCGATCGCGGCCTCTGGCCGGTCGCGCTCGGCAGCGCCGCGCTGGCGCTGGCGCTCGTGGCCCGGAGCCTGGGTCTCTACCAGTCCCGGCTGGTCCTGTCGGTCCTCGAGGACCTGCCCGCGCTGCTCGTCGCCATCACGACGGCCGGCCTGCTGGTCCTCGGTCTGGGGCTGGAGCCCACGGCCCCACGCGGCGACGCCCTGGTGCGCGCCGGGACGTTCACGGCCACGCTCGCCGTCGTGCTCGTGGGCGCACGTGCCCTCGGCTACGCCCTGCTGCGCGCCGGTCGTCGCCGGGGCGCCCTGATGCACCGGGTGCTCATCGTCGGCACCGACGGCATGGGGGTCCGCCTGGCCCAGGCCCTCCAGGCCGACCCCGCGACCGGGTTGTCACCGGTCGGCTTCGTCGACGACGACGCCGATCCCCGCAGCCTGCCCGCACCGCTGCTCGGCGACCTGCGCGTCGCTGCCGCGCGTGATGCGCGACCTCAACGTCCACGACGTCGTCTTCGCCTGGGGCGCGCGCACCGACGACCAGACGATCGCGCTGGTCCGGCACTGCCAGGAGAAGCAGTACCAGGTCTTCGTGATGCCGCGCTTCTTCGAGGTGATGGGCCTGGACCGGGCCCGCCGGGTCGAGGTCGTCAGCGACGTCAGCCTGGTGCGCCTGCGCCGCTGGGCGGTGCGCCCGGGCTCGATGTTCGTCAAGCGCGCCATCGACATCGCGGCCTCGGCCGCGGGCGCTGCTGGTCCTGGCCCCGCTGCTGGCCGGCACCGCCGCTCGCCGTACGCCGCGAGGTCGGCTCGCCCATCATCTTCCGCCAGACCCGGGTGGGCCGCGACGGTCGCACCTTCGAGCTGCTGAAGTTCCGCTCGATGGCCGCCAGCCACGAGCAGGGCGACACCACCTGGAACATCGACACCAGCGACCGGCTCGGCTCGGTCGGGCGGTTCATCCGGCGCACCGGCATCGACGAGCTGCCCCAGCTGTGGAACATCCTGCGCGGCGACATGAGCCTGGTGGGCCCGCGTCCCGAGCGCCCGCACTTCGTGGAGCAGTTCTCGGAGGACACCCCGGGCTACCGCCACCGGCACCGGATGCGCACCGGGCTGACCGGGCTGGGCGCAGGTCAACGACCTGCGCGGCGGACACCGCGATCGACGACCGCGCCCGGGCCGACAACTACTACATCACCAACTGGTCGCTGTGGGGTGACGTGAAGATCGTGATGCGCACGGTGCGCACCGTGGCCCGGCGCGAGCCCCGCAAGCACGAGGAGCTCATGGACCTCGTCGTCGAGGCCGGGACTCCACCAGACTCAGCGCGAGCTGGCTGACCCGCCGCGCCGACTCGGCGGCGTCGCGGGTGCTCAGCACGTGGCGCCAGCCGCGCATCCCCTCGGCGTCGGCCAGCCTCGGGTTCCTCAGGCGGCGCGAGGATCGCCTCCGCGAACTCGTCGGGCCGGTCGGGGCGCACCATGGCGCCGCACTCGTAGGGCAGGCTCTCCTCGATCCCCTCGATCCACGAGGCGATCACGCTGCGCCCGGCGGCCATGGCCTCCATCGGGGCGAGCGCCGCGCCCTCGTACTGCGAGGGGAAGACCACGACGTCGGCGGCGCTGAGCCAGGTCGGCACGTCGCTGCGCGGCCCGACCATCTGCACGCCCTCCAGCGAGGCGGCCCGCTCGCGCAGCTCGTCCTCGTCGGGGCCGCTGCCCACGAGCACCAGTCGCGCGTCCGGCAGCTCGCGCAGCACGGTGGGCCAGGCGTCGAGCAGCACGTGCTGGCCCTTCTGCGCGCTCAGACGACCGATGCACACAGCGGTCGGCGCACGCTCGTGCAGACCCAGGGCGCGCCGCGCCTCGCGGCGCTCGTCGGCGTCGGTGAGGGTGAACCGTTCGAGGTCCACCCCGTTGGGCACCACCGAGACCGGCGCGAGCACCCCGTGCTCGCGACCCATGGCGGCCTCGCCGTCGCTGACGCAGATCAGCTGGTCGGTCCAGCGACGAGCCGCCCACCGCTCCCAGCGGGTGGCCAGGCGGCTCTTCGAGCCCGCTGCCGGCCAGGAAGGACCAGCCGTGCGGCTGGAAGATCGTGGGCACCTCGCTGCGCACCGCCAGCCGGCCGACCAGCCCGGCCTTCGAGCTGTGCAGGTGCACCAGGTCGGGCTCGACCTCGGCGACGAGGCGCGCGTAGCGCCCGACCTCCTCCACGACGCTCGGCCCGGGCTCGCGGGTGGCGTCGAACCACAGCACCTCGGCACCCACCTCGCGTGCCGAGTAGCCCAGCCAGCCCTCCGACGGACAGGCGACGGTGACGCTCCAGCCGCGCTCGACCTGATCCTTCACGTAGGTCAGCAGCACACCCGCGGTGCCCTCGCTGGTGGGGATGGAGGTGTGCAGGACCCGGGGCCGCCCGGCCTGCAGAGCGGCGTGCCGGCGACGGCTCAGGCCGCCCACTTGTCCTTGCTCCGACCGACGAGGACGGCGCCCAGCAGCCGGGAGCCGGAGGCCACCAGGCGGTAGTGCACCTTGGTGAGCTCGTGGGGCCGCAGCTCGCCCTCGGTGACGCCGAGCAGGACAGCACCCTGGCTGCCCATGATCGCGGCGTCGTCGCTGGCCGTGATCGAGTTCGCGATCACCACCACGACGTCGAACCGGTCCCGCATGTCCTGGGCGGCCTCGGCGAAGCCGGTCTCGAGCAGCTCGGCGTGCGACTCCGCACCCCAACGCCCGGACGAGATGACCTCGAGACCGTCGACCGGCCCGGGGTTGAGCGCGGAGGTGAGCGGCGCCCCCCGCAGCACCTCGTAGAGGCCGGCCGAGGCCGGCTCGAGATCGGTGGGACGCGAGGCACCCGCACCCATGCGGGCATCGACCAGCAGCGTGTGCCGGCCGACACCGGCCAGCGAGATCGCCAGGTTGGCGGCCAGCCAGGCGTTGAGGTCGCCGTCGGTGACGCCGGTGACCACGACCAGTCCGGCCGGGTCGCCGCTGGCCTCGACCTCGATCGAGACGCGCAGCCGCCGGAAGATGTCGGCGTCCGGGGTGCCGGCGTACATCGCCAGCAGCCCCGGCTCGCGGGGCGGCTGGATGTGCGCGAGCACCGGGATGTCGAGCACCTGCTCGACGGTGGCGGCGGTGGAGACGGTGTAGGTGCGTCGGTCGCGCACCAGCGCGGCGGAGAGGCCCAGGACCAGGGCGAGCAGGGCGCCGACGCCGATGGCCAGGAGCAGGTTCGGGCTGGAGAAGGTCAGTGGCACCCGCGCGGGATCGCTCGGGGAGAAGCGGAAGGCGCCCTCGCTGGGGTCCTTGAGCGGCAGCGCCGCCGTGACGAGGTTGGCGATGTCGGCTGCGACCTCGGGGTCGGAGTCACGGGCCTCGACCCGGATCAGGACGGTGCCCTCGACCCAGCTCGCCTCGACGTTGCGGGTCAGCTCGTCGACGCTGCGCTCGACGTCCAGCTGGGTGCGGACCTGCTCCATCACGTCGGTGGAGTTGGCGTTCTCGGCCAGCGTGCCCCGCAGCGAGTCGAGGTCCTCACCCGTGCTGCCGCCTGCCGCGGCGGCCGCGACCTCGGCCCGGGCGCTGTAGGTCTTCGGCGCCAGGACGACACCCAGTGCGACGGCTCCACCGACGAACGTCACCACGAGGATGACCAGCCACCGCTGGCGCCACAGGGCGCCGCCGAGGTCTCGCATGTCCATTCGCCTTCCCCCCAGAAGAATCAGGTGGATGCCGGGCCGACCTGGAGGGCCGGCCGTCGCGTCCGCCTCAGAACCTACCCGGTGGTTGGGTGTCCAAACGTCCACCGACAGCGAACCTGAACACGGCTCATGTCCCGGGACCGGCCCCGAGCTCCCCGTACAGGCGGAGGTAGTCGGCTCGCATCGACTCGACCGAGAACCGTCGGCGGACCAGGTCGTGGCCTCGCTCCACCAGCCGAGCCGCGTACGCCGGGTCGTCGAGGACGGCGTCCAGTCCCGCCTGCAGCGCGTCGACCTCGCCGGGCTCGACGAGCCGGGCTGCGTCCGCCAGGTCCCGCAGGCCGCCGACGTCGCTGGCCACGAGCGGCACCCCCGCGGCGAGAGCCTCGAGAGCGGCCATCGACAGGCCCTCGCGGTCGCTGGGCACCACGGCGACGTCGCACGCGGCCAGGAGGTCGGTGACGTCGCTGCGGGTGCCCAGGAGCCGCACCCGGTTGCGGAGCCCGAGGCGACCGACCAGCCGGTCCAGGCGCTCGCGCTCGCGGCCGTCACCGGCCAGCAGCAGCGTGCCGGTGCCGCGGCGGGCCCAGGCCGCGACCAGGAGGTCCTGCCGCTTGGGCGGCACCAGCCGGGCGACGCACACGGCGACCTGCTCCCCCTCGGCCAGCCCGAGCGCGCGCCGGGCGTCGGCCCGGGACGGCAGCACCGGCACGGGGACCGCGTTGGGCACCACCCGGATGCGCTCCGGGGGCAGGCCGCAGCGGGCGAGATCGTCGGCCACCGAGGTCGAGACCGCGACGACGAGGTCGGACCACCGGCCGAGCACCCGCACGGCCGGCCCGTAGTCCTCGGGCGCCAGACCGTGGACGGTCGTCAGGACCGGAGGGTGTCCGGTGGCCCAGGTGCCCAGCCGCCCCGCCAGGGTGGCGCGCACGTTGTGCGCGTGCACGAGGTCCGGGCGCCCTCTCAGGCTCCACGCCGCCACCCGGGCCCCGGCCAGCGCGAGCCGACGACGACCGGCCACCCGCATCGGGACCGGCAGGTGGGTGATCCCGGCGCTCTCCAGCTGCTGGGCGCGCCAGCCGTCGTCACTGGCCACGCAGACGTCGTGCCCGCCGGCCACGAGCGCGGCGGCGAGGTCGGTCACCAGCGTCTCCGCTCCCCCCGAGCCCATCTCGGCGATCGACATCAGCAGCCGCACGGTCGACCTCCGGCGTAGACCCGCTCCAGGCCGTCCAGGCAGCGCTCGAGCGTGTGCGCGCGCGAGCACCCGCTCACGGGCCGCGGCACCCAGGGCCCGACGCAGCGCAGGGTCGTCGCGCAGCGTCCTGAGGGCCGTCGCCACCGCGTCGGGGTCGCCGGCCGGGACCAGCAGCCCCTCACGCTCGTGGCGCAGCAGCTCCGGGACACCCCCCGACGGAGGTCGCCACCACCGGCGACCCGCTCGCCATCGCCTGCAGCAGGACCATCGGGCAGCTCTCGGCCAGTGACGTCAGCAGGAGCGCGTCCGCGCGGGCGAGCACCCGCTCGGGATCGCCCACGTGCCCGAGCAGCTCGACCCGGTCCCCGAGCCCGGCCTCGGCCACCCGGCGGGCCAGGTGCTCGCGCAACGGGCCGTCACCGGCCAGCAGCACCCGCACGCCCTCGGCCCGGCCCAGGGCGTCGACCAGCAGGTCGAGCCCCTTGACCGGCTCGAGCGACCCGATCCACGCCACCACGAGCTCGCGCGGCGCCGCTCCCTGCCCCGGCGTGAGCGGGACGGGACGGAAGCGCTCGGCATCCACCCCGTTGGGCACCACGTGCACCCGGGCCGGGGCCAGGCCCACGTGCTCGACGGCGTACGCCGCCACCGCAGCGCTGGGCGAGACGACGCACGCTCGGCCCCACCGGGTCATCCAGCGCTCGCCGTGCAGGTAGAGCCACCGGTCCCGACGGCGGCGCGAGGCGGCGGGCAGGTTGCCGCGGACGCGCCCGCTGAGCGCGTCGGGCACGCCGTGCAGGGTGTAGACGACCCGGGTGGAGCGCAGCACGGGCGCGACCGCGCGGCCGAGCCAGCCCGCGCGCCGGTCCTGCAGGTGCAGCACGTCCGGGCGCAGCCGGAGCAGCGTCCGGGCCAACCGCAGCAGGCCAGGGAGGTCGCGCTTGGAGGCGGCCACCACCGGGTGCCACACGACCCCCGCCCGCTGCGCCCGGTCCGCTCCGGCGCCCGCCGGACCCACGACGTGCGAGTCCAGGCCGCGCGCCGCCAGGCCGACGGCCACGTCGACGGCGTGGTCGACCGGCCCGCCACGCTCCTGGGTGAGCACCTGCACCACCCGGGAGGGCGTGCCCGGCCCCGGCACCTTCATCGGCACCTTCATCGGCACCTTCATCGGCTCAGTCCTCCGGTGCGGGAGGCGCCGGCTCGTCGACCAGCAGCACCGCCCCGAGGGCGACCAGGAGCCACAGGGGCAGGAAGAACTGCTCGCTGAGGAACACCGCCGCCACGATCGTGCCGACCAGGGCCGAGAACACCGCTGAGGCCAAGCCGTCCTCGTCGCGTCGCCAGGCCCGCCAGGCCCCGCGCAACCCCGCCACCAGGAGTGCCAGGAAGGCGGCCAGCCCGACGAAGCCGACCTCGGCGGCCACCTCGAGATAGGTCTGGTGCGCCACGTCGAGGTCGCTGGTGGCGCTGACCGGCAGCTGCTCGAGCCAGCGGGCGTGCTCGGCGCCGAAGGAGCCCGGGCCCTGCCCGAGCAGCGGCGCGTCGAGCGCCATCTCCCCCGCGGCCTGCCACAGCTGGAGGCGCTCGGTGATGTTCTGGTCGGCGACGGCGTCCTTCTGGCGCAGGCTCTCGGCGACCAGGTCCGGGAACATCGCCGCCACCAGTGCGGCCAGGACCAGGAGCACCCCGGCGAGGCCGGTCAGCTGCTGGAGGCTGATCTGACGGGCGAGGACGGCCACGAGCAGCACCACCGCCAGGCCGATCAGGGCGCCGCGGGAGAACGTCCCCAGCAGGGCGACGGTGATCAGCAGCGTGGCCAGGTCCCAGCCGCTCGGGCGCCAGCCACGGCGACGCACCGCCAGCGAGAGGGGAAGCGCGGCCAGCAGGAAGAACGCGAAGTCGTTGGGGTCGCCGATCGGGCCGCCGACGCGTCGGTCGAGGCCGATCGTGTACGACACGATGCCCGCCGCGGCCGCCACGGCCGAGGCGGCCACGTAGACCCGGGCCAGCGTGCGCGGCGCGAGCCGCCCGGCGCGCATCGTGTCGATGAGCACCAGCAGGAGCACCAGGAAGCCGACCCAGCGCAGCAGCACCTCACCGCCGTCGGGGGTGCCGTTGAGCGCGGCGGAGGCCAGCAGCGCCACCCCCAGCAGCCCCGCGGCCGCCAGCGCCTTGGTCCGCGGCCCGCCGTGCAGCCGGCCGGTGGCGCGGCGTACGAGCCAGGAGGCGAAGGCCAGCAGGGCCAGCAGCTTCATGATGCGCGGGTCCACGAGGGCGAGGTAGTCCTCGAAGAGCGAGGCGGCCACGACGAGGCTCAGGGCGACCTCGAGACGGGTCAGCATCACCGCGAGCGGCCAGCACCCCGACCAGGACCGGGCCGGCCACTGCCGGGGCCAGACCGACGCCCAGGCCGCCGGCGAGGGCCAGCAGGGCCGGCACCAGCACGAAGGGCCAGCGTCGCTCGCGCCGCCCGCCCGCGCCACGAGCCACGACGGCCGGTCGCTCGACCACGTCGGTGCCGCTCATGCCAGGGCCTCCTGGCGCCGCAGCAGCGCCAGGGCGCCACTCCAGGCGGGGCCACCGGTCCGGCGCAGCACCAGCAGGAAGGTGGCCGCGGCGACCAGGGACACGACCAGCACCCCCAGCGGGCCGGCGTCGACGTCGATGGCCCTCAGTCCCACCACGACCAGCGCCATCACGGCGGTGGCCAGCACGGCGGGACGCACGTCGGCGAGCAGGCGCGCACCCGAGGTGCCGGGCACTGCCCGGCGGGCCAGGAGGCCGGCCAGCACCGCCGCTCCCGCCACCACGACGAGCTGGGTCAGCGCGACGGCGTGGATGCCGCGCTCGACCACGACCAGCAGCGTGAGCCCCAGGAGCGTGACGTGCACGAGGCGCACCCCCATCGCGACGCCCGGGCGCCCCGCCGCGTTCAGCACGGTCAGGCTCACCTGGGTCAGGGCGAGCAGGAACGCGTAGCCGGCGAGCAGGACCAGCACCGGGGACGCAGGCGTCCACTCGGGGCCCAGCAGCACGAGGTCGTCGGCGAGCAGCGCCAGCAGCACGCAGGCGGGCAGCATCAGCGTGAAGGTGACCGCCATCGCCACCTCGCCGGCGCGCGCCCGCTCGTGGCCGCGGGTGCGGCACAGGAACGGGAAGGCGGCTCCGGTGACCACCACCGCCACCATCAGGTAGGGCATGTTGGCGATCCGGTAGGACAGGGAGTAGTGCCCCAGGGACAGCGCGCCGAGGACGCGGGCCACGAGCAGGTAGTCGAGGTTGAGCTGGACGACCTCCAGCAGGTGGGCGCCGGAGAAGGGCGCTCCGAAGCCGACGAGCGCCCGCGCGTCGCCGCGGTGCCACCCGGGCAGCACGGGCGGGTGGACGGCCCAGGCGAGCAGCATCATCAGCACGGCCTGGACGACCTGGCCGGCGACCAGGGCCATCACGCCGACCCCCTGGCTGACCAGGACGATGGCGACCACGGCCCCGACCACGGCGGAGACCGTGTCGGGCACGATGCGCCGGGCGAAGGCCAGCCGGCGGCGCAGGAGCTCAGCGGTCACCCCGGCGACCGCCAGGCACGGCAGGACCACGGTCAGCCCGCGGATCACCGCTGCTCCCCCGTCGTCGGCGCGCAGGCCGGAGGCGAGGGCAGGCGCAGCCACCCAGAGCAGGGCGGCCAGCCCGGTGCTGAGGACGAGGCCGAGGGTCAGGGCCGTCCGGGCCGCGCGATCGGCGTCCCCGCGCAGGTGCACGAGCGCGTTGGCGGTCCCGAGGGTGCCCAGGATCGCGGCGACGTGGGCGACCAGGGTGCCCAGGGCCACCAGGCCCAGGGCCTCGGGCGTGAGCACGGCGGCCAGGGTCAGCAGCACCACGGTGTGCGCGCCCTTGACCACGATGCCGTTCGTCGCCAGCCACAGGACGCCCCGTGCGGTCCGACGGGCCGAGTCGTGAGGGGCGGGTGCGTCAGCACCCGTGCGCGCACGGGTCGATGCTGGCATCTGACTCCCCCCGGTAGTCATCGTGCGCACGAGAACCGTCTCCCGCGCTCCACTCACGTTACCCAGAAGGTTTCGGCCTACACCTGTACGGTCATACTCAGAGCCCGTGCCGAGACCGCTCCGGCACGCGTCACGCCGAGGGGGCCGTGTGCACAAGCTCGTCAGCGGGGTGCTCCCCATCGTCGTCATCGGCATGCTCGCCTCCGGCTGCAGCACGATCCGGGCGCAGGTCGACGGGTCCACCCGTGAGGACGGCGCCAGCATCACGCTGCCGCCCGTGCTCGAGACATCGGAGTGGGCGGTCAACGACGGGTTGCTCTCCGTGCTCGTCCGCAACGACGACAGGCGGCAGCTGCGCAACGCGACGGTCACCCTGCAGGGGCTGGACCCCGCCGGCGTGCTCGTCGGGACCTGGAACGCCGACACCATGGCCGGCGAGAGCTCCTGCTGCACGGTGCTCGACCTCGAGCCCGACGGACAGTTCGGCCTCTACTTCGCCATCGGCTCCGACGCCGAGCAGATCGACGACATCCGACTGTCGTTCACCGAGATCTCCTGGGCCGAGCAGGCCGCTGAGCCCACGGAGCCCGCCGCCGTCGCCGTCCCGCAGGACACGTTCCTCGACACCGACCGCACCGTCGTCACCGCTCGGGTGGAGACCGGCGCGGAGGAGGTGCCCCGGGCGCTGGTCCAGGCCGTCCTGCGCGGCCGCTCGGGCAAGCTGATCGCGGTGGTGAGCGGTCGCTGGAGCTGCTTCGCGGCCGATGAGACCCGGCGCATCCGCATGGAGCTGTTCCAGCAGGTGCCGGCCGGCACCACGGTGGACACCGTCACGGTGACCCGCCTCGACAGCGGGCCCCAGCCGACCTGCTGATCCGGCCCACCTGCCGACCCGGGCCGCGGTCGGCTCAGTGGCCGCGGAAGAGCCAGCCCAGCGGCCGCGGGTCGTTGCCGGCGTCCTCGAGGTCGTCGCTCCGGTCGGCCTCGGTCTCCGCCTCGATGACCCGGTCGAACTCACGCCCGGGCACCGGCTCGGTCTCCGTCGGGGTCCCCGGGTCGCTGTCGACCTCGTCGTCAGCCCTGTCGTCAGCCCTGTCGTCAGCCTCCGTCGTCCTCGCGGAGGCCCGTCGTCCGGTCGTGGTTCGGCAGCGAAGCCACGGCGTACAGGGACGACTCGCGGATCCGCGGCGCGGGCTCAGGCTGGGCGTGGGCCTCGGCATCGGCGTCGGCCTGCGCCTCGAGGTCGTCCCACGACCGGGACGCCACCACGGCCTCGGAGCGGGTCCCGGTCAGCAGCAGCGCACCCAGGTCGCCGAGCCCGCCGCCGATCTGGGACAGCAGCGCCTCGACCTTGGTGCGCAGCTCGGCCATCTCGGCCCGCTCAGCGGCGGCCCCGTCGCCCAGGATCTCGGCCTCGGCCCGGGCCCGCGCCACGATCGCATCGGCACGCTGGCGCGCCTCCTCGACGAGCTCGGCCGCGAGGCTCTCGGCCTCCGCGACCATCGACTCGGCCTCCGCAGCGGCCCGGTCGCTCAACCGGTTGGCCTCGGCGACGATCTCCGACGCCGCACGCCGCGCCGCCAGCTCGGCGCGCAACCGCGTCGTCTGCTCGCCGGCCGCACCTCGCTCGGTGCTCGACCCGATCGTGCTCGTGCCTTCGTGGTCCGTCACTGGCCCCCCTCGCTGCTGAGCCGCCTGACAGCGACTCGACGGTCGGGACGAGCCTACCCGTCCCACCCCGGTCCACACCTGTGCAACGAAGGGTGAAGGGGGGCCGGAGCGCGAGGTCTCACTCCTGGACGGCCTTGGCCACGCTGAGCATCCGGGTCACCTGCGTGCGTTGCTCGACGTCGAGGAGGCGGTCGGCGGCGACCGCGTCCTCGACGAGCCACAGCACGCCCAGCACCTGGCGCACGACCGTCCAGGCCACGGCCCGGTCCTCGTCGAGCCCGGCGGTGTCGACCACCGCGTGGAACCGGCGTCGTACGCCGCCCCGGACGTCGCCGTGCAGCTCCTCCCAGCGGTTCCACAGCAGCGGCGCCGGCTCCCAGTGCGGGTCGCCGCTCATCGCGTGCGGGTCGATCGCCACCCACTCGCCCTCGTGACGGGGGTCGGCGAGCACGTTCTCGTAGTGCAGGTCGCCGTGCACCAGAACGCCGGTGCTGCGCTCGTCGCTGACCAGGTCGCGCAGCAGCGAGAGGCACTGCTCGACCATGCGGCGCGGCAGTGGCGCCTGCGGCGGCAGCGCCTGCAGCGGCTCGACGTAGCGGCCGACGTGGTCGGTGAGCAGCAGCAGCTGCGGCGGTGCGGGCACGTGCAGCCGCGCGTACAGACCGGCGGCCGCCTCGCAGGCGTGCACGTCCCACAGGTCCGTGAGGTCCGTCCGCTCGAGCCGCTCGAGCAGGACGGCCCGGCGGCGGGGGTCGGCGCGCAGCAGGCGGACGGCGCCGCGACCGCCCCAGTGCTGCAGCGCCAGAGCCTCGTGCTCGGTCTCCGGTCCGGGGAAGGTCACCTTGAGCACCGCCGCGGCACCGTCGGCGTCGAGCACCGGCAGCACGACCGAGGCGTGTCCCCACCAGACCTCGTCGGTGCCGGTCAGCGACCACTCACCGAGCAGGTCCGCGAGCGTGCCGGGCAGCGCGGCGACGTACGCCGCCCAGGCGGGGCCGCGGTCGGCGAAGGCGAGCACCTCCGCCGGCAGCCGCGGCCGCACGGGCGCCTACTTCTTGGTCTTGTCGGGGGCCGGCGTGGTGGAGAGCGCGGCCACGAAGGCCTCCTGGGGGACCTCGACGCGGCCGACCATCTTCATCCGCTTCTTGCCCTCCTTCTGCTTCTCCAGCAGCTTGCGCTTGCGGCTGATGTCGCCGCCGTAGCACTTGGCGAGCACGTCCTTGCGGATCGCGCGGATGTTCTCGCGGGCGATCACCCGGGCGCCGATGGCGGCCTGGATCGGCACCTCGAACTGCTGGCGCGGGATCAGGTCCTTGAGCTTGCCGGCCATCATCACGCCGTAGGAGTAGGCGGTGTCGCGGTGCACGATCGCCGAGAAGGCGTCGACCGGCTCGCCCTGGAGCAGGATGTCGACCTTGACCAGGTCGGCGGCCTGCTCGCCCGAGCGCTGGTAGTCCAGCGAGGCGTAGCCCTTGGTCTTCGACTTCAGCTGGTCGAAGAAGTCGAAGACGATCTCGCCCATCGGCAGCGTGTAGCGCATCTCGACCCGGTCCTCGGAGAGGTAGTCCATGCCCTCCAACGTGCCGCGCTTGGTCTGGCACAGCTCCATGATGACGCCGATGTGGTCGCTCGGGCTCAGGATCGTCGCCTTGACGACCGGCTCCCGGACCTCGTCGATCTTGCCCTCGGGGAACTCGCTCGGGTTGGTGACGACGACCTCGGAGCCGTCCTCCATCAGCACGTCGTAGACCACGTTGGGCGCGGTGGAGATCAGCTCGAGGTCGAACTCGCGCTCGAGCCGGTCGCGGGTGATCTCCATGTGCAGCAGGCCCAGGAAGCCGATCCGGAAGCCGAAGCCGAGCGCACCGGAGGTCTCCGGCTCGTAGGTCAGCGCGGCGTCGTTGAGCTGCAGCTTCTCGAGCGCCTCGCGCAGGTCGCCGAACCGGTCGCCGTCGATCGGGTAGAGCCCGGCGTAGACCATCGGGTTGGGGTGCTTGTAGCCGCCGAGCATCTCGGTGGCGCCGTGGTGCTGGGTGGTGACGGTGTCACCGACCCGCGACTGGCGCACGTCCTTCACCCCGGTGATCAGGTAGCCGACCTCGCCGACCCCGAGCTCGCCGGCCTTGACCTGCTCGGGGCTGATCACGCCGACCTCGAGCATCTCGTGGGTGGCGCCGGTCGACATCATCTTGATGCGGTCGCGGTGGTTGAGCGAGCCGTCGATGACACGCACGTAGGTGATGACGCCGCGGTAGGTGTCGTAGACGGAGTCGAAGATCAGCGCGCGGGCCGGGGCGTCGGCGTCGCCCACCGGCGCCGGGGTCTGCTTGACGATCTCGTTGAGCAGCGCCTCGACGCCGAAGCCGGTCTTGGCGCTGACGCGCAGCACGTCCTCGGGCTCGCAGCCGACGAGGCCGGCCAGCTCGGCGGCGTACTTGTCGGGGTTGGCGCTGGGCAGGTCGATCTTGTTGAGCACCGGGATGATGTGCAGGTCGGCACCCATCGCCAGGTAGAGGTTGGCCAGCGTCTGCGCCTCGATGCCCTGCGCGGCGTCGACCAGCAGCACCGCGGTCTCGCAGGCCTCGAGGGAGCGCGAGACCTCGTAGGTGAAGTCGACGTGGCCGGGGGTGTCGATCATGTTGAGCACGTAGGTGCCGGGCTCGGCGCCCTCGTCGTTGCCCGCGTCGACGCCCCACGGCATCCGCACGGCCTGGCTCTTGATCGTGATGCCGCGCTCGCGCTCGATGTCCATCCGGTCGAGGTACTGCGCCCGCGCCGCGCGCGCGTCGACGACGCCGGTCAGCTGCAGCATCCGGTCGGCCAGCGTCGACTTGCCGTGGTCGATGTGCGCGATGATGCAGAAGTTGCGGAGCATCGCCGGGTCGGTCTGACCGGGAAGGGGCCAGGACTTCGGGGGAACAGCACGGGTCTCGGGGCTCGGCGAGGACACGCCCATCCTCCCACGGGACGTCGGCCGCGCGGCCCGATCGCTCACCCGGGCGCGGCTCGGCGCCTCACTCGGGGCTGTCGACATCTCCTTGGCCTTGGCGATCGCGAAGCCCCAGCCCTGCTCGAGGGTCGGCTTCGGCGGCACCGCGATCTCGTCGGGGTTGGTGACCACGTCGAGCAGCACCGGTCCGTCGTGCGCGAGCGCCTCGGCGCACGGCGTCGTCGACGTCGTGCGGGTCCTCGACCCGGATGCCCCGCAGCCCGATCGCCTCGGCGACCCGGGCGAGGTCGGGGTTGTGCAGCACGGTGCCGAACTCGGGCAGCCCGACCTGCTCCATCTCGAGCTTGACCATGCCGAGGCGGCCGTTGTCGAAGACGACGAGCTTGACCGGCAGGTCGTGGGTGACGGCCGTGATCAGGTCGCCCATCAGCATCGTCAGGCCGCCGTCGCCGCAGAAGGCGACGACCTGGCGGTCGCGGTCGAGCGCCTGCGCGCCCGAGCGCCTGCGGCATCGCGTTGGCCATCGAGCCGAGGTTGAAGGAGCCGAGCAGCCGCCGGTCGCCGGTCATCCGCACGAACCGGGACAGCCAGATCGTCGCCATCCCGGTGTCGGTGGTGAAGACCGCGTCCGGCGCGGCGTGCCGGTCGACGCGCCGCGGCGAGCAGCTCGGGGCGGATCCGGCGCTCGGGGTTGTCGACCTTGCGGCGCAGCAGCCCGGCGGGCTTGCTGCTCGTAGTCGGGGTCGGCGAAGTGCTGCTGCCGCTCCTGCCACGTCTCGTACGCCGCGCGGGCGTGCTCGAGGTGGCCGCGGTCCGTCTTGCGCGCTCGAGGAGCGGCAGCAGCGCGCCGACGGCGAGCCGGGCGTCGCCGACGACGGCGTGGTCGACCGGGTGCCGGCGCCCGATGTGGGCGCCGTCGCGCGTCGATCTGCACGACCGTCTTCCCCGCGGGGTAGAACTCCTTGTAGGGGAAGTCGGTGCCGACCATCAGCAGCAGGTCGCAGGCGTCGAAGGCGAGCCGTGGTCGCGGGGTTGCCGAGCAGCCCGGACTGGCCGACCTCGTAGGGGTTGTCGTCGTCGAAGCCCTCCTTGCCCTTGAGCGTCACGCACCATCGGCGCCGCCAGCCGCTCGGCCAGCGTCGAGCACCTCGTCGCGGGCCTGCCGGGCGCCCTGCCCGACGAGCAGGGTGACCTTGTCGGCCGCGTCGATCGGCGTCGGCGGCCTCGCAGCGACCGTCGGCCGGCGGCGCGGCGCGGCGGGCGGTCGGCGACGAACCGCGGGCACGGCCGTGCCCTTGGGCAGGTCGAGCCCGCCGACGTCGCCGGGCAGGGTCAGCACCGCGACGCCGCGCTGCTGCGAGCGCCGCGTTGCCGGCCTGCTCGAGCAGCGCGGGCAGCTGGTCGGGGTCGGTGACGGTGGCGCGAGAAGACGGCGACGTCGGCGAACAGGACGTCGTTGTCGACCTCCTGGAAGAAGTCGCTGCCGATCTCCGCCCGCGGCACCTGGCCGCAGATCGCCAGCACCGGCGCGTGCGACTTCTTGGCGTCGTACAGGCCGTTGAGCAGGTGGATGGCGCCCGGGCCCGACGGTGCCCATGCAGACGCCGAGCCGCCCGGTGAGCTGGGCCTGGGCGCCGGCGGCGAAGGCCGCCGACCTCCTCGTGGCGCACGCCCATCCACTCGATCCGGTCCTCGCGGCGGATCGCGTCGGTGACCGGGTTGAGCGCGTCGCCGACGACGCCCCAGACCTCGGTGACGCCGTGGTCGGCGAGGGCCTCGATCAGCAGCTCGGCGACGGTGGTCATGGCTCACCCTGCCCGCGCACTCCGGACCGGCAGGTCCAGGGGGCGAACCGGTCGGGGTCGGCGCGGCCCAGTCCGCGGCCCAGGACGGCCGGCGGGTCGCGCAGCAGCTGACCGGGCTCGAGCTGCTCGTACAGCTCGGCGTAGCTGACGCGTCGTGGCGTGGTCGACCCGTCGCCGCAGCATGCGCGGGCGCAGGTCCTCGAAGGACGGCGAGCCCCATCGAGGCGAGCACCTGCATCGCCTGCTGCGACGGTGCCGTGCTGGTAGCTGGCGACCCGCTGCGGTCTTGTCCGGCACGTCGAGCGCCGCGGACCCGCTTGGGATCCTGGGTGGCGACCCCGACCGGGCAGGTGTTGGTGTGGCAGGTCTGGGCCTGGATGCAGCCGACCGCCATCATCATCGCGCGGGCGGCGTTGGTGTAGTCGGCGCCCTGGATCAGCCGCTTGACGATGTCGACGCCGGTGGCGACCTTGCCGCTGGCACCGATCTTGACCCGGTCGCGCAGCCCGACGCCCGACCAGGGCGTTGTGCACGGTGCAGCAGCGCCTCGGTCAGCGGCATGCCGACGTGGTCCTCGAACTCCAGCGGGGCCGCGCCGGTGCCGCCCTCGGCGCCGTCGACGATGATGAAGTCGGGGGTGATGCCCTCCTCCACCATCGCCTTGCAGATGGCGAGGAAGTCGACCCGCGACCCCACGCACAGCTTGAACCCGGCCGGCTTGCCGCCGGCGAGCTCGCGCATCCGGCCGATGAAGCGCACCAGCTCGCGCGGGGTGCGAAGACCCGGTGGTACGGCGGGCGAGATCACCGTCTCGCCCACCGGGACCCCGCGGGTGCTCGGCGATCTCCTGGCGTGACCTTCGCTCCCGGGCAGCACGCCGCCGAGGCCGGGCTTGGCGCCCTGGCTGAGCTTGAGCGAGACCATCTTGACCTGCGGGTCGGCGGCCTTCTCGGCGAACTGCTCCTCGTCGAAGCCGCCGTCGGCGGTGCGGCAGCCGAAGTAGCCGCGAGCCGATCTCCCAGACCAGGTCACCGCCGTGGCGGTGGTAGCGGGCTGATGCGCGCCCTCGCCGGTGTCGTGGGCGAAGCCGCCCGGCGCCGCGCCCCGGTTCAGCGCCTCGATCGCGTTGGCGCTCAGCGCAGCCGAAGCTCATCGCGCGAGACGTTGAGCAGCGCCATGTCGTAGGGCTGGGTGCAGTCCGGGCCGCCGATCCGCACCCGCGGCGGCTCGGCGCAGCGTCGGCACCGGGCGGTGGAGTGGACGAGGTACTCGTAGCCGACGCGCGTAGACGTCGCGCTCGGTGCCGAACGGCTGCTCCTCCTTGAGCGCCCTTGGCGCGCTGGTAGATCGAGGGAGCGGGTGTTGCGGTCGAAGGGACGCCCGTCGAAGTTGCGCTCGATGAAGTACTGCTGCAGCTCGGGGCGGATCTCCTCCATCAGGAACCGCATGTGCCCGATGCACCGGGTAGTTGCGCAGGATGGCGTGCTTGGTCTGCACGAGGTCGTGGACGCCCACGCCCAGCAGGACCAGGGCGAACGCGAGCAGCAGCAGCCACCCCGGGTCCACCGATGGTGGCGGCGAGCGTGGCCACCGCTCCGAGGATGGCCAGGAACCCGAGGACGAAGAAGCGCAGCACGAGACCGGTTGTACCACCGATCGGCCGGTGCCCGAGGATGGTCGGATGACCTCGGTGCCCACGGTCGACCTCCCGCACGGTCGCACCGCGCAGCGGCTCGAGTGGGTGCACCTGCCCCCGCACGTACGCCGCCTGGTCGAGCAGCGCTGCGGCACCGAGGTCGTCGAGGCGCAGTCGTGCACCGGCGGCTTCACCCCCGGCTTCGCCTCGGTCCTGCGTGGCGCGGACGGGTCGCGGCACTACGTCAAGGCGGCCTCGGTGGGCGCGCAGCGGGCCTCCGCCCTGACCTACCGCGGCGAGGCGGCCGCCCTCGCGGCACTGGGCGCGACGGGCGCGCCGCTGCCCGCGCCACGCTTGCTGTGGAGCCACGGCACCGAGCCCCGCCAGGGAGCGACCGGTCGGCCCGACGACTGGGTGGTCGCTGGGCATCGAGCACGTGGCGGCCCGCGCCCCGCGGCGTCCGTGGCCCGACGACGACCTCGACGCCGTGCTGGCGGTCCTCGCCGAGCTCGCCGTCTCCCCCGCCGCTGCCGGTGTCGACCTGACCACCGTGGCCGAGGACCTGGCCGACTGGCCCGCGCAGCTGGGACCGGGTCGCCGCGCTGCGCCCGGACCTCGATCCCGCCCGCGTCGCCGACGCGAACGCCCTGGCCGCAGGTCTCGCGGAGGCGGTCGTCGGCGACTCCCTGGTGCACGGCGACGTCACCGACGACAACGTCCTGATCGCCGACGACGGTCGGGTGCTGCTGTGCGGCTGGGCCTGGCCGGCCCTCGGCGCTGCGTGGCTCGACAGCCTGTGGGCCCTGGTCGGACCCTGCAGCGACGGCGTGGACGTCGAGGCGGTCCTGCGCCGCACCCCCCTGCTCGCCGCCGCCCCGCCCGCGCACGTGGACACGGTCCTGGCGGCGACGGCGGCGTACTTCCTGGCGTCGTCGGGCGCCAAGGTGCCCACCTGGTCGCCGTACCTGCGGACGGCGCAGCGTCGCCACGGGGAGGCCTGCTGGGCCTGGTTGGGCCGGCGCCGGGGCTGGGATTTGGGCGGGCTCGTGCGGCGCTGATAATCTCCGATGTCGCGTGGGAAGCGTTTGTGCGTCGACCCCGCGCCCCGAACTCAGCACCAGACCATTCGTTCTCAACACCAGCAAAGGCACTGCCCGTGGCGAACATCAAGTCCCAGATCAAGCGCAACAAGCAGAACGAGAAGGCGCACGAGCGCAACAAGGCGGTCAAGACCAGCCTCCGCTCCGCCGTGCGCAAGTTCCGCGAGGCCGCCGAGGCGGGCGACAAGGACACCGCTGTCGTCGCCAATCGCGAGGCCGCCCGCAAGCTCGACAAGGCCGTCTCCAAGGGCGTCATCCACAAGAACCAGGCCGCGAACCGCAAGTCCGCGATGGCCAAGAAGGCCGCTGCTCTCTGATTCGGTGGTCCGCCCTGTGCGGACCTCGTCTGGTCCTGAGCCGACCCGTCCGACCTCGTCGGACGGGTCTTCGGCTATTTCGAAGCCTGTCGTGCACAGGCTCGCCGAACCCTTGACTCGAACACCAGTTCGAGTAAAATAGGGTCATGACCACCCAGGAGCTGGAGCACTGCGACACCGCCGACGCGGTCCTCGCCTACGCCCGCTCCTCCCGCGCAGCCCGCGACCAGGCCGAGGTCGACCTGTACGAGGCCACCATCGCCTGGGCCGTCATGCACTCCACCTTCGACGACCGCCAGGCGGTCGGTGCTGCCGGCACCGACATGATGATCGAGCTCGCCGGCCTCGGAGCACCGAAGGTCAGCGAGTTCGCGATCGTGGAGTACGGCACCGCGCTGGGCTGTCGGGCGACGCCGCGGTCCGCTACGTCGCCCACGTGCGTCGAGATCCGCTACCGCCTCCCCCGTCTGCACGCCCAGGTCATCTCGGGCCGGGTGCCGGTGTGGCGAGCCGGCCGGATCGCCGAGGCCACCCTCGGACCCTGCCGATGGAGGGTGCTGCGTTCGTCGACCAGCACCTCGCCCCCGTCGCCGCGTCGCTGTCGTACGCCGGGATCGACCGCCTCGTCGAGGAGGCCCGCGCCCGGTTCGACCCCGAGGAAGCCGAAGAACTCCGCCTGATCGCGGCCGAGACCCGCAAGCTCGACATCCACCTGCGCCTCCGCCACCGCCGGTGGCCAGCAGATCGAGGGCACCGTCGACATCACCGGCTGCCTCGACCTCGCCGACGCCCTCGACCTCGAGAACGCCGTCGCCCGCGAAGCCCGCAACCTCACCCTCGCCGGCTCCGACCAACCCCTCGACGTACGCCGCTCCCAAGCCGTCGGCGTCCTGGCCCGCACCCAGACCACCCTCGACCCCACCACCACCGGTGCCGGCATCCAGTACTTCGTCGAACCCCTCGCCACCACCGACCTCGGCCGACAGCCACCAGACCCACCGCCGAGCCGGCCGGTTTAAACCAGCCGAGTCGCGACACCCCCGCCGCACCGCCCCACCACCAGGGACACCGCGACGGGGGCAGCGGCACGCCCCGCCGCAGATCGAGCGACAAGAGTGTGGCGTTCCGGATCAACAGGGCTCACCCAGGACTCCACACTCCTAGCCAGCGGTGTCCGCGGCCTCGATCACCGTCAGGGGACCCTCGGCCGGGGTCGGCGGCTCGAAGTGGTCGAAGTACTGAACGACCACCTCGTCAGGCAGCACGAAGTCGTTGGCGTCGCTGCCGCGGCGAGCGCGCATCCGGCGGCAGCGGCACCGTGGCGATCCCCCGGCGGGGCATCGGGAGGCTCAGCCGCGCTCGCGCAGCTCGGTGACGGTGAGGACCAGGCGCTCCAGCGTGTACGCCGCGTCGCTGGCCGCGCCCTTGATGTCGGCGTCGGCGCGGGCGACGGCGCGCACGGCCTCCCCCAGGGCGGGGCTCGACCAGCCGCGGGCCTGGTCGCGCACCGAGCGGACCTTCCACGGGGGGACGCCGATCTCCTTGGCGAGGTCCTGCTCGCCCCGGGACCGCGCGCCCTTGAAGCGGGCGAGGCCGCGCACCCCGCCGGCGAAGGCCGAGGTGATGAGCACTGCCGGTGTGCCGCCGTCGAGGGCCCAGCGCAGCTCCTCGAGCGCCTCGAGGCGGCGACCGGCGAACGCGGCGTCGGCGACGGCGAAGGACTTGGCCTCGGCCCGGCCGCCGAAGTAGCGCTTGACCCGCTCCTCGGTCAGCGTCTCGCCGGGGAAGTCGTTGGTCAGCTGGTGCGCTGCCGCGGAGAGCGAGCGGAGGTCCTGTCCTACCGCCTGCACGAGGGTCGTGGCGGCGTCCGGCTCCATCCGCGCGCCCATCTGGCGGGCCTCGTTGATCACGAACGAGGGGTACTCGGACGCCTTGAGCTCACCGGACTTCACCTCGGTGACCGCGGGCAGCTTGCGCAGCTTGGTGAGCACGCCGCTGCCCTTCTGACCGCCGCCGTGCACCAGCACCAGCGCGACGTCCTCGGACGGCGAGCCGGCGTACGCGAGCAGCCCGGCCACGGACTCCTCGGGCAGGTTCTCCAGGGAGCGGACGACCACGCAGCGGATGCTGGAGAACAGCGACGGCGCCGAGAGCTCCCCCAGCGTGGCCAGCGACAGCTCGGCGGCCGCGGCCTCGGAGAGCTCGGACTCGGGGTCGTGGGCGCGCACCGCGCCCCGCACCGCCGCGACCGTGCGCTCGCCGAAGAACTCCTCCTTGCCGGTCACGAGCGTCACGCGCCCGAGGACGTCGGTGGCGGAGGGTGCACGCGGGGCGGCGGAGCGGGGGGCTGGCATGGTGCAGCAAGCCTGCCACAGCACGCCGACAGGTCCTGCGGCCCGTCAGCGTCGACTCACCCCGACCGCGACCCCGTCGCGCACCACGACGGCCAGCGCGCCGTCGGTGTCGGTGCGCAGCACGTCGGCACCCGAGCTCGCCAGTGCCTCGAGCAGGCCGGGGTCGGGATGCCCGTAGGTCGTTGTCGGCTCCGACCGGCACCAGGGCGACCTCGGCGTCGAGCCCGGTGAGCAGGTCGAGGTCCTGGTGCGCGGCTGCCGTGGTGCGGCACCTTGAGCACGTCGACGCCGCAGGTCCGGCAGCGCCCGCACCAGCGCCGCCTGTCCGGGCGGTTCGAGGTCGCCGGGCAGCAGCACCCGCACGCCGCCGACCTCGGCGAGCAGCACCACGCTCTGGTCGTTGGCGGTGCTGCCGTCGCCCGGGGCCGGCGCGCGGCAGGCTCGACGGTCGGCCACAGCGGCTGCAGCGTCACGTCGCCGACGCCTCAGGGTGACGGCGTACGACGCCACCCCCGCCGCGGCCCCCACCTGCCGGCGACCAGCACGCCGACGGTCGCGACCGCCTCGGGCGGGTCGAGCAGCGGGCTGGTGACGACCCGGTCGACCTGCCGTCCCGTCGAGGACCCCGGCCAGCCCGTCGACGTGGTCGGCGTGGAAGTGCGTCAGCACGAGGAGCGGGACGTGCTCGACCCCGAGGTCGTCGAGGCAGGTGTCGACGGCCTCCGGGTCGGGGCCGACGTCGACCACGACGGCACTGCCCTCTCCCGCCCGCAGCACCAGCGCGTCGCCCTGCCCCACGTCGCAGACGACCAGCACCCAGCCCGTCGGGCGCCAACGCGGCCGACGGCGGGCGCACCACGACGACGACGCCCAGCGTCAGCCAGGCACAGCACGCGTCGAGCAGCGGGCGGGCCAGCAGCCGGGGCGCGAGGACGGCCAGGCGCAGGCTCAGCGCCGTGAGCACCGTCAGGGACAACGGCGCCGGTGCCCCAGTCGACGGCAGCGGCGGGCAGTGCGGCTCCGCGCTCGGCGACCGCGACGATCCAGCCCGACGCACCAGGTGGCGACCGTGCCCAGCAGCCGGCCCACCGGCGGCACCAGCAGGCCCGACCAGTCCCGCCGGCCAGGCCGATGACGGTGGCCGGGCCGACCACCGGCGCGGCCAGCAGGTTGGCGGCGACGGCGACCAGGCTGACCTGGCCCGAGATGCCGGCCACGACCGGGGTGCAGGCCAGCTGCGCGGCCGCGGGCACCGCGATCGCCTCGGCCAGCCAGCGCGGCATCCACCGGGCCATCGCGTCGCGCCAGCCCGGGCGCCAGCAGCATGATGCCGGCGGTCGCCAGCACCGACAGCGCGAAGCCCGACCGAGACCGCGAGCGCCGGGCTGGACCAGCAGCAGCCCGGTCACCGCGACGCCCAGGGTGCGGGGGCCACGCCGCGGCCCCGTCGGTGCCCAGCGCCACCAGCGCGACCGCGCCCATCACCGCCGCCCGCAGCACGCTGGGCTCGGTGCGGGCCAGCAGCACGAACCCGACGATGCCCGCCGCCCCGACCAGCAGCAGCCAGCGCCCGCGCACGCCGGCGCCCGCGCGCCAGCCACAGCAGGCTGCCGACCACCAGCGTCAGGTTGGTGCCGCTGACCGGCCAGCAGGTGGGTCAGGCCGGTGGTCCGGAAGTCGTCGGCCACCGCCGGGTCCGAGAGCCCGACGTCGTCGCCGTCGACCAGCGCCGGCACCAGCACCCGCTCGGGGGCCGGACGGTGCGCGACACGAGTCGCGCAGCGACGCGCGCACGGCCCCGGCGCCACGCCACCACAGGTCGGGCGGGGCCCGCACCCGCGGCGCGCCGCTGGCGTGCGAGGACCGCCGCCAGGTCGTCGCCGTCGGCGACGCCCAGGCGCCCGCTCGGCCACCACGGTGGCGCCCAGCGGGACGTCGCGCCCACGTCCGGCGGCGCGAGCACCAGCACCGGGGCGCGCAGCGTGTGGACGCTGCCCCGGCCCTCGACCTCGCGCACGCTGACCCGCAGCCCACCCCGTCGGCGTACGGGCCGTCGAGCGGGCGGGGGTCGCCGGTCACGGTCGCCACCACCCGGACCACGGCCCGTTCGGCCGGCCAGGTCGGCCAGCGGCCGCCCGGGCGACCTGGTCGTGGCGCAGCGAGGTGCTCACCCCGACCGCCTGCAGCACCAGCAGCAGGACCGCCCCCGTCAGCGGCGCGCCCTCCGCCCCCGCGCGGCCAGCACCGCGCAGGCCGTGAGCACGGCCCCCGCGACCCCGCCCAGGACCGGCGCCGGTGCCAGGGCGCCCAGCAGCCCGCCGACCCAGGCCGCGGCTCCGACCAGCGTCATCCGCAGGTCGGCCCCGACCGCACGGGCCTCACACCGTGACGAGGGGCGCCAGCTGGGCGAGGGTCGCCTCGCCGATGCCGTCGACCTCGAGCAGCTCCTCGACCGCGGTGAAGGCGCCGTGCTCGGTGCGCCAGGCGAGGATCGCGGCGGCGGTGACCGGACCCACCTGCGGGCAGCGTCTCGAGGAGCGCCTGGTCGGCGGTGTTGAGGTCGACCAGCGCCGCTCCCGGGGTGCCCGGGGCGGGAGCCGTGACCCCGGGCGCCGACCGGCGCCGGGCCACCGGGCAGCCCGACGAGCACCTGCTCGCCGTCGACGAGGACCCGCGCCAGGTTGAGGCCGGCCAGGTCGACGCCCGGTCGCGCCCCGCCGGCCGCCTCGAGGGCGTCGGCGACCCGGGAGCCCGCGGGCAGCACCGCGATGCCGGGGCGCCGGACCTTCCCGGCCACGTCGACGGTGACCTGACCCTCGGGTGCGGCGCTCGCGCTCGCGGACGCCGCGGCGGGCGGCCGTCGCGCTAGCCGGCGGGACCAGGTCGACCAGCGGGGTGTCGAGCTCGGCGACCGTCTCCAGGCGCGGACCCGGCATCGGCTCGGGGTCCGAGCGCACCACCCACCACGACGTCACCGCGAGCCCGGCGGCGACCAGCAGCGCGATCACGCCCAGGTGCGCGGACGCCGAGCAGCGCCCGACCGCGCAGGGTCGCCGGCACCAGGTCGTCGACGACACCGAACGGCGCCGGCCGGTCGCGCCGACGCCGGGCGGCGTGCCGTCCCGGGACCGGCATCCGGTCCGGTGGCGGCGGGGGTGGCTGATCGAGCAGGGCGGGCGGCCCGGGCCGGACCGCGTCCAGCTCGGCGCTGAGCTGGGCCAGGCGTCGGGTCACGGCCTCCTGGTGCTCGGGACTGGGTCGTCGGCTGCGCATGCGGGCAACCTAGGCAGCGCCGGGCGCGGGCAGCGGCGGCGACGCAGGCCCTGGGGACGGTGCCGCCGCCGGCGGCACCTGTGGACGACCCGCGGTCAGTCAGTGTCAGCCGGGATCAGCCGGGGTCAGCCGGGGGCGGGTCGAGCGGGGCCAGGCAGACCGCGATCATCCCGGGTCCGACGTGGGCGCCCAGGACGGCGCCGAGCTCACCGGACCACAGCTCGCGGCCACCGAGGTTGTCGGCCAGCCGCTCGCGCAGCCGGTCCGACAGGGCCTCGGCCCGCTCGGGGTTCGCCAGGTGGGCGACGTAGACGTCGACCTCCTGCTCCCCCGCCGCCTCGACGGCCAGCTCCTCGAGCCGCGCCAGCGCGCGGGCGGAGGTGCGCACCCGCTCCAGCGACCCGACGCGCCCGTCCTCGATGCGCAGCAGCGGCTTGACCGCCAGCGCCCCGCCGAGCAGGGCCGCGGCCGCACCGATCCGGCCGCCGCGGCGCAGGTACTCGAGGGTGTCGACGTAGAAGAACGAGGAGGTGGCCGCTGCCCTGGCCCGCGCGATGTCCGCGACGTCCTGAGCGGAGCCTCCACCGGCGGCCACGTGGGCCGCGGCCAGGGCGGCGTACCCGGTGCCGATGCCGACCTGCCGGCTGTCGACGACGAGCACCGGCAGCGGCGCGTCCCGGGCCGCCAGCAGCGCGGACTCGTAGGTGCCGCTCATCTCGCTGGAGATGTGCACCGACACGACGCCCGAGGCACCCTCGGCGTGGGCCCGTTCGTAGGCCGCCAGCATCGCCGCGGGCGCGGGCCGCGAGGTCGACACGGGCGTGTAGGCCCGCAGGGCCTCGGCGACCCGGTCGGGGGTCGCCTCCTCGGAGCCCTCGTCGATCACCTGCGCGCCGATGACGACCTGCAGGGGCACCACGACGATCCCGTGCTCCGCCGCCACCTGCGCCGGCAGGCTGGCGGTGGAGTCGGTGACGACGACGACGTGCCCGCTGCCGACCTGACCTGTGCTGCTCACGTGCTCAGCGTGTCAGACCACGATGTTGACGAGCTTGGGCGCGCGCACGATCACCTTGCGCACCACCGCGTCCCCGATCGCGCGCACGACGTCGCCGTCGGCCAGGGCGAGCTGCTCGAGGTCGGCCTCGGAGATCTCCGGGGAGACCTCCAGGCGCGCCTTGACCTTGCCCTTGACCTGCACGACCGCGGTCACCGTGTCCTGCACCAGCAGGCTCGGGTCGACCGTCGGCCAGCCGGCGCGGGCGACGGTCGGCTCGTGGCCCAGGCGCTCCCACATCTCCTCGGCGACGTACGGCGCGACCAGCGAGAGCAGGATCGCGATCGTCTCCACGGCCTCGCGCACCGCCGGGTCCTCGCGACCGGGGCCTGCGTCGATGGCCTTGCGCGTGGTGTTGACCAGCTCCATGGTGCGCGCCACGAGCACGTTGAAGCGCTGCCCCTCGACCAGCTCGGTGGCCTCGGCCACCGTGCGGTGGGTGGCCTGGCGCAGCGCGGTGTCCCCGCCCTCCGGGGACGTGCCGACGGGGCAGGCGACGTCGCCGGCGAGCCGCCAGGCGCGCTGCAGGAACTTCAGCGACCCGCCGGGAGACATGTCGGCCCAGTCGATGTCCGCCTCGGGCGGGCCCGCGAAGACCAGCGTCAGCCGGATGGCGTCGACGCCGTACTCGTCGATCATCTCGCCGAGGTTGACGCCGTTGCCCAGCGACTTCGACATGCCGCGGCCCTCGTTGATGACCTCGCCCTGGTTCAGCAGCGCGGTGAAGGGCTCCTCGAAGTCGATCATCCCCATGTCGTGCAGGACCTTGGTGAAGAACCGGCTGTACAGCAGGTGCAGGATCGCGTGCTCGACGCCGCCGACGTACTGCGCCACCGGCATCCAGTCCCGCACGGCCTGCGGGTCGAAGGGCCCGTCGGTGTAGTCCGGGGAGCAGTAGCGGAAGTAGTACCAGGACGAGTCGACGAAGGTGTCCATCGTGTCGCTGTCGCGCTTCGCGGCACCGCCGCACGACGGGCAGGCGACGTTGACCCACTCCTCGGCCGCCGCCAGCGGCGAGACGCCCTGGGGCTTGAGGTCGGCACCGCTCAGGTCGGGCAGCTCGACGGGCAGCTGGTCCTCGGGGACGGGCACCTCGCCGCAGGTCTCGCAGTGGATGATCGGGATCGGCGCACCCCAGTAGCGCTGGCGGCTCAGCAGCCAGTCGCGCAGGCGGAAGTTCACGGTGCCGGTGCCGGTGCCGCGCTCCTCGAGCACCTCGATGATCGAGGCGATGCCCTCGGTCGTGTCGCTCTTGCCGTCGAGCGGGCCGGACTGCACGTAGGTGCCGGCACCGGTGGTGGCGATCCCGCTCTCCTCCGGGTTCTCCTCCCCCGTGTCGACCACCCGGCGCACCGGCAGGTCGAAGGCGCGGGCGAAGTCGAGGTCGCGCTGGTCGTGGGCGGGCACCGCCATGATCGCGCCGGTGCCGTAGTCGGCCAGCACGTAGTCGGAGGCCCACACCGGCATCGACTCGCCGGTGACCGGGTTCGTCGCGGTGACGCCCAGGTCCACGCCGCTCTTGGGCCGGTCGGTGGCCAGGCGGTCGATGTCGGTGGCCTTGCGGATCTCTGCGACGTACGCCGCCAGCTCCTCGGCGCGCTCCGGAGCGACGATCTCCGCGGCCATCTTGGCGTCGGCCGCGACCACCATGAAGGTGGCGCCGTACAGCGTGTCGGGGCGCGTCGTGAAGACCTTCACGGCGCGGGTCTCCCCCGAGGTCAGCGCGAGGTCGAAGTCGACGTGCGCCCCCTCGGAGCGACCGATCCAGTTGCGCTGCATGGCCAGCACCTTGGAGGGCCAGCTGTCCTCCAGCGGGACCATGTCGTCGAGCAGCCGCTGGGCGTAGTCGGTGACCTTGAAGTACCACTGCGACAGCTCACGCTTGGTCACCTCGGCGCCGCAGCGCTCGCACATGCCCTGCACGACCTGCTCGTTGGCCAGCACCGTCTGGTCCTGGGGGCACCAGTTGACCGGCGAGAACTTGCGGTAGGCCAGCCCGCGCTCGCGGAACTTCAGGAACAGCCACTGGGTCCAGCGGTAGTACTCCACGTCGGAGGTGTTCAGCCGGCGCGACCAGTCGAAGCTGATCGCGTAGCGCTTGAACGACTCGGCCTGGGTCTCGATGTTGGCGTAGGTGAACACGGCCGGGTTCTCGTCACGCTTGATCGCGGCGTTCTCGGCCGGCAGGCCGAAGGAGTCCCATCCGATCGGGTTGAGCACGTCGTAGCCCGCGCTGCCACCAGTAGCGCGCGACGACGTCGTGCAGCGCCATCACCTCGGCGTGGCCCATGTGCAGGTCGCCGGAGGGGTAGGGGAACATCGTCAGGGCGTACTTCTTCTCCGCCCCCGGCGCCGCGGACCCGGCGCGGAACGGGTCGAGGTCCTCCCAGACCTTGCGCCACTTGTCCTGCACCGAGTCGACGTCGTACGTGCTGGCCTCGGGCGCGCCGTCGCCGCTCCGGTCGGTGGTCCGCTCGCTCATCTGGGTCTCTCTCACGTCTGGTGGCCGGCGTCTCCGCCGCTGCTGCTCCGGGCACAAAAAAACCCCTCGTGGCGAGGGGCAGCCGCGTCGAGGTCGTGCGCGTCGACGCGGCTAGGGAAGGAGCAGGGCGTGCTGCATGGGACCAGTCTAGCGGGACGCTCAGGCGGTGGCGACCTCGGCGTGCGTGGGGTCGAAGGCGACGTGACCGGCGATGGCGGCCACCGCGGGGTGGGGCTCGGGGTAGCCCCAGACCGCGTCGGTGCGCTCGCCCGCGGCCAGGCCCAGCGACCAGTAGGACGCATCGCCCTTGAAGGGGCAGTAGGTCGAGGTCCCGGTGGCCCGCAGCAGGTCCTCGTCGACGTCGGCCAGCGGCACGTAGTGGACGGCCGGGTACGACGCCTCGCGCAGCGTCAGCGCGCCCTCGGAGTCGGCGACGACGGTGCCGCCCACCCGCACGACGACCCGGTGGCCGGTCGGCTCGACGCTGATCGGGTGGTCGGGGCCGGGCTCGAGGTGGGGACGGTTCGCGAGATCGCTCATGTGGGCACAACAGCACGCGGCGCCCGGGTCTTCCCTGGCGCCGCGCTGGACCGCTGGGATCGACCTGGGGGGTCAGCGGTCCCGGAAGGCGACGACCACCGAGGGCCTCGGGAAGTCGTCGCTGTGCGGCCACGTCGACGCCGGGGCCTCGAAGGTGGCTCCGTCGACCTCCCCGGGGTGCTGGACCGCGACGAACAGCGACCGGTTGTCGTCGGCGATCAGCGGCCCGCAGGCCTCCGCGCCCCGGGGCACGGTCAGGAACTGGGTCACCCTGCCGCGCTCGGGGCCGCTGACCGGGACCCGGAAGACGCCGTCGTTGGAGCCCAGGGCGTTGCCGTCGGTGGAGATCCACAGGTTGCCGTGGTCGTCGAAGGCCACGTTGTCGGGGCACGAGATCGGGCTGACCTGCGCCTTGTCGTAGCCGCCGAAGTACGTCTCCGCCGCCTCGGGGTCGCCGCAGACCAGCATCAGGTCCCAGGTGAACGTGGTCGCCGCGTGGTCGCCGCGGCGCGGGCTCATCTCGAGCACGTAGCCGTTGCGGTTGCCGGAGGCCTGTGTCAGCGGGGCACCGATCGCCGCACGCACCATCGAGGAGGTCAGCGGGTTGGCCTCGTCGGCCTCGAAGCGGCTGCCGCGCTGGGAGTTGTTGGTCAGCGCCGCGTAGACCTTGCCGTTCACGGGGTTGGGCTGGACGTCCTCGGGGCGGTCCATCCGGGTGGGAGCGACCCGGTCGGCGGCGAGGCGGGTCCAGATCAGCACGTCGGCGACGCTCATCCCGGGCACGAACGACTCGGTGTCGTCGCACAACGCGATCCACTCCCCGGTGCCGTCGTGGACGCCGTCCTCGGTGCCGTCGCCGACCAACCGGGCGACGTACAGCGTGCCGGCGCTGAGCAGCGTCTTGTTGTGCCGCCGCGCCCGGGCCGAGGAACCCCGGCGCACCGGGTCGCGGGAGACGAACTTGTAGAGGTAGTCGCCCCGCTCGTCGTCGCCCATGTAGGCCACGGCGTGGCCGTCGCGGGCCACGGCGATGTTGGCGCCCTCGTGCTTGAAGCGGCCCAGCATCGTGTGCTTGACCGGCGCCTCGTCGGGCTCGTGGGGATCGAGCTCGACGACCCAGCCGAAGCGGTGCGGCTCGTGCGGCTCGGCAGCGAGGTCGAAGCGCGGGTCGACGGCGCTCCAGCCGCGACCCGCGCCGGTGATGCCGTAGCGGGCGTAGGCCTCGGTGTAGCGCTCGTCGAGCTGCTCGCCCTCGGGGAGGTCGAAGTACTGGTTGAAGTTCTCCTCCCCCGACAGCACCGTGCCCCACGGGGTGGTGCCGCCGGCGCAGTTGTTCAGGGTGCCCAGGACGGTGGCGCCGGACGGGTCGGCGGTGGTGCGCAGCCGCTCGTCCCCTGCGGCCGGACCGTCGAGGGTGAAGGGGGTGTCGATGTGCACGCGGCGGTTGTGGTGCGCCTTGCGCAGGTCCGAGACGCGGCGCCACGACCCCGGTCGCAGACCGCGACGGATCTCGACGACCGACATGCCGTGGTTGACCATCGCGATCGCGATGATCTCGGTGTCGCTGTAGGCGCCGGCGGGGAACATCAGCGCCTCGTCGGTGTACTCGTGGTTCACCACGAGCAGCGAGCGGTCCTCGCGGCCGCGCCTCGGGGCCCGCAGCGGCAGCACCCCCACGTAGTCGCAGTTGTAGCCGAACTGCAGCCTGGCGGCCTCGGGGCTCTGGCGGCGTGCGTCGAAGGCGGGCGCCCCGGCCACGACAGCGTCGCCCCAGCGGATGACGACGTCGTGGTCGAACCCGGGCGCGGTCACGACCGCGTCGCGGCGGTTCGGGCGCACAGCGGTGAAGTCGGCCGTGCCCAGGTCCCCCGACACCGGCCGGCCCGGGGCGGTCCCGGCCCGGGCGGCGGCCGGGGCCACCGCGGCGGTGGCCAGGGTGGCGCCCAGCACCATCACCCCGGAGCCGGCGGCGGCCCCCTTGAGCAGCGAGCGTCGCGCCACGGCCCGGGTGATCTCGTCCTGCACGTGCCCGTGCCCGGTCCGGTTGGGCTCGGGGTGGTCGCAGGCGTTGCCGCAGCGGTAGCGGCAGGTCATGAAGCTCCGACCGCCGTGCCGGGTGCCGGTGGGCGTCAGCGGGAGCAGCGCGCGGCCACCGGGAGCCGTGGCGCCGGGCGTCGCGGTCGGGCGGGCAGGGGTGCAGGTCATGGGGGCGCTCCTGGGTCGTGGGGGGCCGGTGGTGCTGCCGGGCGCCCCGAACCTAGGGACGCAGCCGGTGCGCCTCGCGACGCTGCGGTGTCGCCCCGTCGTCGGGCACGTGAACGGTCGGCACCGGCGCTCGGGACGCGCCGGGGGTGCGCCCGGTCCAGCGCCGGTGGGCGTGGACCAGCGCCGCGGACTCGGCGTAGCCCAGCCGGACGGCCACGTCGGCGACCGGCAGCCCGGCGCGGAGCAGCGAGGCCGCCAGGGAGCGGCGTACCTCGTCGAGGAGCGCGCGGTACGACGTGCCGTCGGCGGTGAGCTGGCGGCGCAGGGTGCGCTCGGTGCGGCCCAGCGCTGCGGCGACCACCGGCATCGGCGCCCCCTCACCCAGCCGCTGGGTGATCAGCACCCGGACCTCCTGCGGCAGGCCGGTGGCGCTGCGCCGGTCGGCGGCCAGGTCGCGGCAGACGGCCTCGGCCAGCGCACGTCGTCGCTGGTCGCCGCCGGCCAGCGGTCGGGACAGCTCGGCGACGGCGAAGCGCAGCACCGCCCGCTCGGGGTCGAGGCTCAGCGTGGCGCCCACGCCCCCGGGCACCAGGGCGTCCAGCACGGTGCGCACGGCGGTGGCGTCGCGGGCCACCAGGAAGCCGCGCACGTCGGCGGGCAGCGCGGCGCCGTCGAGGACCGCCACCACCTGGTCGTCCTCGACCTCGGCGTGCGGGATGACGAACGCGAAGCTGAGGTCGATGAAGCGCAGCGCCACCGCGACCGCGTCGCCGACGGTGCGGCTGGTCAGCAGCGCGTAGCCGAGCGCCCCGAACGACCCGGCGTCGTACGTCGCCCCCACGGCGGCGCCGGCGTCCGGCAGCCGGTGCCGCAGCGCGCGGACCACGCGCAGCTCCTGCGCCGCGGTCACCTCCCGCACCCCGCCCGTCGTGAGGTCCTCGAGGCGCAGGCCGGTGCCGACCAGCAGCGCGGCCGGGTCCAGCCCTCGGGTGCGGGCGTAGCCCAGCAGGTGCCGCACGCCGTGGGCCGAGCGCGGGAAGTCCCAGTCGCGCGCGACGGGCGCCTGGAGCTCGGTCATGTCCGGAATCATCAACCATGTTCGGCCGGACGCCTGCACCGGAGCGCGCGGGCGCCCTAGCGTCTCCCCCATGAGCGACAACAGTCTCCCCGCGGGCCCCCCTGGCGGGCCCCGCATCCTCGTCGTCGGCGCCGGCTTCGGCGGCCTGGGCGTCGTGCGCGCCCTGCACGAGCAGGGCCTCACCGACATCACGGTGCTCGAGCGCGCCGGCGAGGCCGGCGGGGTGTGGCGCGACAACACCTACCCCGGCGCCGCCTGTGACGTGCCCTCGCCGCTGTACTCCTGGTCCTGGGCGCCGAACCCGGAGTGGGGCCGCCGCTACTCCCCCCAGCCCGAGATCCTCGCCTACCTGCAGCGCACCGCCGCCGAGCACGGCCTGCTCGACGGGCTGGTCACCGGCACCACCGTGACCGGGGCGCGCCACGAGCACGGCGCCTGGCGGGTCTCGACCGAGGTGGGCGGCACCCCGGGGCCGACGTACGACGCCGACGTGCTGGTGCTGGCCACCGGACAGCTCTCGGAACCGGTCGTGCCGGACCTGCCGGGTCGCGACGACTTCGCGGGTCCGGCCTTCCACTCCGCGCAGTGGCGCCACGACGTGGACCTGCGCGGGCGCCGGGTGGCCGTCCTGGGCACCGGGGCGAGCGCGATCCAGTTCGTGCCCGGGATCGCCGACGACGCCGCGGAGATCACGATCTTCCAGCGGTCCGCGCCCTACGTGGTGCCCAAGCCCGACCAGGGCTACGCCCCCCGCCACCACGCCCTCTTCCGGCGGGTGCCGGGCCTCCTCGCCGCGGAGCGCCGGTCCTGGTTCTGGGTGACCGAGCAGCTCAACGCCGCCCTCGCCGGCGAGAGCCGGGTGTCCGGCCCGCTCATCAAGGCGCTCGAGGGCGCGTGGCGCGCGCACCTGCGCCTGCGGGTCCGCGACCCGCGGCTGCGCGCCCGACTGGTGCCCGACTACCCGCTGGGCTGCAAGCGGCTGCTGTTCTCCAACGACTGGTACCCCACGCTCGACCGCCCGCACGTGGACGTGGTCACCGAGGCCGTCACCGGCGTCGAGCCCGGCGGGGTGCGGACCGCCGACGGACGGCTGCACGAGGTGGACGTGCTCGTCTGGGGCACCGGCTTCGCGGCGACCGACTTCCTGCGCGGCCTCGACGTGGTCGCGCCCGACGGGCGGCAGCTGGCCGACGTGTGGACCGGTGGCGCCCGCGCGCACCTGGGGATGGGCGTGCCCGGCTTCCCCAACCTGTTCAGCATCTACGGCCCCAACACCAACCTCGGCGGCAGCTCGATCATCGCGATGATGGAGGCGCAGGCGGGGTACGTCGCACAGGTCGCCCGCCGCCTGGCCGACGGCGAGGCGCGGGCCGTGGCCCCGCGGCCCGAGGTGTGGGAGGCCTTCGACCGCGAGATGCAGTCGCGGCTCTCCACGAGCGTGTGGTCGGGCTGCACCAGCTGGTACACCGACGGCGCCCGGATCACCACCAACTGGCCCGGCCTGGTCGCGGAGTACCAGCGCCGCACCGCCGAGGTCGACTGGTCGGAGCTCGAGGAGGTCTGCTGAGCCGTCGGCCGCGCCCCTTGGTACGGTCCCCCTGCCAGTCACGTCCTCCTCCGGGAGGACCAGGGAACCCGGTGCGACTCCGGGACTGACGCGCAGCGGTGTGGGTGACGGGCGGGACACGTCGTGCGCGTGCGCACGGCATCCACTGGGCCCCGGCCCGGGAAGGCGTCCTGGCCCGGTCGACCCCGAGTCCGAAGACCTGCTGGCCCTCACGGCACCCGCCGCGAGGTCATCCACGGGCTTCGCGCACGAGCCCCGGCCTCGAAGGAGCTCTGCCTCGGTGTCCGCGCCCGCATCCGTCCGCACCCGTCCCGACCGCTGTCCCGGCGTGACGCGGCCCTGGCCCGCCGACGACGGCGCCCTGGTCCGCCTGCGCCTCATCGGCGGCCGGGTCTCGCCCGCCGAGCTGCGCGACCTGAGCAGCGTGGCCGTGACCGCACGGCGACGGCGACCTGCACCTCACCGGGCGCGCGAACCTGCAGCTGCGCGCCTGCCGTCGTACGACGACGGGTCGGGCGTCGCGCTGGCGCCCGAGGTCGTCGCGGCGATCGCGGCGACCGGGCTGCTGCCGGCGCCCTCGCACGACCTGGTGCGCAACGTGGTGGTCTCCCCGCAGACCGGGCTGGCCGGCGGTCGCGCCGACCTGCGACCGGTGGCCGCCGGGCTGGACGCGCTGCTGTGCGCCGACCCGGCGCTGGCCGCGCTGCCGGGCCGGTTCCTCTTCGTCCTCGACGACGGTCGCGGCGACGTCGCCGGCCGCGGCTGCGACCTCGGGCTGGTGGCGCTCGACGCGCGGACCGCGCAGCTGCGGGTGGGCTCCGGCTGGGGCTGACGTCGTGCCCCTCGAGGAGGCACCGTCGCGCCTGGTCGCCCTGGCCCGCGACTTCCTCGCCGCGCGCGGCACCGGACGCCGACGCCGCCTGGCACGTCTCCGAGCTGCCCGACCCGCTGGTCGCACCCGCCCCGCCGGACGAGCGGGCGCTGGTGCGCAGCGCCGCCGCCGGCGTACGGCGCGGTGCCCGGCGGATGGCACCACGAGGCGCCGGACGGCGTGCTCACCGCCGCTGACGTCGAGGCCCTGGCCGAGCGCGCGGACGCCGACGTCCTCGTGGTCACGCCGTGGCGCGGCGTCCTGGTGCCGGAGGTGGCCCGATGAGCGCCCGCACGGACGAGCTGCGCCCGCCGGCGCGGCGCTACGACTACGTCGCCGACGGCCCGGCGATCTACGTCGACTCCTTCGCCACGATCCGCCGCGAGGCCGACCTGTCGCTCGTGCCCGCCGACGCCGAGAAGCTCGCGGTCCGGATGGTGCACGGCAGCGGCCAGGTCGACCTGGTGCCCGACCTGGTGATCCACCCGCGCCTGGTCGCCGCGGCCCGGGCCGCGCTCGCCGCCGGGGCGCCGGTGCTGTGCGACGCGCGGATGGTGGCCATGGGCGTCACCGCGAGCCGGCTGCCGGCCGGCAACGAGGTGCTGCTGCCTCCTCACCGACCCCGAGGTGCCCGACCTGGCCCGCCGCTGGCGCACCACCCGCACCGCGGCCGCGGTGTCGCTGTGGGAGCCGCGCCTCGAGGGCGCCGTCGTGGCGATCGGCAACGCGCCGACCGCGCTGTTCCACCTGCTCGAGATGATCCTCGCCGGCGGCCCGCGTCCGGCGGCGGTCGATCGGCTGCCCGGTGGGCTTCATCGGGGCCCGGCGAGTCGAAGGAGGCGCTGGCCTCCTTCGGCGACCGACCACGGCATCGACCTGCCGTTCGTGACCGTCCGCGGTCGCCGCGGCGGCTCGGCGATGGCCTCCTCGGCCGTCAACGCGCTGGCCCAGGAGGCGGAGTGAGCACGCCGGGGGCCGGCCGGCTGTACGGCGTCGGGCTCGGGCCCGGCGACCCGGAGCTGGTCACCCTCAAGGCGGCCCGGCTGATCGGCGCCGCCGACGTCGTGGCCTACCACGCGGGGGTCGGCAAGCAGTCGAACGCGCGGCGCATCGCCGCCGACCTGATCCCCGCGGGCGTCGTCGAGGAGGAGCTGCGCTACCCCGTCACGACCGGCACCACCGGCGCACCCCGGCGGGTACGCCGGCGCGATGGCGGACTTCTACGCCGAGTGCGGCGAGCGGCTGGCCGCGCACCTGGAGGCCGGGCGCGACGTGGTGGTGCTCGCCGAGGGCGACCCGCTCTTCTACGGCTCCTTCATGTACCTGCACGACCAGCTCGCGGAGCGCTTCGAGACCGAGATCGTGCCGGGGGTGCCGGCGTTCGCGGCGGCCACCGCCGCCACGGCCACGCCGTTGGTGCGCCAGACCGACGTGCTCACGGTGCTGCCCGGCACGCTGCCGAAGCCCGAGCTCGCGCGTCGGCTGGCCGACACCGACGCAGCGGTGATCATGAAGCTCGGCCGCACCTTCCCCGCCGTGCGCGAGGCGCTCGCCGAGGCCGGGCGCCTCGACCACGCGCTGTACGTCGAGCGCGCAGCCATGCCCGAGCAGCGGTGGCTGCCCGTCGCCGACGTCGACCCCGCGACCGTGCCGTACTTCTCGCTGATCGTGGTGCCGGGCGACTCCCTCGCCGGCTCCGGGCGGCGCGCTCCGCGGGCTGATCGGGGTGCCGTTGGTGACCAAACGGCACCGATCCAGGCCTCAGACATGTCGTTGGTGACCACACGGCAACCAGCCGCCGAGCTCCTGGTGGTCGGCCTGGGCCCCGGGCCGGAGCGCTGGCTGACCCCTGAGGTCGAGTCGGCCCTGGCGGAGGTCGACCACGTGGTCGGCTACGCGCCGTACGTCGCCCGGGTGCCGCAGCGCGCCGGTCTGACGCGGCACGCATCCGGCAACACCGTCGAGGTCGACCGGGCGCGGCTGGCCCTGCAGCTGGCCCAGCGCGGGGAACGGGTAGCGGTGGTCTCCGGCGGCGACGCGGGGGTCTTCGGGATGGCCTCGGCGGTGTTCGAGGCCGTCGACGCCGACCCGGCGCTGGCCGACGTGCCGGTGCGGGTGCTGCCCGGCGTCTCGGCGGTGCAGGCGGTGGCGGCGCGCGCGGGGGCGCCGGTGGGCGCGCGACTTCGCGGTGATGAGCCTGTCGGACCGGCTCAAGCCCTGGGCGGTCGTCGAGAAGCGCCTGCGCGCGATCGCGGAGGCCGACCTGGTCCTCGCCGTCTACAACCCGGCCAGCCGCTCGCGCACCGAGCAGGTGGTGACGATGCAGAAGGTGCTCCTCGAGCATCGCTCCCCCGACACCGTCGTGGTCGTCGGGCGCGACGTGGGACGCGCCGAGGAGTCGCTCGCGGTGACCACCCTGGGCGCGCTCGACCCCGACACGATCGACATGAAGTGCCTCCTGATCGTCGGGGCGTCCTCGACCCGCGTGGGCGCGGGCGGCGCGGTCTGGACGCCCCGGTACGTCGTCGATCAGGCGGCGGGCGTGTAGTCGTCGAGCACGACCTGCAGGCGTGGATGAAGGATGTCGACCTGCGGTCGTGGTCGAGCCGGGGCCGGTGTCGGTGGGTCGCCGGGCGGAAGGGCGGGCGCCCGGGAGCGGACCTGGTGACCGGTGGGGGTCGTCGTGGTGACGACGCCGTTCAGGGCGGTGGCGGTGAAGCCGGGGGCCTCCTTGGCCTGGTTGCAGGCCTCGCAGAGCCCTTGGCCGTTGGAGGCGCTGGTGGGTCCGCCGGCGTGGTCGGGTCGCACGTGGTCGTGGTGCCGGATCGGGGCGTCGCACCACGGGGTGCGGCAGCTCTGGTCGCGCAGGTCGATGAACAGCCGCAGCGCGGTGGGGAAGGTGCGGGAGCGGGAGTCCATCGCCACCAGGGCCCCAGCGTGGGTGGTGTAGAGCCGCCGCAGCGTCGCGTGGGCCTGCTCGATCGCGGTGGCGACCAGCTCGCGGGCGAACCCGGCGGGCACCGGGCCGTAGCCGGCGATCCACCCCGGCTCGTGGTCGCCCCCGAGCAGCGTCGCGTCGGAGACGGTCAGGTTCACCGCCACCGGAACCGCGGGAACTGGCGACGGCTCGGCGGCCTCGTGGGTGAGCAGGGAGGTGACCAGAGTGTCGGCCATGACCTGGCCGCGGCTGCGCTCGATCACCGACACCGCGGGCCTGGTCGGCGGCCCGGGTGAGTGCGGCATAGGCAGACACCCCTTGGGCGACCGGCAGCAGCGCGGTCAGCCAGGTCATCGTGTCCGGTGCCGGACGCAGCGACACGTACCGCTCACCCTCGGCCTTGCGTGAGCGCTTCAGCGCGGCATGCGGGTCGAGCTCGTAGGCGCGAGCCCTCGCGGCAGCGACCAGCCTCTTGTCGCCCCACCCCTCGGTGGTGGCGACATCGGCCATCAGCTCGGCATCGACCTGACGGCGGTGCTCCAGCGACAGGCATGCGGTCTCTCGCGCAACCAGAGTGGCGCGCCACTCGCTGCACCAGCCGGCGCGCATCGCGGCCAGGGTGTGCGGCATCTCGTTGACGAGGATCTTGGCCAGCCCGAGGTGGCGGGCACCGCGGTTCGGTGACTCGCGCCGGGCCAGACCGACCTGGGAGGCGACCCCGGCGCCCTGCCTGTCGGCCGGCAGTCCGGCCGCGGCGTGCCGGCGGCGTACGACCTCGTCGAGGCGGGCAGTCGCCTCGGCCTGCAACGCCGAGAGTCGGGACTTCTCCTCCTCGGCCGCCCGCAGCACCTCGACCAGCTCGACCTCGGTGAGGTCGGCCAGGTCGAGACCGAGGAGCGGAGCGAGACTCATGACAGCATGCTACTCGAACACACGTTCGAGAGCAAGAGATCTATGGCACCCAGCCGCGCCTCTCAGAGCCTCTCCCTGCCCCCTGAGCCGACCAGCGAGTGCGCGCGGTGCCGCGGTGCCCTCGACCCGCGTCCCGGTCGCCACGTTCCTAGCCGGGTACGCGGCCGGAGTGGACGTCCCGTTCTCGAGCTGCTGGCGAGACCTCGCGGCCGCGTATCCGCATGCCGCTGTGCTGCTGTCCCACCGCGGCGACGCCGAGGTCTGGTACCGAAGCATGGAAGCGACCGTCCTTCCGCGCACGCGCGAGATGGTGGCAAGGGGAGCCGACGACCCGATGGTTCCCCTCTTCCGGGTCATCTTCAACGGCGTCTTCACCGACTTCGACGACCCCGACCAGATCATCGCCGGCTATGAGCGGCGGCTGAGCGAGGTTCGCGAACAGATCGAACCGGAGCGGCTGGTCGAGTGGCGGCCCTCGGACGGATGGGAACCGATCTGCCATGCCCTGGGCCTGCCTGTCCCGGATCGTCCCTTCCCCCATGAGAACAGCACAGCGTCGTACGTCGCCCGTCAGGATGAACGCTCCCAGAGGGACGAGGCGCGGACCGTGCCCGTACCCAACAGCTCACGCGACTGAGGTGTCCTGTCCTGCTGTGCGGGTCCGCGCGCCACCTGCCGCGTAGCCTTCGTCCGTGACCACGGCACTGAGCGAGACACCGCGCCGGACCTTCGCCGTCCCGGCCTTCTCCGGAGCCCTGGTCGGCATCGCCTCCGTAGCCTTCGCTTGTGTCGTGCTGGTCCCTCGCTACGCAGACCTCTCACCACTGGCCAACGCCGTCGTCGCTGCGAGCGGTCTGGTCGCCGTCAGCGGACTCGCGTTGTGTGTCTCCCCCAGAACCCGTGCGTTCGGAGCAGGCGTGACCGCGGGGGCAGTCCTGGGGCTGTTCTCGGCGTGGAGCGCGCTGGTCATCTTCGTGGTCGTCCTCATCGGGCGCTGAACTCCAGGCCGCGACCACGCTGCCCGCTCCGCGACGCCTCCTTCACATCGAAGCTCGCCGAGCCGCCACCGCCTCCGCCTCCTGCCGGGACTCTCGGGCCGGGTCACTCGGGACCTACGACGTCGTCCGCACCCGCGCCGCGTCGTAGAGGTGGGACTCCCCGCCGTCGCGCGCCAGCGCCCGCCCGACCAGGATCACCGCGGCCTGGCGCAGCCCGGCCTCCTCGACCCGGTCGGCGATGTCGCCGACGGTGCCGCGCAGCAGCAGCTCGTCGGGCTGGCTGGCCCGGTGCACCACCACGACCGGGCAGTCGGTCCCGTAGTGGTCCTCCACCTCGGCCATCAGCTCGCGGGTGCGGGTGATCGCCAGGTGCAGCACCAGCGTGGCGCCGGTGGCCGCGAACGCGGCCAGCGACTCGCCCTCGGGCATGGCGGTCGAGCGGGCCTGGGTGCGGGTCAGCACCACCGACTGCGCCACCAGCGGCACGGTCAGCTCGCGCCCGGCCAGCGCCGCGGCAGCGGCGTACGCCGGGACGCCGGGGGTGACGTCCCACGCGACGCCGACCGCGTCGAGGCGGCGCGACTGCTCGGCCACCGCCGAGTAGAGCGACGGATCGCCGGAGGTCAGGCGCACCACGTCGAGGCCGTCGCGGGTGGCGGCCACCATCTCGGCCACCATCGTGTCGAGGTCGAGGTGCTGGGTGTCGACCAGCCGCGCACCGTCGCGGGCGTGGGAGAGCACGGCGGCGTCGAGGTAGGTGCCGGGGTAGAGCACCAGGTCGGCCGCCCCGATCAGCGCGGCGGCCCGCAGGGTGATCAGGTCGGCGGCGCCGGGGCCGGCGCCCACGAAGTGCACGGTCACGATGTCTCCTCATCGGTCGGGAGGGGCTTGGTCCAGGCCCACTGGGTCACGGCGCGCGCCGGCGTCCAGCCGGTGAAGGAGCCCAGCGGCGCGGCGTGCTCGACCGACGTACGGGTCAGCTCGCCGCCGTGTGTGGCGTACGCCGCCGCCAGCAGCTGCTCGCTCTCGAGCGTCACGCCGTGCGCCACCAGCCGGCCGCCCGGGCGCAGCCGGTCGCGGCACAGGTCGAGCAGCCCCGGCACGGTGGCGCCGCCGCCGACGAAGACGGCGTCGGGATCGGCCAGGTCGTCGAGGGCCTCGGGCGCCCGCCCGGTCGTCACCGCCAGCGCGGGTACGCCGAGCCGCGCCGCGTTGCGCTCGACCCGCTCGGCCCGCTCGGCGTCGGCCTCGATCGCGAGCGTGCGGCAGCCCGGGTGGGCGCGCATCCACTCGATGCCCACCGACCCGGCACCGGCGCCGACGTCCCACAGCAGCTGGCCGGGCTGGGGCGCCAGTCGCGCCAGCGCCGCGGCCCGCAGGTCGCGCTTGGTCAGCTGACCGTCGTGCTCGTACGCGTCGTCGGGCAGGCCGGCCACCCAGGAGCCGACGACGGGTCCGCGCAGGTCCAGGGCGACCACGTTGAGGTCGGGCACCTGCGCCGACAGCGCGTCGTCCCAGGTCTCAGCGGTGGCGTCGAGGCGTCGCTCGCGCTCGCCGCCCAGGTGGCTCAGCACGCTCATGTCGGACCCGCCGTAGCCGTGCTCGACCAGCAGCCGCGCCAGCACCGCGGGGGTGCCGGCGTCGGAGGAGAGCACGACGAGGCGCCGGCGCGGAGCCAGCTCGCGCAGCACGGCCTCGGGCCGGCGCCCCACGACCGTGACGACCTGGATCGTGGCGGCGCCCCAGCGCATCCGGGCGCAGGCCAGGGCCACCGACGAGACCGCCGGGTGCACCTCGACCGCGTCGGCGCCCAGCAGCTCCACGAGGGTGCTGGCGATCCCGGACACGAACGGGTCGCCGGAGGCCAGCGCCACCACCCGACGGGCGTCGTGCTGCCACAGCAGCGCCGGCAGCCCCTCCCGCAGCGGTGAGGGCCAGGCCAGGCGCTCCTGGTCGACGTCGGCGGGCAGCATCGCGAGGTGCCGCTCCCCACCGAGCACCACCTCGGCCTCGAGGACGCGTCGCTGCAGCGCGGGCGTGAGGCCGGACCAGCCGTCGTCACCGACGCCGATCACGACCACGGTGGACGGGCTGCTGGGGGGCACGGGTGCTGACGCTATCGTGACGCCACAGCCACGAGGTGCCCCGAGGCCCGGTCGAGACAAGCCGGTGCGGAGGGGAGAATCTGGGAAGCCGGTGAAAGTCCGGCACAGGCCCGCTGCGGTGACCTGGAGGGTGCGAGAGCACCGATCCAGGAAGTCCGAAGACCGGCCTCGAGGCGCCTATCCGATGGCGGACGAGCGGGAGCCTCCCATGCCACTGCACTACCCCTTCAGCGCTGTCGTCGGTGCCGACGAGCCCGACGGCCCCTTCGGCGAGATGGCCCTCGCCCTCCTCCTCACCACGATCTCCCCCGAGGTCGGCGGCGTGCTGGTGCGCGGTGAGAAGGGCACGGCGAAGTCCACGATCGTGCGCGCCCTGGCCGACGTGCTGCCGCCGATCGACGTGGTCGCCGGCGACCGGTTCTCCAGCGACCCGCGCGACGACACCCATCTCTCCCCCGATGGCCCGTTCGCCTGCGACGCTGCGGTCGAGACCCGCCCGGTGCGCCTGGTGGAGCTGCCGGTCGGGGCCTCCGAGGACCGGGTGCTCGGCTCGCTGCACCTCGAGCGCGCCCTGTCCGAGGGCCGCACCGAGTACGAGCCCGGGCTGCTGGCCCGCGCCCACCGGGGGTTGCTCTACGTCGACGAGGTCAACCTGCTGCACGACCACCTCGTCGACCTGCTGCTGGACGCCGCGGCGATGGGCCGGGCCACCGTCGAGCGCGACGGCGTCTCGGTCTCGCACGCGGCCCGCTTCGTGCTGGTCGGCACGATGAACCCCGAGGAGGGCGAGCTGCGGCCCCAGCTGCTGGACCGCTTCGGCCTGACCGTCGAGGTCGCCGCGCCCCGCGAGCCGGCCCTGCGCGCCGAGGTGGTGCGCCGCCGGATGGCCTTCGACACCGACCCCGCCGCGTTCAGCGCGTCGTACGCCGCTGCGCAGCGCGCGCTCACCGACCGCATCCAGGCCGCGCAGGCCCTGGTCGGGCGCGTCGAGCTGGGCGAGGGCGCGCTGATGAAGATCGCCGAGGTCTGCGCGGCCTTCGACGTCGACGGCCTGCGCGCCGACATCGTCACCGCCCGCACCGCGGTCGCCCACGCCGCCTGGCACGGCCGGGACCGGGTGCTCCTCGAGGACATCCGGGCCGCCGCCCGCCTGGCCCTGCCGCACCGTCGCCGCCGCAACCCCTTCGACGCCCCCGGCATGGACGAGGACCTGCTCGACCAGGTGCTCGGCGACGACCTGCCCGAGCCGCCCGAGCCCCCGGAGCCGGACCCCGATCCCAGCGACCCCAGCGACCCGGCCGGGACGTCATGCGCTGAGGACGAGGGGACGTCCCGCCCGCATGACGTCCCGCAGGACCCCGAGCCGGACCTCGACGAGCCGGGCACCAGCGACCCCGCGGACCCGGACGCCCGCGCCGACGAGGCAGGCGCGCCCACCCCGCCGACGAGCACCCCCGTCGGCGCCGGGCAGCCCTACCGCACCCGCCTGCTCACCGCGTCCGGCACCGGTGCCGGGGAGTCCGGGCGCCGCAGCCGGGCGATCACCGAGCGCGGTCGCCGCGTCGGGGCCTCGAGCACCGGCCGCGGCTCGGTGCACCTGCTGGAGACCGTGCGCGCCGCCGCACCCCACCAGGCCGCCCGGGGACGCAGCGGCGGCCGGCTGCTGCTGCGCTCCCCCGACCTGCGCTACGCGACCCGTGAGGGCAAGGAGTCCAACCTCGTCCTGTTCTGCGTCGACGCGTCCGGCTCGATGGCCGCCCGGCGCCGGATGGAGCAGGTCAAGACCGCGATCCTCTCGCTGCTGCTCGACGCCTACCGCCGCCGCGACAAGGTCGGGCTGGTCACCTTCCGGGCCGGGAGCGCCGAGCTCGCGCTCCCGCCCACGCACTCCGTCGACATCGCCGCCACCCGGCTCGAGGAGCTGCCCGCCGGGCGGGCGCACCCCGCTGGCCGAGGGCCTCCTCGAGGCCGCCCGGGTGCTCGCGCGTCGAGCGGCTGCGCGACCCGCGCCGTCGCCCGCTGCTGGTCGTGGTCACCGACGGCCGCGCCACCCACGGTCCCGACGCCGTCGACCGCTCCCGGCGGGCCGCGGACCTCCTCGCCGCGCAGGGCGTCGCCAGCGTGGTCGTCGACTGCGAGAGCGGGGCGATGCGGCTGGGCCTGGCCGGTGTCCTGGCGACCCGCCTGGGTGCCGAGCACCTGCCGGTCGGCGAGGTGAGCGCCGAGGCGCTGGCCGACGTCGTCCGCGCCGCCTGATGCCGGCCCCCGAGACGGCCCCCGAGACGGCGCCGATGTCGGTCTACGAGGCGATCGCGCGCCGCCGCGACGTGCGCGCCGAGTTCACCGGCGAGGCACCCGACGACGCGACCCTGACCCGGGTGCTGGCCGCGGCCCACCGCGCCCCCAGCGTCGGCATGAGCCAGCCCTGGGACTTCGTGGTCGTGCGCGACCGGCGACCCGCGCGCCGGTTCGCCGAGCACGTCGCCAGCCGAGCGGGCGGCGTACGCCGCCGGGCTGGACGCCGAGCGCGCCGAGACGTTCGCCCGGCATCACGATCGAGGGCATCCGCGGAGTCCGGCCTCGGCGTCGTGGTCACCTACGACCCCGACCGCGGCGGCCCCCAGGTGCTGGGCCGCGCACGCCATCGACGACACCGGGCTCTACTCGACCTGCCTGGCCATCCAGAACCTCTGGCTCGCCGCCACCGCCGAGGGCCTCGGCGTCGGCTGGGTGTCCTTCTACCGCGAGGACCGTTCCTGCGCGAGCTGCTGCACATCCCCGCCGGGTGCGCCCGGTCGCCTGGCTGTGCGTGGGCCCGGTCAGCGCCCTCCACGACGTCCCCGACCTCGAACGGCACGGGTGGCGCGCCCGCCGGCCGCTGGACGAGGCGATCCACCACGAGAGAGTACCGGAGCCATGACATGCCGCAGGGCACGCCCCACCACCGTCCCCGACGACGGACTCACGACCGCCCAGCGCCGCTACGCAGCCGCTGCTGATGGTGCACACCGGCGACGGCAAGGGGAAGTCGACCGCCGCCTTCGGCCTCGCGCATCCGCGCCTGGAACCAGGGCTGGGACGTCGGGGTCTTCCAGTTCGTGAAGTCCGCCAAGTGGCGCATCGGCGAGCAGACCGTGCTCGAGCGCCTCGGCGAGCTGCACGAGCAGACCGGCGAGGGCGGGCCGGTCGAGTGGCACAAGATGGGCGCCGGCTGGTCGTGGATCGCGCAAGGAGGGCGACGCCGAGGACCACGCCGCCGACGCCGCCGAGGGCTGGGCCGAGGTCAAGCGCGCGGATCGCCGAGGAGCGCCACGACCTCTACGTGCTCGACGAGTTCACCTACCCGATGGAGTGGGGCTGGGTCGACGTCGACGACGTCGTCGAGACGCTGCGCAACCGCCCGGGGCGCCAGTACGTCGTCGTCACCGGTCGCCGCGCCCACCCGGCGCTGGTCGAGGCCGCCGACCTGGTCACCGAGATGACCAAGGTCAAGCACCAGATGGACCGCGGCCAGAAGGGCCAGCGGGGCATCGAGTGGTGACCGGCGCCGCGCCTGCCCGGCTGCCCCGCGTCGTCGTCGCCGCGCCGGCCACCGGCGCAGGGCAAGACGACCGTCGCGACCGGGCTGATGGCCGCGCTGACCCGCGCCGGCCACGTGGTCCGCGGGCACAAGGTCGGCCCCGACTACATCGACCCCGGCTACCACGCCCTGGCCTGCGGTCGCCCCGGCCGCAACCTCGACCCGCACCTGGTCGGCGAGGACCGCATCGTCCCGCTGCTGCTGCACGGCGCCGCGGGGTGCCGACGTGGCCGTCGTCGAGGGCGTGATGGGCCTGTACGACGGCCGCGTCGGCACCGACGGCTTCGCCTCGACCGCCCACGTCGCCGGCGCTGACCCGCACGCCCGATCGTGCTGGTCGTCGACATCTCCCGCTCCTCGCGCTCGATCGGGGCGGTCGTGCACGGGATGGCGACCTACGACCCGTCCGTGCGGGTCGCCGGCGTGATCCTCAACAAGGCCGGCTCGCCGCGGCACGCCGCGCGAGGTCGTCGACTCGATCGATGCCGACCGGCATCCCGGTGCTCGGCACGATCGGCCGCGACCACGGCCGTCGAGGCGCCCTCGCGGCACCTCGGCCTGGTGCCGGCCGCCGAGCGGGACCAGGCCGCGGCACGTCCCTGGACCGGCTGGCCGCGCAGGTCGCCGAGCACGTCGACCTCGACGCGGTGCTCGCCCTGGCGCGCTCCGCGCCCGACCTCGACGCGACCGCCTGGGACCCCGCCGACCACGTCCGCCCACCCGCCGGGCGCGACCGGTCGACCGGTCGTGGCGATGGCCGGCGGGCGCGCGTTCACGTTCCGCTACGCCGAGACCGAGGAGCTGCTGCGCGCGGGCGGCTGCGAGGTCGTCACCTTCGACCCCGCCGTCGACACCGCCCTGCCGCCGGCACCCGCGGGCTCTACCTCGGCGGCGGCTTCCCCGAGGTGCATGCCGCCGGCGCTGGGCGGCGAACGCCGCGCTGCGCGCCGAGCTCGCGGCCGCGGTCGCGGCCGGGGTGCCGACGGTGGCCGAGTGCGCCGGGCTGCTCTACCTGTGCCAGAGCCTCGACGGCGCGCCGATGGTCGGCGCCCTGCCGGCCGACGCGCCACGATGACCGAGCGGCTGACGCTGCGCCTACCCCGAGGTCACCGCGGTCTCGGACTCGCTGCTGACCCGGGCGGGCGAGCGCGTCACCGGCCACGAGTTCCACCGCACCCAGGTCGAGCCGGTCGCCGGCCCGGCGCCGGCCTGGAGCGGCGAGGGGCACGACGTCGGCTTCACCAGCGCCAGCCTGCACGCGTCGTACCTGCACGTGCACTGGGCCGGGCACCCGCAGCTGGCGCAGCGCTTCGTCGACGCGGTGCACCGTGGCTGAGCACGACACCGCACCGAGCCGACCCGCTGCGCCACCACGGCGACGCCGAGGTCCGCGGCACCGGCCTGCTCGACCTCGCCGTCAACGTCTACCCCGGTCCCCGCCCGGTCTGGCTCGAGACCGCGCTGCGCGCCAGCCTCGACGACATCGGCGCCTACCCCGACCCGGGCGCCGCCGAGCAGGCGGTCGCCGCTGCGCCACGACCGGCCGGCCGACGAGGTGCTCGCCACGGCCGGCGCGGCCGAGGCCTTCTCGCTGGTGGCGCGGCTGCGGCCGTGGCGGCGCCCGGTCGTGGTGCACCCGCAGTTCACCGAGCCGCACGCCGCGCTCGAGCAGGCCGGGCACCGGGTCACCGCCGTGCTCACGCGCGCCGAGGACGGCTTCGCGCTCGACCCGGGCGCCGTGCCCGCCGGACGCCGACCTGGTCGTGGTCGGCAACCCCACCAACCCGACCGGGCGTGCTGCACCCCGTCGACGACCTGCTCGCCCTGCTGCCGCCCGGGCCGGCTGGTGGTCGTCGACGAGGCCTTCATCGACACCGTGCCCGGCGAGCGCGGCACCCTGGCCGGCGCGCCGCCCGAGGGCCTCGTGGTGCTGCGCAGCCTGACCAAGCACTGGTCCATCCCGGGGGTGCGCGCCGGCTACCTGCTCGGCGCCGCGGGTGTCGTCGCCGACCTGCGCCGCGGCCAGGTGCCGTGGTCGGTCTCCACCACGGCCGCCGCCGCGATCCAGGCGTGCTGCACCGACGAGGCGCTCGCCGAGGCCGAGCGGCGCGCGCACACGATCACCGGCTGGCGCACCCACCTGGTCGCCGCCCTGACCGGGCTCGGGATCCCCCACGCTGCCCTCGCAGACGTCGTTCCTGCTGGCCCGGCTGGGCCCCGACGGCACGGGCGCACCTGCGCGAGCACGGCATCGCCGTACGCCGCTGCGACACCTTCCCCGGCCTCGACCCCGGCTGGGCGCGGATCGCGGTCCGCCCGCCCGGCACCACCGACCACCTCGTCCGCGCCCTGCGGGCCCGGTCCCGCCCCAGTCCCGTCACCAGTCCCACCCCAGGAGGACCCATGTCGTCACCGCGTCCGCTCGCCGCGCCGGACAGCGCCAGCGCCCGTGCCGCCGCCGAGCGGCTCGCCGGCCTGGCCGTCCCGGCCGGTGCGCTCGGGCGGCTGGGCGAGCTGGCCGTGTGGCTCAGCGGCGTCCAGGGCGAGGTGCCGCCGCCGCCCGCTCGACGACGTGCGCCTGGTGATCTTCGCGGGCGACCACGGGGTCGCCGCGCACGGCGTCTCGGCGTACCCGCCGGCGATCACCGCGCGCGATGGTGCGCACGTTCGTGGCCGGGCGCGCCGGCGTCACCGCGCTCGCCGCCGCCCACGGCGTGCACGGTGCGGGTGCTCGACGTCGGCGTCGACGACGACCTCGAGGGCCTGCCCGCCGAGGTCAGCGCCGCACAAGGTCCGCCGCGGCAGCGGGGCGATCCACCTCGAGGACGCCCTGACCGCCGAGGAGACCCAGCAGGCGCTGGCGGTCGGGCCGCGGGCGGCCGCGCGAGGAGATCGCCGCCGGCGCCCAGCTGCTGCTCAGCGGCGACATGGGCATCGGCAACACCACCCCCGCGGCGGCGCTGGTGGCCGCCGGGCTCGGGCTGCCGCGCCGAGCGAGGTCGCCGGGCGCGGCACCGGCGTCGACGACGCCGGTCTCGACCGCAAGACCGCCGTGCTCGCCCAGGCCCTGGCCCGGGTCGGGCGAGCGCGCCGACCGACCCCGTCGAGACGCTGACCGCGCTCGGCAGCGCCGACCTGGCCGCCACCGACGGGCTACCTGCTGGCCGCGACGCAGGCCGGCGTGCCGGTGCTGCTCGACGGGCTGATGTCGGTGGCCTGCGCCCTCACCGCCGACCGGATCGCGCCGGGCGCCGCCGCGTGGTTCGCCGCCGGGCACCGCTCGACCGAGCCCGCCCAGTCGCTGGCGCTGGACAAGCTCGGCCTCGAGCCGCTGCTCGACCTCGGGCTGCGCCTGGGCGAGGGCAGCGGCGCCGTCGCCGCGGTGCCGGTGCTGCGCAGCGCGGTCGCGCTGCTGCGCGACGTCGCCCTGCTCACCGAGCTGCTGCCCGAGGCGCTGACGGGTCCGGCCGGTGCCTGACGCCTGGCGCCTCGCCGTCGGCACCCTGACCGCGCTGCCGGTGCCGCGCGCCGCGCGCGGTCGACCCGGCCGTCGCGCGGCCGCGCGATGCTGCTGGCCCCGCTGGCGGTGCTGCCGCTCGGCGCTGCTCGTGGCCGCGGCTCGGGCTGCTCGGCGGCCTGGCCGTCCCTGCCGCCGCTGGTGGTGGCGGTCGCTCGCGGTCGGGGCGCTCGCGCTCGGCACCCGGGCCCTGCACTGGGACGGGCTCTCCGACGTCGCCGACGGGCTGACCGCCTCCTACGACCGCGAGCGCTCGCTGGCGGTGATGAAGACCGGCACCTCCGGGCCCGCCGGCGTGGTCGCCACGGTCGTGGTGCTCGGCATCCAGGTCGCCGCCCTGGCCGCGCTGCGTCGACCACCGCCCGGGGCGCGGCTCGTCGGCGGGCTGCTGGTCTGCGCTCTCGCGCGCGCGCTCGCGGCTCGTGCTGCCTGCGCGGCGTCCCGGCGCGCGCCCCGACGGCCTGGGCGCGGCGTACGCCGGCACGGTGCGGCCGGCGGCCGCGCTCGCGGTGTCGGCTGGTCGCGACCGCGCTGCTGGTCCTGGCTCGCCGGCTGGTCGGGCCTCGTCGCCGCCGCACTGGCGCTGCTCGTGGTGGCGGCCCTGCTGCGCCGCGTGCGTACGACGCCTCGGCGGCGTGACCGGCGACGTCTTCGGCGCCGCCGTCGAGCTGGCGCTCGCGGCTCTGCTGGTCGGCGTGCTGGCCGGGCCGGCCGGGTGCGTCGGCGTGCCGCGGCTCAGAGGCTGCAGCGACCCGACCGGCGACCACGAGGTGCACCTCGTCGCAGGCGGCCGCGACCCGCTGGTTGACGGTGCCGAGCAGGTCGCGGAAGAGCCGGCCGGAGCGGTGCTCGGGCACGACGCCGAGCCCGACCTCGTTGGTCACCAGCGACCACGTCGTGCGGCACGCGCGCACCGCGGCCGCCACCGCGTCCAGGCGGGTCTCGACGAGGGCCGTGACCGCCTCGGTCGGCTGCCTCCCAGGCCTGCGCCTCGTCGAGCAGCCGCGGTCAGCCAGGTGCCGAGGCAGTCGACGAGCACCGGCCGGTCGGCCGAGGCCAGCGCCGCCGCCAGGTCGCGGGTCTCGACGTGTCGTCCACGCCGCCGGTCGCCGCTGCCGGTGGGCCGCGATGCGCGCCGCCCAGTCGGGGTCGTCCTGCTCCTGCGGCGTCGGGCCCGGCGCGACGTAGGTCGCCGCCCGCTCCCGCCAGCAGCGTCTCGGCGTGGCGCGACTTGCCGGAGCGCACGCCGCCGGTGACCAGAACCTTCACGAGGACCTCCAGTGCTGAACGGGTCGGGGAGCAGGGCGGTCGGGCTGGTGCTGGGCTACGGCGCTCGACCGGGCCCTCGCCGACCCCGCACGCTGGCACCCGGTGGCCGGGTTCGGCACCCTGGCCGCGCGCCTCGAGCAGGCGACGTACGCCGATCGCCGCAGCGCCGGCGTGGTGCACGTGGCGCTGCTGGTGGGCGCGGGCGTGGCCGCCGGCGTGGCGGCGGAGCACGTCGGTCGGCACCGTCCGGTGCCGCACGCGCTGCTGACCGCCGCCGCGACCTGGACCGTGCTCGGCGGCACCACGCTCGACCGGGAGGCGGCCGCGGTCGGTCGGCTGCTCCGGAGGGGCGGCTGCCCGCGGCCCGCACCCAGGTGGCGCGGCTGGTCGGACGCGACACCCGCACCCTGGAGGCCGCCGAGGTGGCCCGCGCCGCGCTCGAGTCGGTGGCCGAGAACACCTCCGACGCCGTGGTCGCGCCGCTGGTGCTGGGCGCGCTGGTCGGCGATCCCGGGGCTGCTGGGCTACCGCGCGGCCAACACCCTGGACGCGATGGTCGGGCACCGCAGCGCCCGCTACGCGCGCTTCGGCTGGGCCGCGGCGCGTCTCGACGACGTGCTCAACCTGCCCGGCTCGCGGCTCACCGCGACCCTGGCCACGGTGCTCGGCGCGGACCCCGCGGCGAGCGTGCGGGCCTGGCGGCGCGACGCCGGGGCCCACCCGAGCCCGAACGCCGGCCCGGTCGAGGCCGCGTTCGCGGGCGCCCTGGGCGTGCGGCTCGGTGGTCGCACCGTCTACGGCACCGGCCCCGAGGCCCGGGTCGAGCTGCGGCCGGCACTCGGCGAGGGGCCGCTCCGGCTGCTCACGACGTCGCCCGCGGCCGGCGGCTCGCGGCCCGGGTGGGCCTGGGTGCGCTCATCGTGGTGGCACCGATCGCAGCCAGGCCAGCGCGCCCTCGACGTCGCTGACGGTCACGACGCCAGGAGGCGGGTCGGGCGGCGCACCACGACGACGGGCACCCCGAGCGCGGCGGCGGCCTCCATCTTGGGCCAGGTGTGCGCGCCGCCGGAGTCCTTGGTGACCAGCACGTCGACCCGGTGCTCGCGCATCAGCGCGCCCTCGCCGTCGAGCTCGTAGGGACCGCGGCTGCGCAGCAGCCGCCAGCCGTGGCGGCAGCGCGACGTCGGGCTCGTCGACGACCCGGGCCAGCACGTCGTGGGCGGCCAGCGGCCCGGTGAAGCGGCCCAGCTGCTGCCGACCGATGGTGAGGAACGGCCGGTCCCCGAGCTGCGCGGCGACGGCGGCGGCCTCGTCGTGGTCGCCGACCCAGTGCCAGCCACCGGTGGGGTCGACCCACCCGGGTCGCTGCAGCCGCAGCAGCGGCACGTCGACGCCGGCGGCGTGCGCGGAGATCGTGGCCGCGAAGGGGTGCGTGGCGTCGACGACGGCGTCGTACGCCGCGGCATGGGCACGCAGCCCCTCAGCGCCGCCGAACCCGCCGATGCGCACCGCGTCCCACCGGCAGCCGGGGACGGGCGACCCGGCCGGCCAGCGAGGACTCGACCTCGACGCCGGCCTCGACCAGCGCCGCAGCCAGCGCGCGCGCCTCCCCGGTGCCGCCGAGCAGCAGCACCCTCATCGGGTGCCCCCGGCGGCAGGAACGGCAGCCGGGCCGGGGCGCCGCGGCGGGCCAGGTCGAGCAGGGCGTCGACGTCGAGGTGGTCCTCGACGAGGTCGCCGAGCAGGTCCAGGCGCCGCTCGCGGGCGGCCGGGAAGGAGACCGTCGAGGTGACTCCCAGCGTCCGGGCGCAGGTACGCCGCGCGGTGCGCGTCGTCCTCCAGGGCGCCGTGCACCATGGTCGCTGTCCACGGCCCCGTCGCTGCGCTGCCCGGTGACCCGGCCGTGGTGGATCTCGTAGCCGGCCGGCTCGTGCGGCGCGCAGCACCTTCTCCACGGTGAACTCGGTGACCGCGTCGAGCAGGCCCAGGCCCTCGACGTCGGCCCCGGCGGTCGCCCTCGACGCCGTGCGGGTCGCGGATCCGCGCGGCCGAGCATCTGGGCGCCGCCGCAGATGCCGAGCACCGGACGACCCGCGTGCGCGTGGGCGAGCACGGCGGCGTCGAGGCCCGCGCTCGCGCAGCCAGGCCAGGTCGGCGATCGTGGCCCGGGTGCCGGGCAGCACGACCAGGTCGGCGTCGGAGAGCGCGCGCGGGGTGGAGGCGAAGACGACGTCGAGCCCCGGCTCGAGGCCGAGCGCGTCGACGTCGGTGAAGTTGGAGATCCGGGGCAGGCGCACCACGACCACCCGGGCGGCGCCCGTCTCGGGCGGGCCCGCCGACCCTCGAGGTCGAGGGCGTCCTCGCAGTCCAGCCACACGTCGGGGCTCCACGGCAGCACGCCGAAGACCCGGCGCCCGGTCGCGTCCTCGATCTGGGTCGAGGCCCGGGCTGCAGCAGGTCGAGGTCGCCGCGGAACTTGTTGACCACGAAGCCGGCCACCAGCGCCTGGTCCTCGGGCGCCGAGCAGCGCCACGGTGCCGTAGGAACGCGGCGAACACCCCGCCCCGGTCGATGTCGCCGACGACCACGGTGGGCAGGCCGGCGTGCCGGGCCAGCCCCATGTTCACGTAGTCGCCCGCAGCGCAGGTTGATCTCGGCCGGGCTGCCGGCGCCCTCGGCGACCACGACCTCGTAGCGCGCCGCCAGGTCGTCGTACGCCGCGTGCGCGGCCCGCGCCAGGTGGCGCGCGCCCGGTCGGTCCAGTCGCGCGAGGAGACCTCCCCGGCCGGGCGCCCCAGCACCACGACGTGGCTGCGCCGGTCGCTGCCGGGCTTGAGCAGCACCGGGTTCATCGCCGGCTCGGGCACGCACCCGCGCGGCCAGCGCCTGCACCCACTGGGCGCGCCCGATCTCGGCGGTGCCGCCGTCGGGGTGCGCGACGACCATCGAGTTGTTCGACATGTTCTGCGCCTTGTACGGCGCCACCGCGACCCCGCGTCGGGCCAGCGCGCGGCACAGCCCGGTGGTGACGACGCTCTTGCCGGCGTCCGAGGTGGTGCCGGCGACGAGCAGCCCGGCCATCAGGCGCCGGCCGCGGGAGCGAGCGGGAACGAGTGCAGCAGCCGGCACCCGTCGCCTGCCACCACTGCAGGTCGACCCGGTCGACCCGGGTGCGCACCGGCAGGCGACCGGCGAGGTCGGCGGCCACCGAGCCCGGGTGACCGGTGGGCCGGCCGGTGGCGACCGGGGCCGACCTGGTCGAGGCTCAGGTGCGGCTCGACCGCGCCGTACCTGCCCTCGTACGGCGGGTGCTGCGGGTAGGCGGCGGCCAGCGCGGCGGTCAGCGCGGCGAACGCGCCGTGCGGCTCGGGGCGCAGGTGCACGATCCCGTTCGGGAAGACGTCGACGCTCGCCCAGCCGGGCCGTCGAAGGCCGGCACCGTCGCGAGCACCGCCGCCACCCGCTCGAGGTCGGCGGCCTCCGGCGCCGGCAGCCAGGGGCCAGCACGGTGACGTGGGCGTGCACGAAGGCCGGGTCGGTCGAGACCCAGGCGGGTCGTAGCCGCGGGTGCGGGCCCGCACCCAGTCGTCCAGCTCCGGGACCGGCACGGCCAGGACGGTGTGCCCGGTGGTGGGGTGCCCGCTCACGGGGCGTCCGGGGCCGGGGCCCGCAGCAGGTAGAGGTCGAGCACCCAGCCGTCCTCGGTCCGGGCCGTCTCCCGGGCGACCTCGAGGTCGGCCAGCACGTCGCCGACGCGGCCGGCGACCAGCTGCTCGCCGGGCGCGCCGAGGTTGGCGCCCCACCAGATCGACCAGTCCGCGAGGGCAGGGTCGGCCAGCGCGTCCAGGCGGCGGTTGAGCATCACGACGATGGTTGCGCTGCCCCTCGGCGAGGGCCTCGGGCAGCCGACGGGCGGTGGTCACGTGCAGCGCGGCGCCGACGTCGTGCAGCACGACACGGTGCCGGGCGGCCAGCAGCGGAGAGGCTGCTGATGCCGGGCACCACCTCGACCACCAACGGGCGACCCGGCCCGGTCTGCAGGCGGTCGAGCAGCCGCATCGTCGAGTCGTAGAGCGCACGGGTCGCCCCAGACCAGGAGCCCGACGTCCCCGGCGGTGCTCGTCGAGCGCGGCCTCCCAGGCCGCCGCCCGCGCCGCGTGCCACGCCTCGACGGCGGCCGTCGTAGTCGACCGTCGTCGTCGCGCGTCGCGCGGCGGGTCGGCGACGGACCACCAGCGGCGACGCCGTAGCGTCGCGCAGACCGCGCGGCGCACCTCGAGCAGCGGGTCGTCGGCGTCCCTTCGCGAAGGCCAGCACGACGTCGACCGAGCCGATCGCGGCCGCGGCCTCGACGGTGACGTGCTGCGGGCCCCATGCCGATCCCCACACGACGACCCGCCGGGCCCCGCCCATCGACCCGACGACCGCCTCAGCCACCGGCCCGGTCCTCGAGGTCGCCCTCGAGGTCGAGGTAGACCGCCTGCATCGCGGCCAGCGTGTCGGCGTCCGGGCGCCTCCCACAGCCCGCGGTCGGCGGCCTCGTGCAGCTTCTCCACGATGCCGCGCAGCGCCCACGGGTTGGAGCGGCGCATGAACTCCTGGTTGGTCTCGTCGAGCACGTACTCGTGGGCCAGCGACTCGTACATCCAGTCGTGCACGACCCCGGCGGTGGCGTCGAAGCCGAAGAGGTAGTCGACGGTGGCGGCCAGCTCGAAGGCGCCCTTGTAGCCGTGGCGCTGCATGGCGCCGATCCAGCGCGGGTTGACCACGCGGGCCCGGAAGACCCGGTTGGTCTCCTCCTGCAGGGTGCGGGTGCGGACGGCGTCGGGCGTGGTCGAGTCGCCGACGTAGGCCTTCGGGTCGGACGCCGGTCAGCGCGCGCACGGTGGCGATCATGCCGCCGTGGTACTGGAAGTAGTCGTCGGAGTCGGCGATGTCGTGCTCGCGGGTGTCGATGTTCTTGGCCGCCACCTTGATGCGGCGGTAGTTGGTGCGCATGTCGTCGGCGGCCGGCGCACCGTCGAGGTCGCGGCCGTAGGCGAAGCCGCCCCAGGCGGTGTAGACCTCGGCCAGGTCGTCGTCGTCGCGCCAGGTGCCGGACTCGACGACCTGCAGGATGCCGGCGCCGTACGAGCCCGGGCTTGGAGCCGAAGATCCGGGTGGTGGCCCGGCGGTCGGTCGCCGTGCTCGGCGAGGTCGGTCTGCGACGTGGGCGCGCACGAAGTTCTGCTCCGGCCGGCTCGTCGAGGTCGGCGACGAGCTGCACGGCGTCGTCGAGCATCGCCACGACGTGCGGGAAGGCGTCGCGGAAGAAGCCGGAGATCCGCACCGTGACGTCGATGCGCGGGCGGCCCAGCTCCTCGAGCGGGACGACCTGCAGGTCGCGAGACCCGGCGCGAGGCCTCGTCCCAGTCGGGGCGCACGCCGAGCAGCGCGAGCACCTCGGCGACGTCGTCGCCGGAGGTGCGCATCGCGCAGGTGCCCCACACCGAGAGGCCGACCGAGGTCGGGTAGTCGCCGGTGTCGTCGAGGTGGCGCTGGAGCAGCGAGTCGGCCATCGCCGACGCCGGTCTGCCAGGCCAGCCGGCGACGGCACGGCGCGCGGGTCGACGGTGTAGAAGTTGCGCCCGGTCGGCAGCACGTTGACCAGCCCGCGCAGCGGGGAGCCCGACGGGCCCGGCCGGGACGAAGCCGCCGTCGAGGGCGTGCAGGACGGCGTCGAGCTCGTCGGTGGTGCGGCCCAGGCGGGGCACCACCTGCTCGGCGGCGAAGGCGAGCACCCGCTGCACCTCGGGGTCGTCGTGCAGGTCCGCGACCGCGGCGGCGGGTCCCAGCCGGCCTGCCTCCATGCGCGAGCACCAGGTCGCGGGCCTGCTGCTCGACCTCGTCGACGGCGCCGGTGGCCTCGTCGCCCTCCTTGAGCCCGAGCGCGGCGCGCAGGCCGGGCACGGCCGCGGACTCCCCGCCCCACACCTGGGCGGCGCGCAGGATCGCGAGCACCAGGTTGACCCGGGCCTCGCCCTCGGGCGCCTGGCCCAGCACGTGCAGGCCGTCGCGGATCTGGGCGTCCTTGATCTCGCAGAGCCAGCCGTCGACGTGCAGGAGGAAGTCGTCGAACTCCTCGTCGTCCGGGCGCTCGTCGAGGCCGAGGTCGCGGTGCATCTCGGCGGCGTGCATCAGCTGCCAGATCTCGCCGCGGACCGCGGGCAGCTTGGCCGGGTCCATCGCGGCGATGTTGGCGTGCTCGTCGAGCAGCTGCTCGAGCCGGGCGATGTCGCCGTACGTCTCCGCGCGCGCCATCGGCGGGATCAGGTGGTCGACGATGGTGGCGTGCGCGCGGCGCTTGGCCTGGGCGCCCTCGCCCGGGTCGTTGACCAGGAACGGGTAGATCAGCGGCAGGTTGCCGATCGCGGCGTCGGTGGCGCAGGAGGCCGAGAGCGCGGCGTTCTTGCCCGGGCAGCCACTCCATCGAGCCGTGCTTGCCGAGGTGCACGACGGCGTGCGCGCCGAAGCCGCCGGACTCCTCGGAGGCCTCGAGCCAGCGGTAGGCCGCCAGGTAGTGGTGGGTGGGCGCCAGGTCGGGGTCGTGGTAGATCGCGACCGGGTTCTCCCCGAAGCCGCGCGGCGGCTGGATCAGCAGCACCACGTTGCCGGCCGTGATCGTGGCGAGCACGATCTCGCCGGCGTCGTTGACGAACAGCGTGCCGGGCGCCTCGCCCCACGCCTCGGTGATCTGCGCGCGCAGGTCGGCGGGCAGGTCGGCGGTCCACGCGGCGTACTGCGTCGGGGGTGATCCGCACGTGGGCGTCGGTGAGCTGGGCGTGGGTCAGCCACTCCTCGTCCTGGCCGCCGGCGGCGATCAGGGCGTGGATCAGGGCGTCGCCGGCCTCGGTGTCGTCGGCGCAGGTCGAGGCCCGGGATCGTCGCCGGGCGCGCCGAGGTCGTAGCCGGCGTCGCGCATCCGGCGCAGCAGCCGGATCGTGGAGACCGGGGTGTCCAGGCCGACGGCGTTGCCGACCCGCGAGTGCTTGGTCGGGTACGCCGACAGCATCAGCGCGACCTTGCGCTCGCGCGGGCGGCGTACGCCGCAGCCGGGCGTGGTTGACCGCGATCCGGGCGACCCGGGCGCAGCGCTCGGGGTCGGCGACGTAGCGCGGCAGCCCGTCCTCGTCGATCTCCTTGAACGAGAACGGCGCGGTGATGATCCGCCCGTCGAACTCGGGGATCGCGATCTGGGTGGCCGAGTCGAGCGGGGTGACGCCGTCGTCGGACTGGCCTCCCACTCGGCGCGGCTGCTGGTCAGGCACAGCCCCTGGAGGACCGGGATGTCGAGGGCGGCCATCCGCTCGACGTCCCAGGCCTCGTCGTCGCCGCCGGCGCTCGCCGGGCCGGGCGTGCTGCCGCCGGCGGCGAGGACGGTGACGACGAGCGCGTCGAGGGTGCCCAGCGCGTCGTAGAGCTCGTCGGGCGCGGAGCGCAGCGAGCCGGCGAAGACCGGTACGCCGACGGCCCGCCGGTCGCGTCGATCGCGTCGGCCAGGGCGTGCGCGAAGGCGGTGTTCCCGCTGGCCTCGTGGGCCCGGTAGTAGAGGACGCCGACCCGCGGCAGGTCGCTGTCGACGTGCGGGCGCTCGGCCCAGCCCCACGGCCGGCAGCGCGACCGGCGGCTCGAAGCCCTCGCCGGTCAGCAGCACGGTGTCGGAGAGGAAGGCGTGCAGCTGGGCCAGGTTGGCCGGGCCGCCCTCGGCCAGGTAGCGGTGCGCCTCGGCGGCGACGCCCGATCGGCACCGACGGACAGCTCCATCAGCTCGGCGCTCGGCTGCTGCTCGCCGCCGAGCACCACCATCGGCATCCCGGTGGCGCGGATCCGGGCGAAGCCCGAGCACAGGTCCTGCGGCGAGCCCGAGGACCCGGCCGACGACCAGGTCGCAGCCCTCGATGGTCTCGGCCATCGACTGGTGGCCCGGCCGCGCCGGGTTGGCCCACGACGTAGTCGGCGCCGCTGGCCCGGGCCGAGAGCAGGTCGGTGTCGGAGGTGGACAGCAGCGCGATGCGCATCGTGGTCATCGGGTTTCTCCTCGGGGTTCTCGCCCCTGGTCGGTCGGAGGTCCCGTGGCCAGTGTCTGGCTACGCCCGCTGCGCTCGCAGCGGGCTCACAGTGGCGGAACCGCCCCGGACTTCGACATCGCTGCCGGCACCGGGTTCCTGGTCACCACGAGACGTGTGGGCGCACGCCTAACCTCATCGCGGCGGGGTCCCGCGAGCGTCCGGCATCAGCGTCGCCCCTCGGAGAGGTGGTGCCCGGCGACGACGCTGTTCCACCGCACGTGCGCGCCGGGCGGCGCGGGTGCGCCTCGACGTCGACGTCCACGCCGTACACCTCGGCGACCAGGTCGCGGCGTGAGCACCTCGGCCACCGGACCGGCGGCACGCACCCGGCCGCCGTCGAGCACCACGACGTCGTCGCAGAAGCCGGCCGCGAGCTCGAGGTCGTGCAGCGCGGCGAGCGTGGTCAGCCCGCGGCCGCGCACCCGCCGAGGAAGTCGAGCTGGTGGCGCAGGTCGAGGTGGTTGGTCGGCTCGTCGAGCAGCAGCACCGCCGGCTCCTGGGCCAGCGCCCGGGCCAGCTGGGTGCGCTGCCGCTCGCCGCCGGAGAGCGTGCGCCCAGCGCGGTCGGCCAGGTGCGTCGACCTGGGCCAGCGCGCATGCGCCCGGTCGACCGCGTCGGCGTCCTCGCCGCGCACCGGCCCGGGCCGAGCCGCGAGCGGTGCGGCGATCCGACCGAGCTCGACGACCTCGCGCACGGTGAGCGTCGAGCGCCGGTCGACGCGTCCTGCTCGACGAGTGCGATCCGGCGGGCCCGCTGCCGCGGCGCGCATCCGGTGCACGTCGACGCTCGTCGAGGCGCACCGTCCCGACGTCGGGTCGACGCAGGCCGGCGAGCACGTGCAGCAGCGTCGTCTTGCCCGACCCGTTGGGGCCCGAGCAGCCCGGTGACGCGCCGGGCCGGCAGGTGCAGGTGACGCGTCGCAGGATCGGCGCTCGCGCTGCGGCGCCGACCAGCCGACGCCGCGCGACCTCCAGCGCCGGCGCGCTCATGCCGCCCCCGGCGTCCGTCGCAGCAGCTAGGCGAAGAACGGGGCGCCGACGATCGCGGTGACGACGCCGATCGGGATCTCCTGGCCCTGCGACCACGAGCGGGCCAGCGGTGTCGGCCCAGACCAGCAGGACGGCGCCGACCAGGGCCGCGCATCGGCAGCAGCAGCCGGTGCCGGGGCCGGTCACGAACCGCACGACGTGCGGCACCACCAGACCCACGAAGCCGATGGCCCCCGACGAAGGCGACCAGGCACGCGGTGACCAGCGCGGTGACCGACCATGCAGCAGCCAGCGCAGCCGGTCGACCTCGATGCCCAGCGAGCGGGCCGAGGACTCCCCGAAGGCCAGCGCGTCGAGCTGGCCGGCGACGGACATGAAGAGCACGGTCGAGACCACGGCCACCACGCTCACGGTCAGCGCGGTCCCCCAGCGCAACCCGGCCACCGACCCCAGCGTCCAGCTCAGCACCCGGCGCGCGGCGTCCGCGTCGCCGGCCATGATCACCACCATCGAGGTGTAGGCCGCGCACACCTGCGCGGTGGCCACGCCGGCCAGGACGGTGCGCCCCGGGGACAGCGACCCGCCCGGCCCGGCGGCCAGGACCAGCACCAGCACCAGCGCCGCCGAGCGCGCCCACGAACCCGGCCGCGGCCACGGCCGCGGAGCCGACGAGCCCGACGACCGAGACCCCGAGCACGATCACCGTGACGGCCCCGACGGCCGCACCGCTGGAGATGCCCAGCAGGTAGGGGTCGGCCAGGTCGTTGCGGGTCAGCGCCTGCAGCACCGCACCGCAGCAGGCCAGCGCGGCGCCGATCGCCGCGGCCCCCAGCACCCGCGGCATCCGCAGCTGCCAGACGATCTGGTCGTCGAGCAGGCTCACGTCCAGCCCCTCGACGCCCGAGGCCTCGACGCCGAGCCGGCGCACGACGACCTGGACGACGGTCGACAGCGGGACCGGCACCGCACCGATGCCCAGGGCCACGGCCATGCTGAGCAGCAGCACGACGCCGCGATCAGCAGGACGAGGGACGAGAGGGCCGGTCGGCCCCGGATCACGAGCCGGACAGCCTGGTCAGCTGGGCGGCCACCGAGCTCGCGCCGTCGACCAGACGCACCCCGGGCGTCGACTCCGAGAACGGCACCCGGACGTAGCGCTGCTCGCGCACCGCACCGAGGGTGCTCAGCACCGGGTCCGACTCGAGGTAGGCGATCTTGTCCGTCGGCGCTGGACCAGCGCGGCGTCGGCCAGCACGATCACGTCGGGGTCGGCCGCGACGACCTTCTCCCAGCTGGCCTCGACCCAGCCGCCGTCGGCTGGTCGGCGAAGACGTTGGTCGCCCCGACCGCGTCCAGCACCAGCTGCGGCCCGCCGGCGCCGGCGCCGACGTACGGCGTCCTGTCGCCGGAGTCGTACCAGAGCACGTCGAGGTCCGCCCCGGCCGCGTCCGCCGCCAGGTCGGCCAGCTGCTGCTGCTGCTCGACGCGCAGCCGCTCGGCTCGCTCGGGCACCCCGAACGCGGCGGCGACGGCGTCCACCTCGTCCCAGACCGCCTCGAAGGAGGGGGCCGGACGCAGGTCGTCGTCCTCGCAGGCGAACGGCGACAGGTAGGCGGCGGTGCCGGTGCGCTCCAGCTCCTCGCGGCTGCCGGCGGCGTCGGCGTCGAACGCGCTGGCGTAGGCGCCGTAGACGAGGTCGGGCTCGGTGGCGAGCAGCTGCTCCCGGGTCGGGTACTCCTGCGAGAGCACCGGGACGACGTCGTACGCCGCCGCCCAGCGCTCGCGGCACCGCGTCGTCGAGGTAGGCGGTGCCGACCAGCTGGTCCTCGACGCCGAGCGCGAGCGCCACCTCGGTGGCGCCCTGGTTCATCGTGACGGCCCGCTCGCACGGGGCCCTCGACGGTGCTGGTGTGCCCGCAGCTGGTGATCTCGACCGGGAACCCGGCGACGTCGGCGGGCGCGGCGCTCGCCGGCGCCTCGGGAGCGCCGGCGCAGCCGGAGGTCAGCAGGGCGAGCGCCAGGGCTGCCGCGACCGGGAAGGTGGACAGGGTGGACGTGGACCGGTACGGCCTCATGGTTCTCCTCGGGGTTCTCGCCCCTGCTCGACGGAGGTCCCGTGGCCAGTGTCTGGCTACGCCCGCGGTGCTGCTCACCCGCACGATCTCGTCGCGCTCGAAGGTCTCGATCCGCGAGAGCCGGTGCGGCCCGGCCCGCCAGCACCTCCGGCGGGCAGGTGCCGCACGTCGACGACGTCGGTGCGGGACGCGCCGCCGCGGGCGACGCGCAGCAGCTGCGGCGACGTTGCCGGGCCAGTCGAAGTCGCTGCAGCGCGTGCTCGGCGCGCGGGCGAGAGCGCGACCTCGCGGCCCCGGAGCCGTAGGGCGGCGTGGCGCGCCAGCGGCAGCACGTCCTCGGGGCGCTCGCGCAGCGCCGGGACGGCCGACGACGGTGTCGACCAGGGCCGCCAGCGGGGCGGGGATGTCGTCGAAGCGCTCGGCGGTGAGCGGCGAGCGGCACCGGCGTCCGTCGTCGGCGGCGGCGCGGAAGCCCGCTGCCGTGCACCAGCGAGGCCGCGAGCTGCTCGGCACCCAGGCGGGCAGCGTGTCGACGTCGCGGACGACGCACGGCGGTGTGCGGCTTGCCGACCTCGGGGGTCCACAGCGACGAGCCAGGCGTCGACGTCGCGCGGCGTCCGGCGGGCTGGCGGCCAGGATCCGGTCGCGCGGCGCGGCCAGGCGTCTGCGCCTGGGCCAGCAGCGTGGCGCGCCCGGCCCCCTGCTCGCCGACCGCGGCGACGACCCGGCCCAGCGGCGATGGCGGCGTCGGACCTGCGCCGAGCGACTCCGCCCAGGCGGCGCCCAGGTCGTGCAGCGTGCCCGAGCCGGGCTCGAGCCGCGGCACCTCGACCCGGAAGACCTCCCCGCGCGGCTGGGGCGCGGGGAGCGGCCGCGGCGACCGGGCGAGCATCAGCGCGCCGGTGGTGCCGGCCGCCGACTGGGCCAGCGCCAGCAGCAGGTCGGCGGGGGACTGGGACCACGTGGTGAGGTTGACCGCGCCCTCGAGCCGCCCGGTGGGCGGGTCGAGGACCGGCACGGCGGCGCAGGTGTAGCTCGCACAGGCTCAGCGCGTAGTGCTCCTCGGCGCGCACCACGGTCGGCACCCGGTCGGCCAGCGCGAGCCCGAGCCCGTTGGTGCCGACGGCCCGCTCGGAGTAGGCGAACCCGGGGGCCAGGTGCACCTTGTCGAGCGCGCGCAGCAGCGAGCGGTCGCCGCTGAAGCGGTTGAGCACCAGGCCGTCGGCGTCGGTGAGCATCAGGCTGACCGGCTCGGCCGCCAGCGTGCGGTGCAGCTCGGTCAGCACGCTGTGGCCGCACTCGAAGAACAGCGAGTCCCTCGTCGAGCGTGCCGGAGAAGACGGGGTCGACGCCCTCGAGCGGGACGCCGTACGCCTCGCTGCGCTGCCACGAGGCCAGCACACGGCCCGGCAGCAGCACCGGCGTGGCGTCGGCCGAGCCGGCCAGCAGCGCGCGCTCGGGCAGTGCGTCCTCGGTTCATCGGCCGCCCCCTCCAGGCCGGGCCGAGCACCTCGACCGGCCCACTCGGCGTGTGACCCAGGTTACAACCGCGCGTCCAGGGGCGCGTGCCGATCGGCGTCTCAGATTGAGACACCTCCGGTCTCAAAGTGAGACGCCGACCCCGGTGCCAGCGGCGCCGGACGTCCCTACCTTCGAAGCAAGGACGTGACGCCGGTCACGCAGGAGGAGGACCAAGGCATGTACACCAAGGACGGCGAGAACTACTTCATCGTCGACGCCCACGTCGCGCTCTGGGACGCTCGTCCCGAGAACCAGCGCAACATCCACGGCAAGCAGTTCATCGACTGCTTCTACGACTACCACCGCAACCTGTCGCCCGAGAGCGAGCACTGGACCTACGAGGAGTACCTCTACCAGGGCGGCGAGCGGCTGATGAGGGACCTGTTCACCGACGGCTACGTCGACCACGCGGTCTTCCAGCCCGCTCACCTCGGCGAGTTCTACGTCAACGGGTTCGGCCAGACCGAGGAGGCGTTCGCGCTGGCCGCGGCGCACCCGGACAAGCTGACCTACAACCACTACTGGGACCCCCGCGACGGCGAGGCCGGCCTCGACCGGCTGCGCGCCGAGGCGGAGCGGATGGACCTCAAGGGCGTGAAGCTCTACACCGCCGAGTGGCACGGCGACTCGCGCGGCTGGAGCCTCAAGGACCCGTGGGCCTACCGCTACCTCGAGGTCTGCCGCGAGGTCGGCATCCGCAACATCCACATCCACAAGGGCCCCACCATCCGCCCGCTCGACCGCGACGCCTTCGACGTCGGCCGACGTCGACCAGCGTCGGCCTCGGACTTCACCGACCTCAACTTCGTCGTCGAGCACGTGCGGCCTGCCCCGCCTCGAGGACTTCTGCTGGATCGCCACCCAGGAGCCCAACGTGTACGGCGGGCTCGCGGTGGCGATGCCCTTCATGCACACCCGGCCCGCGCTACTTCGCCCAGATCCTCGGCGAGCTCCTGTACTGGATCGGCGAGGACCGCATCATGTTCTCCAGCGACTACGCCATCTGGACGCCGCGCTGGCTGGTGGAGAAGTTCGTGGACCTCCAGATCCCCGAGGACATGACCGAGTACGCGCCGCTCACCACGGCGCAGAAGAAGAAGATCCTCGGCCTCAACGCCGCAGCCCTCTACGACCTGCCGGTGCCGCAGGAGCTGCAGCTGCCCGCGCCCGAGCAGGACGCGGGCGAGACCCTCACCGGGCCCCGCCAGCCGGAGCGCGCCGACCTCGCCGGGGCAGCGCGATGACCGCCACCCTCGACGAGCGCGCCGACCCTGCGCGCGGTCCGCGAGCAGGCGGCGTTCGAGTCGCTGCACGTGGTCATCGACCCCGAGCTCGACGAACCGATCACCGACCTGGGCTTCGTCCGCTCGCTGGTGGTCGACGACGACCGGGTCGAGGCGCACCTGCGTCTACCGACGTCGTTCTGCTCCCCCAGCTTCGCCTACCTGATGGCCTCCGACGCCCAGGACGCGCTCAACGCGCTGCCCTGGACCGGCGACGTGGTCGTCGAGCTCGACGACCACCACGACTCCGACGTCATCAACGCCGGCCTGGCCAGCGGGGCCGGGTGGAGCGGCACCTACGGCCGCGAGGGGGCCGAGAGCTTGGAGGAGCTGCGCGCGACCTTCCGCCGCAAGGCGCACACCGCCGCGCTCGAGCGCTCGCTGACTGCGGTGCTGCGACGCGACACCGAGATGACCGAGGTCGGGCTGGCCGCGGTCACGCTCGGCGACCTGCCCGCCGACGAGACGACCGCCTCGCTGCACCGGCGCCGCAGCGCCCTGGGACTGGGCAACCACCCCGACGCCCTGGTGCTGGTCGACGAGCACGGCGTGCCGCACCCGGCGCAGGACGCCCCGCGCGTGCTGCGCCGGGCACGGGCCACCCGGGTCTCGGTCGACGGCAACGCGCACTTCTGTCGCGGGCTGCTGCGCACCCGCTACCCCGGTTCCGACCAGGACCAGACCCGCCGCGTCGACGGCGAGGAGCCGGCCGACCCCACCTTCGTCCCGCTGAGCAGCCTCAGCACCCGCGCCGCCACACCCGAGGAGCAGATCCGATGAGCGCCACCATGAGAGCCGTCCAGGTGGTCGGCTACCACCAGCAGCTGGAGATGACCGAGGTCCCCGTCCCCCGGCCCGAGGGACCCTGGGACGTCGTCGTGCGCATCGGCGGAGCCGGCGTCTGCCGCACCGACCTGCACATCCTCGAGGGCCAGTGGGCCGAGAAGTCCCAGGTCGTGCTGCCCTACACGATCGGCCACGAGAACGCCGGCTGGGTCGAGGCCGTCGGCTCGGCCGTGACCAACGTCCGCGAGGGCGACAAGGTCATCGTGCACCCGCTCATCACCTGCGGGCTGTGCCGGGCCTGCCGCTCCGGCGACGACGTGCACTGTGAGACCAGCGCGTTCCCCGGCATCGACACCAACGGCGGGTACGCCGAGTACCTGCGCACCTCGGCGCGCAGCGTGGTGCGCCTCGACGACTCGCTCGAGCCGTCGGCGGTGGCCGCGCTGGCCGACGCCGGGCTCACGGCGTACCACGCCGCGGCCAAGGCGGCGCGCCGGCTGACCCCTCGGGACCGCTGCGTGGTCATCGGGGCCGGCGGCCTTGGCCACATCGGCATCCAGGTGCTCAAGGCGCTCTCGCCCGCCGAGCTGATCGTCGTCGACCGCAACCCCGACGCGGTGAAGCTGGCGCTGGGCATCGGGGCCGACCACGGGGTCGTCGCCGAGGGCGGCCAGGTCGACGAGGTGCTGGAGCTCACCGACGGCCACGGCGCCGAGGTCGTCCTCGACTTCGTGGGCGAGGGCGGCTCCACCGCCCAGGGCATCGAGATGACCCGTCCGGCCGGCGACTACCACGTGGTCGGCTACGGCGAGAACGTCGACGTCCCCACCATCGACCTGATCTCGGCCGAGAAGAACGTCATCGGCAACCTGGTCGGCTCCTACAACGACCTGTGCGACCTGATGTCGCTGGCCGCGGGCGGGGCCGTCACCCTGCACACCCAGACCTACGCGCTCGACGACTTCCAGAGCGCCATCGACGACCTCGACGCGGGCCGCGTGCGCGGCCGCGCGATCCTGGTGCCGTGATGGCCGGCGTACGCCCGCTGCTGGGCATCGGCGTCTCCGTCGGGGTGCTGGCCGGACTGTGGACCTACGTCTCGGTCGAGCTCGCGCTGCATCACCTGGGTGGCCTTCGTGGCCTGGGCCTGCTTCTTCGCCGCCGGCGGCGGACGCACCGGCCTGGCCCGCGGCCTGGCCGCCAACGTCTCCGGCGTGCTGTGGGGCTGGGTCGCGGTGCAGTCGCTCGACCTCCTGCCCGCCGGCACCCTGACCCTGGCCGTGGTCGTCACGGTCCTCGGCTTCGTGCTCTGCGTGCAGGCCGCCGCCGCCCCGCTGTCCTTCATCCCCGGCGCCTTCGCCGGCACGGCCATCTACTTCGGCACCGCCTTCGACCTGACCAACACCCTGGTCGCGGTCGTCTGCGGCGGCCTGCTGGGCCTGGTCTCCGAGATCCTCGGCGGCCGGATCCAGGCCCTGGTCGACCGGGGCGCCGCGACCCAGCCGGCCCCGGCCCCGACCACCGCACCCACCGCCTGACCCACGGTCAGGACCCCACCCTGGCTCCGTGCCAGGCTTGTCCCGCACCACCCACACCCGCACAGCAAGGAGCCCCGCGTTGATCTTCATCACCGCCCGTTTCCGCATCAAGCCCGAGCACGCCGACGCCTGGCCCGAGATCTCGCGCGAGTTCACCGAGTCGACCCGCGCCGAGCCCGGCTGCCTGTGGTTCGACTGGGCCCGCGCGCTCGACGACAGCGACGAGTACTTCCTCACCGAGGCGTTCGCCGACGACGAGGCCGGCGCGGCCCACGTGCAGACCCGAGCACTTCAAGACCGCCACGACCGAGCTGCCGGCGTACCTGCAGGAGACCCCGCGCATCATCAACTGCACCGTGCCCGGCACGGAGTGGTCCGAGCTCGGCGAGATGCGCGTCGGCTGACCTGCTGGTGAGCACCCCCTTCGACCGGCTCGGTCCCGACCTCGTCACCACCGACCCCGACGTCGTCGCGTCCTTCGCGCGCGACGAGGCGGCGCTCGGGGTGGCCGGCGGGGCCGGGCCGCTCGCCGTGGTCAGCCCCCGCAGCACCGCCGACGTGGCGGCCGCGCTCGCGATCGCCCACGAGCACCGGGTGCCGGTGGTGGTGCGCGGCGCCGGCAGCGGCCTGTCCGGGGCCGCTGACCGCCCCCGACGGCTCGGTGGTGCTGTCCACCCGGCGGCTGGCGCGGGTGCTCGAGGTCGACCCGGTCGAGCGGCTGGCCGTGGTGCAGCCCGGGGTGGTCACCGGCGACCTGCGCGCGGCCGCGGCCGAGGTCGGCCTCTTCTACCCGCCCGACCCGGGCAGCGTCGCCTTCTCGACCGTCGGCGGCAACGTCGCGACGAACGCCGGGCGGCATGTGCTGCGTCAAGTACGGCGTCACCGGCGACTTCGTGCTCGGCCTCGAGGTGGTGCTGGCCGACGGCACCGTGACCCGGACCGGCCGGCGGACGGCCAAGGGCGTGGCCGGCTACGACCTCACCTCGCTGCTGGTCGGCTCCGAGGGCACCCTGGGCGTGATCACCGAGATCACGGTGCGGCTGCTGCCGGCGCCCGGCCCGGCCCGCACGCTGGTCGCCACGTTCCCCTCCCTCGGCGCGGCCGGCGCCGCGGTGCGCCGCCGTGACCAGGGCCGGGCTCGACCTGTCGATGCTCGAGGTCATGGACCGCACCACCCTCGACGCGGTCGACCGGCTGACCGGGATGGGTCTCGGCGCGGACGGTACGCCGGCGGCGATGCTGCTGGCGCAGAGCGACACCGCCGACGCGGCGCGCGCGCTCGAGGCGCATGGCGGCGCTCTGCCGCGACGCCGGCGCCGAGGACGTCGTGCTCGCCGACGACGCGGTCGAGGGCGAGGCCCTGCTGGAGGCGCGCCGCCAGGCACTGCCGGCGCTCGAGCGGCTCGGCGACTGGATCCTCGACGACGTCTGCGTGCCCCGCGGCCGGGTCGTCGAGCTGCTGGAGGGGATCGAGCGGGTCGCGGCGGCGCAGTCGCTGACCATCGGCGTCTTCGGGCACGCCGGCGACGGCAACATGCACCCGACGATCGTCCACGACGCGAGCCGACCCGGCCTCGGTGGCCGCCGCGGCCCGCGCGTTCGACGCGATCACCGCACTCGCCCTCGACCTCGGCGGCACCATCACCGGCGAGCACGGCGTGGGCCGGCTCAAGCGCGACTGGCTGGCCCGCGAGCTCGACCCCGGCGCGATGGCGATGTCGCGGGCGGTCAAGGCCGCGCTGGACCCGCTGCGGGATCCTGAACCCGGGGCGTGCTGCCGGACTGAGACGGTGCGGCCGCCTGATACCTCGCGGTCCGCTTCGCGAGCGCCGAGTCGGCGGTCTGCCGTCCCCCGCTTCGCTCCTCCCGGGAAGACCGGCCGACTCGGCTCTCCCACAACGACGAAGACCCCCGGCTCAGCGCTCTCGCGCCGTGCCGGGGGTCTTCGTCGTTGTGGAGCTGAGGGGACTCGAACCCCTGACCCTCTGCATGCCATGCAGATGCGCTACCAGCTGCGCCACAGCCCCATCCGTCTGCCTCTCCGTCTGCCGGTGAGCGACCTGCGGAACATTAGCCGACGGCTCCGACGATGTGAAATCCGGGGTCAGGAGACGGTGCGGTTGTAGGCCTCGAGGCGCAGCACGCCGTCGTCGGCGTGCTCCCGGAAGACCACCCAGCCGCAGTTGGCCGAGACCCCTGGAGGCTCGCGAACTGCGTCTCGGGCCAGCCCAGCAGGGCGCCGGTGGCGACCCGGATCGCGGCACCGTGCGAGACCGCCAGCGCGGTCCCGCCCTCGGGGGTCGCGCGCAGCAGCTCGCCGAGCGCCTCGCTCATCCGCAGTCCGCACCTCGGCGGCCTTCTCGGCGCCCGGCACCACGTCGTACTCGCCGGACCGGAACGCCGCGAACTCCTCGGCGTCGAGCGCGCGGTACTCCTCGTGGGTCAGGCCCTGCCGCTCGCCGAGGTGGAACTCGCGCAGCCGGGCGTCGTACGTCGCCCACGACGGCTCGCGGCCCAGCTCGCGCAGCACCGGCGCGACGGTGGCGCGGGCGCGGGCCAGGTCGGAGCACCACACGACGTCGGGGCGCAGCGCGGCCACGACCGGCGCGGTGCGCGCGGCCTGGTCGCGACCGGTGTCGTCGAGGTCGACGTCGAGCTGGCCCTGGATGCGCTTCTCGCGGTTGGAGGCGGTCTGGCCGTGCCGGAGCAGGACCAGGGTGCGGCTCACGCCGGGTCGCGGGGGGTGCTGGGACCCGTGACGTCGGCCGGCAGCTCGATGACCGGGCAGTCGCGCCAGAGCCGCTCGAGGGCGTAGAACTCGCGCTCCTCCTCGTGCTGGACGTGCACGACGATCTCGCCGTAGTCGATGAGGACCCAGCGCCCGTCGCGCTCGCCCTCGCGGCGGATCGGCTTGGCGCCGATCTCGCGCAGCTTGTCCTCGACCTCGTCGACGATCGCCTTGACCTGGCGGTCGTTGGAGGCGGAGACGAGGAGGAAGGCGTCGGTGATGGCCAGCTGCTCGCTGACGTCGTAGGCGAGGAGGTTCGTGGCCGAGCTTGTCGCCGGCGGCGCGGGCGGCGGCGTGCACCAGCTCGATCGCGTGGTCGGTGGCGGTCATGAGGCTCCGGAGTCGGTGGGTAGGGTGGACGTCGGTGGCGGGGTAGAGGTCGTGCTTGGCGATGTACTGCACGACACCGTCGGGCACGAGGTACCACACCGGCTCGCCGCGCTGGTTGCGCGCACGGCAGTCGGTGGAGGAGATGGCCAGCGCCGGGATCTCCACCATCGTGACACGGTCGGCAGGGATCGCCCGCAACGTCTCCTCGTCCATCTCGTAGCCGGGACGGGTGCAGCCGACGAACTGGGCGAGCTCGAAGAGCTCGTCGGCGTCGCGCCAGGTGAAGATCTCGGCCAGGGCGTCGGCGCCGGTGATGAAGTAGAGGTCGGCGTCGGGCAGCCGCTCGCGCAGGTCGCGCAGGGTGTCGATCGTGTACGTCCGGCCCGCGCGGTCGATGTCGACACGGCTGACGTTGAAGCGCGGGTTGGCCGCGGTCGCGATCACCGTCATCAGGTAGCGGTGCTCGGCCGTCGGTGACCTTGCGGTCGGACTTCTGCCACGGGTCGCCGGTGGGCACGAAGACGACCTCGTCGAGGTCGAACCACGCCTGGACCTCCGAGGCCGCCACGAGGTGACCGTGGTGGATGGGGTCGAAGGTGCCGCCCATGACGCCGACCCGGCGCCGACGCGTCATGAGCCGAGGCTCAGCTGTGCTCGCGGCCGTTGCCGAAGCCGAGCGAGAGCGGCGAAGAGGCCCAGCATGATGACCGAGGACCAGCAGGCCGATGCCGTAGGACAGCACGTGGTTGACCTCGTGCTCGGCCTCGGAGGCCAGGACGACGAGTGCTCTGCAGGATCTGGGCCGCGGTCATGGCGCACAGACTACGCCGGCGGACCGGCGCGCCCGGCCGTCGGCCGCACCGCGCTCAGCGCACGTGGCCGTCGCCGGTGACGACGTACTTGGTCGAGGTCATCTCGGGCAGGCCCATCGGCCCGCGGGCGTGCAGCTTCTGGGTGCTGATGCCGATCTCGGCGCCGAAGCCGAGCTCGCCGCCGTCGGTGAAGCGGGTGCTGGCGTTGACCAGCACCGCCGCGGAGTCGACCGCGGCCACGAACCGGCGGGCCGCCGACTGGTCCTCGGTGAGGATCGCCTCGCTGTGCCCGCTGGAGTGGCGGCGGACGTGGTCGATGCGCGCGCGTCGATCGAGTCGACGACGCCGACGGCCATGTCGAGCGCTCAGGTACTCGGTGTCCCAGTCGTCGTCGGTGGCCGGCACGACGCCCGGCGAGCGCGGCGGTGGTCGCGTCGCCGTGCACGCTGACCCCGGCCTCCTGCAGGGCCGGCACGACCCGGGGCAGGAAGGTCGCGGCGAGGTCGGCGTGCACGAGCAGCGTCTCGGCGGCGTTGCAGACGCTGGGGCGGTGGGTCTTGGCGTTGAGCACGACCGCGAGGGCCTTGTCGAGGTCGGCGGCGCGGTCGACGTAGACGTGGCAGTTGCCGACGCCGGTCTCGATGACCGGCACCGTCGAGCTCCTCGACGACGCTGCGGATCAGCCCCGCGCCCCCGCGCGGGATCAGCACGTCGACCCGCCCGCGGGCGCGCATCAGCGCGCGTGACGGTGTCGCGGGAGTCGGCCGGCACCATCTGCACCACGTCGGGGTCGAGGCCGGCCGCCGGCGACCGCGTCGCGCAGCACCTCGACGATCGCGGCGTTGCTGGCCGCGGCGCTCGAGGAGCCGCGCAGCAGCACCGCGTTGCCGGACTTCAGGCAGATGCCGGCGGCGTCGGCGGTGACGTTGGGCCGGGCCTCGTAGATCATCGCCGACCACGCCGAACGGCACCCGCACCTGGCGCATCTCCAGCCCGTTGGCCAGGGTGCTGCCGCGCACGACCTCCCCCACCGGGTCGGGCAGCCCGGCCACGTCGCGCAGCCCCTGGGCCATCGCCTCGAGCCGGTCGTGGGTCAGGCGCAGCCGGTCGACGATGCCGGCGGGCGTGCCGCCCTCCTCGGCGCGCGCGCACGTCGTCGGCGTTGGCCGCGAGCAGCTGCGTCGGCCCGGGCGAGCAGCGCGTCGGCCATCGCGTGCAGGGCGGCGTCCTTGGTGGCGCGGGTGGCCAGCGCGAGGCCGTGGCCGGCAGCGCGGGCGCGGTGGCCAGGCGCGAGCACACCCGGTCGGCTGCTGGTCGCGGCTGCTGGGAGCGTCGCTCATGGCGCGATCGTAGACGTCGGCGGCCGGTGCCACCGGACGCCTCCTAGGCTGCGGACATGCGCATCGTGCTGCTCGGCGACAGCCACCTCGACCGGGTCCGCCGCGACCTGCACCGACTGGCTCCCGAGCCCGGCGCCGAGGTGGTCAACGCCGCCGTCGGCGGCTCGTTCGCCTTCGAGCTGCTCGGCCAGGCCCACGGGGTGCACCTGCGCCCCGAGGACGCCGTGGTCGTCTCGGTCGGCACCAACGACGCCGCGCCGTGGAAGGCGGTGCCGCCCTACGACTTCGAGGCCAACCTGCGCGAGCTGCTCGACCACCTCGTCGAGCTCGCGGCACCCGGCGCCGGGCCGGCTGGTCTACCTCACCCCGCCCGGGGTCGACGAGGCGCGGCTCGGCGGGCCCGGCGACCGCACCGGCGCCGTCGTGGCGTCGTACGCCGCCATCGGCGCCCGGCTGACCACCGCGGCCGGTGGCCGCGTCGTCGACGCCCTCGCCCTGCTCGCCCCGCTCGGCGCGGCGGCGTACCTCGACGACGGCGTGCACCTCACCGGCGCCGCCTACGACCTCCTGCTCCCCGCCCTCGCCGACGCCCTGCGCTGACCCCGCCCCGCCCGGCCCTCCACAGCCGGACGTCGGCGGCGGTTGGCGACCGTACGTCGCGGTCATGCTCTGACCATGAGCCAGACGTGGGAGCCCGCCGTGCGCGCGACCCAGGCCCGGCAGCACGGCGTCGTCTCCCGCAGGCAGGTCCTGGCCGCTGGTGCTCGCGAGGTCGACGTCGAGCGACTCCTGCGCCGCCGCACCTGGGCTCGAGCGCTGCCGGGCGTGTACGTCGACCACACCGGACCGCTGAGCTGGGAGCAGCGGGCGTGGGCGGCCACCCTGCTGCACGACCCGGCGGCGCTGGCCGGCGCTTCCAGCCTGCGCGCCTTCGGGATCCGCACCGGCGCCGCGGAGGACCGGGCCCCGATCGACCTCGTGGTCGCGCACGCACGTCGTGTGGACGACCCGCCCGGCGTACGCACCCGCCGGCTGCGCGACTTCGACGCGCAGGTCCAGCCGCACCTCTCACCTCCGCGGCAGCGGCTCGAGCCCGCGGTCCTCGGGGTCGCCTCTGCAGCCCGCGACGACGATCGAGCCGTGGCCGTGCTCGCCGACGCCTGCCAGCTCGGCCGCACCACCCCGGACCGGCTGGCGGCGGCGCTGGCGGCGATGACCAGGCTCCCGCGCCGGCGCCTGCTCGTCGACGTGGTGGCAGACGTCGCCGAGGGGGCGATGTCGCCGCTGGAGCGCAGGTACCTGCGTGACGTCGAGCGTGCCCACGCACTGCCTCCGGCGCAGCGCCAGGTCCGCGCTGTCACCGGCAGAGCGATCGTCTACCGCGACGTCGTGGTCGGTGACCACGGGGTCATCGTCGAGCTCGACGGTCGGCTGGGCGCACGAGCTGGCCTCGGACCGGTGGGGCGACCTCGAGCGCGACCTGCAGTCGCTGGCATCCGGATCCGTGACCCTGCGGGCCGGATGGCGTCAGGTGCTCGAGCCCTGCCGTCTGGCCCGGGTGGTCGCGTCGGTGCTCGCCGTCCGCGGATGGACCGGGACCCTGCGAACGTGCCCCCGCTGCCAGGACGGCGACAGGGGAGGATCTTCGGCACCTGGTGCCGAAGATCCTCCCCTGTCGGTGAGGTGAGCCGGGGCTCAGCCCTTGCGCTGGTTGATCTGCTCGGTGGCAGCCGGGCAGCACTGCGTGGAGGTCACCGACGACGCCGAAGTCCACGAGCTCGAAGATCGGGGCCTCCTCGTCCTTGTTGACCGCCACGATCGTCTTCGAGGTCTGCATGCCGGCGCGGTGCTGGATCGCACCGGAGATGCCGTTGGCGACGTAGAGCTGCGGCGAGACGGTCTTGCCGGTCTGGCCGACCTGGAAGGTGTGCGGCATCCAGCCGGAGTCGACGGCGGCGCGCGAGGCGCCGACGGCGGCGCCGAGCGCGTCGGCCAGGCCCTCGATCGGGGCGAAGTCGCCGCCGGTGCCGCGACCGCCGGAGACCACGATCGCGGCCTCGGTCAGCTCGGGGCGACCCGAGGCCTTGCGCGGCTGGGCGGCCACGATCTGGGCCTTCTTGGCCGAGTCGGAGATCGTCACGGCGAACTCCTCGACGGTGCCGGCGCCGGCCTCCTCCACCGGGGAGGTGGAGTTGGGCTTGACCGTGATGATCGGGGTGCCGTGGGTGACCTTGGCCTTGACGGTGAAGTTGCCGGCGAAGACCGACTGGGTGGTCACGCCACCGTCCTCGACGTCGACGGCGTCGGTGATCAGGCCCGAGCCGGTCTTGATCGCCAGGCGGGCCGCCACCTCCTTGCCCTCGTAGCCGGAGACCAGGAGCACCGCGGCGGGGCTGCTCTTCTCGACCAGCTGCTGCAGCGCCTCGGCCTTGGGGGCCACCAGGTAGCCCTTGATCTCGGCGTCGTCGATCACGTAGATCTTCTCGGCACCGAAGGCCTTCAGCTTCTCGGCCGCGGCGGCGGCCACGTCGGAGCCGCCGAAGACGACGGCGGCGGGCTCGCCGAGGCGCTTGGCCAGGGCGAGGAGCTCGAAGGTGGGCTTGCGGATCGCGCCGTCGACGTGGTCGACGACAACCAGGACTTCAGACATGTCGGTCGCTCCTCAGATGAACTTCTTGGAGGCGAGGAAGCCGGTGAGCGCCTCGGCGCCCGAGCCGTCCTCGTCGGTGACGATCTCGCCGGCGGTGCGCGGCGGGCGGGCGGTGGTCGTCCTCGACCTGCGACCACGCCACCGACAGGCCGACCTGGTCGGCGTCGACGCCGATGTCGGCCAGCGACCAGGTCTCCATCGGCTTCTTCTTGGCCGCCATGATCCCCTTGAAGGAGGGGTAGCGGGCCTCGCCGGTCTGGTCGGTGACCGAGAGCACCAGCGGCATGCGTGGCGCCGATGACCTCGGTGGCGGTGTCGCCGTCGCGCTTGATGCGGACCTGGTCGCCCTGCGACTCGACGACCGAGGCGAAGGTGACCTGGGGCAGGTCGAGGCGCTCGGCGAGCATCGCCGGGACGACCGAGCCGGAGGCGTCGGTCGAGGCCATGCCGCACATGACGAGGTCGACGGGCTTCTCGGCGCCGGCCTTCTCGATGGCCTTGGCCAGCACCAGCGAGGTGGCGATGTAGTCGGAGCCGGCGATGGCCTCGTCGGAGACGTGGATGCCCTTGTCGGCACCCATCTGCAGCGCCTTGCGCACGGCGTCGACAGCCTTCTCGGGGCCCACGCACAGCGCGGTCACCTCGGTGTCGTCGCCGGCCTTCTCCTTGAGCTGCAGCGCCTGCTCGACGGCGTACTCGTCGAGCTCGGACAGCAGGCCGTCGACGCCGACGCGGTCGACGGTGTTGTCCGACTCGAACTGACGGTCGGCGGTGGCGTCGGGCACGTACTTCACACAGACAACAATGTTCATGGGATCTGGCCCGGTGAGGGCCCCTCCTGTGCACTCGGTGGTCTCGGCGAGGTTACCCGCGAGTCAGCGATCGGCGGTACACCGTCCGCGGTTGGGTATCTCACATGCGTGACAGCGGTGCTGTCACGGTCCTGCGGGTCGTCGTGGTCGATCAGGGCGCTCAGGAGCAGGTCAGGGCTTGATGACGCGCTCGAGCAGGCGGCCCACGACGAGGTAGGCCACCGCGCCCAGGCCCCAGTTGAACAGGGCGTTCTTGGTCTCGGCGTTGGAGCCGTCGAACTCGCGGATGCCGTTCTCGCGGGAGAACACGCCCGAGGTCGACGCCGTCGGCGAGGTCGAGCACGAAGGGACCAGGCCGTTGTCGCGGTTGGCGTCGATGGCGATCAGCAGCGCACCGACGGCCAGGACCAGCGCCAGCAGCACGAAGACCGCCCAGACCACGGTGCGCGACCCGCGTGCGCAGGCGGCGACGCTCGTCCAGGCGCGGCGTCGCTGCGCCGACGTCGCGCGGCTTCGACGTGCGTCGTCGTCTCGGCGCCTCCGGTGTCTCGTCGCGACGGCCTTGCTCGTCGCGCTTGCCCAACCTGCCCAGTGCCACGTGCGTCTCCTTCGAGCGGGGGACCGCCTGCCGGCTCAGCTGCCCGATGAACTGAGCCTTGCCCGGTCCGTTCTCGACGAAGGATGACATACCGATGGTCCGGTCCTGCGTGGCGAACAGCGCGGCGAACTGCATCCGCTCGATCTCCAGGCCCGTGTCGAGGTCGACCTCGAGGCCCCGGTCGATGCTCTCCTTGGCCGCGCGCACGGCGTACGTCGCCGCCCCGGCGAACTGGCGCGCCCAGGCGAGCGCCTCCTCGTAGACCGACTCGTCGGGCACCACCTGGTCGACCAGCCCGATGGCCAGCGCCTCGTCGGCCTTCACGAACCGGCCGGTGAAGATGATGTCCTTGGCCTTGCTCGGGCCGACCAGCCGCGCGAGCCGCTGGGTGCCGCCGGCGCCGGGGATGATGCCGAGCAGCACCTCGGGCTGGCCCATGACGGTGCGCTCCCCCGCGACCCGGATGTCGGCGGCGAGCGCGAGCTCGCAGCCGCCGCCCAGCGCGTAGCCGTTGACGGCCGCGACGACCGGCTTGGGGATGCGGGCCACCGCGGTGACCGCGGCCTGCAGCGGTCCGGAGCGCTTGACCATGTCGGTGTGCGACATGTCGGCCATCTCCTTGACGTCGTTGCCGGCGGCGAAGACCCGCTCGCCGCCGGTCAGCACGACGGCCTTGACGTCGTCGCGCTCGACGACCTCGGCGACCACCGCGGACCAGCTCCTCCTGCACCTGGACGGAGATCGCGTTCATCTTCGGACGGTCCAGGCGGATGGTGGCGACACCGTCGGCCACCTCGAGACGCACGAACTCGGCTTGCTCGGCCACGGGCACTACCTCTCTGGTCGGTAAAGATCTGTCGGCACGCGCAGCGTGCACCCCGGCATCGTGCCACGGCGCGCACCGGGCCTGGGAGACTGGTGCGTGTGACTCCTTCGACGTGGACCCACCTCGGCCAGACCGCGCAGCGTCTGGCCCGGGCGCAACTGGCCCCTCGGGGCCACCTGGTCGGCCGAGTCGACCAACTTCGCGGTCTACGCCCCCGCCGCCACCGAGGTCTGGCGTGTGCCTCTTCGACGAGGCACCCGACGGCGAGCGAGGTCGAGGAGCGCCACCAGCTCACCGAGCAGTCGCTGGGCATCTGGCACGGCGCGCTGCCCGAGGTGCGCCCCGGCACGCCGTACGGCTATCCGCGTCGACGGGCCCTGGGCCCCCGACGAGGGGCTGCGCTTCAACCCCGCGAAGCTGCTGCTGGACCCCTACGCCCTGGCGGTCACCGGCGACCTGGTGCCCGAGCAGCCCGCCTTCGCCCACGTGCTCGGCGCCCCCGAGGTGCGCGACGACCACGACTCCGCGGCGCACGTGCCGCGCAGCGTCGTGGTCGACACCGGCTTCGACTGGGAGGGCGACGCGCCGATGCGCCGCCGCTGGCGCGACACGGTCATCTACGAGGCGCACGTCAAGGGGCTCACCGCGCTGCACGACCGGGTGCCCGAGCACCTGCGCGGCACGTACGCCGGGCTCGCCGACCCGGCGGTGACCGACTACCTGCGCGACCTCGGGGTGACCGCGGTCGAGCTGCTGCCGGTGCACCAGTTCGTCTCCGAGCCGTCGCTGACCGAGCGCGGCGCCACCAACTACTGGGGCTACAACTCCATCGGCTACTTCGCCCCGCACGCGGCGTACTCGTCCTCGGGCGAGCGCGGCCAGCAGGTGCGCGAGTTCAAGGAGATGGTGCAAGGCGCTGCACCGCGCCGGCCTCGAGGTGATCCTCGACGTCGTCTACAACCACACCGCCGAGGCGGGCCCACTCGGGCCGACGCTGAGCTTCCGCGGCCTCGACGACCGCGGCTTCTACAAGCGCGTGGCGCCGACGGCCGACCCGCGAGACCGGCGAGACGGTCTTCGACGACACCTACTGGGACGTCACCGGCTGCGGCAACACCGTCGACTCCAACAACCCGCTGGCGCTGCGGCTGATCCTCGACTCGCTGCGCTACTGGGTCACCGAGATGCACGTCGACGGCTTCCGCTTCGACCTGATGTCGGCGCTGACCCGCACCGGCTACGACGTCGACATGAACTCCGACCTGCTGGTCGCCATCGGCCAGGACCCGGTGCTGCGCCACGTCAAGCTGATCGCCGAGCCGTGGGACGCCTCGATGGACGGCTACCTCGTGGGCGGCATGCCGCCGCCGTGGGTGGAGTGGAACGACCAGTACCGCGACGAGATCCGCGACTTCTGGCGCAACCACAACCAGCGGCACGCACGCCGTCGCGACCCGGCTGGCCGGCTCCTCGGACCTGTACGCCGACGACGGCCGCTCGGCGTACGCCTCGATCAACTTCGTCACCGCCCACGACGGCTTCACCGTGCGCGACCTGGTCAGCTACGAGCACAAGCACAACGAGGCCAACGGCGAGGCGCAACCGCGACGGCACCGACAACAACCGCTCGTGGAACCACGGCGTCGAGGGCGAGAGCGACGACCCCGCGATCGCTGGCGGTGCGCCGCCGCCAGGCCGCCAACATCATGGCGACGCTGTGCCTGTCCAACGGGGTGCCGATGATCACCGCCGGCGACGAGCGCGGGCGCACCCAGCGCGGCAACAACAACGCCTACTGCCAGGACAACGAGATCTCGTACGTCGACTGGCGCCCCGACGACGCGTGGCTCGACGTCTACGAGGTGACGCGGACGGCGCTGGCGCTGCGTCGTGAGCACCCCGCGCTGCGCCAGCGGCACTGGTTCGAGGGCCGGCCCACGATCCGCGGCGGCCCCAAGGACCTCGCCTGGCTGCACCCGACCGGACGCGAGATGACGCCGCGAGGACTGGCACGACCCCGAGCCTGCGCACGATCGGCATGTTCGTCTCCGGCGCCGCCGCTGCGCGCGCCCGGCCCGCGCGGCGAGCAGCAGGTCGACTCCTCGTTCATGGTCTGGTTCAGCTCCGGCTGGCTGCCCCAGCGCGTCGCCGCTGCCCGAGAACGACTGGGTGCAGCGCGGCGAGGTGGTGCTCTCGACCGACGCGCGGCTGCCGGTGGGGACGGTGGTCGAGGCCGGCGACGACCTCACCGTGGGTCGACGCAGCGTCGTGGTGCTGCGCAGCACCGCTCCTTGAACCACCTGGAACCAGTCGTGCCCCTCAGCGTGGGCCGGGGCTCACGCTGAGGGGCACGACCCGACCTCAGAGGGGCAGCGCGACGACGCCGAGCTCGGCGTCGGAGGCCAGCAGGGCGTGCTTGGGCAGCACCCGCACCGTGTAGCCGAAGGCGCCGGAGTGGGTCAGCGCGACGTCACCGTCGAAGCGGTGCCGCCCACCCTCGTAGGTCTCGGCCAGCGACGAGCTCGTCGTGGTCGTGGTCGAGGATGCGTCCTCGGCGTCGGCGCGGCCGTGCACCAGCTGCACGGAGACGTCCTCGGGGTCCGAGGCTCGCCCAGGGCCACGAACGCCCGGGTCGACAGCACCGCCCCGACCTCGGGCGCGTCGTTGACCCCGCTGCTCTCGACGTGCTCGACGCGCACGTCGGGCCAGGCCGCGAGGACGCGTCGCTTCCAGGCGGCCAGGTCGACCGCTCCGGCGTAGTCGCTGTTCAGCGCGCGGGCGTGGCCGGTGGCGGGGGCGTAGAGCTCGCGCACGTAGTCGCGCACCATCCGGGTGGCCAGCACCTTGGGCCCCAGCGACTTCAGCGTGTGGCGCAGCATCTCGACCCAGCCGGTCGGCACGCCGTCGGCGTCGACGTCGTAGAAGCGCGGCGCGACCTGGTTCTCCAGCAGGTCGTAGAGCGCCGAGGCCTCGAGGTCGTCGCGGCGGTCGGCGTCGTCGAGCCCGTCGGCCGAGGGGATCGCCCAGCCGTTGCCGCCGTCGTACCACTCGTCCCACCAGCCGTCGAGGATGGAGAGGTTCAGCCCGCCGTTGAGGGCCGCCTTCATGCCGGAGGTGCCGCACGCCTCGTAGGGGCGCAGCGGGTTGTTGAGCCAGACGTCGCAGCCGGGGTAGAGCGGCTGGGCCATCGCGATGTCGTAGTTGGGCAGGAAGACGATGCGGTGGCGCACCTCCGGGTCGTCGGCGAAGCGCACCATCTCCTGGATCAGCCGCTTGCCGCCGTCGTCGGCGGGGTGCGACTTGCCGGCGATCACCAGCTGCACGGGCCGCTCGGGGTGGAGCAGCAGGCGCTTGAGCCGCTCGGGGTCGCGCAGCATCAGCGTGAGCCGCTTGTACGACGGCACCCGGCGCGCGAAGCCGATCGTGAGCACGTCGGGGTCGAGCGCGGAGTCGATCCAGCCCAGCTCGGCCGGGGCCGCGCCGCGCTCGGCCCAGGACCGGGCCAGGCGGGCCCGGGCGTCCTCGACCAGGCGCAGGCGCAGCGCGCGCTTGACCTCCCAGACCCGGGCGCCGGGCACCTCGTCGGCGGCGGCGAAGAACGCCCCGGTGTCGTCGGAGTCGGGGTCGGCGCCCTCGGCGAGCCCGAAGACCTCGCGGGCCACCCAGGTCGGGGCGTGCACGCCGTTGGTGATCGAGGTGATCGGCACCTCGGCCTCGTCGAAGGCCGGCCACAGGCCGCGGAACATGCCGCGCGAGACCTCGCCGTGCAGCTGCGAGACGCCGTTGGCGCGCTGGGCGAGCCGGAAGCCCATCACCGCCATGTTGAAGATGGCGCCGTCGCCGCCCGCGTAGTCCTCGGCGCCGAGCGCGAGGATGCGCTCCACCGGGACGCCCGGGGTCGCGCCGCCCTCGCTGAAGTACTGCTCGACGAGGGTCCGCTCGAAGCGGTCGATGCCGGCCGGCACCGGGGTGTGGGTGGTGAAGACGGTCGAGGCGCGCCCGACCTCGAGCGCGGTGTCGAAGTCGAGGCCCGGGCCGCCGGCGGCCGCGGTCAGCTCGCGGATGCGCTCCAGGCCGAGGAAGCCGGCGTGGCCCTCGTTGGTGTGGAAGACCTCGGGCTCGGGGTGGCCGGTCAACCGCGAGAAGACCCGCAGCGCGCGCACCCCGCCGACGCCGAGCAGCAGCTCCTGGCGCAGGCGGTGCTCCGAGGTGCCGCCGTACAGGCGGTCGGTGACGTCGACGTAGTGCTCGGGGTTGCCCTCGACGTCGGTGTCGAGCATCAGCAGCGGCACCCGGCCCACCGAGGCGACCCAGATGCGGGCGAGCAGGTCGGGACCGCCGGGCATCGCGATGCTGATCGTCGCGGGGGCGCCGTTCTCCTCGCGCAGCAGCGAGATCGGCAGCTCGTCGGGGTCGAGGACGGGGTAGGTCTCCTGCTGCCACCCGTCGCGGGACAGCGACTGGCGGAAGTAGCCGTGCCGGTAGAGCAGGCCGACGCCGATGATCGGGACGCCGAGGTCGCTGGCCGCCTTGAGGTGGTCGCCGGCGAGGATGCCGAGGCCACCGGAGTACTGCGGCAGCACCGCGGTGATGCCGAACTCCGGTGAGAAGTAGCCGATCGCGCGCGGGGCGGCTCCCCCGGCGGGGCCGGTCAGGGTGCCCTGGGCGGTGCGCTTCTGGTACCACCGGTCCCCGTCGACGTACGCCGCCAGGTCGGCGCGCGCCGCCTCGAGGCGGGCCACGAAGCCCTCGTCGGCCGCCAGCGGCCGCGAGGCGCTCACCCGCCACCGAGGCGAGCAGGCGCACCGGGTCGCGGCCGGTGGACTCCCACAGGTCGGCGTCGACCGCGGCGAAGACGTCCTGGGTCGGGGGGTGCCAGGACCAGCGCAGGTTGCCTGCGAGCTCGTTCAGGGCGCCCAGGGAGGCGGGGAGGACAGGACGGACGGTGAATCGTCGGATCGCTCGCACCCCCTGACGCTACCCCTCGTATGGAACGATCCAAAAACGTTGCCGCAGGGTCCGTCAGGTCACGAACCTGTCACATGCTCAGGTTTCTCGGCACCGGCACATAACGGCGACCGGTCCCTGACGTTGATCAGCCATGACCTCGAACCCCGAGCGCAGACGCCGCCGCAAGACGGCGGCCCTGGCCCTGGCGACCGCCACCCTGGTCCCCGGCCTCGCGCAGCTCCCCGCCCTCGCCCAGAACGCGACCGCTCCCGCACCCGGCCGTGCCGCCGACGCCGTGACCACGCTGGGCGACTCGGTGCCCGGCCTGTCCGACCTCGACGCTCGCGGCACCGCGGCGCCGAGCGCCGTGCAGAAGCGCCTCGCCGGCGCCCTGGGCACCGCGAGCCTGCGCTGGAACGACTTCGGCACGCCTGCCTCGATCCTGCCCACCTCGGGCGTGCTGGCGAAGGCCGCCTTCCCGGGCGGTGGCGCCGCCAACGCCGAGAAGTCCGCGCGTGCGTGGCTCGAGGCGAACGCCGGGGTCTTCGGCCTGAGCGCCACCCAGATGCGCGGGCTCGAGCTCGTCAACGCCCAGGAGCTCGCCGCGTTCGACGGCGCCCCGCACCCCGGGTACGCCGTCCTCCTGCGTCAGCGCTTCGGGGACCTGACCCCGGCGCTGGGCAGCATGGTCACCGTCGGGATCGCCCGCGGCGAGATCGCCTACGTCTCCTCCTCGCTGGTGCCCACCGACCGCCGCCCTCGACGCCGGCGCCGCGACAGCTGAGCCCGCTCCAGGGCTGGGTCGCCGCCGCCCGCAACGTCGGCCGCAACCTCGACACCTCGACCGTCTCCAAGATCGCCACGACCGTCACCGAGGACTGGACGACGCTGAGCGTCCCCGGCTTCGCCCAGCAGCAGCAGGTCCGCCTGCGCGCGCTGGCCCTGGCCGACGGCACGGTCCGACCGGTCCTCGAGGCCAACGTCGTCGACAGCGACGCGGGTGACGCCTTCGCCTACACCGTGCATGGTCGACGCCGTGACCGGCACGGTCCTGCACCGGGAGAACAAGGTCGAGCACGACCAGGTCAACGACGTCTTCACCGGCAGCTTCACCGGCGACTCGTGCGGCCCCAAGCACGACTTCGAGCTCACCGACGACAAGACGCGCACCATCAACGCGCTGGGGCTGAGCACGCCGGCCGACGACATCACCGTCAAGATCTTCGGCGCCTCGGGCCAGCTGCTGTTCACCCAGGACCTGCTGACCAGCCCCGAGCTGGCGACGTACTCCTCGGACAAGCTGAAGGCCGGCGTCTACGCCGTGCAGGTCTGCCCCTTCGACAGCGCCTCCGCCGTCTCGGGCACCTACTCACTGCTGCTCTCGACCAGCGACTCGGAGGGTCCCTCGGCCGGCGGCGAGCTCTTCTCGCCGCAGTGGCGCTACTTCCCCGCGAACCCGTCGATGACGTCGGTGAACAACGAGTCCGTCCCGAAGAACTCCGTCATCGGCTGCTGGGTCGCGGGCCCCGACTGCACGCTGCCCACCGGGCCGCTGAAGAACATCGCCGCCACCTACCCGTGGGACGCGCTGGACGCGACCGGCACCACCACGGCGACCACCGTCGGCAACAACGCCAACACCCACGAGGCGTGGGCCAGCCCGCTGACCCCCGGCGGCCTCTTCCAGGCGCCGGTGTCCCCGACGCGGGAGTACACCGCCGAGTTCACCGACGCGTGGAACAACTCCAAGTGCGACCCGACACAGCTGCGTCCGGGCGGCAACGACATCGAGTTCTCGACGCAGAACCTCTTCGTCTCGCACAACCGGATGCACGACTACAGCTACTACCTCGGCTTCACCGAGTCGAACTACAACCTGCAGCTCAACAACTTCGGCCGCGGCGGCGTCGCGGGCGACCAGGAGGTCGGCAACGTCCAGGCCGGCGCGCTCAGCGGCGGGCAGCCGTCGTTCCTGGGCCGCGACAACGCCAACCAGATCACGCTGCAGGACGGCGTGCCCGGCATCACCAACCAGTACCTCTTCCAGCCGATCGCCGGCGCGTTCTACGCCCCGTGCACCGACGGCGGGCTCGACATGGGCATCGTCGGCCACGAGTACACCCACGCCATCACCAACCGCATGGTCGCCGGGCCCGACGAGGGCCTGACCTCCGAGCAGGGCGGCGCCATGGGCGAGTCGTGGGGCGACCTGGTGGCCGCGGAGTACCAGTTCAGCCACGGCTACGACAACGGCGGCAACGTCTGGGCCGTCGGCGTCTACGCCACCGGCAACAAGCGCGTCGCCATCCGTGACTACGCGATCAACAAGAACCCGCTGAACTACGGCAACTACGGCTTCGACACCACCGGCGCCGAGGTGCACGCCGACGGCGAGATCTGGAACGGCACCCAGTGGTCGGTGCGCCAGGCGCTGGTCAGAAGCACAACGCGCCGTTCCCGTACCAGGACAAGCGCCTCCAGCTGCGCTGCGCCCAGGCCGCCGACGACGCCGAGCCCGCTCGCCCCGCAGTACTGCCCCGGCAACCGTCGCTGGGTCCAGCTGATGTTCGACGCGTTCCTGCTCCAGCAGGGCGCCACCTCGATGCTCGACGCCCGCGACGCGATGCTCGCCGCCGACCGGATGCGCTTCGGCGGCGCAGGACACCAAGGTCATGTGGAAGGCCTTCGCCCAGCGCGGCATGGGCAAGGACGCGTCCACCCCGGACGCCGACTCCGAGCAACGTCAAGGGCGGCTTCGCCTCCCCGCAGCAGCGCAACGGCACGGTCACCTTCAAGGCCTCGCGCGGCACCGGCAAGATCTACGTCGGTGACTACGAGGCCCGGGTCACGCCCGTCGCCGACACCTCGCCGAAGACCGAAGCTCGACGCCACGGCGCAGTTCGTGCCGGGCACCTACCGGATGCTCTACGCCTCCGGCAAGGGCGGCTTCAAGCGGTTCACGCTGCGGGTCAAGCGCCGGCGAGAAGCAAGACGGTGCGCCTGACCAAGCAGAAGAACCTGGCCGCGGCGGCCAACGGCGCCAAGGTCATCGACGCGACCGCCGGCTCGCTCAACACCGCGCACCTGATCGACGGCACGGAGGCCACCAACTGGGGCGCGGTGACCGAGACCAACGTCGACGAGTCGCAGCCCTTCGTCTCCGTCGACCTGGCCAAGGGCACGCACACGATCCGTCGGGTCCAGGTCAGCGCACTGCTGACCCCGGCCCCGGCCGCGGCCGACGACGATCCCGCTCGCGGCCGACGAGGACCCGGACTCCGGCTCGCGCTTCACCGCCCTGCGCCAGTTCGCCATCGAGGTCTGCATCACGGGCTGCGACTCGGCCAAGGCGACGTGGAAGCGGGTCTACACCTCCAAGGACGACGCCTTCCCGGCCGTGCGCCCCCGCCCGGTCGCGCCCGACCAGACGCTGCGCTCCTTCGCGATCAAGCCGGCCACGCGCCGCCGCGGTGCGTCTGGTGACCCTGGAGAACCAGTGCACCGGCACCCCCGGCTACGCCGGTGAGCAGGACAACGACCCGCCCAACGACACCGACTGCGCCACGGCCTCCGACCGCGGCACGATCGTGCACGCCTCCGAGCTGCAGGTCTTCGCCCGACTGATCCACGCCGCACGACGCGCCGAGGGGCGGGTGAGCCGACAGGCCCGCCCGACCCCTCGCGGCGTCCGCGGCTAGGCGTGCGTCACTGACGACAGCCTCGACGCGCTCCGGATTGTCGGCGGTGACCACTCGCCTGCGAGCGGCTGCGGTCCCTCTCACCCCGGTGGCGGCTTGCAGCACGGGCGCTGGCGTCGGAAGGTTGGAGCCATGGTCGGACGCATCCCCGTCATGGACGTCAGCCCGCTGGTCGACCTCGGTCGACAGCCGGCGAAGGCGACCGTCGGTGAGCCCTTTCCCGGTGACGGCCACCGTGTTCCGCGAGGGCCACGACAAGCGTCGGCGCCGAGGTGGTGCTCACCGGCCCGGACGGCGAGCGCGCGCGCCCCGGTGCGGATGACCAAGCAGGACGGACCTACCCGACCGGTACGACGCCTGGGTGACCCCCGACGCCGAGGGCGCCTGGACCTTCGAGGTGCAGGCCTGGTCGGACCCGCTCGCCACCTGGCAGCACGACGCGGGGCTCAAGATCCCCGCCGGCGTCGACGTGGAGCTGATGTTCACCGAGGGCCGGCTGCTGCTCGAGCGGGTGCTCGCCGACCTGCCCCGAGCGCCGCCGACCCGCGGCCGCAAGGTGCTCCGGGCCGCGATCAAGGCCGCGCAGGACACCGAGCCGCCCGCCGAGGCCCGGCTGGCCGCGCTGCAGGACCCCGCCCTGGCTCGCGGTCCTGCACGACCACCCGATCCGCGAGCTGGTCACCGTCGAGGGCCCGTTCCCGGCGTACGCCGACCGCGAGCGCGCGCTCTTCGGCAGCTGGTACGAGTTCTTCCCGCGCTCCGAGGGCGCCACCCGCGACGAGACGACCGGCAAGGTCACCAGCGGCACCTTCCGCACCGCGGCGAAGCGGCTCGACGCGGTGGCCGCGATGGGCTTCGACGTCATCTACCTGCCGCCGATCCACCCGATCGGCGAGGTCAACCGCAAGGGCCCCAACAACACCCTGACCCCGGCCCCGACGACACCGGCTCGCCGTGGGCGATCGGGTCGAAGGACGGCGGCCACGACGCGATCCACCCCGACCTCGGCACGTTCGAGGACTTCGACGCCTTCGTCGCCCGCGCCGGCGAGCTCGGCCTCGAGGTCGCGCTCGACCTCGCGCTGCAGGCCGCGCCCGACCACCCGTGGGTCACCGAGCACCCCGAGTTCTTCACCACCCGCGCCGACGGCACGATCGCCTACGCCGAGAACCCGCCGAAGAAGTACCAGGACATCTACCCGGTCAACTTCGACAACGACCCCGAGGGCATCCGCCGCGAGGTGCTGCGCATCGTGCGGCTCTGGATGTCGCACGGCGTGCGGATCTTCCGCGTCGACAACCCGCACACCAAGCCGGTGGCGTTCTGGGAGTGGCTGCTCGAGCGAGGTCCGCCGCACCGACCCCGACGTGATCTTCCTGGCCGAGGCCTTCACCCGCCCGGCGATGATGCGCGGGCTCGGCGCGGTCGGCTTCCACCAGAGCTACACCTACTTCACCTGGCGCACCGCGAAGTGGGAGATCGAGGAGTACCTCACCGAGCTCTCCACCGAGACCGACCACCTGATGCGGCCGAACTTCTTCGTCAACACCCCCGACATCCTGCACGCCTACCTGCAGTACGGCGGCCCGGCGGCGTTCAAGATCCGCGCCGCGCTCGCCGCCACCGGCTCGCCGACCTGGGGCGTGTACGCCGGCTACGAGCTGTTCGAGCACGTGGCGGTCAAGCCCGGCAGCGAGGAGTACCTCGACTCGGAGAAGTACCAGATCCGGATCCGCGACTGGGACGCCGCCGAGGCCGAGGGCCGCACCCTCGCGCCGTACCTCACCCGGCTCAACGAGATCCGCCGCCAGCACCGCGCGCTGCAGCTGCTGCGCACCGTGGTGATCCACTGCAGCGACGACGAGAACGTGCTGGTCTTCAGCAAGCAGGCCGTGCCGGCGACCCGACCAGCGACACCGTCATCGTGGTCGTCAACCTCGACCCGCACGCGACCCGCGAGACGACCGTGCACCTCGACCTGCCCGCCCTGGGCATGGACTGGGGCGACACCTTCGTCGTCCACGACGAGATCACCGGCGAGGACTGGAGCTGGGGCCAGCACAACTACGTGCGCCTCGACCCCCACCACGAACCCGCTCACGTGCTGAGCGTCAGGAGGACCGCGTGACCGACGACCAGCCGACCCGAAGGACCACGCCCGGAGCGCAGGTGGCCCACGCCGACGGCCCGCCCCTCGGCGACGACCCGGTCGTCGACGGCCACACCGACTCCGGCGTCGACGCCGGCCACGCGGCCCACGCGACCCCCGACTGGTTCAAGTCCGCGGTCTTCTACGAGGTGCTGGTCCGCTCCTTCCGCGACTCCAACGGCGACGGCACCGGCGACTTCCGCGGCCTGGTCGAGAAGCTCGACTACCTGGAGTGGCTCGGCGTCGACTGCCTGTGGGTGCCGCCGTTCTTCCCGAGCCCGCTGCGCGACGGCGGGTACGACGTGGCCGACTACACCGGGGTGCTCCCGGCGATCGGCACCATGGAGGACTTCCACTACTTCCTCGACGCGGCCCACGAGCGCGGCATCCGCGTGATCATCGACTTCGTCATGAACCACACCAGCGACCAGCACCCGTGGTTCCAGGCCAGCCGGTCCGACCCCGACGGCCCCTACGGCGACTTCTACGTCTGGTCCGACACCGACGAGCTCTACCAGGACGCGCGGATCATCTTCGTCGACACCGAGCCGTCGAACTGGACCTGGGACCCGGTGCGCCAGCAGTACTACTGGCACCGGTTCTTCCACCACCAGCCCGACCTCAACTTCGACAACCCCGCGGTGCACGACGCGATGATCGAGGCGATGAAGGTCTGGCTCGACATGGGCCTGGACGGCTTCCGCCTCGACGCGGTGCCCTACCTCTACGAGCGCCCGGGCACCAACGGCGAGAACCTGCCCGAGACCCACGAGTTCCTCCGCAAGGTGCGCCGCATCGTCGACGAGGAGTACCCCGGCCGGGTGCTGCTGTGCGAGGCCAACCAGTGGCCGCAGGACGTCGTGGAGTACTTCGGCGACTTCGAGTCCGGTGGCGACGAGTGCCACATGGCCTTCCACTTCCCGGTGATGCCGCGCATCTTCATGGCGGTGCGCCGCGAGTCGCGCTACCCGATCTCGGAGATCCTCGAGCAGACCCCGGAGATCCCGCACAACTGCCAGTGGGGCATCTTCCTGCGCAACCACGACGAGCTGACCCTCGAGATGGTCACCGACGAGGACCGCGACTACATGTGGTCGGAGTACGCCAAGGACCCGCGGATGAAGGCCAACATCGGCATCCGCCGGCGCCTGGCGCCGCTGCTCGACAACGACACCAACCAGATCGAGCTGTTCAACGCGCTGCTGCTGAGCCTGCCCGGCTCCCCCGTCCTCTACTACGGCGACGAGATCGGGATGGGCGACAACATCTGGCTCGGCGACCGCGACGGGGTGCGCACCCCGATGCAGTGGACCTCCGACCGCAACGCCGGCTTCTCCTCGGCCAACCCCGGCCGGCTCGACCTGCCGGTGGTCCAGGACGCGATCTACGGCTACGAGTCGGTCAACGTCGAGGCCCAGATGGAGAACCCCTCCTCGCTGCTGCACTGGACGCGCCGGATGATCCAGGCCCGCCGCCACCACCCGGCGTTCGGGCTCGGCGAGTTCCACGACCTCGGCGGCTCGAACTCCACGGTGCTGTCCTACGTGCGCGAGCACGTCGACGAGGACGGCCACGAGGACGTCATCCTCTGCGTCAACAACCTCTCGCGCTTCCCGCAGCCGGTCGAGCTCGACCTGCGCCGCTTCGAGGGCCGCCGCCCGATCGAGATCATCGGCGGCGTGCCGTTCCCCGAGATCGGCGAGCTGCCCTACCTGCTCACCCTGGCCGGCTACGGCTTCTACTGGTTCCGGCTCACCACGCCGGAGCACCACGAGGAGGGTCAGCTGCTGTGACCGACCCGACGAGCACGCCCGACCAGCCTGTGGCCCCCGACCGCGAGGTCTTCGTCGACTACCTGGGCCGCACCCGGTGGTTCGGCGGCAAGGGCCGCCCCTTCACCGTCACCGGCGTACGCCGCGTGGGCACGGTCCCGGGCGCCGTCGCGGACGGGCCGGTGGTGCTGCTCTGCCTGGTCGAGGTGACCTACGACGACGTCGTGGCCGGCGCCGACGACCACGTGGAGCACTACCAGGTGCCGCTGGCGCTCTACCCCGAGCCGCAGCAGCGGCTCGAGCACGCGCTGATCGCCACCTGGGAGGACCCCGACCGCGGCTCGCTGCACGGCTACGACGCGCTGCACGACCGGGAGGCGATGGCCTGCTGGCTGCGCTCCTTCGACCGGGCCGCCGGCGAGGCCGGCGGCAACCTCGTCGACGGCGCCAGCTCGCTGGCCTTCCACCGGTTGCGCGGGCCACGACCTCGACCTCGACACGCACTCGACGCTGTTCTCGGGCGAGCAGTCGAACTCCTCGGTCGCCTTCGGCGAGGACGCCCTGATGAAGGTGTTCCGCAAGGTCACGCCCGGGGTCAACCCGGACGTGCAGGTGCACGAGGTGCTCAGCCGGGTCGGCTCGACCGACGTGGCCGCGCTCTACGGCTGGGTGGACTGGGTCGACCCCGAGCAGCGCGAGGAGGGCACCGACCGGCCCGGGCCGGGCGGGGTGATGCAGCTGGCGATGCTGCAGCAGTTCCTGCGCACCGCCTCCGACGGCTGGGACCTCGCGCTCGCCAGCGTCCGCGACCTCTTCCGCGAGCCCGACCTGCACGCCTCCGAGGCCGGCGGCGACTTCGCCGGCGAGGCCACCCGGCTGGGTCACACCCTGCGCGCGGTGCACGACCTGCTCGCGGAGCACTTCCCCACCGGCTCCGCGTGCCCGGAGCCGACCTGGCCGCCACGATGAGCGGCCGGCTCCCGGCGGCCCTCGCTGCCGCCCCCGGGCTGGAGGCGCACCGCGGCGCGCTCGAGGCGCTCTTCGAGCGGGTGCGGGCGCTCGGCGAGGTGCCGGTCCAGCGGGTCCACGGCGACCTGCACCTGGGCCAGACCCTGCGCACCGCCCTGGGCTGGAAGATCGTCGACTTCGAGGGCGAGCCGGCCAAGCCGCTCGCACGAGCGGCTGCTGCCCGACTCGCCCTGGCGCGACGTCGCCGGGATGCTGCGCTCCTTCGACTACGCCCCGCGCGTGGTCGAGCGGACCTGGGCCGAGGACGACCCCGACGGGGTCGAGCTGCGCACCCGCAAGGCCGCCGAGTGGGCCAACCGCAGCAAGAACCACTTCCTCGTCGCCTACGCCGGCGAACGACATCAGCCCCGAGCACCGGACGCTGCTGCGACGCCTACGTCGCCGACAAGGCCGTCTACGAGACCGTCTACGAGACCCGCAACCGGCCGACCTGGGTGGACATCCCGCTCCGGGCCGTGGCCGAGATCGGAGCGTCATGACCCAGACTCCCCGCCCCGCCGTCCTCCCGGTCCCCCGCGACGAGCTCGACCAGCTCGTCCGCGGCGAGCACGGGCACCCGCACGTCGTCCTCGGCCCGCACCCGCACGACGGCGCGGTCACGGTGCGCGTGCTGCGTCCGCTGGCCTCCAGCGTCACCGTGTCCGGCGAGTGGGGCGAGACCCCGCTCGACCACGAGCACGAGGGCGTGTGGGTCGGCGTGCTGCCGGTCGCCGAGGTGCCCGCCTACCAGCTCGCGGTCAGCTACGAGGGCGAGCCCTGGGACTCCGACGACCCCTACCGCTTCCTGCCCACGCTGGGCGAGATGGACCTGCACCTGATCAACGAGGGCCGCCACGAGCAGCTGTGGACGGTGCTCGGCGCCCACGTGCACCACTACGACGCACCCGGCACCCCCGGCGGCTCGGTCAGCGGCACCTCCTTCGCGGTGTGGGCGCCGTCGGCCCGCGGGGTGCGGGTCAAGGCCGACTTCAACTCCTGGGACGGCCGCGAGCACCCGATGCGCCAGCTCGGGCACCTCGGGGGTCTGGGAGCTGTTCGTGCCCGACGTCGGCAGCGGCACGTCGTACAAGTTCGCGGTGCTGGCCGCCGACGGGCAGTGGCGCGACAAGGCCGACCCGATGGCCGCCTGGGCCGAGAAGCCGTCGAGCACCGCCTCGCGCGTCTTCGAGTCCTCCTACACCTGGGGCGACGACGCCTGGATGACCGCGCGCGCCGAGAAGCAGCCGGTCACCTCGCGCGATGAGCGTCTACGAGGTGCACCTCGCCTCGTGGAAGAAGAACCACGACGGGTCGATGTGGTCCTGGGAGCAGATGGCCGACGACCTCGTCGACTACGTCGTCGACCTCGGCTTCACCCACGTCGAGCTGATGCCGGTGATGCAGCACCCCTTCGGCGGCTCGTGGGGCTACCACGTGACGTCGTACTTCGCCCCCGACGCGCGCTTCGGCGACCCCGACGGCTTCCGGCTGCTCGTCGACCGGCTGCACCAGGCCGGCGTCGGCGTCATCCTCGACTGGGTGCCCGGCCACTTCGCCACCGACGAGTGGGCGCTGGCCCGCTTCGACGGCACCCCGCTCTACGAGGACCCCAACCCCCAGCGCGGCTGGCACAAGGAGTGGGGCAGCCACATCTTCAACTTCGGTCGGCGCGAGGTGCGCAACTTCCTCTACGCCAACGCCGTCTACTGGTGCGAGGAGTTCCACGTCGACGGCCTGCGCGTCGACGGCGTCGCCTCGATGCTCTACCTCGACTACTCCCGCGAGGAGGGCGAGTGGACGCCCAACATCCACGGCGGGCGCGAGAACCTCGAGGCGGTGCAGTTCCTCCAGGAGATGAACGCCACCGTCTACCGGCGGGTGCCGGGCGTGATGACCATCGCCGAGGAGTCGACCTCGTGGCCGGGCGTGACCCGCTCCACCGAGCGACGACGGTCTCGGCTTCGGCTTCAAGTGGAACATGGGCTGGATGAACGACTCGCTGGCCTACCTGGCCAACGACCCCGTGCACCGCGCCTACCACCACGGCGAGATGACCTTCTCGCTCGTCTACGCCTTCTCCGAGAACTTCGTGCTGCCGATCAGCCACGACGAGGTCGTGCACGGCAAGGGCTCGCTGCTGCGCAAGATGCCCGGCGACCGCTGGCAGCAGCTGGCCAACCTGCGCGCCTACCTGGCCTACATGTGGGCCCACCCGGGCAAGCAGCTGCTGTTCATGGGCGTCGAGATCGGCCAGGAGTCGGAGTGGGCCGAGGCCCGCGAGCTCGACTGGTGGCTGCTCGACCACCCCGAGCACCGCGGCGTGCACGACCTCGTGCGCGACCTCAACCGCACGTACGTCGACACCGCCGGCGCTGTGGGCCGCGGACCACTCCCCCGAGCGGCTTCGTGTGGCTCGACGGCAACGACGCCGGGCGCAACACGTTCTCGTTCGTGCGGCGGGCCGAGGGCGCGCCCGACCTGGTCTGCGTCTCGAACTTCTCGGCGGTGCCGCACCACGGCTACCGGCTCGCGCTGCCGACCACCGGAGAGTGGGACCGAGGTGCTCAACACCGACGCCGAGGCCTACACCGGCTCGGGCGTGGGCAACTACGGCGCGGTGACCGCGGTCGAGGGCGAGCACGCCGGGCAGCCGGCCCACGCCGACATCTCGGTGCCGCCACTGGCCACCGTGTGGTTCCGCAAGACCTGAGGCCCCGCGCTCAGCGCTCCTCGACCAGGCGCAGCAGGTCGGCGACCACCTGGTCGCCGGCCCGCCCGGCGTCGAGCACCCGGACGTCGAGGTCGGCGACGAGCCCGTCGTAGTGCTCCCCCATGGTGAGCAGGACGTCGTCGCGCTGGTCGCCGGGCTTGCGGGCCGCCGCCGTCGCCGGGTCCACCCGGAGCAGCACGGCGAGGTCGGCCCGGGGGAACCCGCGGCGCAGCACCCACTCGGCCGCGGGGTGGTGGCCGTAGCGGATCCGCAGGTCCACCAGGGCGTCGAGCAACCAGCGGTCGCACACCACGTGCACGCCGCTGCGCTGCAGCCCACGCGCGCGGCGAGCGTTGCGGACCCCGGAGAGCGCCACCGCGACGACCCAGGCACCCTCGACGAGGCGCCGGCCGCCCGAGGCCGTGGGCGCGGCGCCGGTGTGCGCAGGACCGTGCTCGGGCCCGGCGTCGGCGGCGTCGTCGGCGTCCTCGGGCCGGTAGGGCTGCGAGACCGGACGCGAGCGGCCGGTCAGCCGGCGGGCCAGCCGACCGAGGGGCGCCAGCACCCCGAGGTCGCGGGCCAGGCGGGTCCAGTGCACCACCGCGGGCTCCCCCCGGGCCTCGGCGCGGTCGAGCAGGGCCAGGGCGGCGGTCGACTTCCCCGCCCCGTCCATGCCGCTGAGGGCCACCAGCCGCGCGCCGCCCGTCGGGGCCGCCCCCGGTGGGCGGGAGACCGGCTCACCGTGCAGCCGCCACCGCAGTGCCCGGCGAGCGTACGGCGACCCGGTGGCGGCCCGCGCCGCGTCGCGCAGCGGCAGCCGCTCCTGCTCGGGGTGCGGGCTGCCGGAGCTCGCGGCTCGCCGTGCCAGCCGCGCCAGCGCCGGGTCGTGCTCGTCGACTCGGGCCAGCACCTCCCCCGCGGTGTCCTCGACCAGCGCCGTGATGCGGGCGGCGCCTCGCGGCCACGGCCAGCCCGCCACGGCCTCAGCCGCGTGCACCCGGAGCCGGTCGTCGGGAGCCGCCGACGAGCAGCCCGAGCCGCCCGCGCTCCGCCCGCGCCAGCACCCCGGCCAGCGGCGGGTACATCGCCGGCCACGCGTGCTCGAGCAGCACGTCGACCACGACGTCCTTGGCCGGCAACCGCCGCCACAGGAACCGCCCCGGCCCCTGGGGCGCCGGCGCGAGACCGAGCTCGCGCAGCACCCGGGACACCCGCGCCCCGCCCTCGGCGAGCACCACCACGTCGAGGTCCGAGCCGCCGAGGCCCTCCCCTCGCCAGAGCAGGACGGCGTCCGGCGCAGCCGCCGCGAGGGCGCTCAGCACCTCGGCCGCGGCAGCCTCATCCATCGCGCCGCCGCATCGCCCGCTGCAGCCCCGCCGCCGCCAGGCGCGAAGCGGTGCCGCCCAGGGGCACGAGGACCCGTTCCATGGACCGGCGGTCGGGGTAGAGCCGCGCCGAGGGCGTGGTGGCGCGCCCACCGGCGCAGGAGTCGATCCACTGCAGCCGGGGATCGTCGTGGAAGGCCTCCAGCGCGGCGACCTCGAGCTGCACACCCGGAGAGCTGGACGCGAACCGCTCGTCGTAGGCCGTCTTGAGGTGGAAGACGCCCTCGCCCTCCACGACCGCGCACAGCGCGGCCGCCACGGTGCTCCGGGTGCCCAGCTCCCACAGCTGGACGCGACCCCGACGGCCGGCGTCGAGCACGGTCTCCCGGAAGTGCGCGGCCCGCCGCGGGTCCGACGAGCAGGGCGGTGCCGGCCTCGCCCTTCCAGCCCCCGGCCTCGAGCGCGAGGAACCGGTCGATCGCTCCCTCGAGGTCGTCCGCGGCCCGGTCGACCACCTGCACCGGTGCCTCCAGCTCGCGCTCCAGCCGACGACGGAACCGGCCCAGGCGACGTCGCTGCGACGAGCTCATCCGGTCGTCGAGGTAGGTCGGCTCGGCTCGGCGCCGCACCACCGGGCGCGGGACCGAGCCCAGCACCAGCGGACGCCGGCCCCGTCGACGGGCAGCCGCCTCGAGCGAGGCCCGCACCGGCCCGTCGGCGCCCAGCTGCTCGAAGCTCCACCACCACGCGCCCCGGCCGCGGAGCAGGTCCAGGGCCGCCGACCACGCCCCCTCCGGGTCGCCGTCACGCAGCAGCGGGGTGTCCAGGAAGCCGTCGTCGTGGCCCCAGGCCCGCACCGTCGGCACCGGGACGCGGCGGTAGCCGCGGACGCGGCGCACCGGCAGCACGAGGTCGAGGGCCTCGCCCCGGCGGACGACGAGGAGGCGGTCCTGCTCCCCGCCGACCAGGTGCCGGGCGGAGGCCAGCACCGGTCCGGGGGTGAAGAAGGGGTTGGGCTCCAGGGCGTCCTCGGCCAGCCGCTCCCAGGCGTGGAGGGTCGTCGGCTCGAGCGAGCGCACGTCCAGCAGCTCGGCGCTCGGCTCACCCACGGCGCACCACCTTGTCGCGCAGCAGCCGCAGCCCGGGGCCCGGGTCGCGCAGGTCGGCGTGCGGGTGCGCCGCGCCGGGGAGGTGGGCCACCGTGGACACGACGTCGCGGAACAGCCCGCCCCGCCGCTCCAGCCGGGCGCGGGACAGGTCCTCGAAGAACGACTGGAAGCGCACCCCCACCTGCGCGGGGGGCACCGGTTCGACGACCTCGCCCAGGGCCGTGCGACCCCACAGGTCCGGCAGCGGAACGCCGCTGGCGACCGCGAGCGCGAGGCTGCCGTAGAACCGCCCGTTGAGGTCGATCAGCCGCGGCCGGTCCCCCGGCACCGTGAGGAACTGCAGGTTCGCCAACCCCCACCAGCCGAGCTCGGCCAGCAACCGCTCGACCCCTGCCAGCAGGTCCGCGTCGACCGGAACGGTCACCGCCCGGCAGCTCGTACGCCGCCGCGAGAGCCGGGGGCTGCGCTGCTGGACCACGCCGAGCACCCGTCCGTCGCGGTCGCGCACCAGCGAGAGGGCGCTCAGCTCACCGTCCAGCGCCTCCTGGAGCAGCGGCACCCCGCCGCCGTCGGCCATCGCGCGGGCAGCCCGGGTGGCGTCCGCCGCGCTCGTGCAGACCTCGGCCAGCAGGTGTCGGCCGTCGCCGGCGCTGGCCGGGTCCCAGTGCAGTCGTGCCTTGACGACCACGGGGCCGTCGACCGCGGCGAGCGCCGACGCCGTGGCCTCCTCGGTGCGGGGCACCCCGAGTCCGACGCCCTCGGCGGCACGCACCAGCTCCAGCTTGTCGATGGCTCGCACGACGTCCGCGTGCGCGCCGTAGGGCACCACGCAGCCGATCTCGGCACGTCGGGCCGAGAGCAGCAGCACCTCGATGTCGTCGGCGCCGAACACCACGTCGTACCCGTGCCGGGCCACGAGCCCAGCCACCCTGTCGACCCAGGCGTCGGGAGCGACCTCGGCGGGGGGCACCTGGTGGCAGCGCCGGACCGCGCGAGAGGTGCGCGGACGATCGCCCGTCGTCGCGACCCCGACCTCCCAGCCGGCTCGGGCCAGGCACCGTGCGGCGGCGAGCACGTGGGTGGCCCCGCCCTCCACGACCAACGCGCGTCGGGGCGCACCGGCGGAGGGAGGGGTCGGGTCGGGGGCGGCCACCCGATGATCGTGCCAGGGCACAGACGTTCCGGGAACCCCCGCTGGCTAGGGTGATCCCGTGACCCGAGAGCAGCCCACACTGACCGATGGCACGGTCACGCTGCGCCCCGGCGCCGCCGACCAGGACGCCTCGCTCCCCTTCGTCATCACCGTCGAGGACCACGAGGTCGGCACCCTCACCGTGGTGCGCAAGGACGACGCGACCGTCCGCTTGGAGGGCGGCCTCGAGGACTCCCAGCGGGGCCGCGGCTACGCCACCCGCGCGCTGCGGGTCCTGGTCGACTGGTCGCTCAGCGCCGAGCACGAGGGCGGCCTGGGCGTCAGCCGGGTCGAGGCACGGATCCCGGTCGACGCCGAGAGTGCCCTGCGGGTGGCCACCCGCGCCGGGCTGCGCCGCGAGGGTCTGGAGCGGATGGTGCCCGACGAGCGCACCACCGAGGGGTACGTCGTCCTCGCGCGGCTCGCGACCGACCCGCCGCTCAGCGAGCCCGGGGCCTTCCGGGCGCTGCTGAACTCCTTCCTGCCGCGGAAGCGGGCGATCAGCCAGATGCTGGTGCGCGACCACGACGGCCGGGTCCTGCTGTGCCAGCTGACCTACAAGGAGGACTGGGACCTGCCCGGTGGGGTCGTCGAGGTCGGCGAGTCGCCGCAGGTCGCGGTGGCCCGCGAGGTCACCGAGGAGCTGGCCCTGGAGATCCCCGCCGGCCCCCTGGTCCTCACCGACTGGCTGCCCACCTGGGGCGGTTGGGACGACGCGCTGTGCCTGGTCTTCGACGGCGGTGTGCACGACGCATCGATCACCGACGCGATCGTCAAGCAGGCCCGTGAGATCCGATCCGCGCAGTTCTGCACGGTCGAGGAGGTCCGCGAGCGGGCTGCGGACTTCACCGCCCGGCGCATCGAGTCGGCGCTGGCCAACCTCGGCACCGGCGGTCCGGCGTACACCGAGAGCGGTCGGGGCTAGCCGGCAGCACGCACGAGCGGACGTGTCCTAGGTTCGTCGGTGGAACCGGACCTCGTTGTCGGGCTGGATCTGCGCCTCGTAGTCGGGGTCGTGGATGCGCCGGTGGTGGAAGGGACACAGCAGCCGGCCCCGCTGCACTGCTGTGCGGCCGTGGTGGGACCAGGGGTCGTCGTGGTGGGCGTGGCACATCGCCGGCGGGGCCTCGCAGCCCTGGGCGGTGCAGCCGCGGTCGCGCACACCGAGCGCGATCCGCTGGGCGTAGGTGAAGAACCTCTTCGCGCGGCCCACGTCCAGGGGCTGGCTCTCCCCGCCCAGCACCACCGGGACGATCCCGGACTCGCACGCCATCCGTCGTGCGGTCGCGGCGCTGACGCGGGCGCCGGTGTCGAGGGTCGCCGCGGCCAGTCCGCCCATGAGCGAGGCCAGGCTCATGGTCACCACGACGGTCGCGTTCACCCCACCCGCCCGCGGCAGGACCCCGGGGTCGAGGCGCTCGATGAGCTCCACGAACGCCGCGCCCAGTCGCTGCGCCGTGGGACGGCGGACCGGCACCGACGCCTGCTCGTCCTGCCCGGCGCGCTGGGCGATCTGGTGCTTGGGGGCGGCGAACGCCATCAGCGCCCGCTCCAGCATCTGCCCCACCAGCAGCGGCACCGTGAAGGACCCCTTGCAGCGGCCCTGGTCATCCTCACGGATCCGGAACGCCACCGCCTTCTCGGCCTCACGCTCGGCCTTGGCCAGCTGCTCGGCCTCCCACGCCTCGGCGACCTCGGGGGCGACGACCTCGAGGATGCGACGCCCCAGGATCTTCAACGCTCGCGCGTCGTGGACCTCGGCGAACGCGACCAACGCCTTCGCGGCCTGCTCCAGCACCGAGCTGTCGAGGTCGTCGGGCAACGCATCGAGCGCGTTGACGATCACCGTTGTCTGCTCGGCCACCAGGTCACCGCGCCCCAGCGCCTCCCGCACCACCCCGTACCGGGCCAGGCCGGTGGCGAGGCGCACCTCGCGGAACGACTCGCGCTTCGTCGACCCGGTCGCGTTGGCGTGCCACACCGCCAGCGACGGCGAGGCGTTGCGCTCCTGCACCGCCACCTCCTCGGCATGCGCCAGCGTCCGCGAGCGCAGCTCCACGAGCCGGGCCTCGGCCCGCGCGATCTCCACCAGCACCCGCGCGGTCGTCTCCTGGCCCATCGACCAGGTCGGCGTCTGGGCGACCTCGTCCAACACCGAGTGCACGCGCGCGACGGCCCCGTCGATGGGGTGCGCCGCGAGGGTGGCCATGAGAGAAGTCTCCCAGGCGCCACCGACAAACAAGCAGGTCAGAGGCGGTTTTCCACAGGCCTGACGAAACCTTTTTCGACTACTTTCTCAACCACCTGAACGCTGTCCGCGCGAGGAACTCGGAGCAGGGAGCGAGCGTCTCCGGCGCGTGCTGTGCAGCAGCCGAGGGCGCCTCGGCGCTTCAGAGCTCCCGCCACGCCCAAGTCAGGTGCTGGGCGCTAGTGCTCGATGACTTGCAACTCCTTGACGAGGCGGAGATGGGACCCGATGAGGAGGAGTGCTGGCTGGTGGGGCCCGATGACCCCGAGAGCAATGAGTTCTGCGTTCTCACCCGCTACACCCCAGGGGGCTGACAGGCGCCGAGACCTTGCTCCCGAAGCCGTTGTCGGGACACCCGGGAGAAGCCCACTTCGGGCGCCCGCATCGGCTCAACCCGATCGCTTTCGGGACGCCGGCTCGAGCTTCCAGGGCCGTCTGCTCATCGACGGTCGCCCGCGGATCGCGGCAGACCCGGACGCACCCCCACACGCTCTTCGGCGGCGGCATCATGAACTGGCTCCAGTCCGCCCGCGCGACACTGGAGGTGGCGCTGTGGTGGGTCAGCCGCCTGCCTGTAGGGCCGCATCGATGAACGAGTTCCGTTCACCGGACAATCCGTTCCGAACAGGCATCTCCCCGATCCGACATGACATCACAACGATGGAGACCCCCTGCGCCAGCACGAGGATCGCGGCCTGACCGGATGCCAGCCCCCGCGTCAGTTCGGCCCGAGCAGGTCGTAGTCGAACGGGCACAACGACCCGTCGGGCGGAGGGCTCCCGTGCGGGACGCGGCTTCCACCGGGGGCGACGCCGTTGTGCCCGTTCGACTACGGAGGCCCGGGAGTTCGCTCCTGAGCCGCGCAGATCTCGGCAGGACCGGGTGCATCGCGGCATGCGCAGGCGCGCTCGATGGCGCCTGGATGGGATCTTGGTCAGTCGTCGCGCAGGGCTTGGTGCTGGTCCACGTTCCGGCCCGCCTGGGGATCCGGCACCGGCTCGGGGTCGACACTGGTGATGGTCTCGTCAAGCCGCACGCTGGGCGGAAGTCTGTTGAAGTCCTTCGTGACCTTGGCTCCGCTCGGGCGGTTGTCGTCTGCTTGCACCCTTCGATGCTAGTCCCGCAGTCCGGTCTCGAACCACCCGTCGCCGCGCTCGGCTCATCGGCAGATCCGGTCGGCCCGAGGGGCTGGGAACGGCATCCGGACCGCGGACACACCAGTCCGACTCAGGAGCGGACCAGCTCGCGCGGCACCGGCTCCCCCAGCACCTCGCGGGCGAGCAGCGTGGCGCCGACGACGGCGGCCGGCATGACCGCGACGGCGCCGAAGCGGCACCAGGAAGCACAGCTGGGTGCTCATGCCGAAGCCGAGCACCGTCGACCGGTGGGCCCGCAGCGCCTCGCGGCGGGCGTGCCGGTCCATCCCACGCGCCTCCAGCGGGCGGGCCAGCAGCTCACCGGCCAGCAGCCGGCCGGAGATGGCGAGACCGGCCACCGCGCCGATGACCGCGCCGACGACGGGCAGCAGCCCGACCACGAAGACACCCACCGCGGTGAGCAGCCCGACGAGCACCAGGACCAGGGAGTCCGCGGCCGAGCGCCAGAACGACAGGCCCGACTCGGGCACCTCGCCACCCAGCATCGTCTCCGTCGCGCGCCAGATCCGCTCGTAGAACGGGTCCCCGACGGTGAGCGTCACGGCGGTGAAGCTGACCGAGGTCAGCACCAGGAACGCCACGACCACCAGCACCCCCAGCCCCACTCGCAGCAGGGCACGCAGCGCGTCGGCCCAGCCGTCGGCGAACGGCGTGGCCCAGGCGACCAGCTCGCGGGAGGTGGAGCAGCAGCGCGACCAGCGCGCCGAGCACGACCAGCAGCACCAGCAGCGCCGGCACCATGCCGAGCAGCATCAGCCCCGGCCGGCGCCGCCACATCGCGAACCCGTCGCCGACGTACGTCGCGCCGGCGACGAAGCCGCGGAGGGCCACCGCTCAGAACAGGGCCGAGGCGAGGTTCTGCGACCGCGCAGCACCCGCTCGTCGTCGTTGCCGACGGCGGCGAAGAGCCCGAGCAGGTGCTCGCGGGCCGCGGTGCGGTCGTCACCGCTGGTGCGGCGCACGAGGTCGACGAGGCGGTTGAAGGCGTCGTCGACGTGCCCGCCGGCGAGGTCGAGGTCGGCGCAGAGCGTCTGGGCCGCGACGTCGTCGGGGTTCGCGGCGGCCGCGGCCCGCGCGGCGTGCAGGTCGACGCCCTGGGTGCGCTGCATGACCTTGGCGATCGCGAGGCCGGCGGTGGCCTCGACGTCGGCCGGGTTGGCGTCCACGAGCTTCTGGTACTCCGCGACCGCGCGCGTCGATGTCGCCCTCGCCGAGCGCGTCCTGTGCGGCGGCGTAGCGCGGGTCGACCTGCTCCTCCGCGTCGCCCTCGCCGCCGGCCTCGCCCTGGCGGGGCTGGTGCCGACCGGTCATGCCCTGGGTGGTGAGCTGCTGGACCACCTGGGTCAGCGCACCGCGCAGCTCCTCGAGCGGCACGACGTCCTGCAGCAGCGGCGCCGGGCGGCCCTCGAGCACGGCGACCACGTAGGGCAGCGTCTGGACCTGCACGGCCTGCGCGATCTGCGGGGCCGCGTCGACGTCGACGAGACCGACGAGGAACCGGCCCTCGAACTCGTCGGCGAGGGCCGCGAGGTCGTCGGCCATCTGGGCGCTCTCGGGCATCTGGGTGCGCGAGTAGAACGCCAGCAGCACCGGGGCGGTCATCGACGCCTCGATGGTGCTCTGGAAGTTCTGCTCGTCGACCTGCAGGACGTAGGCCCCGGTGCCGGCCGCGGGAGCCCCAGCAGCGGGCGCACCGGCGCCCCGGGGGCACCGGGCCGGCCGGGTGCGGGCTGGGCGGGGCGCTTGAGAGCGGAGAGGTCGATGGCACCTGGACGGGAGAACGGCTGCTGCGTCATGTCACCAATGCTAGGGATCCTGACCCACCCCTCGGGGACCGGTCCGCAATGGGGTCGACGCGACCGCCTTTGAGGCGCACAGTCGAAGGCATGCTGCGCGTGAGTGTCCTGGGCGAACGCAGCGCCGTCGACGACGTCACCGGGGAGGTGCGCACCCGCTCGACACGCACCCTCGCGCTCATCGCCTACCTCGCCCTGCACCCGGGCGCCCCCCAGCCGCGGACCAGGATCGCTGAGACGTTCTGGCCCGACTCCGAGCAGCAGCAGGCCCTGACGAACCTGCGGCGCGAGCTGCTCGAGCTGCGTCGGCTGCTCGACGACGACGGCTCCCTCGTCGTCACCAGCACCGACCTGACCTGGACCGGCGCCGGTGCGTGCCGCGTCGACCTCAGCGAGCACCTGGCCGGTCGTGAGCGCGCGGGCGGCTCGACCTCGAGCAACGGCGACGCCCTGCTCGCCCACGGCGAGCAGGCGCTGACCGACTACGGCGGCGACCTGCTTCCCGGCCTCTACGACGACTGGGTCCTCGAGCAGCGCGCGGCCCTCGTCGACGCGGCGCGCGACCTGTGCGCCCGGGTGGCCGCTGCCGCCGCGGCCGCCCAGCGCTGGGACCTCGCGGTCCGGGTCGCCCGACGGCGCATCGCCCTGGACCCGCTGGACGAGACCGCCTACCGCGAGCTGATGCGCCTGCAGGCCGCCCACGGCGACCGAGCCGGCGCGTTGAGCACCTACCACCGGTGCGCGGCCGTGCTCGAGGAGCAGCTGGGCGTGGCCCCGGACCCGGAGAGCCAGCGACTGCGCGACGACCTGGTCGCGCCGGCGGAGGACGACGACGAACCCCGACCCGACCGTCCCCTCCGGCCTCCGCGGGTCACCGCGGGGCCGCCGCGCAGCGGTCTGGTGGCGCGCGAGCGCGAGCTGGAGTGGCTCGAGCGGGTCTACGTCGACGTCGAGCGGTGGCGCGCTGCGCACGGTGCTGGTCACCGGCGAGCCCGGCGTCGGGAAGTCCCGCCTGGTCCGACGAGCTGCTGCACCGCGTGACCGCTCGTGGTGCGGCGGGTCGCCACGGCGCACTGCTACGGCACCGCCGACCGGCTGCCGCTGGCGTCCGGTCGCGGAGTGGCTGGGCGAGCCGGCGCTGAGCGGCTGGCCGGAGACGCTGCCGCCGCGCTGGCGCACCGAGGTCGAGCGGCTGCTGCCCGGCGACGACGCCCAGCTGCGCTCCGCCGACACCCGGGGCGTCGTCGACGTCTGGCAGCGCCACCACTTCTTCCACGGCTTGTGCGAGGCGCTGCGCCCGCCCGGGCGGCCCGTGGTGCTGGTCCTGGAGAACGCTGCAGTGGTGCGACCAGGAGACCCTCGAGCTGCTGACCTTCCTGCGCAGCCTCCAGCCCCGGCGCCCGGTGCTGGTGCTGCTCACCGCCCGCTCCCACGAGCTGACCGCCAGCCCCGCCCACACCGCGTGGGTACGCCGCGCCCGCGCGGTGGCCCCGGTGCGCGAGCTGGCCGTGCGCCCCCTCGGGCCGGACGGCAGCGCCGAGCTGCTGCACCGGCTCTCGCCGCGGATCGGGACGCGAGCAGGCCACGTTGCTGCACACCGCCGCGGGCGGCTTCCCGCTGCACCTGGTCGAGGCGGTGCGCCGCGACCCCGACGGGGAGCGGCTCACCGCCGGCTCCCCGGACCTGATGGCGGTGCTGCGCGGCCGCTTCGACGCGCTCGGCCCCGAGTGCCGCGCCGTGGTGGAGCTCGCCTCGGCCGTCGGGCGCGAGTTCCGGCTGGACCTGCTGTGCGCCGCCTCCGACCTGCCGCCGCAGGCCGTCGTCGAGGCCGTCGACGAGCTGTGGCGGCTGCGGATCCTCGCGGTCCAGCACGACCGCTACGACTTCTCCCACGACCTGCTGCGCCGAGCGGCGTACGAGCAGCTCACGCCGCCGGCGCGGTGGCTGCTGCACCAGCGGCTGGCCACCGCCCTGGAGCAGCTGCACGCCCACGACCTCGACCCGGTGGCCGGGCGGCTGGCCGACCAGTACGCCCGAGCCGGGTCGCCGGACCGGGCCTGCGAGCTCTTCCACCGCGCGGCGGTGCTCGCCGACGACGTCTTCGCCTACTCCGACGCGGTCGAGCTGTTCGGCCGGTCGTTGGGGCTCCTGGCCGACCTGCCGCCGGGCGCCGGCCGGGACGCGCGCGAGATCCGTTCGCTCACCGGCCTGGCCCGCGCGCTCAACGCCTCGCGCGGCTACTCGGACCCCGACCTGGCCGACGCCCTGAGCCGGGTCGTCGCGCTCGCGGAGCAGGCCGCGATGGTCCCGACCACGGTCGATGCGCTCGTGGGCCTGTGGGCCGCCCGGTTCGTGCAGGGCGACATCCTCCGCGCCCACGAGATCGCCGTGAAGGCGCTGGCCCTGAGCGAGTCCGTCACCGATCCGGGAGCCGCACCGGACCTGCTGCGGGCGCAGGCGCACTTCGCCGGTGGGGGCTCCACGCTGTCGCTCGGCCGTCCCGCGGACTCCTTGGCGCACTTCGACGCAGGCCACGGCCCTGGGCGCCGACGAGGCGTCCCTGAGCATCGGCAGCCACCCCGCCGTGCACGCCCTGGCCTGGTCGGCGCACGCGCACTGGCTGCTGGGCAGCCCGGACACCGCGCGCGAGTGCGCGGCGGAGGCCATCGCCCGGGCCCGCGCCCTGGCCCACCCCTACACGCTGACCATCACCCTCGGGTACGCCGCGCTGACCCACCAGCTGCTCGACCACCGGGCGGACCTGCAGGCCTGCACCGACGAGCTCGAGGTGGTGAGCAGACGGCACGGGTTCGCCTACTACGCCGACTGGGGCGAGGTCCTGGCCGGGTGGAGCGCCGACGACGCCTCGAGCGCCCGGCGCATGCAGGACGCGATCAGCCGGCTGCGCCACGTCGGGGCGTTCGCGCGGATGCCGTACTGGCTCGAGCCTGCTGGCCGACCGCACGCCCGACCCCGACCGGGCCCTCGCGCTCCTCGACGCCGCCACGGTCAGCGCCCGCAGCCGCCACGACGTGTGGTGGCTGCCCGACGTGCTGCGTCGCCGGGCCGCGCTGCTGCCGACCGACGTCCGCCGACCCCTGCTCGAGCAGGCTCGGGACCTGGCACTGCGAGCACGGCAGCGTCGCGCTGCAGCGCCGCTGCGAACGGGACCTGGTCGCCCGGCGAACGCTCGCCGAACGGCACGGCTCCTAGCGTCGGTCGGGACGGGGTCCCCACCCCGCACCGACCCGGACCAGGAGCACACCATGACCATGACCGCACCCGCCACGGCCGCCCCGTGGGACGACCTGACCCCGCAGCTGCACGGGCCCCTCGTGCTGCCCACCGACGCCGACTACGACGAGGTCCGGGCGGTGTACAACGGCATGATCGACCGGCGGCCGGCGGCGATCGTGCGGTGCCGCGACACCGTCGACGTCGTCGCCGCGCTCGGCTTCGCCCGCGAGCACGGGCCTCGACGTCGCCGTCCGCGGCGGCGGGCACAACGCGGGCGGGCTCGGGGTGTGGGACGACGCGCTCGTGGTCGACCTGTCCCTGATGCGCGCGGTGCGGGTGGACCCCACCTCGGCCACCGTGCGCGTGGACGGCGGCTGCACCTGGCAGGACGTCGACCACGCCACGGTCGGGTTCGGGCTCGCCACCCCGGCCGGCTTCCTCAGCTCCACCGGCGTGGGCGGACTGACGCTCGGCGGCGGGGTCGGCTACCTCAGCCGCCGCTACGGGCTGACCGTCGACAACCTGCTCTCCGCCGACGTGGTCCTGGCCGACGGCACCCTGGTCACCGCCGACGCCACCCACCACCCCGACCTGTTCTGGGCGCTGCGCGGCGGCGGTGGCAACTTCGGGGTCGTGACCTCCTTCGAGTTCCGGTGCCACCCGATCGGCGAGGGCGGTCAGCGTCATCGGTGGCCCGGTGCTCTACGACATCGGGGACACCGCGGAGGTGCTGCGGTGGTACCGCGAGCTGCTGCCCTCGCTGCCCGAGGAGCTCAGCGGCTGGTTCGGCGTGATGACCATCCCGCCGGCCGCCCCCGTTCCCCGAGGAGCTGTGGGGACGCAAGGCCTGCGGCATCGTCTGGTGCTACACGGGCCCCCACGACCGCGCCGACGAGGTGCTCGACCCGGTGCGCACCTTCGGTCGCCGCTCGTCGTCGGGATGCACGAGATGCCCTTCAACGTGCTGCAGTCGGCCTTCAACGCGCTCTACCCCGCCGGGCTGCAGTGGTACTGGCGCGCCGACATGTACGAGACGATCAGCGACGAGGCGATCGACGTGCACAGCCGGTTCGGGGAGTCGCTGCCCACCGGGCACTCGACGATGCACCTCTACCCGATCGACGGGGCGGCCGCCCGGGTGGCGCAGGACGCCACGGCCTTCGCCTACCGCGCCGGCGGCTGGGCCGGGGTGATGGTGGGGGTCAGCCCCGACCCCGCGGACAACCCCGCGATGACCGAGTGGGCCAAGAGCTACTGGTCCGAGCTGCACCCGACCTCGGCCGGCGGCGCCTACGTCAACTTCATGATGGACGAGGGCGAGGACCGGGTGCGGGCGGCGTACCGCGGCAACTACGCGCGGCTGACGCAGGTGAAGACGGCCTACGACCCGACCAACTTCTTCCACGTCAACCAGAACATCAGGCCCGCCTGAGCAGGTCGGGCGCGGCCCGGGCCGGCCCGTCAGCCCTGGCCGCAGCAGCGCGTCGGCGGCGGCGTAGGGGTCGAGTGCGCCCTCGCGCCACGGCGACCGCCAGCTCGTCGAGCTCGCTGCGCGCCCGCCCACGTCGGCCCAGCGGCGACGCAGGGCGGTGACGGCGATCGCCTCGACCTCCACCCGCGCCCGTCGCGTACGCCGACGCCCCAGCTCGCCGGTGCGCTCCGACCACTCGCGGTGCCGGTCGAGCTCGGCGACGACCTCGTCGATGCCCTGGCCGGCCGAGGCCACGGTCTTGACGATCGCCCGGGCGCCAGGCGTCGGCCGGGCCGGTCGCCGAGGGCCAGCATGGAGCGCAGGTCGCGGCGGACCCGGTCGGCGCCGTCGCGGTCGGCCTTGTTGACGACGAAGACGTCGCCGATCTCGAGGATGCCGGCCTTGGCGGCCTGGATGCCGTCGCCCATGCCCGGGGGCGAGCAGCACCACGGTGGTGTCGGCGGCCGCGGCGACCTCGACCTCGCTCTGGCCGACGCCGACGGTCTCGACCAGCACGACGTCGAAGCCGGCGGCGTCGAGCACCCGCAGGGCCTGCGGGGTGGTCCAGGCGAGGCCGCCGAGGTGGCCGCGCGAGGCCATCGAGCGGATGTAGACGCCCTGGTCGGAGGCGTGGTCCTCCATCCGGACGCGGTCGCCGAGCAGCGCGCCGCCGGAGAACGGCGAGGACGGGTCGACGGCCAGCACGCCCGACGCCGCTGCCGGCGGCGCGCAGCGCGCCGACCAGGGCGTTGGTCGAGGTCGACTTGCCGACGCCCGGCGAGCCGGTGAGGCCCACGACCTGGGCGTGGCCGGTGTGCGGGGCCAGCGCGGCCATCACCTCGCGCAGCGCGGCGACTCGTCCTCGACCAGCGAGATCAGCCGGGCGACCGGCCCGGACCTCGCCGCCGCGGGCGCGCTCGACGAGGTCCGGGACGAGCGTGGTCAGCTCGTCGGGACACGCACGATCAGGGCGTCGCCCTGGCCGCCGCCACCGCACAGCGCGGCCGCACCGACGCCGCCGCCGCGGCGCTGGAGCTCGAGGGCCAGGTGCAGCACGACGCGGGCGCCGGACATGCCGACCGGGTGGCCCAGCGCGATCGCGCCGCCGTTGACGTTGACCTTGTCCGCGTCGAGGCCCGAGGCTGCGGGCGGACTCGATGCCGACGGCCGCGAACGCCTCGTTGAACTCGACCAGGTCGAGGTCGGCGGGCTCGATGCCCTCCTTGGCGCACGCCTTGGCGGTGGCGTTGGCGGGCTGCATCTGCAGCGTCGAGTCGGGGCCGGCGACCATGCCGTGCGCGCCGATCTCGGCGAGCCAGGTCAGGCCCAGCTCCTCGGCCTTGGCCTTGCTCATCACGACGACGGCGCAGGCGCCGTCGGAGATCTGCGAGGAGGAGCCGGCGGTGATGGTGCCGTCCTTGGAGAAGGCCGGGCGCAGCTTGCCCAGCGACTCGGCGGTGGTGTCGCCGCGGACGCCCTCGTCCTGGGCGACGACGACCGGGTCGCCCTTGCGCTGCGGGATCTCGACCGGCACGACCTCGTCGTCGAAGACGCCGTTCTTCCACGCCTCGGCGGCCCGCTGGTGCGAGCGGGCGGAGAACTCGTCCTGCTCCTCGCGGGTCAGGTTGGTGCCCTGCGGCGTTGCACTGCTCGGTCGAGCGCGCCCATGGCCTGCTGGGTGGCCTGGTCGAAGAGGGCGTCGTAGGCCATCGAGTCGACCAGCGTGACGTCGCCGTACTTGAAGCCCTCGCGCGACTTCGGCAGCAGGTGCGGGGCGTTGGTCATCGACTCCATGCCGCCGGCCACGATGATGTCGGCCTCGCCGGCGCGGATCATCTGGTCGGCGGTCGCGATGGCGTTGAGGCCCGACAGGCAGACCTTGTTGATCGTGATCGAGGGGACGCTCGCGGGCAGGCCGGCCGAGCAGACCGGCGGTGCGGGCGGGGTTCTGGCCGGCACCGGCCAGGATCACCTGGCCCATGATCAGGTAGTCGACCTGGTCGCCGGTGACGCCGGCCTTCTCCAGCGCGCCCTTGATGGCGACGCCGCCGAGGTCGGCGGCGGTCAGGGTCTTCAGCCCGCCGAGCAGGCGGCCGATCGGGGTGCGCGCACCGGCGACGATGACGGTTCCGGACATGATTCCTCCAAGGACGACGACGGCTGGCGGGTCGGCGGGACGCGGACCACGGCCTCCGGTCGACGATACCGACGAGTCACTTCGGTGGGTACCGGCCGTCGGACCCGGTCGGTGAGGCACACGTCACAACCGGGCCGGGACCGTTGTCGCGGGACCACGCGGCGTACGACCATGCTCGCCATGACCTCTTCGCTGCCCCCGGACCCCTGGGCGTGCCCGGCCACCTGTTCACCGCGATCGACCACGTCGGCATGGCCGTGCCCGACCTCGACGCGGCGATCGCGTTCTACCGCGACACCTTCGGGATGACGGCTGGCCCACGAGGAGGTCAACGAGGAGCAGGGCGTCCGCGAGGCGATGATGGCCGTGGGCGACTCGACCTCCTGCGTGCAGCTGCTCGCCCCGCTGTCGCCCGAGTCGACGATCGCGAAGTTCATCGACCGCAACGGCCCCGGCTGCCAGCAGATCGCCTACCGGGTCACCGACGTCGAGGCCGTCAGCGCGCCCTGCGCGAGCGCGGCCTGCGGATGCTCTACGACGAGCCGCGCCGCGGCACCTCCGACAGGCGGATCAACTTCGTGCACCCCAAGGACGCCGGCGGGGTGCTCGTCGAGATCGTGCGAGCCCGCCGCTCGCACTGAGCCGTGGGTCACACGGGGTCGACCCCGTGGTTACCCAGCAGTAATCTTCGCGACCAGCACCACCACCGAGCCGTCGCCCGACCCACCAGGAGCCGCACGTGCAGCACATCCTCGACGCGATCATGGCCGCCTCAGAGCCGAAGAGCACCTCCGCCGGGGACTTCGCGAACCTCGCCCTGCCCGAGTCCTACCGCGCCGTGACGGTGCACGAGGACGAGGTCGACATGTTCGAGGGCGTCGCCACCCGCGACAAGGACCCCCGCAAGTCCCTGCACGTCGAGGACGTCGCGCTGCCCGAGCTCGGCCCGGGCGAGGCGTACGTCGCGGTGATGGCCTCGGCGATCAACTACAACACCGTGTGGACCTCGATCTTCGAGCCGGTCTCGACCTTCGGCTTCCTCAAGCGCTACGGCCGGCTCTCCGAGCTGACCAAGCGCCACGACCTGCCCTACCACGTGGTCGGCTCCGACCTGGCCGGCGTCGTGCTCAAGACCGGCCCCGGCGTGACCAAGTGGAAGCCCGGCACCGAGGTCGTGGCGCACTGCCTCAGTCGGTCGAGCTCGAGGACGCCGAGGGCCACGACGACTCGATGATGGACCCGCAGCAGCGGATCTGGGGCTTCGAGACCAACTTCGGCGGCCTGGCCCACATCGCGCTGGTCAAGTCCAACCAGCTGATGCCCAAGCCCGCCCACCTCACGTGGGAGGAGGCCGCCTCCCCCGGCCTGGTCAACTCCACCGCCTACCGCCAGCTGGTCTCCAAGAACGGCGGCAACATGAAGCAGGGCGACAACGTCCTGATCTGGGGCGCCTCCGGCGGCCTCGGCGGCTTCGCCACGCAGTACGCCCTCAACGGCGGCGCGGTCCCGATCTGCGTCGTCTCCAACGAGGAGAAGGCCGAGATCGCCCGCTCGATGGGCGCCGAGCTGATCATCAACCGCTCCGAGGAGGGCTACAAGTTCTGGAAGGACGAGCACACCCAGGACCCCCAGGAGTGGAAGCGCTTCGGCGCCAAGATCCGTGAGCTCACCGGCGGCGAGGACATCGACATCGTCTTCGAGCACCCCGGCCGCGAGACCTTCGGCGCCTCGGTCTACGTCACCCGCAAGGGCGGCACCATCACCACCTGCGCCTCGACCACGGGCTACATGCACGAGTACGACAACCGCTACCTGTGGATGAACCTCAAGCGGATCGTCTCCAGCCACTTCGCCAACTACCGCGAGTCGTGGGAGGCCAACCGCCTCGTGGCGAAGGGCATGATCCACCCGACCCTGTCGCGCACCTACTCGATGGACGAGGTCGGCCAGGCCTCCCTCGACGTGCACCACAACCTGCACCAGGGCAAGGTCGGCGTGCTCTGCCTGGCCCCCGAGGAGGGTCTCGGGCGTCCGCGACCACGAGCTGCGGGCACAGCACCTCGACGCGATCAACCGCTTCCGCGGCGTCTGAGCGAGCCGCCGAGCGACGCACCGACGCCCCATCCAGACGACCCGTCCGCGCCCCGCGGGCGGGTCGTCCGCGTCCCGACCGGCTGCCCGGGACATCTCACAGCGGGTTCTCAGGACGTTCCGGGGGTGGCGGGGTGGGTTCTGGGGGCGACATCCGCCAAGATGAGCACTGGGAGCACGCCGACTCGGGCGCGCCGTCATCTCGTTACTCCCACCAGTGCTGGAAGAAGGGTTTTCTCGATGAGCGACCAGGGCCTGTCCATCTTCGACGACGAGCCGGAGCGTCCCTCGGGCGACGCCGACAAGACCCAGGTGATCCCGACGGTCGACACCACCCGGAGCAGCACGCCACCCACCGCTCCCCCGGCCGCGGCCGGCGCTGCGGCCAGCACCTCCCGCGGTGCTTCCGCCAGCGCGCCTGCTGCCGGCGGCCCGCCCCAGCGCCCCGCTCCGACCGGCGCCGCCACGAGCGCTGCCGGGGCCCCGCGCGTGGAGACCCCCACCTTCCCGACCGTGCGTCGAGGCGGCTACGACGCCGCCGCGGTCGACACCAAGGTCCGCCAGCTGGCCGGCGAGAAGGCCGGCCTGTCCGGCGCCCTGGCCGAGTCCGAGCGCCGGGTGCGCGACCTCGAGCGCGAGATGGCCGCCATCCGCACCGAGCTCGCCGAGGTCGAGCGGCCGTCGTACGCCGGGCTGGGCGGGCGAGCGAGCGCGATGCTGCGCCTGGCCGAGGAGGAGGCCGCCGAGATCCGCAGCACCGCCGAGCGCGACGCCGACGAGATCCAGGGCCAGGCCGCCCGCGACGCCCAGGCGATCCGCGCCGACGCCACCCGCGAGGCCGAGGACATGCGGATGGTGCAGCTCAAGGAGCTCGAGGAGCACCGCACCCGCATCCTCGCCGACGCCGAGCAGGAGCTGGCGCTGGCCCGCAGCGAGGCCGCCGACCTGCTCGCCCGGGCCCGCCGCGAGTCCGACCAGCTGCGCCTCGCCGCGGACCAGGAGTCCACCGAGGTGCGCACCTCGGCGCAGCGCGCGGTCGAGCAGGCCCGGGCCGCGGCGGACCGAGAGGTCCAGGAGGCTCGCCGCACCCTCGCGGTGGAGAAGGAGCGGCTGGCCCGCGAGGCCACCGACCACCACCACTCCGCGATGGCCGAGACCCAGCGCCTGGTCGCCGAGGCCGAGCAGCGCGCCAGCGCCGCCGAGGAGCGCGCCGCCCAGGCGACCGCGCAGGCCACCCAGCACCGCGAGCAGGCCCAGAAGGAGGCCGAGGCGCTCCTCGGCCGCGCCCGCCGCGAGGCCGAGCAGGTCGTGACCTCGGCGCGCACCCAGTCGGAGTCGATCAGCTCCACCGGCACCGCCGAGGCCGAGCGCGAGCTGGCCAAGGTGCGTGCCGAGGTGGAGCGGCTGCGCAAGCGTCGCGACGGCATCACCGCCCAGCTGGCCTCGCTGGCCGACCTGGTCAACGCCTTCGGCGACGACGACGAGCCCACGGTCGCCTCCCCGGCGGGCCCGGGCACGGCGACGCCGGACGAGACCGCACGTTGAGCGAGGCCACCGGGTCGGAGCAGGACGCACCGCGGGCCCAGCAGACGACCGACCCCCGGTCCGACCACGACGGCCCGGACGCCGCGGACGACCACCACGGGCTCGGCACCACGGAGGACCTGGGCACCCCCGGTCCGCCGCTGGACCACAAGGCGCCGTTCTACCTCGGGTTCTTCGGCGGCCTCGGCGCGCTGATCGCCTGGTGGCTGGGCACCACGCTGCTCTCGATCAGCAGCACCCTGATGCTCATCGTGGTCTCGATGTTCCTGGCTGCGGGCCTGGCCCCCTCGGTGGACTTCCTGGTGCGCCGCGGGCTCAAGCGCTCGATGGCCGTGCTCGCGGTGATCGTCACCTTCCTCGCCGCGGTCGCGCTGTTCGCGGTGGCGATCGTCCCGGTCATCTCCGACCAGGTCGCGCGCGATCACCGACAACGCACCCGGGTGGCTGGACCAGCTGCAGCAGAACGAGCGCGTCCAGAAGCTCAACGACGACTACCAGGTGGTCGACAAGGTCCGGGACTACGTCCAGGGCGGCGACTTCGTGGGCAGCCTGTTCGGCGGCGCGGTCGGCATCGGGCTGGCGGTGCTGGGCGCCTTCTTCAACGCCTTCATCATCCTGGTCCTGACGCTGTACTTCCTCGCCTCCATGCAGTCGACCAAGACCGCGCTGTACCAGCTCGCGCCGGCCTCGCGCCGGGACCGCGTGACCAAGCTCGGCAACCGCATCCTGTCCGGCGTCGGCGGCTACGTGTCCGGGGCGTTCCTGGTCGCGCTCAGCGCCGGCATCACCTCGCTGATCTTCCTCTTCGTCGTGGGCCTGGGCGAGTACGCCGTGGCCCTCGCGTTCGTGGTGGCGCTGCTCGACGTGATCCCGATGATCGGGGCCACGATCGGCGCCGTCATCGTGACGGCGATCGGCTTCGCCACCGACGTCCACGTCGGGATCGCGTGCATCATCTTCTACGTGGTCTACCAGCAGCTCGAGAACTACGTGATCTACCCGAAGGTGATGTCCCGGTCGGTCGACCTGCCCGGCGCCGTCATCGTGATCGCGGCCCTCGTCGGTGCCGCGCTCCTCGGTGTCGTCGGCGCCCTGCTGGCCATCCCCACCGCGGCCGCGATCCTGACCCTGATCCGCGAGGTCTTCGTACGCCGCCAGGACACCGCCTGACGCACCCGGCTCAGGTGCCCGGGTTGTCCGGAACCCGTGCAGCCGGGTGTGGCCGAACGACTCGTAGAGCCCGTCGGCGCCATCGGTGACCAGATCCATCCGACCGTCCCCGTGGCATGGAAGGATCTCGACGGTCGCCATGGCGCCAGCGGAGGAACCTATACTCCAGGTGCACACGCTGCCTGCCCGAGGAGACGCCTTGATCTTCGCCCTCCTTGCTGCGGGCACAGCGACCGGCGCCCTACTGGGGACCCCGCGCGCGCGCCCTGCTGCGTCGACCCGAGGAGCTCGCGTCGGACAGAGACGCGAGTAGGACGGATCGACGAGCATTGACAGCTAGGAGCTAGCCAGGGCCACCCGGGAGGCGTCGCCCGGCCGCTGAAGCGCTGGTACTCCCGAGGAGACTCGCTGTCGACCTACAGCGACGCGCAGTGGACCGAGATCCAACGCAAGCGGTTGAACGCGCCGCGAAATGGCCCGGGGTAGGCACCACCGCAGGTCGTTCACCAGCGCAGGTGGTCAGGGAACGCCGGTCCACCGAAGGTCGGCCGGCAGGTGGGCCATGTCGTTGGAGGCCATGACCGTCGGAGGGCCCTCGAGCTCGTACCTGATGACCGTCAGACCGGCATGGCACTGGATCGGGGGCCACCATCGCCAGCTCGGGGCGTCGAGGGCATGCCGGACCAGCCACCCGACGGTGAACGCATGGGTGATGACGGCCTCGACACGCTCGCGCCCGTCGGTGGCAGGGCCGGCCAGGAGGTCGATGGCCCGGGAGGCGAGCGCACGCCTCGGGACGCCTCCTCCTCGCCAGTGACGTGTCGACCGCACGAGGGAGTCCGCCCATGCGTGTCGCGACCAGCGGTGCGGTACGAGTCGCCGGCCCAGGTGCTCGAACTGCTGCCACGACCAGTGCCGTTTCTACCGCTCGCGGGAGTGGCCCGTGCGTGATGCGGCCCAGCGGTAGGTGTGCGAGTCGGCGGCCCAGGTGCTCGGCCTGCTGCGCACCCGACGAGGTCAGCCCGGCCCCGTCATCCTCGGGCTCGGCATGGCGCGCCAGGTAGAGCAGTCGTGTGCTCTCGCCAGGCATGCCCCGCATCAAAGCACGATGTCTGGTCCGGAGCGGCAGGCTGCCGTCCGGCAGCCCGGGGCGCGTCTGATGTCTGATGAGGGCGAGCTCGTCTGGGCTGCGCCAACGGCCCCCGACGGCGGGATGATCTGGAAGTTCGCGGTGACAGCCTTCGACGGTGGGAGTACAGGTCCATGACGCTGCTTCAGCACCCCACCGCGACCGGGGCCGACGCCCCGGCGAGGAGCCGGGGTGCGCACGAGCAGCGAGCTGCGGCGGCCTGACGACGGCCGGCGTCCCACGAGGCTCGAACTGGTGTTCGACGCCTGGGCCGACGCGTGGAAGTCGGCCATGACGCGCTCAGCACCCGACCGCGCGACCGGGCCGACGCCCGGGCGACCGGGGCGCTGCGCGAGCACTGCGCGGGCTCTGACGCGGCCGGTGGCGCCGGCGCTGCGCGGAGGTGCTGGCCGCCCGGGAGGCCATGGCCGCCGCCCGGACCGCGCGCTGGAAGCCACCCGAGGAGGACCCGCACCCCTGCTGCAGCAGCTCTCCGCCCTCGAGGCCGAAGCGGCCGCGCTCACGGGCAGGTCCTCGCCGAGGCCGAACGACGCCACGTCGCCGACCACGCCGCTGCCACCGGCACCGACGCCTGGGCAGCCGCCCTGACCGGTGAGACCCGCGAGGTGCACGCCGGCGGCGTCCGCATCGCCGCCCGCTCGGCGAGAAGTACCACCACGCCCGCACCGCCTACGCCACCGGCGCGATCACCACCCGCCAGGTCCGCATCATCGTCAACGCCGCCGAGCAAGCACCCGAGACCACCCCCGCAGCTCGCCGTCGCCGAGGAGATCCCTGGCCACCGGCATCGGCACCCGATCCGCGCCCCATGAACGCCAAACGACTGCGCCAAGCGCCCGACGGATGCTCGAGGTCGTCGACCGCGACCTCGCCGACCGCCACGAAGCCATCATGCTCGGACGTGAATCCCGCCGCGCCAAGCACGAGACCTACCTCGCCCTGCACGACAACGGCGACGGCACCTACTCCGGCAAGTTCACCCTCCCCGAGCTGCACGGCTCCCTGCTGCGCACCGCCATCGAGACCCTCTCCGCACCCCGACGCCTCAACCGCGCCAAGGTCGGACCGACGGGGAACACATCTCCGGCCACGACCCCTCCGCCCCCACCGGCGAAGGCCACGGCCTCTCCGGCTGGGAACTCGCCGGCCACGCCCTCTGCGAGCTCATCGAGCACCTACCCACCGACGGCTGGACCGGCGCCAACGCCCTCACCCTCCTGGTCACCATGACCCCGAGACCTCACCCGCGACCTCACCGCCACCGGCGACCCCACCACTGGCCCGACTGGAAAGGCCCCCACGAGACCGGCACCGCCAAGCTCGACACCGGCACCCGCACCGCCGCCGGCGACCTACGCCGCCTGGCCTGCGAAGCCGGACTCGTCCCCGCCATCCTCAACTCGGAGTCAGTGCCACTCGACCTCGGCCGCACCAAAAGGCTCCACACCCACCACCAACGCAAAGCCCTCGCCCTGACCCACGACACCTGCGCCATCAGCACCTGCGAAAGACCCTTCGCCTGGACCGAGATCCACCACCTCATCCCCTGGGCCCACCACGGCGACACCGACCTCGACCTCGCCATCCCCCTCTGCTCCTGGCACCACCAACGCACCCACGACCCCACCTGGCACCTACGCCACCACCCCGACCGCGGCTGGGAACTCACCCGCCGACGCCGTTGAGCGGCGCCTGCTCAGGTGACGACGCGCTCGGGACGCGAGGCGCGGGGTTCGCCGAGCTTGACCACGACGACGCCGATCAGCACGAGCACGCCGCCCAGCAGCTGGATCGCGCGGGGCAGCTCGTCGAGCAGCACCCAGGCGAAGACGACGGCGGCGAGCACCTCGGTCAGCGCGACGAAGGAGGCCAGCCGCGAGCCGAGGCGACGGCCGGCGGCGATCCCGCTGGTGTAGGACAGACCGGCGGTGACCAGGCCGAGCAGCAGCACCGGCACCCACCAGGCGACGCTGCCCACGGCGTACGTCGCCGGTGCGCTCGCCGCAGTCATCGGCATCAGCCCGACGAGACCCAGCAGGCCGAGCACCACCGCACCCGACCACCAGTCCACCGGCGGCCAGAGCGAAGGGCGGCAGGCCGTTGTCCTCGTCGGCCGAGATCACGAAGTACGTCGCCGCACCGACCATCGCGCCGAGTCCCCAGGCGACGCCGGGCAGGCTGATGTCGGCACCGGAGACGACGTCGAGCACCAGCACCAGGCCGGCGGCGGCGATCGCCGCCCCCATCAGCGTCACCGCGCCCGGGCGCTGGCCGTGGCGCAGCCACAGCCAGACCACGACCGCGGCAGGCGCGGTGTACTCGATCAGCAGCGCCGGACCCACCTGCATGTACTGCACGGCCGAGAAGTAGCAGAACTGGGCGCCGGCGACGGCCAGCACCCCGTAGGTGACGACCAGGGCCGCGTTGCGGCGCAGCAGGTCCCAGCGCCCGCGCAGCGACACCAGGCCCAGTGGGAGGACGACCACCGCCGCGATGGCGACCCGGATCAGCACGGTCGCACCCGGGCTCCACCCGGTGTCGAGCAGGCCACGCGCCAGTGACCCGGAGAGCCCGAAGGACAGGGCGGAGACCAGCGCGAAGGCGAGCCCGGGTGCGAGGCGGGACACGGCCGCCTCAGGCCCCGGCGTGTCATGGGTCAAGGTCGTCATGATTGATGACGCTAGAGGTCGTTTGGTAACCTGTCAACGTGGTTTTCGCTCATGACACCGAGATGTCCCTGCAGTCGGCCGTGGTCCTGGTCAACTCCGCGCTCGAGCCGGACACGCTGACGCGGGTCAGCGACCTCGACGAGTTCTTCGCCAGCTACGAGTACAGCGGTCGCCACGAGCGCACCCGCGCCGAGCTCGACGAGGTGCGCGCGCTGCGCCCGGTGCTGCGCGAGCTGATGCTCGCCGAGCGCGACACGGCCGTCGAGATGGTCAACACCATGCTCGCCGAGGCCCAGGCGGTCCCCCGCCTGGTGCGCCACGAGCCGTACGACTGGCACATCCACGCCTGCGACCCCGACGCCGACCTCGTGACGCGGCTGCGCGTCGAGACCGCGATGGCGATGATCGACGTCATCCGCACCGACGAGATGTCGCGCCTGGGCGTGTGCGCCGACGACGACTGCGACGGTCTCGTCCTGGACCTCTCCCGCAACCGCTCCCGTCGGTTCTGCTCCACCACGTGCGGCAACCGCAACGCGGTGGCCGCCTACCGGGCCCGGCAGAGCGATACCGCGTAACCCCTGTGGCTGCAGGGACGTTGAGGAGGCAAGTCCCCACGAAAGGCTCCTCCATGACGCCCCCGCGCCACCGCCTGCTCGCGCTCACCAGCGCCGCAGTCCTCTCGCTCTCCGTCCTCGGCCCCACCGGTGCCGCAGCCGAGAGCTCCACCACGACCGCCGCGCCGAGCGCGGCGACCGGCGCCGTGGAGCGCCTCGCCGCCACCCGCCCCGGCCTGACCCGCCTCGCCGCCACGCCCGTCGTGGCTCGGCGCGAGCGGGCGATCGTCACCTTCGGCGCCGTCCCCTCCCCCGCCCAGGTCGCGCAGCTGCGTGCGCTGGGCCTGGTCGTGCAGCCGATGAACCGACTCCCGCTGGCCCTGGTCGAGGGCCCGCGCAGCGCGCTCCTGGCCAGCGTCGTGGACGGCATCGGCCTCGACGTCTACCCCGACGAGCAGCTGAGCTACCACGACACCGCCTCGAGCGACGTCGTCTCCTCCAGCCCGACGGCCGCGGCCGCGCTGCGCCGCAAGGGCCTGACCGGCAAGGGCGTCACGGTCGGCATCGTCGACTCCGGCTGCGACGGCACCCACCCCGACCTGACCCAGCGGATGGCCTACAACACCATCCTGGTCAGCCCCGAGTACGTGAACGCCGGCACCGACCCGATGCTGGTCGTGCCGACCACCGGCTCGCCGTACGACAACACCGATCTCGGCAGCGGCCACGGCACCCACGTCGCGGGCATCGTCGCCGCCGACGGCAGCACCGGCGCCGAGCACATCGGTGTCGCCCCCGACGCGAAGCTCGCCTGCTTCGCCATCGGCGCGGTCATCACCACCACCGCAGTCGTCACCGCCTACGACCACATGCTGGCCGACGACGACCTGTTCGACATCGACGTCATCAACAACTCCTGGGGCAACAGCTTCCGCCAGTACGACCCTGCGGACCCGGTCAACGTCGCGACGAAGGCCGTCACGAAGCGTGGTGCGGTCGTCGTCTTCTCCGCCGGCAACTCCGGCAGCGACGACGCCGAGGCCAGCGTCTCGCCCTTCAACCAGGCGCCCTGGGTGATCTCCGTGGCCGCCAGCGACCTCGACCGCAAGCGCGGCGACTTCTCCTCCAACGGTCTCGAGCACGACAACCTGCGTGCGGTGCCGATCGGCGCGGACGGCCACACGGTCGTGCGCGGCGACCGGTTCGGCTCGACCTCACCCGACATGACCGCCCCAGGCGTGCAGATCTCGTCGTCGTGCGACAGCACCGGCAGCGTCATCGGCCCCTGCCCGCAGGGCGGCAACGCCTCCGCCTCGGGCACCTCGATGTCCTCGCCCCACATCGCCGGCGTCGCGGCCGTGCTGGTGCAGGCCAACCCGCGCCTGACCCCGCGCCAGGTGCAGGACGCGCTCAAGGCCACCGCCACCCGGGTGACCGGCGACGCCGGGACGGTCCTGTCCTACCAGGTCGGCTACGGCCACGTGAACCTCGACAAGGCCGTGCGCCTGGTCCAGGGCAGGTCGGGCAAGCGCCTCTCGCGCGCCATCTCCACGCGGTTGCGTGCCGCGGATCGTCGCCTGGCCCGTGAGGACGCCTGGACCGTGCGCCGCAGCGACGTGTGGCAGGACGACGCACCGGTGGTCGACGCTCGGCGGGTCGTACTCCGAGACCCGCGAGGTGCGGGTCGGACGACGCACCGACGCACTCAAGGTCGCGCTCGTCTACCCGACCCCGGGCACGGCGGCGAACCTCGCGCTCTACACCGCCACCGTGCGCGACGCCGACGGCGAGCAGGTCGCCCGGACCACCACCGAGATCGGCTACAGCACCGGCAGCGCGTCCGCGCTCGTCGAGGGCCTGGCCCCGGGTCGCTACACCGTCGAGGTCACCGGCGAGTACTCCGTCTCCGACCCCGACACGATCGACAGCGACTCCGTCAACGGCCGGGTCGTGTTCCTCCAGGTCGCCCAGCTGCGCGAGCGCCGCTGACCCGACCTCCTGCCGCCGAGGAAGGTTCCATTCGGGGCAGGAGGTGCCACACTGGCGATCAACCCAGGGGGTCTGACCATGCGCGTACTCGTCGTGGACGACGATCCGGACCTGTCGATGCTGATGGCACTCGTGCTCTCCCACCAGGGCGGGCACGCCGTCGACACCGCCGGGGACGGCCTGGAGGCCCTCGAGCGCCTCGACGACGCGGAGTACGACCTCGTGGTGCTCGACTGGAACATGCCCCGCCTCGACGGTCTCGGCCTGTGCGCCGCCATCCGCAGCGACCAGGACCGGCGTGACCTGCCGCTGCTGATGGTGACCGCACTCCCGGACCACGCCCGGGCGCGGGCCTCGGGCATCGACCAGGTGCTCGGCAAGCCGTTCAGCAACTCGGCCCTGGTCGACGCCGTCGACGGCCTCCTGGGCCAGCGGGCCGGCGAGCGCTGAGCGCGCCCTAGAAGTCGAAGAGGTCGCCGAAGCCCGTCGCCGCCCTCGCCCGCACCGTCACCCGGCCCCCCGACCGAAGCCGTCGAAGCCGCCCATCCCGCCGAACAGCAGACCGGCGAACATCCAGTCCATCGGCGTGAAGCGGCCGTAGTAGCCCTGGGCGTAGGGCTGGTAGGCGCGACCGCCCTGCCAGTAGGGCACCCGGCGGGTGCCGACGAGGACCTGACGCTACGTCGGGCTCGGCGCCGGACGTGACGCGCTCGGCGTCCAGCGCGCACGCCGGGACGTCGCGCTGCGTGCCCCCGGGCGGCGTGTAGGGGACCTCGCTGATGGACGGCCCGTGCCGCGGGTCGAAGAAGCAGGGCGGGCGACGGGTCGGCAGTGCCTCGCCGTGCACCCGGGCCTGGACGCACGCCACCGCGTACCGCCCGTCCTCGAGGATCTCGGTCACGTTCCTGACCTCTTCGGGGCTGCGCATCGCCGCAGCGGCCGCTTGGCCGCCTCGTAGGCGTCCAGGGCGCGCTGGTAGTCGGCGTGGGCGCCGGCGTCGAGGGTGACGACCCGGCCATCTCGGGTCGAGGTCCTGCAGCTCGGTCCCGAGCGCGGTCACGTCCTCGAAGACCAACCGGTGCACCGGCTCGAGCTCGGCCTCCCGTGCCTGCGGCCCGAGCGCCGCTGCCCACGCTGGACGACCAGCACCAGCAGGCCGCCGCGCCGGCGGCGAGGGCCAGCAGGACGAGCACCACGTCGATCATGACGTCATCCTACGGACCTCGCCGCCCGGGCGGCAGGCTCAGCGGGCGCTGTAGTCGCGGAAACCGCGCTTGGTCTTGCGGCCCAGGTAGCCGGCCGTGACCAGGTGCTCGAGCAGCGGCGCCGGGGCGAAGCCGGGCTCGCGGAACTCCAGGTACAGCTCGCGCTGGATCGCCAGCGACACGTCGTTGCCGACCACGTCGAGGAGCTCGAAGGGACCCATCGGCAGGGCGCAGCCCTGCTTCATGGCGGTGTCGATGTCGTCGGCCGTGGCGTAGTGCGCCTCGAGCATCTTGACCGCGTCGTTGAGGTAGGGGAACAGCAGCGCGTTGACGATGAAGCCGGCCCGGTCGGCGCAGGAGACCGCGACCTTGCCGACCTTGGCGCACAGGGCGAGGGTGGTCTCGGCGACCGTCGTCGTCGGTGGCGACGGTCGAGACGACCTCGACCAGCTTCATGATCGTGGCCGGGTTGAAGAAGTGCATGCCGATGACGTCCTGCGGACGGTTGGTCACCCGGGCCATCTCGATGATCGGCAGCGAGGACGTGGTGGTGGCCAGGATGGCGCCCCGGCTTGCAGATCTCGTCGAGGTTCTCGAAGAGGGTGGTCTTGATCGCCAGGTCCTCGGCGATGGCCTCGACGACGAGGTCGACCTCGGCGAGGTCGTCGATGCTGGTGGTGCCGGTGACGCGGCCCAGCACCTCGGTCTTCTGCTCCTCGGTGGCGCGGCCGCGCTGGATCTGCTTGTCGAAGTTCTTGGTGATGGCGGCACGCACGCCCTCCACCTTGGCCTCCGCGCGACCCACGCACACCACGTCGTGCCCGGCCTTGGCGAAGACCTCGACGATGCCGGCGGCCATGGTGCCGGTGCCGACGACGCCGACGCTGCGGATGTCGTGCTGGAGCTGCGGCGGCCTCGTCGGCCGACGGGGTCGCGGCGTCCGGCACCACGGTCGGGCTGTCGGGGGCCTCGTAGGTGTAGAAGCCGCGGCCGGTCTTGCGGCCCAGCAGGCCCGCGGTGACCATCTGCTTGAGGATCGGCGTCGGCGCGTGCAGGCGGTCGCGCCCCTGGCGGTACATCGTCTCGAGGATCTCGTAGGCCGTGTCGAGACCGATCAGGTCGAGCAGCGCCAGCGGGCCCATCGGGTAGCCGCACCCGAAGCGCATCGCGGCGTCGATGTCCTCGCGGGAGGCGTACTTGCCCTCGAACATCGAGGCGGCGTGGTTGAGGTAGCCGAAGAGCAGGGTGTTGGCGATGAAGCCGGCCTTGTCGCCGCAGACCACCGGGCTCTTGCCCAGGCGCGCGAGCAGCGCCTGCACGTCGGCCAGGACCGTCGGGTCGGTGACGACGGTGCGCACGACCTCGACGAGGCGCTGCACGGGGGCGGGGTTGAAGAAGTGGATGCCCACGACGCGGCCGGGGTGCGAGGTCGCGGTGGACAGCTCGGTCACCGACAGCGACGAGGTGTTGGTGGCCAGGATCGTGCGGGGGTCGACGATCGCGTCGAGCCGGCGGAAGATCTGCTGCTTGGTGGCCACGGACTCGACCACGGCCTCGATCACCAGGTCGGCCCCGGCCAGGTCCTCGAGCGACGTGGTGGTGCTGATGCGACCGAGCAGCTCGGCGGCCTCGTCCTCGCTGAGCTTGCCCCGGGCCACGGCGCGGCCGGTGGAGGCCTCGAGGTGGCGGCGACCGCGGGCGACGCCGTCGTCGTCCAGCTCGACACCGACCACCGAGAACCCGTGGCGGGCGAAGACCTCCGCGATGCCGGCACCCATCGTGCCGAGGCCGACGACCCCGATGGTGGTGAAGTCGCGCGAGGTCTCGGATGTGGCGGCGGTCTCAGGGGAGGTCGTCATGAGCGGCATCATGGCACGCACAGCCCGGTCGCACCGTGGCGTAGTTCACTCGCGAGTAACGTGATGCCGGACACACCCGCTCAGGGGAGGCCGAGGGGCAGCGCCATCACCACCCGCTCCCCCGCCTCGTCCAGGCCCAGTGAGCGCTCCCGCTCCCGCAGCTCGCGCAGCACCCCGCGTGGCTCGACGACCTCGAACCCGATGCGGGCGTAGAACGGCGCGTTCCAGGGCACGTCGCGGTAGGTGCACAACGTCAGCCGGTCGAAGCCGTCCCACCTCGCCTCCTCGGCGGCGGCGCGCACCAGGCGGGCCCCGAAGCCGCGGCGACCGTGCTCGGGCAGCACCGACACCTGCTCGAGGTGGGCGATCCGGTCGTGGCCGTCCTCGAGCACCAGCAGGTGCGCGAGGCCCACGACCTCCCCGTCCGACGTGGCCACCAGGAGGTGCCCGGGCTCAGCCGGCACGCTCGGCCCCGGACGGGGCCGGTGCCGACAGGGCGGCCGGCAGCTCCCCGAGGTGCTCGCGGAAGAGCACGCCGCCGGCCTCCTCGACCGCCGCCAGGTGGCGCAGGTCCGAGGGCCGGGCCGGGCGTACGACGTCGGCCCCGCGGCCCCGGCTCAGGTCGTGGCCCGCTCGTCGGCGGGCACCTCGGTGATCGAGCCGTCCCGACGCCCCTCGCGCCACTTGACGACCTCCTCCTTGACCTTGGGCAGCAGCAGGTAGCAGCCCAGCAGGTTGAAGATCGCGCAGACGAAGAGCATCCCGTCGGCGAAGCTGAGCACCGACCCGAGGTTGACGACCGCACCCAGGGCGGTGAAGACGCAGAAGATGATCTTGAAGGCGTTCTCCTTGCCGCGGCTGCGGCCCACGAGCGTCGTCCAGGCCTTGAGCGTGTAGTAGCTCCAGGTGATCAGCGTCGAGAAGGCGAACAGCGCCACGGCGACGGCGAGGACGTTGTCGAAGCCTGGCAGGAAGGAGTCGAAGGAGCGCGACGTGAGCACGACACCGGTGTCGCTGGTCACCGACTCGCCGTCGGCGGCCCTGGCGAGCAGGTCGTTGTAGAGCGGGACGTCGGCGATCACGATGGTCAGCGCGGTCGCCGTGCAGACGACGACGGTGTCGATGAAGGGCTCGAGCATCGCCACGAAGCCCTCGGAGACCGGGTGCTTGGTCTTCACCGCCGAGTGCACGATCGGCGCCGAGCCGACACCGGCCTCGTTCGAGAACGCCGCACGCTGGAAGCCGACGATCAGCACGCCGAGTGCGCCACCGGTCACGCCCTCCGGGTTGAACGCGCTGGAGATGATCGTGCCGATCGCGTCGGGGATCTGCGTGACGTTGCCGAAGATCACCAACAGGCAGGCGCCGATGTAGAGGACGCCCATGATCGGCACCAGCTTGGAGGTGACCCGGGCGATGGAGCGGACCCCGCCGATGATGACGAGGCCGACCAGGGAGGCGAGCACGATGCCGAAGATCAGCGCCGCCCCGTCGGAGGCCAGCCAGCCGTCCTCACCGCCGGTGATCTCGACGGCCTGGGCGTAGGTCTGGTTGGACTGGAAGGCGTTGCCGCCCAGGGCGCCGAAGAGGATCAGGGCCACGGCGAAGATGCTGACACCGATCTTGCTGGCCACGGCACCGAAGCGCTCGAAGGCCACCGGCAGGTACTTGAACGGTCCGCCGGTGACGGTGCCGTCCTCGTGCACCTCGCGATAGCGCACGCCGAGCGTGCACTCCACGAACTTGGTGCACATGCCGAGCAGGCCCGCGAGGATCATCCACAACGTCGCGCCCGGACCACCGACCGTCACGGCGACGGCCACACCGGCGATGTTGCCGAGCCCGACGGTGCCGGACACCGCCGAGGACAGGGCTTGGAAGTGGGTGACCTCGCCCGGGTCGCTGGCCCGGGAGAACTTGCCGCGCACCAGGGCCAGGGCGGTGCCCAGGGAGGTGAACTGGATGCCCTCTGAAGTAGATCGTGAAGACGGTGGCCGCGGCCACCAGCCAGAACACGATCAGCGGGAAGGAGTAGTCCCCGAGGGGGACGTTCCAGAAGATCACGTCTGTCACGGCAGTCGCGATGGGCTCGAAGGCGTCGTTGATCGCCCCCTCCACCCCACCCAGGAAACCGTCGGACTCCGCCGCGAGCGGGATCAGGAAGCTCTTCATAAACCTCCACCCAACCGGACCAGACGTGTGAGCGCAATCACCTTCGCCGCCCGGATCGGTCGAAGTCCCGGTCGACCGGTAGATTCCGCACCCGTGAGACTCGTCGTTGCCCGCTGCCAGGTCGACTACGCCGGTCGGCTCACCGCGCACCTGCCGATGGCGACCCGGGTGCTGATGATCAAGGCCGACGGGTCCGTGCTGGTGCACTCCGACGGCGGCTCCTACAAGCCGCTGAACTGGATGTCGCCCCCGTGCACGCTGGCCGAGGGCACACGACGCCGACGGCACCGCCGAGTGGGTGGTGACCTCCACCAAGACCGGCGACAGCCTGCGCATCCTGCATCGAGGAGGTGCACAGCGACTCCGCCCACGACCTCGGGATCGACCCGGGCCTGGTCAAGGACGGCGTCGAGAAGCACCTGCAGGAGCTGCTGGCCGAGCACCCGGCCACGCTCGACGAGGGGCTGATGCTGGTCCGTCGGGAGTTCCCCACCGCGATCGGGCCGGTGGACCTGATGTGCCGCGACGCCGAGGGACGCAGCGTCGCGGTGGAGATCAAGCGCCGCGGCGAGATCGACGGCGTCGAGCAGCTGACCCGCTACCTCGAGCTGCTCAACCGCGACCCGCTGCTGGCACCGGTGCGCGGCATCTTCGCCGCGCAGGCGATCAAGCCGCAGGCGCGGGTGCTGGCCACCGACCGCGGCATCGCGTGCGCCGTGGTCGACTACGACGCCCTGCGCGGCATGGACGACGTCGAGGCGCGGCTGTTCTGACGGTCGCACCCCGATCGGACGCCGTCAGCGCTGCGTAGGGTCAGGCGCGTGCTGATCTTCCACATCGCGACCGCTGCCGACTGGACCGCTGCCCGCAGCAGCAGGTGCGTACACGACCTCGACGCGCGGACGCACCCTCGAGCGAGGAGGGCTTCATCCACGCCGCACGCGCCGAGCAGTGGCGTGGCGTGCACGCGCGCTACTACGCCGACGCCGAGCGAGCCGCTGGTCCTGCTGGAGATCGACACCGACCGCCTGGCCAGCCGGGTCGTGCAGGAGCCGGCCGTCCCCGGCGGCGACGAGACCTTCCCGCACGTCTACGGCCCGGTCGAGCCGGCCGCGGTGCTGCGCGCCGTGCCTGTCGAGGACGCGCTCGGCGCCACGTCGTTCAGCGCCCTGTTCCTGCGCGAGGTGATGCGCAGACGCGATGCTCGGGATGATGGTGCTGCTGCTCGCCGCCCTCGGCGCGGTGCTCCTCGACGACGCCCTGGGCGGGTGGGGCGTGCTCGTCGGCGCCCTGGCGGGTGCGGGCGCCGGCGTGCTGGTCATCCTGGCCCTGCGCCGTCGCGACCCGCGGACCTGACCACCCGCCCGTCGGCGCCGATCAGTGCGCGGCCAGCCGACCGAAGGTCGGCGGCAGGCAGACCCGGCACGGCTGCAGGGGGCTGCCCGCGACGTCGGTCAGCGGCACCAGGTGCGCCTCGGCCCGCGCCTCGGGGAGCGAGCACTCGACGCGGTGGTAGGACTCGCTGCCCGCCACGACGTAGGAGTCGATGCCGGCGCCGACGGCCCCGGCATCGGCGCCCTGCCGCTCGATGGCCAGCGCGACCCGCTCGACGGCCGCCTCGAGGCGTGCCATGTCGGTGCGGAAGTTCTGCACGAGGATCATGGCGGCGCCGATGATGACGACCGCGGTGCCGACGATGCCGCCGGAGATGAGGAACGGGAACTGCGCGGGCACGTAGTCGGTGCTCGCGGCACCGTTCCACCCGAAGAAGATGACGAGGAAGCCGAGCAGGCACAGGAGCACTCCGAGCTGCCCGCCGAGACGACCGAGGTTGTTCTGCATGGTGACTCCTAAGCTCCGAGGTAGGCCTCACGGAGGTTGACGTTGCGGATCTGCTCCCCCACGGCGGTGTGGAGCACGGTGCCCTTCTCCATGATCAGGGCGCGGTCGGCGAAGGGCAGGGCCCCCGCGTTCTGCTCGACCATGAGGACGGTGGTGCCCCCGTCGCGGATGCGCGAGGTGACCTCCCAGACGGTCCGGGCCAGGGCCGGACTGAGACCCAGCGACGCCTCGTCGATGAGCAGCAGCCGCGGACGTGACATCAGGGCCCGGCCCACGGCGAGCATCTGCTGCTCGCCGCCCGACAGCGTGCCGGCCAGCTGGTCCTGGCGCTCGACGAGTCGGGGGAAGTAGTCGAGGACCAGGTCGTGCTGCTCGCGCACCGCGCGGGGGCTGCGCCGCCGGCTCCAGGCGCCCAGCCGCAGGTTCTGGCGCACGGTGAGCCGGGGGAAGACCCGACGCCCCTCCGGGCACAGCGAGATCCCCTGCTTGACGCGGGCCGAGGGCGAGCGCCGCCCCAGCGACCTGCCGTCCAGGCGCACCTCGCCCGACTGCGGGCGCAGGAGGCCCGGCGATCGTGTTGACGGTGGTCGACTTGCCCGCGCCGTTGAGGCCGAGCAGCACGCACACCTCGCCCTCCTCGACGTCGAAGTCGATGGCGTGGAGCACCGGGTGCGGGCCGTAGCCCACCACCAGCCCACGCACCTCCAGCAGGCTCATCGCTCCCCTCCCACGACGCGGCAGGACCAGCGTCGACTCCGCGAGCGACTCGGGCGCGGGCTCGGACTCGGGCCCGGGCTCGGGCTCGGGCTCGATGCCCAGGTAGGCCCGGGCGACCTCGGGGTGACGTCGTACGTCGTCGGGCTTGCCCTCGGCCAGCACCTCGCCGAAGTTCAGGCAGTAGACGTAGTCGGAGACCCGGGTCACCAGCGGGACGTGGTGGTCGATCATCACGATGCTCAGGCCGAACTCCTTGCGCAGCTCCAGCAGCGTGTCGCCCAGGGCCAGCGCCTCCTCGGGACCCATGCCTGAACCCGGCTCGTCGAGCAGCAGCAGGTCGGGGTCGGTGGCCAGGACGGCGGCGATCTCCACCTTCTTCAGCACGCCGTAGGGCAGGTCCGCGACCCGTTCGCGGCTCGACGTGGCGCAGGTCGAGCAGGTCGAGGATCAGCTGGCTGCGCTCGCGAGAGGCGCCGCTCCTCGGTGAACGTGCTCGGTCCGCCGGCGATGCCCGCCCACGGGTCGTAGGAGACCTGCAGGTGCTGCGCCGTCGCCAGGTTCTCGGCGACGCTGGCGTTCTTGACCAGGCCGACGTTCTGGAAGGTGCGACCGATCCCCAGCGCGGTGCGTCGGTGCACCGGCATCTCGGTGATGTCGGTACCGCGGTAGCGCACCCGGCCGGCGGTCGGGGAGTAGAAACCGGTGATGCAGTTGAACAGGGTGGTCTTGCCGGCGCCGTTCGGCCCGATGATGCCGACGATCTCCCACTCGCCCGCCCGCAGGCTCACGTCGTTGAGGGCAGTGATGCCGCCGAAGCGGATCGTCAGGTGCGTCGATCTCAAGCACGGACATCGGTGACCTCCACGTCGTTGACCCCGCCGGCGTGCCGGTCGAAGCGGTGGCCGGTGAGCCAGAGGCGGATGGGGGCGATCTGCTGCCCGATCCCGCCGGGGTAGAGGGTGAGGGTCAGGACCAGCAGGATCGGTCCGACGACCAGCGAGACGAACTCCGTGGGCAGCCCCAGCAGCCCCTCGAAGAAGCCCTCGAGACGGAACATGCTGACCAGCGCGCCCTCCTCGAGGAGCGCGAAGAAGACAGCGCCGAGCACCACCCCGACCCGGTTGCGCAGCCCGCCGACGACGGTCATCAGCACGAAGAGCAGCGCCAGGCGGAAGTCGAAGGAGCTGGGCACGATCACCTCGTCGTGGTGGGCGATCAGGGCACCCGCCACCCCGGCGAAGAGGCCGGAGACGGCGAAGGCGACCAGGATGTAGGCCCGCACGTTGATGCCGTACGACGCCGCCACCCGCGGGTTCTCGCGCAGCGCAGCCATCGCCCGGCCGGCCTTCGACGACGTCAGCCGCCAGTCCAGCCACAGCACGACGGCCAGGAAGCCCAGGCACAGGTAGTAGTAGCGGTAGCCGCTGGTGAAGAAGTCCGGCCGCGGGGCCGGCTTGCCGCCCTCGCCACCGGTCAGCGACGAGAGGCCGAAGAGGGTCTCCTGGGCGAAGGAGCCGTAGGCCAACGTCACCAGGGCGAAGTACAGCCCGGTCAGGCGCAGCGACACCGCACCCAGGAGCACCGCCTGGACGGCGCCGAAGAGCGGCCGCGACCCCGACCGCGAGGAAGAAGCTCAGCTGGAGGTCGGTGACGATGTAGGCGGAGGCGAAGGCGCCCACCCCGACGAACGCCTGGTGGCCCAGCGAGATCTGCCCGCAGTAGCCGAGCAGCACGTTGAGCGACAGCGCCCCGATCGCGTAGATGGCCGCGAGCGAGGCCACGTCGACGTCGGTGACGCCGACCTCGAAGGGCGAGAGCACGTTCGTCGGGATCCCGAGCACGACCCAGGCCAGCACCGCCCACACCAGTCCGCGGGCGATCCAGCCGCCCGCGTCCGGGACGGAAGTCCTCGGGGTGCTCCTCCCGCTGCTCCTCGGGCTGCTCGCCGGGCACTGCCGGCAGCACGGTCGTCGCGTCGCTCATGCCGCAGCCGCCGTCCGGGGCACGAAGATGCCGTGGGGACTGCACCATCAGCACGACGAGGAGGAAGCCGAACAGCAGCATCGCCCGAGCGCCGGGGATCTCGATCATCATCGACAGGGTCCCCATCTGCTCGACCACGCCGACCGTCAGGCCACCGGCGACGGCGCCGGGCATGCTGCGCATGCCGGCGAGCACCGCGGCCATGAAGCCCGGCAGCAGCGCACGGCCGGCCCCGAAGCTCAGGAAGCCGGCGGTGAAGGTCAGGTTCGGGCCGGACAGGATGCCGGCGAGCCCACCGAGCAGGGCCGCCATCGCCCAGGTGAGCATCGAGACGCGGCGCACGCTGATGCCCGACGAGCTCGGCCGCGGTCGGCTCCTGCTGGGCCGCCTGGATGGTCAGCCCGGCGGGCGAACGGAAGAACAGCGCCAGCGTGACCGAGGCCACGATCAGCACCCCGAGGGTGATCAGCTGCTGCACGGTGACGGGCGCCCCGATCACCGGCACCAGGAAGAACGAGTCCACGATCCGCGGCATCGTCATGATCAGGGTGTCGTTGAACTGCCAGAACTGGATGCCGATCGCCGCCAGCGCCACGCCCGCGGTGCCCACCAGCACGGTGACCCGTGAGGCGTTGCGCAGCGGGTGCACGACCAGGCGCTCGGTGAGCAGTCCCATCGCGACAGCGACGCCGAGGCCGAACGCGATCGCCCAGGTGTAGCTCCAGCCCCACAGCGTCAGGGCGGCGTACGCCGCGAACAGCCCGGTGGTCCCGAACTCCGCCTGGGCGAAGTTGAAGACCCCGGAGGCACGGAAGACCAGCACGATCCCCAGCGCCACCAACGCGTAGACGCACCCCTGCAGCAACCCCGTGACGATCGCGACAGCGATCTCCTGCCCGAGCCCGCTCACGGTCGCTCGTTGCGCCGGACGGTGACGAACTCGTTCTTGTTGCAGTCGGCCTTGAGCAGGTGCATGGCGGTGCCGCCGTAACGGCTGGAGAAGCTGGTGGGCGGGAAGACACCCGGGTTGAAGTTCTTGACCCGGGCGATGGTGGCCATGAACGACTCGCGGGTCAGGTCCTTGCCGGTCGCCTTGAGCATCGCGCCGACCATCTGCTCGAGACCGTAGATCGCCGCCCCGATGTCGTCCGGGCTGGCGTTGTTCTTCTGCTGGTAGGCCGAGACGAACGCCTTGTCCTGGCGCATCACGTCCATGCCCGGCATGGGCGAGTAGAACATCGCGCCGGACACGTTCGGGCAGCCGACCTGCGCGACGATGTTGAGGCCGTTGCTGAGGCCGGGACCGATGAAGGTCACCGAGCACGCCATCGACTTCAGCACGTTCAGGAACGAGCTCGGGCTGGCGTTCCAGAGCACCACCTTGGCGCCGCTCTGACAGATCGACGTACCGACCGCGGGAGCGTCACTGGTGGTGTTCTTCGGGATCCGCCGGGAGAGCACGAGGTCGTTGCCCGCGACGGCCTTGAGCTGGCTGTCGGAAGCGTTGTAGAAGTTGTCGAGGCTGTCGTTGTCGGCGACGATCACGGCAGCCTTCTGGCCGCCGAACTGCGTCTTGACCAGGCGGGCCAGCAGCGGGACCTGCTGCTCGTAGGCCAGCGACAGCGCGAAGTACGTGCCCAGGTCGCTCAACGGGCCGAGCCCGGGTCGGGTCTGGTGCACACCGCCCGAGAGGTAGGGCACCTTCGCGGCCGCCGCGTACCGGGCACACGCGTCGATCTGGTCGGCGCCCGCGCCACCGATCAGCAGGAAGACCTCCTCCTGCTCGACCATGGTCTTGCAGACCGAGCGCGCGCGGTTCGGGTCGAAGCCGTCGTCCTCGAAGAGGACCTCGACCTTGCGACCGTTGATGCCGCCGGCGCGGTTGACGGAGTCGAAGTAGACGCCGACCGCCCGCTCGAACGACGCCTGCGGGATGGCCGCGGCGCCGGTGACCGGCGCGTGCACGCCGATCTTGATCGTCGAGGACGTCACCCCGGTGGCGTCTCCTCCGGAGGTGCCACCCTCCTCGGGTGCCCCCGGGCCTTCCGAGCCTCCGGTGCCGCTCTCGCCACCACCGGAGCCCGAGCCGGAGCCGGAGCCGCCGGAGCCACCGCCGGAGCCGCCGAGGCCGCCACCGCCACCGCCCGAGCCGGAGCCGGAGAAGACGTCGCCACCACCGGCACCACCACCGCCACCGAAGTCGTCACCGCCGGCGCCGGGCGCGCCGAAGGCGCCACCGGCACCCTGCTGGACCTGGCCGCCGGCGTAGACGGCGCTGACGCCGGCCTTCTGCCCGCAGCCGGTCGCGGCGAGCGCGAGCACGAGACCGAGGGCCGCCACGTGCCGTCCGGTCATCCGGCCGGTGCTGCGTCGCGTTCTCATCGGGCCACCTTGAGTGCGGCGAGACCGCGGGAGTCACGCAGCCGGTCGAGTGCCCGGCTCACCCCTCGTCGGTTGGCAGCCGGGTCCGGTCGCCCGGCGGGGCCGAGCGCCAGCATCATCAGGTAGGCCAGAGCGAGCACGAAGGGCAGCAGCACGACCACGCCGCGCGGCAGACCGGAGTACCAGGCGATGTTCGCGGCGACCGGGACCGCGCCGGCCTCGATCGAGCCGTCCGCCCCGTCGCCACCGCCGCCCGTGCCCGCGTCAGGAGAGGAGCCGGCCGGAGCGTCCAGGGCCGAGCCGTCGGAGGAGGTGTCGTCGAAGCCGCCGAGGCCGTCGAGGCCGTCGCCGCCGCCCGAGCCGCCGCCGAGCGCGCCACCGGACGTGCCGCCGCTGGTGGACCCCCCCTCGGTCCCGTCGGTCCCGTCGGTCCCGTCCGTGCCGGTGCCGTCGGTGCCGTCGGTGCCCTCGGGGGCCGTCGTGCGCACGACGAGGCCGACCCCGTCGTCCTGGAAGCCGGTGAAGGCCACGTCGAAGGACTCCGGCGCCTCGGCCTTCTCCACCAGGACGATGCCCCGCGAGCCGACGAAGTCGGTGTCCGTCCAACCGGAGGCCACGGCAGTGAGGTCGAAGCTCCAGCGTCCCTGGTCGTCGCGCACGCCCGCAGCCTCGGCGCGGTCGCAGTCGTAGGTGGGTCGGTTCTTCCACGCGGCCCCCTGGCCGTCGGCCCAGAAGAGCTCGGTCACCGGGCAGGCGACCACGCTGGCCACCTCGCCCCCGAGCGCCGCCCCGGGCTCACCGGACTCCTGCAGCACCAGCTCGAAGCGGTCGATGCTCGAGCCGGGGGCCGCCTCGAGGGCGAACTCCAGGGCCGAGACCTTCAGGGCCTCGCCCAGCACGGCCGCGACCGGCATCGAGCCGGCCGGGGTGGTGGGTGCGGGCGGCTGCGGCGCCGCCACCACGCCGGTGTCCGGCGGCGGCTCGTTGGCGACGTACCACCAGCCGGACTTCACGACCGAGGCTCCCCGCATCCGGCCCGGCTCCGGGCCGGACCGGGACGAGGTGTCGTCGGCCCCCGCCGTCCCGCTCGGGAGGGTGGTGGTGGGCCCGTCCGCCAGGGCGGCGCCGGGCAGGACGGTGATCATCAGGGCGGGCAGGACCGGCAGCACGAGCCGCGACAGGGACACGGTCTTCTCCAGGGGTGAGGACGGTCGGGGGACCTAGGTGCAGGCAGAACGACCCTTCGCCTGGAAGGTCACGTGCGTCACACCGAAACCGTCGACGACGGGCGGTGTGGTCTAGACGACGACGGCCTCCGGAGCGGCGGACGGGCGAGCGCGGAGCAGGACGAGCCCGCAGACGTAACCTGCGTCACACCCCGATCGTTCGCGTGGAGTCACCACCCGCCCGAAAGGACCCCCATGTCTCGGACCTCCCTGCGAGCCCGCGCCCACGCCGCACTCCCGCTCGCCCTGGCCGTCGCCCTCGGCCTGGGGGTGGCCGCCGTGGGCCTCGGCGTGGGCGTCAGCCCGGCCGCCGCCCACGAGGAGCGCCCGGCGGTGTTCCCCGATGGCACCTCCGAGGTCCCCCGGTTCCTCGGCTACGACAACCCGCGGCGTCGGGTGGTGTGCGCCGACGAGAGCCCGCGCGAGGTGCGCCGCATGCGCCCCGGGACGCTCAAGCGCGCCAACAAGCGCCTGCTCCGGGAGTGTCGCTACTCCTCCATCCAGACCGCGATCAACAGCATCTCGCGCCGGGGCACCTCCGTCTACGTGCTGCCGGGCTCCTACGACGAGACCCGGTGGGGCACGGACCGGCGCAGCGACTACTGCTCGCGCCTGGCCACCGAGTCCGACGACCCGCTGCTCGCCGCCGAGTACATCGGCAGCCTCTCCTCCCCCGACTCCGGTGCCTCGGCCCCCGAGGACGACGGCACCTCGGACCCGATCGCGCTGTCGTACGCCGACCAGCGGCGCTGCTCGGGCAACCTCAACCTGATCTCGGTCTTCGGCGACCGCACGCCCCGCAACGACTCGATCGCCTGCGACAGCAAGTTCTGCGGGACCCAGCTGGTCGGGACCGGGGCCGACGCCGACGACGTGCTCGTGGACAACCGCTTCCGCAAGCTCAACGCGCTGCGCGTCGACCGGGCCGGCGGCTTCTACCTGCGCCGGATGACGTTCGAGCAGGCGGAGTTCAACGCCATCTACGTCCTGGAGACCGACGGCTTCGTCATCGACGACATCGTGGCGCGCGCCAACGACGAGTACGGCATCCTCGCCTTCGCCAGCGACCACGGCCTGATCAAGAACTCTGAGGCCTACTTCAACGGCGACTCGGGCATCTACCCGGGCTCGGGTGCGGACATCAACGCCGACAACGAGAACTTCGAGCCGACCCGCTACGCCATCGAGATCAAGCGCAACTCCAGCCACGACAACACGCTGGGCTACTCGGGCACCGCGGGCAACTCGATCTACGCCCACCACAACGACTTCTTCAACAACGCGACCGGTATCGCCACCGACTCGCTGTTCCCCGGCCACCCGGGCCTGCCGCAGGACCACGCGCGGTGGAGCCGCAACCGGATCTTCTCGAACAACTCCAACTACTACACCGAGTTCGTCGACACCGGGGTGTGCGCCAAGCCGATGCCCGAGCGCGGGTACGCCGAGGGCACCGTGTGCCCCGTCGTCCCGACCCCCGTCGGCACCGGCGTGCTGATCGCCGGCGGCAACTACAACTCCACCGACCACAACTGGATCTACGACAACTGGCGGCACGGCACCATGCAGTTCTGGGTGCCGGCGGTGCTGCGCGACGAGTTCGACCCCACCAAGCAGCTCGACACGAGCAACCACAACCGCACCTTCGCCAACCACATGGGCACCACCCCCGCCGGACGCGTGCTGGAGAACGGCTCGGACCACTGGTGGGACGACCAGGGGCTCGGCAACTGCTGGGAGGACAACGAGTACGCCGACGGCCGTCAGGACGACAACTTCGTCGTGCCCCCGTTGTCGTGCGACCAGGGCGGGTCGGTGCTGATACCGGGCCTGACCGTCAAGGACGCCGGCTTCCTCAGCTGCAGCCAGTACGACCGCAACGACCCGACCTGGCGCCACCCCCCGCAGTGCAACTGGTTCGACAGCCCGACGCGGCCCGGGTCCGCACGAGCGGCCGCCGTCTCCTCCGGCACGGCTGCCGGTGAGAGCGACACCCCGTCGCTCCTGCTCGCGCCGCTCACCGGGCTCGGCCTGCTGCTCCTGGCGCGACGCCGGCCGCGACCGGCCCGCCGCGCGTCGTGAGCGTCGTACGCCGTCCGCGACGGTGGTGGCGGGTAGGAGCGGCCGCGCTGGTGGTCGCCCTGCTGCTCGGCGCCCTCACCGCCGCGGCGGTGGCGCGGGGCGGCCCCCGGCTGAGCACCTCGGGCCCGGTCGGCGTCACCGGGACCGAGGCCACCGGCACCTTCACGGTGGCTGAGCGCACGGTGCGCCAGGTCCGCTACGCCGACCAGGGCACCCTGCGCTACACCTTCGTCCTGCACAACGACGGGCGACTGCCCGTCGAGATCGCCGGCCTCGCCGACGAGCAGCCGCCCTCGCGCCTCTTCACGCCGGTCGCCCTCGTCGCCGCGGAGGCCGGCGCGACCGTGGTGCCGGGCGGCGGGCGGCTCGAGGTGACGCTCTCCCTGCTGATGGGCGGCTGCGAGTCCCTGTCGGCCCGGGCCGGCGCGTTCGTCACCGAGGTGGTCCTACGCACCCGCACCGCCGGCGCCTTCGTCGACGAGGTGTCGGTGCTGCTGCCCGAGGAGCTGCACACCGGCTCGCCCCGCGAGGCCTTCTGCCCGGAGTCGACGGCGTCCTCGCGCCCACCGGGGTGAGCGGGATGCACGAGTAGCGGCGCGGGCGCAGCCGTACCGACGTCGCCCATCTCACATACCGATGGTTTGTGGGTGTCCTCCTTATTGACATACGTTCAACGACATGACGTCGACCCTGCGCACCCTGCTCGCCGGACTGCTGGTGGGCGCCCTCACCGGGGCGCTCGTGGGAGCGGTGGCCGGGCAGGCCGTCGCCGGTCCGGCCGATGAGCAGCGCGTGATCTCCCGCCAGGTCGCCTTCGACCTGGTCAACACCAACGACACCGACCTCCTGTGCGTGCCCGACGGCCGGGACTACACCGTCACCGCGAGGCTGGTCGGCCCCCGGGGCGACGTCCTGGGTCTCGACGGCGCGACCCGGATCAACGTGCTGGTCCACGATGCCGGCACCGGAGGCTGGTTCTGGGGCCTCGACTCCCCCCGTCGCTTCGACTACGCCCGCAAGCTGGCCCGACGCGGCGAGACCTCGCTGGTGCTGACGCGCCTGGGCTACGACCAGAACGCCCTCGACTCGGGGCGCGACACCTGCCTCGGCGCGCAGGCCACGATGCTGCACCAGGTCGTCCAGCACCTGAAGTCCGGGAACTTCCGCTTCACCGGCCCCGTGGGCACCACCACGCCGGCGGCCGGTCACGTCGTCGTCCACGGCCACGGGCTCGGCGCTGCCGTCGCCCAGCTCGAGGCCTCGACCTTCGACGACGTCGAGGGCCTGGTCCTGATGTCGTGGACCGACAACCGGTTCTCGCAGCGCGCGGTCCAGGAGTCCGTCCGTCAGGGCGTGCGCTGCCTCGGCGCCGACTACGCGGGCTTCGGCGAGACCCGCCGGGACTTCCGCGAGCTCCTCTTCGCGTCGGCGCCGACACGGGTCCAGCGCACCGCCGTCCGCCTGCGCAACGACGTCCCCTGCGGCGACGTCCTCAGCCTCGCGGGCATGGTCACCAGCCTCACGCTCGGCACCGGCTCCATCGAGGCCCCCGCGCTGCTGCTCTTCGGCGCGGACGACGCGCGGATCCGCGAGGGTGCCGCCGAGGAGCAGGCCCACCGCTTCCGGTCCAGCACCGCGGTGCGCACCCGCACCTTCCCCGGCACCGGCAGCGCCCTGCCCCTGGAGCAGCGGGCCCCGCAGGTCCGCCGCGAGGTGCTCTCCTTCCTGCACACCCTGCGCCTCGGCTGACCCACCGCGGTCGAGCGTCGTCCTCGTAGGTCGAGCAGCGAGGGCCGAAGGCTCGAGCGTCGTCCCCGTAGGTCGAGCAGCGAGGGCCGAAGGCTCGAGCGTCGTCGAGACCCCGCAACCCCAGCGGCGTACAGACGACCAGCCCGGAGCCGCACAGTGGTCACCGACGACATCCAAGACCCACGCAGAAACTGTCGCCAACGACCACTCGAGCGGCGTACGGCGAGCGGTCACGACACCGGGTCTCGACGACGCTCCTCGCTGGCGCTCGTCACTGCTCGACCGACGGCGGAGGTCAGTCCAGCTCGTGGGCCCTGCGGATGACGTCGACGATGCCGCCCATGATCTCGGTGAGCCCGAAGTCCTTGGGCGTGTAGACCGCCGCGACGCCCTGCTCCTTGAGCCGACGGGCGTCGGAGTCGGGGATGATCCCGCCGACGATGACGGGGACGTCCGCGGCGCCGGCGTCGCGCAGGCCCTGGAGCACGGCCGGCACCAGCTCCATGTGCGATCCGGAGAGGATCGAGAGCCCGACGCAGTGCACGTCCTCGGCCACGGCCGCGGAGACGATCTGCTCCGGGGTCAGGCGGATGCCCTGGTAGACGACCTCGAAACCGGCGTCGCGTGCCCGCACGGCGACCTGCTCGGCCCCGTTGGAGTGACCGTCGAGGCCGGGCTTGCCGACCAGCAGGCGGAGCCGGCCGCCGAGCTCCTCGCCCGTGGCCCGCACCCGCTCGCGCACGGCGGTGATCTCGGCACCTGCGCCGGCGACGCCCACCGCCCCGGAGACGCCGGTGGGCGCACGGAACTCGCCGAAGACCTCGCGCAGGGTGCCGGCCCACTCACCGGTCGTCGCGCCGGCACGGGCTGCGGCCAGGGTCGCGGCCATCAGGTTCTCGCTGCCCTTGGCGGCCTCGGCCAGGGCGGCCAGGGCGTCGACGACCTGCTGCTCGTCGCGCTGGGCCTTCCACTCGGTGACCGAGTCGCGCGCGGACTGCTCCGCGCGGGGGTCGGCCATCATGATCGCCCCGTCGACGTCCGCGGTCAGCGGGGACGGCTCGGTGGTCTCGTACTTGTTGACCCCGACGATGATCTCCTGGCCGGACTCGATGCGGGCCCGGCGGGCGGCATGGGCCGAGACCAGCTCCTCCTTCATGTAGCCGGACTCCACGGCCGCGATCGCCCCGCCCATGGCCTGCACCCGGTCGATCTCGGCCCTGGCGCCCTCGACCAGCTCGGCGACCTTGGCCGCGATGACGGTCGAGCCGTCGAAGATGTCGTCGTACTCCAGCAGGTCGGACTCGAAGGCCAGCACCTGCTGCAGCCGCAGCGACCACTGCTGGTCCCACGGACGCGGCAGACCGAGGGCCTCGTTCCAGGCCGGCAGCTGCACGGCGCGGGCCCGGGCGTTCTTCGACAGCGTCACACCCAGCATCTCGAGCACGATGCGCTGGACGTTGTTCTCGGGCTGGGCCTCGGTGAGCCCGAGGGAGTTGACCTGGACGCCGTAGCGGAAGCGCCGCATCTTGGGGTCCTGGACGCCGTAGCGCTCCCGGGTGATCTCGTCCCAGAGCTCGACGAAGGCCCGCATCTTGCAGGTCTCCTCGACGAAGCGCACGCCGGCGTTGACGAAGAACGAGATGCGTCCGACGACCTTCTCGAAGTCCTCCTCGGCCACCTGGCCGGAGGCCTTGACCTGGTCGAGGACCGCGATCGCGGTGCACAGCGCGTAGGCGAGCTCCTGGGTGGGCGTCGCGCCCGCCTCCTGCAGGTGGTAGCTGCAGATGTTGATGGGGTTCCACTTCGGGATCTGGTGGACCGTGTAGGCGATCATGTCGCTGATCAGGCGCAGCGAGTGCTCGGGCGGGAACACGTAGGTGCCCCGCGAGAGGTACTCCTTGATGATGTCGTTCTGGGTGGTGCCGGCCAGCTGCGCGGCGACCTCCTCGGCGGTGAGGTCGGGGTTCTGCTCCTCGGCCACCACCTGGTACATCGCCAGCATCCACATGGCGGTGGCGTTGATGGTCATCGAGGTGTTCATCGACGTCAGGGGGATGTTGTCGAAGAGGTGGCGCATCTCCCCCAGGTGCGGCACCGGGACGCCCACCTTGCCGACCTCGCCCGTCGACATCACCGAGTCGGGGTCGTAGCCGGTCTGGGTCGGCAGGTCGAAGGCCACCGACAGACCGGTCTGGCCCTTCGACAGGTTGTTGCGGTACAGCTCGTTCGACGCCTGGGCGGTCGAGTGGCCGGCATACGTGCGCATCACCCACGGGCGGTCCTTCTCGGGACGATCGACCAGGGGGCGCTCCATCTCCGTCATGCACAGAGGGTAGAACGGTTCCTACGCGCTGGTAACCGGTGAACGTGTGGTCTATCCGACACCGGCGCGCCGGACCTGGGTCAGGCGGGCACCGCGGCGCGGTCCACGTCGACCACCCGGATCAGGTGCGAGAGGTGCAGCAGCCGTCGTACGGCGGGGCCGCAGCCGCGCAGGGTCAGGTGCCGCCCCTCGAGGTCGGCGCTGCGGCTGGCCACCGCCAGCACCTTCAGCGCGGTGAGGTCGACGACCTCGACCGCCGTCAGGTCGACCACGACGTGGTCGTGCGCGCCCAGGTGGTCGTAGACCGCCGCCCGGACCTCGGTGGTGCTGCGCACGTCGAAGTCTCCGTGCAGCCGCACGACGGCTCCCTCGGTGGTGATCTGCATGTGGTCCTCCCGTGCGTCCCGCAGCCCGATCTCCCGATAGACCGGTGCGCTCCGACGTCGTCCTTACCCACCATGACGCGTCAGCGGCCCGGAAGGTTGCACCGATCGGACATTTTTCGTGAGTGTCCTCATGCTGGCTACCCTTCGTCCATGGTCAACCTGACGCGCATCTACACCCGGACCGGCGATGCCGGTGAGACCCGACTCGGCGACATGAGCGTCACGACGAAGACCGACACCCGGCTCCAGGCCTACGCCGACGTCGACGAGGCCAACGCCCAGCTCGGGCTCGCCGTGGCCCAGGGCGACTTCGAGGCCGACGTCGTGAAGGTGCTCGTCCACGTGCAGAACGACCTCTTCGACGTGGGGGCGGACTTCTGCACCCCGATCGTCGCGGACCCCGAGTACCCGCCGCTGCGGATCACCCAGGACTACGTCGACCGCCTCGAGGGCTGGTGCGACCACTACAACGAGCACCTGGAGAAGCTGCGCTCCTTCATCCTGTCCGGCGGCACCGTCGGCGGGGCACAGCTGCACGTCGCGCGCACCGTCGTACGCCGCGCGGAGCGGTCGGCCTGGGCGGCGCACGCCGAGCACGGCGAGACGATGAACCCGTTGGCCATCACCTACCTCAACCGGCTCTCGGACCTGGTCTTCATCCTGGCCCGCTACACGAACCGCGAGCTGGGCGACGTGCTGTGGGTGCCCGGCGGGTCGCGCTGACGCTGGCGGCTGCCGGCACCATCAGCACGGCCACCACGAGCAGCATCTCGATGGTGCCGACCCGGTCGGCGAGGCGACCGAGCAGGGGCGGTCCCGCGAGGAACGCCCCGTAGCCGATGGTGGCGACCACCGAGACCCGCAACGCAGCACCGTCCGGGTCGTCGGCGGCGGCGCTCATGCCCACCGGGAAGCCCAGCGACGCCCCGAGACCCCACCCCAGGATCCCGACGGCCACCACCGGCAGGGACCCCCCGAGCACCGTGAGCAGCACCCCGACCCCCGCGAGCGCCGCGCTGGCCCACAGGACCGGCGCGCGTCCCCATCGGTCCAGGAGCACCGGGCCCACCAGCCGGCCGGTGGTCATGGCCACGACGAAGAGCCCGAACCCGGCGACGCCGACCCAGTGCTGCACCCCGTAGCCGTCGATCAGCGCGAGGGAGAGCCAGTCGTTGGCGGTGCCCTCCACCATCGCGAAGGCCATCACCATCACCCCGATCGCGAGCGTGCGCGGCTCGGTCCACGGCGAGGCGCGGCGACCGGGCACGGCCTCCCCCACCTCGTCCACGGGTCGGCGGGTGGGCAGGTAGCGGGCGCCGCTGCGCCAGGCGAGGACCAGGGCCAGGGCACTGACGGCGAGCAGGTGGGCCAGCAGCGGCACCCCCGCGGCCAGGACCGCCACCCCGACGCCTGCGCCGATGATCGAGCCCAGGCTCCACCCGGCGTGGAAGCGCGGCATGATCGTGCGGGCCAGGCGACGCTCCACCTCGGCCGCCTCGACGTTCATCGCCACGTCCCACACGCCCGGTCCCGGCGCCGTGCACGAAGAGCCCGAGCGTGGTCAGGGGCAGCGATCCGAGGGTGGCTCCGGCGGCGGCGACGCCGAGACCGCAGGTGTCGAGCCCGGCCCCCAGCCGCACCGTGCGCGCCGCGCCGATGCGGGCGATCACGTGACCGGTGGTGGGCAGGGCCAGCAGCGAACCGACGGCCACCGCCAGGAGCAGCAGGCCCAGGGCGGTGTTGCTCAGCGCGAGACGTTCACGCAGGTCCGGCAGGCGCGAGACCAGGGAGGCGAAGACCAGTCCGTTCAGCAGGAACGTCCACGCCACGGCGTGGCGCGCGCCCTGCAGGGCGTCCCGCGACCGACCGGTCACCAGGGCCCCCTGTCTCAGCGCGAGCCGGGCATCTCGGCGCCCGGCGGACGCGCCTCGAGCCAGGACTGGAACCCCGTGAGGGAGCTGGTGCCCATCGCCAGCTCGACGATGCCGTCGTCGCTGTGGCACACGATCACCACATGGTCGGGGAAGAGGGCGGACTGCTCCGGCGCCCTCAGGCGCCCGACGCTCCTCGTAGGTCAGGTCGGTGCGCTGCCAGCAGCGCTTGGCGCGCGGCGACAGTGAGAAGATGCGGAACCACTCGAGCTGCTCGCCGGAGTAGCGGCCGATGCCGAGAAGCCAACCGCGTCCGGCCCTGTCGGACCGGACGCGGTGGCTGAGCTCGAAGGTGCCGCCGTCACGGGCGATCACCCGACGACGTACGACCAGGGCGAGACCGTAGAGGAGCACGAGGACCAGGAGCAGACCGGCAGCATCGAGCAGCCACTGCCACACCGGCATCCACGTCCCCCTGCCCAAGTCCCGACCGCGCTGAGGGCATCAGCCTAGCGGCACGGTCGGGATCTCAGACGATCGGGTCAGCCGGCCTTCTCGACCGCACGGATGCGGGCGGAGGCGCGACGGATCTCGATCTCACGCTCGTCCCCGGTGGGCAGGCCCTCGGCTGCCTCGAGGGCCGCCTTGGCCTCGTCGATGTGGATCTCCTCGGCCAGCAGGGCGTGCTGGCTGAGGATCGAGACCCGGTCACCGGCGACCGAGATGAACCCACCGTCGACGACGGCGTGCACGATCCCGTCCTCGGCTGCGATCTCCACCTCGGCGTCGATCAGCAGGGACAGCAACGGGGCGTGACCCGCCAGCACCCCGATGTCGCCCTCGGTCGTGCGAGCGATGACCATCGACGCCGCACCGGACCACACGGTCCGGTGCGCCGCGACGAGCTCGACGTGCAGCCCGGTGCCGACGTCGCGTGCCATCAGAGGGACTTCTGGATCTCGGCCCACTTCTGCTCGACGTCGTCCAGACCGCCGCACATGAAGAAGGCCTGCTCGGCCACGTGGTCGTACTCGCCGGCCGCGATCTTGTTGAACGCCTCGATGGTGTCGGCCACCGGCACGGTCGAACCCTCGATGCCGGTGAACTGCTTGGCCACGTAGGTGTTCTGCGACAGGAACCGCTGGATGCGGCGGGCGCGGGACACGATGACCTTGTCCTCCTCCGACAGCTCGTCGACACCGAGGATCGCGATGATGTCCTGGAGCTCCTTGTTGCGCTGCAGGATCTGCTTGACGCGGATCGCGCAGTCGTAGTGCTCCTTGCCGATGTACTGCGGGTCGAGGATCCGCGACGTCGAGGTCAGCGGGTCCACGGCCGGGTAGATGCCCAGCGACGCGATCTCGCGGGACAGCTCGGTGGTCGCGTCCAGGTGGGCGAACGTGGTCGCCGGGGCCGGGTCGGTGTAGTCGTCGGCCGGCACGTAGATCGCCTGCATCGAGGTGATGGAGTGACCACGCGTCGAGGTGATGCGCTCCTGGAGCACACCCATCTCGTCGGCCAGGTTCGGCTGGTAGCCCACCGCGGAGGGCATCCGGCCCAGCAGGGTGGAGACCTCGGAACCGGCCTGGGTGAACCGGAAGATGTTGTCGATGAAGAGCAGCACGTCCTGGTTCTGCACGTCGCGGAAGTACTCCGCCATCGTCAGCGCCGAGAGCGCGACGCGCAGGCGGGTGCCCGGCGGCTCGTCCATCTGGCCGAACACCAGGGCGGTCTGCCCCAGCACGCCGGCCTCTTCCATCTCGACGATGAGGTCGTTGCCCTCACGGGTGCGCTCACCGACACCGGCGAACACCGACACACCACCGTGGTTCTTGGCGACGCGGGCGATCATCTCCTGGATCAGCACGGTCTTGCCGACACCCGGCACCACCGAACAGACCGATCTTGCCGCCGGTCACGTAGGGGGTGAGCAGGTCGATGACCTTGATGCCGGTCTCGAACATCTCGGTCTTGGACTCGAGCTGGTCGAAGGCGGGCGCCTTGCGGTGGATGCCCCAGCGCTCGTGGGGGGCGAGGGTCTCGCCCTCGTTGAGGTTCAGCACGTCGCCGGTGGCGTTGAACACCCGGCCGAGCGTGACGTCACCGACGGGGACCATGATCGGCTCCCCGGTGTCGGTGACCTGGCCACCGCGCACCAGGCCGTCGGTCGGCTTGAGCGAGATGGCGCGAACCATCCCGTCCCCGATGTGCTGGGCCACCTCGAGGGGCAGCACCGTGGTCTGGCCGTCGAGAACGATCTCGGCGGTCAGCTTGTTGTAGATCTCCGGCATGTTGTCGACGGGGAACTCCACGTCGACGACCGGGCCGATGACGCGGGCGATGCGGCCCACGCTGGCGCCGCCGGCCTGGGTGGTCTCTTCAAGAGTTGCAGTCATGTTTGTGTCTCACTCCACTTATTCGGCACCGGCGTTGGCGTCGGCGAGCGCGTTGACGCCACCCACGATCTCGCTGATTTCCTGAGTAATGCCGGCTTGGCGGGCCTGGTTGGCGATGCGGGTGTACTTCTTGATCAGCTCTTCGGCGTTGTCCGTCGCGGACTTCATCGCCTTCTGACGTGCGGCGAGCTCGGAAGCCGCCGACTGCAGGAGACAGAAGAAGATGCGGGACTGGACGTACTGCGGCAGCAGTCCGTCGAGCACCGCCTCCGGTGAGGGCTCGAACTCGTAGAGGGGCAGCAGCTCGGACTCCTCGGGAGCCTCCGTGCCCTCCACGACCTCCAGCGGCAGCAGTCGCACCGCCGTCGGCTCCTGGGTGAGCATCGAGACGAAGCGCGTGTAGACGACGTGGACCTCGTCCGCGTCACCCTCCTCGCCCTGCTCGCGCAGGAACCGCTCGATGAGGGTCTCGCCCACCTCGACCGCGACGTCGTACGACGGCTGGTCGGAGAATCCCGTCCAGGCCTGCTCGACGGGCGCTCGCGGAACTTGTAGTAGGCCACGCCCTTGCGCCCGCAGATGAAGGTGTCGATCTCCTTGCCCTCGTCGCGCAGGCGCTCGGCGAGGCGCTCGGCCTCCTTGAGCACGCTCGAGGAGTAGGCCCCGGCCAGACCGCGGTCGCTGGTGACGATGAGGACAGCGGCCCGCTTGGGGTTCTCCTCCTCCTTCGTCAACGGGTGGTCGACGTTCGCGAACGTCGCCACCGCCGACACGGCCCGGGTCAGCTCGCGGGCGTAGGGCGCTGCCGCCTGGGCCCGCTGCTGCGCCTTGATGATCCGGGACGCAGCAATGAGCTCCATGGCGCGGGTGATCTTCTTCATCGACTGCGTCGACTTGATCCGCGCGCGGTACTCACGCAGCGATACGGCCATGGTCAGCCCCGCTTCTGCTTGACGATCTGCTCCTGGCCGAGCTCGTCGTCCTCGAGCGCACTCGGCGTCGGCCTCGTGGCCGACCTTGATCGAGCCGCCGTCAGAGGTCTCGAACTGGTCCAGGAAGGAGTCGTACGCGCTCGGCCACGCCGGCCTCGTCCTCGAACTTCTTCGACTCGCGGATGCGCGGCCAGGAGGCCGTCGTGCGAGCGGCGGAGGTAGTCGAGGAACTCCTGCTCGAAGCGCAGGACGTCGCCGACGGGGACGCGGTCGAGGCGACCGCTGGTGCCCAGCCACAGCGAGACCGTCATGTCCTCGAGCGGGTACGGCGAGTAGGCCGACTGCTTGAGCAGCGCCATCAGGCGCTGGCCGCGGTCGAGCTGCTGGCGCGAGGCGGCGTCGAGGTCGGAGGCGAACATCGCGAACGCCTCCATGGCGCGGAACTGCGCCAGGTCGACCTTGAGCGAGCCGGTGACCTTCTTCATCGCCTTGGTCATGGCGGCACCACCCACGCGCGAGACCGAGACACCCACGTCGATGGCCGGGCGCTGGTTGGCGGCGAAGAGGTCCGACTGCAGGAAGATCTGGCCGTCGGTGATCGAGATGACGTTGGTCGGGATGAACGCCGAGACGTCGTTGGCCTTGGTCTCGATGATCGGCAGGCCGGTCATCGAGCCCGCGCCCAGCTCGTCGGAGAGCTTCGCGCACCGCTCGAGCAGCCGGCTGTGCAGGTAGAAGACGTCACCCGGGTAGGCCTCGCGGCCCGGCGGGCGACGCAGCAGCAGCGACACGGCGCGGTAGGCCTCGGCCTGCTTGGTCAGGTCGTCGAACACGATCAGGACGTGCTTGCCGTCGTACATCCACTGCTGGCCGATGGCCGAGCCGGTGTACGGGGCGAGGTACTTGAAGCCCGCGCAGTCCGAGGCCGGCGAGGCGACGATGGTGGTGTACTCCAGCGCGCCGGCCTCCTCGAGGGCGCCACGCACGGAGGCGATGGTCGAGCCCTTCTGGCCGATCGCGACGTAGATGCAGCGGACCTGCTTCGTCGGGTCGCCGGAGTCCCAGTTCTGCTTCTGGTTGATGATCGTGTCGATGGCGATCGTGGTCTTGCCGGTCGCGCGGTCACCGATGATCAGCTGGCGCTGGCCGCGCCCGATCGGGGTCAGGGCGTCGATCGCCTTGATGCCGGTGGCCATCGGCTCGTGCACCGACTTGCGGTCCATGACGGTCGGCGCCTGCAGCTCGAGGGCACGACGCCCGCAGGCCTCGATGTCGCCGAGGCCGTCGATCGGGGTACCGAGCGGGTCGACGACGCGACCCATGAAGTTGTCGCCCGACCGGGACCGAGAGGATCTCGCCGGTGCGGCGCACGGTCTGACCCTCCTCGATCTTGTCGAAGTCACCGAGGATGACGACGCCGATCTCGCGGGTGTCGAGGTTCAGGGCCAGGCCCCGGGTGCCGTCCTCGAACTCCAGCAGCTCGTTCGCCATGGCCGAGGGCAGGCCGCTGACGCGGGCGATGCCGTCACCGGCGGAGGCGACGTGGCCGACCTCTTCGCGGCTCGCCGCGTCGGGCTGGTAGTCGGCGACGTACTTGGCAAGCGCGTCACGGATCTCGTCCGGACGGATGGAGAGCTCCGTCATCTTGGTGCCTTCTCTCTTGGGTCTCTACGAAGTCGGGTGGTGCGGGCGGTCAGCCGACGAGGCGGCGGCGGGCGTCGTCGAGACGGCTCGAGATCGTCCCGTCGATGACGTCGTCGCCGATCTCGACCCGGATGCCACCGAGGACGGCGGGGTCGACGACCAGGTTGAGGTGGACCGGACGGCCGTACTGGCGCGACGAGCGCGTCGGCCAGGCGGGCGCGCTCGTCCTCGGGCAGCTCGCGCGCGACCCGGACCGTCGCGACGCCCTGGTTCTGGGCCTCGGCGACGACCTTCTGGTACTCGGCCAGCGCCACACCGACCGTGCGGTAGGTGCCGGCCGAGCGACTGCTTGACCAGGCTGGACGGTGGCGGGCAGCGCCTTGCCGGCGAGCAGGTCGTCGACCAGGCGCGCCTTGTCGGCGTGCGAACGGGCCGGGTCGGAGAGCGCGTCGCGCAGCGACGGCTGCTCCTTGACGACCTGGGCGAACGCGAACAGCTCGTCGGCCAGCGCGATCGGCCTCGTCCGCCGGCCGCAGCGCACCAGCGCCACGACGCTGAGGTGCTCGAGAGCGTCAGCGAGGTCGCGCGGGGCCCGCCCAGCGACGACTCACGGCCGCGCGCAGCAGTCCGAGGGCCTGCTCGCGACACCTTGCCGCCGAAGACCTGGTCGACGAGGCCCGGACGGGCCTCGGCAGCGACCGAGGCGTCGGTGACGAAACGGCGCAGCGCGCCCTCGCCGCGCAGGGTGCGTGGCGACCGAGAAGAGGTCACCACTGACCTGCGCGGCGACGTCCGGCGAGCCGGAGACGAGGGTCTCCAGCTCACCGGTCAGCGTGGCGACGGCGTCGGCCGAGGCTCCGCGGAAGTCCGAGGTCATCTCAGTTGACCCCCGGCGTCCCGGTCTCGAGGTCGGCGAGGAAGCGCTCGACGACGCGACTCTGGCGAGCCTCGTCCTCCAGGCTCTCGCCGACGATGCGACCGGCCAGGCCGGTCGCCAGGGCGCCGACCTCGGCACGCAGCGAGGCGACCGCCTGCTGGCGCTCCGCCTCGATCTGCGTCTTGCCGTGCGTCGACGATGCGGGTGGCTTCGGCCTGCGCCTGCTCACGCAGCTCGGCGACGATCGTCGCGCCCTGCTCGCGCGCCTCCTCACGGATGCGCGCCGCCTCGTGGCGGGCGTCGGCGAGCTGCTTCTCGAGCTCGGCGAGCTTGGCGTCGGCCTCGGCCTGCTTGGTCTCGGCAGCGGCGAGGCCGCCCTCGATGGCGTGCGGTGCGCTCGGCGAACGTCTTCTCGAAGCCCGGAACGACGAACTTCTTGATGAGGCACGACGCAGGATGCCGAACCACGACGAGCGCGAGCATCATCTCGACCAGGTGCGGGACAGCGGGTTGAGCTCACCTCCGGCGGCTCGGACGGATGGCAGTCTCCATGAAGTGTCCTTCTACGAGGTCAGCGTTGCAGGCCGAGAGGGATCAGATGACGAACGCGAGGGCGATGCCGATGATGGCCAGCGCCTCGGCGAGGGCGAAGCCCAGGATGGCGATCGACTGGAGGCGACACTGCGCCTCGGGCTGGCGAGCCACACCGTTGATGTAGGCAGCGAAGATGAGACCGATGGCGAGACCCGGACCGACGTGGCGAGACCGTAACCGAGCATGTTGAGAGAGCCGTCCACGGCTTCTTCCTTTCGTGTGACGCAGGGCCCGTCGTGGAGTCTCGTGACTTTGGGGATCTATGAAGTTGTGGTGGATGCGGGGGTGCAGGCCGGACCCCGGGCACGGGCGCGCCGGCTCAGTGCTCGTCCGCCAGCGCGCTGGCGATGTACATCGCGGTGAGGAGGACGAAGACGTAGGCCTGGAGGAACATCACCAGCAGCTCGAGGAAGGTGACGAGGATGAACATCACCAGGCGACCGGGCCGACGAGCTGAGCGCGAGGCCGGAGGTCTCGACCAGCAGGTACTCGCCGCCCAGGGCGAAGAGGATCAGCAGCAGGTGGCCGGCGAACATGTTCGCGAAGAGACGCAGCGCCAGCGTGACCGGGCGCACCAGGATGTTGGAGAGGAACTCCAGCGGGATCAGCAGGACAGGATCGGGCCACTGACACCGGCGGGCACCGTCTGCAGCTTGAAGTAGCCGCACGACACCGTGGCGGCGCATGCCGACGACGTTGTAGAGCGAGCCAGCTCAGCAGCGCGCGAGGCCGTAGGCTATGCCGAGCGCGAGAACGTCGGGAACTGGATGATCGGGATGATCCCGAAGTAGGTTGTTGACCAGGAGGAAGAAGAAGAGCGCGACCAGGTAGGGCACGAACGGCAGGAAGTCCTTGCTGCCGATGGATGTCGCGGGCCAGCGAGTTGCGCACGAAGCCGTAGACTGACCTCGCCGGCGTACTGGGCGCGCCGGGGACCATGGCCGCGCTTGCGGATCGAGTAGGCCAGCAGGCCGAAGACCAGCACCGCGGCCAGCGACCACTGCAGCATCGGCTTGGTGACGCCGAGGTACATGGTCTCGCCGAGGAACTGGAAGGTCTCGTCCGCACCGATCGGCGGCAGGTTGAAGTCGCCGGCCCGGGGGGATGAACCCTTCGGTCCGGATGACACCCATGCGGTGGCGACTCACGCCTGTCTCCTGTGTGCCGCATTCGTGCAGACTGGGTCGGCTGAGTCAACTGGTCGGGTGGTGCAACTGGTCTGGGCAGGGGGGTCCGGGTGGTGCCTCGTCCGGGGGGCGGAAGGACCTCCCAGGTGAGGAAGATACCCATGACCGCGCCAGCAACGATCCCGATGGCCACCAGGAACGTGGTGCCCAACCAGTGGTCGAGCCCCCAGGCCGATCAACCCGTAGAGCAGCGACACCGGCGGTGACGTAGCCGAATGCGCGCCAGGGGTCCGTCGACCAGGCGCGAGGGACGTCGCCCGCAGGGGGTCTCGGCGAGCCATCGCGTCCGGACAATAGCAGTGACGCACGGCTCATCACGCACCCGCCTCGTGACGCCGGGCGTCAGGCAGGTCGTAGACGAGCGTGCGCAGCCGGGCGGTGAACCGGACCTGGCCGGCCAACCAGACCAGCGTGCGGCGATGACGGCCGCCGCCAGCCAGGTGCGGTCCACGGAACGGTCGATCACGGCCGCTGTCGTGAGCACCGTGAGAGCCAGGACCAGCGCCAGCACCTGGAGGAAGTAGGTCATCAGGGCCACCATCAGCGCGGCCGAGGGCATCGCCCCCGCGACCACGTTGACCGCGAAGGCCCCGAAGGCGAAGACCGCGAGGGTCAGGCCCGAGCCGATGGCCACACCGGCGGCGGCGTCCGGAGCCGCCCGTGAGGGCGGCGACGACCACCAGGACCAGGCCGACCACCGTCGTCACGACCACTGCACCGAGCAGCGGCGCCACCCGGGGCGGCGGTTCGCTGCGTCGTGTCGGTCGTCATGACGGCGGCCGTTTCTGTGGAGGGCAGGTGGTGCTGCGGGCCGCTCAGACGACGTCCGCAACGCTCGTGAAAACTATCACAAGGTCCCGGGAGGGCATCAAGTTGATCGATCCAACCCCCCGCACGAGCGGTCACTTCTGCACCCTCGACCGGTCACTTCCGCACCCTCGACCGGTCCGCACCCCGACCGGTCACTCCGCACCCAGCCGTCGTACGCCGGGGCCCACGCGACCGGTCGGTGGTGCAGAAGTGACTGGTCGGTGGTTCACAACTGACTGGTCGTCGGGTGGGGGACGGCGTGGCCGGGGCGGTGCAGCATCGGCAGGACGAACGTGGCCGTCACGGTGGTGACCAGGCCGCGCGCCGAGCAGCACGGCCACGCACCCAGGGGCCGGAGTAGAGGCTCGCCAGGACGGTGCCGAAGGCCACCAGCGCCGCCCAGAGCCACATGATCAGCACCGCACGGCGCTGCGAGTGCCCGATCTCGAGCAGGCGGTGGTGCAGGTGCTGCTTGTCCGGGGCGAAGGGCGAGCGGCCGGCCCGGGTGCGGCGCACGACCGCCAGCACCAGGTCGAGCAGTGGCACCACCAGGATGGTGATCGGGAGCAGCAGCGGCAGCAGCGTCGGCGCCAGGCTGGCCTGCGGCCCCGGCACCGCCCTGGGCGAGCTCGCTGCCCGCGAACTGGCCGGTCAGCGTCACCGCGCTGGCCGAGAGCACCAGCCCGATGAGCATCGACCCGGAGTCGCCCATGAACAGCCGCGCTGGATTGATGTTGTGCGGCAGGAACCCGACGCAGGCTCCTGCGAGGGCGACCGCGAGCAGCGCCGCCGTCGTGGCCCGCGAGGTGTTGTTGAGGCTGGTGAGCTGGTAGCAGAAGACGAAGAAGGCCAGGGCGCCCACGCCCGACGACGCCGGCGGCCAGCCCGTCGAGCCCGTCGACGAAGTTGACGGCGTTGATGGTCGCCACGACCAGGAACCCGGTCAGCAGCGCCCGCTGGGCCGGGTCCAGCGAGAAGACCGGTCCCGTCGGGCCCGGTGAAGAAGTAGAACTGGACACCGAAGGCGACCAGGAAGCCCGCGGCGAGCAGCTGCCCGCCGAGCTTGGTGAGGGCGTCGAGCTCGAAGAGGTCGTCGAGCACCCCCACCGCGCAGATCAGCGCGCCCGGCGATGATCACCACGCCGGCGTCGCGGAACACGAAGGGCCCGCTCAGCGACAGGAACGGCAGCTCGCGGGCCACCAGGTAGGCCGCCACCAGCCCGCCGAGCATCGCCAGGCCGCCGAGGTAGGGGATCGGCTCGGCGTGCACGTCGCGGTCGCGCACCCGGGCCACCGCGCCGGTGCGCAGCGCGATCTCGCGCGCGATCACCGTCAGCAGGTAGGTGACCGCCGCCGCGACCAGGAAGACCAGGATGTACTCGCGCACCGTCCCGTCCGCTCAGTCCTCGGCGGTGAGCGTCGCGCCGAGCGGCTCCAGGACGGCGTTGAGCTGCTCGAGCGACAGCGCGCCCGACCCGCAGCACCCGTCCCTGGGGCCCGGTCACGTCGACGATGGTCGAGGGCTAGCGCGCCGCCGTCGCCCTGCGGGCTGGGGCCGGCGTCGACGATGACGTCGACGTGCTCGCCGAGCATCTCCTCGGCGGCGTCGGCGTCGGTGGCGGCCGGCAGGCCGGTGCGGTTGGCCGAGCTGACCGCCAGCGGCCCGGTGCGCTCGAGGAGCTCGCGGGCGACCTCGTGGTCGGGCATCCGCACCGCGACGGTGCCGCGGGTGTCACCGAGGTCCCACTGCAGCGACGTCTGCTGGTGGCACACGATCGTCAGCGGGCCCGGCCAGAACGCCTCGACCAGGGCGCGTGCGTAGCCCGGCACCCGCACGGCCAGCGCGTCGAGCGTGGTCGCCGCGCTGACCAGCACCGGCGGCGGCATGTCGCGACCGCGACCCTTGGCCGCGAGCAGGGCGCGCACGGCGGCCGGGTCGAAGGCGTCGGCGCCGATGCCGTAGACGGTGTCGGTGGGCAGCACCACGAGCCCACCGCGCTGGACGGCCAGGCTCGCCGCGTCGAGTGCCCGCTCGCGCTCGTCGGGCGTGGAGGTCCCGTGCCGCTCCATGGCGCTCATCGTGCCAGTCGCGCCGTCACGAAGCGCGCACGCCCTGCCAGGTCGTGGTGGTCGCGCACCTCGCGCCAGCGTCCGGTGGCGCTGAGCACCTCCGGCGCCGAGGCGCCCTGCACGTCGGCGTGCTCGGCGCCGAGCACTCCCCCGGGCCGCAGCAGCAGCGCGGCCCGGCGCTCCAGGACCCGCAGCGCGTCGAGCCCGTCCTCGCCCGGAGAAGAGCGCCAGGTGCGGGTCGTGGTCGCGCGCCTCGGCGGGCCACCGACTCCCAGGCCTCGAGCGGCACGTAGGGCGGGTTGCACACCACGACGTCGACCGTGCCCAGCGAGCTCCTCGAGCTCGGTGGCCATGTCGCCCAGGCGCAGGTCGACCCCGGTGCCGGCCAGGTTGCGCTCGGCCCAGGCGTGCGCCGCCGGGGTCGAGCTCGACGGCGTGCACGCGCGCCGCGGCACCTCGTGGGCCACGAGCCTGGCCACCGCGCCCGAGCCGGTGCACAGGTCGACGACGACCGGCTCGTCGAGGCCAGCCGGCCTGCTCGACCGCCCAGCCGGCCAGCAGCTCGGTCTCGGGACGGGGCACGAAGACGCCCGGGCCCGACGGCCAGCTCGACGTGGCGGAACCAGGCGCGCCGGTCAGGTGCTGCAGCGGCTCCCGGGCCGCGCGCCGCGCGCACCAGGGCGTCGTACGCCGCCAGCGCGGTCGGGTCCACGTCGTCGACGAGCACCAGCCGGCCGCGCTCGGTGCCGAGCACGTGGGCCAGCAGCTCGGCCGCGTCGTGCTCGGGGCTGGCCACGCCCGGCCGCGCGCAGCCGGTCGACGCGCCCGGCCAGCACCGCGCGTCGCGTGGTCACTCAGTCCTCCAGCGCGGCGAGCCGCGCGGCCATGTCGGCGTCGACGCACGACTGCGAGCACCGGCGCCGAGGTCACCGTCGAGCACCTGGTCGAGGTTGTAGGACTTGTAGCCGGTGCGGTGGTCGGAGATCCGGTTCTCCGGGTAGTTGTAGGTGCGGATCCGCTCGGAGCGGTCCACGGTGCGGACCTGGCTGCGCCGGGCGTCGCTGGCCTCGGCGGCGGCCGCCTCCTCGGCGACGGCCAGCAGCCGCGAGCCGCAGGATGCGCATGGCCTGCTCCTTGTTCTGCAGCTGGCTCTTCTCGTTCTGGCAGCTGGCCACGATGCCGCGTGGGCACGTGGGTGATCCGGACCGCGGAGTCGGTGGTGTTCACGCTCTGCCCGCCGGGACCGCTGGAGCGGAAGACGTCGATGCGCAGGTCGTTGTCGTCGATGCTGACGTCGACCTGCTCGGCCTCGGGCAGCACCAGGACGCCCGCCGCACTGGTGTGGACGCGACCCTGGGACTCGGTCACCGGCACCCGCTGCACCCGGTGCACCCCGCCCTCGAACTTCAGCAGGGCGTAGGGCGCCTCCCCCGGCTGCGGGGTGCCCTTCGCCTTGACCGCGACGGTCACCGACTTGTAGCCGCCGAGGTCGGACTCGGTGGCGTCGAGCACCTCGACGCTCCACCCGTGCCGCTCGGCGTAGCGGGTGTACATCCGCAGCAGGTCGCCGGCGAAGAGCGCCGACTCCTCGCCGCCCTCGCCGGACTTCACCTCGAGCAGCGCGTCCTTCTCGTCGGCCTCCTCGCGCGGCACCAGCAGCCGGCGCAGTCGCTCGGCGGCCGTCCTCGCGTCGTACGTCGAGCTCGGTCGCCTCCTCCGCGAACGCGGGGTCCTCCCCCGCCAGCTCGCGGGCCGCCTCGGCGTCCTCGCCGAGGCGCTGCCACTCCCGCCAGACCCCGATCAGCGAGGACAGCTCGGCGTAGCGACGGTTCAGCCGCTTGGCCAGGCGCGCGTCGGCGTGGGTCTCCGGCTCGCCGAGACGCTGCTCGAGCTCGGCGTGCTCACCGAGCATGCCTCTCGACGGCCTCGAACATCGGCGGGCTCCTGGGTGGGTGCGGCGGAGGCGGGACAAATGACGAGCGCCGGTCCACCGCGGCAAGGCGGTGGACCGGCGCTCGTGAGGTCGCTACTTCTTCTTGGCGTAGCGGGCCTCGAACCGGGCGACGCGGCCGCCGGTGTCGAGGATCTTCTGCTTGCCGGTGTAGAACGGGTGGCACTGCGAGCAGACGTCGGCACGGATCGAGCCGGAGGTCGCGGTGCTGCGGGTGGTGAACGTGCTGCCGCAGGTGCAGACGACCTCGGTGTCCGACGTACTCCGGGTGGATGTCCTTCTTCATGCTGTCCTCTTTCGTCAGTGTCGCCGGGTCGCTGCCGTCTTGCCCACGGGTGCGGTGCGGGAGCGTGAACCGGAACCGGTCGTATTGTGCCAACCACATCCGGCCACCGCCAATTCCGTGCCGGCGGCATCCTACCGGGTGTGCGGTCTGGGCGGGCAGACGCACGCGCACCCGGGTGCCCCGTCCCTCCTCCGACTCGATGCGCACGTCGCCGGAGTGCTTGTCGACGATCGTCTGCACGATGCGCAGCCCGAGCCCGGTGCCGGCGATCTCGTTGGTCACGGCGTTCGAGGCACGGAAGAAGCGGGTGCCCAGCCGCTCGAGCTCCTTGGCGGGGATGCCGATGCCCTGGTCCTGGACGGTCACGAGCGCGACCCGGCCGGACCGGGCGTCCTCGACTCGTGACCGAGACCGTCACGCGGCCCTCGTCGAGGCTGAACTTCACCGCGTTGCTCAGCAGGTTGAGGAAGGCGCGCCCCAGCATCGGCCGGTCGGCGAGGACCATCACCGGCCCGTCGCCGACGATCGAGCTCGACCTCGATGCCCCGGCCGGCGGCCGGGATCGACGACGTCGGTGACCGCGTCCCGCACCAGCGGCACCAGGTCGACCACCTCCAGCGTGGTCGCGCGGTTCTCGGCCTTCGACAGGATCAGCAGGTCGTCGATCAGGTCTTCAGGCGCGCCACGTTGCGCCGGCTGGCCTGCAGGATGCGCTCGTGGCGCGGCGACATGGTGTCCTCGAACTCCTCGGCCACCATCTCGAGATAGCCGTGGATCGTGGTCAGCGGGGTCCGCAGCTCGTGGGACACGTTGGAGACGAAGTCGTCACGAGCGGTGTCGAGGACCCGCAGCTCCTCCTGCACCTTGTCCTCCACGGCTCGCGCCCGCGACTGGGCGTCGGCGAGGTCGTTGAGGGCACTGGCCACCGAGCGCACCTCGCGCGGGCCGACCGGCCGGGCCCGCACCGACGGGTCCTTGCTCATCTGCTGGACCACGCCCTCCAACGCCACCAGCGGGCTCGGAGACCTCGGCGAGCAGGCGCGAGCGCGCCCGGGCCGACCATCAACCAGGCCAGCAGCGCCAGCAGCGCCACCGACCCGATGGTGACGCGCAGCCGCCACGTCGGGCGGCCCTGCTCGCCTCCCGCATCCGGGTGTCGAACAGCTCGGAGGTGTCGCGGTGCGCGGCGCGGACCTGCTCGAAGAGCCGCTTGCCCCGGTTGTACCGCTGCTGCTGGAAGGTGTCGGGACCACCCGGCGCCTGCGACCCGCGGCTGGGCGTAGTCGAGCAGCCAGCTCGTCCGCGGCCTCGCCCTGGCGCTCCACGAGCGCCTGGCAGCGCGTACGTCGGCCTCGGCGTACTGCGCCACGACCTGCTCGTGCCCCGGCAGCCGGGCCAGCGCCTGCTGGTAGTGGTCGAGGGCCGTCGGGGTCGCCGCTGCGCGCCCAGGCCCCGCGGCGCGACTCGAGGTCGGTCAGGTCCTGGAGGACCGACTGGTTGGCCACGGAGGCCGGCTGCAGCCCCTCGGTCAGGTCGTCGACGGCCCGGGTGGACAGCACGACGCCGACGATCGCGATCAGGCGATGACGCCGATCAGCACCGCGAGGCGGTGCAGCGCCGGGGTGACCGTCCGGGCGACGGTGCGCGGGCTCGCGCCGAGGGTGTCGACCACCGGGTCCGGCGCCGCTCAGACCGACCGGGACAGCAGCGCCTCGACCCGTGCAGGCGAGCTCGCGGGGGCTGAACGGCTTGGTGATGTAGTCGTCGGCACCGGAGTCGAAGCCCGACTCGACGTCGGACTCCTGGGCGCGGGCCGTGAGCAGGATGACCGGCAGGTCGGCCAGACCCGGGTCGGCACGGATCGCGCGGATCGCGTCGAGCCCGGAGACCCCCGGCATCATCACGTCGAGGACGGCCAGGTCGGGGCGCGAGGCACGGCAGGCCTCGACCGCCGCCGCTCCGTCGGCCACCGCGGTGATCTCGTGGCCCGAGCGTGGAGAGCTTGAACTCCACCAGCTCACGGATGTCGACGTCGTCGTCGGCGACCAGGATGCGTGCCACGATGCGGTGCTTCCTCTCTCGCTGGCTGACCCTCCGGCCTCCAGAGGAGAGCCGCCAGCGCAGGCCACAGCGTATCGGTATCACCGTGTCGGCGACCGGCACACCGTGAAGTTGCCTGGTCGCTTCCTGCAGCCGCGTGCTGCGCGACCGGGCGAGCGCTGGAACGTGCTCAGCATCTCGTAGTTGGTCTGCGACCTCGTGAGCCGCTCCCGCAGCTCGCGCATCGCCGTCCCGGTCTCCTTGTCGGCGACCGAGTCGCGCAGCTTCTCCACGACCGGCAGCTCACCCTCGCCGAGGAGCAGCTCGTGTGCCGGGTGCCCGAGCTGGGCCACGTCGACGGCCGGGAAGACCCGCTTGCGGGCCAGGTCACGACTCAGTCGCAGCTCCATGTTCGCGGTGCCGCTCAGCTCCTCGAAGATCACCTCGTCGACCTTCGAGCCGCTCTCGACGGTGGCGGTCGCCAGGACCGTCAGCGAGCCGCCGTTCTCGATGTTGCGCGCGGCGCCGAAGAACTGCTTGGGCGGGTGCAGCGCGGTGGAGTCGACCCCGCCCGGAGAGGACCCGGCCGTTGCCGGTGCCCGCCAGGTGGTAGGCCCGGCCGAGCCGGGTGATGCCGTCGAGCAGCACCACGACGTCGTGACCGAGCTCGACGAGCCGCTTGGCCCGCTCGATGGCGAGCTCGGCGACCACGGTGTGGTCGGCCGGCTGGCGGTCGAAGGTCGAGGAGATGACCTCTCCCTTGACCGAGCGCTCGTAGTCGGTGACCTCCTCCGGGCGCTCGTCGACCAGGACCACCATCAGGTGGCACTCCGGGTTGTTGGCGCTCAGCGACGCGGCGACGGCCTGCAGCACCGCGGTCTTGCCGGCGTGCGCGGGCGAGGCGATCAGGCCGCGCTGGCCCTTGCCGATCGGCGCCACCAGGTCGATGGTGCGACCGATCAGGTCGTCCGGAGCCCCGCTCCAGGCGCAGACGCTCCGACGGGTGCAGCGGGCGTCATCTTCTCGAACTCGACCCGGGTGCGGGCGGCGTCGGGGTCGGCCCCGTTGACGCTCTCGATGCGCACCATCGGGTTGAACTTCTCCTTGCGCTCGCCCTCGCGGGGCTGGCGCACCTCGCCCACGACCGCGTCACCGCGGCGCAGCCCGAACTTGCGCACCATCGACAGCGAGACGTACACGTCGTCGGGGCCGGGCAGGTAGCCGCTGGTGCGCACGAACGCGTAGTTGTCGAGCACGTCGAGGATGCCGGCGGCCGGCACCAGCACGTCGTCCTCGAGCACGGTCGTGTCCGGCTCGTTGCGGTCATCGCACCGCCGCCGGCCGCGCCGCGGTCCCGGTCCCGGCCGCGCCGGCGCCGGCTGCGTCCGCGACCGTCGCCGTCGTCGTCGCCCTGGTCCTGCTGCTGGTTCTGCCTGGTTCTGGTCCTGCTGGTTCTGCTGCTGGTCCTGCCTGTTCTGGTCCTGCTTGTCCTGCTGCTGGTCCTGCTTGTTCTGGTTCTGGTTCTGCTGCTTGTTCTGCTGGTTCTGCTGATCCTGCTTGTTCTGGTCCTGCTTGTTCTGGTCCTGCTTGTTCTGGTCCTGCTTGTTCTGGTCCTGCTTGCTCTGCTGGTCCTGCCGGTTCTGGTCCTGGTGGGCGTCTGCCCTGCTGCTCGGGCTGCGGGACTGGTCCTTGCCCGGCTGGTCCTTGCCCGGCTGGTCCTTGCCCGGCTGGTCCTGCTGCCGGCGCTCGCCTCTGGGGCGTCGCTGCTCGGGCTGCCTCTGCGGCTGCTGCTCGGGGGCTCCTCGGCGGCCGGCGGCTCGACACGCGACCCGGGTGCGCTGGCGCGTGGTCGTCGTGGTGCGGGTCGCACCCCGCGGCAGGCGCCGCCGGCTCCGACGCCTGGCCTCGACGACTGGCCCGACGACTGGCTCGACGACTGGCTGCGACGACTGGGCGGCCTTGATGGCGTCGACCAGCTGGGCCTTCTTCATCGCCGCCGGCACCCGCGATGCCCAGGCCACCGGCCAGCGACTTGAGGTCGGCGATGAGCATCCCGTTCAGCCCCCCGGCCCGCTTCTTCGGCGCGGCTGGCCTCCTCGGCGGCGGGGACGGAGTCTTGCGTCACGTGGGTCCTATCGACGTCTCACGGAGCCGCTCGGCCGGGCCGGGGGCTGCTGGTCACTGGTCCCGAGCACCGCACGGCGGTGCGGGACGCACCGCACAGATCGCGGGTGCACGCCGGAGGAGCTGGTCGTCGGCGTGGCGCCACCCTAGCACCGACGGTCGTGGCGGGATCAGAGCACGCGCACGCCGTCGGTGTCGATCGCCAGGTACGACGACCACCACCCGGCGGGGCACCGCTCCAGCAGCGACGCGGTCAGCTCGGTGTCCGGGCCGTCGCAGAAGGCCAGCACGGTCGGGCCGGCCCCGGAGACCACCGCGGCGACGCCGTCGGCACGCAGGGCGTCGACCAGGGCGAGCGACTCGGGCATCGCCGGGCGGCGGTAGTCCTGGTGCAGGTAGTCACGGGTGGCGCGCAGCAGGTGCTCGGGCTGTCCGGCCAGGGCGGCGACCAGGAGCGCGGCGCGGCCGGCGTCGGCGGCGGCGTCGGCGTGCGGCACGCTCGCCGGCAGCAGCCCCCGGGCGAGCTCGGTGGAGACCGGGGTCGGAGGCACCAGCACCACCACGCCCACCCGCGGGTCGACCGGGCACGGCACCGCGTAGAAGCCGCCGTCGTCGTCCTGGCCGGCGACGACGAAACCGCCGTAGCTGGGCGGGGGCGACGTTGTCGGGGTGGCCCTCCATGCGCGGCGCACAGGTCGAGGACGGCGTCGTCGTCGAGCAGCAGCTCGCCGCCGGCGACCAGGGCCCGACCGAGGGTGACGCCGGCGACGATCGCGGCGGACGAGGAGCCGAGGCCGCGCGCGTGCGGGATCACGTTGCGGCAGCGCAGCCGCAGACCCGGAGGGCGCGACGCCCATCGCGTCGAAGGCCGCCAGCATCGCGCGCACGACCAGGTGGGAGGCGTCGCGCGGGCACGTGCTCGGCGCCGACCCCCTCGACCAGCACCTCGACTCCCGTAGGCGACGACCTCGGCCTCGAGCTCGTCACGCAGGTCGAGCGCCAGACCGAGGGAGTCGAAGCCGGGACCGAGGTTGGCCGAGGTGGCCGGGCACGCTGACCCGCACCGGCCCGGTGACGAAGGAGGTCATCCGGCTCAGGCGAGACCGGCGGCGCGAGCGGCGGCGACCACGTCGTTGTCGATGACGGTGTCGACGATGCCCGGGCGGCCCTGCTCGGCCTGCGCCGGCGGAGTAGGCCTCGAGCGCGGTGGCGGTGTCCTTGAGCCCGTGGCCGGTCACGGTGACCACGACGGTCGAGCCGGTGTAGGACTCACCAGCCGCGAGCTCCTGCAGCAGCCCCGCGACGCCCGCGGCCGAGGCCGGCTCGACGAAGACGCCGTCGTGCTGGGCCAGCAGGCGCTGCGCGGCGAGGATCTGGTCGTCGCTGACGGCGGCGAACCGGCCGCCGGACTCCTCGGCGGCCTCCACGGCCAGCGACCACGAGGCGGGGTTGCCGATGCGGATCGCGGTGGCCTTGGTCTCCGGCTCGGGGAACGGCTCGCCGGTCACCAGCGGGCTGGCGCCCTCGGCCTGGAAGCCGCGCATCACCGGGCGCTTGGTCGCGCGGCCGAGCTCGGCGAACTGCCGGTAGCCCATCCAGTACGCCGAGATGTTGCCGGCGTTGCCGACGGGCAGCAGGTGGAAGTCGGGGGCGTCGCCGAGGAAGTCGACGATCTCGAAGGCGGCGCTCTTCTGGCCCTGCAGCCGCACCGGGTTGACCGAGTTCACCAGGGCCACGGGGTACTGCTCGGCGAGCTCCTTGGCGATGTGCAGGCAGTCGTCGAAGTTGCCGCGCACCATGATCACCTGGGCGCCGTGCACGATGGCCTGGGCCATCTTGCCGGCGGCGATCTTGCCCTCGGGCACCAGCACCAGCGGGGTCAGGCCGGCCTTGGCGGCGTAGGCCGCCATCGAGGCGGAGGTGTTGCCCGTCGAGGCGCAGACCACCGCGCGGGCGCCCTCGTGCTTGGCCACCGAGATGGCCGCGGTCATGCCGCGGTCCTTGAAGGAGCCGGTCGGGTTGTCGCCCTCGACCTTGAGGTGCACCGTCGGCGCCGGTCAGCCCGGAGAGCCAGCTCCGAGTGCACCAGCGGGGTGCCGCCCTCGCGCAGCGTCACCGCGGGCGCGTCCTGCGGGATCTCGAGCAGGTGGCGGTACTCCTCGATGACACCGCGCCACTGGTGGGTGGCGCGGCCGGCCTCGCGGTCGAGCTGGTGGGTGCTCACTCTGCTCCTCCTTCGACGCGCATCACCGAGCTGACCTCGCGCACGCTGTCCATGCTGCTGCAGGTGCTCGACGGTCGCGCGCAGCTGGGCGTCGGTGGCCTCGTGGGAGACCACGACCAGCTGGGCGTCGTCGTCGCGACCCTCCTGGCGCACGGTGCGGATCGAGACGCCGTGCTCGGCGAAGGCGGTCGCGACCGTGGCCAGCACGCCGGCGCGGTCGTCGACGTCGATGGCCACGTGGTAGCGGGTGCGCGCCTCGCCCATCGGCAGCACGGCCCGGTCGGCGTACGCCGACTCGCCGGCGCCGGTGACGCCCTCGCGGCGGTTGCGGGCCACGGTGACCAGGTCGCCGAGCACCGCCGAGGCGGTCGGCGAGCCGCCGGCACCGGGGCCGTAGAACATCAGCTGGCCGGCGGCCTCGGACTCCACGAAGACCGCGTTGTAGGCCTCGCGCACCGAGGCCAGCGGGTGGCGTGCGCGGGATCATCGCCGGGTGCACGCGCACCGAGACGGCCTCCTCGCCGTCCGGCTGCTCGCGCAGCTCGCAGATGGCCAGCAGCTTGACCACGCAGCCCATCTCGCGGGCGGAGGCGACGTCGGCGGCGCTGACCTCGGCGATGCCCTCGCGGTGGACGTCGGCGGCGGTGACCCGGGTGTGGAAGGCCAGCGAGGCCAGGATCGCGGCCTTGGCCGCGGCGTCGAAGCCCTCGACGTCGGCGGTCGGGTCGGCCTCGGCGTAGCCCAGCTCCTGGGCCTCCTCGAGCGCGTCGGCGAAGCCGGCGCCGGAGGTGTCCATCTTGTCGAGGATGAAGTTGGTGGTGCCGTTGACGATGCCCAGCACCCGGGTGACCTTGTCGCCGGCCAGCGACTCGCGCAGCGGGCGCAGGATCGGGATCGCTCCGGCGACGGCGGCCTCGTAGTAGAGGTCGCGCCCGGCCTTCGCGGCCGCCTCGAAGAGGGTCGGGCCGTCCTCGGCGAGCAGCGCCTTGTTGGCGCGTGACCACCGAGGCGCCGTGCTCGAGCGCCGAGAGGATCAGGCGAGCGGGCCGGCTCGATGCCGCCGATCACCTCGACGACGACGTCGACGTCGCCGCGCGCCACCAGGCCCTCGGCGTCGGTGGTCAGCAGCCCCTCGGGCACCTCCACCTCGCGGGCCGCGTCGAGGCGGCGCACGGCCACCCCGACCAGCTCGACCGGCGCGCCCACGCGGGCCGCCAGGTCGGCGGCCTGCTCCTGGAGCAGGCGCACCACCTGGGAGCCCACCGAGCCACAGCCCAGCACGGCCACCTTGAGCGGCTTGCCACTCTCCGTCACGACTCGATCACCTCGGGGTCATCCACGTCCGTTGCCAACAGGTCCTGCTCAGTCTCGCGTCGCACGACGACGCGCGCGACCCCGTCCCGGACCGCGATCACCGGCGGGCGCAGCGTGTGGTTGTAGTTCGAGGCCATCGACCGGCAGTAGGCGCCGGTGCCGGGGACCGCCACCAGGTCGCCCGGGGCGACGTCGCCGGGCAGGAACTCGTCCTTGACCACGATGTCGCCGGCCTCGCAGTGCTTGCCGACCACCCGCGCCAGCACCGGGGCGGCCGTCGGAGGCCCGCCCGGCCAGCGTGCAGGAGTAGTCGGCGTCGTAGAGCGCGGTGCGGATGTTGTCGCTCATCCCGCCGTCGACCGAGACGTAGGTGCGCACCGCGCCGCCGTCGAGGCGGACCGGCTTGACGGTGCCGACCTCGTAGACGGTGCACATCGACGGCCCGACGATCGCGCGGCCGGGCTCGATGGACAGCGCCGGGACCTCGATGCCCAGCGCGCGGCACTCGTGCTCGACGATCGCCGTCATCTCCGCCGCGAGCTGCGCGGGCTCGGCCGGGTCGTCCTGGGTGGTGTAGGCGATGCCGAAGCCGCCGCCGAGGTCCATCTCGGGCATCCGGACGCCGAGCTCCGTCGGCGACCCGCGCGTGCAGCGCGAGCACGCGGCGGGCGGCCACCTCGAAGCCGGAGGAGTCGAAGATCTGGCTGCCGATGTGGGAGTGCAGGCCGAGCAGCTCGAGCCCGGGCGCCTCGTGGACGCGGCGTACGGCCTCGAGGGCGTCGCCGGAGGTGATCGAGAAGCCGAACTTCTGGTCCTCGTGGGCGGTGGCGATGTACTCGTGGGTGTGCGCCTCGACGCCCGGCGGTCACCCGCACCATCACCCGGACGGTGGCGCCCAGCCGGGCGCGATCTCGGCGAGCCGCTCGATCTCGGCGGAGGAGTCGGCGATGACCCGGCCCACGCCGAGCCGCACGGCGCGCTCGATCTCGGCGGGCGACTTGTTGTTGCCGTGGAAGCCGACCCGCTCCATCGGGAAGCCGGCCCGCTCGGCGACGGCCAGCTCGCCGCCGGTGCAGACGTCGAGGCACAGCCCCTCGTCGGCGACCCAGCGCGCGACCGCGGTGCACAGGAACGCCTTGCCGGCGTAGTAGACGTCGTACGCCGGCGAACGCGTCGCGGAAGGCGCCGGCCCGCGGCCCGGAAGTCGGCCTCGTCGAGGACGTACGCCGGCGAGCCGTGCTCGGCGACCAGGTCGGGCAGCGCGGACGCCGCCGACGCTCAGCACGCCGTCGTCCTTGCGCGCCGTGCGCGACCACAGGTGCTCGGACCAGCTCGTTGGGGTCGGCGGGCTGGCGCAGCCAGGAGGGACCCTTGAGGGCCCCGTCGGCGTGCGCCCAGCCGGCCTCGTGGGAGACGGGCACTCAGCTCACATCCGTTCCGGCGCGGAGACGCCGAGCAGGCGCAGGCCGTTGGCCAGCACCGTGCGGGTCGCGGCCACCAGCAGCAGCCGGGCGCGGTGCAGGTCGTTCGGCTCCTCGTCGCCCATCGGCAGCACGCGGCAGTTGTCGTAGAAGCGGTGGTAGACCCCCGCGGTGTCCTCGAGGTAGCGCGCCACCCGGTGCGGCTCGCGCAGCTCGGCGGCGCTGGCCACCACCCGCGGGAACTCGGCCAGCGCGCGCAGCAGCTCGCCCTCCTTCTCGTGGGAGAGCAGGGCGGGGTCGAAGCTCGGGTCGGAGCCGGGCCGCGAAGCCGAGGTCGGCGGCGTTGCGCAGGATCGAGGAGACCCGGGCGTGGGCGTACTGGACGTAGTAGACCGGGTTGTCGCTGTCGGCGCGCGCCCACAGGTCGAGGTCGAGGTCGATGTTGGAGTCGGAGCTGTAGCGGGCCAGGGCGTAGCGCGCGGCGTCGACGCCGATGGCCTCGACCAGGTCGTCGATGGTGACCACGGTGCCGGCACGCTTGGACATCCGCAGCGGCTGGCCGTCGCGCAGGAGGTTGACCATCTGGCCGATGAGGATCTCGAGGTTGGTGCCCGGGCTCGTCGCCGAAGGCCGCGCACATCGCCATCATCCGGCCCACGTAGCCGTGGTGGTCGGCGCCGAGCATGATCAGGCAGCGGTCGAAGCCGCGCTCGCGCTTGTCGAGGTAGTAGGCCAGGTCGCCGGAGAGGTAGGCACCCTGGCCGTCGCTCTTGATGACGACGCGGTCCTTGTCGTCACCGAAGCTTCTCGGTGGCCAGCCAGACCGCGCCGTCCTGCTCGTAGACGTTGCCCAGCTCGCGCAGCCGGGTCGACCGCGCGGTCGACGGCGCCGGACTTGTGCAGCTCGTCCTCGTGGAAGAAGACGTCGAAGTCGACGCCGAAGTCGTGCAGGCTCTGCTTGATCTCGGCGAACATCAGGTCGACGCCGACGGCCCGGAACGCCTCCTGCGGGTCCGGGGCCTCCAGGGCGTCGGGACGCGGCCTCGAGCACGCGCGCGGCGATGTCGTGGATGTACTGGCCGCCGTACCCGTCCTCGGGCGTCGGCTGGCCCTTGCGCCGCGGCCAGCAGCGAGCCGCTGAAGCGGTCGATCTGGGCGCCGTGGTCGTTGAAGTAGTACTCGCGGGTCACCTCGGCGCCGGTCATCGTGAAGATGCGACCCAGGGCGTCGCCGACCGCGGCCCAGCGCACGCCGCCGATGTGGATCGGGCCCGGTCGGGTTGGCCGAGACGAACTCGAGGTTGATCTTCTCGCCGGCGAAGCGCGTCGGAGCGAGCCGTACGCCGTCGCCCGGCGTCGACCACCTGCGCGGCCACCGCGCCCTGGGCGCCGGCGGCCACGGAGATGTTGAGGAAGCCCGGGCCGGCGATCTCGACGTCGGCGATGCCGTCGACCGCCGCGCAGGCGCTCCTGGACCAGCTCGGCGAAGGCGCGCGGGTTCGTCCCGGCCTTCTTGGCCAGCTGCAGCGCGACGTTCGTGGCGTAGTCGCCGTGCCCCTTCTGCCGGGGTCGCTCCACCGTCACGCTCGCGGGGACGCCGTCCGGCAGGGTGATCGCACCCTCGTCGGACAGCGTCGTCAGCACGTCGACGATCGCGGCGGAGAGCTGTTCGGGAGTCACCCGGCCAGCCTATCGGCGCGCCGGGGTCGCGACCTGCATCGATGTCGGGGCCTGGGACCGGCCGCGACGGCCCGGCGACCGGATTCGTCGCCCCGACCCCGGAGTTGTAGGGTGACGCCGTCCCGCAGCCGCGTGCCGCGGGGCATGCCTCCGTAGCTCAGGGGATAGAGCACTGGTTTCCGGTACCAGTGGCCGCAGGTTCGAATCCTGCCGGGGGCACCCATCCGCCAGGCCCGGGTCCACGCCATGTGGATCCGGGCCTTCTGCGTGCCCGTCCGGGCAGCGCCCCTCCTGCCGCTCCCGGTCGGGCGTCGCACGCTCCCTCCGGCGCATCACCCGTATCGGACTGGTCTGTACCAGCCCGAACGGACTACCTAACCCCATTCCGCTCCCGACGTTTGACCTGTCGAGGGATCGCGCGACTGGTCCCCGCCGGGAGGGGAGGGTGCTCCACACGCTTCTTCCGGTCCCCCACGTCCCGCAGCGCCGCTGCGCCGATGAAAGTAGGAGAGCGTGAAGAAGTCCTCAAGAGGGCCGCTGCGGCGTCCGCCGTCTGCGCGGTCAGCCTTGCCGGCACCCTCGCCACGAACCCCACCGCCGTCGCCGGCGAGGCCGCCGAGGCCCGCGGCGAACCAGAAGGTCGATCACCGACTTCGGCATGAAGGCGCTCGCCTTCGGCACCAAGGTCTCGGTCGGCGGCATCGACATCAAGAGCCTCAAGGACTCCCTGGACATCCTGGCCTGCACCCGCACCGCCGGCGTCGAGCGCGTGAAGCCGTCCAAGCTCAGCACCGAGCCAGCTCACCAAGCTGATCGCGAGAACGCGCCCGTCGACATCGCGAAGCTGATCAGCATCTCCCCCAGCACCAGCCGCACCTCCGACCTACCGCGACGGCGCGGTCACCGGCACCCGGGCGGTCAACACCATCGCCGACATCACGCTCGGCGGCGAGCTGGTCGAGGACCTCAAGATCCCGACGCTCAAGATCGAGGGCCTGACCTCGGTCGCCGACTCCTTCCACGACCCCGCCGACGCCGACGGCGACGGCAACCCCTTCGGCACCGACGAGAGCTTCGGCTTCGAGGGCATCTCGCTCGACTACGAGGGCACCGTCGTCGAGGGCACCCCGCTCGCCGACCTGCTCGACATCGTCAACGAGGTCGCCGCCCCGGTCAACGAGATCGTCGACCAGCTCGTCACCGCTGCTCACCGAGACCATCGGCGGCATCATCGAGATCCCGGGCCTGGGCTCGATCGGTCTCGGGCAGCTCCTTCAGCAACATCGCCGACGCACTCGGCCTCCTCGGGTGCCAGCGCCCTGGCCATCGAGGTCGACCCGAGCGAGAACGACGAACGACTCCGCGGTGCTGCTCAAGCTCGGCTACGCCCAGTCGCGCATCGCCGACTCCGCAGCCCTCGGGCGTCTTCCGCTCCACCATCATGGGTCTGGACTTCGAGGCGCTGCCGCTGAGCGACGACGTGTCGCTGCTGCACATGGGCGGCATCGGCACCGAGTCGATCCCCTGCGAGGGCACCGGCAACAAGAAGGTCGTCAAGACCATCGAGGGCGAGCGCTCCATCCCGCTCAACATCCCCGGGCATCGGCGGTGTCGCGGTCCTCGACGGGCTCGAGTACTCCTACAAGGCCAAGCAGATGTCGCGCGGTCGTGCCCGGTCGATGGCCAAGAGCTCGCTGGGCTCCTTCACGATCCCGGTGCTCGACCTCGAGATCACCGGCATCAGCTCCAAGCTCAACCTGCTCAGCCGCGAGGGCGAGCGCGTGCGCGGCTCCAAGAAGCCGAAGTTCAAGGTCGCCGACATCCTCTACAAGGGCGAGAGCCTGATGCCCGAGGGCGGCCTGAAGATCCGCCAGACCGTCGAGTTCGCGATCGACGAGCTGCAGCAGAAGGGCTTCATCACCTTCGGCCCGCGCTTCACGCGCAACTACTACGGCGCGAAGCTCTCCGCCCTCAACGTCGAGATCCCCGGCATCGTCGACCTCGACCTGGGGTGGCTCGAGTCGCAGATCTACCCCCGCTGACCGCGACGGCTGCAGGTCAGCACCAGCACCCACGACCGGGGCGGCCCACCAGGGCCGTCCCGGTCGTCGCACGTCCCGAGGCGACGTCAGCAGCGTTCAGCAGCCGCGCGGCAGGGTCGCGTCGTGCGCGCGCGGCCGCCCCGAGGCGACGGGCCTGCGTGAGGTTCGGGCGCACGACGCTCATGCCGCGGATGGTGGCCACCGAGCCGCCCACGACGCAGGTGGTGATGCGGCGCGGCGTCGACCCGCGCGACGGCCTGGGCGAGCCGGAAGAGCTCGGCCGGGCCGAGGTCGGTGGCCATGTGCTGCACCACGCTGAGCACGCCGCGCTCGACGAAGCCCGGACGGTCGGCCCGGCCCGGATCTCGGCACCGATGCCGCGCAGCACCCGCTGCTGGTTGGCCGAGCGGGCGAAGTCGCCACCGGCCAGGGTCTTGCGGATCCGCGCGAAGGCCATCGCGCCGTAGCCGTTGAGCCGGATCCGGCCGCTGGGCGAAGCCCTCGGGCTTCAGCGTAGCCGTCGGAGAAGGGCGCGGGTTGGTCGACGGTGATGCCGCCGATGTCGTCGACGAGGTCCTCGAAGAACGGGAACCGGGTGACCATGACGTAGTCGGGCTGCACCCCGACCATCCCGGCGACGGTGCGGCCGAGCAGCTGCGGGCCCGCCGAGCACCATCGCGGCGTTGACCCGGTTGGCGCAGTACCCGGGGATGGAGACGAAGGAGTCGCGCGGGATCCCGATGGCCGACGGCCGCCCCGGTGCGGGTGTCGATGCCCGACCATCTGCAGGGCGTCGCCGCGCGAGCGGGTCATCGACTGCCCCGGGCGGGCGTCGGAGCCGACCGCGAGGATCCAGATGACGTGCGGGCTCAGCGTCGACCGCCGCGGAGCGCTGCGCCCGCACCAGCGCGACGTCGTCGGGGGCGACCTCGGGCCGTCGGCACCACCAGGGCCGTGACGCCCAGGACCGCGCCGAGCAGGCCGGCGCGGCGCACCGGGGACGAGCGGCGTCGAGGGGTCTGGGTGCTCACGGGCGAGGCCTCCGCTTCTTGCCGGTCTTCTGCCGGTCCGCTTGTCGGTCTGCTTGTCGGGGCCGGTCACCGGCTTGGGGCCCTGCGCGACGTCGTACCCGAAGATCCGCCAGCCGTCGCGGTAGACCAGGAACAACCGTGCCCTGGACCCGCAGCAGGCGCCGGGCCTCGCCGCGGGTGCGGTAGTCGAGGGTGGTGCGGGCGGTGACGGCGCGGGCGGTCTGCCGGGTGGCGAGGATGTCGACGACCACCCGACGGCGCACCAGCGCTCACCGGGTCGATGCGCTCGCCGAGCGGTGGCTGGTCATCCGGTCGAGGTCGCGACGCGCGCCGGGTCCCGGCTCCCGCGGTGAAGCCCGGGAACGCGCGACCGTAGCGGCGCCGCGGGTAGGCCCCGTCGACGAACGCGGCGTCCCACCAGCGGTCGACCGCTCGCGCCACGCCGGTGGCGACCCGCCGTCGCTTGAGCGGGCCCAGGCCACCGACGACCTCGCCCACCTCGACGTTGGTGCGCACCGTCGCAGCGCCGCGGCCGGAGCCGTCCCGGGCCTGCCCGCACCGCTGCCGTCGCGCGAGGCCGCCGCGGGTCGTCGTCGCCGCTGCAGGCGACCAGCGCCGGGGTGGCGGTGACGACCGCGAGCACGAGCGCGGTCGCCAGGGCCCGTCTGGCCCGGCCGGGGCGTGGCGACGTCATCGTCTGCTCCTCCTCGCGGTGTTAGTCCGGCAACACCTGTCCGAAAGCGTGCCCCAACCTCGGCATTTGCTGGCGGGTGGGTCTAGCCTTGGACCACCGACTCCACCCATCCACGCGCGCTCATCGGAAGAGGCGAAGCAAGCCGTGCCGCAGTCCCCCAGCAGTTCCCCCTCCACCTCCCCCGAGGTCTCTGACGACTTCGGGGCCAACGAGTGGCTCGTGGAGGAGATGTACGAGCGTTACCGCAAGGATCCGCGCAGCGTGGAACCGAGTTGGGCCGCGTACTTCAAGGCCAACGATAACGGCGGGTCGGACCGCTCGAGCACATCGGGGAACAACGGCTCCCGGTCGGCGTCCCGTCGAAGAAGCCCCGTCGACGTCGGAGACGAAGCCGGAGGCCGAGCCTGAGTCGACGCCTGCGCCCGCGAAGAAGGCCGCGGCCTCCGACACCCCGACGCCCGTCGCCAAGCCGCGCCCGGAGACGAAGGCCGCCGAGCCCCCAAGGACACCACGACCCCGATGGCCAAGGAGTCCAAGCCGGCCAAAGCGACGCCGGCGACGTCGTCCGAGACCAGCGACGAGCCGACGTACAAGGTGCTGCGCGGCGCCCCTGCCCGCACCGTCCAGAACATGGACATCTCGCTGACCGTGCCCACCGCCACGTCGGTGCGCTCGGTGCCGGTCAAGCTGCTGTGGGACAACCGCACGGTCATCAACAACCACCTCGCACGCGCCCGCGGCGGCAAGGTCTCCTTCACGCACCTGATCGGCTACGCGCTGGTCAAGGCCCTGACGGCGATGCCGGAGATGAACAACTCCTACGCCGAGGTCGACGGCAAGCCGAACCTGGTCACCCCGGCCCACGTGAACCTCGGGCTGGCGATCGACCAGAAGAAGTCCGACGGCACCCGCCAGCTGCTCGTGCCGAGCATCAAGGGCTGCGAGACGATGGACTTCGCCGGTTTCTGGACCGCCTACGAGGACATGGTCACCAAGGCCCGCGACAACAAGCTCGCCGTCTCGGACTTCCAGGGCACCACGATCAGCCTGACCAACGTCGGCGGTCTGGGCACCAACCACTCGGTGCCGCGCCTGATGACCGGCCAGAGCGCCATCATCGGCGTCGGCGCGATGGAGTACCCGCCCGAGTGGCAGGGCGCCTCGGAGGAGGCGATCGCGCGCAACGCCATCTCGAAGGTCATGACCATGACCTCGACCTACGACCACCGCGTGATCCAGGGCGCGCAGTCGGGCGAGTTCCTCAAGCGGGTCCACCAGCTGCTGCTGGGCCAGGACGGCTTCTACGACGAGATCTTCCGCTCGCTGCGCATCCCCTACGAGCCGATCCGCTGGGGCCACGACATCGCGACGACGCACGACGACGAGATCAGCAAGCAGGCCCGGATCCTCGAGCTGATCCACGCCTACCGCGTGCGCGGGCACATGATGGCCGACACCGACCCGCTGGAGTACCGCCAGCGCACCCACCCCGACCTCGAGATCGAGTCGCACGGGCTGACCATGTGGGACCTCGACCGCGAGTTCGCCACCGGCTCGTTCGGTGGCACCGGTCGTCGCTTCATGCGCCTGCGCGACATCCTCGGCATCCTGCGCGACTCCTACTGCCGCACCACCGGCATCGAGTACATGCACATCATGGATCCCGAGCAGCGCCGCTGGATCCAGGAGCGCGTCGAGCAGCCGCACACCAAGCCGCCCCGCGAGGAGCAGCTGCGGATCCTGCTCAAGCTCAACCAGGCCGAGGCCTTCGAGACCTTCCTGCAGACCAAGTTCGTCGGCCAGAAGCGCTTCTCCCTCGAGGGCGGCGAGACCACGATCCCGGTGATCGACGAGATCTGCGAGGCCGCCGCCGAGTCGGGCCTCGACGAGGTCACCATGGGCATGGCCCACCGCGGCCGTCTCAACGTGCTGGCCAACATCGTGGGCAAGAACTACTCGCAGATCTTCCGCGAGTTCGAGGGCAACATCGACCCGCGCACCGTGCAGGGCTCCGGCGACGTGAAGTACCACCTCGGCGCCGAGGGCGAGTTCGAGGCCGAGAGCGGCGAGACCGTCAAGGTCTCGGTGGCCGCGAACCCCTCGCACCTCGAGGCCGTCGACCCGGTGCTCGAGGGCATCGCCCGCGCCAAGCAGGACGTGCTCGACCAGGGCGCCGCCTACCCGGTGCTGCCGCTGCTCGTGCACGGCGACGCGGCCTTCGCGGGCCAGGGCGTCGTCGCCGAGACGCTCAACCTCTCGCAGCTGCGCGGCTACCGCACCGGCGGCACCGTGCACCTGGTGGTCAACAACCAGGTCGGCTTCACCACCTCGCCCGGGCTCCTCGCGCTCGTCGCTCTACTGCACCGACGTCGCGCGGATGGTCCAGGCGCCGATCTTCCACGTCAACGGCGACGACCCCGAGGCCTGCATCCGGGTGGCGCGGCTGGCCTTCGAGTACCGCCAGGCCTTCAACAAGGACGTCGTCATCGACCTCGTGTGCTACCGCCGTCGCGGTCACAACGAGGGCGACGACCCGTCGTACACGCAGCCGCTGATGTACGACCTGATCGAGCAGAAGCGCTCGGTGCGCAAGCTCTACACCGAGTCGCTCATCGGTCGTGGCGACATCACGATCGAGGAGGCCGAGCAGGTCCTGCGGGACTACCAGCAGCAGCTGGAGCGGGTCTTCACCGAGGTGCGCGAGGCCACCGGCCAGCCCTCGGAGTGGACCACGGTCCCGGACTACCCCGAGAAGACCGTCGGCGAGACCGACACGACTCGGTGCCGCTCGAGTTCCTCAAGCGGATCGCGGACGCCTACGTCACCCCGCCCGAGGGCTTCACCGTGCACCCCAAGGTGATGCCGCAGCTGCAGCGCCGCGCGAAGGCGATCACCGAGGGCCCCATCGACTGGGGCACCGGCGAGATCCTGGCGTTCGGCTCGCTGCTGATGGAGGGCCGCCCGGTGCGGCTGGCCGGCCAGGACTCGCGACGCGGCACGTTCGTCTCGCGGTTCGGCACGATCATCGACCGGGTCAACGCCGACGAGTGGACGCCGCTGTCCGTCGCTGACCGAGGACCAGGCCAAGTTCTACCTCTACGACTCGCTGCTCTCCGAGTACGCCGCCCTCGGCTTCGAGTACGGCTACTCCGTGGCGCGGCCCGAGGCGCTGGTGCTGTGGGAGGCGCAGTTCGGCGACTTCGTCAACGGCGCCCAGACCGTCATCGACGAGTTCATCTCCGCCGGCGAGACCAAGTGGCGCCAGCAGTCGGGCGTCGTGCTGCTGCTGCCGCACGGCTACGAGGGCCAGGGTCCCGACCACTCCTCGGCGCGCATCGAGCGGTTCCTGACGATGGCGGCCGACGAGGCGTTCGTGGTCGCCCAGCCCTCGACGCCGGCGTCGTACTTCCACCTGCTGCGCCAGCACTCGCTCGGCGAGGCGCACCGGCCGCTGATCGTCTTCACGCCGAAGTCGATGCTCAAGCGCAAGGAGGCGGCCTCGCAGCCCGAGGACTTCACCTCCGGGACCTTCCGCCCCTTCATCGGCGACGCCGACGCGGACACCTCGAAGGTCGACACGCTGCTGCTGTGCTCGGGTCGCGTGACCTGGGACCTGATGGTCGAGCGGGCCAAGCGCGAGGGCAACGAGCGGTTCGCGATCGCGCGGGTGGAGCAGCTCTACCCGCGCCCGATCGACGACATCAAGGCCGAGATCGCGCGCTACCCGCACCTCAAGACGGTGCGCTGGGTGCAGGACGAGCCCCGCAACATGGGCCCGTGGCCGCACTACCAGCTCAACGTGTGGCCCGACGTCGACGCCCAGGTCGAGCCGGTCACCCGCGCGGAGTCCTCCTCGCCGTCGGTCGGCACCGCCAAGCGGCACCAGGCCGAGCAGAAGGACCTGCTCGACCGCGCGTTCGCCTGACGCGGGGCGCGCGTGTACTACACCGATCGCGGGATCGAGGAGCTCGAGCGACGCCGGGGTGACGAGGAGGTCACCCTGGCGTGGCTGGCCGACCAGCTGCAGGTCTTCACCGACACCCACCCCGAGTTCGAGACGGCGGTGGAGCGGCTGGCCACCTGGCTGGCCCGCCTGGACGATCCGGAAGACTGACCTGTCAGAATCGGTCACTCGGGCGCAGGTGCGTGGCTAGACTCCGGCCATGAACGCTGAGAAGCCTGCCTCCACGGTCCCCGCGGCCGCCTCGGTCGGCTACCCGCCGGCCCCGTGGACGATGCTGGGTCAGATGTGGGTCTCGGTCTTCCGGGTGCCGCACGACGTCGACGAGCACCGCCCCCGAGGGATCTACGGGGCGGCGTTCGTGTCGTACGAGGAGGGCAGCCCGCTGACGTACTCCGAGCTGCTGGTGGCGCGGGTGCTGCGCACGCCCAGCGGGCAGCGCCGCGTCAGCATCACCGACATCTGGGTCGACTCCCCCGCCTCCGTGGCCGGTGGCCGGGGCCTGTGGGCGATCCCCAAGGCGCTCGCGGACTTCGACCTGGAGACCGGGCGCCGAGGACCGCTGGAGACCGCGGAGTGGTCGGCGAGCACCGCCGGCGTCAGCGTCGCCTCGGCGCGCTTCTCGGACCTGGCCCGGCTCGCGCCCCGGCTGCCGTCGCGTGGCGGGACCTGGCAGCCGCCGATCGACGAGCACACGGTGCCGGTCGAGGCCGACCTGAGTGGCTCCGCACGGGTCGCGCCCTGCCGGGCCTCCTGGGACTTCGCCCCGAACGGCCCCCTGGGATGGCTGGCCGGGCGCCGCAGCCTCGCCTCGTTCCGCCAGCACGGCTTCACGCTCAGCTTCGGCGTCTGAGCCGGCTCAGGCGTCGTCGTCGCCCCGGGCAGCGCGCTGGGCGGCCTGACGGATCTCGAAGACGTCCGTGGCGAGGCCGCCGAGCGCGCTGGCGACGTCCTTGATCGCCGAGGTGACGATGGTCGCCACCTCTCCGACGGTGGTGGCGGTGGCCTCGATCGCGCTCTGAGCGGCGTCCTTGCCGATCTCGGCGCGGCTGAGGTGGTCCTGGCCGTCCCGGCTCGGCGGCTGGCTCGGGAAGGTGTCATGGGTCCAGTCTCGCGCTGGGGTGGAGCGCTTGACCAGGTGGGCCCAGGTGCCGGTCGGCCCGGCGATAGCATCGGGACGTGACCCAGACCCGAGTCGAGCGCAAGGAGCGCACCCGGCGCGCGATCCTCGACGCCGCGCTCGAGCTGTGCGAGGACAGCAGCCTGGTCGGCGCTCTCGCTGCGCCAGGTCGCCAAGGAGGTCGGGATCGTGCCGACCGGCTTCTACCGGCACTTCGACTCGATCGAGTCGCTGGGCCTGAGCGCTGGTCGACGAGTCGTTCGCGTCGCTGCGCGCGCTGCTGCGCGACGTACGCCGCAACGAGGGCGACTTCCACGACATCGTCGACGGCTCGGTCTCGATCCTGGTCGACCACGTGCACCGGCAGCGCTCGCACTTCGCCTTCATCGCCCGCGAGCGCACCGCCGGACAGCCGGCCGTGCGCGACGCGATCCGCCACGAGATCGAGCTGTGCGAGCGCGAGCTGGCCACCGACCTGGCCCGGCTGCCCGGCACCGACGCCTGGTCGACCGACGACCTGCGCGTCCTCTCGGCGCTGATCGTCTCGGCGATGGTCGCCATCGCCGAGGACATCGTCGCTGCGGCTGGACAGCCCGAGGCCGAGGAGCAGATCGTCGAGACGGCCCGCACCCAGCTGCGGATGGTGCTGGTCGGGCGCCCTCAACTGGCGCTCGCGCACGTCCGGACCTCGGCCGGCGGCCTCAGCCCCGCGGGCGGAGCGTCAGGTCGGTGAGCACCGCGTCGCCGGGCAGGTCGAGCACGTGCAGGATCGGCCGCGGCGACGGTGGCGGGGTCGATCCACGCCGCGGGGTCGTAGTCCTTGCCCTCCTGGGCGTGCACCTTCTCCTGCATCGCGGTGGCGGTGCGGCCGGGGTAGATCGTGGTCACCCGCACCCCGTGGCCCGCCTCCTCGGCGCGCAGCGAGTCGGCCAGCGCCTTGAGCCCGTGCTTGCTGGCGGCGTACGCCGACCACTGCGGGTGGGCGACCAGCCCGGCGCCGGAGTTGACCAGCACCACCGTGCCGCGCGCCGCGCGCAGCGCCGGCAGCGCGAGCCGGGTCAGGACGGCGGGCGCCACGAGGTTGACGCTGACCTGCTCGACCCAGGCCGCGGCCGACAGCTCGGCCACCGTGCCCGAGCTCGACGACGCCGCCGGCGTGGACCAGCGAGTCCAGCCGGTCGCGGGAGCCGGTCGCCCAGCGCCTCGACCGCGCGGGGTCGGCCAGGTCGGCGACCAGCGTGCGGCCCCGGGGAAGGCCTCGGCGCAGCTCGTCGGCCCGCTCGGCCGGAGCGGGCGAGCAGCCACAGCTGCGTCGCCGCGCTCGCGCAGCCGCTGGGCCAGGACGTCGCCGATGCCGGAGCCGGCGCCGGTGAGCAGGTGGGTGCGGGGCTCGGACGGTCGGCGCTCAGCGGGTCAGGACGATCTTGCCGAACACGTCGCCCGCCGACCATGGCGGCGAAGCCGTCGGGGGCCTGCTCCATCGGCAGGACCCGGTCGACGAGCGGGCGGGCGCCGGTCGCGTCGAGCATCGAGACCAGCGAGGCCAGCTCGTCGCGGGTGCCCATCGTGGAGCCGACCACCGAGAGCTGGAGGAAGAAGATGCGGGTCAGCTCGGCGTCGTCGAGCTGCGGGCCCGAGGTGGTGCCGCGAGATGACCAGGCGGCCGCCCGGCTTCAGCGAGCGCACCGAGTGCGACCAGGTGGCCCGGCCGACGGTCTCCATCACGGCGTCGACCTTGACCGGCAGCCGCGCACCGGACTCGAAGACCTCGTGGGCGCCGATCTCGAGCGCGCGGGCCCGCTTGTGCCTCGTCGCGGCTGGTGGCCAGCACCCGCAGCCCGGCGGCACGGCCCAGGATGATCGCCGCGGTGGCGACGCCGCCGCCGGCGCCCTGCACCAGGACGGTGTCGCCGGCGGTGAGGTCGCCGCGGGTGAAGAGCATCCGGTAGGCGGTCAGCCAGGCGGTCGGCAGGCAGGCGGCCTCCTCGAAGGACAGCGAGGCCGGCTTGGGCACCACGTTGCGCGCGCGGCACGACGACCTTGTCGGCGAAGGTGCCCTGGTGGCGCTCGGAGAGCAGCGAGCGCTTCGGGTCGAAGGTCTCGTCGCCGCTCCAGGACGGGTCGCTGACCACGGCGTGCACGACGACCTCGTTGCCGTCCTCGTCGAGGCCGGCGGCGTCGCAGCCGAGGATCATCGGCAGCGCCTCGTCCTTGAGGCCCGACCCCGCGCAGCGACCACACGTCGTGGTGGTTCAGCGAGGCGGCCTTGACGGTGACCGTGGTCCAGCCCGTCGGGGGCGACCGGCTCGGGCCGCTCCCCCACCACCAGGCCGGACAGCGGGTCGTCGGAGGAGAAGGAGTCGGCGTAGACGGCGAACATGTGCACCGTACGGCTGACGACACCCGCTGCCGTCAGCTCCCGCGCGGCGGCGTCAGCGTCAGCGGCGGGCGACCCCGTCGCGACGCGCGGCCTCGGCGACGGCGCTGGAGACCGCGCCGGGCACCCGCGGGTCGAACGGCGAGGGGATGATCATGCGTCTCGCTGAGGTCGTCGCCGACCAGGTCGGCCAGCGCGTTGGCCGCCGCGAGCTTCATGCCCTCGGTGATCGCCGGTGGCGTGCACGTCGAGCGCGCCGCGGAAGATGCCGGGGAAGGCCAGCACGTTGTTGATCTGGTTGGGGAAGTCCGAGCGACCGGTGGCCACCACCCGCGCGTAGCTTGTGCGCCACGTCGGGGTGCACCTCGGGCGTGGGGTTGGCCAGGCCGAAGATGATCGCGTCGGGCGCCATCCGCGCGACGTCCTCCTCGGGCACGGTGCCGCCGGAGACGCCGATGTAGACGTCGGCGCCGGCCAGCACGTCGCCGAGCGTGCCGGTGCGGCCGGTCTTGTCGGCGGTCATCTCGGCGAGCGCCTTCTTGACCGGGGTCAGGTCGCCGCGCGAGGAGTGCAGGACGCCCTTGCGGTCGGTGACGGCCAGGTCGGTGATGCCGGCCTCGAGCAGGATCTTGGCGACCGCGACGCCGGCGGCGCCGGCGCCGGAGATGACCACGCGGGTGGTGCGCGGCGTCGCGACCGGTCAGCCTGCAGCGCGTTCTTCAGCGCGGCCAGCGCCACCACGGCGGTGCCGTGCTGGTCGTCGTGGAAGACCGGGATGTCGAGCATCTCCTTGAGCCGGTCCTCGATCTCGAAGCAGCGCGGCGCCGAGATGTCCTCGAGGTTGATGCCGCCGAAGCTCGGCGCCAGCCGGGCCACGGTCTCGATGATCTCCTCGGTGTCGGTGGTGTCCAGGCAGATCGGGATGGCGTCGACGCCGCCGAACTGCTTGAACAGCACCGCCTTGCCCTCCATCACCGGCATCGCGGCCGCGGGGCCGATGTCGCCGAGGCCGAGGACCGCGGTGCCGTCGCTGACGACCGCGACGGTGTTGGGCACCCACGTGTAGTGCTGGGTCATGCTCGGGTCGGCGGCGATCGCCTCGCACACCAGCGCGACGCCGGGGGTGTAGGCCAGCGACAGGTCGGCGGCGTCCGTCGAGCGGCGCGGTCGCGGCGATCTGCATCTTGCCGCCCAGGTGCAGGTCGAAGACGGGGTCGCCCTCGTGCGGGTGGGTCGTGGCGGTGGCCGGTCTGGGGCGGCTCGGGAACTGAGGACATCTCGTTGAGGTCTTTCCAGGCTGAGGGCCGTCGGGGACGGATCCGGCTCGACGGGCGGGGTGGTGCCTCGGAGCGCCGGGACCCGGGCGGGGTGCGCGTGCTCGCAGTCTCGCACAGCGCGAGCGAGCCCCGAGGTGGGACGTCCCACAGTGCGGTGGCTCACAGCCGGCGGCAGGCGCGGGCGGGGCCAGAGCCGGGCGACCACGACGCCGAGCACGTCGCGCTCCGGCGACCGGGCCCGCGGTGCCGCGAGTCGACGCCGACCGTCGGGGTCGTCGCTGAGCAGCCACCACCCCGGCGCGCCGGTCGCCGTACGCCGTCGCTCGACGGCGCGCTTGACGGCCAGGGTCCCGTCGGGCAGCACGGGCGACCACCACGACCCGACCCGGCCGCACCGGGCGCCGGTAGGAGACCAGCAGCCGGTCGCCGGGGCGCAGCCCGGGCGCATCGAGTCGCCGCGCACCACCGCGCAGACCCCCACGGCGGACGGTCGCGTGCTCGGGACGCCCGAGCGGGTGGGGTGCGTGTCGCGTCACGCGGAGTAGTGTCCCAGGCACCAAGTCACACGACGAACGAGAGGATCTGCATGTTCGCCAAGCTGTTCGCACCCACCGTCGAGGTGTCCGCCCACTGCGACCTGCCCTGCGGTGTCTACGACCCCGCCCAGGCCCGCATCGAGGCCGAGTCGATCAAGGGCATCATCGCCAAGGTCGCCGACAACGACGACGCCGACTTCCGCACCCGCGCGATCCTCATCAAGGAGCAGCGCGCCGAGCTGGTCAAGCACCACCTGTGGGTGCTGTGGACCGACTACTTCAAGCCCCCGCACTTCGAGAAGTACCCCCAGCTGCACGTGCTGGTCAACGAGGCCACCAAGCTCGCCGGCGCCTCCGGCGCCAAGGGCGCCCTCGACGCCGACGTGGCCGACCAGCTGCTGGCCAAGATCGACGAGATCGCCGAGATCTTCTGGGAGACCAAGAAGGGCTGAGGCCGTCTGACGCGCCCGCGCACGGCGCCGCAGCGTTTGCGAGGGCCGGTCCCGGGGTAGCACCCCGGGACCGGCCCTCGTGCCGTTCGCGCACCACGCCCTTCGCGCACGCTCCGACAGCCCACTAGGGTGCGAGCCACCCTCATCTCGTGAAGGACGACCTCCATGACTGTCACCGCAGCGACCACCGGCCCGGTCGCCGACCGCCCCGACGTCGAGATCCGCCTGCCCGCGGACGGCGCCTACGTCTCGGTGCTGCGCACGACCACCGCCGGCCTGGCCGCCCGCCTCGACTTCACCATCGACGACATCGAGGACCTGCGCATCGCGGTCGGCGAGGCCTGCGCGATGGTGCTGCCCGAGGCCGACGAGGGCGCCGACCTGGTCGCGCGCTTCCTCCTGCGCCCCGGCGAGCTGACCGTTCTCGGTGGCGGTCGACCGTCGGCCGCAGCCCGCCGCCCCCGACTACGACAGCTTCGCGTGGCAGGTGCTCACGACGCTGGCGACCGCCGCCGACGTCGGCACCAGCGACGGCCGGTTCGTGGTCACGATGGTGATGCACTCCGACCGCGCTCGGTGACGGCCGGTAGACCGTGCCCGCCTCCCTCCCGCCGGACGCGACCGGTCCCGGTCCCGACCCTGCTGCCCGGCGAGGCGCCCCCCGACCCGCCCGAGCGCGACGACGCCACCCGGCGGCGCCTGGGCATCGAGGCGACCCGCCGCCGCAGCGCCGAGCTCTTCCTGGACCTGCGCGACGAGGAGTCCACCGAGCCCGCCCGCGACCGGCGCCCGCGACTCGCTGGTGCACCTGCACCTGCCGCTGGTCGAGCACTGCGCCCGCCGCTTCCGCAACCGCGGCGAGCCCTTCGAGGACCTCGTCCAGGTCGGCACGATCGGGCTCATCAAGTCCGTCGACCGCTTCGACTCCGATCGCGGCGTGGAGTTCTCCACCTACGCGACGCCCACGATCATCGGCGAGATCAAGCGCTACTTCCGCGACAAGGGCTGGGCCATCCGGGTGCCGCGGCGGCTGCAGGAGCTGCGGATGCAGATCGGCACCGCGACCGCCGAGCTGACCCAGTCGCTGGGCCGCTCCCCCACCGCCGGCCGAGCTCGCCGGGGCGATCGGCTGCAGCGTCGAGGAGATCATCGAGGGCATCGAGTCCTCCAACGCCTACTCGACGCTCTCCCTCGACGCCAGCGACGACGGCGACGACGGCTCCGCGACGATGCTCGACGCGATCGGCGTCGACGACGCGGGGCTCGAGCACGTGGAGATCCGCGAGTCGCTCAAGCCGCTGCTCGACCGGCTGGAGCCGCGGGAGAAGAAGATCCTGCTGCTGCGGTTCTTCAAGAACCAGACCCAGTCGCAGATCGCCGAGGAGATCGGGGTCTCCCAGATGCACGTGTCCCGGCTGCTCAGCCGCACCCTCGACCAGCTGCGCAGCTCGCTCGAGACCGCCGACTGATCCACGACGACCGGTCACTTCTGCACCACCGAGCAGTCACTTCTGCACCACCGAGCAGTCACTTGTGCACATCGGTGGGTGCGGAAGTGACTGCTCGGTGGTGCGAAAGTGACTGCTCGTCAGTCAGGTGCGGGGGGCCGGCTCGTCGCCGAGGGCCGCCATCGTCTCGCGGTGCAGCAGCCCGGCGAGGGTGATGGCGCTGACCACGACGAGGGCGATCACGACCGCCCAGGTGCCCCGGAAGCTCCACGCCAGGCCGAGCGCGATGAGCTGGGCGAGCAGCAACGGGCCCCGCGCCCAGGCCGCGCGCCGGGTCAGGCCCCAGGAGCAGGCGAGCAGCAGCAGGCCGAAGAGCGCGAAGAACGCCGCTGTGGTGCTACCCAGGGCCAGCCGCTCGGACGAGAGGCTGGCCAGCTCGGCCGCGGCGAGCAGGAGCAGCACCATCCCCTCGACCGCACCCAACGAGGCCGCGACCAGCAGGGGGGCCGGGGAACGGGGCGGGGCCGGAGCCGGATCGGGATGCACGGGAGTGAGCCTAGGGGCCCACGCGGTGGCCCCACGACCCGGCCGGTTGGCAAATTGTGGCGGTTGTGACGTAGGAGACCACCCCTGATCAGCCCGAAGGGGTTGTTTAACGGTCCAAACGTTGCGACGCTGGTCGCTGCGCTCGTCGACGCGTGCACGTTGCTGTGCCCACCGTACGAGCGCCCCGCAGGCCCTGCCTCCCCTGGCCTGCACGTCGTAGAGAAAGAGGGATCACCCCAGCCATGGATTGGCGCCATCGTTCTGCCTGCCTCGACGAGGACCCTGAGCTGTTCTTCCCCATCGGCAACACCGGCCCGGCCATCCTCCAGATCGAGGAGGCCAAGCAGGTCTGCCGTCGCTGCGACGTGCGCGAGCTGTGCCTGCAGTGGGCGCTGGAGGCCGGTCAGGACCACGGCGTGTGGGGCGGTCTGAGCGAGGACGAGCGCCGCGCGCTCAAGCGTCGCAACGCGCGGGCCCGGGTGCGCACCGCCTGAGCTAGTCCAACGGGACGTCGATCTCGACCCGGGTGCCCGCTCCGTCGGGGACCGGGCCGAGGGCCAGCCGCCCGCCGAGCTCGGACTCCACGAGCGTGCGCACGATCGAGAGGCCCAGGCTCGTCGACGCCTCGAGGTCGAAGGCCTCGGGCAGCCCCCGTCCGTCGTCGTCGACGACGAGGTGCAACCAGCCGTCGTCGCGGCGCACCGTCACGGTGACCCGGCCCGTGGTCGCGAGATCGATCTCGGGATCGGGGTCGTAGCCGTGCTCGACGGCGTTCTGCAGCACCTCGGTCAGCACCATCGACAGCGCGGTCGCCGACTCCGAGGGCAGTCGTCCGAAGGCACCCTCGCGGTGCACCCGGACCAGCCCCGGGGCGGCGCTGACCTCGGTGACCATCGACCCGAGCCGGTCGGCGATCTCGTCGAAGTCGACGTCCTCCTCGACGGCCTGGCTCAGCGTCTCGTGCACGATGGCGATCGAGCCGACCCGCCGCACCGCCTCGTCCAGCGCGGCCCGGGCCTCCTCCGAGTCGATGCGACGCGCCTGGAGCCGCAGGAGGGCGGCCACGGTCTGCAGGTTGTTCTTCACCCGGTGGTGGATCTCGCGGATCGTCGCGTCCTTCGTGATCAGCTCACGGTCGCGCCGGCGCAGGTCGGTGACGTCGCGCACCAGCACCAGGGCCCCGAGGTGCTCGCTCTCGGAGCGCAGCGGGATCGAGCGGGCGATCAGGGCCACGCCGTCGCTGGCCAGCTCGGTGTCGCGGTGCACCCGCCCACCCATCACCGCGCTGAGCGTCTCCTCGTCGACTCGACGGCGCGGCGGCACCAGCGAGCGGGTCAGGTCGGGGAGCACGTGCCCGGCGAGGTCGCCGGAGAGGCCCAGGCGACGGAAGACCGACTGGGCGTTCGGGCTGGCGTAGACCACCCGTCCCGCGGCGTCGACACGCACGAAGCCGTCACCCACGCGGGGTGAGTCGGCGTGGTCGCTGCGCTGCCCCGGCGGCGGGAAGTGGCCCTGGGCGATCATCCGGGTCAGGTCGGCGGCCGACTGGAGGTAGGCCAGCTCCAGGCGGCTCGGGGTCCGCACGCCCAGCAGGTTGGTGTTGCGCGCCACGACCGCGATCACCCGGCCCCGACGGCGCACCGGGATGCGTCTCGACCCGCACGGGCACGTCGTCGCGCCACTCCGGGTCGCCCTCGCGGATGAGCCGACCCTCGGCGTGGGCCTGGTCGAGCAGCGGCCGCTCCCCCGCGGCCAGGAAGGTGCCCAGCACGTCGTCGACGTACGCCGTCGGCGCGGTGGTGGGCCGCATCTGCCCGGCCGCCCAGAAGCCCGATCCGGTGCGGTCCGGCAGCCACAGCACGAGGTCGGCGAAGGAGAGGTCGGCGATGATCTGCCAGTCGGCCTGGAGCAGCTGGAGCCAGGCGACGTCGTCCTCGTCGAGGTCGGTGTGGCTGCGGACGAGCTCGTTCATCGACGACACGCCGCCCACCCTAGGCCCGGTCCGGGCCCTGGAGCGCGCCGGGGCCGGTCCGCAGGTGCGCTCCTGCGAGGCGTTTGGCAGGATGGCCACCATGTCGGCGTCGTACTGGAACCAGGTGGTCGCCGACGGTCTGACGGTCCCCACGGACCGTCCTCTCGGGGACCTCACAGCAGAGCTCACGCGCATGCTCGGCGATCCGGACCCAGACCGTCGGGACGAGATCGCCCTGCCCACCCTCTGCACCTGGATCGAGCGCGGCGTCTACGACGACCTGCTGCTCGGCCTCGGTGACGGCATGAGCGCCGGGTTGCGGGTGGGCCTCGAGACCCCCGGCACCGACGACGTCTTCCGGCGCAGCTTCTCGGCCCTGGTGCTGGGCGTGTGCCTGGACCGCGCCAACACCCACGACCTCGTGCCGCTGGCCACCGTGCTCGACTGGGGCGACCGGCTGGCGACCTGGCTGCTGCGCGAGCAGGACCTGCGCGGCTTCGTCGAGGGCAAGGGCTGGGCGCACGCGGTCGCGCACGGCGCCGACGCCCTGGGCTCCCTCGGCGAGTCGCCGCACCTGGGCGCCTCCGAGCTGACGGTGCTGCTCGACGTGGTCGCCGACCGCGTCCTGGCCGAGCCGCTGCCCCACCAGAGCCCCCTCGACCACGGCGAGCTCGACCGCCTGGCGATCGCGACCCTGCGGCTGCTGCGCCGGGACCTGCTGTCGCTGGCCGTCCTGGAGCCGTGGGTGAACCGGGTCGCCGGTGCCGCCAGCGACGCGATGGCCGGACCCGGCGACCAGGACCCCTACCCGCGCTGGAACCACGCCGAGGGCTTCCTGCGGGCGCTCTACGTCCAGCTCGCCCTCACCACCCGGCCGCCGGCCGTGCGCGCCGACCTCGTGCTCGTGGTGGTCGACGCGCTGCGGCGCACCAACCACGCGTTCCTGGCCTGAGCGAAGCGGGTGTTGCGGCCCCGGACCGAGGACCCCTGGGTAACCTGCGTCACATGAGCGAGCAGACCGACGACCAGCGCCCCGACCAGACGTCCGCGCGCGGCGAGGAGCTCACCGGCCACTCCGGGGTGCTCGCCGTGGCCGCGGCGCGGGCCCACGGCGTCGAGACGATGTTCACGCTCTCGGGCGCCCACGTCTTCCCCATGTACGACGGTGCCGTCACCGCCGACCCGCCGATGCGGCTGCTCGACGTGCGCCACGAGCAGACCGCGGCGTTCGCGGCCGAGGCGACCGGCAAGCTGACCCGGGTCCCCGGCCTGGCGGTGCTGACCGCGGGACCGGGCGTGACGAACGGTGTCAGCGCGATCGCGCAGGCGCAGTTCGCGGGCTCCCCGATGGTGGTCGTGGGCGGGCGCGCCCCGCAGAACCGGTGGGGCTCCGGCAGCCTCCAGGAGCTCGACCACCCCCCGATCCTGTCCACGATCTCGAAGCTGGCCCGGACCCTGCCGACCGCCGGGGACGTGCTCGGCGGGATGGACGAGGCGTTCACCGTCGCCGGCTCCTCCCACCGGGGGCCGGTGTTCGTCGACGTGCCGATGGACGAGTTCTTCAACACCGCCTCCGGCGTCGTCCCGGCCGGTGACCGGCAGCGCGGCGCCGACCCGGACACCGACGCCATCGACACCGTGGCCGGCCTGCTCGCCGCGGCGCAGCGACCGGTGGTCGTGCTCGGCACCGATGTCTGGGCCGACCGCGCCGAGGAGGCCGCCCTGCGCTTCGTGGAGGCCACCGGCGTGCCCGCCATCACCAACGGCATGGGCCGCGGGGTGATCCCCGGCGGCCACCCGCTGCTGGTCACCAAGGCACGCGGCCAGGCCTTCGGCGGCGCCGACCTCGTCATCGTGGTCGGCACCCCCCTCGACTTCCGGCTCGGCTACGGCGTGTTCGGCGGCAAGGACGAGGCACCGGCGGCCCGGGTCGTGCACGTGGCCGACTCCGCAGGCCAGCTCTCCACGCACGCCGACCTCGCCGCCTCGGTCAGCGGCGACCTGACGACCTGCCTCGACACCCTGCTGGGCGCGCTCGAGCGCCGCGGCCAGACGTCGTACGCCGCCTGGGCGGGCTCGCTGCAGGACACGGTGCGCACCGCCACCGAGCGCGACCACCTGCTGCTGCGCGCCGAGGCCGACCCGGTGCACCCGGCCCGGATCTACGGCGAGCTGGTGCCGCGCCTGGCCGACGACGCGGTCGTCATCGGCGACGGCGGCGACTTCGTGTCCTTCGCCGGCAAGTACGTCGAGCCGAAGCGCCCCGGCGGCTGGCTCGACCCGGGCCCCTACGGCTGCCTGGGCGCCGGGCTGGGTGCGGCCATCGCCGCCCGGATCGCGCGCCCCTCGGCCCAGGTCGTGCTGCTGCTCGGCGACGGCGCGGCCGGGTTCTCGCTGATGGACGTCGACACCCTGGTGCGCCACGACCTGCCGGTGGTGATGGTGATGGGCAACAACTCCGCGTGGGGCCTGGAGAAGGGCCCGATGCAGATGCTCTACGGCTACGACGTGGTGGCCGACCTCGCGCCCCGCACCGCCTACGACGAGGTGGTCAAGGCGCTCGGCGGGGCCGGGGAGACGGTCACCGACCCCCGCCAGATCGGGCCGGCGCTGGACCGGGCCTTCGCCTCGGGCGTGCCCTACCTGGTCAACATCATCACCGACGTGGACGCGGCCTACCCGCGCGCCACGTTCGGCATCTGAGCGTGCGGATCCGCCTGGCCGGGCCCGCCGACCTCGGGGCCGTCGGCGACGTCACGGCAGCGGCGTACGCGCCGTTCCTGCTCGGCCCCGACGACCCGTACGTCGCGCGGTTGCGCGACGCAGCGACCCGCGCCCGCGAGGCCGAGCTGTGGGTCGCCTCCCCGGACGACTCCGACGAGGTCCTCGGCAGCGTCACCGACTGTCCCCCGGGCTCCCCGTGGCGCGAGGTCGCCGGGGAGGACGAGGGCGAGTTCCGGATGCTCTCGGTCGCACCGGGGACCCAGGGCCAGGGCGTCGGGAGGGCGCTGGTCGACCACGTCCTGGAGCGCTGGCGGGCGCGCGGCGCGTCGGTGGTCGTGCTCTCGTCGCTGCGCGAGATGAGCACCGCACACCGGCTCTACGGCCGGCTCGGCTTCGAGCGGCTCCCCGAGCGGGACTGGCAGCCGGTCCCCGACGTCCACCTGATCTGCTTCCGGAGGAACCTGTGACCCCACCCCCTGACGACACCGCCCCGGTGCATGCCGTGACCCAGCACGAGGTCACCGAGGCCGACACCGCCCTGGCCGTCGGCTCCGGCAGCCTGCCGGTGCTGGGCACCCCTCGTCTGCTGGCGTGGTGCGAGGCCGCCACCTGCGCCGCGATCGAGCACACGCTGGCCGCGGGCTCGACCAGCGTCGGCACCCGCGTCGAGCTCGAGCACCGCGGGGCCAGCCCGGTCGGCGCCACGCTCGAGGTCACCGCCACCCTGGCCCACGTCGACGGCCGCCTGCACCGCTTCTCGGTGGCGGCCCGGCACACCGGCGCCTCGGGCGGCAAGGTGGTGGCCACCGGGGAGGTCACCCGGGTCGTGGTCGACGCCGAGCGCTTCCTCGCCCGGGTGTGAGCCGGTCCGCTCGCGGGGCCGAATTCAGTGACGGGCCCCGTCGTTTGAGAGACTGTCCCCTGGCCCAGCCACGGGTCGACCGCGATTCGGAGGAGAACACCATGGGCAAGACCGGCCGCAAGCGCCGCTCGCGTCGTAAGAAGGGCGCCAACCACGGGAAGCGTCCCAACGCCTGAGACAGCGTGTGATGCTCGACTAAAGAGCCCTCGGACCAGTGGTCCGAGGGCTCTTCGCATGCACGGGGCGGGGCCTCAGCGCTCGGTGATCTCCACCTGCACCTGACGCACCCGCATCATCACGCGGTTGCGCAGCTCGTCGGGTGCCGTCTCCGAGCAGGAGCGGGCGACGATCTGCTTGACCGTGCGCTGGAGGTCGTACTTCTCCAGGCACGGGTTGCACGAGTCGAGGTGCAGCTGCACCGCGGCGCAGTCGGACCGGTCGAGCTCGTTGTCGAGGAAGTAGACGATGCGCTCGAGGAAGTCCACGCACTCCTCGTCGGACACGTTGTCGTGGCTGTGGCCGTCGGGGTCGTGGCGGCGGTCGTCGGCGCTCATGACTCGGCTCCCGGAACGGTCGAGGCGGGCAGCAGGTGGTGGGTGCGCACGTAGTCGGAGAGCATGTCGCGCAGCTGACGGCGGCCGCGGTGCAACCGCGACATCACCGTGCCGATGGGGGTGTCCATGATCTCGGCGATCTCCTTGTAGGCGAAGCCCTCGACGTCGGCGAGGTACACCGCGAGACGGAACTCCTCGGGCAGCCGCTGCAGCGCGTCCTTGACCTCGGAGTCGGGAAGGTGTTCGAGAGCCTCGGTCTCCGCGGACTTCAGCCCCGACGACGTGTGCGACTCTGCGCGGGCCAGCTGCCAGTCCTCGACGTCCTCGGACATCGACTGCTGCGGCTGGCGCTGCTTCTTGCGGTAGGTGTTGATGAACGTGTTCGTCAGGATCCGGTACAGCCAGGCCTTCAGGTTGGTCCCGGGCTTGAACTGGTGGAAGGACTGGTAGGCCTTCGCGAACGTCTCCTGGACCAGGTCCTCGGCGTCCGAGGGGTTGCGGGTCATCCGCATGGCGGCGGAGTAGAGCGGGTCGAGGAACGGCAGGGCGTCCCGCTCGAAGCGGGCCGTGCGCTCGGCGTCGGTCTCCGTCTCGCGGTCCGCGACCTCGACAGGCTGGTCGTCAGTGGGCAGGGCCGCAGGCGCGGAGGCCGGGGACTCGGTGGTGTCACTCATCGAGTCCCAGCCTAGCCGCGTGGCGGTCGGTTCGAGCAGGGCCATCACGAAGGGGGAACCGGCGAGGGGCTCCGGTTGTTCCCGACGACCGGTCCGGGCCGGGTCAGGGGACGTCGCTGCCGACCACGTCGCGCACCAGCCACTCGAGCGTCGACTCGACCAGCACGGCCAGCGCCACCTCCTGCGAGACCTCGCCGCGCCGCAGGGTCGCGAAGCCGTGGTCACCGCCGGGCACCACGGCGAGGACGATGCCGTCCGGCAGCCGGTCGGGGAACTCCTCGGGGCGGCCCATCGCGTCGCGCTCGCCCTGCAGCACCAGCGTGGGTACGCCGCACCCGAGGAGCTCGTGGAGCCGCGACTTCTCCGGCTTGCCGGGCGGGTGCAGCGGGAAGGCCAGCGCGAGGCAGCCGACCGCACCGGCCTCCCGGGCGCACCGCGCGGCCGAGCGGGCCCCGGCGGAGCGGCCGCCGACCACGAGCGGCGTACCCGGGCCCAGGGCGGCGACGGCGGCGTGCAGTCCGTCGTCGAGGGTCGGTGGCGGCGAGGCGACCTTGCGACCGGCCCGGCGCCACGGCTGCTCGAAGCGAGCCACGGTGACGCCCTGGCGCGGCAGCGCGTCGGCGAGCGCCTCGAGGTCGCGGGTGTCGATGCCGGCACCGGCACCGTGGCTGAGGAGCAGCCGGACGCTCTCGTCCTCGGCCCGGGTGACCACGAGCCGGCCCGGCCCGTGCGGGGTGTCGACGGCGGTGCCCTCGTCGGCGTTCACGCCCGGTCCCCGGACGTCTGCTGGGCCAGCTCGGCAGCCAGCTCCTCGGCGACGCCTGCGGGCAGGTCGTCGATCGGCAGCGGCGCCACGAGCTCGGGGCCGTTGTTGCGGACATTGCTGACCAGCGCGGCGACCGGGTGGGCCTCGAGGCGCCCCGGCGCCGCGGGGCTGAGCAGGTCGGCGAGGTCGTCGGTGCTCGGGGACCGCGTCGGGTCGAGCCAGTCGGCCCAGCGCTCCCGCTCGACCATCATCGGCATCCGGTCGTGGATGCGTCCGAGCGCGTCCTCGGCCTCGGTCGTGATGACCGTGCAGGTCCACAGGAACCGGGCCGGGTCGTCCTCGGCCCGCGTCGGGTCGCGCCAGATCTCGTACAGCCCGGCCATCGCCAGCACTCCGCCGTCGGCCGGGCGGATGAAGAAGGGCTGCTTGCGCGGCTTGCCGGCCGCGGTGCGCTGCGACGTCGGGTACCACTCGTAGTAGCCGTCGGCGGGCAGCAGGCAGCGCCGCTTCGCGAAGGCCTTGCGGAAGGCCGGCTTCTCGGCCACGGTCTCGCTGCGCGCGTTGATCATCCGGTTGCCGACGGAGGGGTCCTTCGCCCACGAGGGCACCAGCCCCCACCGCAGGACCCGCAGCTGGCGCTCGGCGGCGGGCTGCTCCTCCCCCCGCGGGGGGCGCTCGACGACCGCGTAGACCTCCTTGGTCGGCGCGACGTTGTAGTCGGGGGCCAAGGGCGCCTCGATCCGCGGCTGGTCGATCTCGAACTCCTCGACCAGGTCCTCGGGCCGTCGGCTCGACGCGTACCTCCCGCACATGCCGACCACCCTAGTCGTCGCCCTCACCCGGTGAGGCGACCTCAGCGCGGGTGGGGTCGTGTAGACAAGGGCCCATGTCCTTGAGCCGCATCATCGCCCGTCCCCTGATCGCCGCCGGAGTCATCTACGGCGCCCAGACCGCCCTGCGCAACACCGAGGCGCTGGCCCCCAAGGCCGCGAAGGTCACCGACAAGCTGGTGCCGGCCGCCAAGCGGGTCGTGCCGCAGGCCGGCTTCATCCCCGACGACCCGGCCACGCTGGTGCGCATCAACGCCGGCGTCCAGATCGTCGCGGCCCTCGCCCTGGCCACCGGCCGGGCGCCGCGCCTGTCCTCGACCGTGCTGACCGCCTCGCTGGTGCCCACCACGATCGCCGGGCACGCGTTCTGGGCCGAGTCCGACCCGGCCGCCAAGCAGGCCCAGACCATGGCGTTCTTCAAGAACCTGGCGATGATCGGCGGTCTGCTCGTGGCCACCGGTGACACCGAGGGCCGCCCCGGCGTCGCGTGGCGCGCCAAGCGCGCCAGCAAGGACGCGCGCCGCGAGGCCAAGCACCTGGCCGCGTCGGCGAAGCAGGAGGCCCGTCTCGTCCGGGCCAAGTCCCCGATCGGCTGACCCGGCGGGGTCGGTAGTCTGCGGGACGTGCCCGACCCTGCTGCCGACCCCCGCGCCCACTGGCCAGCCCCACGTGCGACGGCACCGGTCTCGGCCGTCGTCTCGCTGCCGGGCAGCAAGTCGCTGACCAACCGGGCTCTGGTGCTCGCTGCGATCGCCGACGGCCCGAGCGTCGTACGCCGGGCCCTGCGCTCGCGCGACACCACCCTGATGGCGCAGTCGCTGAGCGCGATGGGCGCCGAGGTGGACACCAGCGGCGAGGACTGGCGCGTCGTGCCCGGCGACCTGCGCGGCCCGGCCCACGTCGACTGCGGCCTGGCCGGCACCGTGATGCGCTTCGTCCCGCCGGTGGCCGCCCTGGCGCGCGGCGACATCGCCTTCGACGGCGACGCGCACATGCGCAACCGCCCGGTCGGCGAGGTCCTGACGGCCCTGCGCGGCCTCGGGGTCGACGTCGACGACGCCGGGCGGGGAGCCCTCCCCTTCACCGTGCGCGGCACCGGCTCCGTGCCGGGCGGGACCGTGGTGCTCGACGCCTCGGCCTCCTCGCAGTTCGTCTCCGCGCTCCTGCTGGCCGGCGCCCGCTACGAGCGCGGGGTCGACGTGCGCCACGACGGCAAGCCGGTGCCCTCCCAGCCCCACATCGACATGACCACCGCGATGCTGCGCATCCACGGCGTCGAGGTCGACGACTCGTCGCCGAACCGCTGGGCCGTCGCGCCCGGACCGGTGCGCGCGGTCGACCACCTGATCGAGCCGGACCTGTCCAACGCTGCCCCGTTCCTGGCGCTGGCCGCCCTGAGCGGCGGCACGGTGACCGTGCGCGACTGGCCGCGCGAGACCACCCAGGCCGGCGACGCGCTGCGCGAGATCCTCGCGCTGATGGGCTGCGAGGTCGCCCACGTCGACGTGCCCGACGCCGGGTCCGGGTCGGGCCTGCGGGTCACCGGCCCCGAGCGGCTCCAGGGCATCGACTACGACCTGCACGACGTCGGCGAGCTGGCCCCCGCGGTGACGGCGCTGTGCGCCCTGGCCGAGGGGCCCAGCCACCTGCGCGGGATCGCCCACATCCGCCACCACGAGACCGACCGGCTCGCCGCCCTGGCGACCGAGCTCGGCGGTCTCGGCGCCGACGTCGTCGAGCACCCCGACGGCCTGAGCCTGAGCCCCGCTCCCCTGCACGGCGGGGTGTTCCACACCTACGCCGACCACCGGATGGCCCACGCCGGCGTCATCGTCGGCGCCGCGGTCGACGGCGTCCTGGTCGAGGACGTGGCCACCACCGCCAAGACCTTCCCCGACTTCGCCGGCTTCTGGGCCCGGCTCCTGGGCCCGGCTCCTGGACGAGCAGGGCTGAGGTGACGCGGTGAGCCCGGTGCGCGGTCGCTACACGACCCACGACCACGAGCACTACGAACGACCCCGCCGACGCACCCGCCCGCGCACCAAGGATCGGCCCAGCCACGACGACGCGCTCGACGGGCTCGTCGTCACCGTCGACCGGGGCCGCTTCACGCTCATCGTCGGTGACCACATCGTCACCGCGATGAAGTCCCGTCCGCTGGGTCGCAAGGCGGTCGTGGTCGGCGACCGGGTGCGCGTCGTGGGCGACACCTCCGGCGACGACGGTTCCCTGGCCCGCATCGTGGAGGTGCACGAGCGCGCCACGGTGCTGCGCCGCACCGCCGACGACGACGACCCCGTCGAGCGGATCATCGTCGCCAACGTCACCCAGCTCGTGCTCGTCACCGCCCTGGCCGACCCCGAACCCCGCCCGCGCCTGCTCGACCGCGCGCTGGTGGCGGCGTACGACGCCCGGATGGCGCCGCTGCTGTGCATGACGAAGTCGGACCTCGCCGACCCCGAGGTGCTGCTCTCGACCTACCGCTCCCTCGGGGTGCCCTGGGTGGTGACCCAGCGCGGCGGCGACCTCGACGAGCTGCGCGAACGTCTCGCCGGGCACGTCAGCGTCCTGGTGGGGCACAGCGGCGTGGGCAAGTCGACCCTGGTCAACGCCCTGGTGCCCGACGCCCACCGCGAGGTGGGCCACGTCAACGCGGTCACCGGCCGCGGTCGGCACACCTCCACGTCGGCGTACATGCTCCGTCTCCCGGCCCTCGAGGGTCACGAGGGCGATGCCGGGTGGATCGTCGACACACCGGGCATCCGCTCCTTCGGGCTGGCCCACGTCGAGCCCCAGCACCTGATCGCGGCCTTCCCCGACCTCGACGAGATGACCGAGGGCTGCCCGCGGGGGTGCACGCACGGCGAGGACGAGCCCGAGTGCGGTCTCGACGAGGCGGTCGCCGCCGGCGAGGCCGACCCCGACCGGGTGACGTCCTTCCGGCGGTTGCTGGCCGCCCGCACCGCTTCCGACCACTAGCCTGGGGTCGTGTCCCTCGACCCGAAGCCCGCGCACGACTACACCGACGACCTGCGCCTGGCCCACCTGCTGGCCGACGACGCCGACTCGCTGAGCACCGCGCGCTTCAAGGCGCTGGACCTGCACGTGATGAGCAAGCCCGACCTCACCCCGGTCACCGACGCCGACCAGGCCGTCGAGGAGGCGATCCGTCGCACCCTGTCGCGGGTCCGCTCGCGCGACGCCATCACCGGCGAGGAGCAGGGCACCACCGGCAACAGCCAGCGCCGCTGGATCATCGACCCGATCGACGGCACCAAGAACTTCGTGCGCGGCGTGCCGGTGTGGGCGACGCTGATCTCCCTGGTCGTCGAGGACGAGGTCGTGCTCGGGGTCGTCTCCGCGCCCCAGCTGCAGCGCCGGTGGTGGGCCTCGACCGGACACGGCGCCTGGACCGGCCGGTCGCTGCTCAAGGCCACCCGGATGCACGTGTCCGACGTACGCCGCCTCGAGGACGCGTCGCTGTCCTACTCCTCGCTCTCGGGCTGGGACGAGCGCGGGCGCCTCGACGACATGCTGACCCTGATGCGCCGGTGCTGGCGCACGCGGGCCTACGGCGACTTCTGGTCCTACATGCTCGTCGCCGAGGGTGCGGTCGACCTGGCCGCGGAGCCGGAGCTCGAGGTCTACGACATGGCCGCGCTCGACGTGATCGTGCGCGAGGCCGGTGGGCGCTTCACCAGCCTCGACGGCAACGACGGACCCTTCGGCGGCAACGCGCTGGCCAGCAACGGGCACCTGCACGAGGCCGCCCTGACCTTCCTCGGCTCGCTGCCCGACGACCACGACGACCAGCACGACCCGGACTGGCCGCGCACCGGTCCCGGGTCGGTCTCACAGCTGCGCGGGCGACGCGGCCCCGACTGAGCTTTTACCGTCCGCCACCTGGGCAGATGGCGTGCATGTGAGTCACGACACTTGTACGGTCGAGGTAGTGGGACGTCGATGTCGTCGACCCCTGGCCACGGAGGTGCACGTGAAGATCGCGGACATGATGAGCGCCAAGTCCGGCAGCGCGGGCGGCAACGCCGCCGTCGTCACGATCAGCCCGGAGGCGGGCGTGCGTGAGCTCGTCGCCCTGCTGGCCGAGCACAACATCGGGGCCGTCGTCGTCAGCACCGACGGCACCACGATCGCCGGCATCGTCAGCGAGCGCGACGTCGTGCGCCGCCTGGCCTCGGACGGCACGGTCGTGAACAACACCGTCGGCGCGATCATGACCTCGACGGTCGAGTCGACCACGCCCGACGCCCTGCTCGACGACCTGATGCAGCTGATGACCGAGCGCCGGATCCGCCACATCCCCGTGCTCGACGACGGCGTCCTGGTCGGCATCGTCAGCATCGGCGACGTGGTCAAGCACAAGATCAGCCAGCTGACCTTCGAGCGCGACCAGCTCGACTCCTACGTGCGCCAGGCCTGAGCCCCGACCGCCCGCTGGGCGGGCACCGGCTGCTGACAGCATGGCCGCATGCCCCACCCAGGAGTCGAGTCCCCCCACGACGTGCGTGACGAGAAGGTCATCGCGCGCCTCTCGACCCTCGACCGGTTCCTGCCCGTCTGGATCCTGGTGGCGATGCTCGTCGGCCTGCTGCTGGGCCGCGGCGTGCCGGGGCTCGACGAGGCCTTGGCGGGGATCGAGATCGGCTCGGTGTCGCTGCCGATCGCCATCGGCCTGCTGGTGATGATGTACCCGGTCCTGGCCAAGGTCCGCTACGACGAGCTGGGCCACGTCGGCGCCGACAAGCGCCTGCTGGGCGCCTCGATCTTCCTGAACTGGCTGGTCGGGCCGGCACTGATGTTCACGCTCGCCTGGCTGATGCTCCCGGACCTGCCGGAGTACCGCACCGGGTTGATCATCGTCGGCCTGGCCCGCTGCATCGCGATGGTGCTGATCTGGAACGACCTGGCCTGCGGCGACCGCGAGGCCGCGGCCGTGCTCGTGGCGATCAACTCGGTCTTCCAGATCGTCGCGTTCGCCGCCCTGGGCTGGTTCTACCTCGACCTGCTGCCCGGCTGGCTCGGTCTCGGCGAGGGCACCGAGGGCGCCCTGGACTTCTCGGTGTGGCGGATCGCGCTCTCGGTGCTGATCTTCCTCGGCATCCCGTTGCTCGCCGGCTTCCTGACCCGCACGCTCGGCGAGCGGGCCCGCGGCCGGGAGTGGTACGAGGAGCGGCTGCTGCCCCGCATCGGCCCCTGGGCGCTCTACGGCCTGCTCTTCACGATCGTGGTGCTCTTCGCCCTGCAGGGCGACACCATCACCAGCCAGCCGCTCGACGTGGTGCGCATCGCGCTGCCGCTGCTGGCCTACTTCACGCTGATGTGGGCCGGCTCCTTCGCGTTCTGCATGGCCCTGGGCATGAGCTACGAGCGGACCACCACCGTCGCCTTCACCGCAGCGGGCAACAACTTCGAGCTCGCGATCGCCGTGGCGATCGGCGTCTTCGGCGTCACCTCGGGCCAGGCCCTGGCCGGGGTCGTCGGGCCGCTGATCGAGGTCCCGGTGCTGGTCGGACTCGTCTACGTCGCGCTCTGGGCGCGACGCCGATTCTTCTCCGCCTGACATCCACAGTTTCCTCAACAGCCTGTTGAGGTTATGCTGCCACCATGACCGTGCCGACCAGCTCCGACCCCGACGCCCGCCTCTCGATCGGCGACCTCGCCGACCAGACGGGCGTCTCCCCCGCCACCCTGCGCATGTGGGAGCAGCGCCACGGTTTCCCGGTGCCGCAGCGTCTCGAGAGCGGGCACCGGCGCTACCTGGACCGCGACGTGGACGCCGTACGACGCGTCCTCGAGAGCCGCGACGCCGGCACCCGCCTCGACGCGGCCATCGAGCGCGCGGTCAAGGCCCAGCAGGCCGAGGCCGAGCCGCGGACCCCGTCGGTGTGGGCCGAGCTCCGGCGACGACACCCGCACCTGGCCGCGCACCGGCTCACCAAGTCGACGCTGCTGGCGCTGTCCTGGGCGATCGAGGACGAGTTCGCCGCCCGGGCCGACCACGCGCACCTCTTCGGGCTCTTCCAGCGGCAGGTGAACTTCGATCGGGCCGAGAAGCGCTGGAACGAGCTGGCCCGCGTGGCCGCCGCGACCTTCGTCTTCGCCGACTTCGACGGGACCGACGTGGCACCGCCCACCGACGCCAGCATCCGCCGACCGGTGCGGGTGCCGCTGGCGCCGGACGCCCCGATGCGCCGCGAGTGGGCCGTGGTCGTCGACAGCGTCGACCTGCCGATCGCGCTCACCGCCTGGGAGCTGCCGGGCCAGGAGGACGTGCCCAACCGCGACCGCGTCTTCGAGTCGGCCTGGACCGTCGAGCCGCGCGCCGTGCGCGACGCGGCCCGGGTCTGCGCCCAGGTCGCCGCCGACGCGGGGATCGCCGAGGCGCCCTCCGCGCTCTACCGGCTCGCTGACGAGCCCGGCCCGGGGATGGCCGACCTGCGCTCGGTCACCACCCTCTTCAACCGGGTCGTGGCCTACGTCGACCGCGCCCCCCGCGCCCACCCGTGAGCCCCGCCCCGGTCGGCGCGGGGTCCACCGAGGTCGACGTCGTCGTCGTGGGCGCCGGCCTCGCCGGTCTCCAGTGCGCGCGCGAGCTCGTCGGTGCCGGTCTCGACGTCCTGGTGCTCGAGGCCGCCGACGCCGTGGGCGGCCGGGTCCGCTCCGAGCACGTGGACGGCTTCACCGTCGACCGCGGCTTCCAGCTGCTCAACCCCGCCTACCCCGCCGTACGCCGCTGGGTCGACACCGCTGCGCTGGGCCTGCAGCCGCTGCCGGCGGGGGTGGCGGCCCGGCTCGACCGCGGCCCGGTCCGGCTGGCCGACCCGCGGCGCGAGCCCGCGCTGCTGGGCGCCACGCTGCGCGGAGCGGTGCCACTGCTGGGCCGGGCGCCGGCCGCGGCGCGCTGGGGCCGCCCGCTGCTCACCCGCGACCACCGCGGGCTGGTCGCCCGGGCCGGCCGCACCCGCGCCGACCGGCCGCTGCGCGACGCGCTGGACCAGCACCGGGTGCGTGGCGACCTGCGCCGCGTCCTCGACGCGTTCCTCGCCGGCGTGGTCCTCGACGACACCGGCGAGACCTCCGACCACTTCGCGCTGCTGCTGACCCGCGCCTTCCTCGACGGCACGCCCGCCCTGCCCCGCGGCGGGATGCAGGCCCTGCCCGACCAGCTCGCCCGCGGCCTGGGCGCCCGGCTGCACCTGCGCCGCGGGGCCTCGTCGCTCACCGCGGGCGCCGACGGCGCCACCGTGGGCACCGATGCCGGACCGGTGCACGCCCGCGTCGTGGTCGTGGCCACCTCGGGGCCCGCCGCGGCGTCGCTGGTCGACTCACCCGTCCTGCCGGCACCGCCCACCCGCGGCGTGGTGACGCACTGGTGGGCGCTCGGCACCGGGGGTCTCGACCCGCGGGGCGGGGTGCTGCACGTCGACGCCCGCACCCGCCCGACCGGGCCGCTGGTCAACACCGCCGTCGTCTCGGCCGCCGCGCCGTCGTACGCACCCGTGGGCCGGCACCTCGTGCAGGCCTCCGCCCTGCTGTCCCCCGGGCGCCGCGTCCCCGACGAGGCGCAGATGCGTCGGCACGCGGCCGAGCTGCTCGGCACCTCGTCGACCGGTTGGGACACCGTGGCCCGGCACGAGGTCCCCGACGCCCTGCCCGCGCAGCCCGCTCCGCTGCGTCACCGGCAGGAGCAGGTGCTCGGCCCGGCCCTCGTGGTGTGCGGCGACCACCGCGACACCGCGTCGCTGCAGGGCGCGCTGGTCAGCGGGCACCGGGCGGCCGGCGCCGCGCTCCGCCTCATCCGCGAGCGGGTGGGCTGAGCGGTGGTGGAGGTGCCGACCGCGCTGGCGGTGCACGCGCTCGTGGCCCTGGCGCACCTGGGCTTCCAGGCGACCGTGACCGTGCTGGTCTACCCGGCCCTGGCCCGGCTCGCCGCCCCCGGGCCGCAGGGGTCTGAGACGCAGGCGTCTGAGGCGCAGTGGTCCGAGGCGCACCGCCGGCACAGCCGCGCGATCGCGCCGCTGGTCGCGGTGCTCTACCCCGCGCTGGTGGCCAGCGGCGCCTGGCTCGCGCTCACCGGGCCGGCTGGGGCCGGCTGGGTCGCCCTGCTGGGTGCGGCTGTGGCGATCGGTGCGACCGCGGCGGTCGCCGCCCCGACCCATGGCCGGCTCGGCCGCGAGGGCCCCACCCCCGCGCTCGTACGCCGCCTGCTGCGCGCCGACCGGGTCCGCCTCGCCGGGGCGGCACTCGGGGCGGCCGGTGCGGTCGTGGCCGTGCTCGGCTGAACCCGGCCCCGGTCGGTCCCCCGTCAGTCCCCGGTCAGTCCCCGGTCAGTCCAGGGCGTCGAAGGCGCCGGGGGTGTCGAGCAGCGAGAACCGGCTGGCCGGCCAGACCCGGGCGAAGACCTTGCCGACCACGAGGTCGGTGCCGACCCAGGCCTCGGTGCCGTCGCAGGTCTCCTCGGCGGCGGCCGGCGCGTTCTTGCGCCCGACGGTTGTCGCAGCGCAGGTGGAAGCTCGAGTCGGCGGAGTCGTCGCGGTGGTCGCCCATCACGAAGACCGAGCCGTCCGGGACCGGACCGGCCGACCAGTCGCAGGAGGCGATCATCGGGCCGTCGCAGTCGCGGTCGTTGCGGATGAAGCTGCTGGAGTCCAACGGCTCGCCGTTGACCAGCAGGCGGCCCTGGTCGTCGCAGCAGGTGATGGTGTCACCGGCGACGCCGATGACGCGCTTCACCAGGTGGCCGCCGGTCGGGTAGAGCCCGATCTTGCTCAGCGTGGACGCCACCGGGCCGGTCGGCCCGACCGACTCGCGGGGGCTCAGCCAGCTCCCCGGATCCTCGAACACCACGACGTCACCCCGATCGGGCCCACCGTCACCCCAGTAGGAGACCTTCTGGACCAGGATGCGGTCGTTGATCTCCAGGCCCGGCTCCATGGAGCCCGACGGGATGTAGAACGCCTGCACCAGGAAGGTCTTGACGACCAGCGCGAGCACCACCGCCAGGCCCATCAGCAGCAGCGACTCCTGCCACAGGGGCATCGAGTGCTTGGACTTCTTCGGCGTGCGCCGGGGACGGCCGGCGCCGGGCTGGCCGTCAGCGGATGACGCTTCGTGCGGCACGTGCCCTCCCTCGCTGGACCGGTACCCCACCGGCCGCGGCCGACCCTACCGGCAGGGCATTAAGGTTCTGGCCATGGACAAGCCTGAGATCGACTTCCCCGACTTCGACCCGCCCGCCGACCTGGTCGTCACCGACGTCACCGTGGGCGACGGCGCCGAGGCCGCGTCCGGCCAGACGGTGTCGGTGCACTACGTGGGCGTGGCCCTCTCCACCGGCGAGGAGTTCGACGCGTCGTACAACCGCGGCACCCCGCTGCAGTTCCGCCTCGGCATCGGCCAGGTCATCTCCGGATGGGACCAGGGCGTGCAGGGCATGAAGGTCGGCGGCCGCCGCCAGCTCGTCATCCCGCCGCACCTGGGCTACGGCGACCGGGGCGCCGGCGGCGTCATCAAGCCGGGCGAGACGCTGATCTTCGTCGTCGACCTGCTCGGCGTCTCCTGAGCCGCAGAGGTTGACCATGGGCCACTTCGGCGACCACCAGATCTCGATCTACGTCGACGGGATGATCGGCGGCACCACGCCGTCGATCACCACCGACCTGGCATCGCTGGAGGCCGCCGCGGCCCAGGTGCTCGACCCCGCCCCGCTCGGCTACATCGTGCCGAGCGCGGGCGGGGGCTCGACGGCGCGCGCCAACGTGGCCGCCTTCGAGCGCTGGCGGATCGTGCCGCGGATGCTGCGCGACCACGCCACCCGGGACCTGGCCACCGAGGTGCTCGGCACCCCGATGGCCGCGCCGGTGATCCTCGGTCCGGTGGGGGTGCAGACCCTCGCCCACCCCGACGGCGAGCTGGCCAGCGCCCGCGCGGCGACCGCGATGGGGCTGCCCTTCGTGCAGTCCACGCAGGCCGACCACTCGATCGAGCAGGTCGCCGAGGCCTCCGGCGACGGCGCCCGGTGGTACCAGCTCTACTGGCCCTCCGACCCCGAGCTCTGCGAGAGCTTCCTGTCCCGCGCCCGGGCGGCGGGCTACACGCACCTGGTCGTCACCCTCGACACCACGCTGCTCGGCTGGCGACCGAAGGACCTGGACCGCGGCTACCTGCCGTTCCTGGCCAACCAGGGCATCGCGACGTACACCAGCGACCCCGTCTTCAACGCCCGGCTGGAGAAGCCGGCCGCGGAGGACCCGGTCGCCGCCGGCATCGCGTTCGCCGGGGTCTTCCCCAACCCGGGGCTGACCTGGGACCAGCTGCCGTGGCTGCGCGAGCGGTGGCCCGGCCCGATCGTGCTCAAGGGGATCCAGCACGTCGACGACGCGCGCCTGGCCCGCGAGCACGGCGTCGAGGGCATCGTGGTCTCGAACCACGGCGGGCGCCAGGTCGACGGTGCGGTCGCCTCGCTGGAGGTGCTGCCCGCCATCGCCGAGGCGGTCGGTGACGACCTGTGCGTGCTCTTCGACTCCGGGGTGCGCTCCGGGCCCGACGTCCTCAAGGCGCTGGCACTCGGCGCCGAGGCGGTCCTGCTGGGCCGGCCGTACCTCTACGGCCTCGCGCTCGGCGGCCAGCCCGGCGTCGAGCACGTGCTCCGCTGCCTGCTCGCCGAGCTCGACCTCACCCTGGCCAACGCCGGGTACGCCGACCACCGCGAGCTCTCCCCCGCGGCGCTGGTCCGCGGCTGAGCTACCAGGGCAGCCCGTCGTCGTACGTCGCCTCGTCGGCGACGCGCGCCGCCTGCGGCCCCAGCCGCACCACGTCGCCCATCGCGAGCTGGCGCCCGCGGCGGGTCTCGGCCTCGCCGTTGACCAGCACCTCGCCGGACGCCACGACCTCCTTGGCCTGCGAGCCGGACTCGATCAGGTTGGCCAGCTTCAGGAACTGGCCGAGACGGATGACCGACCCTTCGCGGACGGGCACGTCGATGGGCTCCACGGGTTCAGGCACTCCCCCAGTCAACCACTCCTGCGACGGCACCGATGAGTTCCCGTGGTCGACGTGGTCGGCACGAACGAGACCGACACAGCTGACGGGAGCCTGACACCGTGCGGAAACTGATCTACTCGATGAACGCGACCTTGGACGGCTACATCGCAGCGCGCGGTGACGACATCGACTGGGGCGTGCCCAGTACCGAGCTGCACCAGTGGTTCAACGACCGGGCCGGCGAGATCGGCATCTCGCTGTACGGCCGCAGACTGTGGGAACTGATGAGTGCGCACTGGCCGACCGCCGATCGCCAGCCGGACGCGTCGCACGTGGAGGTCGAGTTCGCCCGGATCTGGCGGACGACGCCGAAGGTGGTGTTCTCCTCGACCCTCGACGAGGTCAGCGGGAACGCGCGTCTGTTCACCGGCGACGCCGTCTCCGAGATCACCCGGCTGAAGGCCGAGGAGGGTGCCCCGATGGAGATCGGGGGCGCCGCCCTCGCGGGTGCGGCGATGCGCGCCGGCCTGGTCGACGAGTACCAGGTGGTCACGCACCCGGTGCTGGTCGGTGGCGGCACCCCGTTCTTCAGCACGCTGGACACCCGGGTGGACCTGCGCCTCCTGGAGACGCGGACCTTTCCCGATGGCGTGACCCTGTCGCACTACGAGACCAGGTACTGACCTGCAGCGCTGGCTCGCCGCGGAATCGCACCGCCCCACCCCGCGCGCGGTCAGGGCAGGAGGACGTCGAGGGTGTGGATGAGCACGCCGACGAGGCCGCCGACGATGGTGCCGTTGATCCGGATGAACTGCAGGTCGCGGCCCACGTGCAGCTCGATGCGGTCGGCGGCCTCCTTGCCGTCCCAGCGCTCGATGGTGTGGGTGATGACGGTGGTGACCTCGTCGCCGTAGCGCTCGACCACGAAGACGGCCGCGTCGGCCGCAGCGCCGTCGAGCCGGCGCGCGGAGCTCGGGCTCGTCGACGAGCCGCTGGGCGAACCGGTCGACCTCGAGCAGCAGCCGGGTGCGGACGGCGCCCTCGGGGTCGGCGAGCGAGCCGGTCAGGGCGCGACGCAGCGCGTCCCAGAGCGCGACCGCGGTCTCGAGCACCTGCGGGCGGTCCAGGAGCCGGTCCTTGAGCCGCTCGGCCCGCTCGCGGGTGCCCGGGTCCTCGATGCAGGTCGCGGGCCAGCTGGGCCAGCACCGAGTCGAGCGCCGCCCGGGCCCGGTGCCGCGGGTCGTCGCGGATGTCGGCCACCCACCGCACCAGCTCGAGGTGGATGCGCGAGATGACCCGCTCGTTGACGCTCTGGGGCGCCCACCACGGCGCCCGCTCGCCGAGCACGTCCGTGACGGTGTCCGGGTTGTCCACCAGCCACCCGTGCAGCTCGTCGAGCACCAGGTCGACGAGGCCGTGGTGCAGGTCGTCGCGCATCGCCTCGGTGAGCAGGTTGCCCAGCAGCGGCGAGATCGGCTCCTCGCGGAACCGCGGGAAGAGCGCGTCCTCGACGAGGCTGCGCACGTGCTCGTCGCGCACCTTGTCCAGCCCGGCGGCCACGACCTCGGCGGCCTCGTCGACCACGCGGCGCGCGTGCTCCGGCACCGCGCAGCCAGGCGGCCGACGCGGGCGGCCACCTGGGCGGCGCCGATCCGCTCGCGCACGACGTCCTCCTGCAGGAAGTTCTCCCCGACGAACTCCTGCAGGCCCCGGCCCAGGTCGTCCTTGCGGCGCGGGATCAGCGCGGTGTGCGGGATCGGCAGCCCCAGCGGGTGCCGGAACAGCGCGGTCACCGCGAACCAGTCGGCGATCGCGCCCACCATCGAGGCCTCGGCGCCGGCGTTGACGAATCCCCAGAACCCGTCGGCCTCGCGGGTCAGGGCGTAGACCACGGCAGCGAGGACCAGCAGGCCCAGCGCGACGCTGCGCATCCTGCGCAGCCCGCGGCGACGCTCGGCGTCCTGCGAGGTGTCGGTGTGGGGGGAGGCGGGGTCGCCGTGTCGGTGCTCATCAGGGGGTGATTCTCACCTACGGCCGGCTGGTGCGAGACTTCCACGCATGTCGGCACCCACCTCCGACGGCCCGCACGGTCATCACCTTCGGGACCTTCGACGTCTTCCACGTCGGGCACCTGCGCGTCATCGAACGCGCGGCGGCCCTCGGCGACCGGCTCGTGGTGGGGGTCTCCGCCGACGAGCTGAACATCCGCAAGAAGGGCCGCGAGCCCGTCTTCAGCGAGGGCGAGCGGATGGCGATCGTCGCTGCGCTCAAGCCCGTGCACGCGGTCTTCCTCGAGGAGAGCCTCGAGCTCAAGCGCGAGTACATCCTCGAGCACGGCGCCCACGTGCTGGTGATGGGCGACGACTGGGAGGGTCGCTTCGACGAGTTCCGCGACATCTGCGACGTCGTCTACCTGCCGCGTACGCCCGCGATCTCGACCACTGCGCTCATCGAGAAGATCTCCGCCACCGGCTGAGGCGTTTGTGCCTCTGCCCCGGGGGCAGGCTGCTCCCGACACCCGTCTGCCTGCAAGGAACCTCATGCGCCGTCGCACCACCTCGCTCACCTTGCTCGCCACGGCGCTGGTCACGGTGGTGGCCACCGCGATGAGCACCGGGCTGGCGCCGGGCGCCACCGGGTCCGGATCGACCGCGGCCGCCGCGGCCTCGGCCCGCCCGCTGAGCGGTGCTGCCGGCAGCACCGGCCCGGACCAGGTGCTGACGCAGGCGCGCTCCGCGCTCGGCCTCGAGGGCCAGGACCCGAAGTCCCGCGCCGCCGGGTCGCCCGTGGGTGAGCGCCGGGACGCGACGCTGGCGCTGCGGGACCTGGCAGTGGCCCTGCCCGACCTCGACGCCGAGCAGCGCCGCGAGGGCGAGTCCCTCCTGGCCCGGCCCACCGACGGCAGCAGCGACCCCATCGGCCAGGGCTACAGCAGCAGGTCCAAGAAGCTGTGCGGCGGCAACGTGTGCGTCCACTACGTCACGCAGGGCGCCGACGCCCCGCGGAACAAGAAGTGGGTCCGCACGACCCTGTCGGTGATGAACAAGGTCTGGAAGTTCGAGACCGGCAAGCTCGGCTACCGCAAGCCGGTCAGCGACCGCAGCCTGCCGAAGAAGAGGAACGGCGGCAACGGCAAGTTCGACGTCTACCTCAAGGAGCTCAGCTCGCAGCGGCTGTACGGCTACTGCGCCCCCGAGTACGTCGTGAAGGGCAACAAGCGCCTGGCCAACGGCTACTGCGTGCTCGACGACGACTTCGCCAAGGCGGAGTACAACCGCAAGCCGCTGGACACCCTGCGCGTCACGGCGGCCCACGAGTTCTTCCACGCGATCCAGTTCAACTACGACTACCGCGAGGACCGGTGGCTCATGGAGTCCACGGCCACGTGGATCGAGGAGCGCTTCGCCGACGACGTCGACGACAACCGGCAGTACCTGAAGGTCGGCCAGGTCCGCGGCCCGCACAAGCCGCTGGACATCTTCGACACCACCTACGGCTACCACTACGGCAACTGGGCCTGGTGGGAGTTCCTGAGCCAGAAGTACGGGAGCTCGATCGTGTCGAAGGTGTGGAAGCAGGCCGGGCAGTACCGCGGCGCCGGGCGCACCTACTCCACCAAGGCCCTGACCCGGGTGCTCAAGAGCAAGCGGGGCTTCACGCGCGACTACGCCCAGTTCGCCGCGGTCAACAACAACCCGAAGCAGTTCTACTCCGAGGGCAAGCACTGGCCCGAGGCCGTCAACATCGGCACCCTCGCGCTCTCCAAGTCCAGCCCCTCGGCCTCGAAGTCCGCGTCGGTGGACCACATGTCGGCCCAGAACGTCGACATCAAGCCGGCCAGCGAGATCAAGGGCAACGCCTGGCGGGTGCGGCTCTCGCTCGCGGGGCCCGGCGCCTCGTCGAAGCCGATGGCGGCCGTGCTCGTGCAGAACAAGCAGGGCCGGTGGGGCCAGAAGCTGATCCGTTTCAACCGCAAGGGCAAGGCGAAGGTCTCGGTGCCGTTCTCGGCCCGCAAGATCGACGCGGTCACGGTCTCGTTCGTCAACGCCTCGACCAGCTTCGACTGCAACGAGGGCCGGCCCTACTCCTGCTCCGGCATCGCCAGGCACGACGACAAGCCGTTCCGGGTCGTGGCGAAGGCCTACCGGCGCTGAGTGCCCAGGGGCCCGTCGGCCAGGTCGCCGACGGCCCCCACGAGCCCCAGCGCCGCCTGGCCCAGCGGCTGGGTGGCGCCACCGCTCGCTGCGTCGAGCGCGTCGACGGCCGTCGTGGCGAGCGGCGTCAGCACCGACGACACGGGCCCGTCCGGCTCCGGCTCCGGCTCGCTGGGCTTGCCGGGGCCGGGGGCAGCGGGCGGCTGGGCCGGTCCGGGTCCGGCACCGGGCCCGCCATCCGGTGCGGCGCCGGGCTCTGAGGGACCGGCGCCCGGGGCGTCCGCCGCTGCGGGCGCGCTCGGTGCCGGTACGCCGGCCCCGTCGCCGCGCCCGACCGCGGGCGTGCCGCCCGGCGTGAGCGTCGTACGCGGCTGGGGACGCACCCGCACCCCGGGCAGCACGCGCTGCTGCTCCGCGGACGACACGACACCGCCGGTGCCGAGGTCGGGCAGCACGTCGACGACGGTGGTGGTCACGACCAGGGCGGCGACGAAGGCCGCCGCTCCGACGGCGACCCCGGTGTAGCCCAGACGGAGGTCCCGGTCGCGTCGGGTCCGCACCCGCGCTCGCCGCACCGTCACGTCTGCCCCGTCCCTCGTCCTGGCCCCCAGCGCGCACACGTTAGCGCCCGTGGAGGGGGGCCGCAGGCGAACGACACCCGGTGTAGACAATTCGTGACGCAGCGGGCCGAGCGGGCCGAGCGGTCACTTTCGCACCATCGACGAGTCACTTGTGCACCATCCACCGGTCACCACCCACCCGCGGACTGTCCGGCAGTGACTGCTCGGTGGTGCAGAAGTGACCGCTCGGTGGTGCAGAAGTGACCGCTCGTGCGTCAGCGGACCTGGATGTGGGGGGCGCGAGGGTCGGGGTGGGCGACGATCTCGCCGATGACGGGGTGTCCGGGCAGCTCCCCCGCGACCAGCAGGCCGCCGGAGGTCTGGGCGTCGGCGAGCAGCACCAGCTCGTCCTCGCCGACGCTCGGCGTCGAGGTGCGGGCGGACCCAGTCGAGGTTGCGCCGGCTGCCGCCGGGCACGAAGCCGGCGGCGTACGACGCCCGCGTCGGCTCCAGGTAGGGCACGGCCGCGGCGTCGATGACGGCGCCGACACCACTGGCCCGGCACATCTTGTGCAGGTGGCCCAGCAGCCCGAAGCCGGTCACGTCGGTGGCGCAGACCGCGCCGGCGGCGAGCGCGGCCCGGGAGGCGTCGCGGTTGAGCGTGGTCATCACCGCGACCGCCTCGTCGAAGACCTCGCCGGTGGCCTTGTGCCGGTTGTTCAGCACCCCGAGGCCCAGCGGCTTGGTCAGGGTCAGCGGGGTGCCCGGGACGGCGGCGTCGTTGCGCAGCAGCCGGGCCGGGTCGGCGATCCCGGTGACGGCCAGGCCGTACTTGGGCTCCGGGTCGTCGATGCTGTGCCCGCCGGCCAGGAGGCACCCGGCCTCCGCGCAGACCGCCGCTCCCCCGCGCAGCACCTCGGCCGCGACCTCGAAGGGGATCCGGTCGCGCGGCCAGGCGAGCAGGTTGACCGCGACCAGCGGCTCCCCGCCCATCGCGTAGACGTCGGAGAGCGCGTTGGCGGCCGCGATCCGGCCCCAGTCGAAGGCGTCGTCGACGACCGGGGTGAAGAAGTCGGTGGTCAGCACGACCGCGCGGTCGCCGTCGAGGCGCACCACGGCCCCGTCGTCGCCGTGCTCGAGGCCGACCAGCAGGTCGTCGCCCGGCGGCCAGCGGCAGGCCCGGACAGCACCCGTTCGAGCTCGCCGGGCGGCACCTTGCAGGCGCAGCCGCCCACCGGAGGCGTACTGGGTCAGGCGCAGGCGTCCCGGGGTCGGCGGGTGCAGGTGGTGTCGTCACCCGGACAGGGTGCCGGATCCCGTCCCGATGCGGCGGACCGGGCCGCCTCCTCGCGCGCCCGGATCCGCTCGCGCTGCGGCACCACGACGTACTTCGGGTCGCGGGCCGACTCGCGCCCGGCCTCGAAGACCGCGAAGCGCAGCGCCAGCGAGCCGGCCGAGTACGACGCCCCGGCCACGCGGCGCGCCCACGGGCGGCGCCGCCCTCGTGCACCGGCACCGAGGGCGCTGAGCCCGAGCCCGGCCACGGTCAGCGCCCGCGACAGCTTCGTGAGCCGACCCGCCAGCCCCTTCTCGTAGGGCTCGGCGAGCATGCCCGAGCCGCTGCTCCATCCGATGGCTGACACCCAGCTCGGCGACCGCGCCCACGGCCGCCATCCGCACCGCGGGCCCGGTCTCGGCGACGGGAGCGAGCAGCATCGCGGTGCCACCGGCCGCGGCCGCCGCGGAGCCGCCGAAGACGAACGGCAGCTCGCGGTGCGCCTCGTGCCAGACCGGGATCGCGGTGTTGGCGAACAGGGCGGCGGTGTAGGTGGCCAGCGGCGGCCCGAAGACGGCCGCGCCCAGGCCGGCCAGCCGGCCCGAGCCGGGGCGCCACCCCGGTGACGTGGGAGGCAGCGGCCGCGCCGGCGAAGCTGCTGAAGGGAGCCAGGATGTAGGAGCCGACCGAGAGCGGCGAGGTCGGCTTGAAGACGCGCAGCATGTTGAGGAACCGCTCCGGGCGCCCCAGGTCGTGGACCAGGGCGACCGTGCCGACCACCGCTCCCCCGGCCGCGGCTGAGCCGGGTGACGCGCTCGAGACCCGGGCAGACCGCTCAGCGCGGCACCCTCGGCGAGCAGCGCCGAGCCACCGGCGACCCCGCCGATCCACAGGTAGATCGGGACGTCGGGGGTCTTCCAGGTCGGTTCCTTGAGGATCGGACGGCCGTAGTAGGACTCGAAGGTCGGCTCCGGCACCATCGACTGCTCGCCCCGGCTCACCGGCCCGACCGCCCGGCGAACGGCCTACCCAGGAACGAGGCGGCGCCGACACCGGCGAGGGCGACGGCCGGCCGCTCCGACGTGGCGCCACATCGCGCCCAGGTCGCGGGTCGTCACGATCGGGTCGGGCGGCAGGCCGTAGACCTCCGGCTCGTCGAGGAGCAGGAAGAACGCCCCGTCCCCGCCGACCCCGTCGTCGGGGTCGGCGCCGTAGAGCCGGGCCACGTCGACGCCCTTGGTCGTGCAGCTCCTCGACCCGGGCCGCGGCCCGCTCCCGCAGCTCGTCGACCTCGCCGTACTGGATCGACTCGGTCGGGCAGGCCTGCGCGCAGGCGGGGGTCTGGCCCTCCTTGAGCCGGTCGTAGCAGAGCGTGCACTTGAAGGCGCGGCCGTCGTGCTTGCGCTGGTCGATGACGCCGTAGGGGCAGGCCGGGACGCAGTAGCCGCAGCCGTTGCAGATGTCCTCCTGGACCACCACGGTGCCGAACTCGGTGCGGAACAGCGAGCCGGTCGGGCACACGTCGAGGCAGGCGGCGTGCGTGCAGTGCTTGCACACGTCGGAGGACATCAGCCAGCGCAGCCCGCTGTCGCCGGACTCCGTGCGCCTGGTCCTCACCGTGCGGCAGCGTGACCTCGCGCACCCGGCGGGCCGCTGCCGGGCATGCCGAGGTCGGTCACCTCCGGTGCCGGCTTCGACCTCGAGGGCACGGGTCTTCTCCACGAACGCCACGTGGCGCCAGGTGCTGGCCCCGAGCTGCTGGGTGTTGTCGTAGGACATCCCGGTCAGCATGGTAGCCGTCGTCGGGGACCTGGTTCCACTCCTTGCACGCCACCTCGCAGGCCTTGCAGCCGATGCACACCGAGGTGTCGGTGAAGAAGCCCATCCGCGGCGGGGTGGTCCTCGTAGCCCGGCGTCCCCGCTGACGTCGTCGAGGCGGCCCCAGAGGGACTCCGGGGAGAGGAACTCGCTCAGCCTGCTCACGTCTGGGTGCCTCCGTCGGTGGGGTTGCTCGGCGAGGTCCTCGGGGCCGACGCCGGCGCGGCGCCGGTAGTCCTCGACGTACGCCGTCAGGGCCGGGCCGCGCGGGCGGCGACCGGGCCGGATGTCGCAGGTGCCGACCTTGTCCTGGATGGAGACGTTGGGGTCCATCGTGACGTTGACCAGGTCGTTGGGCGAGTCGCCGGTGGTGATGCCGTTGCGGCCCCAGTGGTAGGGCAGACCCACCTGCTCGACCCACTGCTCGCCCAGTCGCAGCGAGCGCAGCCGCTCGGTCACCAGCACCCGGGCCTCGATCGCGGTGCGGGCGGTCACGATGGTCACCCACTCGCCGTGCTCGAGGCCGCGCTCGGCGGCCAGGCGCGGCGAGACCTCGCAGAACGGCTCGGGCTGCAGCTCGGTGAGGTAGGGCAGCGTCCGGCTCATCGCCCCGGCCGTGTGGTGCTCGGTGAGCCGGTAGGTGGTGAACACGTAGGGGAAGACCTCGGAGAAGCTGGGGTTCATCGGGTTCGACGGGGTCGAGAGGTGCTTGCGCCCGGGGTTGTTCTGCTGGGCGTAGAGCGGGTTGCGCACCGGCGACTCGGGCGGCTCGTAGTGCGCCGGCAGCGGACCGTCGGCCACCCCGACCGGCGCGAAGAGCCAGCCCTTGCCGTCGGTCTGCATCACGAACGGGTCCTGGCCGCCGATCGCGTCGGGGCCCTTGGCGCCCGGCTCCGGCACGTGGTCGGGCGCGCGGTCGACGATGAAGTCGGGCACGTCCGAGCCGGTCCAGCGGCCCTGCGTCGGCGTCCCACCACACGTAGCGCTTGCGCTCGCTCCACGGCGTGCCGTCCGGGGCGGCCGAGGCCCGGTTGTAGAGGATGCGCCGGTTGGCCGGCCAGGCCCAGCCCCACTCGGCGGCCACCTGGTCCTGCTCCCAGTGCGGGGTGCGGCGGCGCGACTGGTTGACCCCGTCGGCGTACACGCCGCAGTAGATCCAGCAGCCGCACGAGGTCGAGCCGTCCGCCTTGAGCTCGGTGTACGACGACAGCGGGGCGCCGTCGGGACCGGTGCCGTTGATCTCCTTCAGCACCGCCTCGGCGTCGGGCTCGCCGTGCTCGTCGACCGGGTAGTCCCAGGCGAGGTCGAGCAGCGGGCGGTCCATCTCGTCGGTCGAGCCGGCCAGCTTGGCGCGGATCCGGTTGCCGAGGTCGACGTAGAACTCCAGCTCGCTCTGGCAGTCGTCCGGCGGCTGGCACCGCCTGGTCGCGCCACTGCAGCAGCCGCTGGGTCTGGGTGAAGGAGCCGGCCTTCTCGACGTGGTTGGCGGCGGGCAGGAAGAAGATCTCGGTGCCGATCTCCTCGGTGACCAGCTCGCCGGTCTCGATCTCGGGGCCGTCCTTCCAGAACGTGGCCGACTCGATCATCTGCAGGTCGCGCACCACCAGCCAGTCGAGGTTGGCCATGCCCAGGCGCTGCATCTTGCCGTTGGCCGAGCCCACCGCCGGGTTCTCCCCGACCAGGAAGTAGCCCTTGCACCGGCCCTCGATCTGCGCCTTGACGGTCGTGTACGTCGAGTGGTCGCCGGTGAGCCGCGGCAGGTAGTCGAAGCAGAAGTCGTTCTCGGCGGTGGCGACGTCGCCCCAGTAGGACTTCAGCAGGCTGACGGCGTAGGAGCGGATCTCGCCCCAGAAGCCGGCCTTGCCCTCGTCGGCGCGCACCCACTCGTCGACGCTCTGGTGGTGGTCGGCCAGCGGCATCGGCAGGTAGCCGGGCAGGATGTTGAACAGGGTCGGGATGTCGGTGGAGCCCTGGATGCTGGCGTGCCCGCGCAGCGCCAGGATGCCGCCGCCGGGGCGACCGATGTTGCCCAGCAGCAGCTGCAGGATCGAGGCGGTGCGGATCGTCTGCGCGCCGGTGGTGTGGTGGGTCCAGCCCACCGCGTAGGCCAGGGCGGTGGTGCGCTCGCGGCCGCTGTTGGCGGTGAGCGCGTCCGCGACCTGGCGCAGCTGCTCGGGGCTGATGCCGCAGACCTGCTGGACCATCTCGGGGGTGTAGCGGGCGAAGTGCCGCTTGAGGATCTGGAAGACGCAGCGCGGGTGCTGCAGCGTCTCGTCGCGTGCTCCCTTCCAGCTCACCGGGGCCCCGCCGGAGCCGTGGCTCTCGGAGCGGGCCGCCTGGTGGGAGCGCTTGGCGTCCTCACCGGTCGCGGCGGCGTCGGCGTCCTCCCGCAGCTCGCGGTCCCGCTCGCGCTCCTCGGCGTTCATGTCCTCGGGCGGGTCGTAGCGCCAGCTGATGGGGTCGTAGAGGCCGGTCTCGGGGTCGAAGCCGGAGAACAGCCCGTCGAGGTCGTCGGGGCCCCGGTAGTCCTCGTCGATGAGGTTGGCGGCGTTGGTGTAGGCCACGACGTACTCGCGGAAGTCGAGGTCGTTGCTCAGCACGTGGTTGACCAGGCCGCCCAGGAACGCGATGTCGCTGCCGGCGCGGATCGGCACGTGCAGGTCGGAGACCGCCGAGGTGCGCGTGAACCGGGGGTCGACGTGGATGATCGTCGCGCCGCGGCGCTTGGCCTCCATCACCCACTGGAAGCCCACCGGGTGGGCCTCGGCCATGTTCGAGCCCTCGATGAGGATGCAGTCAGCGTTCTGGAGGTCCTGCAGGCTGGTGGTAGCCCCACCACGGCCGAACGAGGTACCCAGACCGGGCACCGTGGAGGAGTGTCAAATACGGGCCTGGTTCTCGATCTGGATCGCTCCCATGGCCGTGTAGAGCTTCTTCATGAGGTAGTTCTCCTCGTTGTCGAGGGTCGCTCCTCCGAGGCTGGCGATGCCGAGGGTGCGGCGGGTACGACGGCCGTGCTCGTCCTCCCACTCCCAGAACTGCTTGCGCGTCGCGATGACGCGGTCGGCGATCATGTCGATCGCGGTGTCGCGGTCGAGGTCCTCCCACTCGGTGCCGTGGGGGCGGCGGTAGCGGACCTTGGTGACCCGGCTCGAGGAGGTGACCAGCTGCTTGCTGGCGCTGCCCTTGGGGCACAGCCGGCCCCGGGAGATCGGGCTGGCGGCGCTGCCCTCGATCTGGATGACCTGCTCGTCCTTGACGTAGACCTTCTGCGCGCAGCCGACCGCGCAGAACGGGCACACCGAGTCGACGACCCGGTCGGCCTGCGCGGTGCGCGGCTCCAGGTCCCGGCTGCGCGGGGACATCGCCGCCGCGCCGCGTCCGAGCCGGTCCGTGCCGAGCGAGCTGGCGCACCAGCGGCCACCCGAGGAACTGCTCCACCGCTCGACCTCCCGGTCCTCGACGCTGCCGCCAACCCTGACTCCTGCAGGTGCGCACACTGTGCCAAACCGGGACAGGGACGACCAGCCCCCAAGGGGGTGGGCGTGTCGGGCGCCGCACCCTGGCTAGGTTGGCGCCGGAGGCGTACCTCGTCTGGTGACGGGCGCGGCCCTCAAAGCCGTTGTGACCGGGCATCCCGGTCAGGCGGGTTCGATTCCCGTCCGCCTCCGCCAGCGTTGCTGCCCGCCCCCGGGGACCCCGGGGGCGCCGTCGGGAGGAGCGCCGTGCCAGGACGCCCGGCGCCGCGTCCCGCGCACCGACCACGTGCTCGCCGACCCGGCCCAGGTCGCCGCCGCGGTCCGGCGGCTGGGCCGGACCCGGGTGAAGGCCGCGGTCGTCGCGGCCCTGGCCGCGTGCCGGGCCGGCCGGGTCGACCCGGAGGACGTCGTCGCCGCGGTGCTGGCGGCGCTGCCCGACGCGCCGGTCTCGATGCGCCCGGTGCTCAACGCCACCGGCGTGGTCGTGCACACCAACCTGGGTCGGGCCCCGCTGTCGGCGGCCGCGGTCGAGGCCGTGGCGCTGGCCGCCGGCGCCACCGACGTCGAGCTCGACCTGGAGACCGGGCTGCGCGGGACCCCGCGGCGCGGCGAGCACTGGCCGCCCTGGCCGCCGCGGTGCCCGACGCCGGCGGCGTGCACGTGGTCAACAACGGGGCCGCCGCGCTCGCCCTGGTCACCTGCGCCCTGGCCGTGGGCCGCGAGGTGGTCGTCTCGCGCGGCGAGCTGGTCGAGATCGGCGACGGCTTCCGCATCCCCGAGCTGATGGAGTCGCTGGGCGCGCGGCTGCGCGAGGTCGGCACCACCAACCGGGTGCACCTCGAGGACTACGAGCGCGCCGTGACCGACCGCACCGCCTTCGTGCTCAAGGTGCACCCCTCCAACTTCCGGGTCGAGGGCTTCACCTCCGCGGTGCCCGTCGAGCCGCCCTGACCGGTCTCGGCGTCCCGGTGGTCGCCGACATCGGCTCCGGGCTGCTCGCCCCGCACCCGCGGCTGCCCGACGAGCCCGACGCCGCGACCACGCTGCGCGACGGCGCCGACCTGGTCACCGCCTCCGGCGACAAGCTGCTCGGCGGCCCGCAGGCCGGGCTGCTGCTCGGTCGATGCCGACCTCGTCCAGCGCCTGCGCCGGCACCCCTTCGCCCGCGCCCTGCGGGTCGACAAGCTGACCCTGGCCGCGCTCGAGGCCACCCTGACCGGGCCCGTGCCGCCGGTCGCGGCCGTCGCTGGCCAGCCGGCCCGACGACCTGCTCGACCGGGCCCGCCGGCTCGCCCGGCGATCGGCGCGCCCGCCGAGGCGGTGGCCTCCGAGGGCCGCGTCGGCGGGGGCGGCGCCCCCGGGGTGCCGCTGCCCAGCGCCGCCGTCGCGCTGCCGCACCACCTCGCCGCTGCCGCTGCGCCAGGGCTCCCCCGCCGTCGTCGGGCACGTGCACGACGGCCGCCTGCTGCTCGACCTGCTGGCCCTGCCGCCCGAGCACGACGCCGCCCTCGCCGACGCCGTACGCCGCGTGCTCGCGCCGGCAACCGCCGGGGGCCGCCCGGGGGAGGTCGCTGAGTGCACGTCGTGGCCACCGCCGGTCACGTCGACCACGGCAAGTCGACGCTCGTGCGCGCTCTCACCGGCAGCCGACCCCGACCGGCTCGCCGAGGAGAAGCGGCGCGGGCTGACCATCGAGCTCGGCTACGCCTGGACCGACGCTGCCCGGGGTCGGCGACGTGGCCTTCGTCGACGTGCCCGGCCATGAGCGGTTCGTCGCCACGATGCTCGCCGGGGTCGGCCCGGTGCCGGTCGCGATGCTGGTCGTGGCCGCCGACGACCCGTGGATGCCGCAGGCCGCCGAGCACCTCGCCGCCCTCGACGCCCTGGGGGTGCGCCCACGGCGTCCTGGTCGTCACGCGCGCCGACCTGGCCGACCCCGCGCCCGCGCTGGCCCGGGCCCGCGACGAGCTCGCGCGCACCGGCCTGGCCGGGGTGCCGCACGTCGTGACCAGCGCCGTCGACGCCGCCGGGACCAGCGCGCTGCGCGCCGAGCTCGGGCGCGTGCTGGCCGAGGTGCTGGCCGGGGTGCCGGCACCCGACCCGACCGCCGACGTCCGGCTGTGGGTGGACCGACGTCTTCCACGTGCGGGGCACCGGGACCGTCGTCACCGGCACCCTGCCCGCCGGCACCGTCCGCGAGGGCCACGTCCTGCAGGGCCCGGGCGGTGAGGTGCGGGTGCGCGCGCCTCGAGTCGCTCGGACGGGGCCGCGACGTCGGTGACCGGGGTCGCCCGGGTGGCGCTCGCGCTCGGGGGCCGCGTCCCCGACGCGCTGGGCCGCGGCAGCGCCCTGGTCACCCCGGGGGCCTGGCTGGAGGTCGACGTCGTCGACGTCGCGCTCACCGGTCCCGACCTCGACCGGCTGCCCGAGCGTCCGTTGCTCCACGTCGGCGCGGCCCAGGTCGCCGTGCACGCCCGGGTGCTGGCTCCGGGACTGGCCCGGCTGCGGCTGGACCACCCGCTGCCGCTGCGGGTCGGGGACCGCGCGGTGCTGCGCTCCCCCGGCGACCGGGTCGTGCGCGGCGTGCGGGTGCTCGACCCGCGCCCGCCCGAGCTGCGCCGACGCGGCGCGGCCCGGACCCGCGCGAGCGACCTCGCGACCCTCGACGGCTCGAGCGGGGCCGACCTGGCGCTGCGCGGCCTCGCCGAGGAGACGCTGCTGCGCCGAGCCGGGCTCGACCCGGACGTCGTACCCGAGGGGTGCGTGCGGGCGGCCGGGTGGCTGGTCGACCCCGAGCACGCCGCGTCGGTACGCCGCCGCGCGGCCGAGGTCGTGGCCGGCAGCGGGGTCGAGGGCCTGGCACCCGCCGCGCTGGCGCACCGGCTCGACCTGCCCGACCCGGCCCTCGTCGAGGCGGTGGGCGTGCCCGGCGCCCGGCTGGTGGGCGGGCGGTGGAGCTCCGCCGCCGACCCGGCACTGCCCCCGCACCTGCAGGCACCGCTCGAGTCGCTGCTCCCGGAGCTGTCCGGCTTCGCGGCCCCGACCGCCGACCGGTTGCGCGAGCTCGGCCTCGACACCCGGGCGCTGGCCACGCCTGGACCGGGCCGGGGCGCTCGTGCACCTGGGCGGCGGCGTGGTGCTCGCGACGGGGGCCGACGACGAGGCGCTCGCCCTGCTCGCCGCGCTGCCGGAGCCGTTCTCGGTCAGCAGCGCCCGCACCGCGCTGGGCACCAGCCGTCGGGTCGCGCTCGCGCTGCTCGGCCACCTCGACCGCACCGCGCGCACGGTGCGCCTGGCCGACGACACCCGGCGGCTGCGCCGGCCGCGGTGAACGGGTGTGGCCCGACCCACACGCCGCGGCCTACGCTGCGCTGCGTCCCTGTCGTCGCGCCCGTCCCTGGAGCTCCCGTGTCCCGTCGCCCCGCCCTGCTCGCTGCTGCCACCACCGCCCTGGGCCTGGTCGCCGCGTTCGCGCCGGCCACCGCCCCGGCCGTCGCGGGCCCGGCCGACGCGGGCCCGGCCGACGGCGCGCAGCAGCGCGGCGGCGTGCGGTACGTGGCGATGGGCGACTCCTACAGCGCGGCGTCCGGGGTGCTCCCGCTCGACCCCACCGCTCCCGTGCAGTGCCTGCGCTCGTCGCTGAACTACCCGCACGTGATCGCCGCCGAGCTCGGCGCCCGTCTCACCGACGTCACCTGCGGCGCCGCCGACACCACCGACTACCGCGGCTCCCAGTACGACGACGTCCCGCCGCAGCTCGACGCGCTGAGCAGGCGCACCCGCCTGGTCACCATGACCATCGGCGGCAACGACAGCAGCGTCTTCCTCAACTCGATCCTGCAGTGCGGCGCCGCCGGGCTCAGCACCGCCGGTCAGGGCAGCCCGTGCAAGGACCAGTACGGCGACTCCTTCACCGACACCATCCGCACCACCACCTTCCCCGCGATCAGGCGGGCCCTGCGCGACGTGCACCGCCGGGCCCCGAAGGCGGAGGTCGCGATCCTCGGCTACCCGTGGATCATGCCGAAGCGCGACGGCTGCTTCCCCCAGATGCCGGTCGCGACCGGCGACGTGCCCTACCTGCGCACCATCCAGCGCGTCCTGAACAACGCCGTGAAGCGGGCCGCCCGCGCCACGGGGTCGACGTACGTGAACCTGAACAAGGCCTCCGAGGGCCATGACGCCTGCCAGCTCCCCCTCACCCGGTGGGTCGAGCCCGTCCTCGCGGGCACCAACCCGGTGATCGTGCACCCCAACGCCCTCGGCGAGGAGCAGATGGCCCGCCGCACCCTCCAGGCCCTGTCCCGCTGACCCGGCCCAAATATCTCGCCCAGTCGGCGCAAATGGCCCCTTGACTCGGCGTGAATATCTCGCCCAGTCGGCGCAGATGGCCCCACTAAGATCTCCCGCGACATTCGGGCCGGGTCAGCGCGACATTTGCGCCGGGTCAGCGCGACATTTGCGCCGGGTCAGCGCGACATTTGCGCCGGGTCGCGGGTCAGGGGGCGAGGGCGCGGCGGATCCGGCGGCCGAACAGCTCGGCGGCGACCGAGACCGCGAACGACGCGATCAGCAGCGTGGTGACGGCCGGGAACCGGAAGGCGTTGAGGTTCTCCTGCAGCAGCCGGCCCAGCCCGGCCGCACCCACGACGCCGACGATGGCGGTGTCGCGGACGCAGATCTCGAAGCGGTAGAGCGTGTAGGTGACCAGCGGCTGGGCGCCGGCCGGCACCGTCGCGGCGAGGCCGGCCAGGGACCTCGGGACGCCGATGTCCTGCAGGGCCGCCCGAGGGCGGATCGGCACCGACTCCCACGCCTCGGCGACCAGCCGGCCCAGGATGCCGCCGGTGTAGAGCCCCAGGGCCACGGCGCCGGGCAGGATGCCGGGGAACAGTGCGAGCAGGGCGACCACGGCCCACACCGTCGGCGGCACCGAGCGCAGCACCAGCAGCAGCACCCGGGCCACCGCCCAGCCACCCCAGCGCAGTACGCCGGCCCCGGTGCCGTCCTGGTCGCGGCGGGGCCGCGAGGCCAGCGGCCCGATCGCCAGGGTGAGCGCGACGGCGAAGGCCATCGCGAGCACCGCCATCGCCAGGGTGTCGAGGACCCCCGCGCTCAGCGTCGCCCACCCGCCGGGCGGCAGCGTGGGCGGAACGAGGTCGGCGCCGAGGCGGACGCTGAGGTCGCGGGTGCGCTCGGAGAACAGCCCGCTCAGCGAGAGGTCGGAGTACCACCAGGCGACCGCGAGCATCGGCAGCAGCGCCCAGCCCGACCACCGCACCCACCCCGACCCCCTGCCGGGGGTGGCACCGGTGAGACCGCTGGACCAGTCCGAGCAGCTGGCGACGGCCAGGCCGCTGCGCACCCGGGTGCTCCACAGGTCCACGACCGCCGAGAGCAGCAGCACCGCGCCGATGAGGGTCCAGACCTCGTCCCAGTTGCGGGACTGGAGGCTGACCACGAGCTCCTGGCCCAGCCCGCCGACGCCGACCACCCCGAGGATGACCGCCGAGCGGATCGCGCACTCGAGCCGGTAGAAGGAGTAGGACAGCAGCAGCGGCAGCGCGCCGGGCAGCAGCCCGTAGGCGAGCGCCGGCAGCGGGGCCGCGCCCGCGCAGCGCAGCGCCTCGAGGGGGCCTCGGGTGGTGGAGTCGAGGGTGTCGGCGAAGACCTTGGCGGTCTGGGCCCCGAAGGGCACCGCGATCGCGATCACCGCGACCAGCGGATCCAGGCCCAGCACGCTGACCAGGAGCAGCGCCCAGATCAGCTCGTGGATCGACCGGGCGGCGACCAGCACCCCCCGCAACGGCACTCGTACGACGCCCACCCACCGGCCGGGGTGGGCCCCCCAGGCGACGTCGCTGAGGACCAGCCCGCCCACGGCCCCGAGCACCAGCGCCCCGGCGGTGCCGAGCAGGGCGAAGGCGACGGTGACGCCGACAGCGCGCCCGACGACCCCCAGGAACTCGGGGTCGAGCGCAGGGTGCAGCGCCTTGCCGAGCAGGTCGTCGACGAGCCCGAGGCCGCCGGTGTTGACCAGCTCCGAGCCGCCGCCGGTGGTGCGCAGCCACGCCCAGGCCAGCGGCAGCACGACGACGAGCAGCGCGACCAGACGGCGCAGCCACACGGTCCGGGCGTCGGTGCCCCGTCGTGGTGTGGTGCGCGGCGGCGCCTGCTCCAGCGTGGTCATGACAGGACGTAGAGCTCCTGGAGGTGGTGCTCGCCGAGGTCGGCGGCGGCCACGTCGAAGGCGATCCGTCCCTCGCGCAGGCCGATGGCGCGCGTGCAGTGGTCGCGGGCCAGGCTCGGCTGGTGCAGGCTGACCATCAGGGTGGGCCTGACCCCGGCGTCCTGCTCGCCCACCTCGGTGAGCAGCCGCAGGATCTCCGCGGCCCGGGCCGGGTCGAGGCTGGCGACCGGTTCGTCGGCGAGGACCAGCTCGGGGCGCTGCAGCAGCAGCCGGGCGATCGCCACCCGCTGCCGCTCACCCCCGCTGAGCCGCTCGGTGCGCTCGTGGACCGCCCAGCCCATCCCGACCTGCTCGAGCACGTGGCGCACCTCGGCCATCCCGACCGGCCACACCAGCGAACGCAGTGCCGTCAAGGTGCTCATCCGGCCCAGCCGCCCGGCGTTGACGTTGTGGAAGACCCGCACCTGCTCGACGAGGTCGAGACGCTGGTGCACGGTCCCGATGCGGGTCTGCAGGCGGCGCCGGGCGCCCGCGGAGAGCTGGTCGGGGCGCTCCCCGAGGAGCTCGACCACCCCGGCGCTGGGCGGCAGCGAGCCGTTCAGCAGTGCCAGCAGCGTGCTCTTGCCGGCCCCGCTGGAGCCCAGCAGCGCGACCCGCTCACCCCGGTGGACGTCGAGGTCGAGGTCGACCAGCGCGTCGCGGTCGCCGAACCGGCGCCCGACCCCGCGCAGGCTGACGACCGGCCCCGCGGGACCCACCGGGGCCGGGGTCACGCCAGCAGCCCGAGGTCCCGCGCCACCGTCTCGATCTGGTCGTAGTCCTCGTTCTGGGTGGTCACGAAGGAGGTCGCGCCGAACAGGTCGAGGATGGCCGCGTCGTCGGCATCGGCCGGGTCGAGGTCGAAGAGCATCTGGGCGATCGCGTCGGTGCTGCCCTCGCCGAAGGTCTCGTCGAGGTCGGGGCGGGCGAGCCAGTGGTAGTCGGCGTACCCGGGGCTGCGCCACAGGACGACGACGTCGGAGAGGTCGACCTCGCCCGCGTCGACGGTGGCCTGCCAGACCTGCTCGTTGACGGCGCCCACCTCGTAGGAGCCGCTGGCGACCGCCTCGATGGTGGCGTCGTGGGAGCCGCTGTAGCCGGGCTCGCCCTTCAGGTCCGCGACGTCGAGCCCGGCCTCCTGCATGAAGTACTGCGGCATCAGACGCCCCGACGTGGAGGTGTCGGACCCGAAGGTCAGGCTGCGCCCCTCCAGGGCGGTGAGGCCGGAGGTGTCGTCGAACGGCGCGATCCCCGACTTCTTGGTGGCGATGAAGAGGCTGTGGAAGTCGGCGTCGATGTCGCGCTGGGCGATCGCGACCGACCCGGGCACCCGCTCGCGGGCCTGGACCCCGGTCAGGCCGCCCATCCAGGCGAGGTGGATGTCACCCACCTCGAAGGCCCGCACCACAGCGGTGTAGTCGGTGACGGCCTCGTAGGAGACCTCGAGGCCGGTGGCCTCGGCGACGGCGTCGGCCACCAGCCCGTAGAGCCGGTTGAGCTGCTCGGGGTCCTGGTCGGGGATGGCGGAGATGCCCAGGACGGCTGTCGCGGACGACCCGGACGCGCCGGTGCCCTCGGAGTCGTTGCCGCAGGCGGTGAGCAGCAGGAGTACGGCGGAGCCGGCCAGCAGGCCTCGGCGGGTGGTCTTCACGAATGACGTCCTCGGGTGGTGGAGGGAGCGACGGGGTGGTCGGACCGGCAGGCAGCCGGTCCGCGAGCGCGACGACCGCAAGGATCAGCAGGAAGGCGACGCTCGTGGCGTTGCCTCCCAGCAGCGGGTCGGTGAAGCCGATCTGGATGCGCAGCAGCAGGGCGCCGACGACGGCCAGTCCCCCGGCGGCCAGCGCCGCCACCGCGAGACCGCGAGCGGCCAGCAGCAGACCCGCCCCGACGAGCACCACGAGCAGCCCGCCCAGCAGGTTGTAGGTGCCCAGGCTGATCGAGAGGTCGGTGGAGCGCAGTCCCGGTCCGCGAGCGGCCAGCGGGTCGTCGAAGGAGCCCACGACGCTGTAGAGGCCCACGACGAGCGCCAGCACGCCCCACGCGCGCTGCAGGCCGGCGAGGGCCGCGACCCTGCTGCGTACGGCGTCGACGCTGAACGCACGGCCCGACGACCCGACCAGCAGCGCCACGTGGGCGGCGATCATCAGCCAGTACGACCACGGCCACTCCTCGGGCGCGTACGCCACCGAGAGCGCGATCGCCACTGACTGCGCGATGCCCGAGCAGCGCGGCCGCCCGCACGTAGGTGCCGGAGATCAGCAGCACCGCCAGCGCGGTCTCGGCGACCAGCACCAGCCAGCCGAAGGCCGAGATGTTGGGCAGGATCAGGTGCTCGACCACCCAGCTGTACGGCGGCAGCACGGGGTGCTCGACGGCGAAGCCGGTGAACTTGTACAGGCCGTTGCCGGAGTCGCGGCCGAAGTCGGCAGGGACCTTCCAGGCGACGTTGTAGAGCCACATCAGTCCCACGGTGATCCGCAGGAAGGCCAGCCCGACGGCCTGGTGGCGCGGGACCGAGTCGGTGTCGGGGGCCAGGGTCCAGCCGGTCAGGGCGCGCAGGCTCTCACGCACAGCGGAACACCTCTCGTCCGGTCGCGGCCGCGGCGTCCTGAACGGCGACGGTGTCGCGCATGACCCCGATGACCTCGCTCACCGGGAGCGGGGTGTCGGCGATGCGCATGTGGGGGTTGGTCACCGCGACCGGGTGCCACCAGGCACCGTCGGCGGTCAGCGTGGGCTCGGGCTCGAGGTTGTCGATCGAGACGTGGATGCCCTGGTCGGCGAAGCCCTCCGCGGCCACCGGCCGGATCACCCGGTCCTCGGGCGCGATGTTGAGCTGGTCGAGGCGCGTGTGCAGCGCCTGCACGCCGGCGGGGTCCTCGTCGTACAGGGTCGCGGCGATGCGGACCCGGAAGCCCAGCGACGCCGCCAGCTCGATCCCGTCGAGGGCCTTGCCCCACGAGCCGGCGCCCCGCTGGCGGTCGTGCAGGTCGGGGGTGGCGCTGTCCAGGCTGACCTGCAGGGCGACCGAGCGGTCGAGCCCCTCCAGGATCTCGCGGCGTCGACCGCGGCCCAGGATCATCGCGTTGGTCAGGATGGTGCGCTCCAGGCCCTCGGCAGCGTCCACGAGGCCGGCGAGGTCGGGGTGCATGAACGGCTCGCCGCCGGTGAGGAAGACCTCGCTGCCCGCCGAGGGCGGCGAACTCCGCGAACGCCGCCTGGCGGTCTCGACGGGGAAGCGGCGCGCCTCGGCCTTCGGGGAGGACTGCGCGCAGCAGTAGTCGCAGGCCAGGTTGCAGTCGAAGTTGGTGTAGACCCACAGCCGCTCGCCGACCGGCGTGCGCGAGCCGGTGGTGAAGACGGTCGCGGGCGCGCCGGACTTCTCGACCACGAACCACCACGGACCCTGCTCGGACTCGGCGTGCTGGATCGCCAGATCGTGTGCCCGACCAGGTCGGCCCAGGCCGGCAGGTCGACGTCACGCTGGGCTCGGCGCTGCGGATGCCCAGGTGGCCGCCGTCCTCGAGGCGGCGCATGTTGCGGGTGATGAGCAGCAGCAGCCCGCTGCCGCAGTCGAGGTCGCCCCCGTCGATCAGGCGCGAGACCGCACCGGCCGGGGTGGGGACGTGGTCCTGGCCCGGCTCCGGGAGCACAGTGGTCAGGACGGCGTCGGAATGGCTCATGCTCGGAACTTTACGGACGTGCACGAATTCCGGACACGCCCGCACGCCGCTCCAGGTAAAGGTTCGGGCCGCGGTGGGTCGCACATCGCGGGCACGGGCGTAGGTTCGCCGCATGAGCGACCAGAGCAGCACCGAGGACCTGTGGCGACCCGAGGACGCGCAGGCCCGGCGCGACTACTGGGAGAACGTGCACGACGGCAAGGACGTCGACGGGGTGTCCTGGTGGCAGTCCGTGCCCGGGCTCTCCCTCGGCCTGGTCGACCAGAGCGGGGTCGACCCCGGCGACCCGGTCATCGACGTAGGAGCGGGCTGGTCGACGCTGGCCGACCACCTCCTCGAGCGCGGCTACACCGACGTGACCGCGATCGACCTGTCCCGCACCGCCCTGGACACGGTCCGTGAGCGGGTCGGCGACCTGGGCCGGCACCTCACCCTCGACGTGGCCGACGTGCTGGACCTCGACACCGGTCGCCGGTACGCGCTGTGGCACGACCGCGCCGTCTACCACTTCCTCACCGAGCAGGACGAGCGCGACGACTACCGGGCCTCGCTGCAGCGCGGGCTGCGCCCGGGCGGCTGGTTCGTCGTCGCGACGTTCGGCCCCGACGGGCCGACCACCTGCAGCGGTCTGCCGATCGTGCGCTACACCCACGACGAGCTGGTCGCGGAGTTCCCCGGCTACACGCTGCACGGCACCGCGGGCGAGGACCACCTCACCCCGTGGGGCACCAACCAGCAGTTCACCGCGGTGCTGCTGCGCGCTCCCGACGCCTGAGCCCGAGGAATGTCTGGACCACCGGGGCGGTTGGAGCCGGTGTCCTAGGAACGATCCCGCACGCTCAGGAGATCCCATGTCGCGCATCACCGTCCACACCGTCGACTCCGCCCCGGCGGCCAGCACCGACGCCCTCAAGGCGCCTCGAGGCGAAGTTCGGCAAGGTCCTCAACATCCACGGCGGGATGGCGCACTCGCCGGCCGTGCTGCTCTCGTACGCCGCCCTCGGCGACGTCATCGCCGAGCACGCCACGCTCGACGCGCAAGACCCGTGAGGCGATCGCCCTGGCGGTGGGCAACGAGGACGAGTGCATCTACTGCCAGTCCGCCCACACCGGCGGCGGCAAGGCGGCGGGCTTCAGCGCCGACGAGATGATCGCGATCCGCCGCGGCAAGGCCGACGACGCCAAGCTGGACGCGCTGCTGCGCCTGGCCCGTGACTACACCGCCCAGGTGGGCAACACCAGCGACGAGGCCTGGCAGGCCGCGATCGACGCGGGCTGGAGCACCGAGCAGCTCACCGAGCTCTCCGTGCACGTGACGCTGAACCTGTTCACGAACTACTTCAACCACCACGTGCACACCGAGCTCGACGTGCCGGAGGCCCCGGCCGTCTGACCGGCCCGCTCTCCCGTGGACGGACCGGGCGTCCGGATGTTTCGGTGTGCTCTGTGTGAGCACGCTCACCGAACCATCCGGGCGCCCGGTCCTACGCTCGGAGCATGACGACCCCACGGCCGCGCCCCGGCCCCGCGGTGGCGAGCCTCCTGGCCGCCGCGGCCCTCGTGCTCAGCGCGTGCGGCACCACGAGCACCGGCTCCTCCGCGTCGACCGGCGCCTCCGGCGACAACGCGCTGTACGACGTCTCCGCCCGCACCGTGTCCGGTGCGGACTGGGACGGCGCCACGCTGTCCGGCCGACCCACCGTGCTGTGGTTCTGGGCCCCCTGGTGCCCGACCTGTCGCGCGCAGATCTCCGGCGTCGGTGCCCTCGCCGCAGACCCACGGCGACGATGTCGCCGTCGTCGGCGTCGGCGCCGAGGACGACGCCTACGCGATCGCCGAGTTCGCCTCCGAGGTCGACCCGGCGGTCACCAACCTCTCCGACGTCGACGGCAGCGTCTGGCGCCACTTCGGCGTGACCGCGCAGAGCACCTACCTCGTCCTCGACGCCGAGGGCGACGTCCGCGGCGAGGGCTACCTCGACGAGGCCGAGCTGGCCGACCTCGTCGAGGAGCTCGTCGACGAGCAGGCCGGCTGAGGATCGCCGTGTCCGAGGGCCTGGTCGCCGTGGCGCTCGGCGCCGGCATGCTGGCCGCGGTCAACCCGTGCGGCTTCGCACTGCTGCCGGCCTACGTCTCGCTGCTCGTCGCCGGCGACGACTCCCCCGACCGCCGACGCGCCGTGCTGCGGGCGCTCGCCCTCACCGGCGCGATGACGCTCGGCTTCTCGGGGGTCTTCCTCGCGTTCGGGCTGGCGGTGGCGCCCGTCGTCTCCGCAGGTCCAGCGGCACCTGCCGTGGGTCACGGTGGCCCTGGGCCTGCTGCTGGTCCTGCTCGGCGGGTGGCTGCTGGCCGGGCCGCCGCCTCGCGGTGCCACGCCTGCCGCGCCTGGGCCCGCCGCGGCGCACCCCGGCAGGCCCGACCGTTGCAGCGGTCGCTTCTGGTCGATGACCGGCTTCGGCGCCGGGTACGCCGTCGCCTCGCTGTCGTGCACCGTCGCGCCGTTCCTGGCGGTCGTGGTCGTCGGCTTCCGCAGCGACTCCGTGCTCGAGGGCGTCGTGCTGTTCCTGGCCTACGCCGCCGGGATGGGCTCGGTCGTGGGCGCCGCTGGCCGTGGCGACCGCCCTGGCCTCGCCGACCACCGTGCAGCGGCTGCGCCGTACCGGGCGCCTGGGCGCCGCGCGTCGCCGGTGCGGTGCTCGTCGTCGCCGGCGCGCTACGTCGCCTACTACGGCTGGTGGGAGCTGCGGATCCTGGGCGGCGCGCGACGCCGCGGACGACCCGGTGATCGCGCGCCGCGGCGTCGGTCCAGCGCGCCCTCGTCGACGTCGCGACCGCGGTCGGCGCCCGGCGGCTGGGCGCTGCTCGTCGCCGCGCTGGTCGCCCTGACCCTGGTCGTCGGTCGGCTGCGCGCGCGGACCGCTCCTCGGCGGACGCCGACCTCGACCGCACCGGACCCGGAGCGGCCACCACCGACAGGAGGCCGCCCGATGATCACGGCTCCCGCTCGCACCCGCTCCCGCTCGCCGCCGCCGTACTCGGCCTCGCGCTGCTCGCTCACCGCCTGCTCCGCCACCGACGAGAGCCGCCGACGACGCGAGCCCGCCGAGACCTCGTCCGCGTCGGGCTCCGACGACCGGCACGGCGGCTCGGCGCTCGACGACCTGCGGGACCCGGCCTTCCCCGAGCCGCTGCTCGCCCCTCGACGACCTGCTCTCGGGCGGCCCGCCGCCCGACGGCATCCCGCGCCATCGACGACCCGCAGCACGAGCAGGTCGCCGACGTCGACTGGCTCGAGGACGACGAGCCGGTGCTCAGCCTCACCGTCGGCGAGGAGACCCGCGCCTACCCGCTGCGGGTGCTGACCTGGCACGAGATCGCCAACGACGTCGTCGACGGCGTCCCGGTCGCCGTGACCTACTGCCCGCTGTGCAACTCGGGCGTCGCCTTCGAGCGCACCGTCGAGGGCGAGGAGACCACGTTCGGGGTCTCGGGGCTGCTCTACGCCGACAACCTGGTGATGTTCGACCGGGCCACCGAGTCGCTGTGGCCGCAGCTCACCGGCCAGGCCTCGGTCGGGGTGCGCACCGGCACCCAGCTGCGCAGCATCCCGATGGGGACCGTCGGCTGGGCCCAGTTCCGCGAGGAGCACCCCGACGCCCTGGTGCTCAACCGCGACGACCGGCCACGACCGCGACTACGGCCGCAACCCCTACGTCGGCTACGACGACCCCGGCTCCGACCCGATCTTCCCGCTGCCCGGCGGAGCCCGACGACCGGCTCGCCGCCAAGGCGCGGGTGGTCGGCGTCGGCACCGGCGCCGACGCGGTCGCGGTCGAGCGCGGCCGGCTCGCCGACGTCGGCACGGTCGCCGGTCGGCGTCGGCGACCGCGCCCGGTGACCCTGTGGCACCTGCCGGGCCAGCGCTCCGCGCTCGGCGCCGACCGGATCGCCGAGGGCGACGAGATCGGCACCGTCGCGGCCTTCGTGGCCCGCCTCGACGGCGAGGAGCTCGCGCTTCGAGCGCGACGCCGACGACACGGTCGCGCGACGAGCGGCACCGGCTCGACCTGGAACGCCTTCGGCCGCGCCACCGACGGCGCCCTCGCCGGGGCAGCGGCTGCGCCCGCGTCGTCCACCTCGACACGTTCTGGTTCTCCTGGGTCGCCTTCCAGCCCGACACCGACCTGGTCGCGCCGTGAGGGTCGGCCGCTGCAGGAGTCCCCGGCCGACCGGGGACTCATGCGCTTGTCCGGGCGTTGCACACCCGCTGCGGACGATGAGTCGAGACTGCCGCGCCCCAGCTGCCATGCCTCGGTGGCGGCAGCCGACCCCGCGGGTCGCTGGTGGCCACGGCACCCCGACCGTGGTCGCCGCTGGTCCGCGAGACCGAGAGGAGCCGCCACCGTGAGCTCCTCCGACGCGACGGACCCAGCCGACACCCGGCCGGTGCCCGACCCGGACGTGTGGTGCATGCGCGAGGTCGACATCTTCGCCGACCTCGCCGAGACCGAGATGGCGGCCGATCGCCGCGGCCGCACCGATGCGCCGCTTCGCCGCCGGCGAGCTGCTGCACAGCCCGCAGCAGCACAGCGAGACGCTCTACATCCTCAAGCAGGGCCGGGTCCGGATCTTCCGGCTCTCCGCGGACGGCCGCGCGCTGACCACCGCGATCCTCTCCCCCGGCACGATCTTCGGCGAGATGGTGGTCGTGGGTCAGTCGATGCACGACAACTACGCCGAGGCGCTGGACGAGGTCACCGTGTGCGTGATGAGCCGCGCACGACGTACACCGGCTGCTGCTCGCCGACCCCCGCATCGCGAGCGCGCATCTCCGAGATCCTCGGCCGGCGGCTCGCCGCGCTCGAGCAGCGGCTCTCCGACGCGGTCTTCAAGAGCGTCCCGCAGCGGGTCGCCGAGACGCTGCTGACCCTGGCCACCCAGCGCAGCCTCGGGCGGCGCGCCGGTCGTGCAGGTCACCCACGAGCAGCTCGCCGCGCTGGTCGGCACCTCCCGCGAGACCACCACCAAGGTGCTCGGCGAGCTGGCCGCGCGCGGCCTGGTCGGGCTGGGCCGTGGCCGCATCACCGTGCTCGACCCCGATCGGCCTGCGCGCTCACGCCGGCTGGGCCCGACGGCTCAGCTCGGGCTGAGCCGCGACGAATTGCGCCGGGTCCGAGCTGGCGGTTCAGGGCGACAGCCGGCGCCGGGTCGGCATCTCGGCGGCCGCCCCGTGCTCGGCCAGGTCGCCGCCCGGCCTCCTCGCAGTCGGCGCGCCAGCCGCGCCGACCAGGTCGACGCGCTAGCACCGTGCAGCGCCACGCTGAGCAGCACCGGTCAGGCAGGCCACCTCGAAGACCTCCTGGCCCGTCGGGCCGCCGACCTCCTCGACCACGAGCAGCGCGAAGAGGATCGAGGCCAGCCCGCGCGGACCGAACCAGCCGAGGAACAGCCGCGTCTCGAGCAGGGTCCGCGAGCGCGGCGAGCGCGACCAGCACCGGCAGCAGCCGCACCACGCGTCAGCGAGCACACGGCGTACGCCGCCGAGCGCCAGGTGACCTCGTCGAGCACCGGCCCCACCAGCACCGCGCCGAAGACCAGGAACGTGGTGACGGTGAGCAGCTCGCCCTCGTCCTCGGTGAAGTCCTGCACGTGCTCGCAGTGCCCGCGCGCGACGTGGCCGAAGGCCAGGCCCGCGGTGAAGGCGGCGATGAAGCCGTTGCCGCCCAGCAGCACCGCCCCGGCGTACGCCGCTGCCACGACGCGCCAGCGCGGCCAGCTGGCGGTAGACGCCCTCGACGGCCCCGGCTGCGGGCGCGTCGGTCGAGCAGCCAGCCGCCCAGCAGCCCGGCGGCCAGCGCCGACACCGACGCCGAAGCCGACCTGGGCTCAGCGCCAGGCTCCACCACCCGTCGCCGGCCCGCCGGTCGGCGCCCTCGGCGACCACGACCGCCAGGAGCACGGTGACCACGGGCAGCGCGATGCCGTCGTTGAGACCGCTCTCGACGTTGAGCGCCTGGCGGATGCGCACCGGCAGCCGCGGGTCGCTGACCACGGCCTGGCCCAGCGCCGCGTCGGTCGGGCGCCAGCACCGCGGCGAGCAGCGCCGCCTCGACCAGCCCCAGCCCGGGCAGCAGCAGGGCGCCGACGGCCGTGCCGGCGAGGATCGTCAGCGGCAGGCCCGACGCCCAGCAGGCGCACCGGCAGGCCGAGGTGGCGGCGCAGCTGCGCGCAGGTCGATGCGGATCGCGTCGGTGAAGAGCACCAGCGTGAGGGTGACCTCGACGAGCACGGTGACGACCTCGCCGTCGAGCTCGAGGTCGACGAGCCCGGCGGCGCCGGCGAGCAGACCGACGCCGGTGAAGACCATCGGCGCGGTGAGCGGCGACAGGCTCAGCCGCGACGAGACCAGCGCGTAGCCCAGCACGGTGACCGCCAGCAGCGAGCAGCTCGCTCACGCGCCCGCTCCGTCGCGCCGGCCCGGCGGCTGCGCCGTCCGACCGCGCAGCATCCGCCGCCCGACGAGCGCGGCCAGCACCGTCAGCGCCACGAAGCACCGCGAGACCGATGCGAAAGCCGCGTCGGGGCTGGTGCCGAAGGCGCCGAGCGCGGCGTAGGCGAGGTGCCGGGCACCATCCCGACCGCGGTGCCGAGCAGGTAGGCGCCCACCCCCACCGGCACCAGCCCCGACGGCGTAGTTGATCGCCGTGTAGGGCAGCACCGGCACCAGCCGGACCGCCACCACCGCGACGCAGCCGTGCTCGGGGAACAGCGCGTCGACCCGGTCCAACCGGCCCCCGATCAGCCGGTCGACGGCGTCGCGGCCGAGCAGCCGGCTGAGCCAGAAGGCGACGAGCGCGGCCAGCATCGCCGCCGCCCACGCCAGCACCGCGCCGACGACGAACCCGAAGAGCACCGCACCCAGCGCGGTCATCAACCCCTTGGGCGTGGGCAGCAGCGCGAGCGCGGCGTACCCGCCGACGAAGACGGCCGGCCCCCACGCCCCGGCGTCCTCGACGCGGGCCCGCAGCGAGGAGACCTCGGGCACGTGCTCGGTGCGCCAGGCCGACCAGCGCCAGCGAGCAGGGCCCCGAGCAGCAGCAGCCGGACGACGGCTCCCCGACGCCAGGCGCGTCGGGCGCTCCGCCTCGTGCGCGTCGGGTCCATGGCCCCACCTAGTCGCGGCCTGCGAGCACTGCCGGCATGGCCGACCGGGCACCCGCAAGACCCACCCACCCCGCGGACGTCGACGCCTACCTCGCCGCCGTGGAGCAGCGAGCGTCGCCGCGAGGACGCCCTCGCCGCGCTGGCCATGATGCGCGACGTGACCGGGGTCGAGCCCGTCATGTGGGGCACGTCGATGGTGGGCTTCGGGCGGCAGCGGTACACGACCGCCGACGGCAAGGAGCACGAGTGGTTCGCCCTCGGGCTGGCCCCGCGCAAGGCCGCGCTCACGCTCTACGGGCTCACCTACTACGACAGCAACCGCGATCTGCTGGACCGGCTCGGGCCACACACGACCGGCAAGGGCTGCCTGTACGTGAAGCGGTACGACGACCTCGACCGGGACGTGCTCCGCGAGCTGACCGAACGGTCCTGGCAGGCCAACCACACCGGCTGAGAGCCGCGGCAGTCCGCGCTGGATCAGCGGGACATTCGGGCCGGGTCAGCGGGACATTTGCGCCGGGTGAGCGTCAGTCGGCGTCGAGCTCGAGGTCGACCATCAGCTCGTCGGCGAGCCGCTCGAGGTCGGCGCGCACGCCGACGTCCGGCACCTGCGGGCATCGTGAGCCGCGCGTAGGCCTGGAAGAGCATCCCGCCACCCATCGGCGCCTCGACGACGTCGGTGAGCAGCTCCTCGATCCCGATCCCCCGGGCCGGCGAGCGCCGAGGAGATCTCGGCGACGATGCCGTGCCGGTCCTGTCCGACGAGCTGCAGGCGCCACGACCGCCGGGGCCCGGCCTGCGGGAGCGGCGTCGCCGCCGGCGTCCTCCACGTGGACCACGAGGCCCTCGGCAGCGAGGCCGGCCAGCGCCTCCTCGAGCCCGTCGCGCTGGGCGTCGGGGACCTCGACCAGGGCGATGCCGGCGAACTTGCCGCTCAGCCGCGTCATCTGGCTGCGCTGCCAGCTGCCGCCGCGGGCCTCGACGAGCGCGGACACCGCCGAGACCAGCCCGGGCCGGTCGTCGCCGATGACGGTCAGCACCAAGGAGGTCATCCCCGCAGGCTACCGGCGCCCGACGCAGCCGCGCAGGTCGTCCGAGGTCAGGCCAGGGCCAGGAAGAGCTTCTCCATCTTCTTGACGTCGACCCCGTCGAGGTCCTCGTCGCTGGCGGTGAGGCACTGCTGCAGGCCGGTGGCGACGATGGCGTAGCCGGCGCGGGAGAGCGCCTTGTTGACGGCGGCGAGCTGGGTGAGCACGGACTCGCAGTCCGAGCCCTCCTCCATCATCCGGATCACGCTGGCCAGGTGGCCGTTGGCGCGCTTCATCCGGGTGATGATCGCCTTGATCTCGGTGGGCTCCAGGTCCATCAGGCTGTTCCTTCCAGGGCGGCGAGGGCGGCCGAGAGCCGCTCGCGGGCATCGGCGGCGACGCTGCGGATCGCGTCGCCGGCGGGACCGTCGGCGTCACCGAGCCCGACGGACATCATGACGTCGGGGTCGAAGGCCTCGACGACGGTGGTGGTGTCGTCGAGCGCACGCACGACGACGTTGCAGGGCAGCAGCGCGGCGATCGAGGGCTCGACCTCGCAGCGCCTGGTGGGCCAGCTGCGGACGGCAGGCACCGAGGATCACCTGCGGCACGACGTCGACGTCGAGCTTCTTCTTCAGGGTTTCGCTGCAGGTCGATCTCGGTCAGGATCCCGAAGCCGGCCTCGGCCAGCTGCTCGCGCACTGCCGCGACGGTCTCGTCGTACGGGCGGTCCAGGGTCGTGCTGATCGTGTAGCTGCTCATCGGCATCCTCTCGCGGGTCGCCACCCGAGTGGGGGTGGCACGGTGCGTACGACGTCGACTATACATCCCCCCAGGGGGTTGTGCTAGGTTTCCCGCATATCCCCCCGAGGGGTTCGAGCGAGCCCCCGGGACCTACGTCACCGAGGAGATGGACATGCGAGAGATCGACATCGACCAGGCCGCCGCGGCACTCGACCAGGGCGCCACCTTCGTGGACGTCCGAGAGCCCTCGGAGTACGCCGACGGCCACCTGCCCGGCGCCGTGAACATCCCGATGGGCCAGCTGCCCGAACCGCACCGACGAGCTCGACCGCGACAGCACCGTCCACGTGGTCTGCGCCTCGGGCAACCGCAGCGGCGCCATGACCGACTTCCTGACCGGCAGCGGCTTCGACGCCGTCAACATCGCCGGCGGCACGTCCGCCTGGATCCGCGCCGGCCGTCCGACCGAGAAGTGAGGAGCCCCCATGAGCGAGCACACCACTGACCTGACCGTGCGGGTCATCGAGACCCCGACCCTCGGCGACCGCAGCTACGTGGTCCACGACGGCGAGGTCGCGGTCGTCATCGACCCGCAGCGCGACATCGACCGGGTCCTCGAGATCCTCGAGGCCGACGGCGTGCGGCTCACGCACGTCTTCGAGACCCACATCCACAACGACTACGTCACCGGCGGCCTCGCCCTGGCGCGCGAGACCGGCGCGGCGTACCTCGTCAACGGCGAGGACGACGTGTCCTTCGACCGCACGCCCGTCGCCGACGACGAGGTCATCGAGGTGGGCGAGCGGATCGCGGTGCGCGCCCTCGCGACCCCCGGTCACACCTACACCCACCTGTCGTACGCCGTCACCGACGGCGGCGAGCCCTTCGCGGTCTTCACCGGCGGCTCGCTGCTCTTCGGCGCGACCGGTCGGCCCGACCTGATGGGCCCCGACCACACCGACGCGCTGGTGCGCCACCAGCACGCGTCGGCGCACAAGCTGGCCGCCGAGCTGCCCGACGAGGCCGAGGTCTACCCGACCCACGGCTTCGGCTCGTTCTGCTCGGCCACCCAGACCGACGCGACCTCCTCCACCATCGGTCAGGAGAAGACGCAGAACCCGGTCCTGACCCAGGACGAGGAGACCTACGTCCGCGAGCTGCTCGACGGCCTCGGCGCCTACCCCGCGTACTACGCGCAGATGGGGCGCCGCAACGCCGGCGGCCCGGACGCCCCCGACCTGAGCACCCCCGAGCGGGCCGACGCGGCCGAGCTGCGCCGCCGCATCGAGGCCGGCGAGTGGGTCGTCGACCTGCGCAACCGCACCGCGTTCGCGGCCGGGCACGCCCCGGGCACGGTGAACTTCGGGCTCGACGGCGGCTTCGCGACGTACCTGGGCTGGCTCATCGAGTGGGGCACCCCGGTGACCCTGCTCGGCGAGAGCGCCGACGACGTCGCCGAGGCGCAGCGCGAGCTGGTCCGCATCGGCATCGACCGCCCGGCCGCGCACGCGACCGGTGGTCCGAAGGACTGGACCGACGGCGACCTCGGCAGCTTCGAGACCGCCACCTTCGCCGACCTGGCCCAGGTGCGGCACCACCGCCCGGTGGTCGTGCTCGACGTCCGTCGCGTCGACGAGCACGAGAAGGCCGCGATCGACGGCGCCGTCAACATCCCCATCCACGAGATCCCGCGCCGGGTCGACGAGGTGCCCGAGGGCGAGGTCTGGGTGCACTGCGCCGGGGGCTACCGCGCCTCGGTCGCCGCGTCGTTCCTCGCCGCGGCGGGTCGCACCCTGGTCTCGATCGACGACACCTTCGACAACGCCGAGACGGTCGGGCTGCACCTGGTCGGCCCCGAGGCCTGAGCGTGACCTTCGTCCTCGCCGTCGTCGCCGGCGCGCTCATCGGCCTCTCGTTGGGCGCGCTCGGCGGCGGCGGATCGATCCTGGCCGTGCCGGTGCTCGTCTACCTGTTGGACCAGTCGCCGGCCCAGGCCACGACCGGTTCGCTCGTCGTGGTCGGGGTGACGTCGCTGGCCGGCGCCGTCGCCGCGCAGCGCGCCGGCAACGTGCTGCTGGGTCGCGGCGTCGCCTTCGGCGCCGTCGCGATCGGCGGCGCGGCCGCCGGGGCGAAGGCCTCGGCAGCGGTGAGCGAGGACGTCCTGCTGGCCTCCTTCGCGGCGCTGATGCTGCTGGTCGGCGGCCTGATGGCCTGGCGCCGCCTCGGTCACGGTGACCCCACCAAGCCCGACCGGGGTGATCGTCCCGGCCTGGACGACCCGATCATCTCGTTCAGTCCCACCTTCGGCTGCAACTGCCCGCGCGCCCTCAAGGTGCTCGTGACCGCCACCGTCGTGGGGCTGCTGACCGGCTTCCTCGGCGTCGGCGGCGGGTTCCTCGTCGTGCCGGCGCTGCTGCTGGCCCTGGCGCTGCCGATGAAGTACGCCGTCGGCACGTCCCTGGTGGTCATCACGATCACCTCGGCCTCGGCGCTGGCCGTGCGGGCCGGGTCCGGCACCAGCCCCGACTGGGTGCTGGTCCTGGTCCTCACGATCGCCTCGTCGATCGCGGCCGTGCTCGGCGCTCGACTGGCCGACCGGATCGACACCGACAAGCTCCAGGGAGCGTTCACGCTCCTCGTCCTGGGCGTCGCGGTCTACACCGCGGCCCGCGCCTTCCCCGCGCTGGTCTGACGCCCCACCGGCACGAGCGTGCCGGCCCTCCCCTGCTCTGACTCACAGAACGGACAGACATGAGCACCACCACGACCCCGAGCCACAAGGCCGGGACGCCCCCCGACGAGACCGCACCGCCCGCGGCCGGCCCCCTGGGCCGCCTCGGCCTGTGGGTCACCAGCCACGGCAAGCTCGTGGCGATCGTGTGGGCCCTGCTGATCGTCGGCCTGGGCGTCTTCGCCCCGTCGGTGGAGAAGAACCTCTCCGGCGCCGGCTGGCAGGCCGACAGCTCCGAGTCCGTGGCCACGCGCGAGCTGGCCCAGGACAGCTTCGGCGGCAACGCCTCCTCGGCGATCCAGGTCGTCGTGCACTCCGAGGACGGCCCCGTCACCGAGGGTGAGGGCAAGAACGTCCTCGCCGAGGTCACCGCGATCCTGGAGGACGAGCCGCGCATCGCCGACGTGATCGCCCCGCAGCCGGGCGCCACCCTGTCGGAGGACGGCTCGACCGCCATCGTCCTCGCCGGCGCCGGCGTCGACACCAACGAGATGGTGCGCGTCGCGACCGACATCAAGGAGGAGCTGCAGGAGCTCTCCACCGAGACGATCCAGGTCAACCCCACGGGCTCGTCGTTGCTGTGGTCGGACTTCAACGAGGCCAACCTCGAGGCGATGCTGCAGTCCGAGCTGATGTCGTGGCCGGTGACGATGGCCATCCTGGTGCTGGCCTTCGGCGCCCTCGTGGCCGCCGGGCTCCCGCTCATCCTGACGTTGTCCGGCCTGGTCGCCTCGGCGGGCTCGCTGGTGCTGATCAACGAGCTGGTGCCGGTCTCCATCTGGGCGATGAACTTCGCGATGATGTTCGCGCTGGCACTCGGGATCGACTACGCGTTGTTCCTGGTGGTGCGCTACCGCGCCGCCCGAGCCGCGCGACCGCACGACAAGGCGTGGGCGATCGCGCAGATGATGGACACCGCCGGCAAGGCTGTGCTCCTCTCGGGCCTGACCGTGCTCGTCTCGCTGTCCGCGGTGATGATCGTGCCCTCGCCGTCCTTCCGGTCGATGGCCGGCGGGATCATGCTCTCGGTCGTCTTCATCCTCGCCGCCACGCTGACCCTGCTGCCCCTGGTGCTGCACAAGCTCGACGACAAGATCAACAAGGGCTCGCTGCCGTGGGCGAAGTCCGGTGAGCACCGCTCGCCGCGCTTCGAGGCCTGGGGCGAGCGCCTGTGGAAGCGCCCCCTGGTGTGGGGCCTGGCCTCGCTGGTGATCCTGCTCGCGCTGGCCGCGCCGGTCATGGGCCTGAAGACCGCGATGCCCTCGATCAAGGTGCTGCCCGAGGAGTCCTCGGCCCGCGTGGGCTACGACCTGGTCCAGGAGTCCTTCGGTGAGGGTGCTCCCGGCACCCTCCAGGTCGTCGCCGACGAGGCCGACGCCGAGGCGACGACGAAGGCGCTGAACGCCGACTCCGGCATCGCCGGGGCCATGCCCCCGATGCCGGCCAGCGACGACAGCGACCTGGTCCTGATCCAGGCCGTGCCGACCGTCGACCCCTCCGACCCCGAGCTCGGCGAGACCGTCGACCGGTTGCGGGCCGACCTGCCGGAGTCCGCGCTCGTCGGCGGTGCCGCGGTCGAGAACCTCGACCTCAAGACCCAGCTCGACGAGTCCACCCCGCTGGTGATCGGCATCGTGATGGTGCTCGGCTTCCTGCTGCTGCTCTTCGCCCTGCAGGCGCCGCTCATCTCGCTGCTCGGCACCCTGGCCAGCCTGCTCTCGACGGCCGCGGCCTTCGGTGTGGCGCGACTGATCTTCCAGGAGGGCTACGGCTCCGACCTGCTCGGCTTCGAGCCGCAGGGCTTCCTGGACGCCTGGGCGCCCGTGTTCTTCTTCGCGATGATCTTCGCGATCGCGATGGACTACACGGTCTTCCTGCTCGCTTCGGCCAAGGAGCACTACGAGCGCACCGGTGACCCCAAGGAGGCGATGGTCGGCTCGCTGGCCCACTCCGGCCGGGTGATCTTCGCCGCCGGCGCGGTGATGGTGGCGGTGTTCTTCACCTTCGCCCTCTCCGGCCCGATCCCGCCCAAGGAGATGGGTGTCGTCCTCGGCATCGCGGTGCTGCTCGACGCCTTCCTGGTGCGCCTGGTGCTGCTGCCGGTGATGCTGCGCCTGACCGGCAACGCCGCCTGGTACACCCCGGCCTGGCTCAAGCAAGGTGCTGCCGAACATCACCTTCGCGCACGACTGATCCCGTCTCGACCCACGACACCACCACGCGGCGTACGCCGCGGAGAGGAGGGCAGCCATGTGCCGCCCCACCACCTGCAAGATCTGCAAGAAGACCACCTGGGCCGGCTGCGGCAACCACGTCGCCCAGGTCAAGGCGACGGTGCCCGCCGGCCAGTGGTGCTCGGGCCACTCCCAGGCCGAGCAGGCCGCAGCCAAGGCCAAGGGCCAGGACAAAACCCGGACCGACGGCGCGCAGGGCGGCTGGTTCAGCCGCCTGCTCAAGCGCTGAGGGACGAGCGCCCGAGCGCAGCAATCACCCCGGCCGTGGGCCGGCGGGAGGGAGTCCTCCCGCCGGCCCACGGATGTTTTCATCCATCGAGTACGGTCTTCCACAGATCTATGGAAGATGACGATGGAGGAGCGATGGACGAGCGGCGCAGCACCCTCTTCGACCAGCTCGGCGTGGTGGGCAAGGCCTTCGCCAGCCCCCGGCGGCTCGAGCTGGTCGACCTGCTGGCCCAGGGCGAGCGCACCGTCGACGCCCTGGCCCGCACCGCCGGCATGGGCGTCACGACCGTGTCGGCCCACCTGCAGGTGCTCAAGCTGGCCAACCTGGTCAGCACCCGCCGCGAGGGCACGCGGGTCCACTACCGGCTCGCCGGCGACGACGTCGCGGCCCTGTACGACGCCCTGCGCACCGTGGGACGGGAGCGTTCGGCCGACGTCGGTCGGGCCCTGGAGGCCTATCTCGACGTGCCCGGCTCCCAGGAGGTCGGCCTGGTGACCCGCGCCGAGCTGGCCGCCGCCCTGGACGAGGGCTCGGCCGACGTCATCGACGTGCGCCCGGTCGAGGAGTACCTGGCCGGGCACGTCCCCGGCGCCCGCAGCGTGCCGCTGGAGGACCTGGCCGCCCAGGTCGGGCGACCTGCACGTCCGGGGCCCGGTCATCGCCTACTGCCGCGGCGCGTTCTGCGTCCTGGCCCACGACGCGGTGCGCATCCTGGCCGCGTCCGGGGTCGAGGCCCGCCGGCTCGAGGACGGGATGCTCGAGTGGCGCACCCACGGCCACCCCGTGGCGGTGGGCGCATGACCAGCTGGTCAGCGCTGCGCAGCTTCTCGCCGCGACGCTGGGCCGTCGCCGCGCTCAGCGCGCCTCGGCTTCGCCCTCGTGGTGGCCGTCCCCACCGACCTCGTCGACACCCCCCTCTTCGGCCGCGAGATCCCGCCGACCTGGTGGGCCTGGCCCGCGCTCGTCGTCTCGTCGGTGCTCGCCGGGCTGCTGGTGGCGACGTACGTCGCTGCGCCGCGCAGCAGGACACCGACGTGGCCGGTCGCGGCGGCTGGATCGGCGGCGCCCTGACCTTCTTCGCCGTCGGCTGCCCGGTGTGCAACAAGCTCGTGCTGGTCGCCCTCGGCAGCGCCGGCGCGATGACCTGGTTCGAGCCCGTGCAACCCGTGCTGCAGCTGCTCGCCGTCGCCCTGCTGGCGTGGGCGCTGCGTCGCCGCCTGCTCGACCAGGTCAGCTGCGCGGTGCCCACCACCAGCCCGATCCCCCAACCCGTCAGCCAGACCGTCCCCCACCCCAGCCCTGGAGACCCTCGTGACTGAGAAGCGCAAGAGCCCCCTGCTCCCCCTGGCCGTCGCGGCGATCGCCGCCGCCGCCCTGGTGGCCGTGCTCGTCGGCACCACGGGCGCCGACGCCCCGGACGAGACCGACGGGCCGGGCTCCCCCGCGGCGAGCGCCGCCGACCCCAGCTCGGCCCCGCCCGCCGACGACCCGCTCGCCCAGCTGGCGCGGCGTGAGGCCGACGACCCGATGGCGGTGGGCGACGAGGACGCGCCGGTGGTGATGGTCAACTACTCGGAGTTCCAGTGCCCGTTCTGCGGCAAGTTCGCCCGGGACACCGAGCCGGTGCTGCACGAGAAGTACGTCGAGGACGGCACGCTGCGCATCGAGTGGCGCGACTTCCCCTACCTGGGCCAGGAGTCGACCACCGCGGCGCTGGCCGGTCGCGCGGCCGCGGCGCAGGACAAGTTCTGGGAGTTCCACGAGGCGCTCTACGCCGACCAGCCCTCCCCCAACAGCGGCGCCATCGACCAGGACTTCCTCGACGACATCGCCGCGCGAGATCGGCCTCGACGTCGCCGACTTCCGCCGCGACATGTCCAGCCCCGAGCGCCCAGCAGGCCGTGGAGGCCGACTTCACCGAGGGCCAGCAGATCGGGGTGACCGGCACCCCGGCGTTCATCATCAACGGCCAGCCGGTGATCGGCGCGCAGCCGACCGCCACCTTCGAGCAGGTCATCGAGGACGCCGCCGACGCCGCCGCCGCGCGATGACCGAGATCGGGCTGGTCGCCGCCTTCGCGGCCGGGGTCCTGGCGCTGCTGTCGCCGTGCAGCGCGCTGCTGCTGCCGTCGTTCTTCGCCTACGCCTTCGCCGACGCGCGGGCCCTGGTGGCGCGGACCACGGTCTTCTACGTGGGGCTGCTGCTGACGCTGGTCCCCCTGGGCACCGGCGCCGGCTTCGCCTCCGAGCTCTTCTACGGCCACCGCACGACCCTGATCGCGGTCGCGGGCTGGATGATCATCGCGCTGGGCGTGCTCCAGCTCGTGGGGCGCGGCTTCGCGATGCCGTTCTCGGCCCGGCTGCAGTCGTGGGCAGGCGCCCGCACCGGCAGCGGCTGGGCCTCCACGCTGGTGCTGGGGGCGGTCTACGGCCTGGCCGGCTTCTGCTCCGGACCGGTGCTCGGCGCCATCCTCACCGTGGCCGCCACGTCCGGCTCGCCCTGGCAGGGCGGCCTGCTGCTCGCGGTCTACGCCCTGGGCATGGCCGCGCCGCTGCTCGTGCTGGCGGTGCTGTGGGACCGCTACGACCTCGGCAGCCGCCGCTGGCTGCGCGGACGGACGCTGTCGCTCGGGCCGGTCACGGTGCACACCACCTCGGCCGTGGCAGGGGTGCTGTTCATCCTCATCGGCGTGCTGTTCCTGCGCTTCGACGGGACCGCGGGCATCACCGGCTTCCTCGGCCTCGACACCGTCGACCTCGAGTTCGCCGCCCAGGAGGCCGTCACCGAGTGGGCCGCCGCGATCCCCGTCTGGGTGCTGCCTGCGGTGGTCGTGGTCGTCGCGCTGGGCGTGGCCCTGCGCCGTGCCACCCGCCCCACGGACGACCAGGACCCGACGTCGTCGTACGTCGGGAACAACGAGCACGCTCCCCCGGTTGGGACCACATCCCCCCACGGGGATCAGACTTCCCACTGACAAGGAGACCACCCCATGGCCACCACCGACCTGACCGCCGAGACGTTCGAGACCACCATCGCCGGCAACGGGATCGTCCTCGTCGACTTCTGGGCCTCCTGGTGCGGCCCGTGCCGCCAGTTCGCCCCCGTCTACGAGACGGCGTCGGCGGAGAACACCGACATCGTCTTCGCCAAGATCGACACCGAGGCCGAGCAGAGCCTGGCCGCCGCGGCCAACATCACCTCGATCCCGACCCTGATGGCGTTCAAGGACGGCAACCTGGTCTTCGCCCAGCCCGGCGCCCTGCCGGCCCCGGCGCTCGCCGAGCTGATCGAGGCCGTGCGCGCCCTGGACGTGGAGAAGGCCAAGGCCGAGGCGGCCGCCCAGGCCGACGCCTGAGCCACCGACCCACAGCACGCCACCGGACTGACCGGGCCCCTCACCAGGGGTCCGGTCAGTCCGTCGTCACGTCCGGGTCGTCGCGACGGGTGGCCGCCCCGAGCTCGGCCAGGCGCAGCAGGCAGTGCTGGCGCAGCGGCTCCGGGAAGCCCTCCGCCAGCCGGTAGAACGCCATCCGTCCCTCGCGCCGCCGCCGCACCAGGCCGGCGGTGCGCAGCATCCGCAGGCCGTAGCTGGCGGCGTCCTCGCTGACCTCGAGCGCCAGCGCGAGGTCGCCCACGCACAGCTCGTCCGCGGCGTCGAGCGCGAAGAGCAGCCGCATCCGGGTCGGGTCCGCGATCAGCGTCAGCACGCTGGTCACGTCGGCGGTCGTGCAGGGTCGGGCAGCCGGGCCCGGGCCCGACGCACCGCCTCCGGGTCGACCGGGTGGGTGTGGCTGCTCATCCACTCCTTCGCTAGCGTCATCCGCACCATCGTACGGATGAGCGGACGGAGGAGCGAGGATGCTGCAGCTGGCGACGATCGTGGCGCTCGTCTGGCCTCGCGCTGCTCACCCTGAGGGCGCTGCACCGCGCCGTCGTCGTGGACACCGCGCCGCTGCTCGTGCTGCCGCAGACCTCGGGCCGGGTGCCGCAGCAGCACGCGCTCTCCCGCTTCCACCCGCGCTGGTACGCCGCCAGCGTCGTCTTCCTCGCCTTCGACGTCGAGATGCTCTTCATGTACCCCTGGGCCGTCGTCGTCGAGGACCTCGGCCCCGGCGCGGTCGTCGAGATGTTCGGCTTCCTCGCGGTCCTGCTGGCCGCCGTCGCCTGGGCCCGCCGGGAGGGGGCCTTCCGATGGGCCTGAGGAGCTCGTGGTGCGTGCCGCGACCAGCCGACCGCGGGTCCTGGTCGTGGAGATGCCCGGGGGCGCCCGGGTGCGGATGGCCGTCGAGGCCGAGCTCGACGCGCCGCGGCTGGCAGACCGGCGGCTCGCGCCGGCGAGCGCCGACGTGCTGCTCCTCGCCGGCGCCGTGCCGGACCCGCTGAGCGAGCGCCGTCGAGCTGCTCTGGGTCGCAGCTGCCGGGCCCGCGGGCCCGCGCCTGCGTGCGCACCGGCCCCGGACGTCGCCGCGGCGCTCGACGCGGTGCTGGCCGACCTCCGGGACGACCCGCCAGCAACGCGCCGACGCCAGCGAGCGCGACCACGACGCCGCGCGGCCGGCTCGTGGCCACGGCGACATGGACCACGGCGACATGGACCACGGCGACATGGACCACGGCGACATGGAGATGGCCCCGGGCGGGATCGCCCTCGCCGAGGGCGACGAGGACCGCGACGGCCTCGAGATGGACGTGCTCGTCCACCCGCTCGGCCCGCTGCTCGACCGGTGGCCCGGCGGGCTCGAGCTGCGCACCCGGCTGCACGGCGACGTCGTGGCGCAGGTCGAGGTGCTCCGCCGGGGCTGACCCCACCGAGGCGGCTCCTGCCGACGTCGCGGTCTGGGACGCCGTGGCGACCGTGCTCGCGCTGGTCGGCGACGAGGCGTGGGCTCGACGCGCGCGCGCCGTGCGCGACGCACACCTGACGGCGCTCGACCGCCGACGGCGACCAGCGGCGCGGTGCGCTCGCACCTGGCCCGGCTGACCCGCGCGCACGTGCTCCCCCGCTCCGCGGCGGACGTCCTCGAGCGGCTCCTCGACGCGCCGGATCGACCCGGCGGCGCACCGGCTCGACGACCGCGCCCTGGCCTCCCTCGCTGCGAGGGCCACGACCTCGGCGACGTGCGCCTCCTGGTCGCCGCCCACGCCCCGCTGCTCCACGCAGCCCCCCGGTCCGAGGAGGCCGATCGTGGCTGAGGTCCTCCCGGCCCTGGCCGGCTCGGCCGGCGTGCTGCTGGCCGACGCTCGTGCTGGCCTGGACGGCCAGCGCGTCGTACGCCGTCGCCGCCGGCCGCGCGGACCGCGGACGCGCTGCTGCACGCCCCCCGCGAGTCGGCGCGGCTGCTGCGGCAGCGGCGCCGCACCACGCTCTCGGCCGACACGCTGCTGTGGCGCTCGAGCGGCTGGTCGCTGCTGCTCGGTGGCGGTGCTGCTCGTCGCGCTCGTGCCCTGGGGCGGCTCGACGCTGCTGCCCGGCTCGCTCGGCGTGGTCTGGGCCAACACCCTCGACATCGTGGTCTGGGCGCTGGTCTGGCTGCTGGGCTGGGGCGCCAACTCGGTGGTCGGCCTGGTCGGCGGCTACCGCTTCCTCGCCCTGGCACTGGCCTACGAGCTGCCGCTGATGTTCGCGCTGGTCGCCCCGCGCTGGCGGCCGGCAGCCTCGACCTCGCCGTGGTCGCCGACGCCCAGAGCCCCCTCTGGTACGCCGTGTGGATGCCGGTCGCGTTCGCGGCCTACCTGCTGGGCGTGCTCGGCTTCGCCGTCCTCGGGCCGCTCTCGGCACCGGCCGGACGCGAGGTCGGCGACGGGGTGCTCGCCGAGCTGTCGGGCCCCGACCTGCTGGTCGTGCAACGCGGGGCGCTACGCGCTGCTCGGCGCGGGCGCCGCGGTCGCGGTCCCGCTCTTCCTCGGCGGCGGCGCCGGGACCGTGGCTGCCCGGCGCGGTGTGGGTGCTGGTCAAGGCGCTGGCTGCTCACCGCCGCGCTGGCCTGGGTGGCCGGTCGGCTGCCCGTGCTGCGCGTGCACCGGCTGATGGAGCCGCTGTGGACCGTGCTGCTGCCGCTGGTGGTCGTGCAGGACCTGGTCGTGGCCGTCGTCGTGGTGGGGAGGTGAGCCGGTGATGGCGTGACGCCGGATGGCTGGTCGACGTCGCGTTCTGGGCCTGCGCGCTGGTCGCCGTCGCGATCGGCGTGCTGGTCTTCGTGGTCGACTCGATGGCGCGGGCGACGTACGCGCTGGCGACGTCGTTCATCGCCACCGGCGGCGCGCTGCTGCTGATGCAGCAGTCCTACCTCGGGGTCGTCGTGGTGCTGATGATGGTGATGGAGATGGCCGTGATGGCGGTCTACATGGTGATGTTCATGGGGATGAACCCGGCGCTGATGCCGATGAGCATGGTGCACTCCCACCGCGCGGCCATCGGCGTCGCGGTCGCGACGTTCGTGGTGCTGGGCAGCGGCGCGGTGCTGGTGCCGTGGCCCGAGCGCCGCGGCGCGCCCGTCGCCCGACGTCACCGAGGCGCTGGGCACCGCGATCATGGAGAGCCACATGCTCGTGATGATGGTCGTGGGGCCGGTGATGGTCGCCACGATCGTCGTCGGGCGTGCTGCTCTCGAGCGCCCGCACCCGCTACGACCGGATGGGCGACGACCTCGACCAGCCGCCCACCGACCCGCCGCCGCGGGCCGACCGGCGAGGGTGCGCCGATGACCCTCGAGACCGTCCTGCTCGTCGCCGCGGCCCTGCTGGCCGTGGGCGTCTACGGCGCCCTGTCGCAGCAGGTCGTGGTGATGGTGATGATGGGCCTGGAGCTGATGATCGCCGGCGTGCTGCTGGCGCTCGGCGGGTTCTGGTGGTTCCTCTCCCCCGACCCGTCCGGCCAGGTGCTGCTGCTGGTCGTGCTCGCGGCGATGACCGTCGAGATGGCGACCGGGTTCGCGGTCGCCACGCTGCTGCACCGGCGCGCCGGGCTCCGACATGACCGACATGGCCACGGAGCTGCACGAGTGAGCGCCCCCGACCTGCTCCTCGTCCTCGTCGTCGTGGTCGCCCGGCGCGTCGTCGGCGCCGCTGCTGCGTGCTCGCCGAGCCCGGCAGCCTCGCCGCACCGGTCGACGGCCTGGTCGGGCGTCGCCACCCTGGCGCCTCGCCGCCGCTGGCGTCGGTGCCGGCGGTCGCTGGCCGGCGCCGAGGTCGGCGTCGGCTTCGTCGCCGGCGTCGCGCTGGGGCCTCGAGGCGACCGGGCCGGCGGTCGCTGCTGCTGCCCACCGTGCTGGTCGTGGCCACCCTGGTGCTGGTCGTGGCCGGCGCCGACCGCCGAGACCCGCGAGCCGCGCTTCACCGGGCTGATGCTGCTCTTCACCGCGGCGGCGGCGCTGACCGTGCTGGCCACCAGCCTGCCGGGCGCTGCTGGTGGGCTGGGAGCTGATGGGCGCGGCGTCGTACGCCCTGATCGGCTACCGCTACACCGACCCGCGACCGGGTCGCCTCGGGCGCCACCGCCTTCCTCACCACCCGCGCCGCCGACCTCGGCCTCTACCTCGCGACCGCGGCCGCCCTGGCCGGCGGCACCGACCTCTCGCTCGACGCCGCTGGCCGGCATCGACGGCGGCTGGCGCGACGTCGCCGCCGCGGGGGTCCTGGTCGCCGCGCTCGGCAAGGCGGCGCAGCTGCCCTTCTCGTTCTGGCTGGCCCGGGCGATGGACGGACCCAGCCCGGTCTCGGCGCTGCTGCACTCCGCGGCGATGGTCGCCCTCGGTGGCTACCTGCTGCTGCGGGTCTCCCCGCTGCTCGCCGCCACCGGCTGGGCCGGCGCCGACCGCGGCCTGGATCGGGGTCGACCACCGCCGTCGTGCTCGGCGCGCGTCGCCGTCGCCCAGACCGACCTCAAGCAGCTGCTGGCGGCCTCGACCAGCGCCCAGCTCGGCTTCGTCGTGCTCGCCGCCGGCGTCGGCGCGACCGCCGCCGGCACCGCCCACCTGGTCGCGCACGCCGCGGTCAAGGCGCTGCTGTTCCTGGCGGCCGGTGCCTGGCTCGAGGCGCTGGGCAGCAAGCGGCTCGACGTGCTCTCCGGCGCGGCGCGGCGCTGGCCGGCCCTCGGCGCCCTGGCCGTGGCCGCGCTGCTCGCGCTCGTCCGGGCTGCCGCCGCTGTCGCTGTGGGGCACCAAGGACGCCGTGCTGGCCGGCGCGCTCGAGCAGTCGCCCGCGCTGTACGTCGCCGCGCCTGGTCGGCCACCGTGCTCGCGGTGGCCTACGCGTGGTCGCGCTGGTGCACGCTGCTCGGCGCCCGGTCCGCCGAGAGGCAGCCGGACGCCGAGCGACCAGGAGGAGCCGGCGCACCGGCGCGGTCCCGTCGCGGGTGCCGGTGGCGCTCGCCCCGCTCGGCCTGGGCGCCGTGCTCCTGGGCGTCCTGACGCTGCCCGCGGTCCTCGAGCGCGCTGCCCGGCACGGGTCCCGCCGAGCCGTCGCTCGTCGAGCTGGTCGGCTCGTCGGTGCTGGTCGTGCTCGTCGGTGGCCTGCACCGCTGCTCGTCGCGGGGCCGCGAGCGGACCCGCGCCGCCCGGGCGGCCGGCTGCGCGCCTGGTTGCACCGGAGGCCGCGGTCACTGCTGGCTGGTGCGACCGACGCTGCACCTGGCCGCAGGTCGCCGCACGCTCGACGACCGGGTGCTGCCCGTGCCGTGACGGGCCGCCGCGGCGCGCTGCGCGGCCCGGGCGCCGCCCGCGCCGACGACCGCGTGCTGGCCCGCGGCGTGCACGGCGTCGCGACCGGCGCGCTGGCGCCGCCCGGGCCGCGACCCGCGGCGACGTCGGCATCGACCGCGACGGTCCACGGCGTGGCCGGCGCCGCGGCCCGGCGGCGGCCGGCGGTGCGCCGTACCTCGGCGCACCGGCCAGCTCCACCACTACTACCTGCAGCTCGTCGCCGTGCTGCTCTCGATGCTCGTCGTCGTGTCCCTGGTCGTGCTCGTCGGAAGCTCGAGGTGAGCCGTGCTCTCCGTCCTGGTGTTCCTCCCCCTGCTCGCCGCGGCCGCTGCTGCTGGTGCCGTCGGTGCCCGACCGGTGGGCGCGGTGGGCCTTCGTGGCCGTGACCGCCGTCGAGGTGGTCCTGGTCGCGCGTGCTGTGGGCCCGCTACGAGGACCCCGGGCCGGGCGCGCCTGGCCTTCGAGCAGCAGGTGACGTGGATCCCCGGCATCGGCGCCAGCTACCACGTCGGGCTCGACGGGCTGTCCCTGGCGCTGGTGGTGATGACCACCGTCGTCTTCGTCGCGTGCGCGGTCTTCGCCCTCGGCGACGAGCAGCGCCCCCGGCTCCAGGCCGCCCTGTTCCTGGCCCTGGAGACCACCTGCCTGGGGGTGTTCGCCGCCGCCGACCTGATCGTCTTCTTCGTCTTCTTCGACCTGTCGATCGTCGGCATGTACTTCGTCGATCCACGGCTGGGGCCACGGCGACCGCGCGCGCTCGGCGCTGCAGTTCTTCCTCTACACCTTCCTCGGCTCCCTGGCGCTGCTGCTCGGCTTCATCGGGCTCTACGTCGCCTCCGACCCGCACACCTTCGACATGGTCGACGCTGGCGGCCGCCCCGCCGCTGCAGGGCACGCGGCGCGACCGGGGTGCTGGTGCTGGGCGCGGTCCTGCTCGGGCTGGCGGTCAAGACGCCCGACCGTGCCCTTCCACACCTGGCTGCCGCCGGCCCACACCGACGCGCCCGCGATCGGCTCGGCGGTGCTGGCCGGCGTGATGCTCAAGCTGGGCACCTACGGGTTCGTCCGGATCGCGATGCCGATGCTCCCCGAGGCCTGGCGCGCCTGGGCGCCGGTGCTGGTCGGTCGTCGGCGTCGTCTCGGTGCTGTGGGGCGCGCTGGTGGCGCTGGCCCAGAGCGACCTGAAGCGGATGGTCGCCTACACCTCGGTCAACCACATGGGCTACGTCGTGCTGGCGGTCGGCGCGGCCGGGATGCTGGGCGACGGCTCCGCCGGCACCGAGGAGGCCCGCGCCACCGCGGTCACCGGCGCGGTGACCCAGATGGTCAGCCACGGGCTGCTGACCAGCGCGCTGTTCCTGCTCGCCGGGGTGCTGTGGGCACCGCCGCGCGCAGCTACGCCCTCGACGAGTACGGCGGCCTGGCCGCCCCGGCCCCCCGCTTCGCCGCCCTGCTGGTGCTCGCCGCCCTGGGCTCGCTGGGGCTGCCGGGGCTGTCCGGGTTCGTCGCCGAGCTGCAGGTCTTCGCCGGCGCCATCGCGACCGGTGCCCGTGGAGCGCGGTGGCCCTGCTCGGCATCCTGCTGATGACCGCGGTGCTGCTGCGCGCGCGTGCAGCAGCTGCTCACCGGCCCGGTGCACGGGCTCGCCGAGGGCTTCGCCGACGTACGGGCCCGGGAGTGGGCTGCCGATCGCGGTGCTGCTCGCGCTCGTCGGTGGTGATCGGGCTGGCGCCGCGTCCGCTGCTCGACCTCCTCGAGCCGGCGGCGGCCGCGGCCGCCGCGCTGGTGGCCCGGTGACCGCGGCCGCGATGCGGCCATGAGCATGACGTCGAGCGTCGCTCGCGCTGCTGCCCGAGCTGGTGCTGCTGCTCGGGGCGGTCGCTCTGCCTGCTGCTGGGGTCGTGGACCCCGCGGCTGCGCCAGCACCGGGTCCGCGCTGGTGGCCGGCGCTGGTCGTGCTGGCCTTCCTCGGCGCCGCGGTCCGTCGGGCCTGCGTCGACGCGGCACGACGGCGTTCTCGGGCACCGTTCGCGGTCGACGAGGCCACCGGGCTGCTGCGGCTGGTGGTCGGCGTGCGCCCTGCTCGTCCTGCTGGTGCTGGCCGGCGACGAGATCGCCGGCCACCCCCGCGAGAGCGAGGTCTACGTCCTGCTGCTGCTCGGGGCCGACGGCGTGCTGCTGGTCGGCGGCGGCCACCGACCTGGCGGTGCTGGTGGTCGGCTTCCTGCTGGCCAGCATCCCGCTCTACGGGCTGATCGGGCTCTCCGCCGGCGGCCGCCGCCCCCGAGGCCGCGCTGAAGACCTACCTGGTCGGCGCGCTGTCGGGGATCGTGCTGATGCTCGGCGCCGCGCGTGCTCTTCGGTCTGGCCGGCAGCACGGCGTACGCCGACCTCGGCGCCGGGGTCGCGCGACGCGCCGGTGGCCGCCGGCGCCGCCGGGGTGGTGCTGGTCCTGGTCGGGCTGCTCTTCAAGGCCGGGGCGGTGCCCGCGCACTTCTGGGTGCCCGACGCGGTGCAGGGCTCGTGGGTCACCAGCGCCGCCTTCCTGACCACGGTGCCCAAGCTCGGCGCGGTGCTCGCCGTCGCCGCGGCTGCTCGAGGCACCTGCCCCGCCGAGGGCGTGTGGCCGCTCCTGGTCGCGGTGCTCGCCGCGGTCGAGCATGACGCGTGGGCAACCTCGCCGCGCTCACCCAGGACGACGTACGCCGCCTGCTCGGCGTGGTCGACCATCAGCCAGGTCGGCTACCTGCTCGCCGTCGTGGCCGCGGTGCCCGGCGTCCGAGCAGGCCCGGCCGACGCTGCTGCTGTTCCTGGCCGGCGTACGCCGTGACCAACCTGGGCTGCTTCGCCGTGCTGCGCGGCCGAGCCCGAGCGCACCGCGCATCGACCACTGGCGCGGCGCTGGCCCGGCGCCGCCCCGGGCTGGTCGCCGCGCTCGGCGTGGCGCTGCTCGGCCTGGTCGGCACCCCGCCGACCGCGGTCTTCGTCGCCAAGGTGCTCACGATCGCGGTGACCTGGGAGGCCGGGCTGGCGTGGCTGGCGGTGCTGGTCGCCGCCAACACGGTGCTGAGCCTGGCCTACTACCTGCGCTGGCTGGCGGCCTGCCTCAGCGCACCGCGCGAGCAGGACGAGGCCGACGTCGCCGACCCGCCGGGACGGCTGACCGCAGCACGGCTCGCCTACGGCTGCGCCGTCGCCGCCGTGGCGCTCGGCCTGGTCGCCGGGCCGGTGCTGGCCCTGGCCGGGTGAGCGGGTGACCGGTCGCCCAGCGGGTCACTCAGCGGTCGATGGTCTCGATCTCGGCGTTCTGCGACGTCGATGACCGACTCCGGCGAGGTCGATCGCCTCGGGGTAGAGGCCGTCCTCGACCTCCTGCTCGGCCATCTCGACCGCGCCCTCGTGGTGCTCGGTCATCATCTCCAGCCACATGCTGCTCGAAGGCGCCGTCGCCGGCCGAGCGCAGCTCCTGCATCTGCTCGTCCGACATCATCACCGACCATGTCATGTCCATGTCCCCCATGTCGCCCGTGCCGTCCGTGTCGTGAGTCGTCGTCGCCGGGGTGCCCGGCGTTGGCGTGGTCGAGCCCGGTCTCGGGCACCGGCTCGTCCCACGCGGCCAGCCAGCCGGTCATGGCCTGGATCTCCGGGACCTGGGCGTCGCGGATGTCGGCCATCAGGCTCGTCGACCGCCGGGGCGAGGTCGCGCCCCTGCGCCATCACGACCATCTCCACGGCCTGGGCGTGGTGCGGGATCATCTCGGTCGCGAAGTCGACGTCGGCGTCGTTGAACTCGCTGCCGTCGGAGGCGGTGCGCACCGAGTGTCGACTCCGGCTCGGCGTCGTCGCTCCCGCACGCTGGCGAGCGTGGCCGTGACCACGAGCCCGGCCGCGATCGCGAGGAGGAGGCGGAACGGACGTCGGGGCTCATGGGAACCGGCACGTCGGCAAGACTACGAGCCGGGCCCACGCCGACACGATCAGGTGCGTTCGTCGACCTGCACCCTCAGCTCGACCTGGTTCGGGTTGCAGGCGCGGTCGCCGGTGTAGGTGACCACGACGCGGCGGTGGCCCGCCTGGATGGGCTTGCGGCCTCCCAGCGAGATGCGCACCTTGCCGTCGCGCAGCGTGACCGGTCTTGGTGCGGCTGCCGACCTTGATGCTCACCCGCCCGGTCGGCGTGACCGCCAGCGCCCCGGGGCGGCACCAGGTCGACGCAGCGACGCGCACCTTGCCGCGCCGCGACCGCGCCGCGGCCACCACCTTGACGGGGGTGGTGACCCGGCCGGCGGCGACGACGTCCTGGGCGGCGCTCGGCGCCCGGGCTGGTCGCGCGCACCAGCACGCTGATCTCGCTGCCGAGGTCGGCCTCGGTGCAGCGGTAGCGCCGGCCGGTGGCCCCGGTGACGGCCTTGCCGTCGCGGCGCCACTGCACGTGACCTTGGCGCCCGCCGGGCTCGTAGGCTCCCGGGTCGACCTCGAGCGGCTCGCCCGGGCCGGCGTGCGACCGGTGACCTCCGGGCGCGGGTGGCGCGCACCTTCGGCGTGGCCGTTGCGGTAGCTGCTCGACGATCCGGTGGGCCTCGGAGCGCACGTCGGGCAGGCGGGCGTAGAGCAGCTTGCCGGGGCAGGCGGTGTCGTTGGTGTCGCGGTGACCGTCGATGATGCGCAGCGCGACCACGTGCCGGCGGCGTACTTGTCGCTGCCCTCGGAGCGGACCGTGATCTTGCCCCGCGGGCCTGCGGCCGTACTGGTCGAGCTTCCAGGCCGCGATCTCGGCCAGCGCGCCCAGCATCGCGTTCGACGGCGCCGGCGACCTCGTAGTTGCCGATCGCCGCGACGCCGGTCGAGGTGGCGTTGAAGCCGAGGGTGTGCGCGCCGCGCACCGGCTTGGCCACGCCACCGGCCCGGCCCTCCCAGATGCCGGCCGTACTTGTCGACCAGGAAGTTGTAGGCGATGTCGCACCAGCCCAGGTTCTGGGTGTGGTAGCGGTAGAAGCCGCGGATGCAGCGCCGGCACGTCGGTCGCGCGAGTAGTCGTTGCCGCTGGCGGTGTGGTGCACGTGCAGCTGCTCGATGGTGGGGTTGTAGCGCGGGCGAGCCGTCGCGCCAGGACTCCGTGGCGCCCCAGTCCTTGCGGCTGCGGATCGTGGGCCGGGGCACCGGCTCGCCCTGCGCGGGCGGCGGTGGAGCGGCCGGCGACCAGCGAGTCGGCGACCTCGTCCTCGTCGCTCGCGCCGCGGCGCGGGGTGCAGGAGCACGAGGGTCAGCGCCTCGGGGCGGCTCGCCGGCGACCTGCACCTGCACGCCCTCGGCGGCGCCCACCCAGCGCAGGTGGGTGCCGCGCACCGCGGTGTCCTCGGCGTCGGTGGGGTCGGGGTGGTCGTCGAGGGTCGGCAGCACGACCCACTGGCCCCAGCGCCCGGCGACCTTGGAGCGCACCGACACCTCGGCGCGTGCTCTCGCCCGAGCCAGGTCACCGCGACCATCGAGTGCACGGAGGTCGGCAGGCGCCGTGGTCGACCAGCGCGCCTGCGAGGAGCGGCGCAGCATCGTGTCGTCGAGGCGGCACCTCGAGGGACTTCACGTCCGAGCCGCTGTCGGCGGACAGCTCGACGGGCGCCGCCGGGCGCGGGTCGTCGTCGGGGCGCGAGGACGGGTCGAGTCGCGGACGGCGACCCCGATCGCACCGACGGCGACACCGCCGACGACGGCCGCCTTCACGAGGGAACGTCGGTGGGTGGGCTCGGGGGACATGGGTCGATTGTGCCGACGACGAGGCCGGGATCCCGGGAGGCGCGGCCCTTGTCGTCGTGAGAGTCGGCACGTCGGGGCCGCGCAGCTCGCTGCTAGCGTCGCGCCATGGCCGCCTCCCCGCCCCCGGGCTACGTGTCGACCGAGGACGTCGTCCACCTGCGCCGCGCGGTCGCACTGGCCCGCGACGCGCTCCAGGCGGGTGACAAGCCGTTCGGGACGGTGCTGGTCGACGACCGGGGCACGATCCGGTTCGAGGACCGCAACCGCACCAGCGGCGGGGACGACACCCGGCACCCCGAGCTGGCGGCCGCGCAGTGGGCCGCAGCGCACCTCACGCCCGCCGAGCGGGCGGCCAGCGTCGTCTACACCTCCGGCGAGCACTGCGCGATGTGCAGCGCCGCGCACGCCTGGGTGGGCCTGGACCGCATCGTGTACGCCGCGAGCAGCGAGCAGCTGGCCTCGTGGCACCGCGAGTGGGGCGTCGCACCCGGACCTGTGGCCACCCTGCCGATCGGGGCGGTGGCGCCGCACCTGCGCGTCGCCGGCCCCGTCCCCGCCCTCACCGACGAGGTGCGGGCGCTGCACGCCGCGCTGCACGGCGTCGAGGGGTAGCAGCCCCTCTCACGGGCGGGGCCCGGCCAGGGGCACGGTCAGTCGCGCACCGGCACCGGCACGAGCTCGGGTGCCACGTGCAGCAGCGGGGGGCCGAAGAGGCCCTCCTGGCGGGCGACGTACGCCGCCAGGGCCACCGTCGCGACGGCGGCCAGGACGTTGACGCTCAGCATCAGGATGCTCTTGACCAGCACGAACGTCTCGAGCGACTGCGACTGGAGCAGCCACAGCGTCACCGACCCCTTCGCGAGGCCGAGCACCGCCCACAGGGCGGTCAGGTGCCAGAAGAGGCGGCGCACCCGCGGGCGCATCGCGAGCTCGTGGTCCATCGGGTAGAAGTCGCCGGCCAGCCGCGCCACCATCGGGCGGGCGCTGGCCAGCGACAGCAGGAAGAGGAGGGCGACCACGCCGTCGCTGATGACCGGCTGCAGGAAGTACAGCCACGTGCTGTCCGCCACGACCGAGAGCAGGGTCCGCCCGGTCAGCATGATCGCGGTCAGGTAGAGCAGCCCCGAGGCGCGGCGCCGCGTCACGAACCGCCACGCGATGGCGCCGTACGACCAGGCGAGCGCGAAGCCGATCGCGGTCCAGATCCCGGCGAGCGCGAAGACGCCGTAGAAGAGCACGGCGGGGATCACGACGGCGATGAGCAGGCTCATCGACACGCGCCGCACCACCGAGAGGAGCGTGGGTCGGTGCGGGAGCAGGTCGGCGTGGACAGCCGTGGTGGGCGCGGGCGTGGTGGGCTGAGATGCCAAAGGGGCCGGTCCTGCCGGCCTCTGCACAACCGGGCTTTGCTCGTGGTTCCACCGCCGGATGACGGCCTCGGAGGCCCGTCAGGAGGTCCCGCGGTGCGCCCCAGTGTAGGGCCTGCGGGCGAAGAACGGTGTGGTCGGAGGCGCCGGATCCCAGGAGGCACACTGGTGGGATGCATCGGTGGCTGAGGGCGGGTCTCCTCGCTCTTCCTGCGCTGACCCGGCGCAAATATCGCGCTGAGCCGGCGCATATGTCGCGTTGACCCGGCGCAGATGTGCCCCTCAGTCGTCGGCAGGCTCCGCGTCGGCGAGCTCACGCAGCGCCTGGACGCGGTCCCCGGGTGCGCCGAACTGCTCGTGCAGCACCTCGAGGGCGATCCCGAGGACCCGGTCGAGCCCCCGGGCGGCCGCGGCGACCTCGTCGTCCGTCGAGCCGGACTCCTCCTGCACGACCTGGTCGAGCCGGACCAGCAGCGGCACCAGGGCGATGCGGGGGTCGTGCTCGCGGAAGTAGTAGGTCTCGGAGTTCTGCACCAGATCGACCACGACCGCGCTCATCGAGCTGGTCCAGGCCCGCAGCTGGGCGGCCCGTCCGGGGCCGGGGAGGACGGTGTCGCCGGCAGCACCGCAGCCGACCTCGAGGGCCAACGAGCGACGACGGGCCAGCGCCGGGTAGATCTGGCTGATCCAGCCGATCGCCCCCGTGAGCACCGCGAAACCGAACAGTGCCTCCAGCGGCGTCACCAGCCGCATCCACGGCTCGGCGAGCACCACGTCGCCCAGCCCGAGGGTCGCGAGCGCCACCACCGAGAGGTAGACCGCGTCCTCGACGCCCCCACCCTTCGGGATCCCGGGACCGTACGACGCGTCCTGCGGCAGCTGTGGCAGGTAGACGAGCGCGAAGCCCACGACCAGCAGCGCGAACCAGACGAGCATCGTCGTCGTCACCGCGAGCGGACCGGCCAGCACCTGCGGGCGTCGTCCGAGCCGACGGGCGACGGCCCAGACCGCGGTGCACACGTGGGCACTCAGTGCCCCGTCACCGCCGGGGTGGAAGAGCGTGTGGAACACGTCGCGCAGCACCACCAGCACGATCACCGCGCCGACAACGGTCATCGCGATGTCCATGTCGCCACCCTAGGGCCCCGACCCCGACCCCCGGCCCCGGGCAGGTGGCGAGGCTGCGGCCCCCACGAGAGCGCGACCCGGCGCGAATATCGCACCGACCCGGCGCAGATCGACCACCCGACTAATCGCTGCGTCCGCCGGTTCGGGCCGACTCGGCGCGACATCTGCGCCGGGTCGCGGGGATATTTGCGCCGGGTCGGCGAGCGGTTCAGGGCTTCTCGGCGACGATCCGCCAGTTGAGGTCGGCGATCTTGGCGCGCTCGGCCCGGGTCCAGGCCTCCCCGCCGGTCTGCAGCAGCTCGAGAGACTCCTCGATCCAGGCCGGGGCGATGCGCGCCTTCTCCAGCAGCCGGACCAGCCGGCGCCCGTGCAGGATCAGGTCGCGCTTCTGCTCGCACAGCGGCCACGCCTCGCTCCGCGAGGGTGCCGAGAGCACGATCCGGAACCCGGCGCGCTCGAGCGCGGCGCAGACGTCGGCGGGGTACATCGACTGGGTCGCGGCCAGGGTCGGCAGGTAGAGCCGGTGCAGCGCGACGTGCTCCTCGTCCTCCCAGTCGAAGAAGGGGGTGAGCAGGTACTCCGAGCACGCGTAGCGGGCGCCGGGCTTGAGGACGCGGTACATCTCGGCGGCGTGCGCGTCGAGCTCCTCCTTCTTGAAGAAGGGCCACACCGCCTGGAACGAGAAGCACCCGTCGAACGACTCCGAGGGGTAGTCCAGCGGGTCGTGGTGGTTGCCGACCTTGAAGTGCAGCCGGTCGCTCATCCGGCTGCGCGCCGCCCAGTCGATCGCGTTCTGCACCTGGTCGGGGTCGATGTTGTAGCCCGAGACCCGGCCGCCGGTCAGCGTCGCGAGGTGGTGGGCGATCCGGCCGCGGCCGCAGCCCATGTCGAGCAGGTGCGAGCCGCCCGGGTCGGCCAGCGCCAGGTCGGTGAGCAGCGCCTTCTCGGTGAGGATCTGGTTGTCGTAGAGACCCTTGTCCGCGTCGAGCATCGGGGGGATGTAGAGCTTCTCCAGGTCGAAGACCGAGAGCATGTTGTTGAGCACCTTGTAGTAGTCCGCGACCGCCTGGGTCTCGTCCCCGGTGTCCGTCTCCTCCCCGGCCTGCATCCGCTGGAAGAACCGGTAGGCGTCGATGCATGCCTGCTTGTCCTCCGCCGGCAGGGTCGCGAGCCGCTTGAGCCCGGTGACCGCGGTCTTGAATCGATAGGTGTCCATGGTTACATTCATACATCAGATGGATGAATGTATGGAAGGGGATGTGACGACATGGGTCATCACGGCTGGCGGGGCGACCCGCCGCCCACCGAGGCACTGGCCCGGGAGCGCATCCTGGCCGCGGCCGCGCGCTGCCTCGACCGCGCGGGCGTCGCCAAGACCACGCTCTCGGACGTCGCGGCCGAGGTCGGCGTCACCCGGCAGACGGTCTACCGCTACTACCCCAGCCTCGCCGACCTGCTCAGCGCGCTCGCCGAGGCCGGCGCCGCCGACTTCATCGAGCGGATGCGCGCCCACCTGACGCCGCTGGACGCACCGGTCGACGTCGTCACCGGCGCCATCGTCTTCTGCCTCGAGGAGCTGCCCCGCGACGCCCGCATCGCCCTGCTCCTCGATGCCGACGACGAGGGTCTCTTCGGTCGCGGGATCACCTCGACGACCGGGTTCGGGCTCGGCGGGCAGTTCCTGCGCGACCTACCCGTGGACTGGGGCGCCGGCGGTGTGCCGGACGACGACCTCGACGATCTCGCCGAGCTGATGCTGCGCCTCATCGGCTCCTGGATGCAGCACCCGCCGACCACGCCCCGCAGCCCCGACGACGTACGCCGATTCGTGCGGCGCTGGTTCGGGCCGGCCCTGAGCACCGACCCTCCCCCTCACGACGTCAGGTCGTAGAGCTCCACGCCGTCGACGGTGGTCGACGCGAAGGTGCTGCTCACCCAGGCGCTGATCTGCGTCGACGAGCCCGATTCCTGGCCCCCGGCCGCTCCGCCCGGCGCGCCACCGGTCCCGCGCCACGCCCGGCGTCCGAGCCCGCGATGAACCAGTGCACCTCGCCGTCGGCGACCCACTGCTGGAACTCCTCCAGCGTGGGCGAGGGGTCGGTGCCGTTGAAGCCACCGATGGCCAGCACCGGCTCCCCCGACCCCAGCTGGTAGCCGGCCGCGGACTGCGCCCCGACCGCGGCGCCGACCCACGTGAAGGAGTCGGCGTCCTGGGTGAGCAGCTCGAGCAGCGCGTCGGAGGGCGTGCTGGCGTCGAGCAACCCACCGGCCCCGCCGCCCGCCCCCGCGGGTGCACCACCGGGTGCACCACCGGGTGCCGGGAGCCACCGGGTGCACCACCGGGACTCGAGCGCCACCTCGTGCCCCGGTGTCGTCGCCGCTGGTGACGGCGGGGCCGGCGCTGGGCAGCGAGCCGGTGTGCGCGGTGCCCGCCGTCTGCACGGCGTACGCCGTCGGGCCGGCGAGGCCGGCGAGCAGCGCGGCCGCGGCGACCGCGACGACCAGGCGGCGACCCAGCAGCGGCAGCGCGAGCAGGCCCGCGGTGGCGCCCAGGCCGACCACCAGGACCCCGACGCGCAGGGCCGGGAACCACTCGGGGCTGCGCGAGAGCAGGACCCAGGCCGAACGCGGTGGTGGCGGCCATCGTGGCGGCGAGCACCGCGCGGGCCGGCCACTGCGCACGCAGCCGCCAGACCTCGGTCGCCCCGATGCCCACCAGGGCCGCGAGCGGCGCGGCCAGCGCGACGACGTAGTAGCCGTGGATGATGCCCTGCATCAGGCTGAAGGTCAGGGCGGTGACGAGCAGCGGGCCGAGCCACAGCAGGACCTGGGCGCGCCGCGGGTCGGTGCGTGGCGCGCGGCGCGACCACCACAGGACGGTGCCGGCCAGCAGCAGCGCGGCCGGCAGCAGCCAGGCGACCTGCCCGCCGAAGTCGGCGTCGAACATGCGCAGCAGGCCCGGCGTGCCCCACTGGTCGCCCCCGCCGCCGCGCGTGACGGAGCCGGCCTCGTCCCCGGTGATCCGGCCCAGGCCGTTGTAGCCCAGGGCCAGCTCCAGGGCGCTGTTGGTCTGCGACCCACCGATGTAGGGACGGGCCGAGGCCGGCCACAGCTCGGCGATCGCGATCCACCAGCCCGAGGCGACGACCAGCGCGGCGCCCGCGGCGACCAGCTGCCGCAGGCGGCGGCGTACCGGTGTGTCGGCGGTGAGCAGGTAGACGCCGCACGAACGCGGGCAGCACCAGGTAGGCCTGCAGGGTCTTGGTGAGGAACCCGGTGCCGACGAGGGCCGCGGCGAGCACGAGCCAGCCGGGTGCGGGTCGACTCCTGGGCGCGCACCATCGCGTACGTCGCGCCGGTGAGCAGCAGCACCAGCAGGGCGTCGGGGTTGTCGAAGCGGAACATCAGCGCGGCCACCGGGGTCAGCGCGAGCACCGCTCCGGCCAGCAGGGCGGCCGGCGCCGAGAAGTGGCGCCGGACGGTGGCGTGGACCAGGCCCACGGTGGCCACCCCCATCAGGGCCTGCGGCACCAGCAGGCTCCAGCTGCTCATCCCGAAGATCCGCGCCGAGAGCGCCATCACCCACAGCGAGGCGGGCGGCTTGTCGACGGTGATCGCGTTGCCGGCGTCGAGGGAGCCGAAGAAGAACGCCGTCCAGGACTCGCTGCCGGCCTGCACCGCGCTGGCGTAGAACGCGTTGGCCCAGCCGGAGGCGGCCAGGTCCCAGGTGTAGAGCAGCGCGGTCAGGGCGAGCAGGCCCAGGAGGGCCGGGCGCTCCCACGCCGGGGCGCCGGCGCCGGGCCCGTGCTCGGCGCCTCGCGCGGGGTCGTCAGGGTGGTGTTCATCGGGTGCTCCAGTGGTGGTCGGGGCTGTCGGTGGGGGTCGCTCTCGCGAAGACCCAGGAGCGCAGCAGCACGAAGCGCAGGACGGTGGCGACCAGGTTCGCGACGGTGAGCACGACCAGCTCGAGGGCGTGCCCCGGGTCGGTGCCGGCGTGCAGCACGAGCAGCGACCCTGAGGTCAGCGCGAGCGCGAGGCCGAGGACCACCAGCCCCTGGGCGTGGTGGCGCAGCAGCCCCGAGCGGCCGCGCACGGAGAAGGTGAGGCGACGGTTGGCGGCGGTGTTGCCCAGCGTCGTCACCAGCAGGGCCAGCAGGTTGGCGACCTGGGCGCCGGTGCCCTGGCGCAGCAGCCAGAACACCAGGGCGTAGGCGAGGGTGCTGAGCACCCCGATGGCGGCGAAGCGCAGCGCCTGGACGACGCCGGGCAGCGGTCGCTGGGCCCGGGCTCCCGGGCCGCGCACCTCGTCGAGGGGGATCCGCCCGGCGGCCAGGCCGCGGGCCAGGCGGGCCATGCCGCGCAGGTCGTCGATCGCGGTGCGCACGACGTCGACCCGGCTGTCGGGGTCGTCGACCCAGTCGACCGGCACCTCGTGGATGCGCAGCCCGGCTCGCTCGGCGATGACGAGGAGCTCGGTGTCGAAGAACCAGGTCTCGTCGCGCACCAGCGGCAGCAGCCGCTGCGCCACGTCGCGGCGTACGGCCTTGAAACCGCACTGCGCGTCGCTGAAGCGGGCGCCCAGCACGCCGCGGAGCAACAGGTTGTAGGAGCGCGAGACGAGCTCGCGCTGCGGGCCCCGGGTGACCCGCGAGGAGCTGCTGAGCCGCGACCCGATCGCCAGGTCGCTGTGCCCGGAGAGCAGGGGTGCGACCAGCGGCAGCAGCGCGTCGAGATCGGTGGAGAGGTCGACGTCCATGTAGGCGACGACGGAGGCGCTGCTGCGCGACCACACGTGGCGCAGCGCCCGGCCCCGCCCCTTCTCGGCCAGGTGCACCGCCCGCACGCCCGGCAGCTCGGCGACGAGCTCGAGGGCGATCGCCCAGGTCCGGTCGGTGCTGGCGTTGTCGGCGATGGTCACGGTCGCCTCGAAGGGGAACCGCTCGCCCAGGTAGCCGTGCAGGCGTCGCACCGAAGCGGCGAGGTCGTCCTGCTCGTTGTGGACCGGCACCACGATCTCGACCGTGGTGACGACCGGGCTCTCGATCGGGTCCACGACCGGGCCGGGCAGCATCGTGGCAGTCACGTCGTGGTCCCGGCCTCGGTGGCGCCCACCATGATCCGCAGCGCGACGAGGTCGCCCCCGTCGCTGCTCTGGCCGGCCACCAGGAGGATCGTGTCGCCCTCGACGAGGTCGGTCGTGGCCACCTCGTCACCGCCGCGCACGACGAGGGTCTCGCTGGTCGTCAGGTAGGTCTGGCTGCCGGAGGAGGTCTCGACCTCGATGCTGGAAGCAGACAACGAGGCGATGGTGCCCTCGACGGGTGCGCTCATCGGTGCCCCACCGCCACCGGGGCCGCCCTGCCCGGCCCCGGGGCCGGCGGCCCCGGGCCCGCCCTGGCCGGCAGCACCCTGGTCAGCGGCACCACCGGGCTGCGCGGCAGCGACCGCCGTCTGGTCGGCGGCGGAGGGGGCGGTTTCGCCAGAGCTCTGGACGAGCCCGACGACCGAGCCACCGGTGATCACACCGGCCGCGACGAGGGCGGCCATCCGCCAGCGCGGCCCGGGGCGCGAGCCGGTGCCGGGCACCGTGTCCTGGCCTGCCCCGGGGACGGAGGGGGCAGCAGCGGGTTGCAGCCAGTCCTCCTGAGCAGCCTGCTGGTCGGGGTGCTGGTCGGGGTGCTGGGCGTCAGTCATGTGAGCGTCCTTCCGGGACACGAGGGGGTGCGATGCGACGAGACTGACGAGCGAGCCTGGGACCGACCCGAGCCCTGCCTGCGAGGTTGCTGGGAACCTCGCCCACCCGGCCTGGACCTCCTGACGACGCACCGCCGCTCCCTGAGGAGCACTGGCCGGGTCGAGGTGAGATTGGGGCCGGCGTGAGATGGGCCGGCGTGAGATTGGGCCGGGTCGGCGAGGTGTGGGCCGGCGTTCACAGGAAGTTCCCAGGCCGCGCACAGGCGCGCCCCGGGCCGGCGGGCGAGGATGGTCGCGTGAACCAGACCCCCGCCGCCCACCCCGAGGCCCGACTCCTGGTCGTCGACGACGAGCCGAACATCGTGGAGCTGCTGGCCGCGAGCCTGCGCTTCTCGGGCTTCGAGGTGCGCACCGCTCCCGACGGGCGGGCCGCGCTGGAGCTGGCCCGCGAGTGGCGCCCCGACCTGGTGGTCCTCGACGTGATGATGCCCGGCATGGACGGCTTCGAGGTGGTGCGCCGGCTGCGCTCGGAGGGCCGGTCGTGCCCGGTGCTGTTCCTCACCGCGCGCGACGGCGCCGAGGCGAAGGTGCAGGGGCTGACCCTGGGCGGCGACGACTACGTCACCAAGCCGTTCAGCCTCGAGGAGGTCGTGGCGCGCATCCGCGCGGTGCTGCGGCGTACGACGCAGGGCGCGTCGACCGTGTCGTCGACGCGGTTCCGCTTCGAGGACGTCGAGCTCGACGAGGACTCCCACCAGACGTGGAAGGACGGGCGCGAGGTCACCCTCTCCCCCACCGAGTTCAAGCTGCTGCGCTACTTCCTGCAGAACCCCGGGCGGGTGCTGAGCAAGGCCCAGATCCTCGACCGGGTCTGGCAGTACGACTTCGGCGGCGACGCCAACGTGGTGGAGACGTATGTGTCCTACCTGCGGCGCAAGGTCGACACGACCGAACCGCGGCTGCTGCACACCGTGCGCGGCGTCGGCTACGTGCTGCGCGTGCCGAGCGGGTCCTGAGGTGCGCGCCCTGGCTCGCCGGGTGCCGCTGCGCCGGGCACTGGTGGCGACCCTCCTGCTGGTGGTGACGCTGGCGCTGGTGGGGTCGGGCGTCGCCACCCACGCGGCGCTGCGCGGCTACCTGCTCGACCGGGTCGACGACCAGCTCCGAGGGGCCGCGCCCCTCGTCGCCGACGGCACCGGCGCTCTCGTACGACCCGGGCGGCGCGGCGGGGCGGAGGCCCCCGAGAGCCGAGGCCCGCTGCCCAGCGCCTTCGTCGTGCAGGTCGTCGACGCCGACGGCGGGCTCGTGCTCGGTCCGACCAGCAACCTGGTCGACGACGAGCCGCTGCCCGACCTGCCCGACCGCCCGACCTGCCCGATGACGAGGGAGCGTCGCGCTCGTTCACGGTCGCGGCGGTGGGCGGCGACGGGCAGTGGCGCGTCCGGGCGGTGCGGGTCACCCTCGACGACGGCACCGTGGGCACGCTGATGGTCGCGCAGAGCCTCGGCGACGTGCAGAGCATCCTGGACCGCCTGGTGCTGCTGCTGCTGGTCATCGGCGGCGTGACGGTCGCGGTGCTCGGCGCCGTCGGCTACCTGCTGGTGCGCGGCAGCCTCCGGCCGCTGCAGGACGTGGAGCGCACCGCCGCCGCGATCGCCGCGGGTGACCTGAGCGAACGGGTGCCGCACGCCGACTCCCGTTCCGAGGTCGGGCAGCTCGCCGCGGCCCTCAACGTGATGCTGGCCCAGATCGAGTCGGCGTTCGCCGAGCGGGAGGCCGGCGAGCTGGCCGCGCGCAGCTCCGAGGAGCGGATGCGCCGCTTCGTCGCCGACGCCAGCCACGAGCTGCGCACCCCGCTGACGACGATCCGCGGATTCGCCGAGCTCTACCGCCAAGGTGCGGTCAGCGACGACGACGGCGTACGCCGCCTGGTCGCGCGCATCGAGGGCGAGGCGGCCCGGATGGGACTGCTCGTCGAGGACCTGCTGCTCCTCGCACGGCTGGACCAGCAGCGGCCCCTGGCCCGCGAGCCGGTGGACCTGCTGGCGCTGACCACCGAGGCGGTGGAGAGCGCCCGCGCCGTGGCCCCCGACCGGCCGGTGGTCCTCGAGGTCGGCGCGCTCGACGCTCTGCCCGTGGTCGTCGGTGACGCTGCCCGGCTGCGCCAGGTGCTCGACAACCTGCTCGGCAACGCTCTGCGGCACACGCCCGCAGGCACCCGGGTCACGGTCTCGGTCGGCACCCGCCGCGGCGACGGCGACGAACCACCGTGGGTCGAGGTGGGGGTGGCCGACGAGGGCCCGGGCATGGGTGCCGCCGAGGCGGAGCGGGTCTTCGAGCGCTTCTACCGCGCCGACGAGTCCCGCAACCGCAGCGACGGCGGCACCGGCCTGGGCCTGGCGATCGCGAGCTCGCTGGTGCAGGCGCACGGCGGCACGCTCGGCGTCGACACCGCGCCCGGGCGGGGTGCCCGGTTCGTGCTGCACCTCCCAGCCGCCCCCGTCGCCGGCTGACCCATGACAACCCGCGCCCGCCCGTCCACCGCGACCCGGCTCAAATGTTCCGCCGAGCCGGCGCAAATGTCGCACCGAGCCGGCCTAGATCGACGGTCCAGGCACCGTCGAAACGGGCGCCGATGCACGCCGGGGCGGCGCGACATCCCCGCCGGGTCACCCAGAGATCTGCGCCGGGTGACAGCGAGATCTGGGCCGACTCGAGGTGACATTTGCGCCGGGTCACAGGGAGATTTGCGCCGGGTGGGCGGGGTGCGAGGATGAGGCATGGCCCCCACGTCGATGAGCTCCGGCACCGCCGATCCCACCCAGCGCACCGGTAAGACCCCGCCGGCCCCGGTCTCGCTGCGCCTCGACGGGCACGCGCTCCCCGTGGTCGGCACGGCCCGGGTCTACACCTGCGGGATCACGCCCTACGACGTCACCCACCTGGGCCACGCCGCGACCTTCGTGTGGGCCGACGTGCTCACCTCGGTGCTGCAGTCGACCGGAGTCGACGTGCATGCCTGCCGCAACATCACCGACGTCGACGACGTGCTCACCACCGCGGCGCGCGAGCGCGGGCGCTACTACGACGAGTTCGCCCTGACCCAGGAAGCCGTCTTCGACCAGAGCATGCGCGCGCTGCGGGTCGCGACCCCGTCCTCGTGCCCGCGGGCCCGCCACCACGTCGACGCGGTCCAGCAGCTCGCGCAGGGCCTGCTCGTCGCGGGTGCGGCGTACGAGCGCGACGGCACGGTGTGGTTCCGGGGCGCCCACGTGGTCGAGCGCGCCGGCCTCGACGTCGAGCGGGCGCGTGCCCTCTCGGCGGCGTTCGGCGACGAGCCGGACCGCACCGACAAGGACGACCCGTTCGACGTGGCCGTGTGGCGCCCCTCCACCGAGGAGCACCCGGCCTGGCCGAGCCCGTGGGGCTGGGGACGCCCGGGCTGGCACGCCGAGTGCGCCGCGATGGCGCTGAACGTCCAGGGCTCCTCCGTCGACGTGCTCGTCGGCGGCGACGACCTGGTCTTCCCCCACCACGCCTACCAGGCCGCGATGGTCGAGGCCCTGACCGGCGTGACCCCCTTCGCCCGCGCCCTGCTGCACGTCGGCGAGGTCCGCCTCGACGGCGAGAAGATGGCCAAGTCGACCGGCAACCTGGTCCTGGTCGACGACGTGCTGCACGCCTGCACCCCGGCCGCGCTGCGCACCCTCATCGTCGACCGCGACCACCGCGAGCCGTGGAGCTTCGAGACCGCCGACCTGCACGGCGCCGAGGCCCGCCTCGAGCGCCTGTACGCCGCCGCCGGACGCGGCGGCGCCACCCCGGCCGCGGTCGCGGCGGCCACCGCTCCCCTGCTCGACGGCCTCGACGTGCGCACCGCGCTCGACGTCGCCGAGAGCGAGGGCGGCGAGGCCGCCCGCCGCGTCGTCCAGCTGCTGCGCCTGGGCTGAGCGGGGCTCGAACCGCCTCAGTCCACGGCGTACGGCGGCTCGCTGCGGCGGCCCTGGAAGGCCAGGATCGCCGGGTTGACGACGCGCCCCTCGCGGATCTCGATCGCCTTGCTCAGGGTCTCGTTGGCGTCCCACGACGCCGGCCCCTCGAGGACCGGTCGCAGGAAGGGCATCAGCGCGTTGCTGTTCTCCCAGGTCGCCGAGCTCCACAGGTACGAGGGGCTGTGGTCGACCGCGTAGTAGACGACGTCGGGACCGACCCGGAAGGACGGCTCGTCGAAGGTCGTGGGCCGAGCCCAGCTGAACCCCATGCCGAGGTCGCACGAGACGTCCACGATGACGCTGCCGGGCCGGAAGGCCGCCAGGTCCTCGGTCTCGAGGTAGGTCAGCGGGTCGGCGGTGTCCTGCAGGGTGCAGTTGACGACGATGTCGTTCTCGGCGAGGTAGGCCGCCAACGGCTCACGCCCGCGTTCGGTGATCACGTGGGTCAGCCGCTTGCCGTCGGGGTCGTGGTGCATCTGCCGGATCCGCACCGAGTGGATCGGTGAACCGACGGCCGCGACCTCGCGGTTGGTGAGCACCGCGACCTCGTGCACGCCGAGGGCGTTGAGGGCGGTGACGGCTCCGCGCGCGGTCGCGCCGAAGCCGATCACCACCGCGCTGAGCCGGCGCCCGTAGTGACCGGTCAGCCCGGCGATCTCGAGGGCGTGCAGCACCGAGGCGTAGCCGGCGATCTCGTTGTTCTTGTGGAAGACGTGCAGCCCGAACCGGCCCTCACGGGTCCAGTGGTTCATCGCCTCGAACGCCATCAGGGTCAGCCCGCGATCGATCGCCAGCTGGGTCATCTCGGTGTCCTGCACGCAGTGCGGCCAGCCCCACAGGACCTGGCCGGCGCTGAGCGCGGCCACGTCCTCGAGCTGCGGCTTGGGCAGCAGCACGACGTCCGAGGTCGCCAGGATCTCCTCGCGGCTCGCGAACCCGGCCACCCACGGAGCCAGGGAGGCGGCGGTGGCGCCGAAGCGCCGGCCGTACCCGTGCTCGAGGGTGATCCGGGCACCGAGATCCGCGTCGAGGAGGGCGAGGTGGTCCGGGTGCAGCGGCAACCGGTGCTCGTTCTCCTTCGCCGACGAGGCGATGACACCCAGTGTCAGGAGAGGTGGCGTCAGGGGCGACGTGCGAGCCGTCACTTGCCCTTCGACGGGTTGATCTTGTCGGCGACGGCACCGACGCCGGCGTCACCGCGCTTGGCGGCCCGCTTCTCCTTGATGGACTTGCCGACCTTCTTCGTCATCTTCTGACGGGGGGACTTGTCGCTCATGGCGCATCCTTTGGGAGGGAGCCTGAACGGCTCCGTCTCATGACAGTACGCCTGTTCCGCGCAGTCGGCGCTTCGCAGCGCAGGCACCCCGCCCGAGGGTGTCCTAGGCTCGGGCGCGTGGACCCCGACGTGCTCATGATCGGCTGCGGCGACCTCGGGTCCCGCATCGGACTCCGGCTGGCCGAGCGGGGGCACTCCGTCCTCGGCCTGCGGCGCCATGCCGATCGGGTGCCGCCGCCCCTGCGGGGCCTCTCGGTCGACCTGACCCAGGACGTCCCGCGGCTCCCCGACCTCGCTCTGCGCTACCTCGTCGTCGCCCTGACGGCGCGCCCCCGGAGCGAGGACGCCTACCGAGCGACGTACGTCGACGGCATGCGGCGCGCGCTCGACGCCGTCGAGGCGGCCGACCAACGGCCGGTCCGGGCGGTGCTGGTCTCCTCGACCGGCGTGCACGGCGACGAGCCCGACGGCGCCCTGGTCGACGAGAGCCACCCGCCGTCGCCGAAGGACGGTCCCGCCCGGGTGCTGCTCGAGGCGGAGGAGCTCTTCTCCTCGCGGCTGCCCGGTGGCACCGTGCTGCGCTGCTCGGGCCTGTACGGCGGCGACCGGGCGCGGCTGGTCGACCGGGTCCGGGCCGGCGACGTGGGCGACCCCGACCGCTGGACCAACCGGATCCACCGCGACGACGCCGCGGCCGCGGTGGTGCACCTGCTCACGCGGGCCGAGGACCCCGAGCCGGTCTACCTCGGCAACGACGACGAGCCGGCACTGATGGGTGACGTCGCGGCCGAGATCGCCGAGCAGCTGGGCGTGGACGCTCCCCAGGTGGGCGAGCGCGCGCGGGCGCACGGCAAGCGCATCTCCAACGCCCGGCTCCGGGCGACCGGCTGGGTGCCGGCGTACCCGACCTACCGCGAGGGGTACGCCGACCTCTGAGCCGGTGGGCTCAGTCGGCGTCCAGGTCCTGCGCGACCAGAGCGGCGATCGCGGCGACGTCGGCCTCGACGTCGCCGGTCACCTCGACCGCATCTCCGTGGCCGGCTCCCAGTGTCATGATGAGGAGCGACGACCCTGCGTCGACGCCCTCGCTGCCGGGCAGTCCGATGAGGACCTCGGAGTCGAGGTCTCCCGCTGCCTCGGCGATGATCGCGGCCGGTCGTGCGTGCAGGCCGACGGTCGAGCCGACCGTGACGGTGGTGGTGGGCATGTGTTGCTCCTTCGGGTCGGGCGGTGTGTTCAGGACCTACATCGGGTGCACCACGTGCGGGAGCCTGCGTACGACGACGCGGTCCGGGTGCACGTGGGTACGTCGGGGGATGGTGGTGCCGGGCAGGCTCGCGGCAGCGCTGCCGTACGCGACGGCGAGCGCCAGCCGGGCGGCCGGTTCCAGGTCGTGCAGGGCGCCGAGCAGGTAGCCGAACAAGCTGGAGTCGCCCGCACCGACGGTGCTCACGACCTCGATCTCGGGCGCAGCGGCGTGCCAGGCACCACCGTCGGTGACCAGGACGGCGCCCTGGCCGCCCAGCGTGGCCAGCACCGTCTCGACCCCTCGGTCGAGGAGCCGCTGCGCCGCCTGGGCCGCGGCCGCGGGGTCGGACTCGAGGTGCTCCGGGTCCGCACCGGTCAGCGACGCGAGCTCCTCGCCGTTGGGCTTCATCACGTGTGGCGCAGCCGTCTCGAGCTGGTCGACCAGGGCCTGCAGCGGGGCGTCGCTGGTGTCGACGGCGATCTTGGTGCGCCCCCGCAGCATGGCGACGAGGTCGGCGTACCACCCGAGCGGCGCGCCCGGGGGCAGCGATCCGGCGAGCACCATCCAGTCGGCCTGCTCGGCCAGGTCGCCCAGCGTGTCGGCCAGCGCGTCCAGGCAGGCGCTCGTGACCGGTGGCCCGGGGCTGTTGAGCTTCGTGGTCGTCCCGTCCGGCTCGGTGATCGCGAGGTTGACCCGCACGGCACCGGGGCCCGCCACCAGGCTGTAGGGGATCCCGGCCGCGGCCAGCAGGTGCACGAAGGGGTCGTCGGGTGTGGCAGGCAGGACCGCGACGGTGTCGACGTCAGCCGCGATACAGGCACGGGAGATGTTGACCCCCTTGCCGCCGGCCTGCGAGGTGACCGTCTCGAGCCGGTGCACCGCTCCCCGCTCGAGCGGGCCGGCGAGCGTCCCGGTGCGGTCGGTGCTGGGGTTGGGGGTGAGGGTGACGATGCAGGACCGAGCAGCCGGCGTGCTCATGCCACGATCACCTCGATGCCGAGCGACTCCAGCTCGTCGCGGTAGTCCCCGGTGATGCCGGAGTCGGTGACGAGGCAGTCGACGTCGTCCAGGGTGGCGAAGCGGATCGCCGACTCCTTGTCGAACTTGCTCGAGTCCGCGAGCACGACCACCCGTCGGGCCGAGGCGACCAGAGCGCTCTTCGTCGCCGCCTCGTCGCTGTCGGGTGTGGACAGGCCGTGGTCCCGACTGAGTGCGTTGGTGCCGAGGAACACGGTGTCGGCTCGCACCCGGTCGAGGGCCGCGACGCACTCGGCACCCACCGCGGCCTGGGTGGTGGCGCGCACCCGTCCCGGAAGCAGGTGGAGCTCGATCTGCGGGTGGTTCACGAGCCGGGCGGCCACGGGCACGGCATGGGTGAAGGCGGTCAGCCGTCTCGCGTGCGGGATCATCGAGGCCAGACGGGCCGTCGTGCTGCCGGCGTCGATCAGCAGCGTCGAACCGTCGGGCGGCAGCTGGCTCAGGGCCGCCCGGGCGATGGCGTCCTTGAGGTCGGTGTTGATCGTGGCCCGTTCGCTGAGCTCGGACTCGATGGTGCTCAAGGACCCTGCCGGGACCGCGCCGCCGTGCACCCGGCGGACCAACCCGAGTCGCTCGAGCTGGGACAGGTCACGGCGCACCGTCTCGGTCGTCACGGCATACGCTTCGGCCAGCGCGACCACGGAGAGCCGACGCTCCTGCTCCACCAGCCGCACCATGGCCTGCTGTCGCTCTTCTGCATACATGGAGACGCTCTCTTTCAGTCTTTGTGCATGTTGTTCTATGCCCGATTGTGTTGCTTGTCAAGGTCGGAACGGGCTACCGTGTGATCGTGGCCACGTCGACGAGCGCACCCCAGCCCGAGCACCACCCCTCCCTGACGGGCACCCCCGTGGTGCCTGGAGTCGGGTACGGCCCCGTGGTGGTGGCGTCCGGCGAAGTCTCCAGCACGGCGATCGCCGCCTTCGGGACCGGGGGCTTCGCGGACGCCGAGGCGGCCCTGGCCGCCTACGACGACGCTGCCGCCGCGGTCACCGCCGGGTACGCCGCGAAGGCCGACGCAGCGACCGGTCAGGTGGCCGCGGTGATGCGCGCCAGCGCCGGGCTCGCCGCTGATCGCGGACTGCGCGGGGCGGTGCGCAAGCGCCTGCGCGGCGGAGCCGACCTGCTGTCGTCGGTGCACGACGCGGTGGACGAGTTCGCGGCCGTGTTCCTCCAGCTCGGAGGACTGATGGCCGAACGGGTGGCCGACCTGCGCGACATCGAGCGCCGCCTCGTGGCGCGGGTCGTGGGCGAGCCGGAGCCCGGCCTCCCCACGCCCACAGTGCCCTCGATCCTCGTGGCCGAGGACCTGGCCCCGGCCGACACCGCCGACCTCGACCCCGCGCTCGTCCTGGCCCTGGCGACCGAGCGCGGCGGTCCGACCAGCCACACCGCGATCATCGCCCGCCAGCTCGGCATCCCGTGCGTGGTCGGCGTGGAGGGCCTCCTCGAGATCGCCCCCGGGACAGTGGTGCTGATCGACGGCAAGCAGGGCACCATCCACATCGAGCCCGAGCAGGCGTGGGCACAGCAGCAGGTCGCCGCCGCAGCCAGGGACCGCGCCGCGCACGAGACCTGGACCGGCCCGGGGACCACGGCGGACGGGCTCGCGGTCAAGATCCTCGCCAACGTGGCCGACGCCCAGTCGGCGACGCTGGCGGCACAGTCACCGGTCGAGGGGGTCGGCCTGTTCCGCACCGAGCTGTGCTTCCTGAACCAGGCCACCGAGCCGAGCGTGGAGGAGCAGTCGCGCATCTACGAGCGGGTGCTCGCGCCCTTCGGTGACGACCGGTACGTCGTGGTGCGCACGCTCGATGCCGGTTCGGACAAGCCGGTCGCGTTCGCGACCCTGCCCGGCGAGGAGAACCCCGCCCTGGGCGTGCGCGGCCTCCGGCTCTCCTTCGCCAACCCTGGCCTGATGGACCGTCAGCTCGACGCGATCGCGATGGCCGCAGCCGCCACCGGCACGGAGGCGTGGGTGATGGCCCCGATGGTGGCCACCGTCGCCGAGGCAGCCGACTTCGGCGCCAAGGTCCGCGCGCGGGGCATGTCGGCCGGCGTCATGGTCGAGGTGCCCAGCGCAGCCCTGCTCGCCCACCGGATGCTCGAGGAGGTCGACTTCCTCTCGATCGGGACCAACGACCTGACGCAGTACACGATGGCCGCCGATCGCATGGCCTCCGAGCTCGCCCACCTCACCGACGCCTGGCAGCCGGCCGTGCTGCAGCTCATCGCCATCACCGCCGAGGCGGGACGCCAGGCCCAGAAGCCCGTCGGGGTCTGCGGCGAGGCCGCCGCAGACCCCCTGCTGGCCTGCGTCCTGGTCGGCATGGGGATCACGTCGCTCTCCATGGCCGCTGCCGCGACGCGTCCGGTGGGCGCCCGCCTGGCCAGCGTGACCTCCGCACAGTGCGAGGACGCCGCCGAGGCCGCCCTGGCTGCGAGCGACCCGGCCGGCGGACGCGCGGCCGTGCTCGAGCTGCTGGGCTGAGACGACGAACGCCCGGGCCTCCGACAGGAGGCCCGGGCGTCGACGTGCGGAGATCAGGGTTCGACGGTCACCTTGATCGCCTTGCCCTCCTTGACGATCGAGAACGCCTCGAGGACCCGGTCGAGCGGGATGTGCTCGGTGATCAGGTCCTTGACCGGCACCTGCCCGGTGGAGATGTACTCCAGGGCCCGCTTGTTGTGCTCGGGAGCCGAGCCGTTGGCGCCGTGGATGTGCAGCTGGCGGTAGTGCACGACGTTGGAGTCGACGGTGATCGTCGGGTCGGTCTTGGGCAGTCCCCCGAAGAACGAGATCCGCCCGTTGCGAGCAGCCATCGCGATGGCCTGCTCCTGGGTGACGTTGGCGGCGGTGGCGGTGATCACCACGTCGGCGCCCCTACCACCGGTCAGCTCCATCACGCGCTCGACGACGTCGACCTCGGCGGCGTTGATCGTCTCATCAGGGCCGACGGCGTCGGCCGACATCTGCAGGCGCTCGGCGTTGACGTCGACGAGGTAGACCGGACCGACCTTGTGCACGCCGCGGGCGATGCGGATGTGCATGCAGCCGATGGGGCCCGCGCCGAAGACGACGACGGTGTCACCCTCCTCGATGCCGAGCAGCTCCTGGGCGTTGATCGCACAGGCGAAGGGCTCGGCAGCGGAGGCCTCGTCGAAGCCGACGTTGTCGGGGATGCGGTTGAGACCGTCGACCTTCAGCACCTGCTGGGGCACGATCATGTACTCCGCGAAGCCGCCGTCGTACTGGTAGCCGACCGAGGTCTGGTTCTGGCAGACCGCCATCCAGCCCTTGTGGCACTCGTGGCAGTCACCGCACGGCACCGCCGCGATCACCTGCGCACGGTCACCCACCGCCCACTCGCTGCCGTACGTCGAGTTCACATCGGCACCGACCTCGACCACCTCACCGGCGATCTCGTGGCCGATCGTGCGCGGCGGCGTCAGGTTCTGGTGGCCGTTGTGGAAGATCTTCACGTCCGTCCCGCACGTCGAGCAGTTGCGCACCCGCAGCTTGACCTCGCCGGGTCCACACTCGGGCTCGGGCACGTCTTCGAGGCGTACGTCCTCGGGGGCATAGAACCGCAGAGCCTTCATCGTCACGTCCTTCATGTCGTCACAGTGACTCGACCGAGCGGGCCGAGCGGTGGTCACGCCGGCTGCCGATCTCTGGTGCTGCCTCGACGGCTGACTCACGAGACATTACCACGTATTTGTGGTTTTAGGCTTGATTGTGTTGGAAATACCCTTGACTTTGTCCATTTCGGCGCGATACAAAGATATTCACAGATCCGTGACCCCGGTCACAGATCGTCGATCTTCACCACCCCCGGTGTTCACCGGGCAGGACAGCAAGGAAGGTGCCATGGCAACCACACAGGCGACTCCCGGAGGAGCCCGGGTCCAGGTCCAGAAGGTCGGGACGTTCCTCTCGAACATGGTGATGCCCAACATCGGCGCGTTCATCGCCTGGGGGCTCATCACCGCCCTCTTCATCGAGAAGGGGTGGCTCAACTGGGGCGGCTCCGGAGGACTGGCGCCCGACAGCTGGGTGGCCGAGATCGGCGGCTGGGGCGACTTCGCCGACGCCGGCATCGTCGGCCCGATGATCACCTACCTGCTGCCCCTGCTCATCGGCTACACCGGCGGCAAGATGATGTACGACGCCAGCCCGACGCGAGGCGGGGTGGTGGGCGCCATCGCCACCATGGGCGTGATCGCCGGCACGGACATCCCCATGTTCATGGGGGCCATGATCATGGGCCCGCTGGGTGGATGGTCCATGCGGCGCATCGACGCGCTGTGGGACACCAAGATCAAGCCCGGCTTCGAGATGCTGGTCAACAACTTCGCGGTCGGCATCTGGGGCGCCGTCCTGGCGACCTTCGGCTTCTTCGTGATGAGCCCGATCGTCCTGTGGATCGCCAACCGCCTCGAGGACGGGATCGACGTCCTGGTCACCAACAACCTGCTGCCGTTCACCTCGATCATCATCGAGCCGGCCAAGGTGCTCTTCCTCAACAACGCGCTCAACCACGGCGTCCTGACCCCGCTGGGAAGCAACGAGGCGCTGGAGAACGGCAAGTCCGTGCTGTTCCTGCTCGAGGCCAACCCGGGCGCGGGGCTGGGCCTGCTGCTGGCCTACTCGATGTTCGGCAAGGGCCTGGCCAAGGCGTCCGCTCCCGGCGCCGCGATCATCCACTTCTTCGGCGGCATCCACGAGATCTACTTCCCTTACGTGCTGATGAAGCCCAAGCTGATCCTGGCGATGATCGCGGGCGGCATGACGCAGATCTTCATCAACGTCATCTTCAACTCGGGTCTGCGCGCACCGGCGGCGCCGGGATCGATCATCGCGGTCTACGCCCAGACGCCCAGCAACAGCTTCATCGGCGTCACCCTCTCCGTCGTCGGCGGAGCGGCGGCGACGTTCGTGGTGGCGGCCCTGCTCCTCAAGACCGACCGCAGCGACGACCCCGAGGACCAGCTCGTCGCTGCCACCGCGAGCATGGAGGCGATGAAGGGCAAGTCGTCGTCGGTCTCGGGTGCGCTGCTCGGCGGCGGTCGCGGGACGTCCGACCACCAGGGCGCCATCCGGTCGATCGTCTTCGCCTGCGACGCCGGCATGGGGTCCTCGGCCATGGGCGCCTCGGTGCTGCGCAAGAAGGTGCACTCCGCAGGCTTCACCGACGTCACCGTGGTCAACCAGGCGATCTCCAACCTGAGCGACTCCTACGATCTCGTCGTCACCCACCAGGACCTCACCGACCGCGCCCGCCAGCGGACCGGCTCGGCACTGCACGTGTCGGTGGACGACTTCATGTCCAGTCCGCGCTACGACGAGATCGTCGAGCTGCTCGCTCGCACCAACGCGGACCCGGCGGCCGCCCCCAGCGCGGCCACGGCCGAGCCGGGCCCCCCGCACGGCCTGCTGGCTGCCGAGTCGATCGTCCTCGACGCCACCGTCGAGTCGCGCGACGACGCCATCACACGCGCCGGGGACCTGCTGGTCTCGGTGGGTGCGGTGGATCCGGCGTACGTCGTGGCGATGCACGATCGCGAGACGTCGGTGTCGACGTACATGGGCAACGGGCTGGCGATCCCGCACGGCACGAACGAGGCCAAGCCGTCCATCCGGCGCTCGGCGATCACCTTCGTCCGCTACACCGACCCGGTCGACTGGAACGGCAAGCCCGCCCGGTTCGTGATCGGGATCGCCGGGGCCGGCGACGACCACCTCAAGCTGCTGCGCCGCATCGCCGAGGTCTTCGTCGATGCCGACCAGGTGGCCCGGCTCGAGGCCGCTCAGAGCGCAGCCCAGGTGCTGGAGGTGCTCGACGTGGTCCAGCCGGCCTGAGTGGACACGGTCAGCAGACCTCGATCCGTGTCCCCGCGCACGGCTGCTGCACCCAGGCCCGGCCGTCGGCGCCCACCATGTGGGCGCCGAGGTCGGGCCGTCCCGCGAGCCAGGGCGAGCGCCCTGCTCCTCTCGCTCGGCGTCGCCGTGGCGGGGCCCGGGTGCGGTGCACCGGCCGAGGTGTCCACCACAGGGCCGGGCACCACGGTGCCCGTCGTCGCCGTCGGCGACATCGTCTGCCCGCCGGACCTGCAGGTCACCGACGACGAGTGCCAGCAGCAGGCCACTGCCGACCTGGCCGCCTCGCTGGAGCCCGACGCCGTCATCGCCCTCGGCGACCTGCAGTACGAGTCGGGGCGGCTCGAGGAGTTCCAGCGCGGCTGGGCTCCCTCGTGGGGGCGGTTCGACGACATCATCGCGCCGGTCCCGGGCAACCACGAGTACCAGAGCGACGGCGCCGAGGGGTACGTCGGCTACTTCGACACCAGTCCGTACTACGTCCAGGAGGTCGGGGCCTGGCGGGTCTACCTGCTCGACTCGAACTGCGAGGACGTCGACTGCGCGCAGGAGGCGGCCTGGCTGACCGACGACCTGGCCGCCCACCCCACCGACTGCGCCGTGGTGGCGATGCACCACCCGCGGTGGTCCTCCTCGACCGGTCACGGCTCGCAGGAGCAGGTGGACGGTCTGTGGTCGGCCGCGGTCGACGGGGGCGTCGACCTCTCCCTGGCCGGTCACGACCACGACTACGAACGCTTCGCCCCGATCGATGCCGACGGCCGGGTCGTCGACTCCGGCCCCCGGGCCACGCACTTCGTCGTCGGGACCGGCGGCCGATCGCTCTACGACATCGGGGACATGGCGACGGGGTCGCGGTTCACCGCCGACGAGGCGTTCGGCGTGCTGGAGCTGGGCCTGTCGCCGACGTCGTTCGACTGGCGCTTCGTCGACGTCGAGGGACGCACGCTCGACGCGGGGACCCAGGAGTGCTCGTGAGCCGCTGGCCGGCTCCCGACAACCACGTTTGTGCGACGAGCGCCGCGACGGTGGGGTGGGTGCCGGGCGTCGACCCGTGGAAGAGCCTCATGTGGCGATCATCGCCACGTCCACCTGCACAAACCTGACCAGCGCTTGCCACGCGCCCCGGAGCGCCGGCGGCCCGCCCTAGGATCGCGGCATGTCCGACACCCTGAGCCCCTGCCCTGAGTGCCACAGCGAGTACACCTACGAGCTGGGCGCCCTGCTGGCCTGCCCCGAGTGCGCTCACGAGTGGTCCCCCGCGGACACCGCGGCAGAGGGCGACGCCGTACCCGTGGTCAAGGACGCCGTCGGCAACGTGCTGACCGAGGGTGACACGGTGACGATCGTCAAGGACCTCAAGGTCAAGGGCGCCGCCGGCTCCATCAAGGTCGGCACCCGGGTGAAGGGCATCCGGATCGCCCAGGGCGTCGGTGACCACGACATCGAGGGCAAGGTCGACGGCTTCGGCCCCATGCAGCTCAAGTCGAGCGTGGTGAAGAAGGTCTGAGCCCGCCGCCCGTCCTTCGCGACGGACGGCTCAGGCGATGGTCTCGGTGACGCGGTCGGCCGAGCCCACCGGGTCCACCTCGCCCACCAGCCGGTCGCGCAGGCCCACCAGGTCGCTGACGGAGTCGAGGAAGCGTCGGGTGCTCTCCCCGACCTGGAGGTCGTCGAAGTAGTGGTGGCGCATCGCCATCCGGGCCAGGTGGTGCTCGTCGCGGCGGAGCCGCCTGGCGAGCAGGGTGCCCAGTCCGTCGACCGTCGTGCGGTCGACGACGTCGGCGCACCGGCTGACGGGCACGTCTCGGCGCAGCCGCTCACCGTCGTCGTGCGGGTCGGTGAGGAAGATCGGCTTCTCGGTGCGCAGGTAGAGCCAGTCCAGGCCCACCGACGAGACGTCGGTGATCATCACGTCGCAGTCGGGGATGACGGCCAGGATGTCGCCGCGCAGGACCTCGGCGTGGCCCGCCCCGGGGTCGCGCCGGCCGGCCTCGGCGATCAGGCGCAGCACCTCGAGGTGGGCCTCCAGCACCCCCGGACTGGTGCTGGTGAGGATCTTGGGGTGGGGCTTGTAGACCAGCCGCAGGCCGGGCACACCCAGGACCTGCTCCACTATCCGGGTGCCGAGCACGTCGAGCGAGGTGTAGTCGTTGTAGTCGGCGTCGCCCTCCCAGGTGGGCGCGTAGAGCACCGTGCACCGGGCGCTCGGCGCCAGCAGCGGTGCGGGCCGCAGGTCGAGCTGCGGGCGCCCGGTGCGCACCAGCCGGCGCGTGTCCAGCTCGAGCAGGCCGGTGACGTGGCGCTGCACGGCGGCCTCGCCGGCCACGAACACCCGGTCGTAGGCCTTGGCGTTGTTGCTCGCCATCGACTGCTTGTCGGACTCGCCGTGGTTGATGTGCACGTGCAGGCGCCGCCCGTCGAGCAACGACTGGAAGTTGAGCATCGAGTTGTTGCAGTAGAGCACGACCTTCGCGTCGAGCTCCTCGTAGAGCGCGGTGAGCTCGGGGAACTCCACGGCGCACAGCACCGGCAGGTCGGTGCGCTCGCGCAGCACCTCGGCGGAGCCGGGGTCGCGCACCACGATCGCCACCGGGTGCTGCTCGTGCAGCAGCGCCAGCACGTCGAGCCACTGCACGAGCTGGTAGGTCCGGGTCGGGTCATCGGCGAAGTAGGCGATGACGTGCACGTCGTTCACGAAGAAAGATTACGGCCCGGGCCCGCACCATCCGATTTCCGGACCCCGCTGCTACCCCGTTCGGTGTAGACGCGTCGCTGTGCACCCGCCGCTGACGCGGAGCCGGACACTCAGGCGGTGAGGACCCAGTGGCCGGGCCAGGTCTCGACCCAGGTGGGTTCGGGTGGGACGAGTCCGGGTGGGTCGGGGGCTCTGGTGCGCGTGGTCTGGCCGGCGGGTGAGGTGATCTGGACCTCGTGGGGGTCGAGGTCGTCGGTGTGGAGTGCCTGGTGGTGCCAGCCGGGTTCTTCCTTGAGCTGGTTGCAGCCGGCGCAGAGGCCTTGGCCGTTGGCGGCGGTGGTGGGGCCGTCGTCGTGGTCGGGGGTGATGTGGTCGAGGTGGCGGATGGGGGCGTTGCACCAGGGGGTGCGGCACGTGCGGTCGCGCAGGGTGACGAAGGTGGCGCAGGAGTCCGTCGAAGGTGCGGGAGGTGGACTCCATGGCGACGAGGTGGTCGGTGTCGGCGAAGAGCCGCCGGATGCGGGTGGCCATGTCGGGGGAGCAGGTGAGGAGCTTGCGGGCCACGGAGGCGGGGATCGGTCCGCCGGCGCCGCCGTGCCATCGGGACGATCTCAGCGGGCTCGTCGCCGTCACCGAGGAGCGCCTCGGCGGAGACGACGAGGTTGAGCGCGATCGGGGTGGCGGTGGCGGTGACCTGGCCGGTGAGGCGGGCGACGAAGAGGTCGGCGACGATCTGGGCGAAGGAGCGGTCCTCCCCGTCCCGGGCTTTCTCGCTCGCGGCGCGGGTGTGCAGGGACTGCATGACCGCGGCGCCGTGGACATCGGAGACGGTGGCGGTGATCTGGGTGGTGCCGTCCTCGCGTCGTTGGGCGGTGACGTGGCGGTTGCGGTGGGCGCGTTCGCGGCGCCTGGTGGCGGCCTGGTCGTCGAGGCGCATCGCGATGCGTTGGGCGGCCAGGCGCAGGGCCCGGTCGCCGAGCGGGTGCGCCGGTGGCGAGGAGCTCGCCGAGCTGGGTGTCGTAGGCGGGCCGGTCTGCGGCGTGCAGGTGCTCTGCCTCGGCTGCGAGGATCTCGGCGCGGTGCTCGTTGATCAGGCCCTGCTCGAGAGCGGCCAGGACGTGCGGGAGGTCGTCGACCAGGGTGCAGGCCATCGCGCGCAGCCGGGTGCCGCGGTGCGGTGACTCGTGGCGGGCCAACCCGACCTGGGCGCCGACCGAGCGGTCGGAGGCGTCGGCCTGGAGGTCGTCGAGGTGCGCGGTGATCCGCACCTGACGTGCCGAGAGGTGGGCCTTGAGGGCCTCGAGCTCCTCGAGCGCGGCGACGCACTCACCCGGCGTACCGGGGAGAGCGTCACCGCGAGGCTCGAACATGTGTTCTATTCTAGAGGCATCCCCGGACCGAGTCCAGGGTCTGCACGAATCTGTGGACGACTCTCACGCACACAGGGTTTGACGAGGCGCTCCCCCACACCTGGGAGGACGCCCTAGGCCGCGTCGGCGGCGGTGCGCCGCTGCGCGAGCACGTCCTCGAGGACGTCAGGGTAGTTGGTGATCACCCCGTCGACACCGCGGTCGAGGACCAGGTGCATGTCCGCCCGCTCGTTGACGGTGTAGGTGTGCACCTCCATCCCGACCTCGTGCACGGCGGCGACGTACGAGGCGTCGAAGGAGCGCTGGTTCGGGTTGATCTGGTCGGCCCAGGTCGACAGCTCCGGGAGGAGCGCCTCAGCGGGGCGGCCGAGCAGGCCGACCGGCACCGAGGGCTGGAGCTCGTGGTAGCGGGCCATGGAGTCCCAGTCGAAGCTCTGCACGACCAGGCGCTCGGCGCGGACCGCTGACGTCAGGTACCCGGGAAAGCTCGCGAGCTCGTCGGCGACCTGCTCCTCGATCCCCGGGTAGAGGGCCGGCGACTTCACCTCCATCAGGATCCCGGCGCGGCTGCGTCGGATCAGCCGGACCATCTCGGCCATCGTCGGCACCGGCTCGCCGGCGTACTCCTCGGCGAACCACGAGCCTGCGTCTAGCTGTCGGATCTCCTCGTAGGTGAAGTCGCTGACCCGCCACGGCGCCCGGTCGGGAAAGACCTCCTCGACGTCGGTGGTGCGCGCGAGCGTCGTGTCATGGATGAGCACCAGGACGCCGTCCTTCGAGCGCTGGACGTCCGCCTCGACCAGGTCGGAGCGCATCTCGACGCCCAGCTCGAAGGCGGCCAGCGTGTTCTCCGGGGCGTGGCCCATCGCGCCGCGGTGAGCGGTGTTGACGACGCTGACGTGCTCCGGCGGGCCGGCCGCCGCCGCGGCGTACGGCGCGAGGAACGCCGAGGAGGCGGTGGCGCCGGCGATGGTGGTGGCGAGCGCGATGGACAGTCGTGGGGTCAGGCGCATGATCGATCTCCCGAGCAGGTCGAACGGACGTTGGCGACGCAGACGCTGCCGACCGAGCGCGACCCGCCGATGACCATGAGATGGCCTGCCCGCGACACCGGTGGGAACTCCTGTGTCCCGCGAGGCTGGATCAGTGCGACGTCGTCCTCAACGAGTGCCAGTGCTTCCCCGGCCCTGGGAAGCACTGAAGGCCCGGACCAGTAGGTCCGGGCCTTCAGCCTGTGTAGCGGGGGCAGGATTTGAACCTGCGACCTCTGGGTTATGAGCCCAGCGAGCTACCGAGCTGCTCCACCCCGCGTCGGTGGCTCAACCGTCACACATGGCGCGGGCCCACACAAATCCGCCCCACCCAAGACCGCCCGACCAGTCTCCAGGACGGCGGCAGCGGTGTCGCCGTGCTTGGGCGCGGTCGATGCGCGCACGGTCTCCGGTACGCAGCAGCGGGTTCTTTCGTTCGCCGACTCCCCTCACGAGAAGTCCTTGGCGTAGCAGCTGTAGATGCTCGACGAGTTCCTCAGCCGCTCGTTCACCCAGGTGTTGAACTGCTTGAAGGACGTGGACAGCGCCAGGAGGCCGAGCCCCCACGAGGCACCCGAGGCGTAGGCGACGATCTGGTTCATCCTGAGGATGCCGGAGATGATGTCCTCGTCCAGTCGCGCCAGGTTGGCGGCCACCCGCGCATCCGAGGTCGTCGGGCCGAACAGCCTCGGGTCGAGCAGGTGTGCGAGGGCACGGTTCCACTCGGTCGGTGCGGGCATGGCGTTGTCCCTGTTGATCAGGAAGACCTGCGTGTCGTTGGCATATCGGTCATCGCTACCTTCCTCCATCACCTTGCCCAGGAGGCAGAGCATCCGGCTGCTGACCGCAGGGTCCAGCTGCGAGGCACCCATCAGCAGCGCCCGCTGCCGTCTGATGGTCGAGTCCTTGTCGAGTGGCTGGGGAGGTGGCGAGTAGTCGCGGTGGACGGTGATCTCCACGCGTCGATTGAGCGCCTGCTGGGTCCTCGAGAAGAGCTGGTCCTCGCCGTGTGACGTGACGACGTACTGGATCCTGTCCAGCACGCCGGCGGGGAATCGCATGGCGGCACCGTGGTCGTTGATGAGCTCCTTGAGCCGCCGTGCCACCGAGTCGGCGCGGCGCTGGCCCAGCTTGATGTTGTCGCTGCGTCGACCGACCGGATCGGTGTGGCCCTCGATGGTGATCCGAGAGACGACCCGGCGCGACACCCAGCTGCGCACGACCTCACGGGCCAGCGAGCCCAGCAGACGCTCGTGATCCTCGGTCAGGTTCCACTTGGCGAAGTCGAAGCTGCGGAGCGACCGGTGGTCGCGAGGGGAGACCACCCGTCCCAACGCGGCCGGCAGCACGGCGTAGACGACCAGCTTGTAGAGGGCCGCCTCCTGCGCACTCATCTGAGAAGGGAGGCCTGCGTGGGCAGCGACGGATCCTGCCGGGAGCTCCAGCCGGTCCTCCAGGGTCCTGTGGAGCTGGAACGGGCCGACCGCGAGGGCGTCGAAGGCTTGCCCCTGGACCCCCGACTGCTTGCGGCTGTACCGCAGAAACGCTTGGAGCTTGTCCTGCTGGGTCTCGTCGAACGGAACGGTCTTGAACACCGCCACGTGAACCGTCGACGACGCAACGACCTTCGGCAGGTCGCTGATGTCCACCAGCAGCCGGTCAGCCCAGCCGGGCTCCGCCCCGCGGTTGCCCAACGCGTCCTTGACCATCCACAGGATGTTGGCTGTGGGAAGCGAGGCCTCCAGACGAATGAGGGGACGGGCCTGCATGAGGTCCGGCAGCTCCGCCAACGCCTGGGGAGAGAAGGAGGCGGCGACCGTCGGCACGACCGGAGACGCCTGCCGCTCGTCCTCCGCCTGCGCCCACCCACCCGCGCCCTCGAGCTCCTCCGGGCCTCCACCGTCGGAACCGGCCTCCTCGAACGCCTCACGGTCCAGCTCGTCGGCCGGCGACGCTCCTCCCAGCAGATGTGCCCAGGACGTGGGCCCCTCCGGACGAGCCTCGGCGTCGTCCCACGGGGCACCGCTCGACTCGTCCTCGTCCTCGTCCTCCTCATCGAACGTCTCCTCGGGGGCGACGACCTCCCACTCGTGCGCGTCGGGTACCGGCTCCAGGGCGCCGGGGACGAGCCCGCGGGACAGCTCGTCCGGGGTGACATCGACCTGGAAGTGCATGGCGTCCGGGGATCGGGTCCAGCCTCCGGCCCAGTAGAAGACGGGGTGCCCGTCGACGGTCCGGACGGTCCGAGTCGCAGCGATCTGGGAGGCGGTGAAGATCGTGTCCGCGCGATCCGCGGCGACTTCTGCGCGGCGTGCCTCCTGGGTCGACCCGGTGGCCCACCGTGCCGGACCCGGCTTGCCGCGGCGGTGTGGGTTGTACTTCGGATCGATGTCGATGGCCACGCCGTAGGCGTGCAAGGACTTCCGGTCGGTGCCTCGGATCACGCGGTCGCTGAAGCTGCCCACGCGCTCGGCCCGGTAGCCCCTCGCCTCGAGTGCGCGGCCCAGCGCCTGCGCCGCGTCACGCAGCAGTGGATTGACCTGGGGCCGCCGTCCGAGCACATCAGCGCCGACCATGAGGTCACTGCGTCCGGCGTAGCGAGACCAGGCATCCCGGACCTGCTGGGTGCGCATCCGCTGCCGCCCGGCGGTGGACGAGGTCGACCCGGTGGTCGCCATGCGCAGCACCCGGCGTACCACCTGGTCGCGAATCCGCACCCACTCGCGTGCGAGCGTCGGCTCGTCACGGCGCAGGGCTCGGCCGCCGAGCTCGGGGTGCAGGGCGTGGAAGACCCGGTCGGTCAGGACTCGTTCGTCCCGCTCCCCTGCCGTCACTGCCGCCAGGACCGCCGCGGACGCGAGTCCCTTTCTGACGAGATCAGCGAAGCCCCCGAGCAGACCACCGGCTTCGCCCTCCTCGGGTTCCGCATCGAAGCCTTCCCGCGTCCACGGTCCGGTCCCGATCGACTCCGTGTCCAGCGCTGCGTGGCCGTCCCATCCGGGGTGCTCGTCGTCGAACCGGACCTCATCCTCCGTGACCGCCTCGCCGACGTGAAGCTGCTCGAGCTCGCGTGGATGGACACCACTGAAGGGGCTCTGCACTCCAGGCATGTCATGCCCCCCGCCCGTTGCCGTTGGAGGCCACAGCCGGCGTCGGCGTGCTGATGGGCGCCGGCGAGGGGGCGCGCAGCGGTTGGTGGGTGGAGTCGGGGGTTGACCCTGAGGGGCGGTCCTTGATCCGTTGTCCGGTCGCGGACTGCCAGAGGTTGATGATCCTCCGCATGTTGTCGGCCAGGGTCGGCGCGGTCCCGTCGTAGAGCTGTTGGGCCTGTGCCGCGCTGTTGTAGGTACCCATCTCGATCTCGCGCAGGAACAGGGACATGGGTTCGGCGATCAGGAAGAGCTCTCGAGATCGTGCTGCGGGCTTCATCCCGACCTTCTGCGCCAGGTAGGCCAGGCGCTGCTCCGGGGCGGTCCCGACGGCCTGGAGGTCGCGGACGATCGGCGCGTCCACCGGCTGGGCCTGACTGTCCAGCAGGGTCAGGTGGAACCAGCTCATCACCGAGACGTAGACGAACTCCTCGCGAGCCAGGAGCCCGTTCTGACGACGTCCGAGCAGCATGTCGCGCAACGCTTGGCACAGCAGGGCGACGTAGTCGGGATCTGCCGGGTTGGGACCGTTCTTGTTGTCCCGGTTCTCGATCCCCATCCACACCTGTCGGAGCAGCTCGGTGAGCTTGCTGAGGAAGTCGGAGTTCACCCCGGAGCCGGTGTGCACCTTCCACGAGTCCGGCTGTCCGGACCCCGGCCATCCCGCAGGGATCTGGTGCGGCAGGTCCATGCCGCACAAGCGCCAGTAGGCGTTGCGCCGGCCGACCGCGGCGGAGGGACGGAGGTCACTCACGACTCCTGCGACCGAGAACAGCGGCGGGTCCCGGAAGAAGAGCTCCTCGGTGTTGCGCAACCACACCAGGCTCGGCCCCGTCAGGGTGCCGAGCGAGTCGCCGCTCACCAGCCGCCGGGCCACCTCGGCCAGGATGTCGAGGGCGCCGGTCGACTCGATGAGCAACGCGTAGATCAGGTGGTGCCACGTGAGCGGAACCGAGGACCGGCTCGAGATGCCGGGGACCGACAGCGGCCCGGATGCGAGCGTGAAGGGTGCGGGTGGGCCTGTGGGCAGGACGGGTGCGAGTCCTGAGGGCGCTATGTCGTGGGCCGCGCCGGCGACGGCCGCCGGGTGAGCCAGCAGGGTTCGGCCGGCCTGGTCGACGGGCCCGCCCTGCAGGGCAGCCGGCAGCGTCGCTCGCGACCAGACCTCGTCGAGCCAGCGGCTCAGCTGGATCGCAGGCAGCTGGAGGACCACGTGCCGCCCGTCAGGGTTCGTCGGGTAGCACTGGGCAAGATTCATGAACATGATGGACTCCCTCATTCTCCGCAGCGCGTGGGTACGGGCGGGATCGGCCCGCCGACCGCGACCGGGGCGCCGTCAGAGGACTCGCGAAGCTCGAAGCGGTCCACCGGCTGCGACGTGTCGAACTTGGCCGGCGCCCAGGTGCCGCCCTTCACTTGGCCCGTGGCGGCCCTGTCGCCCTGGGTCGCGTACGTGTAGGCGCCTTCGATGGGTTGGTGCCGGTCGCTCCGGACGATGCCCACCAGCTCGCCGTCGCACCAACGCGCCGTGACCAGCTCGGACATCGGCGGCCGGTTCATCCCGAGGGCCCCTGCGAGGGCCCGGAACCGAGTCTCGACCACGACCTCGACCGCCTCCGGCTCGGCGGAGGCGGCGGGGGTGATCGCGTTGGCGATCGTCCTCAGGGCATCGGCAGCCCGGCGGGTGTCGACCGTCGTGAGGAAGGACGTGGCGGCGACGATGAACTCGTCGTCGGGGTCGGGGGTCTTGCCCGCACCTCTGCTGCCTGTCGCGTCTGTCATGTCTGTCTCCTTCAGCGGTCGGTGTTCTAGGCAGCGGAGGACCGCGCCCGCGTCCGTTGCCCGTCGTTGCCGACGGCTCGTACCCAGTCGGTCAGGGTGGTTCGGTGCACCCTGGCGTGCGCCGGGTCCAGGGCCCCCCGGGTCGAGAGCAGGGCAAGGATCCGAATGGGGTCGCGACGGCGCAGGTAGCTGGAGGTCAGCAACGAGCTCCCCGCCTGAGCCTCGAGTGCGGTCAGGCTGGTCGGTGCCACGCGTGCCGGATCCACCATGGTGGCGAAGGATGCGCCGCGGAACGAGCGCATCGGCCTCCGGGTGCAGATGTCCACGATCTCCTCCAGAAGGGGCACACAGTCCCGGGCCACGTCTCCGGCGACCCCGGCTGCCCGGAGTGGGTGACGCTCGCTCCATGCCTCCGCCACGTGGTCCCACGGCCCGGCGCCGAACCAGCCGCGACAGAGACTGACGTTCAACATGACCCGGACCCACGGGAAGGGATGCGGATCACCGGGACGGATCCTGAAGACCTGGTCCGTGGTCCCGTCGACCACGTTGGCCAGGGCGGTCACTGGCGCCCAACCGGTGTGCAGGAAGGCGTGGACGTCGGCGGCGATCTCGCTCGCCCAGGAAGCCCACAGGTCCGCGACCGGGGATCCTCTCCGGGACAAGGCAGTGCGCAGCGCCTCCGCAAGCTCGTCGTTGAGCCCCACCAGGGCGCTCACCTGATGACCCGTCTCGTGCAGCAGGGCCGTGGGGAAGGAAAGGTTGTGACGGGTGAGCTTGATGGCGGCAGCCGGAGACAGCTGACCGCCGTCCCACAACCGGATCCCGGCCCTGAGGATGGCTGCGCCGAGGCCCTTGTCCTGGTAGACCAGCACCGGCGGGACGTCGATCCCCAGTGGGGAGAGCACCGTCGCCATCGAGTCGCCGGCCAGCACGTCGTAGCCGCGCAGCAACGCGCCGAGGGCAGGGTTGGTCCTGCTGTTGACCGCGTCGCCGAAGAAGTCGAGCAAGGTCTCCAGGCGCAGGTAGCGGCTGCGGAGGCGCAGCGTCGCTTGCCGGACCTTCGTGTGGTCCGGGCCACCTTCCACCATCAACGCCACCGCCGAGGCTTCCGCCCTCAGCGAGCCGGTGAGCTCGTTCAACCGACTCCGGACCCGATCCTGGAGATACGTCTCCAGCGACTCCCAGGCCGCCGGCGACGCCACGGTCTCGAGGTCGCCCAAGGCGTCGATGGCCTGCTGCCAGTGGGAGATCTCGCCTCTCAGCTGGTGCAGGGCCACCGCGTCACTCACGGTGGTGTCCCGGTCGTACCGACAGCGTCGGTGGGTCGGCCTTGGCGGTGCCGATGGCGTCCTTCGACGCGAACGTGAACGCGGCCGTCACCGTCAACCCCGCCGCGGGGTTCCTCGCTGCGGCCGTCAGCGTCGGCGCCAGCGCCGAGAGCTGGGTGGCCAGTGCCGCGACCAGTCCGTCGAGAAGCGCTTCCGACAGTGCCGATGAGACGGCGGCGTCGCGGCTGATGCCTCGGTTGCCGAGGATCACGGCCAGCCGCCTACCCACATGACGCCGGATCCCCTCGCCGGTGAGCTGGCGGAAGACGCCCACCACCTCACGATGCTGCTGCTCGGCCAGCTGCGCGACCATCGCGTGCGCCCGGCGCTCGCTGACCCAGAGGTGCAGCCGGAGGGTCGGTCGGGTCCCCCCGAGGTCGAGCCGTACGGCGACCGGTGACCGCTTGCGGACACCGCGGCCTGCGACGCGGATGCTGACCAGCTTCTTGTTCCCCGTCCGGGAGGCCCGCAGTGAGCGCGCCAGGTCGGATGGGAGCGGCAGGGTCCCCGCCTCCTCGAGCGTGTCGAACTCCAGAGCGGCCTCGTAGTGCGACTCGACGCCGTCCCCTGTCTCGAACGCCGCGAGATGGCCTTCGTTCGAGCCGGGCAGCAGCTCGTAGGCGTGCACCTCGGCCTCGACCGGCCACCCGCCGACGCCTTCGTCCGCAAGCCGTTCCTCCAGCGTCTCGCCGCCGGAGAACACCACGCCTCGGGCCATGGGACGGGTGATCCGCACCGGCCGGACCCGGCTGTACTTCTTGTAGCGGAACACCGGGCTCGTCGTCCGCGGCATCATCAGCCACACACCCCGTTCGTCCTCGAGCTCGGGGTCCGCCAGCTCAGGTCGCAGCACGGAATCCGGGAAGTGCCGCAGCGCTGCACCGTCGAAGGCCTCTTGGACGGCGACCTCGGTCAGCAGCTCGTTGTCCAGCCATCCCTCGGGGGCCGAGAAGACGTCTGCGATCGTCTCCTCCACGGTCGCGACCATGGCCTCGGCGCCCAGACGATCACTCGCTGCCTCGGCCTCGAGCCTCAACAGCGCCAGCCCCTTGTCCGCGATCTGAGCCGACAGAGGACGCGCCAGCTGGGGGCCGACCATCGGCTGGATCAACCTCGCGATCAGCTTGGCCACGACGCCTACCACCCGTCTGCGCCCTGCCAGCTTGATCGCGGTCCGCACCAGGGGGAGGGCGGCCATCACCACGGGGAGGAACTGTTCCATCGCCTCATCCAGGGAGTCCCCCGGCTCGGCACTCAGCAGCTCCTGCGTGAGGCGTTCACGCGCCATGTCCAGCTGCTGTGCCGGGTTGCCCGCGTGGTCGTCAGTCTCTTGACCCGAGGCGAGCTCGGCCTCCAACGCTGCGAGCCAGGAGGAGTCCGGCGCCGCGATCGCCTCACTGGCGATGAGGTCGAACTCCGTGCCGAGCGACTCGGACTCCCCCTCGAGCTCAGAAGACCTCACGCCGTATCGCTGCGCCAGCTTGCGCGCCGGCCCCTGCAAGCTCCTGGGGAGCTTCCCGATCGCCTTCGCGAGGACACGCTGGAGCAGCGGCTTGATCACCGGTCGCAGAGCCCGATAGATCATCCCGAGAGGCAGGAACCTCTTGGCCAGTCGCACGCCCTTCTTGACGACCTTCTTGGCCGCGCGCGCGACCTTCTTGAGCTTCTTCTTCAGGCTTCCCCAGAACAGCTCCTGGGCGTCCAACGGTTCGGTGAACCCCTCGAGGCCCGGGACACTGCCGCCCAGGACCTCGTCGAGCTCAGCTTCGGTGACGGTCTCGACAGACCGATCCATGAAGTGCTGCTCAAGCTCCGCAAGCAGGTCGTCCGCCCGGGCGCTGATGGCCCCCACCCACTGCTCGACGTCGGTGGGGTCGAGCACCGGCACGCCTGCCTCCTGACTCCACCCAGCAGTGCTGCCGGCGTAGCGGCAGGCGGCCTCCTGCGCCAGTGCCTCCAGGGACTCGTTGAACTCCTCGTCCTCCAGCTCGGCCAGCAGCAGGTGTCCCATCTCCGCCTCGATGGACGACTCGTCCAGCACGCCGAAGGATTCCGTGAACGGGGAGGACATGACGCTCGCCACCCCGGGCTGGAGGGCCTCCGCAACGGGGGCGAAGAGGTCGTTGGGGGCGAAGGGACTGCTGAGGGCGACGAACGCTTCTTCTCCTGGCCGCCCCCCATGACCCGGACGGACACCGTGTGCCTCGGACGTCTCCATGGGGCTCTCCTGTCTCGTTCTGCCACGACCGGTCGGGCGGACCCACCCGTCGTCCCGGCCACGCGGCGTGTGTTGCCCACTGCCGACGCTAGGGGTGTCACATCGGCGTCTCGTCCTTCCTTCCGTCGCGACAACGTCAACGGGAGGTGCAGCGCGACGACCAACGGCCAGCGCACGAGCAAGGCGCCACCGGCGACGTCAGTCGGGGCAGGAGTCGACATCGAGCACCTGCCGTAGCTCCGAGGACGGTGACAGCCCGGTCTCCACTCGCAGCAGGTGGGCGTAGGCACGGAACTGGCGCAGGGCCTCCGTGCGGTTCCCCTCGGCGACATGCGTCGCGATCAGGATGGTGTTCGCGGACTCCCGCAGCGGTTCTATCCGGATGGCCGCACAAGCGAGATCGATGGCATGTGCGAAGTGACCGGCTTCGGCGAGCCGTGCGCTGAGGATCTCCAGGGCGTGGATGCGCGCCTGGCGATGCCGTTCGCGCTCGAGGAGCAGCCACTCCTCGTCCCAGCCCGGCAGCAGCTCGGCCTCGAGAACCGACTCCGGCACCTCCACGTGCGAGCGGTCCGACGACAGCGCGAGCTTGTGCGCCTCGGCCGTGACGTCCGCGTAGTCCACCCGCACCTGCGAACCCAGCTCTACGGTGTCCCGCTTCACCTCCAGCAGACGCGGGTGGGCGGAGCGGACCCGCCAGATGGCAGTCCGGAGGTTGGCCATCGCCCGGTCGTCGGAGCCGCAGGGCCACAATCGGCCCGCTGCTATGTCACGGCGCTGCTCGGTGCTCGTCACAGCGAGGTACCCCAACAACCTCTCGGCGTTGTTCGGGATGGTGATCTGGTGCTCGTTCGCGAAGATGGCGAAGCGCCCGAGAACGTGCAGGGTGAGCTCGTCGCTCGTCGGTGCCGGCGCAGTTCCTGACATCCGAGCCACGCCCTCTCCGACACGATGGGGTCTCTCGTCACTCATACGGCGCCAACGTCAATGGCTCGTCAACCGCGGTCGACCGGCTGCCACGAGCCTCGCCCGTGGACTCGACCCCGTGCCGATGACGGGAGCGCTACGCCACCGTGACGGCCGAAGGACTGGGCTCGGGCAGGGTTCTGCTCATGTCGGACACACCGAGCTCCACGATCATCATCGTGCGGGCGTGGCGCGATCGGGACGGGCTCAAGATCCGTCTCATGGGTCGCTCCGATGTGGACGCGTCGACCACGACGGCGGTCGAGACGAGTGCCGCGGCGGCGCAGATGACATTCGGACGCTGGATGTCGCGGGTGCAGGAGTCGGGAAGTCTCTCCCCCGCGCGAAGCAGCGGCGTCCCGCGAGATGACACACCAGAGAGCGCCGAGTCCTCGTCGTACGAGCCTCGCGAGTGAACCCACCCCTACATCTCGAAGGGACCCGCGGACGCAACCTCTCACGCCTCACTCGCGTCAGGTGGAGTAGGAGAAGGAGGCAGCGGTGTTCACCACGACCAGACCGGCGCAGGACGCGGCGGGCTTCGACGAGTACGCCGCGTCCGCGTGGGCGTGGCTCTACCGGTGCTCCTACCTCCTGGCCGGCAACCACGCGGACGCGGAGGACCTCGCCCAGCAGACCCTGGAGCAGGCCTACCGCTCCTGGAGCAAGGTCGCCCGGGCCGACAACCCGACGGCGTACGTGCGGCGGATGCTCACCAACCTGCACCTCTCCCAGCACCGCCCGCGGGCGCGCCGGCTCGAGGTGCTGTCCGAGGCGCCCCCGGAGCCGCGGACCACCGCACCGGCGGGTCCCGAGGAGCGGATGGCGCTCTGGCCGCACGTCGCCTCGCTGCCACCGCGGCAACGAGCCGTGATCGTGCTGCGCTACTACGAGCAGCTCAGCGAGCGGGAGATCGCCGAGACGCTCGGCTGCTCCCCCGGCAACGTCAAGTCCACCGCCCACCATGCGCTGAAGTCGCTGCGAGCCGCCATCGGGCCCGACACCGACCCCGGAGAGGAGGCCCGCGATGAGTGAGCAGAGCCCCCCGCAGAGCACGCCGCTGGAGGACCAGCTGGCCCGTGAGCTGGACGAGGTGGCCGGTGGCCTGGTCGTGCCCCCGATGCCCTCCAGGCGCCCGCCGTCGGCCCCGCCGTCGCTGCGCACCCGGTGGCGCACCCCGCTCCTCGTGGCGGCCGCGGCCGTCCTGGCCGTCGGTGGACTGGCCCTGGTCGTCGGTCGCCCGGGGGACGCACCCGATCCGGTCGCACCCTCCGAGCCGACGATCGCCGGCACCGCGCCGACGGTGCCCTACGTCGTGGACCAGCGGCTCTACGTCGACGGGACCCAGGTGCCCGGCACCTGGTGGAGCGTGGAGTCCCGCAACGGCCAGTGGCTGGCCCTGCAGCAGGACGGCTCGTGGTGGAGCGGCGGACCGGGCCGCGACACCGGGCCGATCGCCGCCGAGATCGACCAGCCCCCGGTCCTCTCACCGGACGGAGGCTTCGTCGCCTTCGTCGACCTGAGCACCGGGCGTCCCCTCGTCACCGGGTTCGACACCCGACCGGCCGGCGAGGGCCTGGGCAGCGCACCGTTCGAGCTGCCCCGCACCGAAGGCGGGGTCGTGCCCCGGGTCCGGGCGGTGACCGACGAGGGCTACGTGGTCGTCCAGGGCCGCCGCACCAGCCTGATGTGGCGCGCGTGGGCCCCCGACCAGGCGTCGGAGCCGCCGGCTGTCGTGGACCTGGCGGCGACCGCCCCCGAGCAGCAGGTCCTGCAGGACACCGCCGCCGGCCTCGTCGTCGTCGACGGGATGGACTCCGACCCGCAGAGCGTCCCGTCCTACCTGGCCGAGATCGCCGAGGACGGCGAGCTCACGAGGGCCGGCACCCTGCCGACGTACGACGACCTCGAGGTCAGCCCGGGCGGCACCCGGGCCGTGTTCTCCCCCGACGGCACCCTCGGTGGCGAGGTCTCCTCGGTGGGCGGCCTGAGCACCCTGGACCTCGCCGGCGGCGACGAGGCCGTGCTGGAGGCCCCGCAGGGCTGGCGTTTCGCCGTCGGCACCTGGACCTGGGAGGACGACCGGACCCTGGTCGCGGTCCTGCAGGACGAGGACGACCCGCAGGCGGGCTCCCGGCTGGCACGGTGCGACGTCGTCCTCGGCGAGTGCCGCGACTTCCCCGCTCCCGGCACTGCTCCCGACACCGGGACCAGCACCGGTGACGCCGAGGACGCCCTGGCGACCGCTCTCGACGCCGCCGGCGCCGATGACCTCGATCTCCTCGGCGACGCCGCGGTCATCGGGGACGCCGAGTGGGAGCAGCTCGTCGACTGGACGGACGGCGAGGCCGGTTCGGTCGCCGGGTGCCGGGACAACGGCGGCGGGACCCGGGACTGCGAGATCGTCCTCACCGCCGGCCCGGGGGTCACCTACTACGCGATCCTCGAGCCCACCACGAGCCCCACCGGGTGGCGGATCTCGTACGTCGGCATCGCCGACGGGTAGACCGGCGTCACCCCTGCGGTCGCACGTCCGACAGTGCGCTGCGGTCGCCTGCCTGCCCCGCGGGGATCACGCTGAGGCTGCCGTCGCTCTCCAGGACCACGGCCGCGATGGTGCTGAGGTCGCCCGATCCGCTGCCCCGCACCGCTTGCCTGACCTCCGCCTCGGTGAGCCGCGCCGAGCGCAGCGCCTCCGTCAGGAAGCGACCGTCCCGCAGCAGCAGCGCCGGCCCCGAGGTGACGACCGAGCGGGCGACCGGGACCCGCGAGCTCAGCGTGGCGACCAGGAGCTGGAGCAGGGCCAGCACCGCGAGGGCCGCCGCTCCCTCGGCCCACGAGACGTCCTTGCTCAGGAAGATCGTCGCGAGGGTCGACCCGAGCGCCACGGTGACGACGAGGTCGAAGGCGTTGAGCTTGGACAGGGTGCGCTTGCCTGACGCGCGCAGCACCAGCACGACCGTGAGGTAGGAGGCGGGCCCCACCAGGAGCACCCGCACGACGTCGGACCAGGAGTCGAACCACATGACCTCTGTATAACTGCTGCAGCCCCGTGTGTCCTCAGCCCTGCAGCAACCGGGCTGCGGCCGACCGCGCCGCGGCGACCGCATCGACCCCCGGAGCGGTACCGCGCAGGCTGAGCACCCCTTCGTGCAGGCACATCAGCTGCAGCGCGAGCGCGCCATCCTCCGCGAACCCGCCCTCGCGCAGGGAGTCGGCGAAGAGCTGGATCAGCCACTGCTTCTCGGCCAGCACCACCTGTCGACCGGGGTGGCCGGCCTCCGGCAGCTCGGCCAGGGCGTTGACGAAGGCACAGCCGCGGGTCGCGCCGTCCAGCCAGGTCTCGAGCGCGTCGAAGGGTGCCAGCACCCGCGCCACCGGGTCCGGGGCGTCCCGGTACAGCTGTTCGACGAGCGCGCGCCAGCGTCGGTCGCGCTCGATCAGGTAGGCCGCGACCAGCTGCTGCTTGGAGCCGAACCGGTCGTAGAGGGTCCGCTTGGTCACGCCCGAGCGCTCGGCGACGAGGTCGACCCCGACCGCGGTGATGCCCTGCTCGTAGAAGAGCGCCGCGGCGGCGTCGAGGATCCGGCGAGCGGCGGGGGTCAGCTGCTCGGGTTCCAGCACGTCCACGTTGACCTCACCGATCGGTATACCTAGGCTCACTTCACAGATCAGTGAAGTCTAGGTGAGGAGCAGGACATGGACCAGCCCGACGTCCCCCACACGATGCGAGCGATGGTGCTGACCGGCCACGGCGGTCCGGAGGCCCTCGAGCTGCGGAGAGGTTGGGACACCGAGCCCCCGGTCCCGGCGAGGTGTTGGTGCGGGTGGCCGCGGCGGCGCTCAACAACACCGATCTGTGGACCCGCGAGGGCGCCTACGGCAGCCGCGCCGACGACCCCGACGCCCGCTCGGGCTGGCGCGGCCCGATCGACTTCCCCCGCATCCAGGGCGGCGACGTGGCAGGCCAGGTGGTCGCCGTCGGCCCCGGGACCCCGGGTGACCTGCTCGGGCAGCGGGTGCTCGTCGACCCGGCGCCACTACGACCACCCGGGCCCGACGCCCACCCCGTCGACATCCTCGGCAGCGAGCGCGACGGCGGCTTCGCCGAGCTCGTCGTCGTCGACGCCGCGCGGGCCCACCCGGTCGACGACTCCCCGCTCAGCGACGTCGAGCTGGCCGCGCTGCCGATCGCCTACGGCACGGCGCTGGGCATGCTCGAGCGCGGGCGCGCCGCGGCCGGCGAGACGGTCGTGGTCACCGGCGCCTCCGGCGGCGTCGGCCTGGCGGCCGTGCAGCTGGCCGCGGCCCGCGGCGCCCGGGTCGTGGCCGATCACCAGCGGCGTGCACGCCGACGCGGTGCGGCGCGCGGGTGCGCACGTGACCGTCGACCGCACCGAGGGAGACCTGCGCGAGTCCCTGGCCGCGGCCTGCCCCGAGGGCATCGACGTCGTCGTCGACGTGGTCGCCGGCCCCTTCGTCGCCCAGGCGCCTGGACCTGCTGCGCGACGGTGCGCGCTGGGTCGTCGCCGGGGCGCTCGGGCGGCCACCGGCTCGAGCTCGACGTACGCCGCCTCTACCTGCCAACGTCGCCCTGGTCGGCTCGACCATGCACACGCCGGCCCACTTCGAGACGCTCGTCGACCTGGTCCGCCGCGGCGACGTGCGTCCGGTCGTGGCCCGCACCTACGACCTCGCCGACCTCGCCACCGCCCAGGCCGACCTCGAGGGACGCGGTCTCGTCGGCAAGCTGGTCGTCACGCCCTGATCGACCGGTCCCGGGACGTCTGGCACCTTGGAACACGCAGAAGGCCCGGACCAGTGGTCCGGGCCTTCAGCCTGTGTAGCGGGGGTAGGATTTGAACCTACGACCTCTGGGTTATGAGCCCAGCGAGCTACCGAGCTGCTCCACCCCGCGTCGGTGAATCAGACACTACACACAGCGCCGGGCCCATCCAAATCAGATGCGGCCCGGCGTGGGTGTGACGTGCGACGCGTCTGCTCAGCCGCCGCTGGAGTCCTCCGTCGGCTCCTCGCTCGGCGCCTCGCTCGGAACCGGCGCCCGAGAGCTCGAGCGCCTGGCCGATGAGGTCCTGGGCCTCGGTGACGCTGTCCTGGTAGGCAGCCCAGGTCGCCGTCGGCGAGCGCCTCGTCGGCGGCCTCGAACGCGGCCTCGGCCTGCGCCAGCAGGTCGTCGATCTGCTCGCTGACGGGGCCGCTCGGGGCCTCGGGGTCGGTGCTCCCGTTGCCGCCGCCGTTGCCCTGGCCGCCCTTGCCGCCGTTGCCGGTGCCGCTGGTGTCGGGGGTGACGCCCGGAGGAGCGGATCAGGTCCTCGAGCGAGTCGCGCAGCGTGGTGCCGAGCCCGATGTTGTCGCCGTACTTGGTCAGCACGTAGCGCAGGATCGGGAAGCTGGCGTCCGACAGCTCACGCAGCGCGTAGACCGGCTGCACGTACATCAGCCCGTCGTTGACCGGCAGCGTCAGCAGGTTGCCGCGCAGCACGCGGGCACCCGAGCGGTTGAACTGGGCCAGCGCGTCGGCGACGTCCTGGTCGGAGGAGAACTGGTTGGCCACCAGGGCCGGGCCCGGGGTCTGCTCGTTGGGCAGCTGGAGCACGCTCATGTCGCCGTACTCGTCGCTGGCCGCGTCGGAGTTCACCGACACGAAGGAGGCCAGGTTGTTCTTCTGGTAGGGCACGTAGACCGACGTCAGCGCGAACTTCTCGTCGCTGCCCTCGATCAGCCGGGTTGTCCACGAACACCCGGTACGGCGGCTGGAACGTGCCGCTGACGTCGGGGTCCTCGGGCACCTCCCAGCGGTCGTTGCTCTGGTACCAGTCACCGGGGTCGGTGACGTGGTAGCGCGCGAACTGGTAGCGCTGCACCTTGAAGAGGTCCTCGGGGTAGCGCAGGTGGTCCAGCAGGTCGTCCGAGATCTCCTCGCGGGGCTCCACGGTGCCCGGGAAGGCGCCCTTGCCACGCCTTGAGGATCGGGTCCTCGGTGTCCCACTCGTAGAGGGTCACCTGGCCGGTGTAGGCGTCGACGGTGGCCTTGACCGCGTTGCGCATGTAGTTGATCTCGTCGGTCGGCAGCGTCTGGAGACCGGTGGTCTCCGTGGCCAGCGCGTCGTCGGTCATCTCGTCGAACGACTCCCGCTCCGAGCCGGGGTAGCGGTCGGTGACGGTGTAGCCGTCGACGATCCACAGGATCCGCCCGTCGACGACCGCCGGGTAGGGGTCGGAGTCGACGGTCAGCCACGGGCGCGACCTTCTCGACGCGCTGGCTCGGGTTGCGGTCGTAGAGCACCTTGGAGCCGGAGTTCGACCCGGTCGGAGAGCAGGAAGTTCGGCTCGCCGAACTTGATGGCGAACATCAGCTTGTTGAAGACGCTGCCCACCGGGGCGTCGCCGTCGCCCTGGAAGGTCGTGAGCGTCGAGTCGTCCTCGGAGCCGACGGTCGGCAGGTTGAGCTCGACGTCCTCGTCGCCCTCCTCGGCCTTGCCGACCACGGAGTACGTCGGGCTCTGCTCGCCGTAGTAGACGCTGCTGCTCGAAGCCGCCGGTGGCGTCCTGCAGGTCCTGCTCGCTGGACTGGGTGCCCTGCGCCCACTCGATGCCGACGTCCTCGCCGGAGTCGGACTCGGTGTCGATCTGCTCGGAGTCGGTGCGGTCGCGCTGGTTGGCGTAGGCGGCGATGATGCCGTTGCCGTGGGTGTAGACCGTGGCGAGGTTCGACCAGTTCTGGTCGGGCACGCCGGCGGGGTTCAGCTCGCGCACCCCGAGCACCAGGGCACGCTCGGTGCCGTCGATGTCGTAGCGGTCCACGTCGAGGACGTCGGCCACGGAGTAGTAGGACCGCACCTGCTGGGTCTGCTCGAAGGCCGGGCGGACCACCTGCGGGTCGACCAGCGGGATCGACTTGGTCTCGCCGTCGAGCTGGGCCAGCGAGGAGCCGCAGGGTCGCATCGGGTGTGTAGGGCTCGACTTCCACGTCGGTGAGGTCGTACGCCGCTCTGGTCGCCTCGATGTTGCGCGCTATGTAGTCACGCTCGCGGTTCGGCTCCGAGGGGTTGACCTGGAACTGCTGGACGATGCCCGGCCAGATGACGCCGAGCAGGATCGCCGAGAGCGCCAGCAGGGCGATGCCCACCGAGGGCAGCATCCAGGTGCGGCGCCACACGTTGAGGAAGAACAGCACCGCACAGATGATCGAGATGCCCAGCAGGATGTTCTTCGCCGGCAGCACCGCGTTGTCGTCGGTGTAGGTGATGCCGGTGATCAACGCCGCCTGCCTGGCTGACCAGGTCGAAGCGGTCCAGCCAGTAGTCGGCACCCTTGGCCAGCACGAACAGGCCCAGCAGGAGCGAGAGCTGCGCCTGCGCGGCACCGCTCATCCGGTCGCCGGGCGTCTGCAGCGAGATGCCGCCGTACAGGTAGTGCGTCAGCGCCGCGGCGAGCAGCGAGACGACGAAGACCGCCATCGCGAAGTCGACCATGAAGTGCAGCCAGGGCAGGTCGAAGACGAAGAAGCCGATGTCGCGGCCGAACTGGGCGTCCTCGGTGCCGAAGTCGCTGCCGTTGCGCCACAGCAGGTAGGTGCGCCAGGCGCCGGCGCCCGAGGTGCCGGAGAAGAGCGCCAGCACCACGGCGATGCCGAGCACCACCCAGCGCCGGATCGGGCTGATCGCGTCGCGGTAGCGCCCCATCCCGTTGGCGTCGCGGCATGCCCACGAACATCGGCCGCAGCCGGTAGGCCACCATCACGTTGACCGCCACGACGACGGCCATCACCAGGCCGAACACCGCGAACAGCGCCACGCGGGTCCACAGCATCGTCGAGAAGACGCTGCCGAAGCCGCCGGAGCGGTACCACATGCGGTCGGTGTAGAAGCCGGAGAAGGTGGTCAGCCCGAAGAACAGCGCGATCAGCACTCCAGCGGTGATCACGAGGGCGCGCGAGCGCCCGTTCGTCGCGGGGGCCTGGGGGGCGGGTGCCGGCGGCTCGGGGCCGAAGGTCTCGCTCACGGGTGGTGCCTCTCGTCGTACTGCAGGGGCTGCTGGGGTGGCTGGGAGTCATCGGTGCTCGTCTACTGCTCGTCGGTCAGGGTGGCGGCCAGCAGCTCCAGGAGCGCCGGCACCAGGTCGGCACCGCCGACCACCTTGGTGTCGTCGTCGTGGCTGCGGAAGCGCATGGCGCAGTACGTCGAGCCCTCACGGGTCACGCCGGCCACCATCCGCAGCTCCTGGCGCGCCGGGTGCTCCCGCGCGTACGCCGCCGCCTCGTCGGGGTCCTCGGGGATCTCGGCGTCGGCCTCGGGCGGCAGCACGAGGCGCTCGACGACCGCGGCACACCCGGTGACCTGGCCCGGCCAGGCGATGGTCTCCAGCACCCGCTCGAGCTGCTGCCCGGGGTCGAGCTGGTCCTGCTCGATGGGTGTCAGCGAGCCCTGCTCCGACGACGCGTCGAGCCCCATCGCCGAGGCCAGCGCCGGCTCGTGCACGACGAGCTGGGCGGTGTCGACGAGGGCGTAGAGCCGGGCGGGCTGGTCCCAGCCGCCCTGGCTGGCGTGCTGCTCGATCTCGAGCACCGCCGCGGCGAGCGCGGGGTCGACGTCGAGGTCGGCGAGCTGGCTCTCCGGCACAGCGGGTTCGTTCAGGTCCTCGTCCACGGGCTCGCTCATGAGTCCTCACAGCTGGGCAGGTCGGTCTCGGGGTCGGCGGCCCAGGCCTGGACCGCCTCCAGGGCGCTCTCGAACGTGTCGGCGCGCACGAGGCGGGGGCTGCCGTCGTCGACACCGAGGGCCTCGTCGCAGTCGTCGGAGGGCACCAGGAACAGCTCGGCGCCGTCGCGCTCGGCCCCGGCGATCTTCTGCTGGATGCCGCCGATCGGGCCGACCGCGCCCTCGAGGTCGAGCGTGCCGGTGCCGGCGACGGTGCCGCCGCCGGTCAGCGACCCCTCGGTGAGCGTGTCGTAGATGCCGAGCGCGAACATCAGTCCGGCGCTGGGTCCACCGATGTTGGGGTCGATGTTGACCGAGACCTGGAACGGGTAGCGGAATCCCTGGCCGGGTGTGAAGCCGACGCGCTGCACGCCGTCGTCGGGGTCCTTCTCCGGCGTCAGCTCGACGTCCTGCTTCTTGCCGTCCCGTTCGACCGTCAGCGTCACCGACCCGCCGGCGGGCGTGTCCCGGATCGCCTCGACGAGCATGTCGCCGGAGTCGACCTTCGCCCCGTCGATGCGCAGCACGACGTCGCGCACCTCCAGCTCGCCGTCGGCCGGGCTGTCCGGCACCACGTAGGCCACCTGCAGCGCCGGCTCGACGTCGTAGTCGAGCTCGCGCAGCGCGTTGGCGATGGCGACGTCCTGCGAGGTCACCATCGAGATGGCGCCCTGGCGCTCGTCCTCCTCGGCCGTGACGTCGTCGGGGTGCACGTAGTCGTAGGGCAGCACGGCCTCGTCGCCGTCGAACCAGGCCCACATCAGCTCGGGCAGCGACAACCGGCGGCCCACCGGGCTGACGCTGACCGTGGTCAGGCGCAGCTCGCCGGTGTCGCGGTAGGTCTTGATCCCGCGCACCTGGATGGTCTCGGAGCCGTCGGGCTGGTCGAGCACGTCCACGGTCGGGCCGGGCTGGTAGGTCGCGTAGGGCAGCGAGGTGAACCACGCGGCGACGAACAGCCCGAGCACCAACGGCACCGCCAGCAGGGCGGCGATCAGGCGCTGGCTCATGGCATCACCTTCTCATCACCCGCCAACTCGGCGAGCAGGCGACCGCACGCTCCTGTGCGGCGTACGCGGCTCAGGAGGCCTTGCGGGCCCGCGACGGGCGTACGGCGATGCCGGTGCTGCGGTCCCGCTCCGGGCGCGGGGCGGCGTAGCGCAGCGGGGTCTCGCGGGCCATGCCCCGCGCCAGCCGGCGCACCATCACCTCGCGATCGACCTCGCGGGGGTCGCGCCCCACCCAGCCGACCCAGCACATCGCCGCGACGGTCACCAGGACCGGCGGTACGAGCCAGAGCAGGATCTCCACGTCGCCACGGTAGGCAGCAGGCGGCCCGCCGGGCGGCTGCCACGCCGGATCGGCGCCCACTGATCAGGGGGTGCCCACCCACTCCTCGGCACCGTCGGTGAAGCGCTGGTGCTTCCAGATCGGGACCTCGGCCTTGAGGGTGTCGATCAGGTCCCGCGAGGCGTCGAAGGCCTGGCCGCGGTGACCGGCGACGGTGGCGACGACGACCGCGATGTCGCCGATGGCCAGCGACCCGGTGCGGTGCACCGCGGCGACGCCGTGGACGTCGTGGTCGGCGGCGACCCGCTCGCACACGTCGCGCAGCCGGGCCAGCGCCGTCGGGTGGGCGGAGTAGTCGAGACCGACCACGCCCTTGCCGCCGTCGTGGTCGCGCACCCGGCCCACGAAGAGGGTCAGCCCGCCGGCGGCGTCGTCGTCGAGCGAGGCGAGCACCTCCTCGACGTCCAGCGGGGTCTCGCGCAGGTCGACGAGGCGGACGACGGGGGGTCCTGGACGGGCGGGGGGCGGTGCGCTGCTGCTCACGGGGGCAGCCTACGTCCGTCCCGGCCGACCCTGGTCGTCTTGCCGCCGCGGCGTAACCTGGCGCCATGAGCGACAAGCCCGGAGACGGCGACGACGAGCAGCAGAACCCCTTCAAGGGCACGCCGTTCGAGCACCTCTTCGGTGCCGGCGGACTGGGTGGTCTCGGGGGTCCGGGCGGCGCCGGCGGCCAGATGCCCGACCTCAGCCAGCTCTTCGGCGGCCAGATGCCGGACCTCGGCCAGATCCTCGGCCAGATCCAGTCCCTGATGCAGCCCTACGACGGGCCGGTGAACTGGACCCTCGCGGTCGACACCGCGCGCAAGACCGTCGCCCAGCAGCCCGACCCGAGCCCGACGCAGCGGCAGAAGGACGCCGTCTCCGACGCGCTGGGCCTGGCCGACCACTGGCTCGACACCGCCACCGACCTGCCCTCGGCGATCACCAGCACCGCCGCGTGGAGCCGAGCCGAGTGGGTCGAGGGCACCGCCGACGTCTGGCGCGGCCTGGTCGAGCCGGTCGCTGCCCAGTCGGTGCAGTCGATCTCGGCCGCGCTGCCCGACGAGGCGCAGGCCATGTCCGGCCCGCTGGTCGGCATGCTCGGCACGTTCATCGGTTCGATGATGGGCAGCCAGACCGGCTCCGGCATCGGCACCCTGGCCTCGGAGGTCCTCAGCGTCTCCGACGTCGGTCTGCCCCTCGCGCCCGCCGGTCGCGCCGCCCTGCTGCCGGCCAACATCGAGGCGTTCACCGAGGGCCTCGACGTGGGCTACGACGACGTGCTGCTCTACCTGGCGCTGCGCGAGGCCGCCCACCAGCGCCTCTACGGCAGCGTGCCCGTGGCTGCGCGAGCACGTGCTCGGCGCGGTGCGCGACTACGGCCGCGGCGTCGACATCAACGTGGAGGCCATGCAGGCGCGCATCGAGGAGCAGATGCGCGGCGCTGGACCCCTCGAACCCCGAGGCGATGGCCCAGCTGCTCCAGGGCGGGCTCTTCGACCTGCCCAAGTCGCCGATGCAGGAGGCCGCGCTGAAGCGCCTCGAGGTCGTGCTCGCCCTCGTCGAGGGCTGGGTCGACGAGGTCGTCGGGCAGGCCACCGAGGACCGGATGCCCAACGCAGCCCGGCTCCAGGAGGCCGTACGCCGCCGCCGCGCCGCCGGCGGCCCCGCGGAGGAGACCTTCGCGGCGCTGGTCGGCCTCGAGCTGCGCCCGCGCCGTCTGCGCGACGCCTCCACGCTGTGGGGCTCGCTGCGCAGCCGCCAGGGGGCCGAGGCCCGCGACGGGGTGTGGATGCACCCCGACCTGCTGCCCACCTCCGCCGACCTCGACGACCCGCTGGGCTTCCGCGACGACGCCACCGCGCCGGAGGCGCTCAGCGACGAGGACTTCGACGCCGAGCTGAGCCAAGCTGCTCGGCGGCGGGACCGACGGCCCCGAGCCGACACCGACACCGACACCGACACCGAGTGAGCCTGCACGCCGACGCGCTGGGGGTGCTCGAGGACTGGGTCGCCCCCGACGCCGCTCAGGACGCGCTGCGCGAGCGGTACGTCACCCACCTGCGCACCCACCCGGACGGCGTGCGCCGGGAGGGCCGGCCCGACCACCTGACCGCCAGCACCCTGGTGCTCAGCGAGGACGGGCAGCAGGTGCTGCTCACCCTGCACGCCAAGGCGCGACGCTGGTTCCAGCTCGGCGGGCACTGCGAGGACGGCGACCCGAGCCTGGCCGCGGCCGCGCTGCGCGAGGCGGGCGAGGAGTCCGGGCTGCGCGGGCTGCGGCTCGACCCGCGACCGGTGCAGCTCAGCGCCCACCCGGTGCCGTTCTGCGGCGGGACGCCCGAGCGGCCCGTGCACCATCTCGACGTCCGCTTCGTGGCGGTGGCGGCCGCCGGTGAGCAGCACGCCGTGAGCGAGGAGTCGCTCGACGTGCGCTGGTGGCCGGCCGACGCGCTGCCCGACCCCGAGCCGGACCTGGTCGCACTCGTGTCGCTGGCCCGCGCCCGGCTGGGCGAGGCTCAGTCGATCTCGTCGCTGCCCTCGGCCTGACCGCCCCGGGCGGCGTCCGACCAGCCCTGCAGGTAGCCCTTGGCCCGCTCGGCCTGCGGGTAGTTGTCCACCCAGGCCCAGAACCGGTCGTTGTGGTGGGTCTCCACCAGGTGCGCCAGCTCGTGGACGATGACGTAGTCGACCACCCACTGCGGCATCTGCTGCAGCCGCGACCGAGAGCCGGATGGTGCGGTCCCCCGGTGTGCAGGACCCCCAGCGCGAGGACTGGTTCTCCACCCACCGCACCGACTCGGGCACCGCGAGACCACCGAGGTAGCGGTCGGAGAGGCTGCGGGCCCGGCGCACGAGGTCCTCGTCGCTGCGCCGGCGGCGCTGCTCGGAGCGCTCGATGCGCGCGACCATCGTGCGCACCCACTCGGCCTCCTCGGCGCGGCTCAGCGAGGCCGGGACCAGCACCACGATCCGCTCGCCGTCGCGGTAGGCCGACACCGTGCGGCGCCGGCGCGTCGAGCGGCGTACCTCGACCTCAGGAGGGCAGGCGGACCCCGTCCGCGGGCGCGGGTCGTCGTCGGGCCGGGAGTCCGGCAGGACCGCCATGCCCGGCAGGTTAACCCTTTACCCAGGCCAGCAGGTGCTCCTGGGACCAGGTGTTGACGATCCGTTCGGGCCCGATCCCCGCCGCGGCCGCCCGCTCGGCGCCGTAGGCGAGGAAGTCGAGCTGCCCCGGGGCGTGCGCGTCGGAGTCGATGGCGAACACGCAGCCGAGGTCCCGCGCCAGCTCCAGCAGGCGGGTCGGCGGGTCGCGACGCTCGGGTCGCGAGTTGATCTCCACCGCCGTGCCCGACTCGGCGCACGCCTCGAAGACGGCCCGGGCGTCGAACGTCGACTCGGCGCGGGTGCCGCGACCGCCGGTGACCAGCCGGCCGGTGCAGTGCCCGAGGACGTCGACGCGCGGGTTGCGCACGGCGGCGAGCATCCGCCGGGTCATCGCGTCGGCGTCCATCTGGAGCTTCGAGTGCACGCTGGCGACCCGGACGTCGAGCCGGTCGAGCATCTCGTCGCTCTGGTCGAGGCTCCCGTCGTCGAGGATGTCGACCTCGATGCCCTTGAGCAGCGTGAACCCCGCCCCGGAGAGCCCGGCGAGGTGGTCGTTGACGGCGTCGACGACGTCGAGCTGGCGGGCCAGCCGCTCGGCCGAGAGCCCGCGCGCGATCTTCAGCCGCGGCGAGTGGTCGGTCAGCACCTGGTACTCCCGCCCCAGCTCGATCGCGCTGAAGGCCATCTCCTCGATCGGCGAACCGCCGTCGGACCAGTCCGAGTGCGAGTGCAGGTCGCCGCGCAGCAGGGCGTGCAGCTCCGCGCCGCCCTCGACGAGCGGGCCGCCGTGCTCGGCCTCGGCGCGCGCGAGCCGTTCCGGCAGCTCGCCCCGCACCGCCTGCTCGACCACCTTCGCGGTGCTGGCGCCCACGCCCTCGATCCGGCGCAGCGTGCCGTCGGCGACGGCCGCGGCCACCGCGTCCTCGCCCAACGGCAGGATCGCGGCCGCGGCGGCCCGGAACGCCTTGACCTTGTAGGTGTCCTGGCGGCCCCGCTCGAGCAGGAACGCGATGCGGCGCAGCGCAGCCACCGGGCCACCGTCGTAGGACTCGTGCTCGGCCACGCTGCTCCTCGGAACGGGTCGTCCTCCTCCACAGGCGGTGGAGGAGCGTCGGTGCTGGTCAGAGCAGCGTACGACGTCGGGACGGTCGGAGTTGTCCACAGGTCTGTCCCCCGCTCCCCCGCGTGTCCTCCACCGATATCCACCGTTTCCACCATGTTGTCCACAGCCCTGTCCACAGGCGCGGCGGCCCCGGTGCCGTAGGGTCGTCCCGGTCCACCGGCACCCGCCGCGGACACCGGCGGGCAGCACCACCCCGCTGTGAGGACCCGAGAGAGACAAGCAAGGAGGCCGTCATGGCGGAGACCTGGAGCGGCGAGTTCTACTGCGTGAAGTGCAAGGAGAAGCGCGAGGCCGAGGGCGAGGTCAAGGTGAACGAGAAGGGCACTCGCATGGCCAAGGCCGTGTGCCCCGTCTGCAGCACCAACCTCAACCGCATCCTCGGCAAGGCCTGAGCCACACCCGCACTCTTGGTGGCGGCCCCGGACCTCGGTCCGGGGCCGTCGTCGTCTGTGGAGACCGGGTGATCCCCGGGCCCGGACTGGGTAGGAGGACACCATGAGCGCCCCGCCACCGCCGCCCCTCGCCCCCGCCCTGCCCGCGCGGCCTCGTCTCCTGCCCGGGGCCGGGGTCTACCGCCGCGACGACCAGCACCTCCAGGTCGGGCTGGGGGCGCCGCGCCGGGTGGTCCTCGAGGACCACCCCGAGGTGCGCGCGCTCCTGCGGGCGCTGGAGTCGCCCGACCCCCGCGCCGATGTCCCGCAGCGGGACCTCGCCCGTGGCGCGCGGGCCCTGACGGCGCTGGCCGCCGCGGGGCTGCTCGTCGACGCCGGGCGACCTCGACGACCTGCCTGGCCGCCGCGCGGGCCGGCGGCGGGCTCGACGACGCCGGCGTGGCGGCGGCCTTCTGCGAGGCCCCCGTCGACGCCGCTACGCCGCCTCCGCGTGCGCGGCGAGGCGCGGGTCCAGGTGCTGGCCGCGCCCGGACTGCACGCCGAGGTGGTCTCCCTGCTGCGGGACTGCGGGATCGGCCTGTGCGCCACCGGCCCGGGCCGGGGCCGTGCGCACGAGGACCCGACCCTGGTGCTGGTCGTCGGTCCCGAGCCCGACCGCGAGCTGGTCGACGAGCTGGTGCGCGAGCAGGTGCCGCACCTGCTGGTCACCGCGCAGCTGGAGTCCTACGTGCTCGGCCCGTTCGTGGTGCCCGGACGCACCGCGTGCCTGCGCTGCCTCGACGCGCACGCCGGGGACCGCGATCCCCGGCGGGCGGTGGTGCTGGCCCAGCACGCGCACCGGGCCGGCCCGGCTCCCGGCGCGCTCGCACCGGAGCCGAGCGACCCCGCGCTGCGGCACCTGGCGGTCGCCTGGGCGGTCCGCGACGTGGTGCGCCACCTCGACGGTGAACGGCCCTCGACCTGGTCGGCGACGATCGGGCTCGGCCCGGACCTCGCGCCCGACCGCTGAGCCGCTGCTGCGCCACCCCCACTGCGGGTGCGCCTGGGACGTGCTGGCGACCGGCTGAGGCCTCACCACCACTCGGAGTCGAGCTTGCCCTCCATCGCGCGCAGGTGCTCTCGCGAGCAGTCGTCGCAGAAGGTGCGGGTGCGACCGCGCTCCACCGCGGTGGACCAGGTCAGGCTCGCCGCGTCGTCGTCCTCCTGACGTCCGCAGAAGTCACAGGTGCGCATGCCACCCACCCTAGGCATGCCGACAGCCGGGCGCGAGGTCTCTCGCGCCCGGCTGCCGGGCGGTGGTGATGGATCTACAGGGCTGATCTACAGGGCTGATCTACAGGGCTCGGGCCAGGGCCAGCCGCGCCTGCTGCGCGGCGGACTCGGCCTTGCGGCTCAGGCGCTGGGCCCGGGCCAGCTGGTAGCCGCGACGACGGGACTGCGCCTCTCCCAGGCGCGCGGCCATTTGTACGCGGGCCAGGTTCTCGTGCATCAAGTTCATGATCGTGCTCCGGTTCGTGGTCGTGGTCATGGTGTCTCTGTCTTCCGTGACGAGGTGGTGGCGCTCAGAGCGCCCGGGCGAACGCGATGCTGGCCTGCTCGGCTGCCCGCTCGGCCCGCCGGGTGTACCGGCGTGCGCGGGCCAGCTCATGGCCTCGTCGTCGTTGCCCTGCCTCGTCGAGCCGGGCGCTGATGCGCGCCGCGGCGAGGGTGTCTGGCTGGTAGCTCATGGGGTCGCTCTCTCACTGGTCTGGGTGGTGGGGGTGGTGCGGGACGGTGGTGCGGGTGCTCAGGCGGCCTGCTCGTTCTTGCGGGGCCGGCCTCGGGGACGCTTGCGCGGGATGACGACGCCTTGCAGGAAGAGCTCGCCGCCCCACACGCCCCAGGGCTCGCGGCGTTCGAGGGCGCCGGCCAGGCACAGCTGTCGGACCGGGCAGTCCAGGCAGAGCGCCTTGGCGAGCTCGACGTCGCGCGGGGACTCGGCGAACCAGAGCTCGGGGTCGGCGACCCGGCACGGCATCTGCTCCTCCGCGGCCCGCTCGGCCTGGTCGTGCAGCTGGCCCAGGCTGGGTTCGTCGGTGCGGTCGAGAACGCTGGTGGTCATGGATGTCACCTCCTTGTCGACCTGGTAGCGGGTGGGAACTGATCGCCGTGGGTCACGGCGGGAGTGGGGGGACCGCTGGGCAAACACAAAGGCCGCGGATCCCGGTTTCGGGTTCCGCGGCCTGGAGGCTCATCGACGACTGCTCTCAGCAGGTCGGTGGTCTCCAGGCAGAGGATCCCCGGGACGGTGGCGAATCGGTGCGCTGCCGGCGCCTTGACGCCACGGCCACCCAGGTCGGCACCGAAGTCGGTGCGGCGAGCGGAGGTGGGCACAGCGGTGCCGTAGGCGCGCGAGGGCGCGGCAGTCGTCGCGGCGGTCATGGCCGTCGTCGCGATCTGGATGCTGAACATGTGCTCCACCTCCTCCGGGTCTCGTGCGCGGGCCTCGTCAGGGCCCGGTGCGCTGTGTGCTGCTAGGTAAACTAGCGTCGCCCCTCGTTGTCAGGGGCAAACCATTTATCGGTATTTCCAGAACTTTTCTGCCTCCGGAGCCGCTCACCCGAGACGCGCGAGCACGTCCTCGCCGTAGCGCGTCGAGCTTCTGTCGACCGATGCCGCTGATGCGCAGCAGCGCCTCCTGGGTCTGCGGCTTCGCCTCGGCGATCAGCTCGAGGGTGACGTCGGAGAAGACGACGAACGCCGGCACGCTGTCCTCGCCGGCCCGCTCCTTGCGCCACTCGCGCAGCCGCTCGAACAGCTCCTCGTCGTAGGAGGCCGGGCAGTCCGCGCAGCGGGCCCGCTTCTTGTCCGCCGGCGTGTGCAGCGGGGTGCCGCACTCGCGACAGCGTCATCGCGCGACCCGAGCGCGTCGAGCCGGCGGGCTTGGGCCGCGCCTCCTCGGGCAGCAGCGGGTCGAGGAACCGCGAGGGCTTGCGCGAGCCACGCCCGCCCGGGTTGCGCGCCAGCGACCACGAGCACGACAGCTCGAGGCGGGCTCGGGTCATCCCGACGTAGAGGAGCCGACGCTCCTCCTCCACCGCGGCAGGGGTGTCGGCGTAGGTGATCGGCAGGGTGCCGTCCTGCAGCCCGCAGAGGAACACGTGGTCCCACTCCAGGCCCTTGGCGGCGTGGAAGGTGGCCAGGGTGACGCCCTCGGCGACCGGGGCGTGCTGCTCGGCGACCCGGCGGTCGAGGTCGTCGACGAAGGCGCCGGCCGGGTCGTCGTGGTCCTTGCCCTCCCCCGCGGCGAACTCCTCGGCCTGGTCGACCAGCGCCTGCCAGGACTCCCAGCGGTCGCGGGTCTGACCGCGCCCGGTCGGCGGCACGGAGGTCCAGCCCATGCCCGCCAACGTCGAGCGCACCAGCTCCACGAGCTCCTCGCCCTGGCCGCTGCGCGCCGCGCCGCGGATGCGGGTCACGGCCTCGCGCACCTCCGGCCGGTCGAAGAACCGCGCCGCGCCACGGACGAGGTAGGGGATCTTGCGCGCCGACAAGCGCTTCCTCGAAGGTCTCGGACTGCGCGTTGATGCGGAACAGGATCGCGACCTCACCCATCGAGCTGCCGGCCTCGCGCAGCTGCGAGGACGCGGGCGGCCACGGCCTCGGCCTCGGACACCTCGTCGGGCGCCGAGCGGAAGTCGACCGCACGGCCTGAGGGGCGTTGGGAGCGCAGCGACACGCTGGTGGTCGTCGAACCGTCGAGCAGGCTGTTGGCGGCCGCGACCACCTCGGGCGTGGAGCGGTAGTTGCGCACCAGCTCCACCGACGTGGTCCCGGCGTGCTTGGTCGGGAAGTCACGCAGGTAGTCGGCGTTCGCGCCGGCGAAGGAGTAGATCGTCTGGGCCGGGTCGCCGACGACGCAGAGCTCGTCGCGCCCGCCGAGCCACAGGTCGAGCAGCGCCGACTGCAGCGGCGAGACGTCCTGGAACTCGTCGACCACGAAGTACTTGTACTGCCGGCGCACCTGCGCGGCCACCCGCTCGTCCTCGGCGAGCATGCCGGCAGTCAGCAGCAGGATGTCCTCCATGTCCATCCGGCCCTCGCCCCGCTTGACCTCCTCGTAGCTGCCGAAGATCCGCGCGACGGTCTCGACGTCGTGGCCGGTGACGCTGCGGCCGCGGCGCGTGGCCTCCTTGGCGTAGTCGTCGGGGTGGACGTTGCTGACCTTGGCCCACTCGACCTCGGAGGCCAGGTCGCGCAGCAGGGCCTGGTCGGCGCGGACCCGTTGCCGACGGGCGGCACCGACCAGCAGCGGGATCTTCGACTCGATGAGCCGCGGCAGCTCGGTGCCGTGCACGTGCGGCCAGAAGTAGCGCAGCTGGCGCAGGGCCGCGGCGTGGAAGGTGCGAGCCTGGACCGCGCCGGTGCCCATCGTGCGCAGCCGTTGCCGCATCTCGCCCGCGGCGCGGGTCGTGAAGGTGACGGCGAGGACCTCCGTGGGCGAGTAGACGCCCGTGGCCACGCCGTAGGCGATGCGGTGGGTGATCGCGCGGGTCTTGCCGGTCCCGGCTCCGGCCAGCACCCGCACGGGGCCACGCAGGGCCTCTGCCACCTGGCGCTGCTCGGGGTCGAGCGCGGAGAGCAGGGCATCGGCGTCGGGCATGGGGTGGGAACAACTCCGGGGTGGGGGTGGTTGGCTTCAGGGACCGCACCCACCCTAGATGCCGGAGGCGACAGCCCGACATGAGCACCGAAGCCCCTGTGGAGACCACCCCGAACAGCCCGTCCGGCGGGTTCACCATGTACAGCACTCCGTGGTGCGGCTACTGCCACCGACTGAAGTCGCAGCTGGACCGCGAGGGCATCCCGTTCACGATCGTCGACATCGAGCAGGACCCGTCCGCCGTCGAGATCGTCGAGAAGGCCAACCACGGCAACCAGACCGTCCCGACGCTGGTCTTCGCCGACGGCGCTGCGCTGACCAACCCCTCGCTGGCGCAGGTCAAGGAGAAGCTGGCCGCGCTGGCCTGAGCCCGATCAGCACTGGGTCACCACTGGGTCACCACTGGGTTGACCACTGGGTTCACCACTGGCCGGGCAGCGGCCCGCCGTACCAGTGCTCGACCAGCGACCGGCTGATCGAGACCCCGCCGGGCAGCACCAGGGTCCCGGCCCTGGCCTGCTCGTGCATCTCGGCGCGGGTGAACCAGCGCGCGTCCTCGAGCTCGTCGTGGTCGACCTGGATCTCGGTGCTGGTGGCCCGCGCGGAGAAGCCGACCATCAGGCTCCCCGGCAGCGGCCACGGCTGGTTGCCGAAGTAGGTGACGTCGCCGACGTGCACGCCGGTCTCCTCCAGCACCTCGCGGCGCACGGCGTCCTCGAGGCTCTCCCCCGGCTCGCAGAAGCCGGCCAGGGTCGAGAAGCGCCCCTCGGGCCAGATGCTCTGCCGGCCCAGGAGACAGCGCTCGTCGTCGCTGCCGGGCTCCCCGGCGGCGACGACCATGATCACGGCCGGGTCGGTGCGGGGGAACTGCGACGTGCCGCACCGGCTGCACACCAGCTCGTGCCCGGACTTGCGCGGCTCGAGCGCCCCGGCGCAACGCGGGCACCAGCGGGTGACGAAGAGCCACTCGGCCAGCCCCAGCGCGTGGAAGACCAGCGGCGCGTAGGCCAGGGCGTCGTCGGCCAACGAGGGCAGGAGACCCCGCAGCGGCATCCACCCGTCCCCGGAGCGCGACAGGTCGGCGCCGGTCACGACGGCGAACCACGCGCGTCCCTGCCACTCCCCGAGCAGCACCCGCAGCCCCTCGGGCGCCTCGGCGGGTGGCACCCAGTCGACCCGACCGTCGCGGGGGCGGATCCGGGTGCCCGAGACCACGAGGACCCGGCTGTCCGGATCGGCCCAGCGCTCGTCGAGCCAGGCGTCGTCGGTGCGGTGCCACGCGGAGCGGTCGTGGGGGTCGGCGGACATCTGCTCGTGCGGGAAGCTCACGCCGCCGACCGTAGCGCGCGGAACACCAGGGGGTGCGGTCGGTGTTCCTCCGACGTGAAGGTCTGGGACAGCATCGTGATCGGCGCCGGCCAGGCGGGCCTGTCCGCCTCGTTCCACCTCAGCCGGCGCGGTGTCGACCACCTCGTGCTCGACGCCGACGCGGCACCCGGTGGCGCGTGGCAGCACCGGTGGGACTCGCTGAGCATGCGCGACGTCCACGGCGTGCACGAGCTGCCCGACGAGGACCGCCAGCAGCCGGGGCCGATGCTCCCCCACCGCGAGGCGGCCAACCGGGCCGTGCCGGCGTACTTCGCGGCCTACGAGCGACGCCACGACCTGCCCGTGCTGCGTCCGGTCCGGGTGGACCGGGTCACCGACGGGCCCGACGCCCTGCTCAGCGTGCACGCCGGTGAGCGCACCTGGCTGACGCGCACGCTGGTCAACGCCACCGGCACCTGGTCACAGCCCTACGTGCCGGCCTACCCGGGTGCCCGCGACTTCGCCGGGCCGCAGGTGCACACCCGCGACTACCCCGGCGCCGAGGCCTTCCGTGGCCTGCGCACCGTGGTGGTCGGCGGAGGTGCCTCGGCCGTGCAGCTGCTCGGCGAGATCGCCCTGGTCACCGACACGCTGTGGGTCACCCGGCGGCCACCGCTGTGGCGCACCGACGACTTCACCCCCGAGGTCGGCCGGGCCGCGGTCGCCCTCGTCCACGACCGCGTGCGCCGGGGCCTGCCGCCCGCCAGCGTGGTCGGCGTGACCGGCCTGGCGCTGCGCGAGCAGGAGCACGCGGCGCAGGAGCTCGGCGCCTACCGCCGCCTGCCGATGTTCGCCTCGATGGAGCAGGACGGCGTGCGGTGGGACGACGGTTCCTTCGAGCCGGCCCAGGCCGTCGTCTGGGCCACCGGCTTCCGGCCCGCGGTCCGGCACCTGGCGCCGCTGCACCTGCGCAGCGGGCTCGGTGGCATCCAGCTCGACGCCCACGGCACCACCGCGGTCGAGGACCCTCGCGTGCAGCTCGTCGGGTACGGCCCCTCGGCCAGCACCATCGGCGCCAACCGGGCCGGGCGGTTCGCAGCGCGGGGCGTGTCCCAGGCACTGGTTCCTCACACCGGCGGGTAGGAGACCTCCGAGCGCCAGTCGGCCTCGTCCTGGCGGGAGGCGTCGAGGATCGCGGCCGCGACATTGTCGTGGCTGAACGTGCCCTCCCGGGCCAGGGCGCCGCGCACCGTGACCGAGACCGCGCGGACGTCCTCGGGGGCGAGGGTGGCGTCGAGGGAGTGCACCAGGTTGCGCACCCCGGCCTTCTGCACGCCCAGGGACGCAGCGACGGGCGAGGGCTGGTCGGCGGCCATCGACCCGGTGACGGTGACCCGCGCGCCCCGGACGAGGTAGGGGTGCGCGGCCTGGACGGCGGTCAGCAGCGAACCCACCCCGAGACGGACGTCCTCGAGCAGCTCCTCGACACCCAGGTGCAGCGGATCGGCCTCCCGGTAGGCGCTGGGATTGACGTGCAGCAGATCGATGCGCCCGAACCGCTCCCCCAGCCCGGCCACGGCCTGTGCGCCGGCCACCGGGTCGGTCAGGTCGGCGACCCGGTACTCGACCCGGCGTCCGCCCCGGGCGGGCACCAGCGTGGCGGCGAGGTCCGCGAGCGCGTGCTCGTCGAGACCGACGAGACCCACCTGCCACCCCTGGGCGGCACAGCGGCGCGCCAGCGAGCCACTGACCCCGGGGCCGGCTCCGACCACCACGACGACCTGGGCACCGGACTGCGTGCTGGGTTGGATGTCCATGTCGCGACCCTACGACCCGGCCAGCAGGTGCTCGAGCTGCTCGCGACCCGGCAGGTCCTCCGGCTCGACGAGGGCGCCGCTGCGCACGTAGTAGAACGCGGTGCGCACCTGCTCGACCGGCACGCCCTCCAGCTCGGCCCACGCGGTGCGGTAGATCGCGAGCTGGAGCGGGTCGGCGTCGGTGCCGCGGTTGGTCTTCCAGTCCACCAGCAGGAAGGACCCGTCCGGGTCCTGGTAGACCGCGTCGATGCGACCGCGCACCACCTGGCCCGCCAGGACCAGCGAGAACGGCGCCTCCACCCGGTGCGGCACCCGGGTCGCGAAGGGGCCGGCCTCGAACGTCCGCACGAGGTCGGCGAGGTCGGCGTCGTCGTCGATCCCGGCGTCGCCGCGCCCCGGCAGGTCGTCGAGGTCGAAGAGGTCCTGCTGCCCGAAGCGGGCCTCCACCCAGGCGTGGAAGCGGGTGCCGAAGCGGGCCGCGGAGGACGGCGGGCGCGGCATCGGGCGGGCCAGCTCCCGCGCGAAGGCCTCCGGGTCGTCGCGCAGCCGTGAGAGCGCCGTCGCCGACAGGCTGCTGGGCAGCACCACCTCGATCTCGTCGGACCGGTCGCGGCGGGCCTCGGCGAGCAGCCGGTCGAGCTCGGCGTCCCACTCCGCGACCCGGGCCCCGTCGAGCACGTCGAGGTCCTCGTCGGGGGCGCCGGGCTCGGCCGCCCGGACGCGGGCCGCGGCCTCGAGACGGCGCGCGGTCTCGAGGCCCGTGGTCGTGCTCGGCCACGGCCGCGAGGGGTCGACGGCGTCGTAGGGGTTGGCGTCGCCCTTGACCGGTCGTTCGCGCCAGACGGGCACCTCCACCCCCCACTCCTCGAGCTGCTCCTTGATGGTGCGCTGGTAGTCCGAGGGCCCGAACGGGGTGCTGCGCTCGGTCCAGCAGTACGACGTCACGGCGAGGCGGTGCGCGGCCCGCGTCAGGGCGACGTACCCCAGCCGGAGCTCCTCCTCGGCGTCGTGGGCCCGGGTGGCGGTGCGGTAGGCGTCGAGCGCCTGCTTGTCGTGGCCCTCGAGCTGCGGCTGGTCGAGCGCGTCGCCACGCAGCGGCGCCGGCAGCACCGCCGGCGAGGAGGTCCACAGGGTCCGCGACCGGTTGGAGGGGAAGCGGGTCTCGCAGGTGCCGACCAGGAACACCGCGTCCCACTCCAGGCCCTTGGAGCGGTGCACGGTCAGCAGCTTGACCGAGTCGGCGAGCGTCGGGGTGGCCAGGTCGAGGCCGTTGCCCTGGTCGTCCTCCGCGGTCAGGTAGGCCAGCAGCGCGGCCAGCGACACCTCGCCGTCGACGGCCTGGAAGTCGGCGACGGCCTTGACGAACAGGTCGAGGTTGTCGCGCCGGGCCCCGGCCGCGGAGCTGACGGCGGAGGCCAGCTCGACGTCGGTGCCGGTGACGTCGATGATGCGCCGCACCACGTCGAGCAGCGGCTCGCTCACGGTGGTGCGCAGCAGCCGCAGCTCGCCGGTCAGCAGCGCGAAGCGCTCGAGGGCCTCCGCGGAGTAGGGCAGCTCGCCGGGGTCGGCGAGGGCGTCGTCGAGGGAGGGCACCTCGGCCGGGTCGATGCCGTCGGCGATGGCGACCAGCTGCTCGGTGACCCCGGGGTGCTCCACCCGGCCGCTGACGCCGGCGATCTCGCGAGCCCGCTGGGCCAGCAGGCGCAGGTCGCGCGGGCCCACCGCCCACCGCGGACCGGTCAGCAGCGTCAGCAGCGCCTCGTTGGCGGTGACGTCGTGCAGCAGGGTCAGCACCGCGACCACCTCGGCCACCTCGGGGAGGCGCAGCAGCCCGGAGAGCCCGACGATCTCGACCGGGACCCCGGCACCGGTGAGCGCGTCGAAGACGTCGGCGGCATGGCTGTTGTCGCGGGTCAGCACCCCGATGTCGGACCAGTCGCCGCCGCGCTCGTGGGTGGCGTGCACCTGGGCGACGAGCCAGGCCAGCTCGTCGGCGTGCGTCTCGTGCACGCCGACCTCGACCACGCCGGGCGCCGCCCCGGGGGCGGGTTCCAGCGGCGCCACCTGGCGGTACTTCTCCAGCAGCGGGCCGGCCAGGCGGTTGGCGACGTCGAGGATGCGGGTGTCGGAGCGCCGGTTGACCGTCAGCGGGTAGGTCGGCACCTGCTCCTGCGGCGTCGCCGCGGGGAACCCGTCGGCGAAGTTGAGGATGTTGGAGACCGAGGCACCGCGCCAGCCGTAGATCGCCTGGTTCGGGTCACCCACGGCGGTCACGGCGTGCCCACGCCCGTGCGCCTCGTCGGGGCCGGAGAAGAGCCGGCTGAGCATGATCGCCTGCGCCACCGAGGTGTCCTGGTACTCGTCGAGCAGCACCACCTTGAACTTCGCGCGCTCCGCGGCGCCGACGCCGGGCTGCTGGCTGGCCAGCCGCGCGCCGAGCTCGATCTGGTCGGAGAAGTCCATCAGCCCCAGGTCGGCCTTGAGCCGTCGGTAGCCGCCGACGAGACCGAGCAGCTCGGCGCGCCGGTCGAGGGCGTTCACGGCCTTCTCCAGCGGCTCGCAGTAGGTCTTGCGGCACTTGCCGGCCTGCTCCTCGGCCAGCGCGAGGCCGAAGCCGCGCCGGGCGTCGGCGTCCACGCGGCGTACGTCGTCGGCGGTGACGAGGTGCTCGCTCATCGCCCCGTCGAGCGCCAGCAGGTTCTGGATCACGGTCGGCGGGTGGTCGGAGAGCAGCCGCACGTCACCGCCCCACCCGGCCACGACCCGGGCGCCGAGCTGGTAGCGCGCGGCATCGGTGATCACGCGGGTGTCGGGCTCGTGACCGATGAGCAGGCCGTGCTCGGAGAGCAGGTTGGCGGCGTAGGCGTTGTAGGTGAGCACGGTCGGCTCGAGGGTGTCGTCGGGCGCCTCCTCGTCGGGGCCGGGCGGCGGCCCGGGGCGCTCGGGGTCGTCGAGCACGCCCGCGGTGCGCAGCGCCTCGCGGATGCGTTGGCGCAGCTCGCTGGCCGCCTTGGTGGTGAAGGTCAGGCCGAGCACCTCGTCGGGGAGCACCTGCCCGGTCAGCACGAGGTAGACCACCCGCGCCGCCATCAGCGTCGTCTTGCCCGACCCGGCGCCGGCGACGACGACCGCCGGCTGCAGGGGTGCCGAGATGGCCGCCCACTGCTGCGGGCTCGGGGCGTACGGCGTGCGCATCGCCCGCTGGAGGTCCTCCGGGCCGTCGATGCGCACGGTCTCGAACGAGATGCTCACCGGGCTGGTCACTGGACTGGTCATTGGGCTGGTCATTGGGACACCACCGCTCCCGCGGACTTGATCGGACACACGGGCACGAACGGGCAGTCGCGGCAGTGCTGGCCGGCGACCGCCGGGAACGACTCGCGGCGCAGCAGCACCGCGGCCTGCTGCAGGCGACGCCGCAGGTCGTCGCGGGCCGGTCCGTCGTCGGGCTGGACCTCCTGGGCCTGGATCTTCGCGGTGTCGGAGCCGTCCTCGATGCCCAGCTGCACCAGCTCGGCTCCCCCGGACGCGCCGGGCCCGCCGGTGAGCGGCTCGACGATCTCGTCGACGGCACCGCGGTCGACGGCGAGCTGGTAGACGCCGAGCTGGAGGTGCTGCTGGACCGACTTCTGGCTGGGCGCGTTGCGGCCGGTCTTCAGGTCCACCACGATCACCCGCCCGTCGTGATCGAGCTCGACCCGGTCGGCGTACCCGGTCAGGCGGACCCGTTCGCCGTCCGGCAGGTCGATCACGGTGGAGAAGTGCGACTCGGTGCCGACCAGACGTCGGGTGCCCGCGTGGTGCCAGCGCAGGAAGCGGGCCAGCGCGGTGCGCACCCGCTCGTGCTCGCGCAGCTTGGACCAGGGGGTCCGGAACTCGAGGCGGTCCCAGACCTCGTCGACGCAGTCCATCAGCACGTCGACGTCGTCGGGCCCGGCCACGAGGTCGCCCGAGGAGACGCGTTCGGCCACGGCGTGCACCATCTGGCCGAGGTTGGCCGACTGGTGGGAGCGGACCACGCCGCCCGCCTCCTTGGCCAGGAACCACTGCATCGGGCAGATGCCGACCGCCTCGAGGAGGCTCGCCGAGATCGGCACGGGCTCGTCGGGGTCACGGACCGGCTGCTCGGACAGGGAGGCAGCACGGGTGCCCCACCAGCTGGCCGGGTCGGCCTGGGGCACCAGCTGACGCGCGCTGCGGCCGCTGCCGGCGTACTCGCCCGCGAGGCGGCGCAACCGGCGGGCGGCGGCGTCGCGCAACGGCTCGCTGGTGTCCGGGTCGGCCAGGGTGCGCCGGAGCTCGGCCACGAGCCCGTCCATCGACAACGGGCGGCGGGGTCGCCCGACCACGGCCTCCACGCTGACCCCGAGCTCGTCGAGGAAGCGCGACGGCTGCTCGCCGTCGTCGTCGGGCGAGCGGACGGCGGTGACCACCAGGCGCTGGCGCGCGCGGGTGCAGGCGACGTAGAACAGCCGGCGCTCCTCGAGCAGCAGCTCGCGGGTCGAGACCGGCGGCACCAGCCCGTCGGCGCCGATCCGGTCGGCCTGCAGCAGCGTGGAGCGCCGACGCAGGTCGGGCCAGGCGTCCTGCTGCACGTGCGCGACCACGACCAGGCGCCACTCCAGGCCCTTGGAGCGGTGCGCGGTGAGCAGCCGCACCGAGGAGCCCCGGGCGCCGCGGTCGGCCAACGTGTCGGCGGGGATCTGCTGCGCCCCGAGCGTGGCGAGGAACGCGCGCACCCCCAGGTGGTCGCGCTGCTCCTCCGCACGCGCGGCCACCTCGAAGAGCGCCACGACCGAGTCGAGGTCGCGGTGCGCGCGGCGCGCGGCCCCGCCCCCGGACTCCACGCCCCGGCGCAGCCGGGCCGGCCAGCCCGAGCCCGACCACAGCGCCCACAGCAGCTCCTCGGCCGAGGATCCGGCGCGCAACGCGGCGCGGGTGCCGGCCAGCAGCCCGGCCAGCGCGCGGGCCCGGTCGAGCTCGGGCGCCTCGGTGCCGCCGGGCAGCCCGTGGAGCACCGCGGTGTCGACCACCGCCTCGCGCAGCAGCTCGCGCGAGGGCCGCGCCGTGCGCTCCTCGGCGTGGGCGCGCTCCTTCTCGCGGGTGCGCAGCCGGCGCGCCAAGCGGCGTACGTCGCCGGCGTCGAGTCCGCCGAGCGGCCCGGTCAGCATCGCCTCGGCACGCTCGACGGTGATCTGCTCGTGCTCCGGGGCGGCGGCGCCCCCCTCGCTGTCGGCGAGGTCGAGGGTGACCACCGCGCGCAGCGCGTCGAGCAGCGGCAGCACCGCGGGGTCGCGGACCAGCGGCACCTCGTCGCTGGCGACCTCGACCGGCACGCCGGCCGCCCCCAGGGCGCGGCGCAGCGCAGGGATCGAGTTGCGCCCCGAGCGCACCAGCACGGCCATGTCGTCCCAGTCGATGCCGTCCTCGAGATGGGCGCGACGCAGCAGGTCGGCGAGGTGCTCGGCCTCGGCCCGCTCGGTGTCGAAGGTGCGCACCAGCACCCGGCCCTCGCCCCACGACCCGGCCTCGGCCCGCGGACGCAGGAACGCCTCACGCGCCCCCTCGTCGATGGTGCCGGGCAGCCCGAGCCGACCGGCGATGCGCTGCGAGGCCACCAGCAGCCGCGGGCCGAAGCGCCGCGTCGTCCGCAGCGCCACCACGGGGGCCGGCCGGGAGTCGGCCCGGGGGAAGACGGTCGGGAACTCCAGGATGCCGCGCACCTCGGCGCCGCGGAAGCCGTAGATGGACTGGTGCGGGTCGCCGACCACGACGAGGTTGCGGCCGTCGCCGGCCAGCGCCTGCAGCAGCGCGACCTGTCCGGGATCGGTGTCCTGGTACTCGTCGACGAAGACGTGGCGCCACCGCGCGCGCAGCCGGTCGCGGTGCAGCTCGGCCTCGATCGTGGCGCGCCGGATCAGGTCGGCGTAGTCGGTGGCGCCCTGGGCGTCGAGGTTGGTGAGGTAGGAGTCGAGGAACAGCCCTGCGGCGACCAGCTCGGGGGCGTCGTGCTCACGCCCGAGCGACGCCAGGGACTCCCCGTCGAGGCCCTTCTCCCGGGCCCGGGACAGCACGGCGTGCACCTCGCGAGCGAAGCCGCGGGTGCCCAGCGCGTGGTCGAGCGAGGACGGCCAGCGCACCGACTCCGGGGTGGTGGCGAGCAGCTCGCGCAGCACGACGTCCGACTCGGGGGCCGAGAGCAGCCGCAGCGGCGCCTCATAGAGCTCGGCCGGCGACAGCTCGCGCAGCAGGGCGTAGGCGAAGGAGTGGAAGGTCATGCTCGGCGCCGCGGACATCGTGCGCCCCAGCCGCGCGGTGACCCGGTCGCGCAGCTGCTCGGCGGCCTTGCGCGAGAAGGTCAGCGCCAGCACCTCCTCGGGACGCGCCCCGTCCTCGATGCGCCGCGCGATCGCCTCGACCAGCGTCGTGGTCTTGCCGGTGCCGGGCCCGGCCAGCACCAGCAGCGGACCCTCGGCGTGGTCGACGACGCGCTGCTGGTCCTCGTCGAGGCGCGGACCGTCAGCGCGCCCACCGACGGGGGCCTGCGGGCGGACGAGCCGGTACGTCGAGGGCATGGGCGCCATTCGACCACCCGGCGCCGACACCCCGGCGGGCGGCGGGGCGGTCCGGGTGCCGATCGCACGCTGGACGGGCCCGCCTGGCGGAAGTCGCCAAGCGGGCCCGTCGTCGATCAGCGGGCACTCGCCCGCGCCCGGGCGCTCAGCCCAGGCGCAGCACGACCGGTGCGGAGACGCTGCGCGTGGCGACGTCGTCGCCCTTGCGCACGGCCTTGAGCTTGTGGCGGCCGGTGCCCAGCTTCAGGGTCACCTTGACGGTGCCGTCGTCGCCGTCCGCGATCTCGAGCACCTCGACCTTCGAGCCCTTGTCCTTGACGACCACGGTGCCGGTGCCGGGGGCGCCGTCGACGGCGACCGTGACGGTCACCTTCGCCTTGCGCTTGTTCTTGGCCTGCGCCTCGAGCGTGGTCGTCGAGGTGCCGCGCGTCTCCTCCTCGGGAGCGACGACGGCCTCGCCGGCCGGTGCGGCCCACATCAGCGCCCGCGCGGCCTGGCTCAGCCCGCCCTTGGGGTGGGTGCGGAAGAGCACCGAGGTGCCGAAGACCAGCGACTTGGCGCCGGTCTCGTCGTCGACCGACGAGACCACCGAGGCCTGTCCGGCCGCGACCTCCGGGCCGTTGGTCGCGCTGGTGGCGCGCCAGTGCCCGGCGAGGAACGGGTCCTCGGCGTCGTAGGCCTGCTCGACCGTGACGTCCTCACCGAGACCGGTGAAGGAGTAGGCCGGGTAGATGAAGGCGTGGTCCTGGGCGTAGGGCGCGAGCACCGAGTCGGCGGGGGTGTCGACGGCCACGATGCCGTTGCCCGACCCGTTGCCGTTGACGACCGTGCCGTCCATCAGGCCGAACGACACCGCCGCCTCGAAGCCGCGGTTGGTGCGCCCGAGCAGCGCGCCGCCCTGGTCGACGAACGACTGGACGGCCGCACGAGCAGCCGACCCCTCCGCGGGGTTGAAGGTGGAGGCCACCCACAGCACGTCGACGTCGTCCATCAGCGAGGGGTCGGACTCCAGCGCGCTCGCGCTGAGCTGCACGAGGTCGTCGAAGCCGAGCTCGGTGAGCGAGAGACGGTCGTCCTGGGTGCCGACGTAGCCGATGCTCAGGTCGCTCAGCGCGGCGGTGCCCTCGTCGTCGAGCGCGTCGAGGTCGGCGGCGCTCGCCTTCTCGAGCGCGATGCCGTGCTCGCGCGCGACCCCGGCAGCGGCGGCGAAGTCGTCGACGCCGATCACGACCGAGCCGTCGGCCAGCATCGAGACGGGCACGCTGCCCTCGAGCAGCGCGTTCAGCGCCTGGAAGTCCACGACACCCGCCACGTCGAAGGTGGTGTGGCTCGGGGTCGAGGGCACCGAGGTGCCGTCGGTGGGCGCACTGACCGGGGTCGTGGCGCCCAGGGCGGCGTCGGTGACCGCGCCGACCTTGTCGACGCTGGCGCCCCACAGGTAGCTGTAGCTCCACGCCGAGACGTCGTACATCGTCGGCACCTTGTCGGAGATGTCGTCACCGAGGTCGAGCAGGCTGTTGGCGAGCCCGCGCAGCGGCTGGTGCATGTCGACGACGTAGGAGCCGGCCGGGTAGGTCGTGCCCCCGATGGTGGTGGCGGCGTCGAGCGTGCCGACCTCGATCTCGTGCATCAGCAGCTGCTCGACCAGCGACGAGGCGTCGCGCGCCGAGCGCTGGTCGGCGCCGACCGGGATGACGTAGGCGCGCGGCAGGCTCACCGGCTCCTGGTCGTCGGCGACGTCCCACAGCGCCTTCCACTGGTCGGGGCCGGGCACGTCGGCGATGTTGTCGCTGGTCAGCGACACCTTCGGCTCGCCGGCCACGCCGCGGCGGAAGGTCTCGATCTGGCCCTCGAGCATCTCGCGGGCCGCGACCGGGTCGTTGAGGTACTCGACCATGCTGAGGATGGTCTGGTAGGCCACCGCGGTGTTGACCTCGGCGCGCTCCGGGGTCTGGCGACCACCGCTGGCGCCCCGGGTCAGGGGCAGCTCGACCGTCGTGGTCGCGGCGCCGTAGAACGCGGCGTACTGGGCGGTGAAGATCGGCGGGAAGTCGTCCCAGCCCGACGGGGTGTCGCGGTAGGGGATCTTGATGTGTGCGGTCGCCTCGTCGGTGACCTCCGAGACGATCGCGCCGGTCTCGACGTTGCGGTAGGTGTTGCCGGGGATCGCGGCGTCGACGACGTCCTGCTCGACCTTGAGGGCCAGGGCGTAGTTGTGCGGCAGGATCTGGTCGAACTCGTAGTTCGAGCCGTGCGGCGGGCCGGCCGGCTCGATCTGCAGCACCCGCGTGTAGCCGTGGAAGTCCGCGGCGTAGAGCGCCTGGACCGCCTGGGCGGTGCGGATGAACGACTTCGTCTCCGGGGTCTGGTTGGTGATCAGGTCGCGGTTGGGGTCCAGGCCCAGCGCGGTCGCCCGGGTGGCGTTGGTGCGCCCGTCGGGGTTCAGCGACGGGGAGAAGTAGAGCCGGTTGTTGCGCAGCACGCTGCCGACCTCCGACATCGGCGCGGTGGCCAGGTACTCGATGTACTGCATCGCAGCATCGGTGCCCTCCCACTCGTTGCCGTGGATGTTGTTGCTCATCCACACGGGGGTCTTGTACTGGGTGAGCAGCGTGCTGTCGGCCGCGGCGGCGGTGGGGTCGTTCTTGATCTTGTCGCGCCAGGCCGTCTGCTGGGCGGTGTCCTGCTCGCGCTCGGGCGCGGTGACGGTCACCAGGTAGAGGTCACGCCCCTCGGTGGACTGCCCGACGACCTGGGCGGAGACGCGATCGCTCTTGCCCATCAGCTCCATGAGCTTGGGCGCGATCTCGGGGTGCCCCATGAGGTCGGCGGTGTCGGCGGCGTCGTCGGGGTTGTCGCGGTAGAGCCGCAGCCCTGGCTGGTAGGGGTAGGAGGTCGGCATGTCGATCGGGTCGCCGGCCACCGCGGTCTCCGCGGCGCGCTTGACGACCTCGGCCGTCGTGGGCTCCTCGACACGGGTCACGGTGCCCGCGCCCCGCCCGGGGGTCTCCTCGGCGCGGGCCGGGGACGACGGTTCTGCCGCTGCGGGCAAGCCGGTCCCGGCCAGGGCCGCGGTAGCGGCAAGGGCCAGACCCAGGGGGCCGACCAGCGCGCGTGATGTCCTCACAGTTGTGCTCGATTCTCTCTCGGGGGACGCAACCCTCCGGCGTCCCGAACGCCCACCCTGACCGAAGGTCCGTGCGTTGAGAAGGCCCGAAACGAGAAATTAATCGACTGTCTCACCCCCTGGCGCAAGCTCTTGCGGAACCAGCCGGGCCAGGGTATGGATCGCTCCACGCCGGGCGGATTCCCCGGTACCCGGGGAATCGGCAGGATCCAGGACTAGGTTGCTGACATGCAGACCGAGGTCCTCTTCAGCCCCGCCTACGCCACCGCCCGCCTGACCCTGGCCGCCGGGGAGTCGGTGCGAGCCGAGTCCGGCGCGATGCTGGCCATGTCGCCGGGGATCAGCATGGAGACGTCCACGCAGGGCGGGGTGCTCAAGGGCCTCAAGCGCTCCCTGCTCGGCGGGGAGTCGTTCTTCATGAACACCTTCACCGCCCAGCAGGACGGCGCCGAGATGTACCTCGCGCCGTCCCTGCCCGGTGACGTCGTGTCCTGGCCGCTGGACGGCCAGCTGTTCGTCACCTCGGGCTCCTACCTGGCCGCGTCCTCGGGCGTCGAGATCGACACCAAGTGGGGCGGTGGCACCCGGTTCTTCTCCGGCGAGGGCCTGTTCATGCTCCGGTTGGCCGGCCGCGGCGAGGTGGTGCTCTCCTCGTACGGCGCCCTCCACCACATCGACCTCGCCCCGGGCCAGACCTGGACCGTCGACACCGGACACATGGTCGCCTGGACCGAGGGCGTGCAGTACGCCGTACGCAAGGTCGGTGGCTGGAAGTCGACGCTGTTCTCGGGCGAGGGCCTGGTCTGCGACCTGACCGGGCCCGGTCGGATCTACCTGCAGACCCGCAGCCAGGACGCCTTCCTGTCCTGGCTGGTCCCCCAGCTGCCCCAGCCCAGCAACGGCTGAGCAGTCCGGCCCACGTCGATCAGACGGGACCGCGCTCGTTGTAGACCCCGGCCTCGGGCTGGCCGCTGAGGGCGGCGATCGCGGCCATCACCTCGTCGGTCAGCTGTCGCCGCGCCCGGCCGGCGGGCATGCCCTCGAACCGGGCCCCCGGGAGCACCGGCGCACCGAAGCGGACGGTGACCCGCACCGGGCGCGGGAAGCGCGCACCGACGGGCTGGAGCCGGTCGGTGCCGACCAGTCCGACCGGGACGACCGGGACCCCGGCGGTGAGCGCCAGGTGGGCCACGCCGGTGCGCCCGCGGTAGAGCCGGCCGTCGCGCGAGCGGGAACCCTCGGGGTAGAGCCCGAAGGCGTCGCCACGGGCGAGCACCTCCAGCGCCGTGTCGAGGCTGCCCAGCGCCGCCCGCGGGTCGTCGCGGTCGACGGGGAGCATCCCGAGCCCCTCGAACCAGGCCCGCTGGGCCGCGCCGCGCAGGCCCGTGCCGGTGAAGTAGTCGGACTTGGCCAGGAACGCCACCCGCCGCGGCACCACGACCGGGATCACCACCGAGTCGATGAACGAGAGGTGGTTGCTGGCCAGCAGCACCCCGCCGGTGGCCGGCACGTGGTGCAGGCCCTCGACGCGCGGTCGGCCCAGGGTCCGCAGGACCGGCGGCACCACCGTGTGGATGGTCCGGTAGATCCGCTCGCTGGTGCGGTCGCTGCTCGGGTCGCTCACGCGCCCAGTGTGCTGGTTACCGACCGGTCCACCGCTCTCACGGGCGCAGGCCGGCCTTGCGGGCCAGCTTCTCCGCGACCTCGGCCGGGGTCACCTCGTCCGCCAGCAGACGGCTGGTGGTCCACCCCGAGGTGTCGAGACCGGAGGACGCGCTGAAGGCGCGGTGGTCGTCGGCGAACCGGTCGCGCAGCACCGCGATGTCGTCGGCGGTGGGCGCCTCGGCCTCGAAGTCCGTGCTCGAGGCGCTGCGGGCCAGCGGCTCGAAGCGGTTCTTGTACGGCGGCAGCCCCAGGCGGGCGACGAGGTCCTCGGCGGTCTCGTGCTGCGCCTTGACCATCTGGTGGAAGTCGACGACGTGCACCTGCTCGCTCGGGAAGATCGAGTGCACGCGGGCCAGCTGGGCGCCGTAGAAGCCGCGCGCCACGACGGTGCGGGTGCGCAGGCCCTTGTCGTCCCAGCCCTCGGGGCGGGTGCCGACCCACGACGGGTCGAAGTCGATGCGCACCGACTCGGCGAAGGTGATCCGCTCCTCGGCCGGCAGCCGGCGGGTCCAGTTCATCACCCAGTGCGAGAAGGCGCGCTCGATCGGGTCGCGGAAGCAGAAGATCAACGGCACGTCGGGGTTCCAGGCGTGGATGCGCTCCAGCGCCCCCGGCCAGAACAGGTACGACGGCGTCGCGTCGACGCCCATCGTCGCCTTCGACCGGGCCGCGCGCAGCGCCACGTGGTAGTCGCTGAGGTCCGGGCGCTGCCAGTCGCGGGTGTCGTCGTCGAAGAAGTGCCACTCCTTCTGCGGGGCGCGGGTGATGTGCTGGTGGCTGACGAGGACCCGGTAGAGGGTGCTCGTGGCCGCCTTCTGCACGCCCCCGAGGATCAGTCCGATGGGGACGGTGCCGTGGGGTGCCTGCTCGGCGTCGGGACGCAGGAATCGTGTGCCTCCTCGCAGCGCGTCCGGGGCCTCCCGGACGGTTGGCGAGCATACGACAGGGACGGCCCCCAGCGCGGGGACGGGCGCCAGGTCCCTCGTCAGGTCCGGGCGCGCAGCACCAGCAGCACCAGGTCGTCCTCGACGACCCCGACCTCGCCGAGCAGGTGGTCGCACAGCGCCTCGGGGTCCGCGCCTCCCCAGCCGGCAAGGGCGCCGACCAGCCAGGCCAGGCCCTCGTCGAGGCCGGCGTCGCGGCGCTCGACCAGGCCGTCGGTGTAGAGCAGCAGCGTGTCGCCGGGGCGCAGCCGCAGCCGGTGGTCGCTGCGGGGCGCGTCGGGGTCGAGGCCCAGGAGCAGGTCCGGGGTCTCCTCCAGCAGCCGCACCGTGCCGTCGGCCTCGATCACCAGCGGCGGCGGGTGTCCCGCGTTGCTCCAGTGCAGCAGCTGGCCGTCGGGGCCGCCGTCCTCGACCACGGCCAGGACCGCGGTGGCGACCTCGTCGACCCCGAGCCCGGCCATCGCCCGGTCGAGGTCGCTGAGCACCCGGGCGGGCAGCGCCAGACGGGCGCTGTAGGCCACCCCGCGGGTGAGGTTGCGCAGCTGGCCCATCGCGGCGGCGGCGACCTGGTCGTGGCCGGCGACGTCTCCGACCATCACCGCCAGCGGCGCCGTCGGGCAGCACGTAGGCGTCGTACCAGTCGCCCCCGACGCGGGCCTTCTCCGACGGCCGGCTGGTAGCGCACCGCGACCTGCGAGGGTCGGCCCGTGCGCCGGACGGGTCAGCAGGCTGCGCTGCAGCGCCTCGGAGATCTGTCGGTCGGCCTCGCGGGCGGCCAGCACCTGCAGGCCCTGCCGCAGGGTGCCGGCGAGCGAGCGCAGGAAGTCGACGTAGTCCTCGTCGAGGGCGAGCTGGTCGCTGAGCCGCAGGACGAGGTGCTGCTGGGGTGCCCGCGGGTCGGAGGTCGGGAGCGCGAAGCGGGCGACGGCGCCCTCGCCCGGGCGCGCGACGCCCTCGAGCGTGAAGACGTCGCGCAGCGCCCCCGGCTGCAGGTCGACCTGCACCAGGTCCTGCGGGTCGGCCCGGAGCTCCCGCAGCACCAGCTCGACCATGGCGACGGCGCTCGAGGCCCGCGACAGCCCCTGTCCCAGCCGCGTCAGGACCTGCAGGCGGCGCCGTGCCAGCACCTGGCGGGTGCTCTCGGTGACGATGTCGACGATGCCCTCGACGCTGCCGTCGGGCGCGCGCACCGGCGAGTAGGAGTAGGTGAAGTAGCACTCCTCGAGGAAGCCGGAGCGCCGCAGCGGGACCAGCGCGTCGACGGTCCACGTGGGCTCGCCGGAGGCCAGGACGCCGTGCAGCATCGGGCTGATCTGGTCCCAGACCTCGGGGAAGACGTCCTCGGTGCGCGACCCGAGCGCGCTGGGGTGCTTGTCGGCGATCAGCTCGACGAACGCCTCGTTGTAGAGCAGCACGAGGTCGGGCCCCCACAGCAGCGCCATCGCGAAACGCGTGTCGAGCGCCATCGCCAGGGTGCTGCGCAGTCGGGGGCTCCAGGACGCCGGCTCGCCGAGGCAGGTGCGCGCCCAGTCGACCTGCTCGTACGACGAGCGCAGGGTGCCGGCCAGCTCGAAGAGCGGGTCCGCGCCCGGGTCCGGTCCGGGTGGGCGCGGCTCGAAGAACGCAGCACCGAGGTCGACCGACCCGGACGGGCGCAGCGCGGTGCCCTCCTCCAGGTAGGCCTGCCGGGCCTCGACGTCGTGGCTGGGCGGCAGCGAGCCGTCGGCGCGCACCACGCGCCACCACGCGACCGCGGCGCCGTGGGTGGCCATCACGTTGCCGACCCGGCGCGGTCCGTAGCGGCCCACGGCCTCGGCGATGGCGCCGTACGTCGTCACGCGGCCGCGCGGCACCTGCTCCACGCACGCGAGGACGTCCTCGACGTACCGCTCGGGATCCTCGTGGTGCCGCACGCGGCCAGAACCTACCCCAGCGGGAGGGCCGAGAACGGCTCGGTGCCGCTCGCCAGGCGCAGGCCCGGGATGCCGGAGTGCCGGCGGGCGAAGTCCAGCTCGGAGGCCAGGTCGCCGACGCCGTTGGACAGCGGCAGCGGCGCCAGGGCCACGGTGGACAGGGTGCCGAACGCGGCGCCGTCGGCGTCGAGGAACCCGCTGCCGGAGTCACCGGGGATGCCCGGGGTGAGCGTGTAGACGTCCCAGCTCCAGTCCCCGGACCCGCCGAGGGAGAACCCGTACTTCGGGGAGAGCAGCGCGGTGGGGCGCAGGCTGGACTGCCCGTAGCTGTAGACCGGCGAGCCGGCCGGGGCGCCGGTGCGCGACGAGACCGGTCGGGCCACCGAAGATCGGCACGGTCGGGTTGACCCGATCGACGTGGCGACGCTGCACCTTGACCAGCGCGAAGTCGTTGTAGTCGCAGGTGTCGGCGTCGGTGGTGCCCAGCCGCGCCATCGTCTCCCAGGAGGAGTAGGCCAGGCGGCCACGGCCCACGATGCTCCCGTTGGAGGCGAGGTTGCCCCCTGGGCGAACTTCACCGCGGTCCCGCGCGGCAGCGTGTCGGTGGTGCAGCCGCTGGTGTCGGTGGCCTCCCCCAGGCCGGCGCAGTGCGCGGCGTACCCGACGTAGACGCGGCCGCGCTTGTCGGTGAAGACGAAGTTGGCGGTGCACTGCGCGCCCTCGGTGTACATCTGCACGCCCGGGGTGATGGTCGCCTCCGCGGCCGGCGCCCATGAGTCGAAGCGAGCCGTGGGGGCCGCCTGGGCGGCGCCGAGCAGCCCGAGGGTCGCCAGGAGGGCCAGGACGACGACGGCACGGGCGGTCACAGGTCGGGTGCGCATGCCCCCTCAACGATCGACGCCCCCGCTCGGCTACGCGAGCGGGGGCGTCGATCGGATGCAGGTTCAGAGCAGCGGCGAGAACGGCTCCGTGCCCAGGGCCAGCTCGAGACCCGCGATGCCGGAGTGCTGCTGCGCGAAGGCCAGCTCCCGGTCGAGGTCGCCGATGTTGTTCGAGGCCGGCAGCGGGGCCAGACCCAGGGTCGACAGGGTGCCGATCGCCTCGCCGTCCTCGCTGACGAACGCCGAGCCGGAGTCGCCGGGCACGCCCGGGGTCACGGTGTAGAGCGGGTGGCTCCAGCCGTCGTCGCCGGCGCTGTCACCGAGGCTGATGCCGGTGTGGGGCGAGAGCGGCTCGAGGCCGGCGCGCAGGCTGGAGTTGCCGTAGGTGTAGACCCGGTCGCCTGCAGCGGTGCCGTCGGTGTCGATGCCGGTCGGGCCGCCCCAGAACGGGATGCTCGGGTTGACCTTGTCGACGTCGGCGGCGTCCACCTTGACCAGCGCGAAGTCGTTGTAGGCGCAGGCGTTCTCGTCGGTGGTGCCGATGTCGCGCATGGTGCGCCACGAGGAGTAGACCAGCTCGCCGGTGCCGACCGTGGTGCCCGAGCTGAGCAGGCTGCCGCCCTCGGCGAAGTCGACCTTGGTGCCCAGCGGGAGCGAGTCGTTGAGGCAGCCGTTGGTGTCGGTGGCCGCGCCCATGCCGGCACAGTGGGCGGCGTAGCCGAGGTAGACGTTGGCGGCGGCGTCGGTGAAGACGAAGTTGGAGGTGCACTGGGCGCCGTCGGTGTACATCTGGGTGCCCGGGGTGATCGCGGCTTCGTCGGCCGGCGCCCAGCTGGGCGCCGCGACGGCGGGGGCCGACGTGGCGGCGGCGGTGCCGAGGCCCGCGGCGGCGAGCACGGCGAGCGCGCTGGTGGTGCGACGGATGGTCGAGCTGGCGGTCTTCATCGGTGCGATGTCCTCCTGGTCGGGGTGGGTGACCTGTCCGAGACGCAGGTCACTTCCTACCGCGTCAACGAGCGACGCCCCGACATGGGTTACGCCCGGGTAGTCCGAACGGACTACCCGGGCGTGTGCTCGGACGAGCTGGAACGCGTCAGTACGACGGCTGGCTCGGGTCGACCTGGTTCACCCAGGCCACCACGCCGCCGCCGACGTGCACGCTGTCGTCGAAGCCGGCGCCCTTGAGCACCGCCAGCGCCTCGGCCGAGCGCACGCCCGACTTGCAGTGCAGGACGATCTGCTCGTCGGCCGGCAGCTGCCCAGCGCGTTGCCGTTGAGGAACTCGCCCTTGGGGATCAGCACCGAGCCGGGGATCTTGTTGATCTCGTACTCGTTGGGCTCGCGCACGTCGACCAGCACGAAGTCGCGCGTCGCCGGCCTCGCGCTCGCTTCAGCATCTGCTCGAGCTGGGTGACCGAGATGGTCGAGCCGGCCGCGGCGTCGGCGGCGTCCTCGGAGATCGCGCCGCAGAAGGCGTCGTAGTCGATCAGCCCGGTGACGTCGGCGTTCGGGCCGCACAGGCGGCAGGCCGGGTCCTTGCGGACCTTGAGCTTGCGCCACTCCAGCTCGAGGGCGTCGTAGATGACCAGCTTGCCGATGGCCGGCTCGCCGGCACCGGTGATCAGCTTGATGGCCTCGTTGACCTGGATCGAGCCGATCGAGGCGCACAGCACGCCCAGCACGCCGCCCTCGGCGCAGCTGGGCACCATGCCCGGCGGCGGGGGCTCGGGGTAGAGGCAGCGGTAGCACGGCGCGTCGTCGGCCATCGACGGCGCGAAGACCGAGGCCTGGCCGTCGAAGCGGTAGATCGAGCCCCACACGTAGGGGATCCCGAGGAAGTAGGCCGCGTCGTTGACCATGTAGCGGGTCGCGAAGTTGTCGGTGCCGTCGACGATCAGGTCGTAGCCGCGGAAGACGTCCATCACGTTGTCGTTGTCGAGGCGCTCCTCGTGCAGCACCACCTCGACGTAGGGGTTGGCCTCGGCGATCGACTCCTTGGCCGAGACCGCCTTGGACTTCCCGATGTCGGACTGGGTGTGGATGATCTGGCGCTGCAGGTTCGACTCGTCGACCTCGTCGAACTCGGCGATGCCGATCGTGCCGACCCCGGCGGCGGCCAGGTAGAGCAGCGCGGGGCTGCCGAGCCCGCCGGCACCGATCACGAGCACCTTGGCGTTCTTCAGCCGCTTCTGACCGGTCATCCCGACGTCGGGGATGATCAGGTGCCGGCTGTAGCGGCGTACCTCGTCGACGGTCAGCTCGGCTGCCGGCTCCACGAGTGCTGGGTAGCGTCACTGCTGGGCTCCTCGGTCGGTTCGCAGGGTGTCTGGTGGACGCAACAGCTGCGGGCGCGTCCTGTTCCCACGGCGTCGCTCCATCGTGGCCGCGGCGCGCGTTCCGCGCCCTGCGACGTCCCGTCATCCGGACCGTCCCTACCGCGGGGTAGGCTCGCGCCGCACGATCCCAGACGCACCCTCCGGACGATCCCGCACGACCTCGAGGAGCGCAGTCGTGCCAGCTGGCCAGTACGACGTCGAGGTCGGGGCGGATGCCGCCGCGCCCTCCCGACCAGCGCGGCGCCCGGATGCCGCGCCGCGAGCGTCGCGCCCAGCTGCTCGAGTCCGCGCTCGGGGTCTTCGTCGCCTCGGGCTACCACGCCGCCGCGATGGACGACATCGCCGAGCGGGCCGGTGTCTCCAAGCCGGTGCTCTACCAGCACTTCCCCGGCAAGATGGACCTCTACCTGGCGCTGCTCGACATCTCCTGCGACCAGGTCATCGACAACTGCCGCGCCGCGCTGGCCTCCACGCCCGACAACAAGCAGCGCGTGGCCGCGACCATCGACGTCTTCTACGACTACGTCGCCGACGACAACGGCGCCTTCCGCCTGGTCTTCGAGTCCGACCTGACCAACGAGGTCGCGGTGCGCCAGCTGGTCGACCGGGTCACCAACGAGTGCGCGGCGATGATCGCCGAGGTCATCCGCGACGACACCGGCCTGCCCGACGAGGCCTCGCGGCTGCTGGCGGTCTCGCTGGTGGGAATGGCCCAGGTCAGTGCGCGGTTCTGGCTCAACGACACCGCTGGCATCGACCGCGCCGACGCCACCGCGCTGATCGCCGGTCTGGCCTGGCGCGGCATCCGTGGCTACCCCAAGACCGACGAGCACTGATCCAGCAGCACCCCGAGCAACCCCCAGCAGCACCCAACAGGAGGAGGACCCGTGGAGGTCAAGATCGGCATCCAGCAGGCCCAGCGCGAGCTGAGCGTCGAGACCGACGAGACGCCCGAGCAGGTGCAGCAGCAGATCGCCGAGCGCCGTGGAGTCCGGCGGCGTGCTGACCCTGACCGACACCAAGGGCCGCACCGTGCTGGTGCCCGCCGCCAAGCTCGCCTACGTCGAGATCGGCACCTCGACGCGTCGGCACGGTCGGCTTCCGCAGCTGAGGACCACGCCGAGCGCGTGAGCGGGCCGGCTCAGGCGTCGAGGCCGAGCTCGCTCATCCGCTCGGTGTGCCGCTCGGTGAGCCGGGTGAACATCCGGCCCAGCGCGGCCAGGTCGAGCCCCGGGCGGTCCACTCCCCCGGCCAGCAGCGCCGAGAGCGCCTCGCGCTCGGCGGCGACCCGCTGCGCCTGGATCAGCGCCTCGCCCATCAGCCGGCGCCCCCACAGCGCGAGCCGACCGCCGAGCCGGTGGTCGCGCGCGATGCCGGCCCGCACCCGGTCCACCACGAAGGCGGCGTGCGTGCTCTCCTCGAGCGAGGAGAGCACCAGCTCGCGGGTGCCGGCGTCGAGGTAGGCCGCGATCTCGCGGTAGAAGTCGTCGGCGAGCCCGTCGCCGACGTACGCCTTGATCAGGCCCTCGTACCAGTCCGAGGGCGCGGTGTGCTCGTGGAAGAGGTCGAGCGCGCTGCGGAACGGCGCCATCGCCACGAAGGGGTCGCCGTCGAGCTCGCGGATCCGCCGGTGCAGCGGCTCGACCCGACCGATCTCGCCGGCCGCCATCTGCGCGATCGCGACCTTGTCCTCCAGCGTGGGCGCCAGCTTGGCGTCCTCGGCGAGCCGCTCGAAGGCCGAGATCTCGCCGTAGGCGAGCACTCCGAGCAGGTCGACGACGGCCTCGCGGTAGGCCGGGTCGGCCAGCGCGATCTCGGCCTCGCGCGCCCGCGAGGCGGGCGTGTCGCCGGCCTGGGATTCAGTCATGCGCGCACCCTACCGATACCCTGGGCCCATCGAGCTGCTGCGCCGGTGCCGCCACGAGCGGGCACCCGGGCACGGCGCCGAGGCGGGAAACCACCCGCCAGCATGTGCGCGGCAGACGCGCCAGCGAGCTCTCGCGAGTCCGCCGGGTCCGCCGCTCCGAGCCATCCGGCCCACCGCGGCTGACGACGAAAGCAGAGCACTCAACGTGACCACCTTCCGCGACCTGGGGGTTCTCCCCGGGATCTGCGACGCGCTCGAGCGCGCCGGCATCACCACACCCTTCGCCATCCAGGAGATGACCCTCTCGGTCGCCCTGCAGGGCACCGACCTCATCGGCCAGGCCCGCACGGGCACCGGCAAGACGCTCGCCTTCGGCATCCCGGTGCTGCAGCGCAGCAGCCCCGATCGACGACCCGGCGTACGCCGACCTGCCGCAGGGCAAGCCGCAGGCGCTCATCGTCGCCCCGACCCGCGAGCTGGCCCTGCAGGTCTCCAACGACCTCGCCGCTGGCCAGCAAGGACCTCGGCCTGCGGGTGCTGACCGTCTACGGCGGCGTGGGCTACGAGCCCCAGCTGGAGGCCCTGCGAGAGCGGCGTCGACGTCGTCGTCGGCACCCCCGGGCGCCTGATCGACCTGGCGCACCGCAAGGTGCCCTCGACCTCGGCCACGTGCACGCGCTGGTGCTCGACGAGGCCGACGAGATGCTGGACCTGGGCTTCCTGCCCGACGTCGAGCGGCTGCTCAAGATGACCCCCGAGACCCGCCAGACGATGCTGTTCTCGGCCACGATGCCCTCCGCGATCGTCGCGCTGGCGCGCACCCACATGCGCCACCCGATGAACATCCGCGCGGAGTCGTCGTACGAGAACGCGACCGTGCCGGCCACCGCGCAGTTCATCTACCAGGCCCACGACCTCGACAAGCCCGAGATCATCGGCCGCATCCTGCAGGCCCCCGACGCCGAGAAGATCATCGTCTTCACGCGCACCAAGCGTCAGAGCCAGCGGGTCGCCGACGACCTGTCCGAGCGCGGCTTCGCGGCCAGCCCGCTGCACGGCGACATGGCCCAGGTGGCGCGCGAGAAGGCGCTGACCAAGTTCCGCGAGGACAAGATCCGGGTGCTGGTGGCCACCGACGTCGCCGCCCGCGGCATCGACGTGCGCGGCGTCTCGCACGTCATCAACTACACCTGCCCCGAGGACGACAAGACCTACGTGCACCGCATCGGGCGCACCGGTCGCGCCGGGCGCCTCGGGCATCGCGATCACCTTCGTGGACTGGGCCGACCTGCACCGCTGGAAGATGATCAACAAGACCCTCGACCTGCCCTTCGACTCCCCGCAGGAGACCTACTCGACCTCCCCGCACCTGTTCACGGACCAGGGCATCCCCGACGGCACCAAGGGCCGCGTCGTGCCCGAGGCGCCCGCGCGAGCCCCGCGCCACCGTGAGGGTGGCCGCGACGGCGGCCGCGACGGTGGCCGTGAGGGTGGCCGTGAGGGTGGCCGCGACGGTGGCCAGCGCGCCCCGCGCAACCGCGACCGCACCCGCAGCCGCAGCCGCTGCCGGCGAGGTCGTCGCCGAGGTCAGCACCAACGACGCCGGGGAGAAGGTCGAGAAGCCCGTCGAGGGCGACGCCACCGGCTCGGGCGCTCCCGCACCGCCGTCGTCGCCGCTCCGGTGGCGGTCAGGGCGGTCAGCCCGCGAGCACCGACGCCTGAGCCCACCGCGACCCGGCCCGAATCTCTCACTGAGTCGGCCCGAAATGCCCCGTAGGCCCTGAGCCTGCAGGTCACTTCGGGCCGGCTCAGTGGTCGTATTTGGGCCGGGTCAGCGAGATATTGGGCCGGGTCAGGGACGACGACGACCGTGGTGCCAGGCGGTGCGAAGGCCCACAGGGCCTTGGCGTCGGACGCGCTTCTGACGGATGCACCCGTGCGACTGCGGGGTGCCGAGGTCGGCGACGCGCTGGACCAGCGCCCCGTCGTCGATGGGGATGTCGTGGAAGCCGATGGCGGCGCCGGACGGGCCGCGGGTGAAGCGCACGAACCACTTCATCGTCCCGGAGTCGTCGATGCCCCACGCGTCCTCGGAGCGCGAGAAGACCTCGTAGCTGCCCGGCTGCAGGTTGTCGCCCAGGCTCCCCGAGACCAGGTACGTCGCCACCGCAGCCTCGTCGGCGTCCACCAGCCAGACCCGCTGCTCGGCCTGGGCGAACACCACGCGACGCCCCGCGCCGGACCCGGCCGGGACCGGCGGGGGCACGGCCGGCTGCACCGTGACGGCCCGGACGACGGGCTGCGGCGCGGGGACGACCGGTCCACGCGGCGCCGGGTCGCGGGCGACCTCCACCGCCGAGGCGTCCCCGACGTCCTCGCCCGGCAGCAGGCCGACGCCGCCGAGGACGGCCACGCCGGTCACCAGCAGAGCGGCCCCGAGCGAGGCGGCGCGCCCGCGCCGCAACCGCGGCCCGGGCTCGAGACGATGACGCGCCACGACCGGCTACCGCTTCGTCGTCTGCCGGCTGCGCGGACGCTGGGAGCGAGTGACCAGGTTGGCGGCCGCCTCGCGGTAGGCCTTCGCGCCCTTGCTGGTGCGGCTGGTGGCCAGGATCGAGCGGCCCGCGGCCGGCGCCTCGGCGAACTTGATGGTCTTGGGGATCGGCGGCTCGACGACCTCGAGGTCGTAGGTCTCGGAGATCGTGTCGAGCACGGTGCGCGCGTGGTTGGTGCGGCCGTCGTAGAGCGTGGGCAGCACGCCCCACACCTCGAGGTCGCGGTTGGTGAAGCGGCGCACGTCGTGCACGGTGTCGAGCAGCTGGCCCACGCCCGCGGTGCGAGAGCGTCTCGCACTGCAGCGGCACCAGCACGCCGTCGGCGGCGGTCAGCGCGGCGACGGTGAGCACGCCCAGCGAGGGCGGGCAGTCGAGGATCACCCAGTCGTAGGCGTCGCCGAGGTCCTCGATGACCCCCTTGACGACGTGCTCGCGCCCGGTGCGGGTGAGCAGGTCGGCCTCGGCGCGCGCCAGCTCGATGGTCGCCGGCAGCAGGGCGACCCCGTCCTCGGTCGAGATGATCACGTCGGCGGCGTCGACGCCGCGGGTGAGCACGTGGTGCACGGACGTCTCGAGGTCCTCGGGGTCGATGCCGAGCGAGAACGTCAGGCACGCCTGCGGGTCGAGGTCGACCAGCAGGACCGGAGTGGCCGAGCTCGACGAGCGCGGCGCCGAGGGAGGCCACGGACGTCGTCTTGGCGACGCCGCCCTTCTGGTTGGCGACGGCGAGTGTGGTGGTCATCGGGCCACATCATGCCGGACTCGGGGCCGCGCCGGGCACTTCCCTCTGTTGTACTGCTGCCATGTCTCGCACCTCGAGCCGTGACGGCTCACGCCGCCCACGTGCCCTGATCACCGGCCCCACCGCCGGCATCGGTCACAGCTTCGCCGTCCAGCTCGCCGAGCGCGGCCACGACCTGGTCCTGGTCGCCCGCGACGAGCAGCGCCTGGGGCAGGTCGCCGACGACCTGCGCGCCCGCTTCGGCGTCGAGGTGGAGGTGCTGCGCCGCCGACCTCGCCGACCGCGACCAGCTCGCACCGGGTCGAGCACCGCCTGCCGGACCGCTCCGCACCGGTCGACCTGCTGGTCAACAACGCCGGCTTCGGGCTCAAGGGCCGGTTCCTCGACAACGACGTCGCCGCCGAGACCGCCATGCTCGACGTGCTCGTGACCGCGGTGATGCGGCTGATGCACGCCGCGCTGGGCCCGATGGTCGAGCGCGGGCAGCGGCGCAGGTCCTCAACGTCTCGAGCGTGGCCGTCCTTCCTGCCCGCGCGGCTCCTACTCGGCGGCCAAGGCCTACGTGAACAAGCTCGGGCGAGTGGGCGGCGGCCGAGTACGCGCCCGCACGGCGTCACCGTGACGACGCTGTGCCCCGGCTTCGTGCGCACCGAGTTCCACGAGCGGATGGACGTCAGCCAGGACTCGGCACCCGACTTCCTGTGGCTCGACGCCGACGACCTGGTGCGCACGGCGCTCGCCGACCTCGCGAAGGGGAAGGTGCTCTCGATCCCGAGCGCGCGCTACAAGGTCATCACGGGTGCGGCCCGGCTGGTGCCCCGGCGGCCTGCTCCAGCGCTTCCAGGCGCCTCGGCCGGAAGTAGCGCGCTCAGACCGAGACGGGCGCCTCGCGTCCGGAGGCCAGCGCCGCAGCGGCGCGCCAGGTCGAGCAGCCGCTCGAGCTGCTCCGGGGCCGTGGTGTGACAGCCCAGGTCGTGGTCGACCTTGCCCGGCGCCGTGGTGGTCGCTGGAGCCGGTGACGACCAGGTCGAGCTCGCGCGCGATCGCCGCGCAGCCGCTCGCGGGCGGCGGGCGCGTGGTCCTGGTGGTCGACCTCGATCCCGGCCAGGCCCAGCCCGGCCAGCTCCGCGAGCGCCCGGGCGTCGGGGCACTCGTCGTGCCGGCGCCCCCACACGTGCGCGACGACCGAGACACCTCCCGCCGCGGTGACCAGGCCGATCATGTCGCGCAGCGGCGCGGCGTACCGGTCGACGTACCCCGGCCGGCCCGGGCTCAGGAGCCGGTCGAAGGCCTCGGTGCGGTCCGCGACCACGCCGAGCGCCACCAGGGCGTCGGCGACGTGCGGGCGGCCGCTGGCGACGCTGTGGCCCGACACCCGGGCCACGTCGGCCTCGGTCAGGTCGATCCCGGCCCCGCGCAGGCCCTCGAGCATGCCCGGCACCCGCGACCGCGGCCCTCCAGGATGCGGTCGAGCTCCGGCGGCCAGCGGCGGGTACGACGCGTCGGGCAGGTAGGCGAGCAGGTGCACGCCCTGGCCCGTCGAGGCGGGTGCTGATCTCCATGCCCCGCACCAGCCGCAGCCCGCGGCGCTCGCGGCGCCGGCGGCCTCGTCCCAGCCGTCGGCGGTGTCGTGGTCGGTCAGGGCGAGCACGTCGAGGTCGGCCGCCACCGCGGCGTGCACCAGCTCTGCCGGCGACTGGGTGCCGTCGCTGGCACGCGAGTGGGTGTGGAGGTCGATGCGCACGCGCTCACCCTAGGCGGGCGCGCCGACGCACTCCCGGGTCACCACGTCGGCGCGGGACCGCTGAACGGCAGCTCGACGACGACGGGGCCGACCTCGGAGACGTCGCGCAGGATCCACTCGTCGCGCAGCAGCAGGACGGCCGCCGCCGGGCGCACCACGATCCACAGCCAGCGCCCGTGCGCCTCTCCTGCGAGCACGGACCGGTCCCACTCCCCCGGCGCGGCGCTGGTCGACACCGTCCACAGCGCCACCGGCTGCCGCTCCAGGCGCACCCGCACCTCCGCCGGCCCGATCGCCCACCTCGCGGCCGGGATCGGCGTGCCCGGTGCCGGCGACGCGGGCAGCGAACCCGGCGCCCGGCTCCTCGCTGATCACGTGCACGTCGACCGGCCCGTCGAGCGCGCTGCTGCCGCTGACACAGGTCATGGTGGCGACCACGCCCTCGTCCCGACCCACCGCGGCGAAATCGGTGACGCTCCAGCCCGGGACTCAGCGGCCAGGGCAGGAACGTCGGGAACGGCTTGCTGCGCAGCAGGTGCTCGGCGAACCCGTCGTACGACGCCTCGTCGGGACGCCACAGCGCCGGCACCGGCCCGTGCTCCGGGCACGACCACAGCGGCGAAGCGTCGCCGATCCGGGCGATCGGCGCGGGGCAGCGGGGGCAGGCGGCGCGCAGCACCAGTCCACGGTGACGAGTGGACCCGGGTGCGTCAAGCCCCGCCTCACTGTCCTCCCGGGTGCCCGTGTGGGAGGCTGCCCTCATCAGGGGCGCGCCATCGGCCCGGGCAGGTCCCGCGAGGAGGCGTCGTGACGAGCGAGAGCATCGATGCCCTCGTCGAGGCCCTGACCGGCACCGACAGCCTGGCTGGGGCCTGCGAGTCGCTCCTCGAGTCCGCGGTGGAGATGCTGGGTGCCGACGTGGCGGGGCTGCTGACCTGGGCCGAGGACGGCGCCCCCGAACGACTGGCGAGCACCGACGCGGCCGAGACGGACCTGCTCCTCGCACCGCGCGGTGGGCCGGCCTGGGACGCACCGACCCCCGGTCGGGGCCGCCCCGGCGTGGTCACCGTCTCGGACCTGGCCTCGGACGAGCGCTGGCCGGCATGGGGCAGGGCGCTCACGAGCGCCGGCTACCGCTCGATGCAGATCATCGTCCTGCCCGCCCTGGCGCACCGCCCCCTGAGCCTGGACCTGTACGGCCGGCGCCCGCAGCAGTTCGACGCGATCGAGCAGGACCCCGCCATCGACGCCGTGCGCCTGGCGGCCCTGCTCCTCAACCGCGTCGAGCGGGTCGAGGACCTGCGCGCCGCGCTGCGCTCACGCGCCCTGATCGCCCAGGCGCAGGGCCTGTTCATGGAACGCTTCACGCTGACCTCGGAGCAGGCGATGGCCTACCTCCGCCGGCTCTCCCAGGACCAGCAGGTCAAGGTGCGCGATCTCGCACAGCAGGTCGTCGACTTCTCGGACAGGGGCCCCCAGGACGCGCCCCGACCCCGGTGACGGCCGTGTCCGCGATCCTCCTGGACCTCGCGGCCCAGGAGTCCGAGGGTCCTGACCTCCCGCACCGTCTGTGCCAGCACGCCGTGGAGCACCTCGACTCCTTCGACGGAGCGTCGCTGACGCTGGCCCACGACGATCACGCGCTGGACCTCGTCGCCACCTCCGACGAGCGGATCCGGCGGCTCGCGCGACGTCAGCTCGACCTCGGGGAGGGTCCCTCCCTCGAGGCGCACCGCAGCGGGTCGGTGGTGTCCGTCGACGACCTGTCCGGCGCGACGGCGCGCTGGCCCGTGTACGCCGCTCACGCTGCCGAGGCCGGGGTCGGCTCCGGTCTGGCGATCCCGCTCCGCGTCGGCGCCATCCGCCTGGGGGTGCTGGGTCTGGTCACCGAGCGCGTGGGAAGCGTCACCGACTCCGACCGGATCAGCGCGCTGGACTACGCCGACGCCGCGGTGCTCCTGGTGCTGCACCTGCACTCCGCGGCCCGCGACGACGGCACCGCCCCGGGACCGCTCTCGCCGTTGGAGCAGGCGTTCGACGGGCGCGCCGAGGTGCACCAGGCCACCGGGATGGTCTCGGTGCAGATGGGGGTGGGCCTCACCGACGCGCTGCTGATGATCAGGGCGCGTGCATTCTCGGAGAACCGGAGCATGATGGAAGTCGCACAAGACGTGGTCGGCCGCACGGTGAGGTTCTCGTGAGGTGGCTGCCAAGGACGAGGCCTCGGGAGGGGAATCCATCATGACCCGAGAGCAGCTGCTCGCCAGCGCCTTCCTGGAGCTGGCCGACACCCTGGGTGACACCTTCGACGTCCTGGACTTCCTCCAGCGTCTCGTCGAGCGGTCGGTGCACCTCTCGCAGACCGCGGCCGGCGGCCTGATCCTGCTCGACCACCGGGACGAGCCCCAGCTGGTGACCTCGAGCACGCACGACGCCCGCGTGCTGGAGCTGTTCTCGATCGCCATCGCCGAGGGTCCGTGCGTCGAGGTCGCCCGCACCGGGACGCCGCTGGTCAACATCGACCACGAGGTGGCGAACGAGCGGTGGCCGCGCTTCACCGCGGCAGCCCGAGAGCTGGGGTACGAGCACGCCCATGTGGTGCCGATGCGCAACCGCACGCACGTCCTGGGCGCTCTGAGCCTCTTCGACAGCTCGAGCGAGGGGATCGACGCCGACGACCTCGCCATCGTCCAGGCGCTGGCGGGCGTGGCCACCATCGGACTGCTGCACGAGCGCGCTCCGCGCCGACGCGAGCTGCTGGCCTCGGCACTGCAGGAGGCGCTGGCCCAGCGAGTGGTGATGGAGCAGGCCAAGGGGGTCGTCGCCGAGCTCGCCGGCATCTCGCCCGGCGAGGCGTTCGTGCTGATCAGCTCCTACAGCCAGGCCCGGTCCGTCCCGCTCAGCGTGCTGGGCACGCACGTGCTCGAGCGCTCCTCGCACCTCGAGGCCCTCCTGGCGGGCGCGCACGCCTGAGGTCAGGCTGCGGACGCACCAGCGACCGACGCGCTACCGTCCGGCCCCTCCTTGTGGCACAGTGAAACGGCCGGGGGGCCGCGCCGCATCCCGTGCGTGTCCCTGAGGAGGCGACGTGACGGACGAGAGCGTCGACGCTCTCGCGCAGGCCATCAGCGCCAGCGACGGCCTGGACGAGGCGTGCGGGTGCCTGCTCGGGGCTGCCCTGCAGATCTTGCACGCTGATGTGGCGGGCCTGCTGACCTGGAGGGACGACGGCGCTCCCGTGCGCTTCGCCAGCTCCGACGACGCGGAGATCGCCGCCATCTGGTCCCACCCGGGCGGGCCGGCCCGCGGGGTGCACGCGCTCGACGGCGACCAGGTCCTCGTCCCGGACCTGGCGTCGGAGGAGCGGTGGCCGCAGTGGGCCCGTGCCCTCACGGACGCCGGCTACCGAGCGGTGCAGGTGATCGTCCTGCCGAGTCTGACCCACCGTCCCCTCGCCCTGGACCTGTACGCCCGCCGACCCGGCGCCTTCGACCTCAACGAGCGGGACCGCGCCGTCGACTGCGTGCGCCTCGCGGCCCTGCTCCTGACCATGGTGGAGCAGGTGGAGGACCTGCGCACCGCGCTGCACTCCCGCGCCCTGATCGCCCAGGCGCAGGGCCTGTTCATGGAACGCTTCACGCTGACCTCGGAGCAGGCGATGGCCTACCTGCGCCGACTCTCCCAGGACCAGCAGGTCAAGGTGCGTGTCCTCGCGCAGCAGGTCGTCGACGGCTCCGACGCCCGACCGCAGGACGAGGTCTCGAGACCGTGACCTCCGCTGCCCGCGGTCGCCAGGGTTTCACGTTCCTATCACGATGCGGTACCTCGTCTGTGGCCGAATTGTGGGCAGGACGGGAGGCCTACATGAGCGACAGCGAGCACGCTCCACACCTGGACGAGGACCCGACGACGACCGGGCGGAGGAGGACACCCCGGCGTGAACACGTGCCGGTGAGTGCCGCCCTGGTCGCCGTCGGGGTCCTGGGTCTCCTCGTGGGCTCGGTGCTGCTGAGCCGGGCGGACAGCCCGCTCGCCACCCCCGCCCAGGGACTGGTGCTGGCCACGCTGCTGGTGCTCCTGGTGGCGTGGGAGCATGCCCGCGCCGTGCACCGGCTCACGCACAGCGAGCTGGTCCGGGCCCGCTCCCAGGTGCACGAGACCGAGCGCCGGCTCGACGAGGACGAGGACACCCTGCACGAGCTGCGCACCGCGCTCGCGGGCCTGCTGCTCAGCGAGCGCCTGCTCCAGGAGCACGGTGACACCCTCGAGGAGGCGACCCGCACCAGGCTCGAGGAGCTGCGGGCGCGCGACCTCGACCGGATCGACGACCTGCTGGCGCACGGTCTGCCCGCCTCCGCACCCGACCTCGACGTCCCGGCACCCCCGACGGACCCCGCCGGTCACGAGCTGGCGCTCGGCCCCGTGGTCGACAGCGCGGTGGCCGCCGCACGCCTGCGCGGTCAGCAGGTGCGGTGGACCGGCTGTGCGCAGCAGGTGCTGGGTCACCACCACCACATCGGCGACATCGGCGAGATCCTCGACATCCTGCTGAGCAACGCGGCCCGGCACGCGCCGGGTGCGCAGGTCGAGGTCGAGGTGCGCCGAGCCGGGTCTCGCGTGCTCGTCCGGGTGCACGACGAGGGGCCCGGGGTCGCTCCCGAGCTGCGGGCGTCGCTCTTCCAGCGGGGCGCCAAGGCGGCCACCTCGCCGGGAGCCGGGATCGGACTGAGCCTGGCCCGACGGCTCGCCACCCGCTGCGGGGGCGAGCTCCACCTGGAGGACCGCGACGCCGGTTCCACCTTCACCCTGATGCTCGAGTCGGCCCCGGTCGACACCGCACAGCCACTGCTCGATCCGTCCCCCCTGTCCCAGGAGGAACCCAGCCCATGCCACGTGCACTCGGCCTGACCCGCGTAGCCGTCGTCGAGGACCACCTCCTCTTCGCCGAATCCCTCGAGGTGGCGCTCACGCTGGAGGGCCACGACGTGCACCGCATCGAGGTGCCCGTCCAGACCGCCGTCCCCGCCGGTTGGCTGCTCACCGCGCTGCTGCGGGTGCGGCCCCGGGTCGTGCTGCTCGACCTGGACCTCGGCAGCGCCGGCCCCGGAACCCGCTTCATCGAGCCGCTGGTGCGCTCCCGGGCGGCGGTCGTGGTGGTCACCGGCGACACCCGGGAGGCCGTGTGGGGCGAGTGCCTGCGCCGCGGCGCCCGGGCGGTGCTGGAGAAGACGGCGTCCCTGAACACCATCCTGGCCACGATCCGGTTGATCGGCGACGGACGCCCGGTGATGAGCCGTGAGGAGCGCGAGCGGCTGATGCTGGTCTACCACCAGGAGAAGCAGGAGCTGCAGGACGTGCGCGCCCGCCTGGCCCGTCTGACGCCTCGTGAGCGGGAGGTGCTGCACTGCCTCATGGAGGGCACGACCGTGCGGGAGATCGCCCGCGCGTCGTTCGTCTCCGAGGCCACCGTGCGCACCCAGGTCAAGTCGATCCTGGCCAAGCTCGAGGTGTGCTCACAGCTCGCCGCCGTCGGCATCGCCCACCGGGTGCAGACCCGCCTCGTCGCTCACTGAGCACTCCCCCACCGGCTTACCGCATTCGCGGCATGCCACGCACCGCCTCGGCTCCTAGATTGGCTGCACGGGGCCAGGAGCCGGTGCGAGGTGGGGGGGAACATGAGCGCCTTCGCTTTCCGCAGCCCGCACGTCGCGCCCGGGGTGGAGCACCAGCCCACGCACGCGGCCGTGCCGGTACGACGACGCAGGTGGCTGCTGCTGCTCGCGGCCGACGCGCTGGGCGCGACCGTCGCGGGCTGGATGCTGCTGCCCGGCGACCTGGTGCCGGGACCGACGCTGATCGTCGCGTTCGCCCTGGTGTGGATCGTGCTGCTGGGCGCAGCGCGGAGCTACGACCCGCGCCCGGTGCCCACCCGCGGCGACCTGGCCCGCTTCGCGCTCGCCGGCATCCACCTGGTGGCGGTCGGCGGGGTGCTGAACGGCATCACCGCGCTCACCCTGCCCTCCGACGACCTGGTCGCCGCGTCGGCCGCGGTCGTGGTCGGCAGCGGAGGGATGCGCTACGCCTCGTCGCTGCGCTCCCCCCGGCCCACCCGGGTGGTCCTGGTGGGCCACCGCCGCCCCGTCAGACGGCTCGTGGACGAGCTGCAGGCCAGCGCCCAGGTCGTCGTGGTCGGGGTGTGCGTGGCCGGCCCCAAGGGGTGCACCGGCTTCGTCCTGCCCACCGCCCCGGGCTTCACCTCGGTCGCGGCACTGGCCCGGACCCACCAGGCGGACTGCGTGGTGGCCCTGCCCTGCCGCCACCTCGATCCGACCTCCCTGCGCCGCCTGGGCTGGCTCCTCGAGCGCGACCACGTCGACCTGCTCATCGGTCCGGGTCTGCACGACGTCGACTCGGGCCGGGCCGCACTGCGACGCACCGGCGACCTGTCCCTGCTCTACGTGCGCCACGCCGACCTGACGGGGCCTCGACGCTTCGTCAAGCAGGCGTGGGAACGCGGCGTCAGCGCCGCGGCCCTGATGGTGCTGGCGCCGCTGCTGCTCGTCCTCGCCGTGCTCGTGCGTCTCGAGTCGCCGGGGCCGGCGTTCTTCCACCAGCCCCGCGTGGGCCGCGACGGGTCCGTGTTCTCCATCCACAAGCTGCGCACCATGCAGGTGGACGCCGAGGAGCAGAGGGACGCGCTGCGCGCGAGCAACGACAGCGACGGAGTGCTCTTCAAGATGCGTCAGGACCCCCGCGTGACCCGGCTCGGCAGGTGGCTGCGGAGGACCTCGCTCGACGAGCTGCCCCAGCTGATCAACGTGGTGCGCGGGGAGATGGCCCTGGTCGGGCCCCGGCCCCCGCTGCCCGGCGAGGTCACCTCCTACGACGAGGACGCGATGCGCCGGCTCGCGGTCCGCCCGGGCATCACCGGGCTGTGGCAGGTCTCCGGACGCTCGGACCTGCCCTGGGCCGCCACCGTCCGGCTGGACTCGCGCTACGTCGACAACTGGAGCCTGCGCCTGGACGCCTGGATCCTCCTGCGCACCGTGCCCGCGGTGCTGCGCAGCCGCGGCGCGTACTGAGCCCGCCACGCAGGGCGGGCCGGCACACCCGGCCCGACGGGTCCGTCAGGGCCGCTCGGGCTGCTCGGACCAGCGCTGGAACTGGGCGACGGCGGCGAGCTGGGAGCTGACCCCGAGCTTGCGCAGCACCGCCTTGACCTGGCTGCGCACGGTGCCTTCGCGGACCCCGGTGAGCTCCGCGATCTCGCGGACGGACAGACCGTCGTGCAGCAGCGCCAGCACCGAGTGCTCGCGGGGGCTCAGCGTGCCCATCCGGAGCCGTTGGTCCTCCTGCTCCACCCGGCGCAGCCGCCACTCCTCCTCGAGCAGGTCCCGGTCGGGCCACGCGGCCCGGGCCCGGCCCAGCACCAGGTCGGCGAGCCGGGACACCAGGTCGTCCAGGGCTACCGAGCTGGGCACGACGCCGGTGGCGCCGCTGTCCACGAGCTCGCTCCAGGCCGGGTCGGCCGGCTCCTCGACGAGCAGCAGCCACGACAGCGGCAGGCGCCCGAGCAGGGCGGCGGCCTCGCGCTGCTCCGGTCCGAGGAAGTCCCCGACGACCAGGCCCGCTCCCACCTGCCACCCCGCCAACCGCTGGCGGGTGATGCTGTCGGAGGCGCGCCCGGTCCAGGTCGGGACGACCACCTCGACGCCGCGGCTCTCCAGGGCGACCCGGACCGCGTCCGCGACCAGGTGCTGGCCCGAGATGAACAGGATGCGCACGCGCTCCGACGTGGCTCCCAGCGTGATCCGGGAGCCCTCGAGGCTCATGGCCGACCCCGTTCCGGGCGGGCAGGCATCTCCACGCACACGCACCTCCCGCTCGTTCGCGCCGCTCAGGGTCGGGCGACGGGCCGGGCCCACGCGACCCGTGGCCAGAGCCTAGGAACCCGGTGCGGGGCTCCCGCGAACACATGGGCGAAGATGCCCAATAGTGGTGAGCGGGTCAGTCGTCGTCCGGCACGAGGGCCAGGAGACCTGCTCCGAGGAGGTCCTCAGCCGCGCTGTGCAGGTCCCGCGCGGGGACCCCCGACACCTCGGCGACCTCGACCAACGACGTCGACCCGTCCGAGCTCGCGAGCAGCCACAGCATCGCCATCACGGCGGCTGTGGCGCTCTTGCCGCCGGTCGTCGGGTACAGGCCCCGCCGACCCAGCTGCGGCTCCCCGTAGGGGCTCAGGTTGCGGTAGGTGCGGTCGTGCTGCAGTGCCTCGAGCACCTCCAGCACCGCGTCGTACGACGCGACGAGCTCGTCGTCGGTGACGAACCCGAGGTCGTCGGCGGAGGTGTGGTACTCGGGGTACTCGCCGTGCGGGGTCCGGGAGATCCGGCCCACCGGCAGGTCGAAGCCGAGGGCGTTGTACTGCCGCTCGTCATAGCCGTACGGCGAGTAGTCGCGCACCTCACCGCCCCGGTCGCGCACGACGAGCTCAGTCGCGCGGTCGACCGGCCGGGCACCGCGCCGGGTCCGCTTGTAGACCAGCGGGCCGGGGCCGCCGAGGCCGGTGAGCACCAGGCCGTGCCGGATCCGCTCCAGCCCGGCCGGGTTGCGGCTGAGCCAGGTGATCGAGCCGATCGTGCCCGGCGCCAGCACGAGGCGGATGCCGAGCCGGCGCGGCCGCTCGGCGAGCGTGCGGACGAGCTCGGTGGCCACGCTGAGCCCGGAGAGGTTGTCGTTGGCCAGCGACGGGTGGCACAGGTGGGCCGAGAGCAGGATCTCGCCCTCCTCGCTGCCGGGCAGGAGGATCTCGCCGTACGTCAGCGAGCCCGGGGTGAGCGTGGAGTCGACGACGACCTCGAAGGGCCCCAGACGGGCCGCCTCCTCGAGCGCCGCCAGCCCGGCGGTGCGGCAGGCAGAAGCCCCAGGTCCGGGCGTAGTAGGTCGTGCGGTACGGGATCCAGTCGGGGTGATCGGGCAGCGTGTGCAGGTGCGGTCGCAGCTCCTCGAGGGTCATCGTGGCGCGCACCGGCACCGAGTAGCTGACCAGGTGCAGCGTGTGGTCGGCCAGGTCGACGAGTCGGCGCCCGGTGGCGTCGGCGATGTGGGCGCCGCGGACGTTCCACTCCTCGTTGACGACCCAGTCGTGGACCTGCGTGCCCGAGGGCACCTCGTGACGCACCAGCTCGACCCCGGCCGGGAGGTCCTGCTCGATCACGTCGAGGGTGGCGCGCACGCCGTCACCGGTGATGGAGCGGCACAGCGGGTAGAGACGCTCCATGCGGGCGCGGATCCGTCGCCGCCGGTCAGCACCGGAGGCCACCCCCTGGCGGGTCGTCGACGTCGTCGTCGTCCACCACGGTCCCAGACTAGGCGTGCAACGACGACCAGCGCAGGAGGTTCATCGGCCATGGATGCAGCTCACTGGAAGGACCGGGACGTCTTCGTCACCGGACACACCGGCTTCAAGGGCGCCTGGCTGTGCGAGCTGCTGCGCCAGCTCGGTGCCCGGGTGCACGGCTACGCACTGCCGACGCCGGAGCACTTCCTCTACGCCCGGGCCCGCTCGAAGGAGGAGCTGGCCGGCGACCACGTCGGGGACATCCGCGACACCGCGGCCCTGACTGCAGGCGCTCGAGCGCTCCGGGGCCGGTGTGGTGCTGCACCTGGCCGCGCAGTCGGTGGTGCGGGAGTCCTACCGGGACCCCCGCGAGACCTTCTCGACCAACGTCGAGGGCACCTTGTCGGTGCTCGAGGCGGTGCGCGCCGTGCCGCGGGTGCGCAGCTGCGTGGTCGTGACCACCGACAAGGTCTACCGCAACAACGAGTGGCACTGGGGCTACCGCGAGCCCGAGCCCCTCGGGGGCGACGACCCCTACAGCGCGAGCAAGGCCTGTGCCGAGCTGCTGACCCACTCGATGACCACGTCCTTCCCGCGCGACGGGCTCGGGATCGCGACGGCTCGGGCCGGCAACGTCGTCGGGGGCGGCGACGCGACCGCCGACGCACTGGTGCCCGAGCTGGTCTCCCGCTTCGCGGCGGGCGAGCCGGCCCGGCTGCGCCGACCCGACGCCGTACGCCCCTGGCAGCACGTCCTCGAGCCGCTCAGCGGCTACCTGACCGTGGCCGAGCACCTGCCCGGGCGGGCCCACGACCGGGGCTGGAACTTCGGACCCGTCGCCGCGGACACGCTCAGCGTCGCGGAGGTCGCCGACCTGATGGCCGAGCAGTGGGGCGAGGGGGCGAGCTGGACCGACACCGGCGACGCCGGACCGCACGAGGCCGGTCTGCTGATGCTGGACTCGACGCTGGCGCGCACCGAGCTGGGCTGGCGACCGGTGCTGCGGGCCCGCGAGGCGGTCCGCGTCGACGGTGGAGTGGGAGCGCTCGGTGCGCGGCGGCGAGGACCCCCGCGACGCCACCCGACGCCAGGTGGGCGCTACCTCGGAGGCGCACCGGGCCGGCTGCTAGGAGATCCTGCGGGGCGCGGCGTGCTCACGCAGCGCCGGCGCCACGGGACGGCCCTCGAGCAGACCCTCGACCCCGCCCTGCTCCAGCGCCTGCGCGTAGACCGGCAGTGCGCGGCGCACCGCGTCGACGGTGAGGTCGAGGTCGGCGTCGGTGTGCGCGGCCGAGATCACGAAGGACTGGCCCAGCACCCCGTGGCGCAGCAGCTCCTGCAGGAACAGCGTGCGGAACGCCTGGGAGGGTCGACAGTCGGCGGTCGAGGGTGGCGAAGAGCAGCGACACCGGGGGGCCCAGCACCCGCACGTGGTCGGCGAGCCCCGCAGCGGCCACCTCGGCCCGGACCGCGGCGGCCAGGCGCATGCCCAGCGCGGTCATCTCGGCGACGACGTCACGCCGCTCGTACTCGTCGTCGACCGCCAGGTACGCCGCGAGCCCCCCGGTCTCGGGACCGTGGGTGGTCGAGACCAGGAAGACCCGCGGAGTCGTCGGTGCGCAGACCGCCCGAGCTCCATCAGCTCCCGCCGACCGGCCAGCGCCGCGATCGGGAACCCGTTGCCCAGCGCCTTGCCCCAGCACGACAGGTCCGGCCGGACGCCGTACACGTGCTGCGCGCCGTGGCGAGACCAGCGCATGCCGCAGATGATCTCGTCGAAGACGAGCACGAAGCCGTCCTCGTCGGCCAACCGGCGCAGGCCGTCGAGGAAGCCCGGCTCCGGCTCGGCGGCCGACGAGGCCGCCTCGAGGATCACGCACGCGACCTGGCCGGGGTGCTCGTCGAGCACTGCCCGCAGCGAGTCCAGGTCGTTGTAGTCGAACCCGACGGTGTCAGGCCCGGTGCTCGCGGGGAGCACCACCCGGGGCATCGCGGTCGAGCCGATGAACCAGTCGTCGGTGGAGAAGAACGGCTGGCTGCGGCAGATCGCCACCAGCGGCCGGCCGGTGGCGGCCCGGGCGAGGCGCACCGCGGCGGTGGTGACGTCGGAGCCGTTCTTGGCGAACTTGACCATGTCGGCACCCGGCACCTGCTGCGAGGAACCGCTCGGCCGCACGCAGCTCCCACACCGACGGACGGGTGAAGCTCACCCCGTCGCGCGATCGCGCGGCGGACCGCCTCGACGACCGGCGCGTGGCCGTGGCCCGAGGGTGACGGAGCGCAGGCCCATGCCGTACTCCACGAAGATGTTGCCGTCGAGGTCCTCGACCCGGGCGCCGGCACCGCGCACGATGACCGGCGCCATGTGCTCGGGGTACTGGTCGCTGCCCCGGGCATAGGTGTGCGCGCCGCCGGGCACCAGCGCGTGCAGCCGTGCCTGTGCCTCGGCCGAGGCACTGAAGTCCCGGCTCACGACCGGCTCCGCAGGCTCGGGGTCGAGCAGCACCTTGGAGAGCGACGAAGCCCTCGGCGTAGCGGCTGCGACACTCCATCCCCGCGCAGCCGCATGAGGCCCAGGAACATCTCCTCGTCCCACCAGTCGCGGGAGCGCTGGCTGGGGAAGCGACTCGTCGAGCACCTCGATCTTGCCTCGCGCGGTCGCCTCGTCCAGGGCCACGAAGTGGCTGGGCGAGCGCATGTCGCCGTCCCACTTGGGGATCTCGTAGTGCAGCACCAGGGCATCGCGCCACACGGTGCTGACCAGTCCACCGACGAGGCGGTGGTCCTGGTGGGCGTCGTCGACGCGCGGCGCCAGCACGATGTCGGGGACGCGGTGGGCGGGCTGGTCGGCGGCAAAGTCCTCGAGCGCCTGCTTGAGCGCCTCCCAGCTGCTCCGGCAACCGACCGTCCTCGAGACCGCCACCGTGCACCCGGCTCCCGGGCACCAGCCGATCCATCGCGGCCCGGGACTCCTCCAGCGCGGTGGATCGTGCCCGTCAGCACCAGCGCGGAGACGTCCACGTCGCCGCGCTGCGCCAGGCGCAGCAGCGTGCCCCCGCAGCCGATCTCGATGTCGTCGGGGTGCGCCCCCAGGCACACCACCGTCAGCGGTCCCGCGCCGATGCTCAGCTCCAGCACGTCTGTTCCTCCCCCGCTCGCCCGTCTCCTCCGTCGATGGTGGGTGGCGAGGAGCCGGTGCGGAGCCGCACCGGCGAGCGGTCACCACAATGGGGTAACTCGTCCTGGTGACGCGCTCGAGGCGCCTCGTCCCCGTCCTACGGTGGTCGAGCCGCTCGAGAGGAGAGCCGTGCGCGTCCCCATCCCGAGAGACCGTGTCCACGTCCGGCCCCTCGTCGTGCTGGGCCTGGCCGTCGTGGTCCTCGCGACGCTGGGCGCCCTGCGCGGGTCTGCCGCCGACCGCCGACGACGCGGACGGCAGCCCGCGCGCCGCCGGCGCCGTGGGCGCGGTCTCGCCGATCCGCCCCGCCCGCGCCGATCTGCGGCTCCCGCGGGCTGCAGGGGCCGGCGCAGCCCCCTGCGGAGGCGGTGGTGGTGCGCCCCACCGACAACCTGCCGCTCGTGGTGAGCCAGTCACCGCCCGGTACGACGTTCTGGCTGGCAGCCGGCGTCCACCGCCTCGGCCTCACGGCCTACGACTCGGTGCGCCCGCACGACGGCGACCCTTCGTCGGCGCACCCGGCGCGGTGCTCGACGGCGACGGCACCAACCTCTACGCCTTCACCGGCGACGCCGCGGACGTCACCGTGTCGCACCTGACCGTCGAGAACTTCGGGCAGACGACCGACAACCGCAACCAGGGCGTGGTCAACCACGACAGCGCGCCCGGGCTGGCTCGTCGAGCACAACACGGTGCGCCTCAACGGCGGGGCCGGGGTGTTCCTGGGCACCGGCTCGGTCGTGCAGCACAACTGCCTGGACCGAGAACGGCCAGTACGGCTTCAGCGCCTTCCTGCCCGCCGGCCCGGAGGACGTCGTGCTGCACCACAACGAGATCAGCGACAACAACACCGCCGAGTGGGAGGAGCGGGTCGGACGGTGCGGGTGCACCGGCGGCGGCAAGTTCTGGGCCACCGACCGGGGCCGACGATCACCGACAACTGGGTGCACCACAACGCCGGCCCCGGCCTGTGGGCCGACAACAACAACACCGGCTTCACGATCGCGGGCAACCTGGTCGAGCACAACGACTCCGAGGGCCTGGTCTACGAGACCAGCTACAACGCCGCGGTGGTGGGCAACACCTTCGTCGGCAACGGCACGGTCAAGGGCCCGCGCAACCCCGGCTTCCCCACCCCCGCGATCTACGTCTCCGAGTCCGGCGCCGACCCGCGTGCCGGCGACGGCTGCACGGCGAGGCTGCTGATCGCCGACAACCGCTTCATCGACAACTGGGGCGGCGTGGTCGTCTGGGAGAACGCCGACCGGTACGCCGGCTCGCCGGCGAACCCCACCCAGGACACCACCCTGGTCAACCCCGACGTCGCCACCTTCGACGCCTGCGCCGACCCCGACCTCATCGGCGACGCAGCCCTACTACGACGACTGCCGCTGGAAGTCCCAGCACGTCCACGTGCACGACAACCGGTTCGAGCTCGACCCCGCCGCGCTCGGGCGACGAGCTGCACCGCCGAGAACATCTGCGGGGTCAGCGGCGTCTTCTCGAACTTCGGCACCTTCCCGCCGCACTCGCCCTTCCAGGGCACCATCGTGGAGCAGCGCGGTGACCCACGAGCAGGACAACCGCTGGTGGGACAACACCTACCGCGGCCCCTGGCTCTTCATGGCCATGGAGGCCGGCAGCTTCGTGACTCCTGGAACCAGTGGCGCAGCGAGCCCTATCACCAGGACGCCGGCAGCAGCACCCAGTAGCCGACCCGGCCACGATCTCGCGCGGACCCGGCCGGATCGAGCGACGACCCAGGACGTCCGGATCGAACGGACCCTCAGCCGCCGCAGATCGACCTGGTCTGGGCGATGTGGACCGAGGCCGAGCACTTCGCCGGCTGGTACGGCCCGACCCGGAGCGACGATCCCGCGCGCCGAGATGGACGTCCGGTGGGCGGGCGCCGCCACGTCGCCATGGCAGATGGAGACCCCGGGTCGGCCCGATGCGGATGGCCTTCGCCGGCGAGTTCGGAGCAGGTCGACGCACCGACCCGGCTCGTCTACACCGAGAGCATGGTCGACGGTCGCGCGGCCGGCGACCCGACGAGACGTCCGTCGTGGTCGAAGCTCGCCGACCTCGGGGACCGTACCGGCCTGGTGCTGAGCCACGTCGGGCCGTGGCGAGACGGCCAGCCCCGCCGGCGCGCGCCAGGCGGTGGGCGATGGCGATCGACAAGCTCGAGGCCCGACTCGCGCGACCGCTCGGGCCGGGTCGCGCGAAGTTCGGGCCGGGTAGAGGGCGACCGGGGTGACCGCGGCCGCCGGGCGGCACCGGGCGGTCGCGCCACAGCGCCCAGGGGCTGATGCCGTGGCGGTACTGCTCCTCCAGGGCGGTGCGCTCCTTGAGCGTGTCCATCGGCGCCCAGAAGCCGTCGTAGCGCACCGCGCGCACCCGGCCGTCGCCGAGCGGCGCGCACGCACCCGTCCATGACCAGGTCGTCGCCCTCCTCGAGGTAGTCGAAGATGCCCTGGCGCAGCACGAAGTAGCCGCCGTTGATGCACAGCGACATGTCGGCGACCGGCACCAGCCCCGCGACCTGCCCGTCGTCGTCGACGTCGACGACGTGGAAGGAGTCCTGCGGCTTGACGGCGAGCATCTGGGCCACGGCGTCGGTCTGCTCGAACTGCGCGACCAGCTCGTCCATCGGCGCGTCGGTGAGCACGTCGCCGTAGTTGGCCAGGAAGAGCCGTCGCCCTCCAGGTAGCGGGCGCACCCGGCGCAGCCGCTCGCCGATCGCGGTGTCCATGCCGGTGTCGATGAAGCGTGATCGTCCAGTCGCTGATGTCGGTGCCGAGCATCTCGATGTAGCGAGCCGCCCTTGGTGAGCACGAAGTCGTTGGACGCGGTCTCCTGGTAGTTCAGGAAGTAGTCCTTGACCGCCTGCGCGCCGTGCCCGAGGCAGAGCACGAACTCGGTGTGCCCGAAGTAGGCGTAGTAGCGCATCACGTGCCACAGCACCGGCCGGCTCGCCGATCGGCATCATCGGCTTGGGCAGGGACTGGTTGTCGGCGCGCATCCGCATGCCCAGACCACCGCAGAACAGGACCACCTTCATGATCGATACTCCTCTCGTCAGTCCGGTCCGGCCTCAGAAGACCTCGAGGTGGGGCAGGGCGACGACCAGCTGGCCGCCCCACTCCCGCACGTAGCTCCAGCTGCGCGCGTGATCTCCTTGCGCAGGTTCCACGGCATGATCACGACGTAGTCGGGCCGCGCCTCGTCGAGCGCCTCGACCGGGCAGCACCGGGATGTGGGTGCCGGGCAGGAACCTGCCGTGCTTGTGGGGGTTGCGGTCGACGGCGAAGGACAGCAGGTCGGCGCGCACACCGCAGTGGTTGAGCAGGGTGTTGCCCTTGCCGGGGGCGCCGTACGCCGCGACGCTGCGCCCGCGCGCGCCGGCAGTCGATGAGGAACTCGACGAAGTCGTCGCGCACCTCGGCGACCGCGCTGGCGAAGCCGGCGTGCCCCTCGAGGGTGTGCAGCCCGGCCGCGCGCCTCGTCGGCCAGCACCCGCGCCACCGCCGCGCGTCGGCGCGGGCGCGGTCTCGGTGAGCGCCGACCAGGTGCGCAGCGAGCCGCCGTGGCGTGGGCAGCTCCTCGACGTCGACGACCGTCAGGCCGGCCGCGGCCAGCACCCGCTGGGTGGTCAGCAGCGAGAGGTAGGAGTAGTGCTCGTGGTAGATCGTGTCGAACTCGTTGCCCTCGACCAGGCGCAGCAGGTGCGGGATCTCGATGCTCACCCGGCCGTCGTCGGCGACCAGCTCGCGCAGGCCGCGGCTGAAGTCGACGATGTCGGGCACGTGGGCGAAGACGTTGTTGGCCACGACCAGGTCGGCGCGGCCGTGGATCGTCGGCGACCTTGCGGCCGGTCTCCTCGCCGAGGAAGAGCACCTCGGTGGGCACGCCGCGGTCCTCGGCGGCCACCGCGACGTTGGCGGCCGGCTCGATGCCCAGCGAGCGGATGCCGCGGGCCACGCGTGTGCTGCAGGAGGTAGCCGTCGTTGCTGGCCACCTCGACGACGAAGGAGTCGGCTGCCCAGGCCGAGGCGCTCGATCGCCGATCTCGACGAAGCGCTCGCAGTGGCGCACCCAGGAGTCGGAGTAGGAGGAGAAGTAGGCGTAGTCGCTGAAGATGTCCTCGGCCGGGATGTAGGCCGGCAGCTGGACGAGCAGGCACTCGTCGCAGACCCGGACGTGCAGCGGGTAGAAGACCTCCGCGCGCGTCCAGCGTCCTCCGCGGCCAGGTAGCTCTCGCACGGCGGTGACATGCCCAGGTCCACGAAGGTGGTCCTCAGGTCGGCTCCGCACAGCCGGCAGCGTGCGCTCATCCCATGCTCTGTCCTCACTCGTCGGCGTCGGCACCAGCGTGGGGCCGGCGGACGCGCCCGAGCCGCGGAGGCAGCCCGATTACCGCAATTTCGTGAGGTCCCGGGCGCCGGCGCGAGGCAGCGTCGGACGAGAGGCTCGGGGCCGCCGAGGAGGGGGCAGGTCGTGCAGGTAGACGGACCCGGATCGCCGGGGTGCTCGTCTGGAGCCCCGAGCCGGTGCACGACGACCGCGGCTGGTTCGTGCGCACCTTCGACGCCGACGTGGCGCGCGAGCACGGCGTGCGCGCCGAGGACTTCGTGCAGGACAGCGTGTCGCGCTCGCACCGCGGCGTGGTGCGCGGCCTGCACGTGCGCACCGGCCGGGGCGAGGCCAAGCTGGTGCGCTGCTCGCGCGGTGCCCTGTTCGACGTCGTGGTCGACCTGCGCGTCGGCTCGTCGACGTACGGCGAGTGGGAGGGCTTCGAGCTCACGAGCGAGAGCGCAGCGCTCGGTCTACATCCCCGCCGGCTGCGCGCACGGCTTCCAGGCGCTCGCCGAGCCCGTCCGACACGTCCTACCGCATCGACCGCCGCCACGACCCGGCCGAGTCGCTGACGATCGCCCACGACGACCCCGACCTCGGCGGTCGCGTGGCCGCTGCCGGTCGTCGGGCTCTCGGCGCGCGGACCGCGCGGCCCCGCCGCTCAGCGAGGTGCGCCACCTGCTGCGGCGCCGCGCGCACGCTGAGCGAGCCCAGGAAGTCCAGCAGCCGGGGCACCAGACGTCGGTCGCCGAGCACCTGCGGCCGCGCGGCTGCGCCGGCGCCGCGCCCATCCGGCTCCGGCCCACCTCGTCGTCCAGCAGGCCGCGCAGCAGGACGTGGCCGCGGCCTCGAGGTCGTCGAGCGGCCAGTGCCGCCCCTCGACGCCGTCGCGCACCACCTCGGGGACTGCCGCCGACGGCGCCGGCGAGGACCGGCAGCCCGGCAGCGCATCGCCTCGACCAGGACGATCCCGAAGGACTCGGTCCGCGCGGCGTGGCAGTAGACCCGGTGCTCCGGGCAGCCAGGCGCGCCACGTCGTCGCGGTGCCCCACGAAGCGGACGTCCGGCGCTCGACGCCCAGCGTCCGCGCCCGCTGCTCCAGCTCGCGGCGCTGCGGGCCGTCGCCGACGACGGTCAGGGTGCAGCGGCCGCCCCCGACGGCGCGCCGCGGCCAGCACGTCGAGCAGGTAGGCCCTGGTTCTTGCGCGGCTCCAGCGACCCGACGGTGACCAGGTCCGCCTCGACGCCCCGCCCGACCCCGGGCCCGACGCCCGTCGGGACGGCGCACAGCCGGCACCGCGTTCGGCACCACCACGGCCGGCACGCCCGGCCACCGCCGGGATCCGTTCCAGGCAGTCGCGCCGGCTGGACTCGGAGACGTAGACGATCCCGTCGAGGCGCGGCAGCACCCGGGCCTCGAGCTCGCGGATGGCGGGAAGAGCCGTCCCTGCGCGCGCGATGTCGCCCTTGCCGGCCCACTCGTCGGCCTCGGAGACGTTGAAGTGGGCAGCCATCACGACCGGCTGCGCGCCCCGCACTCGCGCGCGAGCGCCGCCTCCGCGGAGGGCGGGCACTGGGCGTAGACGACCTGCGGCCCGCCCGGCCCGCGGCCGCGAGCGTCTGCGCGAGCGCGCGCCGCAGGAAGGCGGGTGTGCCAGTGCGCGGTACCACCACACGCTCGGCCGGCGCTGGAGACCGGCTGCAGCACCATGCGCGACCGCGAAGACCGGCCGGACCAGCGGCGAGGTCGCGTCGAAGGGGTTCACGACCCGCACCGGCGAGGCCGGTCGCCTCGTGGTGCTCGACGAGGGTGCGCACGTGGGTCTGCACGCCGCTGCCGCCCTCGCGGCGCATCACCGTCGCGACGACCACCTCGCGTCCGCCGGCGTCGTACGCCGCCTCCTCACGCGACGCGGCCATCGAGCTCGCGCTCCACCGGCTCGGAGGGGTCCTGGCTGGCGAACGGCGCCCGCCGGACCGCGTGGTCGCAGCGCCAGCCACCACGCCACGGCCCCAGGCCGGCAGCCGCGGCGGTGCCCCACACCATGCCGCAGCGCTCCGGCGGTGGCCGCGCCCGCGGTGCCGAGCACCGCGTACGATCGTGGTCACGAGCACCTGCATGCGCAGGGTCAGGTCGGCCCGACCCAGCGCGCGCAGGCCCGCGGACGGACCGACGTGCAGGCAGCCCGCGGTGGCGCTGATGACGACCGCCGGGAGCAGCAGGTGCGCGCCCGGCCACACCTCGCCGAGCAGCACCCGGCGCCGCAGCCCGTGCGGGAGCACGAGGAAGACGTGAGCGCCCCACAGCAGCGCCAGACCGCGCCAGCCCGCCGCTGAGCGCGCGGCACAGCCGCTCGAGCGGCGGTGCGTCCCCCGGCGCGGGCGCGCACGGTCTCGGGCACCGCGACCTGGGCGATGCCCATCAGGAGGCTGGCCACCGGACCGATCAGCATCTCGGCGCCCCGGACGGCACCGAGCGCCCCGAGCCCGCGACGGGCGACGACGAGGACGTGACCTGCTGGCCGACGCCCAGGGTGATGTTCTCGCCCAGGAAGCGCACGCCGAGGTCGCGCTGGTCGCGCCACCACTGCGGCACCCGGCGCAGGTCCGGCAGGGCGCCCGGCCTGCCAGGCCCGAACGCCGGCAGCGATCCCCGCGCTGAGACCGAACGCCACGATCGCCCAGCCGATGCCGTCGAGGCCGAGGGGCGCGCCCAGCGGGCAGCAGCACCAGCAGACCGATCCGCCCAGACCACGTCGGTAGGCACGCCTTGCCCCGCCTCGCCCGGCGGCGAAGAAGGCGTAGCGCCAGCTGTCCTGCAGCGCCAGCGCGGGCAGGCACATCGACAGGGCGACGAAGGCGGTGCCGCCCTCACCGCTCACCTCGGCCATCAGCACCGGCCGCCGACGAGGCAGCACCACGGCGCCGAGCACCCCGACCAGCAGGGCGGTGGCGCTCGCGGCCGCGGTCGCCGCCGAGCGCCAGGTGCCGCGCTCGACGCCGCTGCACCGCACCATCAGTGGATCGGTGGCCAGGCCACGGGCGGCCTGCAGCACGATCGCGTAGGTCACGAGCACCAGGCCCAGGGCACCGAGGCTCTGCGCCCCCAGCGTGGTGGCCACGAAGACGCCCAGCAGGAAGTTCTTCGCGCTCGAGACGCCCTGGTCGGCCACGCCCCAGCTGAGCCTGCCCAGGGTCCGGGCCACGCGCCCCGGCCGGGTGCCGCGCTCATCGGACCGCCTCGGGCACGAGCCCGAGGACCTCGCGCGACAGCGCCTCGAGCTGCTGGGCCAGCAGCGGGTCCAGCGCGTCGCGACGGCGCTCGATCAGCCCGCGCAGGCCCTCGAGGTCGCGCGTGCACCGCGTCGACCTGGCCGACCAGCCGCTCGGGGTCCAGGTGCCGGATGTCGTGGGCGAGACTCTCGAGCCCCAGCTGGGCCAGGAGCTCGCGGTGCTTGGCCGCGTAGGCCAGCGCCACGACCGGGGTGCCGCACCGCAGCGCGCAGACGACGTTGTGGTAGCGCGAGGCCACCACCACCTCGACCGAGGCCACGGCTGCCATCAGCTCCCCGGGGGTCTCACCGCCACCAGGCTCAGCCGGTCGGGGTCGCTCGGGCACGGCGGCCAGGAGGCGTCGGGCCACGGGCACGTCGTCGGCGTCGCCGACCAGCAGCCGCACCCGGTAGCCCCGCTCCAGCAGCCGCCGCACGAGCGCGACCAGCCCGTCGGCGTACGCCGCGTGCAGCCGTTCGGCCTGCCCGCGATCGCCGTTGGACCCGGACCAGGCCATCACCCCCAGCCCGACGCGTGCCCGACGTCGGCGCCGGGCGACCGGTCCGGGAAGACCGAGCACCGAGGTCGGGGTAGACGCCGTCGCCGGGGCGCAGTCCCATCCGGACCATCTCGCTCGCGCGAGTGCTCGTCGCGGAACGAGCGGTAGTGCGCCAGGCGCGCGGCGCTGACCAGCAGCCACGCGCTGCGGCCCGCTGCGGGACGGCTCGGCACCCACACCGACCAGGGCCACCCGGGTGCCCCAGAGCCGCCCGCTGAGGGCCATCACCAGCAGCGTCCACGGCATCTGCCAGGCCCGCTCGTGCAGCGTCGACTCCAAGGTGCCCATGCCGGGCACGACCACGACGTCGTGGCGACGCACCCAGGAGCTGATCCGCACGGCGTCCACCACGATGCCCGCACAGCACCCGCCACGCGGCCGGGCCGACGCGCAGGCTGCAGGTGCAGGTCGATCGCGTCGAGCCCGTAGCGCTCGCGGACGACCTCGGCGCCCCGAGCACATGGCGTCGAGCCGCGCGTCCGGCAGCGCCTGCGCGCAGGTGCGCCAGCACGACCTCGAGGCTGGCGTCGTTGCCGAGGTTGCCGGAGCCGAGGCGGCCCAGCAGCCCGACCCTGAGCGCTCCCGGCGTGACCGTTCATCCCCGGACGCCCTGCCCGACCACGACCCGACGCGCCAGGTCGCGCCGGTCGGCGGCGACGTCGTACTCCTCGGCAGGCACGCCGACGGCACGACGCCGCGAGGCGCCGCCGGGCACGCGAGAGCGCCCACCGGGCCAGGAGGCGCTCGCACTCACGCCGTCTCGGCCGGGGTCAGCGGCGCGCGCCGCAGCGTCGCCGACGTAGGCCCAGACGAGCTCGCCGACCAGTCGGGCCGTCGGGTGCCGCCAGCCCTCGGCCCGGCGCGGGTCGAGCCCGGCGCACCACTCGCGGATCGTCGTGTCGTCGTTGCGACAGCCGGTCGGCGTGGTGGCGACGGAAGTAGAGCCAGTCCGGCACCTGCACGAAGCGTCCGTGCAGGACGAGCTCGGTGACGAAGACCTGGTCGGCGCGGTAGTAGCTGCCGTGCGGCGGGCACCCGGCGCAGCACGTCGGTGCGCACCACGCCGTAGAAGTCGTCGGCCCGGATCGCGCCGGGCATGTCGTCACCGTCGAAGAGCATGCTGCGCAGCCGCTCGCGGGGCGCGGCGCGCGCGGTGCAGCAGCGGGTACTCGTGCGCCTGGATGACGGTGCCGTCCTCGTCGACCGCCGCCGTCCACGAGTGGGCGAGGACGGCGTCGGGGTGCTGGTCGAGCAGCCGGACGCACTGCTCGACGAGGTCGGCGGCGTAGAGGTCGTCGGCCGAGGCCCACTTGAAGAGCTCGCCGCGCGCCCGGCGCAGCACCACGTCGTGGTTGGCCGCGGCGCCGACGTTGCGGCGGCAGCCGCTCGAAGCGCACCCGGGCGTCGCGCGCGGCGTAGTCGCCGGCACGAGGTCGTCGGTGCCGTCGGTCGAGGCGTTGCTGGAGATGACGACCTCGAGGTCCTCGTAGGTCTGCCCGAGCAGGGCGTCGAGCGACTGCTCGAGGTAGTCCTCGCCGTTGTAGACCGGCAGCCCGATGCTGACCCGGGGCGCGGCCGCGTCATCGACTCAGCCCTCCCCTGCCGGTGCGGGGTGCCGGGTTCGGGACCGTGGTGTGGACCAGAGGCGCATCGGAGGTGCCTTCCTGCCGGGTGGTCGAGGGCGAAGCGGTAGATGGAGAGCAGCTGGGCGAGGTTGCGCTCGCGGCGAGAACCGTCGCGCCCAGGTCGTGCGGGCCCGGGCGCCCAGCGCCAGGTGGTGCTCCGGCGTCCGGTCGACGCCGGCCGAGCACGCGGGCCAGGTCGTCGGCGCTGCCGGGCGCGAAGAGCACCCCGTCCCAGCCGTCGCGCACCAGCTCGGGGAAGGAGCCGCGCGCCGGGGCCACCGGCACCGCCCCGTGGGCCATGGCCTCGATGGCCACGAGGCCGAAGACCTCCTCCCACGCCGACGGCACGACCGCCAGCAGGGCCCGGTCGAGGAGCGCCGCCGACCGCGCGCCGGGTCGAGGGTGCCGACCATCCGACACGCTCGGGCGCGACGCGCCCAGGCTCGCGCACCTCGGCCTCGAGCGGACCGCCGCCGGCGACCACGAGCCGCAGCCGGGAGCCGGGCCAGGTCCGCGACGTGGCGCTCCCAGGCTGCATCAGCAGCCGGATCCCCTTGGCCTCGTCGAGCCGGCCCAGGTGCACCACCAGGTGCTCGCGCGGCTGGCGCGGGCCGGCGGCGGCTCGCACGAAGTTCGGCTTGACGAACACGCGGTCCTCGCGGCAGCTGCCAGGCCGCGCAGCAGCGTCGCGCTGCGAGGCGCTGATCAGCACGTACGCCGCCACCAGCTGCTGCCAGACCCGCCGGTTGACCAGCAGCCCGGCGGCCACCGGCAGCGTCGCCGCGCGGGAGCCGCGGTAGCAGCCGTGCCGCAGCGCCGGGAGCGACCTGCCCGTCGGCACAGTCGTGGCACGGCCGGCCCGCCCGGTAGAAGTCCCCGCTGGCGCAGAGCAGCTTGTAGTTGTGCACGGTGGCCACCACCGGCACCCCCGCGTCGCGGCAGGCCAGCAGCACCGAGGCGCTGAGCAGGGGGAAGGTGTTGTGCACGTGGACGACGTCGGGGCGTCGTGGCGCAGGTCCGCTCGACCAGCTCGACTGCGCACCGCTCCGTTGCGCACGCTGTGCAGCGGCAGCAGCGCCTGGCGCCCACGGGCCAGTCGGCGATGTCGTCGCTGCGCCGCTCGAAGGCCTGCGCACCTCGTGGCCGGCCTCGCGCAGCAGCGACGTCTCCTGGTCGACCACCCGGTTCTCACCGCTCGGCGCGACCGAGCGGTAGCGCCCGTGCACCATCACGACCTTCACGACTGCCTCGCCCGCCGCCGGGCATCAGCAGCGCGGCCGCCACCGCCAGGTCGAGCAGGTAGACCGACGGCGCGCCCGAGCCCGGTCTCGGTGATCGAGGCGACGGTGCAGTAGACGACCAGGAACAGCGCGATGGCCCGCTCGCGGACCGGGGCCGTGGACGGCCGCCGTCAGCAGCAGGAGCAGCAGCACGGCGGCCTGCACCCCCACGCCCGAGCCAGCCCTGGTCGACGTACGTCGCCACCCAGCTGCTGTCGATGGGCAGTCCGTTGAAGGACTGGTCGGACAAGCCCCACCCGAAGAGGTCCTCGATCCAGGGCCGGTCGATCGTCGGCCACGGCGCTCCACACGTCGGTGCGTCCGGTGAGCTTGTTCGCCTCGTCGGCCGACTGGCCGCGCAGCAGCCACACGGTCAGCGGCGAGACGAAGACCACGGCCACGAGCGACGCCGTCGCGACCGACGACCGCGACCGTGCGGCGTACGCGCACGTGGCCGAGGAACAGGCTCGCGGATGCGACCACCATCCCGATCACCACCGCGAGCACGGCGGTGCGCGTGTGGGTGGCCACCAGGGGCAGGAGCGAGAGCAGGACCATCAGCGCCGCGCGCCGGCCCACCGACGACCCGGCACATCCACAGCAGCAGGGACGTGCCCAGCAGCACCGCGGCGTAGTGCGCGACCTGGGTCGGCGGGATCGGCCAGACGACCCCGGCCAGCCGGTCCTGGAAGGCGAAGGCCAGGCCCGGGCGCCACCAGCGCCCCGAGGTAGACGGTCGCGATCACCACGGCCAGGCCGATGCGGTGCAGCGCAGCAGCAGCAGGTCGCGGCGCCCGAAGCACGGTGCTGAGCAGCCACAGCGCCAGGACGAACAGCACCATCCGGCCGGCCCGGAAGGTCGCCGAGAGCGAAGAACTCGGCGTAGAGGCTGGCGGCGCGTGGCGCCGATCGCCATCAGCGTGAGCAGCACCAGGAACAGCTGGGGACGCACCACCCCGCGCCGGTTGGCCACCACCACCAGGAGGAGCGCCAGGGGCAGCGCACCCTGGGTGAGGAGCCTGGCCGACGAGCGTCGGGATCGGGACCACGGTGGCGGTCTCGGCGAAGGTGAGCACGTTGAGGAAGAGCGCGCCCCACACCAGCCCGACCACGACCCGGCGGCTTCGGCCCCGACGGGTCCGCGTCGGGCGGGGCCAGCCCGGCGCGTACCGGCGACGCTCACCGTCCCCACCGCCCCGTCACGGGCCCGGGAGCGCTGGATTCGTCCTCGGGCTGCTCGGCGCGAGCCCAGGCTCTCGTCGTGGTGGTCGGCCCCGACCATGACCACGAAGGACAGACCCAGCCCTGCGGACCGGACCAGCTCGGCGGTGGTGCGCAGCCGCTCGGCGGTGGACCGGCCCGCGGTGACCACCAGCACCATGCTGGTCCGCCCAGGCGGGCAGGTGCTCGAGTCCGACGGCAGGATCGGTGTCGACCACGATGAGCACCACCTCGGCCGCCTCCCACGCCTCGCGGACGGCTCCCTGGCGCAGCAGGCCCGTCGTCGCGACGCGCGACGGGGAACCGGAGGGACCCACCGAGCGCAACGGCACCCCGAGGGGGCGCACGCACCTCGGGCGGTGGCTGGTCCACACCGTGGACGACGGCGGACCACTGACCCGGCACGACATGCTCGAGGCGCCCCCGCTCGGTCAGGTCGACGACGAGCACCCGGCGCCCGTGCAGCGCCTGCTCGACCGCGAACGCACTCGCCACCGTCACGGTCTCGGCAGCGTTCTGGACCGAGCCCAGGCCCAGGCGGACCGGCGTCCCGGGCTCGGACGCGGAGACCGCGCCGCAGTGCGTCGACCAGTCGGTCCAGCGCCGTCTGACGCCGACGGCCGGACCACGCCAGCCCCGGCAGCCGGCCGGGGAGGCGGCCCACGCTGCACCGCACGGAGGTGCCCAGCGCGAGCGCCACGTCCTCGCGTCGCCGCACCCGCTGGGACAGCAGGGCCGCGAGCAGCACCCAGCCGACACCCACGGACGCACCCACGATCAGTCCTGCGGTCGTGTCGAGGGCGGTGGTCCGCAGCGCGGACCGACCCACCACCGGGCTGGTCGGGTCCAGCACGCCGCTGGCACCGATGACCGCGCCCGTGGTGATGCGGGTCCGCTCGATCTCCTGCTCCAGCTCACTGATCTGGGCGGCGACCTGCGCACGACGGGTGAGCACCTCGGACGCCTGCGGCCTGCGCCTGCCGGCCGCTGCTGCTGAGCACCTCGTACTGCGGCCGTGAAGGTCGTGGCCTGCTTGCCCAGCTCCTCGAGCCGCGTCTGGTAGCGGTCGATCTGGGCATCGGCCTGGAGCTCCATGGTCTCGCGCCGGAAGGCCAGGAACGCCTTGCTCATGCCGTCGGTGCGACGCACCGCCTCCTGCGCGTCGGGACCCCGGGCCTCCACCACCAGCACGGTGGTGGTCGCCACCGTCACCGTGACCGAGCTCTGGAGCTGCTCGGGCTCCAGGTCCAGGCCCAGGTCGTCGATGACCCTGCTCGGCCACCGTGCGGGTGCGCAGCAGGCTGACGTCGGTGTTCATGGCCATCGACGGGTCGGCCCCGACCGGCTGCGCCAGCAGCAGGGTCACCGTGGCCGAGCTGGTGCCGGGGAGGGCCACGGCGGCCGCAGCCCCCAGGACCATGCCGAGCACGGCGCACCCGACCCACGCCCGCCACCGGCGCCGCAGGGCGTGACGCAGGAAGTGCAGGCTCACCAGGCCCGGGCCGGCCTCGTCGAGCTCGGGCTGCTGGGGCCGATCCGCCTCCACCAACCACGCGGACGTCCTCATGGCGCCATCCCCCCTCGCAGACCGGATCTCACCGGGCGCCCTCTCTCGGCCAGGCTCAGCCCGGTCAGTCGGGCGGGCAGGTGCGGCTCACGGACCCGGTCCGGCTGCAGCCGGCGACCCGTCGTCCGGTCGAGGCGGTCCGGGTCGAGCACCACGAGCCCCGCCACGACGACGTCGGCCTCGTCGACGCTGACCGCCACGCGGGCCAGGTCCACCGCGGTCGCGGTGCCGGCCGAGACCGCGACGACCCCGTGCGTGCCGGGCGGCAGCACGACCTGTCCGGGAGTCGTGCGGTCGATGACGACCATCAGCAGCGTCAGGTCGGCGGGCGCCTCGTCCCGGGTCGGACGGTTGATCCACAGCCGGCTGCGCACCTCGTGCTCGGGGTGCACCCGCGCGCAGGCCGCCCACAGGCCGGCCGCCGAGTCGTGGCCGCGGTGCGGCACCAGGCGGGTGCTCACGCCGGCCTCGGCGGCGTACGCCGCCAGCTGCGGCCCGAGTGCCAGGGCACCGGGGTCGTCGGAGAGGCTCACTACCGCGATCTGCACGGGGTGGCGGGTCACGTCCTCGTTGTCGTGGAGCTGACCGAGGGGGAAGTCGGCGGGCAGCACGTGGCGCAGCGTCTGGCGCAACGACCAGGCGTCCACGGTGCCCGGCTCGTAGCGGCCCAACAGGGTCCGCCACCCTGCGACGGTGCGTGCCGGTCGGGACACCACGGAGGCCAGGACGGCACTGCCCAGGGCGTCGGCGATCTCGTCGCGGTAGCGCAGCCGACGGTCGCGACGGGCGAACCCGACCAGGACGACTCCCAGCAGGACCACGCCGGCCACCAGCCCGAGGGCACCGGCGACGATGCGGCGCACCAGCAGGCCGGGGCTGCGGGGCGGGGAGGCCTTCTGGATGAGGGAGGCGGTGTCCCGCCCCACGTCCGCCGTGGCGGCCTCCGCGACCTGGTCGATCTGCAGCACCAGGCTGGCCTGCTGGGCGGTGAGCTGGGACAGCGCGGCCGACATCGCCTTCTCGGCCGCCGATCCGTACGGCTCGTCGTCGCGGCGGTCCGTGGTGGTCCGGATGTCGCGGTCGACGGTGCGCAGGCTCCTCTGCAGCGCCTCGAGCCGGGCCTCGCGGCCGGCCTGCGCCGCGTTGCGCAGCCGGGCCGCGGCACTGCCGACGTAGCGCAGCTCGGCGGCGGCCGCCTCCCGCGCCATCGCCTCAGCCAGCTCCGCATCGGCGTGCCGGGCGGTGAAGCGGAGCACGTCGGGGGTCGAGGCGCTGACGGTGACGTGCTGGGCCATCTCCGCGAGGGGGATCTTGGGTGAGAGTCGCAGTCCGGCCTCTCCCAGGACCAGGTCGCTCGTGGCGACGCGCACCTCGGTCTCGGCGTCGCGCTCGGCGCGACCCACCCCCGAGTCCGACGCGAGCGGGAGCAGCACCATGCTCGTGCTGGTGTGCACCGGTGGGCGCCAGGTCGCCAGCGCCACCCCCGCGACGGCCCCGAGCAGGGCAGCCACCGCCAGCAGCCTGAGGTGGCGCCGCAGCACCGACCACACGACGCTCAGGTCGAGTGCTTGTTCAGCCATGTCCGACTCCAGTCCCGCTCGTGCCGAGCGTCTCGGTTCCCCCCATGAGGAGACAGGTGTGCAGCGCCAGCCGGCCCTGGACCCGGCCTCTGCCGACGAGCGTGGTGCTGGGGCAGCGCCGCCCCAGGCCCGCGGAGTACCACCCCAGCGGCGGGTCGCTCTCGCCCCGGTGGGCGGTCCAGTCGAGCGCGTCCGGCAGCTGCAGGAGCGCCGACACCCGGCCGCTGCCGTCCGGCGCGGGCCACCCGAGCCGGGCGAGCGGGCCCTCCAGGCGTACGTCGACGTCGGGGCCGAGGTGGAAGGACAACCGTACCGGGTGCGCCCGGGTGGACGTCACCTCGTCCAGGACCTGCAGCCTCCCCGAGCGACGCTCCAGCGTCACCGTCCGGCTGTGCCGCAGCCCCGCGTCCAGGCGCGCGTACCCGCGTGTGGTGCGCCGACCAGACCTGCCGGTCCAGGTCGCCGACCTCGGCGCGGTCCACGTAGGTCCGGGCGTGCGAGGTCCACAGGAACGGGCCGCCCGGCACCGACTGGTCGCAGCCGTCGACCTCGATGGTGTTGTGCGCCGCGGTGGAGCGGAAGTAGTGCCGCCACTGCGGCTCCCCGTGGTAGCAGTAGGTGCCGGGGTCGGCGAGGACGTCGACGCCGTCGTGGCGGACCTCCAGCGACAGCGCGTCGGCGTGGGCGTGGGCGGCCAGGGAGCCGAAGCCGTGCGGTCCCCCGTCGCACGCGGCACCAGATCTCGGGACGCTCGTGCTGCGGCGTGCGCAGGAGGGCCAGCCCCGCGTCCGGGAACAGGTCGGGGCGCGCGCGGACGCGCGCTCGGGGCGGCCGCGACCGGGCCCAGGAGGCCGCCGGCCAGCGTGCCGACCACACCGCCGCGGCGCCGCGGCCACCAGGGCAGCGCGCCCACGACGGCCTGGCCCAGTCCCAGCAGCTGCTCCCAGGCGTCCTCGGCCGGATCGGTGAGCAGCAGACCGCGCCCCTCGTCGCCGTCGCCGTGCCGTGGGCCGGCGCCCGCGCAGTCGAGGACCGCCGCTGCGGCGTCCACGCAGGACGCCAGTCGAGCGGGGTCCGGGCCGTCCGCCGGGTGCCCGGCCGCCCGTGCCTCCACGGCTGCGAGCAGCGCCAGCTCGGTGACGAAGCGGTGGTAGTCGCCGGCCTGCTCGCGGTTGAGCCCGCTGGGGAAGGTGTTGGTGCCGAGGTGCCGGCGCAGCTGCTCGACCGGCCTCGACCCGCCACCGGTCGCTCTCCGCGAACCAGGGGAAGGCGCAGGCCGCCACCAGCCGGCCCGCGGCCTCGGCGACGGCGTGGTTGTTGGCCGAGCTGCCCCGGCTGGGGAAGCCGGCCAGGTGCTCCTGGTGCCAGCGGATCTGGCGCAGCGCCGTCTCGTCCTCCTCGAACAGCGCGCGCACCCCCGGCCAGTCGTCGAGCAGGCGACGCACCCAGACCCACGAGACCAGCCGTACGCCGAGCTCGATGCCGCTGATCCAGTGCACGCCGCGCCAGGACCGGGTTGGCCGCCCACCAGGAGCGCAGCTGTCGGGCCACCGCGTCGGCGTACTCCTCCTCGCCGGTGAGCCAGTAGGCGCAGGCGAGCACCGTGAGGTGGTGGTGGCGCGAGAGCTCCCAGACCAGCTTGACGTTGCCGGTGACGGCCTCGTCGCGGTGGTCGATCCGGAAGGCCAGGGCGCTCTGCGGGGCGCGGGTGCCGGACGAGGGGTCGAGGAACCAGTCCGGGTCGCGCAGGTCGGTGCGCTCGGTGCCCAGCGTGCTCCACCGCCCGGCGAGGAGCCGGTCCGCCGACCGGGTCATCGCCGCGGCGTCGTGCGGCAGCACGCGGCTCGCCGGACGCCGGCCGGCACGGGTGAGGGGAAGCGGCGCACGGTCCGCAGCCCCTCGGCCGGTCCGGCCGTGCGCGCCGTGCGGCCGTGGGCCAGCACCGCGCGACGGGCCTCGTCGCCGACCCGCGGAGACGACCTCCCGGGTCGACATCCGGGTCAGCCGCCGGGCGTACCAGGACAGGGACGTGCTCACGGCGCCACCCCCGCCACCGTCAGGGTGGTGCGGGTCGTCGTCACCAGCGACCACGGGTCGATCGGCATCTCGGCCCCGGTGCGCACCGCCGTCACGAACGCCGCCATCGCGGCCCGGTGACCCTTGTCGGGGCCGCCCCGGGACCGCCGTACGTCGTGCCCGCGCGGGGTCCAGGTGCTGGCCCGGGTGAAGTTGTCGAGGTGGGCGCTGCGTCCGCCGCCGTGGACGTCGAGGCTCTCCTTGCCGAAGCGGTGCGAGCCGCCGGTGGCGTAGGTGAGGGTGCCCAGCGACCCGCCGGAGAAGCGCAGCAGCACCGACACGTCCTGGCCGTCGGCGCCGTGCTGGGCGCACGACCTGGACCGGCTCGTCCTCGGCCCAGGCGCTGAGGGTGTCGATGAAGTGACCGCCCTCGCCCAGGAACCGGGACCCCTCGGCCTCGTCGAGGTACCAGCTGCCGGCCGCGAGCCGACCGGCGTTGACCAGGTAGCGCATGCTCAGCGGCTCCTCGACCGGGCCGAAGCGCCGACGCAGGTCGCAGAGCAGGGGCGCGAAGCGGCGGTTGAAGCCGACCATCAGCCGGTCGTTGCCGGTGCGCACCATGGTCTCCTCGACGCGCGAGAGCTCGTCCTCGGTGAGGGCGAGGGGCTTCTCGACGTACACCGCCTTCCCGCTCTCCAGCGCGGCGCAGACCAGGTCGGCGTGGGTGCGGTGCCGGGTCACGATCACCACCGCGTCGAGGCTGTCGTCCTCGAGGACCTCGCGGGAGTCGGTGCCGGCGCTGGCGAACCCGAAGGCGCGCTGGGCGTTGACGCTGGACAGGGACCTGCTGGTGGCGACGCGCACCAGCTCGGCCGTGGGGTCCTTGGCGAGTCCCGGCAGCAGGAGCGCCGAGGCGTGGCTGCCGGCACCGATGAAGCCCAGCCGCACCGCCCCCGCGCCCGCTCTCCGCGTGCCGGGTCGAGCGCCGGGCCGGGTGCCGGGGCGGGCGCTGGGGCGGGCGCTGGCGGGCGCTGGGCTAGAGGACCGGGTCGTCGGACACCGGGTACTCGAGCAGGAAGCCGATCCCGCTCGCGCCGCCGACCCGCAGCCGCTCGTAGACCTGGGGCGCCTCGGTCACCGGGTCGATGCTCGAGACCAGCGGTCCCAGGTCGAGGGCGCCCGTGGGCGAGCAGGTCCAGGAAGCACTCGATGTTGCGGTGCTCGGTCCAGCGCACGTAGCCGGCGGGGTAGTCGACCCCGTCGAGCTCGTAGCGGTCGTCGTAGCGACCCGGCCCGTAGGACCGGGAGAACCGGACGTCGAGCTCCTTCTCGTAGTAGGCGTTCCACGGCAGGTCCAGGCGGGTCTTGCCGATGTCGACGACCCGCGCCCGGTCGCGGGCCAGCCGGGCGGCCAGCTCCACCGGGCCGTTGCTCGCGCCCCCGGCGGCCAGGAAGACGTGGTCGGCGCCCCGGCCCTGGGTGCCGGCGCGCAGCAGCCCCTCCAGGCGGGCGACCCCCTCGGGGTCGGGGCCGGCACAGCCGGCGGCCCCCCCGTCCTCGGCCATCCGGCAGCGGTCCTCGACCGTGTCCACCCCGACCACGTGCACGCCGGCGTGCACGAGGAGCCGGACGAGCAGCTGCCCGACCAGACCGAGCCCGATGACGCACGCGGTCTCCCCCAGCTGGACCTCACCCCGGCGCAGGCCCTGCATCGCGATGGCGCCCACCGTGGCGAACGCGGCGTGCTGGGGCAGCACCCCGTCGGGCACCGGCACGCACAGGTTGCGCGGCACCCAGTTGACCTCGGCGTGCAGCGCGAACTCGTTGCCGGCCGCCGCCACCCGGTCGCCCACCTCGAACCCCTGCACCCCGGCCCCCACCTCCACGACGACGCCGCTGAGCGAGTAGCCCAGGGGCGTCCAGCTGTCGAGGCGCGTCCGGGTCTTGCGATAGGTCGCGACGGCGCCCTGCTGGGCGACCGCGTCGACGACCTGGCGCACCTGGTCGGGCCGGGCGCGGGCCTTGGCGAGCAGCGACATCCGGGCCTCGGAGACCTTCATCAGCTCGGTGCCCGTCGAGATGAGCGAGTACGACGTCCGCACCAGCACGCCGCCGGGACGGCAGGCCGGCTCCGGTGCGTCCAGCACCGTGAGCTCACCCGACCGGTAGTTCTGCGCGACGTGCCACATCGTTCCCCCCGTTGCTGCTGTTGGTCTGTTGGTCTGCTGGTCTGTTGGTCTGTGGGTCAGGCGCCGACCCCGGCGGCGCGGGCGTTGCGGTACCACAGCTCCAGGCTCAGCAGCTGCCAGATCTGCTGGGACCGGTCGTGGCGCCCGGTGCGCTGGTCCCGCACCAGCGCAGCGAGTGGTCCTGCTCGGAGGAAGCCGGTCCCCACCAGCTCGCCCCCCAGCAGCACGTCGTCGATGAGCGGACGCAGGTCGTGGGTCGTCCAGGCGCGCAGCGGCGCCCCGAAGGAGGCCTTGGGCCGGTCGACGATCTCGTCGGGCAGCCAGGCCCGGGCCACGGCCTTGAGCCCCGCCTTCTGCACCCGTCCCTCGATCTTCGCGCGCTCCTGCGGCGCGAACGCGGCGGCGAAGACCTCGACGTCGACGAACGGCACCCGGACCTCCGTCGAGGCGGCCATCGAGGCCCGGTCGGTGTAGGTGAGGTTCAGCCCCGGCAGGAACATCCGAGAGTCGGCCAGGCACATCCGCTCGAGGTGCTCGTCGAGCTCGGTGTCCTCGTAGGTGCGGCGGTGGTCCTCGAGCAGACCGTCCACCAGGCCGCTCAGGTCCGGGTCGAGCAGCTCCAGCAACCCCGCACGGTCGTGCAGCGTGTAGCTGCGCCGGAAGGCCTCCTCCTCGGGCAGCCCGGCGAACGACACGAACCGCTGCGCCCACCTGACCGGGCGCAGCCCCCGACCGGCGAGCGCCACCGGCAGCCGACCGACGGCCGGGGCCAGGACCCGGTCCCGCACCGGTCCGGGGATCCGGCGCCAGCGGGTGGCCAGGATGTTCGCGAGGTGCTTGCGGTAGCCGCCGAACAGCTCGTCGGCGCCGGTGCCCGAGAGCAGCACCTTCACCCCGGCCTCCCGCGCGGCCTCGCACATCAGGAACGTGTTGAGCGCGGCCGGGTCCCCGACCGGCTCGTCGAGGATGTCGACCATGCGCGGCAGCAGCTCCACCACGTCCGGGCCGATCTCGATGTCGTGCAGCCGCACCCCGAGGTGGTCGGCCAGGCGCCGCGCGTAGTAGGCGTCGTCAGGCATCGCCTCGAGCCGCCGGTCCTGGGCCCGGAAGCCGATCGTGTAGGCCTCCAGCGAGGGATCGGCGCGGTGGGCCAGCGCGGTGATGATGCTGGAGTCGAGCCCACCGCTGAGGAAGGTGGCGACCGGGACGTCGGCGACCAGGTGCGCCTCGACCGAGCGCTCGATGCAGTCGGCGAGGTCCACCGGGCTCCCGGCCGCTGCCCGGGCGGCCTCGTCGGCGCTGCTCCAGAACACCCCGGTCCGGGTGCTGCCGTCGGGCCGGTGCTCCGACCAGGTGCCGGGCGGCAGCTTGTGCACGCCGCGCACGGCGTCGCACTCGGTGGGCAGCCAGTAGTACAGCGTCGAGGCGACCATGCCGGCCGGATCGACCTGCAGCTCGGGTCCCAGCGCGTGCACGACGGCCTTGAGCTCGGAGGCGAACACCACGCCCGCACCCCGGCGCAGCACGAAGAGCGGCTTGATGCCGAAGGGGTCCCGGGCCAGGGTCAGCCGGCCGGTGCGCTCGTCGTGCACGGCGAAGGCGAACATCCCACGCAGCTTCGGCAGGCAGTCGGTCCCCCAGGCCCGCCAGGCCTCCAGGACGACCTCGGTGTCCGAGGCGGTGCGGAACCGGACGCCGCGGCTCTCGAGGTCCGCGCGCAGCTCGCGGTAGTTGTAGACCTCGCCGTTGTAGGTGATCCGTCAACCCGTCCTTGACCAACGGCTGGTCCGACGGCGCGCCGGGGTCGATGATCGACAGCCGGCGGTGGGCCAGCACCACGCTGGTCGACGGGTCGACCAGCTCCACGAGCCCCCGGGCGTCGGGCCCACGGTGGTCGAGCCGCTCGACCATGGCGGCCACGACGATCTTGCCGTCCTCCTGCTGGTAGGCACCGGCGATCCCGCACACCGCTCAGCCCTCCGTCACGCGGGGGCCGCCGGCGGAGGCGTCGACGCGGTCTCCGCGGCCGACGAGGTCCTCGACGACGCCGAGGTAGGTCTCCTGCTGGTGCACCCAGGCCAGCTCCTGCTCGACCCGCTCCCGACCGGTCCGCGACATCTCGGCGCGGCGGGCGGGATCGTCGAGCAGCTCGACCAGCGCCCTCGCGTAGGCCTCCGCGCCGCCGTCGGGTGCGACGTACGACGCGGCGCCGGCGGCCGACACCCGGGTCTCGGGCAGGTCGAAGGAGAGCACCGGCAGCCCGAGCGCCATGTACTCCATGGTCTTGTTCATGGTCGAGACGTCGTTGAGCGGGTTGCTGGGGTCGGGCGAGAGACCGATGTCCGCCGTCGACAGGACGGCGACCATGGTGGCGTCGGAGACCCGGCCGGGCAGCTCGACCACGTCCTGGAGTCCGCAGCGGTCCCGCTCGGCCACGAGGGCGGCCCGGCTGTCGCCGTCGCCCATCACCGTGAAGGCGACGTCGCGCCGTCCCCACCGGTTGACCACGAGGTCCGCCGCGGCGATGACGATGTCGACGCCGTCCTGGGGGCCCATCACGCCCGAGGTAGGCCACCAGGTGGCGGTGCCCGCGACGCAGGGCCGGGTCCGGGTCGACCGGGCGCAGGCGCTCGAGGTCGGGTCCGGTGCGGACCACGCTGACCTCGCTCGCCGGCTTGCCGCCACGCTCGACCGCGACCCGCGGCGTACGACGTGTTGGTCGACACCACGTGGTCGGCCGCCCGGAAGGTCTGGCGCTCCAGGGCCAGCAGACCGCGCAGGGCGAGCCGTGAGCCGCCCGTGAACCGGGACCGGAAGAGCTCGGGGCACAGGTCGTGGTGGTCGAAGACGAAGCGGGTGCCGTCCCGCAGCCGCAGCCACCGGGCGATGCGGCCAGAAGATGTCGGGCGGGTTGCAGGCCTGCAGCACCGCGAAGGGACCGCCCCGCCGTGCTCGCAGCACCAGCCACAGCGTCGCGAGGAAGGAGTAGGCGTACTCCAGCACGAACCCGAGCGCACTGCCGCCGGGCGCGTAGGGCCGGTAGCCGTGGATGCTGACCCCCTCGACCACCTGGAACCGTCCGGTCCCGCTGCCCCGGGGGCACACGACGCTCACGTCGAGACCCGCACGCGTCAGCGTGCGGCACTCCAGCCACACCCGCCGGTCGAAGGGCACCGGCAGGTTCTGCACGATGATCAGGACCCGCGCGCGCTCCGCTGTGGCACGCTCGCCCCTCACCACCCCGTGCCCCCGTAGCCGGCCAGTGCCTCGACGTCGGCGCCCAGGGCGCCGTGGAGGTCGATCACGATCGGCGGCGCCGCGGCGACGAGCGCCGCACGGCTCTCGGGCGAGGCGCACGAGACCACCGCGATGTCGACCCCGGCCAGTGCCTGCTCCGGGGTCGGCGCCAGCAGCCGACTCAGGTGCGGCAGGCGGGAGGCGAGGTGGGCCCGGTTCTCCCCCACCAGGTCCTCGGGCACCAGGACCGGGTCGAAGATCGTCACCTCGAAGCCCTTGCCGACCAGCCGCTCCGCCAGGTCCACGCTGGGGCTCTCGCGCACGTCGTCGGTGTCGGCCTTGAAGCTGAGCCCGAGCATCCCGACCCGCCGGTGGCCCGTCACCACGATCCGGTCGACCACCTCGCGCACCACCAGCTCGTTGCTGGCCAGGGTCCCGAAGAGCAGCGGCACGTCGACGTCGCTCTCGCGGGCCATGTGGTGCAGCGAGCGCAGGTCCTTGGGCAGGCAGGACCCACCGAAGGCGAACCCGGGGCGCAGGTAGGCGGCGGCGATGTTGAGCTTGTGGTCCTCGCAGAAGATCTCCATCACCTTGCGGGCGTCGACCCCGTAGGCCCGGAAGACCCGCGCCACCTCGTTGGCGAAGCTCACCTTGGTGGCGTGGAAGGCGTTGCAGGCGTACTTCAGCGCCTCGGCGGTGCGGACGTCGACCTGGTGGCTGCCCGCGTCGAGGAAGGCGAACAGCTCGTCGAGCTGAGCACGTGTCCCCGGGTGGTCCGTGCCCACCACCAGGAACGGGGGGTCGTAGAAGTCGGCGACCCCGCAGCCCTCGCGCAGGAACTCGGGGCACATCGCGGTGCCCACCTCCCAGCCGTCGTCGGCGGCGTCGACGAAGGCCGGCACCACGACCTGGTCACCGGTGCCCGGCGGCACCGTGGAGCGCACCACCACCGAGAGCAGCCCGGACGCCGGAGGCGTCGCGTGCGGCAGGGCCGCACGGACCTGGCCCAGGGCACGGGCCAGGAACGCCAGGTCGGTCTCGCCGTGCAGGCCCGACGGCGTGCCCACGCACACCAGGCACACCTCGGCCCGGTCCAGCGCCTCGGCCATCTGCGTCGTCGCGGTGAGTCGCCCCGAGGCGACGCCGGCGGCGATCAGCTCCGGCAGGCCCGGTTCGACCACCGGGCTGCGTCCCGCCGCCAGCAGCGCCACCTTCCCCTCGTCGACGTCCACGCCCGTGACGACGTGACCTCGTGCTGCCAGTCCTGCGGCCGTGACCGCACCGACGTACCCCAGACCGACGATCGTTACCCTCATGTCTCCTCCAGCCCGCGTGGGAGCGGCACCGGGGTGGTCCCAGCGGCGCCGCGACCATCGTGCGGCGCTCCCGCCGGGCGGTCTCCGACCCGGAGGGGCAATCCCCCGAACTTGGGTAGACCCCCGCTGAGGGGCGTGGCGGGCTCGTCCCCTATCTGGGGGATGTGGTGTTCACCTGGGGCGCGCGACGCTTCTGTACGAGGCCCATGGATAGCGAAGAGGCCCTGTGGGACGCAACATCAGAGTTGACCACCGGGTGACGAGGCGTAGAGTCGAAAGTGCGGTCAGACCAGCGCTGCAACTCAGACCCCGCTCGACCGGGGTCTTTTCTGGGGGACACACCGTGAAAAGGAACTTGAATCTCGGGACCATCAAAGTGCGCCTGTTGGACGACCTCGTGGTCGCCCTGGCAGACGGCACCGTCGTCGGCGCCTCGGTCTGGCGGACCGGGAAGACGATGGACCTGCTGCGGATGCTGGCGATCAACGTCGAGCGTCCCCTGCGCACCGAGACCGTCATCGAACGCCTCTGGCCCGACGCCGACCGCGAGCGCGGACGCGGGAGCCTGCGCACCGCCGTCAGCGAGATCCGCCGCACCCTGGGCGACAAGGAGCGACTGGTCCGCGTCCACGACAGCCTGGTTCTCACCGGGGTGTGGGTCGACGTGGCGGCCTTCGAGACGGTGGCGGCCCGGGTGCGGGCGCTGCGCCAGGCCGAGCGCCACCAGGAGGGCATGCGGGCGGCGTTCGAGGGCACGGAGCTCTACCGGGGCGACCTGCACGCCTACGACGACGACCACCCCTGGATCTGCACCGAGCGCGACCGCCTGCAGCTCCTGCACCAGGACTTCCTCACCGACGCCGCCGAGTGCGCTCTCGCCTGCGGCTGCCACCGCGAGGCGTGGAAGCTCGCCACCTCGGTCCTGCAGCTCGAGCCGACCTCCGAGGTCGCCGTGCGGACCGCCATGGCGGCGCTCGCCGGTCTCGGCGACACGGCGCGCGGCCTGCGGGTCTACGAGGAGTTCCGTCGCTCGCTGGTCGAGGAGCTCGGGGTCGACCCCTCCTCCCGCACGCAGGAGATGCACCTGCAGCTGCTGCGCGGTGAGGACCCCAGCGGCCCGGACCGGCTCGAGCAGGGCTGACCTGCTCGAGCCCGGTCACTCCGCGGCGTCGGGACCAGGCCAGTTCTTGTCCGGCTGCGGCACCGGGCGACCCGGCTGCTCGCCACCGCGCTGCTCGAGGTAGTTGTTCTTGGGCACCATCACCTTGCGGCGGAAGAGGCACACGACCTTGCCGTCCTGGTTGTAGCCCACCGTCTCGACGTGGACCACCCCGCGGTCGTCCTTCGAGGTGCTCTCCCACTTGTCGAGCACCCGGGTCTCGCCGTACAGCGTGTCCCCGTGGAAGGTCGGCGCGACGTGGCGCAGGGACTCGATCTCCAGGTTCGCGATCGCCTTGCCCGACACGTCCGGCACCGACATGCCCAGCAGGATGGAGTAGACGTAGTTGCCGACCACCACGTTCCTGCCGAACTGGGTGGTCTCCTGGGCGTAGAAGCTGTCGAGGTGCAGCGGGTGGTGGTTCATCGTGAGCAGGCAGAACATGTGGTCGTCGAACTCGGTGACCGTCTTGCCGGGCCAGTGCTTGTAGGTCGCGCCGACCTCGAACTCCTCGTAGCTGCGACCGAACTGCACGACGACTCCTCCTGGTGGGGCTCGGACCGCGGCACGGGCCACGATCGGGACGGCCCCATCGTGTCCGAAGCCCGCCACGACGTCAGCCCCCAGCGGGGTGGGCTTCGTCACCGTGCGGGCGGCGATGGCCCAGGATGGGAGGCGTGCAACCAGGAACGCGCCCCGCTCGTCCAACGACCATGACCCACCTCCGGTCCACCCCGCCCCTGCTGGTCCTGCCCCTGCTCGCGGCGCTGCTCACCGGCTGCGGGGACAGCGAGCCGGGGCTCGGCGCCGACCCGACCGTCAGCGACAGCCCGGTCGAGACCGGCGAACCGACGCCCAGCCCGACGCCCAGCCCCACACCCAGCCCCACGCCGGGAAGGTACCCGGACTTCGCCCCGACCGACTACTCCTACACCCTGACCCTGACCTGCTACTGCCCCGACGCGGGCCTGCCGATCCGGGTCACGGTCGCGGACGACGAGGTCGTCGAGGCGGTGTACGCTCCGAGGGGGCGGGCGCGGCGGTGCGGTCGCGGGCGAGGACGTCCCACCGGGGCGCGCGGCCACCATCGACGAGGTGATCGAGGCCGCCAGCACCGAGGACGCCTACCGGGTGGAGGTCGACTGGCCCGAGGGCCAGGACCACCCCTCCTCGGTCTCGGTCGACCGCTCGGAGCTCACCGTGGACGAGGAGATCGGCTACCGGGTCCGCGACGTCGAGGTGGCCGTCGGATCGGGCTGAGCCGTCGTCGTGCGAGGATGACCGCTCCTGAGCGGAGCGATCGAGAGGCAGGCGATGGCGGAGCGAGTGCTGCTGCACGTCGGACTGATGAAGTCGGGCACGACCTTCATCCAGGGTCGGCTCAACGCCAACCGGGAGCTGCTGGCCGAGCAGGGGGTGCTGTTCCCCGGCCCCTCGTGGGCCCGACACGCCCGGGCGGTCTCCGACCTGACCGAGCTCCCAGCACGCGCGAGGAGGGCGCCTGGGCGTCCCTGGCCGAGGAGCTGCGCGCCCACCCCGGCACCGCCATCGTGTCGATGGAGTACCTCGGCCCGATCTCCGCCGACCGCATCCGCCAGGTCCGGGACGACCTGGACGGGTCCCCGGTCGAGGCGGTCGTCACCGTGCGCGACCTGGGTCGCAGCGTGCCGGCGATGTGGCAGGAGACCCTCAAGAACCGCCAGTGCTGGGGCTGGTCCGAGTACCTGACCTCTCTGGAGGACGGGGGCGACGCCGGTCGCCGCTTCTGGCGACAGCAGGCCGCCGACCGGGTCGTGGGCCGCTGGGCCGAGGTGCTGGGACCCGAGAACGTCTCGGTCGTCACGGTCCCGCCGCCGGGAGCACCCGGTGAGCTGCTGTGGGAACGCTTCTGCGAGGTGGCCGGCATCGCCGGCCCGCGACCTGGGTGCGAGGCGCCGCGCGCCAACGAGTCGCTCGGGGTCGCCTCGGCGCTGCTGATGGGCCGGCTCAACGAGCACCTCGGCGACCTGTCGCTGCCCGGAGTACAACAAGAAGGTCAAGGCACTGGGCAAGCACGTCCTGGTGCACCGTCGCCGCGGACGAGGAGGCCGATCGGCTTCACGGTGCCCGCGCTGGCTGCGCAAGCGCTCGCGGGCATGATGTCACGGCGATCGAGGCGACGGCGGCGTCCGGGTCGTGGGCGACCTCGCGCGAGCTCGAGCCGCTCGACGTGCCCGGGCGCCGACCCGGCCGAGGTGGCCCCCGAGGCCCAGCTCGACGCCGCGGTCGTGGCGCTGGCGCACGTGCTGCGCGACGGCGGGATCAAGCGCCCCGGCCAGGGGGCGGCAAGGGCAGGGGCAGCGGCAAGGGCAGGGCCGGCGGCAAGGGCAAGGGCCGGCGCAAGGCCGGACGCACCGGGGCGTAGGCCGCAGACGACGCTGCCCGCACGACCAGTGGTCGGTGCGGGCAGCGGTCGGGGCGTGCGGCGGCCGGTCAGCCGATCTTGTACTCCTTCAGCAGGCTGCGCCCGATGATCATCTTCTGGATCTCGGCGGTGCCCTCACCGATGAGCAGGAACGCCGCCTCGCGGTAGAGACGCTCGATCTCGTACTCCTTGGAGTAGCCGTAGCCGCCGTGGATGCGGAACGAGGCCTCGACGACCTCGTTGCAGTACTCCGCGGCCAGGTACTTGGCCATGCCCGGCCTCGACGTCGTTGCGCTGGCCCTTGTCCTTGATGCCGGGCGGCCCGACCATCATCGCGTGCGCGGCCTCGACCTTGACGGCCATCTCGGCGAGGCTTGAACTGGATCGCCTGGTGCTGGGCGATCGGCTTGCCGAAGGTCTCGCGCTGCTGGGCGTAGGCGATGGCCAGCTCGAAGGCCCGGTTGGCCACGCCGCAGGCGCGCGCGGCGACGTTGACCCGGCCGACCTCGACGCCGTCCATCATCTGGTAGAAGCCCTTGCCGGGCTCGCCGCCGAGGATCTGGTCGGCCGAGATCCGGTGGCCCTCGAGGACCAGCTCGGTCGTGTCGACGCCCTTGTAGCCCATCTTGTCGATCTTGCCGGGCACGGTGACGCCCTGGGCGGTCTCGCCGAAGCCCGGCTCCTTCTCGACCAGGAAGGTCGTCATGTTCTTGTAGACCGAGTCGGCGCCCTCGTCGGTCTTGACCAGCACGGCGACCAGGTTGGAGGAGCCACCGTTGGTCAGCCACATCTTCTGGCCGTCGATGGTGTAGCCGCCGTCGTCACCGCGGGTGGCCTTGGTCTTGATCGCGGCGACGTCGGAGCCCAGACCGGGCTCGGACATCGAGAACGACCCGCGGACCTCGCCGGTGGCCATCCGGGGCAGGTACTTCTGCTTCTGCTCCTCGGTGCCGTGCTGCATCAGCATGTAGGCGACGATGAAGTGGGTGTTGATGACGCCGGAGACGCTCATCCAGCCGCGCGCGATCTCCTCGACGCACAGCGCGTAGGTGAGCAGCGACTCGCCCAGGCCGCCGTACTCCTCGGGGATCATCAGACCGAAGACGCCGAGCTCCTTGAGCCCCTCGACGATCTCGGTGGGGTACTCGTCGGCGTGCTCGAGCTCGGTGGCCACCGGCAGGATCGACTTCTCGACGAAGCCGCGCACCGCCTTGAGGATCTCCTGCTGGTCCTCGCCGAGGCCCTCGGTCTCACACAGTCGCGCCATGGGTCACTGGTCCTTCCACTCGGGACTGTCGGTCCCGAGCCCGTCGTCGTAGATGCGCTGCTCGGAGGTGGCCGCGCCGTCGAGGCCTCGTCCGGTGACAGTCTTCTTCTGGTAGGGCACCGCCCGGGTGCGGTTGTTCCACATCCAGTCGAAGTGGGCGAGGTACTGCTTGGTGGCCTTGCCCTGGTCGAACATCCGGAACAGCAGCTCGTCGCCGCGCAGGCCGCTGTCCTGGTAGTTGCTCGAGCCGGTGACCACGACCCGCTTGGAGGAGTCGTTGCCGTAGTTGCCGGAGATGACAGCAGCTTCATGTGGCTGTAGAGGTCGATCTCGCCGTCGGCGTTGGTGTCCATGCCGCTGGAGCGCACCGGCACGTAGCCGCGCGGGGTGCGCACCCCCAGCTCGTTGCGCACCCGCTTGCCGGCGTAGCCGTACTGCAGCGCGCACGTCGCAGCCCAGGGCGTAGAGCTTGCGCATCCGGCGCGCCAGGTAGGTGCCGCGGTCGCCGTCCCAGGCGTGCATGTTGACCCGGATGCGGGTGCGGCCCTGGTTGCCGGTGCCGCCGGTCGCGCCCTTGCACCTGCACCGGGTCGAGGATCGTGTCGATCGGGTCGTGGTTGGGCCCGTTGCCGTGGAAGGGCAGCGCCTGGAGCTGGAAGTTCTTGCCGATGTTCTGCACCCAGTAGTTGGGCCGGGCGACCTTGTCGCGCTCCATCTGCTCGTGCAGCGCGTCGAAGGCCTGGTAGATCTTCGGGACGTTGTTGCGCGTCCACAGGTCGTTGAACTGGTTCTTGGCGCCGTTCATCTTCATGTTGACCGAGCCGGTCATCACGACGTTCTTGGCGATCCCGGTGTGGGAGAAGAGGAAGTACTTGTCGTGGTTGTTCTCGCCGGAGGAGCGGCAGCCGTTGGTGCACTGGTAGATGTAGCTGCGCTTGGAGCGGTTGGCCCCGATGACGCTGCGCAGCTTCTTCTGCGCGCCCGGGACCTCGTGGTTGTTCATCAGCACCTGGACGTCGACACCGCGGCGGTGGGCCTGGATGAGCGCGTCGGCGACCGGGTAGCGGTCGAAGGAGAAGAGCGAGATCCGGATGATCGAGCCCTTCTTGGCGTGCCGGATCGCGCCGAGCACCTGCGCCTCGAGGCGGAACTGGGTGCCCGGCGCGGAGCGCGGGACGTTGAACTTGGCGCCCGGCGACCGGCTTCCAGCCCGTCTTCTTCCTCGCCGCCGCGTGCACCCGCGCGCACGTCTCGACGCGAGGCGAGCGGTGCCGCTCACGGGCCGTGGCGCCGCGGGACCGGCCGAGGCGGCGGATGCCCGACGGACCCATGCCGCTCAGGACGAGGACGGTCGCGGTGGCCAGCGCGGTCGCCAGTCTCCTGTCGCGTGTCACGTGCTTCCCCTCTCGCTACCCCGTGCGGGGCCCGCGACCGCGAACGTAACACGCAGCCATGACAGTCTCGGTGGTCGCGACGGGGCCCGGGCGAGGGCGTCGCGCTCGCGCGTGAGCGACCTCACGTCGCCGGTCAGCCGGGCCATCGCCTCGGTCGGCGCAGGCCAGCATCTCCGCGTCGTCGACCTCGTCGGGGTGACGGCGACCGCCCAGGTCGCCGGGCTCCAGCAGGTCGCGGTCGCCCACGACGTCGAAGCCCTCCTCGCGCAGCATCCGCCGAGCACGCTCGCCGCGGGCGACGAGGTCGGCCAGGGTCTCCTCGCGAGGGTCGGAACTTCTCGCGCGAGGACGGCAGCACCCCGCCCTCGCCCGAGGTAGCCGCGGATCCAGGTGCCGCGGTCGCACGGCGGAGCGGAAGTCGCCGAGGTGCGCGTTGACCCGGCGCAGCAGCTCGACCTCGACCAGCCCGAGGGAGGCGTTCGCCGCCGACGCCGGCACCTCGAGGCCCTCGTCGTCGAGACCGAGCACCCCCAGGAAGCGGCGCAGCAGCTCGCCGGGCTCCGAGCGGCCCGGCGCCATCGGCAGCACGTGCACGCGGTCGTGGGGCAGCACCGCGCCCCAGCGCTCCAGCACGATGCCCAGGTCGAAGCTGGGCCAGCCCCACTCCCCCGTGTCGGCGCGCGGCGCCGTCGGGCGGGTAGGCGTCGATGCGCCCGCGAGCGCCGTTCTTGACCCACTCCTGCCAGCGCGAGATGAACAGGTCGGGCATCGCGCGGGCGGTGACCAGCACGTGCACCTCGGCGTCCGGCCAGGTCGGCGACCACGCGGCGCACCTGCTCGACGGAGGCGGCGGCGAAGAACTCGTGGGTGACCAGCACGTCGCCCGACCACGGCCAGCGCCTCCTGCGACCAGGTCCTGCCAGGGGTGCGCGGTGTCACCGGGCCGGCGCGCCAGGCCCGGGTCCTCGCGCACGTCGAGGGAGGCCAGCAGGTGCCGGCGCCGGGCGCCGGGCAGCAGCAGGCCCGCGTCGGCGCAGCAGCGCTGCTTGTTGGCCCACAGGGCGTCCTGCAGGTAGGTGGTGCCGGTCTTGGGCAGCCCGACGTGCAGGAAGACGCGCCGGTCCGGGCGCTCCGGGTGGCTCATCGCGCGAGGGGCCCGCGGGGTCGCTCACGCCGGCGCGGTAGCGCTCGAGGATCTCGACGACCCGCGGGTCGTCGCTGTCGGCCAGCGGCACGAGCAGCTCGGCCACGAGGTCGGTGAGCTCGGCGACCCGCAGGTTCATCGAGCGGCACTCCTGCACCTCGGCCTCGAGCTCGGCTGACGCCGGCGCGCGAGCCCGGCCTGGTCGCGGTACTGACGGAGGAGGTTCTTCACTGAGGCCACTGGACCACCAATCTGCAGAGGTACGGGGTCGCACCGGGGTCGGTCGCGCCGGGGCGCTCCCCGGCGAGGTCGTGCCGGGCCACGACGGTGCCGCCCGAGGCCTCGACCTGGGCGACGAGGGCGTCGACGTCGATCGGGTGCACCCCGAGCGGGTTGCCGCCGGGGGCCGGGGCGCTGAGCACCTGGAGGTAGAGCCGGCCCTGGCCGCCCAGCGCCATCCGGGCCAGGCGCAGCAGGTTGGCGCGCCCGTCGGCGTTGGTCGCGTCGGCGACGTGGCGTGCCAGCACGACCCTGGGGCCGGGCTCGCGGGAGAGCAGGGCGCCGGTGACCAGGGTGGAGCGGACCTCGGTCAGGTTGGCCCAGCGGAAGGTCGCGGGCAGCTCGCGGCGGGCCAGCTTGCGCTGCTTGCGCGCGAACGCCCGGCGCGCAGTAGTCGAGCCCGACCGCGTCGACGCCGTGGCGGGCCAGGAACGCGACGTCGGCGCCGGTGCCGCAGCCGATGTCGACGGCGCGTCACGGCGCGGCGCTCGCGGCGGCGCACCCAGCGCACGAAGTCGCTGGGCCGGTCCTTGGCGCCGGCCCGCTGGCGCGGGAGTAGTAGGGGTCCCAGACCTCCTCGCGCTGCACCCGGGTGCCGCGGAACCAGCCGTTGAGCCGCGCCGGCGTGCCGGCGGGGGTCTCGAACTGGTACGCCGGGTCGGGCACGCGCCACGACTCGCCGTACATGGCCGCCAGCAGGTGCTCGGGCTGTGCCGGCACGGGCAGGTCGCGCCCCTCGAGGCTCGCCGTGCCCAGCGGCCAGATCCACTCGCGCTCGAAGGGGTGGCCGACCTCGCCCATCAGGTAGAGCACGCCCTCGCGCAGGAAGCCGCCGAAGACGTCGAGGCCCGCGTCGGGTGCCGTCGGACTCCTGGACGAAGATCTTGAACGCCAGGCCCGAGTAGCGGGTGACGGGGTAGCCCATGTCGACCAGCGCGCGCTGGAGCCGGAAGGACTCGCGCACCACGTCGGCGGGGTGGTCGTGGGCGCTGACGTAGCCGAGGTCGGCGTCGGAGTCGTGGCCGATGAAGCCGCCCTGGCGCACCGCGCCGAGCAGGGTGCCGTAGGCGATGAAGGCCTGCGACGCCGCAGCTGCGCAGCGCGGCCAGCACGTCCTCGATGGAGTCGAGCAGGGGGTCGAGGTGCTCGGCGGAGCGGTCGGCGAAGAGCCGCATCAGCCGCATGCTCTTGTCGAGGCCCAGCGGGTTGCCCTGGGCGTCGGCGACCACGATCCGCTGCTCGGGGATCGCTCCGGCGCGCCCAGCACGACGTCGAGCGGCGAAGAGCTCGCTCGGAGCTGGCGTGGTCGACCAGCGACAGCCGGGTGCGACCGACGAGGTGCGGGCGCAGCGGCGCCGGCCACGCCCAGAAGCGCTGCACCCTCGCGCTCGACGGTGTCGCGCTCCAGCCAGAACGAGCCGATGCGCTGCTCGTCGAGGACGCAGGTCGACGGGGCGGTCCTGCGCGCCGCGCGGCAGGCGACGCCGCACGCCCTCGTCGTCGGCGTGGGCCTCGAGGACGTCCGGGGTGCTCATCGCGTCCTCCTCGTCTCGGGTCGCGGCGCAGGCGGGCGACCGCGTCGCGGACCAGGGCGTCGACGTCGTCGCGGTCGGGCCCGGACCGCGCGCGGCGCCCCCGCGTGAGCGCGACGGCGTGCTCGTGCACGACCTGCGCGCAGCGCAGCACCTGGTCGGCCGGCGGCGGCGGGCGCCTGCTCGGGGTGAGCCGGAGAGGTCGTCGGGCACCGGGAGGTCGTCGAGGTCCCCGACCAGCGCCGACCCGGCCCGAGGCGACGAGGCCGCGCAGCTCCTGGTTGCGCTCCGCGCGCCCAGGCGGCCGCCCGGGCGTCGAGCCGCGGGCGGTCCTGCTCGTCGCGCAGCGGGGCGAGGACCCCGCGGGCCAGCGGTCGCACCAGGCGCCGGTAGCTGCGCGGCGCCAGGTCGTCGAGGTGCGGGTTGGCGCGGCGCAGCCAGTCGCACGCGGCGTAGCCGAGCGACTCGTTGTCCGTCGACCCCGCCGAGGTCGGCGACGTCGGGGTCGGACCCCGGTGGCCTGGGCGAAGCGGCGCCACAGCTCGTCGCGCGGCGCCGAGGACGGCGGCACGGTGACGACGTCGATGCCCTGCACCGCGCGGCACCGACCAGCGCTCGACGATCGTCGCGACGTCCTGGGCGCGGTGGAAGGTGCGGTGGGCCCGCGAGGCGCGCGCCGCGCCGGGCACCGGGGCCTCGATGGCGCGCAGGTAGGTCGACCAGTCGTCGGTGCCGAGGTTGCGGGTGTAGGTCTGCCACTGGGCCGGCACCACGCGGAACTGGTCGCGCACGGTCAGCAGGACCCGGACGTCGAGCCCCTCGAGGGGCGCCAGGAAGGCCTCCACGTGGCGCGGGCGCGGCGAAGCTGAGGAACTCCATCGACACGACGCCGGTGTGGCCGTCCATCTCGTGGGCGGCCCGGGCGATCTTCTCCCAGCGGCGGCGGTTGCGGCGCTCGTCCTTGGGCAGGCTTGAGGACGTCGCGCACGGCCTTGGTCTGGCGGGCGAAGCCACCCAGGAACTCGACGCCGGTGCGGCGATCTCGTCCTTGTTGCTGCCCAGGACCGACTGGACGTAGCTGGTGCCGGTCTTCATGGCACCGATGTGCAGCACGACGCGGCGACCCATCACACTCCCTGCTCCTCGTGCTGCTCCTCGCGGCTCCCGCGACCACGGCCGGCCACACGCTACGCCACCCGAAGCGTCCCGAGCACGAGACGAAACACGGTTCGTCACAGTAGCATCACCAGCACCGCTGGCCCCGCAGCGCAACGCCGCGGGCGGGGCCTTCCCACCAGCGAGCACGTCAGGACGTCGTACCCATGAGGCTCCAGCAGGATCGCTCCCCCCCGGTCCGGTCGCCGACTCACGACCGCACTCCTCGCCACCACGCTGCTGCTCACCGGGGTCGCCTCGACCGCCGGCCCAGCAGCGCGGCACCCGCGGCCCGCCGGCCGAGCGCGCCGTCTGGCGAGCAGCCGCCGGGCCCGCTGACCTTCCAGGTCAGCTCCTTCAACCTGCTCGGCGCCGGGCACACCGACGGCAAGAACCCGCGCAAGGGCTTCGACAAGAGCGGCCCGCGCTGCGAGCGCGCGATCGAGATCCTCGACCGCGAGAGCATCGACGTCGTGGGCTTCCAGGAGATGCACCAGGCCCAGTTCGCAGAAGTTCACCGAGTGGGAGAGCGACCGCTTCGGCCTCTACCCCGGCAACCAGCTCGGCACGGCCCCGATGCACAACTCGATCGCCTGGCGCACCGCGCAGTGGCGGGCGCTGCGCACCGAGTCGATCAAGATCCCCTACTTCAAGGGCAACGAGATCCGGATGCCCTACGTGCTGCTGCGAGCACGTCGAGACCGGTCAGCAGGCCTGGTTCCTCAACGTCCACAACCCGGCCGACGCCCGGGGACCGGCGCAGAAGTGGCGCGACGAGGCGGTGCGTCGCGAGAGCCGACCTGGTCAACCAGCTGCGCGCGGACCAGCCCCGGGGTGCCGGTCTTCTTCACCGGCGACATGAACGACCGCGACGAGTTCTTCTGCCCCGTCGTCGGCGCGCACCGAGCTCGAGGCCGCCAACGGCGGCGGCTCCGACGACGAGCGTCTGCCAGACGCCCCCGAGCGATGAAGGTCGACTGGCTGCTGGGCACCGCCCCCACCGTCTTCACCGGGTACGCCGCGCTGACCGACGCGCTGGTCAAGACGACCACCGACCACCCGGTGATCGTGGCCGACGCGGTCGTCCCGAACGCCACCGTCCAGGCCTCGCCCATCGACCGGGTCGTGGTGCTCGGCGGTCGAGGGGCTGCGCTCGTCCTCCCTCGACCTCGACCTCCGGCGCCTTCGGCCGCCTGGCCGCCGAGGGCGCGCTCGACGCTCAACGCCCGCACCACGCTCGAGTCGACCTCGCCGCTGCCCAACGTGGTGTCGATGCTGACCGGGCGCCGCGTCGACGCCGCCGCGCTGGGTCACGGCGTCACCTACAACAACGACCGCGGCGAGGTGGTCCGCATCGACCGCCGGCCGCTACGTCTCGAGCATCTTCGACCTGGTGCACAACCAGGGCGGGCGCACCTACCTGGCCGCCAACCGCAACCGCATCGACATGGTCGACCGCTCGTGGGACGCCGCCAACGGCGGGCGCGACCCCTACGGCTTCGACGACGGCGCCGACAAGGTCGACCAGTACTTCCGCGGCGGCAACGACTACCGCCTCGTCGAGGACCTGCGGGCCCGCCTCGAGCGGCGCCCGGCCGCGTTCACCTACGCCGAGCTGTCCAGCCTCGACAAGGTGGGGCGCAAGCGGGCTTCGGCTCCGAGCGCTACGCCAAGTTCGTCGGCAAGGTCGAGCGGATGATCGGACGCACGATGAGCAGCATCGAGGAGTCGCAAGAAGCTCGCCGGCCGCACCCTGCTCGTGCGTCGCCGGCACCAACGGCGGTGTCGACGGCGCGGCCCGCGACAACGACCGCGACCGGCAACTACACGGTGCCGCTGATGGTCTGGGGACCCGGCGTGGTGCCCGGCGCCGACCTCTACGACCTCAACCCGCGAGTGGTCCGACCCCGGCAACGAGCAGGACGGCTACGAGACACCGGCGCCGATCCACACCGGCGTCGTGGCCAACCTGCGCTCTCCGTGCTGGGCCTGCCCGCCCTGCCGGGCAGCCTGATGAACAACGACCAGCGGTTCAACGTGCTGAGCGGCCGCCGCTGGGCTGAGCACCTACACTCGGCGGCGCCCGTCCGCCAGACCGTCAGGAGCTGTGCACGCATGTCCCGACTGTCCAGGCGCACCAGTCGGCACCCGACGGCTCGGCGCCGCCGCGGTGGTCGCCGCGCTGACCCTGGCCGGGTGCACCTCCGGCGACCCGGTCGCCGCGAGGACGGGGGACCGGGACGGCCCCGGCAGCCAGCCAGCCCCCGCGCAACGACGACCGACCCCGGGCGCACCTCGGTGCGCGACCCGCGCCCCTCCGACCGGGTGCTGCCCACGGGTGACGCGGGGCCGGCCGAGCCGGTGCCGGTCGACTCCCCGGAGCAGCCGAACCTGCTGATGATCACCCTCGACGACGCCGCCTGGGGCGACATGGTGCACATGCCGCGGCTGCAGGAGCTGCTCGTCGACGAGGGGGTCACCCTGCGCGGCGCCCTGGCCCCCAACCCGATCTGCGTGCCCGCGCGCAGCTCGCTGATGACCGGGCAGCACTCGCACAACCACGGCACCTGGAACACCACCGAGGACGGCGGGTCACGGTCTCGACGCGCCTCGACGAGTCCAGCACCCTCGCGGTGTGGCTGCAGGAGGCCGGCTACGACACGTTCTTCCTGGGCAAGTACCCCAACGGCTACACCGACGGCACCGTCGTGCCGCCCGGGCTGGACGGGCTGGCGCGGGCTGGTCGACCCCACGACGTACAACTTCGTGCGGCCCACGGTGAGCATGGACGGCGTCGAGGAGCGGTTCGACACCTACTCCACCACCCTGCTCTCCGAGCAGAGCGAGGAGCTGCTGCGCGACCCGGCGCGCGCCGAGGACCCCTGGTACATGTGGCTCAACTACGTCGCCCCGCACCACGGCGGCCCCGACGCCCCCGACGACCCGGCGGTGCTCTACCCCGACGACCCCGACCCGGTGAAGACCACGACGCCCGCGCACCGCGACGTCGACACCTTCGCCGACCTCGACCTGCCCGACACCCCGAACATGTTCGAGGAGGACGTCAGCGACAAGGTGCTGGTGCGCTCCACCCAGCGCACCGTCTCGGAGCGACCGGCGCGCCCAGATGACCGAGGCGCACCAGCAGCGCATCGAGTCGCTGCAGTCGGTGGACCGTGCCCTGGGGCGCACCATCGACGACCCTCGAGGAGACCGGCCAGCTCGACGAGACCTACGTCGTGCTGACCTCCGACAACGGCTACACGCTCGGGGCGCACAACCTCGAGGGCAAGCTCTGGTACTTCCGCGAGATGGTCGGCGTGCCGATGTACGTCCGCGGCCCCGGCCTGGAGGGCGGCACCACCAGCCAGGCCCCGGTCACCAACGTCGACTGGGCGCCCACCTTCGCCGCCCTCGCCGGCGCCCGGCCCACCGCCGAGGTCGACGGGGTCGACGTGCTGCCCTGGATCGGCAGCGACGCCGACCGTCGGGTCGTGCCCGATCGAGGCCTACCCGGTCAAGCGCGGGCGCCAAGCGGCTCTACCGCGGCGTCGTGGTGGGCCCTGGACCTACGTGCAGGACCGGGCCGGGCGCGCCGAGGTCTACTACCGCGAGGTCGACGAGTGGGAGCTGGAGAACATCGCCGGCGACCCCCGGTACCGCGAGCAGGTCGCCGAGCTGAAGAAGCTGATGCGCAGCACCGCCACCTGTGCGGGCGAGCGGGTGCCCGTCGACGTTCTACCGCTGAGCGGCGTAGTCCTCGACTCGTCCGTCCCGCCGATGGTCGCCGGTCGCCACGATGACCGGGTGGTCGGTGGTGCGGTTGACCAGCTCGGTCTCGAGCGCAGCGAACGACGAGAACGCGATGTCGGGCGAGCCCAGGATCCAGTCGACGTTCATCCGCGCGGGCGGGGCGCAGGCGCTGCCCGTGGACCCGCCGTTCGCGGCGCGCAGGCTGCTGCTGCGGGTGATCGGGCAGAAGAACTCCGCCCGGTCGTTGAAGTCGCCGGTCATCACCAGCGGGGTGCCGGTGGCGGTCAGCCGGTTGGCCAGCGCGGCCTCGATCGCCGACGGCGGCGTTGCGCCACTTCTGCGCCGGGCCGTGCGCGTCGGCGGGATTGTGGAAGTTCGCGAACCAGACCTGCTGACCGGTCTGCGTTGTGCTGGAGCAGCACGTAGGGCATCGGCACCCGACGACCGCCGAAGTACGGGATCGCCACGGTGCAGGCCTCGACGCGGGTCCACACGTCGCTGCGCCAGATCGACCGAGTTCGCCATCGGCCCGGGCCCCAGTCCCGGGGCCCGGGTAGACCTGCCAGACCGGTGCGACCGAGCGCAGCGTGTTGTACTGCGGCGCCTGCAGCTCCTGCAGCCCGGCGACGGTGACGCCCTGGCCGGCCAGGATCTGGATCGCCCAGCGCATCCGGGTCACCCCGTCGGTGAAGCGGGCGTGCCGCCCGCCCGGGCTTGGTGTGGTTGGCGCCGAGCACGTTGAAGGAGCTGACCCGGAAGGTCGTGGGCGCCTGGGTGGACCCCTCCTCCTCGCGGGAGGCGGCTGGAGCGGCGCGGGCGAGCTGCCCGCCGCCCTGGACCGCTGCGGTCGAGGGGGTGCGGGTCTCACCGGGCTCGCCCGAGGTAGCCCTCCGGCTGCATCACCACGCCGGTCACGACGCTGCGCGGCCCCGCCCGGTTGGCCGAGGCAACGCGGCGCCCGTCGGCGCCGAGGCCACGGTCGCGCTCGCGTCGCGCGAGAGGTCACGAGGAGGACGGCCACGGCACCGATGACCAGCGGCAGCACGCCGGCGAGCAGGCCTTGGACGAGCGCACCCCTCCGGGGCCGGCGGGCGCAGAGCCGGCGTGCTTCGTCATCGCGTGTCCCTCTCGGTGGCTGTGCTCGAGTCGGGGTGGCGGCGTCGAGGGTACCCGACGTCACACCGACGGCTCAGCGCAGTCGACGAGCGCCACCACCGCCGCCTGACGGGGCGGCGGAGGCCACCAGCTCCCGCGCCACGGCGACCGGGTCGGCCCCGGCGGCGGCGCCGACGTCGGGCACCGTCGTCGCCGGGCCCGGCCAGCACCGGGGACAGGTCGTCGGGGTCGCCGTGCAGCGAGTGCCCGCGGCGCAGCACCTCGTCCAGCCAGCGCCGCGCGGGCGGACCCAGCACGTCGGCGCAGCGCGGCCGGTGCCCGCGCGGGCCGCCCCGCGCTGCGCGGCGAGCACGCCCTCGGCGTACGCCGCGCTTGACCACCTGGTGGCGCTGCGCGACGTCGAGGCCGCGTCCCCGCGCGCGGCGAGCCGCTGCGACCTCCCGGTTGACCTCGCGCAGCAGCGCCACCTGCTCGGCGCCGAGCGACGGGTTGGCACCGACCTCGACCGCGGGTCGAGCGAGCGCCCGGGTCGATGCCGCAGGCCGCCGCGAACCGCTGCCACAGCAGCTCGCGGGGCGCGCCGGGCGGCGGGCGCCAGCACCAGGTGGCCGCGTCCCGGCGGGCAGCGGCTCGGTCCAGCGCTCCAGGGCGGCGGCGAAGTCCTGGGCGTGCCAGAAGTGCGGCCGCCGCCCGCCGGCGTCGGGACCGGCGTCGCGGCCGGTGTCGCAGCGCAGCTCGGTCGCGCTCGAGCTCCGCGAAGCTCGCGGTCGAGCGCCAGCTTGACCTCCTCCTGCCAGTGCGCCACCGCCTGCCGACCCAGGTCGCGCGCGGTGACCACGACGTGCACCTCGAGGCCGGCCAGCGGCGCCAGCGCGCGTCGTACCTGCTCGGGCGTGGCACCGGCGAGCACCTCGTGGCTCAGCACGGCCGTCGAGCCGCCCTCCTGCTCGAGGAAGACGCGGGCCCGGTCGCACAGCGCCTGCCAGGTGCCCTCGCACGCTGGCGGGGTCGAGACCGAACTTGGCGTCGCTGCCGCGCACCTCGACCGCACCCTCGAACATCGCGCCCGGGCGCACGAACGGGTGGACGACCCCGCCGGCCCGCAGCACGTCGCGCTGACCGGCGAGCAGGGCCTGGAGGTAGGTCGTGCCCGTCTTGGGCAGGCCGATGTGGAGGACGACGCGCACCCGCCCATCGTGCCATCGCAGGCGGACCCGGGGCGCGGACGCTAGTTTGGGCCCGTGAGCTCGAGCCCGTCCCGCGTCTACGCCGCACGCCTGGTCGGGCCTGCCCATCTTCGACCCGCGCGGCGACCAGGTCGGCAAGGTCCGCGACCTCGTGGTCGCGGTGCGCTCCGAGGTCAGCCAGCCCCGGGTGCTCGGGCTGGTCGCCGAGGTCTTCGGGCGGCGCCGGATCTTCGTGCCGATGACCCGGGTGACCAACATCGACAGCGGACAGGTCTACACGACCGGCCTGCTCAACATGCGTCGCTTCGAGCAGCGCTCCACCGAGACGCTGGTGATCGGCCAGATGCTCGACCGCACCGTCACGATCCGGGGCAACGGCCCAGCGCGAGGGCGTGACCGGCGTCGTCTACGACGTCGCGATGGAGCAGGCGCGCAACCGCGACTGGGTGCTGAGCCGGGTCGCGGTGCAGGAGCCGGCCAAGGGCCTGCGGCGGCGCGGGCAGACGCACGTCGCCGAGTGGCGCGACGTCGACGGCCTGACCCGCCGCGAGGAGACCCAGGGGGCCACCCACCTGGTGCACGCGCTCAACGAGATGCGCCCGGCCGACGCGGCCACGATGATCCACGACCTCCCGCTCGAGCGGCGCACCGCCGTGGTGGGCGCGCTCGACGACGAGCGGCTCGCCGACGTGCTCGAGGAGATGCCCGACGAGGACCAGGTCGAGATCCTCAGCCACCTCGCCGACGAGCGCGCCGCCGACGTGCTCGAGGAGATGTCGGCCGACGACGCCGCCGACCTGATCGCCGAGCTGCCGCCCGAGACCGCGGCGACCCTGCTGGCGCTGATGGAGCCGGAGGAGGCCGAGGACGTGCGGCGCCTGATGTCGTACGTCGAGGACACCGCCGGCGCGATGATGACGCCCGAGCCGGTCATCCTGGGCCCGGACGCCACGATCGCCGACGCCCTGGCCCACGTGCGCAACCCCGACCTGACCCCGTCGCTGGCCTCGCAGGTCTACATCTGCCGCCAGCCCCTGGAGACGCCGACCGGCAAGTTCCTCGGGGTCGGGCACATCCAGCGGCTGCTGCGCGAGCCGCCGTCGACGCTGGTCGCCGGCGCGCTCGACGACACCATGGAGACGCTGCGCGCCGAGGCCGGCATGGACGAGGTGGCGGCCCACCTGGCGACCTACAACCTGGTCGCGGCGCCCGTGGTCGACGAGAACGGCCACCTGCTCGGCGCGGTGACGGTCGACGACCTGCTCGACCACATGCTGCCCGAGGGCTGGCGCGACCGGCGCCCCCGCAAGTACGGAGACCAGGTGACCCCGGGGGTGCCGCGTGGCTGAGCAGCGCCGCGCCCCGGCTCGACACCCCGCGCGACGCGCGCCGCCAGCTGGTGCGGCGCCCGGCCGTACGACTCCGAGACGTTCGGGGTCTTCGCCGAGCAGTTCGCCCGGTTCATGGGCACCGCGAGCTTCTTGTTCTACATGACGATGTTCGTGGCCTTCTGGCTGCTGTTCAACGTCCTGGCCCCCGGCGGCATCGCGCTTCGACGACTACCCCTTCATCTTCCTGACCCTGATGCTGAGCCTGCAGGCCTCGTACGCCGCGCCGCTGATCCTGCTGGCCCAGAACCGCCAGGAGCAGCGCGACAAGGTGATCGCCGAGCAGGACCGCCAGGCCAACAGCCGCGCGCACGCCGACATGGAGTTCCTGGCCCGCGAGGTCGCCTCGCTGCGGATGTCGGTGGGCGAGGTGGCCACGCGCGACTTCGTGCGCAGCGAGCTGCGCTCCCTGCTGGCCGAGCTCGACGAGCGCGACGAGCGCGAGGGCCGCGACGAACGCCCCGAGCCGCCCGGGAGCCGCTGAGACCCAGCCACCCCGGCCGAGGCCCGGACGCTGCGAGGCACCACCTAGACTCGGGGATCATGAGCAGTCCCTCCCTCGACCAGGTCCAGGCAGCGCTCGCGACGGTCAACGACCCCGAGATCAAGCGGCCGATCACCGACCTCGGCATGGTCGACACCGTCGAGATCTCCGAGTCCGGTGTCGTCACCCTCACCGTCCTGCTCACCGTGGCCGGCTGCCCGCTCAAGGAGACCATCACCCGCGACGTGACCACCGCCGTCGGCAAGGTCCCCGGCGTCACCGACGTGACGCTGACCCTCGGGCGTGATGACCGACGAGCAGCGCGTCGGGCCTCAAGGAGATGCTCAGCGGCGGCAAGGCGCAGCGCGAGATCCCCTTCGCCCAGCCCGGCTCGCTGACCAAGGTCTTCGCGATCGCCAGCGGCAAGGGCGGCGTCGGCAAGTCGTCGGTCACCGTCAACCTGGCCCTCTCGATGGCCAAGGAGCGGCCTCAAGGTCGGCATCGTCGACGCCGACATCTACGGCCACTCGGTGCCGGCGATGCTCGGCGTCGCCGACTCGCGACCGACCCAGGTCGACGACCTGATCATGCCGGTGCCGACCTCCTCGGGCGTCTCGGTCATCTCGATCGGCATGCTCAAGCCGCGCCGCGACCAGGTCGTCGCCTGGCGCGGTCCGATGCTCGACCGCGCACTGGTGCAGATGCTCGCCGACGTCTACTGGGGCGACCTCGACGTGCTGCTGCTCGACCTGCCGCCGGGCACCGGCGACGTGGCGATCTCGCTGGGCCAGCACCTGCCGGGCGCCGAGGTCGTCGTGGTCACCACGCCCCAGGAGGCCGCGGCCGAGGTCGCCGAGCGGGCCGGCACGATGGCCTCGATGATGCACCAGCGCGTCGTCGGCGTCGTCGAGAACATGAGCTTCCTGCCCTGCCCGCACTGCGCCGAGGACGGCACCGAGCACCGCCTCGAGATCTTCGGCAGCGGCGGCGGCGCCCGGGTCGCCGCGACCCTCTCGGGCCGCTTCGGCTACGACGTGCCCGGTGCTGGGCGAGATCCCGCTCGACATCTCGCTGCGCGAGGGCGGCGACGTCGGCAAGCCGATCGTCGACGCCGACCCGACCGCGCCCGGCCGCCCAGGTGCTCGCGTCGGTCGCCGAGCGGCTGGCCGGGCGCGGTCGCGGCCTGGCCGGCATGCAGCTCGGGCTGACGCCGACCGCAAGTTCTGAGCCCGCCCCCTAGGCTGTCGGCGTGTTCGGAATCGGGCTGGCGGAGCTGGCGGTCATCGCGTTCGTCGCCATCTTGGTCTTCGGGCCCGACAAGGTCCCCGACCTGGCCCGCCAGGCCGGGCAGTGGCTGAAGATGGCCAAGAAGTTCGCCAACAACGCCCGCGACGAGCTGCGCGAGGAGCTCGGCCCCGAGTACGCCGACCTCGAGCTGCGCGACCTCGACCCGCGCACGATCGTGCGCAAGCACATCATCGAGGCGATGGAGGACGCCGACGACGAGGAGGAGCGCGAGCAGCGCCGCCCCGGCGTCCCGCCCCCTCGACGACGGCGAGCTGCCGCCGTACGACCTCGAGGCGACCTGAGCCTCCCGTAGGGCCTGGAGTCGTCGCGGCTCTGCACCGCCGCCAGCCCGTCGAGCGCGACCAGCCCGACCCGCTCGGCCCGCGCCGCGCGCACCTCGACGAAGTCGGCGCCCACCCGCGGCGGCACCCCGTCGTGGCGTGCGCCGTCGACCAGGTGCACCACGCACCGCTCGCCGCGTCGGCGAGCCGGCGCAGCGCCGAGCCGACACGCCGAGCCGCGCGGACGCCGGCCAGGCCACCTCCGGCACCGACCGCTCCGGCAGGCCGTGCGCGGCGGTGACCGCCGCGGTGCGCACCACCCAGTCCTGCGCCGGCCCGCGCACCAGGAGCCAACCGGCGCCCGACCCGCTCGAGCCTGCCGCTGACCAGCTCCGGCCCCCCGCACGTCGAGGGCGCACCTCCGTGCCCGGTGGCCGCCATCAGGCGGCTCGCGAGGCTGACGTCGGCGTACGCCGCCCGGGCGCGGTCGGCGAGCTCCAGGGAGCGCTCGGCGTCGTAGATCGCCTCGGCCTGCTGCTCGAGGTCGTCGAGCACCGTCGAACAGCCCTCCTCCCACGCCATGCCGGGAGTGCTGGCACGCGGCGCGACCGCGGCTGTGGAGGAACGTTGACGATCGACGCCTACCGGACGTTGAATGATGCAAACAGACGCAAACGCAACGATCGAGCAAGGTTCTCGGGATGATCGACATCGGATGCGCCCCTCGGCGGGCGCTGCCTGCTCGTGCTGGACCGGCGCCACCGCCGCCGCCGCGCTGCTGCTCGCGCTGCTGGTGCCCGGCGCGCTCGCCGGCCGCACCGGCTTCGACGACCTGCTGGTGCGCGGCTGCACGGCGGTCCTGGCCTGCCTGCGCCGCCTGGGCCTGGCTGGTCACGAGCGTGGTCGTGCTCGAGGCGCTACGCGGCCGACGACACGCCCGCACCGGCGCCCCGGCGTGCCCCCTGGGGCCTGCGCCGCCTGGTGCTGCGCGCCTGCGGCCTGGCCCTGGTCGGCGTCACCGGGTCGGCCGTCTCCCCGGCACAGGCGACCCCCGACCACCTGCAGCAGGGCACCGTCGTCAACGCGACGCTTCGCGGCGACCCGCTGGTGGGCCTGCCGCTGCCCGAGCGCGCCGTCGGGGCCGCGCACCGCCCCAGCGCCCGGCCAGTGACGGTGGCGGCGGGCGACACCCTCTGGGACCTCGCCGCCCGTCACCTGGCCCCGCGGCGAGCGCCATCGACGGCGCGTCGCGGACGTACTGGCCGCGGGTGCACCGCGCCAACCGCGCCGTGGTCGGCGCCGACCCCGACCTGCTGCGGCCCGGCCAGCGCTGCGCCTGCCACCACCGACCGTCCTCGTGAGCCGTCCCCACCGACCGACCCGAAGGAGCACTCAGACCATCGCCGTCGCCCACGACCCGACTCGACCCCGTGCCGCTCGCGGCGGTCCAGGGCACCCTCGCCCTCGACCTGCAACCGCGTACGGCGCCGCCGCGGGCGGCCCGGGCCCCGCACCGGCACCGGTCCGGGCCAGGTGCTGCCGATCGACCAGCGCGCCCGTCGCGAGGGCGAGCAGTGGGCCGGCATCGTTCGCCCAGGCGGTGGTCGAGGTGGTCGGCGGCGACCGTCCGTCGTCCCAGCTGGTGCGCTGGACCACGCGCACCGTCTACGAGGACCTGACCCGCCGTGCGCAGCTGGTGGCCCGCGCCGGCGCTCACCAGCCCGGCGTGGCCCGGGTGCAGCCGGTGCGCCCGCAGGTCCTCAGCGTGCACACCTGCTTCCCGTGCCGCGACGTGCTCGAGGCCAGCGTGCACGTGCGCTACGGGCACCGCTCCCGCGCGGTCGCGGCCCGCTTCGAGCGCCGGGCGCCCGCAGGCGCGGCGGGAGCGCGAACCGGAGAGCGGTGGCTGTGCACCGCTCTCCAGTTCGCCTGAGCCTCAGCCCTGGTCGATCAGCCCTGGTCGATCAGCCCTGGGCGCGAGCCGTCGTGCCGGTCGGGCCCACCGGGGGCGCCGTGGCACTGCTTGAACTTCTTGCCCGACCCGCAGGGGCAGGTGGCGTTGCGGCTGACCCCGGCGTAGGGGTCCTCGCCGTGGCGACGTCGGCGCGCACCTCGGCCTCGCCGTCCTCGGCGGGCGCCGAGTAGGTGAGGTTCTGCGGCGCGCTCGGCGCGTCGAGACCCTTGGCGTGGATGTGCGGGGCCTCGCCCTGCTGACCCGGCACCGGGGAGCGCAGGCCCGGCGCGACGGTGAGGACCTGCTGCTCGTCCTCGTCCTCGTCCTGCTGGTCGTCGACGGTGACCTCGAGGTTGAAGAGGAACCCGACGGTCTCCTCCTTGATGCCGTCCATCATCGCGGCGAACATGTCGAAGCCCTCGCGCTGGTACTCCACCAGCGGGTCGCGCTGGGAGTAGGCACGCAGGTAGATGCCCTCGCGCAGGTAGTCCATCTCGTAGAGGTGCTCGCGCCACTTGCGGTCGAGCACCGAGAGGATCACGCGCCGCTCGAGCTCGCGGGCGACCTCCTCGCCCATCTCGGCCACGCGCGCGTCGTAGGCCGCACTGGGCGTCGGCCGCAGGCGCTCGATCACGGTGTCGCGGTCGAGGTGGGCCTTTCGCCGCCGACCTCCTCGACCAGCGCGTCGAGGTCGACGCCGACCGGGTAGATCTGCTGCAGGTCGGTCCAGGCCTGCTCGAGGTCCCACTCCTCCGGCCAGCCCCTGGGTGGCAGCCGGTGACGTAGCCGCGCACGACGTCGTCGATGAAGGTGCGGATCTGGTCCTCGATGTCGGCGCCCTCGAGGACCTCGCGGCGCTCGGCGTAGATCACCTTGCGCTGGCGGTCCATCACGTCGTCGTACTTCAGGACGTTCTTGCGCGACTCGAAGTTCTGCGACTCGACCTGGCCCTGCGCGTTGGCGATGGCGTTGGTGACGCGCTTGTTCTCGATCGGGACGTCGTCGGGGATCTTGAGGACCTGGAGGACCCGGTCGACCCAGTCGGACTTGAACAGGCGCATCAGCTCGTCCTGCAGCGACAGGTAGAAGCGGGACTCGCCCGGGTCGCCCTGGCGACCCGAACGACCGCGCAGCTGGTTGTCGATGCGGCGCGACTCGTGCCGCTCGGTGCCGACGACGTAGAGGCCGCCGAGCTCGGTGACCTCGTCGTGGTCGGCCTGGACCTGCGCCTTGACCCGCTCGAGGGTCTCGGGCCAGGCGGCCTCGTACTCCTCGGCGGTCTCGCCGGCGGGCTCCAGGCCGCGCGCACGCAGCTCGTCGTCGGCGAGGAACTCCACCGCACCACCGAGCATGATGTCGGTACCGCGACCGGCCATGTTCGTGGCGACCGTGACGGCGCCCCGGTGGCCGGCCATCGCGACGATCTTGGCCTCGTCGGCGTGCACCTTGGCGTTGAGGACGTTGTGCGGGATGCCCTGCTTCTTCAGCAGCGCGCCCAGGTACTCGGACTTCTCGACCGAGACGGTGCCCACCAGGACCGGCTGGCCCTTGGCGTGCCGCTCGGCGATGTCGGCGGCGACGGCCTCGTACTTCGCCTCCTCGGTGCGGTAGACCAGGTCGGCCTGGTCGATGCGCGCCATCGGGCGGTTCGTCGGGATCGGGGTGACACCGAGCTTGTAGATCTTGTCGAACTCCGAGGCCTCGGTCATCGCCGTGCCGGTCATGCCCGACAGCGTGTCGTAGAGACGGAAGTAGTTCTGCAGGGTGACGTTGGCCAGCGTCTGGTACTCCTCGCGGACCTGGACGCCCTCCTTGGCCTCGATCGCCTGGTGCAGGCCGTCGTTGTAGCGACGCCCGGCCAGCATCCGGCCGGTGTGCTCGTCGACGATGAGCACCTCGCCGTTCATGACGACGTACTCCTTGTCGTTGCGGAACAGCTCCTTGGCCTTGATGGAGTTGTTCAGGAACGAGATGAGCGGGGTGTTGGCCGACTCGTAGAGGTTCTCGATGCCCAGGTGGTCCTCGACCTTGGTGATGCCGGGCTCGAGGACGGAGATGGTGCGCTTCTTCTCGTCGACCTCGTAGTCGACGTCCTTCTCCAGGCGCGCGCGATCTTGGCGAACTCGCCGTACCACTTCACCTCGTCCTGGGTCGGGCCGCTGATGATCAGCGGGGTCCGGGCCTCGTCGATGAGGATCGAGTCGACCTCGTCGACCACGGCGAAGTTGTGACCGCGCTGCACGCAGTCCTCGATCGAGGAGGCCATGTTGTCGCGCAGGTAGTCGAAGCCGAGCTCGTTGTTGGTGGCGTAGGTGATGTCGCAGGCGTACTGCTCGCGGCGCGCGTCGGGGCGCAGCTCAGGCGTGATCACCCCGACCGTGAGGCCGAGGAAGTGGTGCACGCGGCCCATCTGCTCGGCCTGGTACTTGGCCAGGTAGTCGTTGACCGTGACGACGTGGACGCCCTTGCCGGACAGGGCGTTGAGGTAGGACGGCAGCACCGCGACCAGGGTCTTGCCCTCACCGGTCTTCATCTCGGCGATGTTGCCGAGGTGCAGTGCCGCACCGCCCATGACCTGGACGTCGAAGGGCCGCATGCCCAGCACCCGCTTGGCCGCCTCACGCACGGTCGCGAACGCCTCGGGCATCAGCTCGTCGAGGCTCTCGCCGTCCTCGTGCCGCTGGCGCAGCTCGGGGGTCATCGCCTGCAGCTCGTCGTCGCTCATCGCGACGAAGTCGTCCTCGATGGCGTTGACGGCCTTCGCGATCCCCTCGAGCTGACGCAGGATCTTCCCCTCACCGATGCGGAGGAGTTTGTCGAGAATCACGGGCACGGCGGGGCTGCTCCTTGCTGTGGAAGACCGACGACGACTCACGCCGCGGCGCCGTCACTCTACCCAGGGCCGTGAAGAGCCCCTAACCGTGGTGCAAGGTCGCCGCGCGGCTCGACCCGCAGGTCCTGCAGACCCAGCCAGCCCGCCAGGCGACGCAGCTCGACGAGCAGCTCCGTCCGCGGTCTGCGTCGGGCGCACCCGGCTCCGCGTGGGCGGCCCGGACGACCAGCACTCCGCCGGGGGCCCTCCGGTCGGCCTTGAGGTCGACCCGGGCCACCAGCCGGTCGCCGAGCAGGAACGGCAGGACGTAGTAGCCGTGCACCCGCTGGGCGGCCGGGGTGTAGATCTCGATGCGGTAGCGGAAGTCGAAGATCCTCTCGGTCCGCTCGCGCTCCCACACCACCGGGTCGAAGGGGCTCAGCAGGGTCCGGGCCCCGACCCGCCGGGGCAGCCGGGCGTCGCGGTGCAGGTACGCCGGGCGCGACCAGCCCTCGACCCGCACCGGTTCCAGCTCCCCGGTCTCCACGAGGGTGGCCACCGCCTCCCGGGCGCTGGCCAGGCCCGGGGCGGGCGGGCGCGCATCCGGTAGTAGTCGGCCAGGCACCTCTCGGTGGCCACGCCGTGCGAGCGGGCGGCCCGGCGGACGAGCTCGACGGCCGCGTCCCGCCACCTCGGGCACCGGAGCCGCCAGCACCTCGTGCGGGAGCACCCGTTCGGGCAGGTCGTAGCGGATCTCGAACTGGGCTGTTGCGCGAGGCGATGGCCAGGTCGCCGACGGTGAAGAGGTAGTCGAGCACCCGACGCGTGGTCGACCAGTTCCAGCCCCAGTGCTCCTTCGACGACGCCGCTCCCTCCCCCAGGCGCGCCGCGACCTCGCGGGACGTGGCTGCTCCGATCTCCTCGACCGCCGCCAGCACCCGCGCCTCCAGCGCAGGCTCCTCCGCCAGGGTGCGCCACTTCCCGCGGCGGGCGCGGTGGTCGGCCATCCGGTGCTGCATCACCGGCCACAGGTCGACGGGCATGTACGCCTGGACGTGGGCCCAGTACTCCACCACCCGCCGGGGCGGCGCTCGGCGGCCCGGTGCAGCAGGTCGGTGTCGTAGGGGCCCATCCGCGAGTACAACGGCATGTAGTGGGCGCGCTGGAGGACGTTGACCGAGTCCACCTGGAGCACGCCGGTGCGGGCCAGCGCCCGGTCGAGGGTGCGCATCGTCGGTGTCGCGTGCGGGGGGTCGCAGAAGCCCTGGGCCGCCAGCGCGATGCGTCGGGCCTGGGCGCGGCTGAGCGTCTGGGTGGACGGGGGCACGGTCAGCTCAAGGGCAGGTCCAGCAGCTTCTCGCGCACGGCGTACATGACCGCCTCCATGCGCGAGTGCAGCTGCAGCTTCTCCAGGATGTTGCGCACGTGGTTCTTGACGGTGTTCTCGGAGATGAACAGCTGCTTGGCGATCTCGCGGTTGTTCATGCCCTTGGCCACCAGTCGCAGCACCTCGAGCTCGCGCTCGGTCAGGCGCAGGCCCGGCACGTTGCTCGCGCTCGGGCTTGCTCATCTGCTTGAACTCGTCGATGAGCTTGACCGCCATCGAGGGGCTGATCAGCGACTGGCCGTCGGCGACGACCCGCACCGCCTGCGCCACCTCCTCGATCGAGGAGTCCTTGAGCAGGTAGCCCGAGGCGCCGCTCTTGACCGCCTCGTAGAGGTCGGCCTCCTCGTCGGAGACGGTGAGCATGATGATCTTGGCGGACGGCACGGCCTCCTTGATGGCGCGGCAGGCCTCGATGCCGGTGCGCTTGGGCATCCGGATGTCGAGCAGCACCACGTCCGGGGCGACGGCCGCCGCCATCGTGGTGCCCTCGATGCCGTCACCGGCCTCGCCGACGACCTCGATGCCGCCCTCGATGCCCAGCAGCATGGTCAACCCCCGACGAAAGAGCTCCTGGTCGTCCACGACCATCACCCGGATGGGCTCGGCGCCCGCGCCTGCGGGGCCCGCACTCTCGTCTGCCACGTCGGCATCATGACACGGCAGTGGCCCGTTCGGGTGTCCGTACCACCCGAACGGGCCACGCCGTCCTGGTCCTTCTGGTTCTCAGCCCGCGCGCAGCGGGCCGTTCACTCCTGGCCGAGGTCGAGCGAGAGCACGCCGTAGTCGTAGCCGCGGCGGCGGTAGACCACGGACGGGCGCTCGCTCTCCTTGTCGACGAAGAGGTAGAAGTCGTGACCCACGAGCTCCATCTCGTACAGCGCCTGGTCCAGGGTCATGGGGCTGGCCGGGTGCGTCTTCTCCCGCACGATCATCGGGCCGTCGCCGTCCATGGCGACCGGGCCGACCTCGCGCTCGGTCTCCGTCTCGCCCTCGGCTCCCAGGTCCGTGACCATCGGGGTGCCGGAGAGCGCTTCTCCCACCGAGACCGGGGTCTTGCGCCCACGGTGCACGCGGCGGCGGTCCGCGGCTCGCTGCATCTGGCGTGCCATCTTGTCCAGCGCCAGGTCCAGCGCACCCATCTTGTCGTCGGCCGATGCCTCGGCCCGGATGACCGGGCCCTTGGAGAAGGCCGTGAGCTCCACGTGCACGGCACGGTCGTGCTGACGGGGGTTGGGCTCGCAGTCGACCTCACCTGGACCCTCATGATCCGGTGGTCGTGCTTCTCGAGCTTCGTCAACTTCTCCGAGACATGGGCCCGGAAGCCCTCCTTGATCTCGCAGTGCCTGCCGGTGACCACAATTTCCATGTGAACCTCCTCGTGCGCACCAGGTGCGCGATGGGTGTTCTCTCAGGCTCCTGGCTCGCCCCGGGTGCGCGCGGAGCGCGCAGGGCTGAGCCAGGCCGACGACCGGACTCTCGTCCGGTGGTGGGAGTGGGATGGAGCCCGTCCGGCCGACCTGGTCTTCGTCCCCACAACCGCCTGCTGAGGCTCTCGCAGCTTCTCTGCCACTACCCGCCTTCTCCCGGCGAGGACCGCATCTGACGGCCCGACCGAGGCAGGACTGACTTCTAAGCCGCACCGTGATCGTCGCCCCCCTCGAGGGGAGGTCGACTTACGTGGACCGTTTCGCCTGCGACTGGCATCGGCTTGTCGCGCGGACGCCCGGGCTGGCCGGAGCGTCCACACGACGCAACCACGGACCCGGACGGACTCCATGACGAGACGATAGGCGAGGTGCGTCCGCGATGTAAGGGACCCCCCGGAGTTTCACCCTGGCGCACCACTGGCGACGGCGCGGCGACGGGTCGCCGCGACCGCGGCGAGCGCCACCACCGGCACCCCGACCGCCTCCAGGGCGCGCTGCGCCTCGCGCATCGTGGCGCCGGTGGTGACCACGTCGTCGCACACGACGACCCCGGCCCGGGGACGCGCCGCGGCGAGGCGGCGCAGCCCCGGTGAGGGGCAGGTCATCGACCCCGCCAGGTTGGCTGCCCGGGCCCCGGCGTCGAGCCCGGCCTGGTCCTGCACCCCGGGTCGCAGCCGCAGCAGCCGCGCGGCGGTGACCGGCTGCCCGGCGCGGACCAGTCCGGTCGCGGCCGCGCGGGTCATCGTCCAGGTCGGGTCGTGGCCCCGCGCGCGCAAGGTCGAGGACCGCGACGGCACCGGGACGAGCACCAGGCCCCCGGCGGCGCCGGCCCCCGACGCCGTGAGCGGCGGGAGGACCGGTTGCAGCGCCACCTCGAGCATCCGCGCCAACGGTCGGCGCAGGGCGTGCAGGCCCCGCTCCTTGTGCCCCAGGACCATCGCCCGCAACAGGTCGTCGTACGACCCGGCGGCCCAGGAGTCGACCAGACCCGTCGGGCACGGGTCCGGCCGGGCCGCGACGGGTGCCACCGGGAGCCGGTCACGACACGGCGCGCACAGCACCCGGCCCGGTGCCGCGCAGCCGACGCAGGCGCTGCCGAGGAGCAGGTCGAGTGCGGCGTCGCGCAGCAGCATCCGACGATGACACCACGGGGGCACCCCGTTCTCCAGGCCCCGGGCCGCGCCTGTGGACGAGCCGGCTCAGCCGACGTAGCCCACGTAGGTGATGCCCTCGTCGAGCACCTGGGGGCCGCGCACGGCCACCGACAGGTCGATGAGGCCGGTGCCCGTGACCGCGTAGACGACCTCGGTCGGCTCCGGGGAGCCGGCGAGCGCCACGGCACCCCCGAGCGTGGTGGTGATGCCCCCGAGACCGGTCGGCGCCCCGTCGACGCCGATGGTGCTGACCTTGGCACTCGTGGGCGTGAGCCGGTGCAGCACCGCGAGGGTGGTGGTCGTGCGCCAGGCGATGTCGATGATCCGTCCGGAGGGCTCCTGCAGGGAGCAGGGTGCGTGCCTGGGTGGCCGCCACGACGCCCCCGCGCGGGTCCTGGCGCAACCGGGCCACGCGCACCTCGTCGAGGCGCGCGCGACGCACCACCGCGATCAGGCGACTGCCGTCGCGGGAGACCAGGAAGCGCTTGACCTGCTGCCCGGAGATGCCCGGCACGTCGAGGACGCGCCCACGCTCGCCGCGGACCCACCGCACCACGGCGCCCTGCGCGGTCCGGTCCACCAGCCACAGCCGGCCGCGGTGGTCGTAGGCCGGGGCCGCGAGGTCGGTCGCCCCCTCCAGCACCGTGGTGGTGGGCTCGTCGTCGCCGCGGACGGGCGCCGAGAAGACCTCGGTCCCGTCGGCGGACACCTCGGCCGCCCGCTCGCCGCGCAGGTCCACCCCCACGCTGCGTGCCCCCAGGTCGGTCGAGCCGAGCGGTCCGACGACGGGGTCCAACGAGCCGGGGGTGCCCGACACGAGCAGCCCGTCACGCAGCCCGTAGAGCAACGAGCTGGACTGGTAGCCGGTCGGGTCGAGCCGGGCCCCGCTCTCGACCGGGATCCGGTCCTCTCCGTCGGCCAGGCGGATGCGCTGCCCGCCGACGCTCAGCGTGAACGCCTCGATGTCGGAGTCCTGGCGCAGGGTCCAGGCCAGCTGCGAGAGCATCTGCGCGTTCTCCGACGGCGTCAGTGCCATCGGCTCACCGCTGAGCTCGATCGTGGCCGTCCCGTCCTCCGTCACCGGGACCGACAGCTCCAGGCCGAGTCCGTCCGGGATCTGCGAGCGAGCGACGCGGTTGTCGACCGGCCCGTCGAGCAGCCCCGCGATCAGGGTGCTGGCGAGCTTCTCGTCCTCAGCCACGAAGACCGGCTCCGGCACCAGGATCTCGCCACCGGGGTCGAGGAAGTACAGCGCGAGCTGGGCGTAGCGGGCCTCGAACCAGCCCTGCGGGACCACCAGGTCGGACGGCGGGTTGGTGATGCGCAGCTGGCCGTCCTCGGTGGTCAGCGAGAACTGCAGGATCGACTCGTACGCCGACAGGCGACCCTCGAAGGAGCCCCGCTCGTCGATCCGGTCCGCGCCGCTCAGGCGCAGCGAGACCCGGCTGCTCGAGGTGCTCTGCGGCGGCTGCGCCTCGAGGTAGGTGACCATCCCCTCCGGGTTCCAGGCCGCGCGCGCATCGGCGGTCAGGTACTCCTTGGCGGTCGTGAGCTCGCGCGGCCAGGCCTGCATCGCGTCGAGGAAGCCCCGCACCACCTCGGGCGCGCTCTGCCCCTCCTGCGGGGCCCGGGCGTCGATCGCGGGCACGCCACCGCTCTCGGCGCTGACGGCGCTGCTGGAACCGGTCCCCACGACCGGGCCGGAGGCGGGCATGCTCACGCACCCGGCCACCAGCAGGAGCAGCGGCAGGAGAACCAGGGCTGTGCGGCGGCGGGGGCTCACACGGGCTCCTCGGCGTCGTCGGGGATGAGGGTGATCGGGCTGCGCCGCAGCGGCTCGCCGACCCGCCGCGGCAGCGTGAGCCGGAACTGAGCGCCCTCGCCGGGCCGCCCCCACGCCTGCAGCCAGCCGCCGTGCAGGTGGGTGTCCTCCAGCGCGATCGACAGACCCAGACCGGTGCCGCCGGAGGTGCGCGCCCGTGCCGGGTCGGCGCGCCAGAAGCGGTTGAACACCATCGCCGACTCCCCCGGCGCCAGGCCCACCCCGTGGTCGCGCACCGCGACGGCGGCCGAGTGCTGGTCGCCGGCCACGTGCACGACGACCTCAGCACGCCCGCCGGGCACCTCGGGTGCGGCGTGGTCGATGGCGTTGGTGACGAGGTTGCGCAGGATCCGCTCCACGCGGCGCACGTCGGCCTCCGCCAGGCAGGGGCGGTCGTGCGGCGCACGCACCACCAGGCGCACACCGCGCTGGGCGGCGAGCGGCATCGTGCTGTCGACGATGCGGTGGGCCACGTCGCTGAGGTTGACGTCGTCGAGGTCCAGGACCGCGGCGCCGGCGTCGAAGCGGCTGATCTCGAGCAGGTCGACCAGCAGCGTCTCGAACCGGTCGAGCTCGACCTGCAGCAGCTCGGCGGCGCGGGCCGAGACCGGGGTCGAAGTCGCTCGCGGGCGTCGTGCAGGACGTCCCCGGCCATGCGCACCGTCGTCAGCGGGGTGCGCAGCTCGTGGGAGACGTCCGAGACGAACCGGCGCTGGACCCGGCTCGAGCTCCTCGAGCTGGCGGATCTGGCGCTGCAGGTTCGTGGCCATCTGGTTGAACGACGTGGCCAGGCGCGCCAGGTCGTCCTCGCCCTTGACGACGAGCCGTTCGCGCAACCGTCCGGCCGCCAGCCGCTCGGCGACCTCGGCGGGCCATCCGCACCGGCGTCACCACCTGGCGGGTCACCAGGAAGGCGACACCGGCGACCAGCACCAGCAGCAGCGACCCGGCGGTCAGCAGGGCCCGGCTGACCAGGTCGAGGGTGCGCTCCTCGCCGGAGAGCGGGAAGAGCAGGTAGAGCGTGTAGGTGCGCCCGTCGGCCGGCAGCGTGACCTGCGAGCCCGACCACGACGCCAGGCTCGACGACCCGGGTGCCGTCGGGGCCCTCGCGTCGGATGCGGGTGTAGGTCCAGGCCGGCTCGGCGACCTCGGCGAAGTGCTCGACGCAGGGAGTCGGGCACCGAGGTGCGGTCCAGGCCCCGGGTGTAGGTCGCCCCGCCCTCGCGCAGGACGCCGGCGCCGCTGGGCCCGGCCAGCACCACCGCGAAGTCGCGGCCGGCGCCTCGGGCGATGATCGGCTCGACCAGCGCACGCTGCTGCTGGGCGGCGTCGACGTCGTTGAACGGGGTCGACTGCAGCCGGGCCCGGGCGTCCTCGGTCTCGTTGCCGGCCTCGGCGACGACCGCGTCGACGCGCTGGTCGAGCAGGCCGTCGCGGGTCTGCTGCAGCAGCAGCCAGCCGACGACGCACCACGACCGGGCCGAGAGCAGCAGCGTGCTGACCACCACGCGCGCCTGGATGGAGCGACGCCAGAACGTCAACGCCCTGCGCGCCCCCGTGGCCACCGTGCCCTCGCTCAGGCGTTCCCGGCCTTGTAGCCGACGCCACGCACGGTCACCACGACCTCGGGGTTCTCCGGGTCGTGCTCGACCTTGGAGCGCAGCCGCTGCACGTGCACGTTGACCAGGCGGGTGTCGGCCGCGTGCCGGTAGCCCCACACCTGCTCGAGCAGCACCTCGCGGGTGAAGACCTGCCAGGGCTTGCGGGCCAGGCACACCAGCAGGTCGAACTCCAGCGGGGTCAGGCTGATGGCGCCCGCCGTCGCGGGAGACCTGGTGACCGGCCACGTCGATGCTGAGGTCCCCGATGGTCAGGCGTCTCGGCCTGCGACGTCGTGTCGTTGCGCCGCACCCGGGCCCGGATGCGGGCCACGAGCTCCTTGGGCTTGAACGGCTTGACGACGTAGTCGTCGGCGCCGGACTCGAGGCCCACGCACGACGTCGACGGTGTCGCCCTTGGCGGTGAGCATCACGATCGGCACGCCCGACTCGGCGCGGATCTCCTTGCACACGTCGATGCCGTCCTTGCCGGGCAGCATCAGGTCGAGCAGCACGACGTCGGGCTTGTAGTCGCGGAAGGCCGCGAGGGCCAGGTCACCGCGGGTGACCATCCGGCTGTCGAAGCCCTCCTGGCGCAGCACGATGGTGAGCATCTCGGCGAGGGAGGCGTCGTCGTCGACGACGAGCACGCGCCCCTTGGTGGCGTACTCGCTCTGACTGGCTGCTGCCTCGCTCATGTGTCCCATCCTGCACCCTGGCACCACGACCGCCCGACAGGCGGTCGTGGCACCAGGGCCGTGGCGCGGTCGGTGTCGTGGTGCTCAGTACCGGTACTGGTCGGACTTGTACGGTCCGGCCACGTCGACACCGAGGTAGGCGGCCTGGTCGCCGGAGAGCTCGGTCAGCTTCACGCCCAGCGCACCGAGGTGCAGGCGGGCGACCTCCTCGTCGAGGTGCTTGGGCAGCACGTAGACGCCGACGGGGTACTCCTCGGGCTTGGTGAAGATCTCGATCTGGCGCGAGCACCTGGTTGGTGAAGGAGTTCGACATCACGAACGACGGGTGACCCGTGGCGTTGCCGAGGTTCATCAGGCGCCCCTCGGACAGCACGATGATCGAGGACTCCTCGCGTCCCTCGGCGGCCGGGAAGGTCCACACGTCGACCTGCGGCTTGACGTTCTTGCGGTGCACGCCCGGCGAAGCGTCTCGAGGCCGGCCATGTCGATCTCGTTGTCGAAGTGGCCGATGTTGCCGAGGATCGCGTTGTGCTTCATCCGGCGCATCTGGTCGACGGAGACGACGTCCTTGTTGCCGGTGGCGGTGATGATGATGTCGGCGACGTCGAGGACGTCGTCGAGCGTGGTCACCTGGTAGCCGTCCATGGCGGCCTGCAGCGCACAGATCGGGTCGATCTCGGTGACGATGACCCGGGCACCCTGGCCGCGCAGCGAGTCGGCGCTGCCCTTGCCCACGTCGCCGTAGCCGCACACGACCGCGACCTTGCCGCCGATCAGCACGTCGGTGGCGCGGTTGATGCCGTCGATGAGGCTGTGGCGGCAGCCGTACTTGTTGTCGAACTTCGACTTGGTGACCGAGTCGTTGACGTTGATCGCGGGGAAGAGCAGCGAGCCCTCGCGCATCATGTCGTAGAGGCGCAGCACACCGGTGGTGGTCTCCTCGGTCACGCCGCGGATCTCGTTGCCGATCTTGGTGAACCGGTCGCTGCTGGCGGCCAGCGAGGCCTGCAGCACCTCGAACACGACGCGCTGCTCGGTGCTCTTGGCCGTGGCCGGGTCGGGCGCCTGGCCCGACTTCTCGGCCTCGGTGCCCAGGTGCACCAGCATGGTGGCGTCGCCACCGTCGTCGAGGATCATGTTGGCGAACGTGTCGGCGGGCCAGTCGAGGATCTGCTGGGTGCACCACCAGTACTCCTCCAGGCTCTCGCCCTTCCAGGCGAAGACCGGGACGCCCTGGGGGTCCTCGGGGGTGCCCTCGGGGCCGACGACGATCGCTGCGGCCGCGTGGTCCTGGGTGGAGAAGATGTTGCACGAGGCCCAGCGGACCTCGGCGCCCAGGGCGACGAGGGTCTCGATGAGCACCGCCGTCTGGATCGTCATGTGCAGCGACCCGGCGATGCGGGCGCCGGCGAGCGGCTTGTCGGCGCCGTAGCGCTCACGCATCGCCATCAGGCCGGGCATCTCGTGCTCGGCCAGCGTGATCTCGGTGCGGCCGTAGTCGGCCAGGGTCAGGTCGGCAACCTTGAAGTCCATCGTCAGTCTCCTCAGACAGGTGGTGCAACGTCTGCGTCGCGCATCTGCGCATCGTCGGGATCTCCCACGCGGACAGATTCCAGCGTAGGTCGCTCCTCCGAAGATTCAGGAATTCGCGGTGGCGGACCGGCGCGGGCGCAGGTGGGCGAGAGTGACGACCACGGCCCCGACCAGCAGTCCCAGCAGCGCCGAGGCTGTGGTGTTGACCAGCCAGGCGGCGACCGCACCGCCGGCGCTCATCGCTGCCGACACGTTCTCCTCGAGGTGGTGCACGAGGTCGTAGAGCGCGTGCCAGCCCAGCTCGTCGACGCCGACGAGCAGGATGTGCCCACCGACCCACAGCATCGCCGCGGTGCCGATGACGCTGATGACGCTCAGCAGCCGCGGCATCGCGGCCACCATGGCGTGCCCGATCCGCTGGGCGGCGGGCGAGGTGCGCTGCATGAGGCTCAGTCCGACGTCGTCGGTCTTCACGATCAGGGCCACGACGCCGTACACGAGCACCGTGATGCCGACCCCGACGACGGCCAGGATGATCGCCCGCGAGAGGAACGGCTCGCTGGCGACCTCGTTGAGGCTGATCACCATGATCTCGGCCGAGAGGATCAGGTCGGTGCGGATCGCCCCGCCGACCATCTTCTTCTCGGTCTCGACCGGGTCACCGCCCGCCTGCGCGTCGAGCGGTTCGCTGTGGTGGCCGCTGAGCTTCTCCCAGATCTTCTCCGCACCCTCGTAGCAGAGGTAGACCCCGCCCAGCATCAGGATCGGGGTGAGCAGCCAGGACAGGAACTGCGAGAGCAGCAGTGCTGCCGGCAGGATGATGAGCAGCTTGTTGCGCAGCGAGCCGATCGCGATCTTGCGGATCATCGGCAGCTCGCGCTGAGCGGCGACACCCTGGACGTACTGCGGGGTGACGGCGGTGTCGTCGACGACGACCCCGGCGGCCTTCATGCTCGCCCGCCCGGCCGCGGCCCCCACGTCGTCGACCGAGGCCGCCGCCAGCCTGGCCAGGGCCGCCACGTCGTCGAGCAGCGCGAAGAGACCGCCACTCATCGCAGGCCCTCCGGACGGAGGAGCAAGGACGCGGTCAGCGGGGTCGTCGGCACGGCGCGAAGCCTACCCACGCGCCGCGGGTGCGAGCACGGGTGTGGCGGGGTCGGCGTCCTGGGCCGCGACGAGGTGCTCGACCTCCTGCGCGTGTTCGTCGACGCGCTGGGAGGCGACGGCGACCTCGGTGGCCTCGCCGACCCTGCGCCCGGCGAACCCCAGGGGGTCGACGACGTGGGTGAGCACCCGGGCCACCGGGGGGCTGGCCAGCAGCAGCGCCAAACCGACCGCGAGCAGGCTGGTGACCACGAACCCGGCGACGGGGTGGGCAGCGGTCACGTCACCCCAGCCGGCGTACCCGGCGCCCTTGATGGCGAAGCCGTGGAAGAGGTAGACGACCAGCGTGGCACCCCCCATCCGGGCGAACCAGCCCTGGACCCGGGTCACCAGGGCGAGGAAGGCCATGGCACCGAGGGTGCCGAGGACCAGCAGGCTCGCGCGGGTCAGGAAGGCGCGCGAGTCGCTGACGTCGAGCTCGTCGTAGCGCGCCCGGTAGTAGAGCCACTCGGTCGCCGCCCACTGGTCGGTCCGGGCGGTGAGCCAGAAGATCGCGACGAGCACGAGCACCGAGACCACCCGGACCCCGCGTGCCCGCAGCAGCTCGAGACGCTCCGGCGTCGCCTTGAGCCCCAGCACGAAGAAGGGCAGCAGGCCCAGCACCCGGGCGACGTCGAGGGTGTCGCCGGCGTAGAGGCCCGCGACGAGGCTGATCGCGACCGCCAGCGCCAGGCCGCCCCACAGGTCCCGGAAGACCGGGGTCAGCAGCCGCCAGAAGAAGAGGGCCGACAGGAACCACATCGGCCAGTGCGGGTCACGCCACAGGTCCTCCAGCTGCTCGCCCCCGACCTGGATCCGGAACATCGCGATCCCGGCCTCGAAGAGCACGTAGGGCACCGCGACGGTGCGCACCAGGTTCCACAGCCGGGCCCGGGTGTAGCTGAACGAGCGGGAGAGGTAGCCGGTGACCAGCACGAAGGCCGGCACGTGCCAGGCGTACAGGAAGTCGTAGGCGTGCTCGACCCACGCGGTGTCGGGCAGCAGCACCCACGAGTGGCCCAGCACCACGAGCGTCACCAGCGCCATCTTGGCGTTGTCGAACCACGGGTCTCTTGAGGAGGCCATCCGGTGGTTCTACCCGCTGCGGGGGTGGGGCCAAACCTCAGTCGGCGACGAGGCCGAGGCTCAGGTACGCCGCCGCGTAGGTGCCCGAGAGCAGCAGCGAGGCGTAGCGGGCGACCTCGTCACCGTGCTCGGAGGTCAGGGTCTCGACGCGCACGCCACGCTCGGCGGCGGTGGTCTCGAGCAGCTGGCGCTGCTCACGCACCCACGGGTCGTCCACACCGTCGTCGAGGACGACCAGGACCGGTCGTCGCTCTCCCCCGCCGTCGGAGAAGGGGTCGTCGAAGACGTCGCGGGGACGGGCGGCCTCGAGGACCGGGAGCAGCTGGTCCACCTCGCCCGCGAGGGCGGTCCGGCCGCTGGAGCGGCGGATCGACTCCGCGACCCGGCGGGCCGCACGGGCGGCCAGCACGCTGCCGCCCCAGACGACCGGGTTGGCGTCGGCGAGCGCGATCGCGAGGGTCTTGGCCGGGTTGACCGCGAGGTCGCGGCGCGGCGCGCAGGACAGGGCGACCGCATCGAGGGCGTCGGCCACCGTCCCCGGGGCGGCCCGCGGCCCCAGGCGCACCTGCTCGAGGTAGGAGAGCATCACGACCGCGGTGGCCAACGGGTCCCGCGTGGTCGTCGGCAGGATCGTGCTCCAGCGCCCCTCGGCGTGCTGGGCGACCATCGAGCCCGGCGGGCAGGCCACCACGACCTGGCAGCCGCGGCGCACGGCCTCGGCCACCGCCGACGCGGTGCTGGTGTCGCCCCCGTCCGGGGCGAGGACCGCGACGAGGTCCAGGCTCCCCGCCCAGCCGGGCAGGGCGTGGCCGGGCCAGGCGACGAAGGGCACCGGGCACCAGGGCTCGAGCACCGCTCGCAGCAGCCGCGAGTCCGGACCGGCGGCGATCACGGCCCGCGGCCGGGGCAGGTCCTGGGCGCGGAGCACGGCCTCCTCCATCGCGGGCGCGGCGTCGCCGGCCTCGCGGCGCACCCGCGAGCCGGACTCCGCCAGCGTGCGCAGGCGGAGGTCGAAGCGCTCGAGCGCGACCTCGTCGTCGAGCCGGGACTCGTCGAACCAGGTCACGGCCTGCGGGCCTCGTCGACCAGGAGCACCGGGATGCCGTCGCGCACCGGGTAGGCCAGCCCGCAGCCGCCGCACACGAGCTCCGGGGCGGCGTCGGCGCCGGCCTCGGCCAGCTCGCCGTGGCAGTCGGGACAGACGATGATGTCGAGCAGGGCCGGGTCGAGGCCCAGGCCACTCATCGGGTCCCCCGGATCATGCTGAGCACCTCGTCGCGCACGGTCGTCATGGTCTGCTCGTCCTTCCCCTCGGCGTTGAGTCGCAGCAGCGGCTCGGTGTTGGAGCCACGCACGTTGAAGGCCCAGTCTGCGTGCAGCACGCTGAGCCCGTCGAGGCGGTCGGTGCGCACGCCCTCGCGACCGACGTAGCGCGCCTCGATGTCGGCGATCACCGCCGCCTGGTCGGCGACCTCGGAGTTGATCTCGCCGCTGAGCGGGTACCGCTCGTACTCCGCGAGCAGCTGCGAGAGCGGGACGTCGGTCTCGGCCAGCGCGGCCAGGGCGTGCAGCGCGGCGAGCATGCCCGAGTCGGCGCGCCAGAAGTCGCGGAAGTAGAAGTGCCCGCTGTGCTCCCCGCCGAAGACCGCGTCGGTCTCGGCCATGGTGGCCTTGATGTAGGAGTGCCCCACCCGGGTGCGCACCGGCCTGCCGCCGAGCTCCTCGACGATCTCCGGCACCGCCCGGCTGGTGATCAGGTTGTGGATGACCGCCGCACCGGGGTGCTTGGCCAGCTCCCGGGCCGCGATCAGCGCGGTGAGCGTGGACGGCGAGACGCCCCGGCCGCGCTCGTCCACCAGGAAGCAGCGGTCGGCGTCGCCGTCGAAGGCCAGTCCCACATCGGCCTTCTCCGCCAGCACCCGGGCCTGCAGGTCGACCAGCGTCGAGGCGTCGATCGGGTTCGCGTCGTGGTTCGGGAAGGTCCCGTCGAGCTCGAAGTACATCGGCACGACCTCGGCGACCTCCTCGCCGAGCCGTCCGAAGACGGCCGGGGCGGTGTGGCCGGCCATCCCGTTGCCGGCGTCGACGACGACCGTGAGCCGTCGACCGACCACGGGGGCGAGGGTGAGCAGGTGCGCGGCGTACGCCTCGAGGACGTCGTGGTTGCTCACGCTGCCGGTGCGGGCGCCGGTGCGGAAGTCCCCCGAGACCACGAGGTCACGGATCTCGGCGAGCCCGCTGTCGGCCCCGACGGGCACGGCGTGGGCGCGGCACATCTTGATGCCGTTGTACTGCGCAGGGTTGTGGCTGGCGGTGAACATCACGCCGGCGTGGCCGAGGTACCCGGAGGCGAAGTAGAGCTGGTCGGTCGAGGCCAGCCCGATCATCACCACGTCGGCGCCCGCCTCGGTGGCCCCGTCGGCGAAGGCACCGGCGAGCCCCGGCGAGCTCGGGCGCATGTCGTGGCCCACCACGACGGTGTCGACGCCCAGCACCTGGACGTAGGCCCGTCCCGTGGCGCGCGCCAACGTCTCGTCGATCTGGTCAGGGGCGATCCCGCGCACGTCGTAGGCCTTGAAGACCGCGTGGACGTTGTCGGCACTCAGGGTGTCGGCCATGGCTCGAACCCTAGTGGTCGGTGCTGAGCACCCGCAGATGGCCCCGTCGGGTCGTCTCGCGGCCGGTCTCCGCCTCCGGCAGCGAGCGCTGCACGGGAGCCGGTCGGCCGGCCTCGCGCACCGCGTCGGCCAGGGCCAGGAGGTCGTCGTTGGTGGGTCCCGGCGGCGCCGGCTGGGCCAGTCGCAGGACGTCCCAGCCCCGCGGGGCCGACAGCCGTTCGCTGTGGGTCTCGCAGAGGTCGTAGGCGTGCGGTTCGGCGTAGGTGGCCAGGGGGCCGAGCACGGCCGTCTGGTCGGCGTAGACGTAGGTCAACGTCATCACCGCAGACCGGCCGCACGCGGTGCGGGAGCAGCGGCGGACGGGACTCACGCGGCAGACGGTACCCCGCACCACCGGCCCCGGCGACTAGGCTCGCGGCATGCCCGACCTCCCCTCGGCCCGCGGCCGCAGGCGCGACCGGCGCGGACGTGGCCCCCGGGGGCCCGCCGTCCTCCCCGCGGTGCCGGGCACGGTGGCCGTGCGCACCCGCCGCGAACGGTTCGACGACCTGGTCCTCGGGCTGGTCACCGACCTGGAGGACCGCTGGTCCGACCGGCTCGGCCTGGTCGAGTTCGCGGTCGAGGACACCCCGCTGGTGCCGGACGACTGGACGCCCGACAGCGTGCCGCTGGCCGCGCTGGTGCGCGGCAGCGGCGCCCGACCGTCCCGGCTGGTGGTGTTCCGTCGACCGATCGAGCACCGCTGCGAGACCCGGTCGGACCTGCACGCCCTGGTCCTCACCGTGCTGGTCGAGCAGGTCGCCGAGCTGCTGGGCATCGATCCCGGCGACGTGGACCCCCGCTACGACCCCGAGGACTGAGTCAGGGTCGCCCGGGGCGCACCGCGGGGACGAGGTCGGTACGCACCAGCTCGCTCAACGGCAGCACGGCGGCGCCGGCGTCGGTGTCGACCAGGACCGACCCGACGAGCGAGACACCCTCGGGACGCACCTCCACGACCTGGGCCCCGTCGGGCAGCTCGACCTGCAGCCCGACCTCGGGGGTGATCTCGACCTTGCGGCGCAGCAGCCGCTTCCCGTCGGCCGTCCGGGCCTCCACCCGGACCACGCCGACCGCGTCGGCGTCGGCGAGCAGCAGCTGCTTGGCACCGGTCGGGGCCAGGACGAGCGTCGTGGCGCTCACCCGCCCGCCCGGGACCGACTCGACCAGGTCGGCGCCGGTGCGCGCCCGGAAGGTCGCGGTGACGGGTCGGCTGCTGACCACGCGCAGACCCAGTGCGTCCGAGGCGGCGTCCGACCTCAGGAGCCCGGCGATCGAGAGCCGCTTGACGCTGCCCGGGTCGACCGTGACCTCCTCGACGTCGGCGGGGGCGAAGACCGAGCGCGCCGTGACCAGCTCGAGGCGGACCCGGGCCACGTCCTCGCTCCCGTTGGCGACGACGACCGTGCGCTCCCCGGTGCCGGAGGGCAGGCCCATCAGCACGTTGCTCTCGGCCGGTACGGCCTGGCCGGGCAGGTACTCCTTCGTGGGGACGCCGCGACCGATCGGCACGAACGCGTCCACGACCACTGCGGCGACCCGACCCCGGTCGGTGGTCACCTGCAGCGCCAGCTCCTCGCGCTTGGGGATCTCGCTGCCCAGGCGCAGGCGGACGGTGCCGCCGCCGGGCACCGAGACGCCGCGCAGGCCGTCGGCGGCCACCGGACCTGACTGACCGTGCACGAGGACGTCGACCGTCGCCGGGCCGGCGTCGGGGTTGGTCAGCTCGAGCACGGAGGTGTGCTCCGCGCCGGCACCGACCCCGGTGAACCACTGGTCCGAGCTGGTCGCTGCACAGGCGACGGCTCGCAGACCCGGACCGGACGTGCGCGCGGCCACGAGCCCGGGCGCGAGGTCGTCCGCGCCGGTGATCACCTGGACGTCGTCGACCCCTGCCTCGACGACCCCGGCCGCGCGGCGGGCGAGCGGGAGCTCCTCGGTGTCGCCACCGGTGCCGAGGGTCACGGCGCCCGTGGCGCCGGTCCCGCTGGCCACCAGCAGCCGGCCGTCCTGGCTCGCGGAGGGGCACACCACGGTGCTGCGTCCCAGGTCGCTCTCGGCCGGCGCCTGCTCCGACGCGCGTGGCGCGACCTCGAGGTCGGTGAGCAGGACCGCTCCCACGGTCAGGACCGGCACCAGCACCGCTGCGAGCAGCACCCGGTCGACACGCCGCCCGGAGGTCGCGGTCGTACGACGCCGTGCCGGTCCGGGCTGGTCGGAGGGTTGCTGGCTCATGTGGTCCTCCTGCGCTCACGGGTGGGCGCGCAGAGCACCAGCACGAGGACCAGCCCCAGGCCCTGCACGACGAGCGCCACGACGTGCACCGCCGAGGTGCCACCGCCGAGCGCCTCGGTCGAGAGCTCCTTGCCCACCTGCCAGGCCCGGGTGCCGCGGTCGGCGGCGGAGGCCTGCACCAGCCCGCCCGTGGCGTCGAGCCGGGCCGCGACGTCGCCGTCCGCGGGCGCGGGCAGGACGACGTACTCGATGCCGAGCGAGCCGAGACGGTCGACGGTGGCAGGTGTCGGAGCCGAGACCAGGTCGCGGACGGTGGCGGTGAGGTCGGCGTCCTCGCCGCTCAGCGCGAGCACCTCGTCCTCGCCCACGGTGGTGCCGTCGCCCCGGCGCACGGTGTACTCCAGCCCGGTCGCCACCTCCCCGCCCAGCACGAGGATGCCGTGCTCGGGTCCGAGCTCGGAGCTCTGGACCATGTAGGCCGGGACCCCCGACCCGGGGTCGCCGCCGAGGCCGTGGTCGGTGAGCACGCCCCACCCCAGGCCCACCGCCGGCACCAGCGCGGCCACGACCGACAGGGCGACCAGCACGGCGCGGGACAGCGTCGAGCTGCGCGCCGTGCGGTCGCGGGCCTCCCACGCCGCGCGGGCCCCCACGCCGCCGAGCACGACGGCCACGACGAGGGCGCCGACGAGCACGGCGAGCGGCGCGCCGACGCCCGGGGCGGCGGTACCGGTCGGGAGCTCGAGGGTGGTCCACGAGAGCACCAGTGCGGTCAGGGCGGCGAGCAGTGCGACGCCCCAGGTGAGCAGGACCGGCAGGCGGGTGGGACGGGGCACCAGCGCGAGCACCGCGAGACCGACGAGGAGCAGGCCCACCACCGTGGGCGCGCCGGAGGTGCCGAGCCGGCCGGCCAGGAGGTCGAGCCCCGCGGGCGCCGCGACTGGGCAGTCGCCCGGGGTCGAGCAGGAGCGCCTCGGCGGCCCCGTGGCGCAGCGAGCCGACCCACCACGGGGCGAGCAGGACCAGCGGCACCGCCAGGGCGACCACCGGCGGCAACCAGGTGGAGCGGTCGCGTGCCGCTCCGCGCAGCAGCACGGAGGTGACCAGGACCGTGACCGATCCGATCGGCGGCCGCGACCAGCCAGGCGGTCGGGGTGAACGCGACGAGCAGCGTGAGCAGCAGCCCGACCCGCCAGGCCGCCCGCCAGCGGCGGTCCGGGGCCGGGTCGACGAAGCCGAGCGCCGCGTGCGCGGCCCACGGCAGGAGCGCGGTCGTCACGACCGGGCCCAGCCGTCCCTCGCCCCAGGCGCCGCTGGTGACCGGGACGAGCGCATAGGTGACCGCGCCCCACAGCAGCGAGCCAGCGGGGCGCGCCACGCACGGCCGCCAGGCGACCGGTCACGCGCAGGAAGCGCCAGGCGCCCCACAGCGCCACCGGGACGGCGAGCAGGAGCACGACGGACACCGCGGCGCCGGGGCTGCCGCCGAGCAGGGTCGCCACCAGGGTCAGCGGGAGCAGGTAGGCGGGAGCGGGGACGGGCGTGCCCTGTCCCAGCGCGTGCCAGGACTCCAGGTGCAGGCCCCACCAGGCGCCGACGCTCTCCGGCACCGGGGCGAGGGCGCCTCCGACGACCTGGCCGAAGGCGTCGCGGGTGGCCAGCACGGCGAGGACCACGACCATCGCAGCGGTGACCGCGACCGGGTCGCTGAGGAACCGGGCCACGAACGAGGTGTCGTCGGGGACCTCGTCCTCCTCGGCGACCGCACGACGCGCGCCCGCCGCACCGGAGGCGGCGTACGCCGCGGGGTCGCGCTCGGCGGCCGCCGCGCGGCGCCGTTCGGCGACGTCGGAGGCCTGGTCGGTGATCGCGGAGGCCACGTCGCCCACGGCGTCGAGACCGTGGCGGTAGGGCAGCCACGGGGGTGCGAGCAGCCGGCGGACCTCCTCCGGCGCGGGCCTGCGTGTGCTGCGCGCGCTCGCGACGGGCCCGGCGCAGCTCGCCGGCGGACCCCACCAGCGAGAGCAGCGCGGCCAGCTCGTCGAGGGCCTCGCTGACCGAGCGGACCAGCAGGAAGCCCAGGACGCGCAGGAACGTGCCGAGCACCAGCCGCACGACCTGGAAGGGCAGGCTCCGGGGGCGCGCGTTGGCGATCAGGGTGAACAGCGCGGCGCGGCGCTGCTGGAAGTGCACGTGGCGACCGGTGAGCGCGGTGCGGCGCAGGCCACGGGTCGCGGCCTCGGCGTGGAAGACCACTGCCGACGGCACCACCAGCGTGGTGTGGCCGGCGGCGGCGGCGCGCCAGCCGAGGTCGAGGTCGTTGCCGAAGACCGGCAGGTGGTCGTCGAGGCCGCCGAGCGCCTCGAGCACGTGGCGCCGCACCAGCATGCCGGCGGTGTTGACCGCGAGCACGCGGCGTACCTCGTCGTGCTGGCCCTGGTCGTACTCGCCGCGCTCGAGACCGGTCTCGCGACGACCGGTGCCGGAGATGGTGACGCCGACCTCCAGCAGCCGCCGCAGCGAGGGCCACTCGCGCAGCTTGGGACCCAGGAGGTCGGCCTCCGGGTGCTCCTCGGCCGCGTCGAGCAGCGCCTCGAGCGCGCCTGCGTCGGGGGTGGAGTCGTCGTGCAGCAACCAGACCCACTCGGGCGCGTCGGGGCCCGCGAGCTCGGCGAGCCCACGGCGCACCGCCTCGGGGTAGCCGGTGGTCGGCGGCGCCGGCACCACGGGGCCGAACGCCTCCTCGAGGAGCTCGACGCTCCCGTCGCGGCTGCCGGTGTCGACGCAGACCACCCGGTCGGGCGCGCGGGTCTGGGCGCGCAGCCCCTCGATCACGACGGGCAGCCAACGGGCACCGTCGTGACTGACCACGAGGGCGACCACGGCCACCCGACCCGACTCGGACACGATCGACAACAGTATCGGGACCGGGCCGGCGGCCTCGAACCCGACTCCGGAAATGAAGGGACCCCGGTCGCGAACGACCGGGGCTCCCCCTCACCAGGGTGCGCGCGGCACCCTCAGACTGCGCGCTTCTTCAGCTTGCGGCGCTCCCTCTCGGAGAGACCGCCCCAGATGCCGAAGCGCTCGTCGTTCATCAGCGCGGACTCGAGGCACTCGTCGCGCACCTCGCAGGTCAGGCAGACCCTCTTGGCCTCCCTGGTCGAACCACCCTTCTCAGGGAAGAACGCCTCGGGGTCGGTCTGTGCGCACAGGGCGCGATCCTGCCAGCCCGCCTCGGTGGCGTCCGATTCGAGGAGAAACAGCTCTCTCACGGCGTACGCCCTTTCGACCCAGTGAAAATCCCGAAGAACACTGTGGGAATTACATGCCTGTCGTACACCGGAAGTCAAGCGAAAGTCTGGTATTACCCCACCGGGTCCAGACCGCCGGCCACGGGGTCGCCGCGCCGGACGCCACGGGCACGACTGCGGCACAGTACGCCCCATGCGTTCCATCACCGTCCTGTCCGGGGGGATCGGCGGCGCCCGGTTCCTGCAGGGTCTCCTGCACGCCCTCGACACCGGCCGACTGCCCGGCGTCGAGCCGGACGCCGTCGTCACCGTCGTCACCAACACCGCCGACGACCTGTGGGTCCACGGGCTCAAGGTCTGCCCCGACCTCGACACGGTGATGTACACCCTCGGCGACGGGATCGACCCCGAGTCGCGGCTGGGGACGGCGCGACGAGACCTGGAGCGTGCGGGCGGAGCTCGCGGCGTACGGCGTGGAGCCGACCTGGTTCGGCCTCGGCGACCGCGACGTCGCCACCCACCTGGTGCGCACCCAGATGCTCGAGGCCGGCTTCCCGCTCTCCGAGGTGACCACCGCCCTGTGCCGGCGCTGGCTGACCCCGACGTACGGCGAGCGGGTGCGGCTGCTGCCGATGACCGACGACCGCGTCGAGACCCACGTGGCCGTCGCCGACCCCGACGCCCCGAGCGGCAAGCGGGTCGTGCACTTCCAGGAGTACTGGATCCGGCTCGCGAGCGGCGGTGCCGGCCGAGACGGTCGTGAGCGTCGGCCTCGACGAGGCCACGCCGGCCCCGGGGGTGCTCGAGGCCATCAGCGGTGCCGACCTGGTGATCGTGCCGCCGTCGAACCCGGTCGTCTCGGTCGGCACCATCCTGGGCGTGCCCGGGGTGCGCGACGCGCTCGCCGCGACGGCGGCCCCCGTCGTCGGGCTCTCCCCCATCGTCGGCGGCCAGCACGTGCGCGGCATGGCCCAGCAGCTGCTCACCTCGATCGGGGTGGAGGTCAGCGCCGCCGGCGTCGGCCTGCACTACGGCGCCCGCTCGCAGGGCGGGGTCCTCGACGGCTGGCTCGTCGACAGCGTGGACGCCGCCGCGGTGCCGGCGCTGGAGGCCGCCGGTCTGCGCGCGGCGGCCGCGCCGCTGATGATGACCTCGCCCGACGCCACCGCGGCGATGGCCGCCGCCGCGCTCGACCTGGTGACCGGGTGACGCTCACCGTCCACGCACCCGACGGCGTCCCGGAGGTCGTCGAGGGGACCGACCTCGCGGCCGTGCTGGTGGGCCTGGTCGACCTGGTCGACGGCGACGTCGTCGTGGTGACCAGCAAGGTCGTCAGCAAGTCCGAGGGCCGGGTCCGCGCCGGTGACCGCGACGAGGCGCTGGCCGCCGAGACCGCTCGGGTCGTGGCCCGCCGCGGCCCGACGACGATCGTGCGCACCCACCACGGCCTGACGATGGCGGCCGCAGGCATCGACGCCTCGAACGTCGCGCTGGGCTCGATCGTGCTGCTCCCGCTCGACCCCGACGCCTCCGCCCGCCGGCTGCGCGAGCGGCTGCACGCGCTGACCGGCCGGGTCGTCGGGGTGGTCGTCACCGACACCGCGGGACGCGCCTGGCGCGAGGGCCAGACCGACATCGCGATCGGCGCCGCCGGGCTCACGGTGGCCGAGAGCTTCGCAGGCCGCGTCGACGCCCACGGCAACGAGCTGGCGGTCACCGCCCCGGCGGTCGCCGACGAGATCGCCGGGGCCGCCGAGCTCGCCCAGGGCAAGCTCGGCGGGCGTCCGTTCGCCGTCCTGCGCGGTCGCGCCGACCTGGTCCTGCCCGCCGACGAGCCGGGCCCCGGAGCGACGGCGCTCGTGCGGGCCGAGGGCGGCGACCTCTTCGGGTACGGCGCCCGCGAGGCCGTCGTGCGCGCGCTGCGCGGCGCGGCGAGCGACCAGCGTCCCTTCGGCGCCCCCGTCCCGCCCGAGGAGCTGGTCGCGGCCGTGGCCACCGCGACCCGCGACCGAGCCACCGGCACCGTCGAGGAGGGCGTGCTGGTCGTCCGCGCCGCTCCCGACGACGCCGCGCAGGTCACCCCGCTGCTGGGCCCGCTGGCCTTCGCACACGGCTGGGTCTGCATCCCCGTCGAGCCGGGATCCACGGTCGTTGCCCGGTTGCGACCGTCCACTCCGTAGACTCCCGCAAGCCCCTCCCGACACCATCCCCGAGACACCGAGGACAGCCGAACCGTGGCCAAGCCCGCCAAGTCCGACCGTCAGGCCAAGATCGACGCGATCCGCAAGCAGCAGAAGGGCGCCGACAAGCGCCGCGGCTACACGATCGTCGCCGTGAGCGGCGTGATCGCCGCCGCGCTGATCGCGGTCCCGCGTGTACGGGATCGTGAGCGACCGGATGGCCAGCAGCAAGTACAGCTCCCTGGAGCTCTCGGAGATCGGCGCTCCGGCGGACGTGTGCGGCGAGATCACCACCGAGCCGGCCGCCGACAGCGGCAACCACGTGCCGCAGGAGCAGCAGGTCACCTACGACAGCGCTCCCCCGGCCTTCGGCCCGCACTGGAACGTCGCGGGCGTCGCCCCGGTGTCGGGTGCCCGCGAGTTCTACACCGCTGACGACCGGCCCGAGCTCGAGGCTCTCGTCCACAACCTCGAGCACGGCTTCACCGTGCTCTGGTACGACGAGACGATCGCCGAGGACGACGACGCCGTGGCCGAGCTGCGTGGCGTCGCCGGCAAGTTCTCCGACGACTCCAACCGACGCACTGGCCTTCATCGCCGCGCCGTGGACCTCCGACGACGGCGAGGCCTTCCCCGAGGGCCAGCACGTCGCGATGACGCACTGGTCCGCGGGCGGCGCCGGCGAGACCGACACCGCCCAGCAGGTCGGCGTCTTCCAGTACTGCTCCGAGGCCAGCGGGGAGGCCCTGCAGGACTTCATGGACCAGTACCCGCAGCAGGACAGCCCCGAGCCCAACACGCTGCTCTGATACTCAGGTCAGGTCGGCGCGACCGGACTCCTTCAGGGCCGCGACGACGGCCTTGACGTCCTGGGCGCGCGCCCGGGTGGTGACCAGCAGTGCGTCGGGGGTGTCCACGACCACGACGTCGTCGAGGCCGACGACCGCGATGGTGCGTCCCCCGGCCACCACCAGACCGCTGGCGTCGACCACGCGCACGTCGGCGTCGCCGAGCACCGTGACGGACTCCCCCTCGCGGGCCAGGAGGCCGGCCAGCGAGTCGAAGTCGCCGACGTCCTCCCAGTCGAAGGAGGCCGGGACCACGGCCACCCGACCCGCGGCCGCCGCGGGTTCGGCGACGGCGTGGTCGACCGCGATCCGCGGCAGCTGCGGCCAGATCTCGTCGAGCCGGGACCCGTCCGCGGCCAGCTCACGCAGGGCGGCGGCGAACGCGGGGTCGGTCTCGGCCAGCAGGTCCAGCAGGACCCCGGGGCGGGCCACGAACATGCCGGCGTTCCAGCGGTACCCGCCCGCAGCCAGGTAGCCCTCGGCGACCTCCACCGAGGGCTTCTCGACGAACTCCGCGACCCGCCAGGCGCCGGTGTGGTCCTCGAGCCGGTCCCCGGAGCGGATGTAGCCGAAGGCCGACGAGGCGAAGGTCGGCTCCACCCCGAGCGTGACCAGCCAGCCGTCGCGGGCGACCTCGACCGCGGTGCGCACGGCGGCGCTGAAGCCCTCGTCGTCGAGGATCACGTGGTCGGCGGCGAAGGAGCCCATCACGGCGTCCGGGTCGGCGCGCTCGACCAGCGCGGCGGCCAGCCCGATCGCGGCCATCGAGTCGCGGGCCGAGGGCTCGGCGAGGATGGCCTCGGGCGGCAGCTGGTCCAGCTGGCGCGCCACCGCCTCCTCGTGGGCGGCGCCGGTGACCACCACCATCCGCCCGGGGCGAGCGGCGCCAACCGGTCGTAGGTCTCCTGGATCAGGGTGCGCCCGCTGCCCCGCAGGTCGTGCAGGAACTTGGGCGCCGAGGCACGGCTCAGCGGCCAGAGCCGGGTGCCGGCACCGCCGGCGGGCACCACGGCCCAGAAGGAGTCGATGGGCGCGGGGCTCGTCATGGTCGACACCCTAGGGACCCGCCCGGGCCCGGTGCACCCGAGGTCCTAGGGTCGGGGCGTGACGACCTTCGCCGACCTGCTGCGCCGTGAGCTCTCCCGCGACCCGGGCCGCCCGCTGGTGACCTTCTACGACCACGACTCCGGGGAGCGCACCGAGCTGTCGGTGACGACGTACGCGAACTGGGTGGCCAAGGCCGCCTCGCTGCTGGTCGAGGAGCACGACCTGGAGCGTGGGGACACCCTGTGCCTCGACCTGCCGGCGCACTGGCTCGGCCCGGTCGTGCTCGGGGCCGCCTGGAGCGTCGGCCTGGTCGTCGTGGGACCCGACGGCGCCTCGGGTGCCGACGTCGTCGTCTGCGGCCCGGCCACGGTCGAGGCGCACGCGGAGCGGGCCGACGACGTCCCCGTGCTGGCCTGCTCGCTGCTGCCGATGGGGGTGCGCTTCGCCGACCCGCTGCCCGCGGGCGTCCACGACGTCGGTGTCGAGATCTGGGGCCAGCCCGACGCGTTCACCGCGTGGGACCCGCCGACGGCCGACGACGTGGCGCTGCGCGCCCCGGGCTGGCCCGCGCACCCACGCGACGCTGTGGAGCGCGGCCGCCGCCGGGACTCTCGTCTCCGACGGCGGCCGTCTCCTGTCGGCGGCGAACCCGGCTTCCCCACCGGATGTCGCCACCTTCGCGGAGCCGCTCGCACGCGGCGGCTCGCTGGTGCTGGTCGCCCACCCCGACCGGGCGCTGCTCGAGTCGACCGCGGTCGACGAGCGCGTCACGGACCGGGATCAGTCGACCAGGTCGTAGACCTCCGCCCCCTCGGCGAGGAAGCGGGGGGCCTTGAAGCCGCTGCCCTTGCCCTCCAGCAGCCACAGGTAGCCGGTCGCGGTCTCGCGCAGCACCAGGTCGGCCCGTCCCTTGAGGTCCGCGTCGCCGATGCCGGTCACCAGGTCGTAGCGGCTCAGGTCGAGGTCGATGCGACGCGGGTCGGTGAGCCCGCCGGGGCCGTTGCCCGGGTAGGCCACGAGCGCGTCGCCCTGGCGGAACATGCTGTCCGGGGCGCCGTCGCCGTCCCAGAGACCGACGCCGATCTGCCGGGTGGCGCTGATCGCGCTGTGCGCCACGTAGCCGGGTCCGAGCAGGCCCGCGCCCTGACCGGGGTAGATCCGCATCGACCCGCCGGCGGGCTGGCCCATCAGGTCCGGCCAGACCGTCCCCGGTCACGTCGCCGACGGCCTCGAGGAGCCGGACGTCGCCGAAGCCGCGGCCCAGGAGCACCGCCTTGCCGAAACCAGCCGGCACCGTCGCCCGGGCGCATCTTGAGCTTGCCGTTCTTGCGCTTGCGCAGCACCAGGTCGCCGTGGCCGTCGCCGTCCCAGTCGCCGGCGTTGACGAGCAGGTCGACGGCCCGGATGCGCACCCCTGAGTCGATGGGCGCGCGGGTCTCGACCTTGCCGGTCCCGGCCAGGCGCATCAGCTGGTCGCCCTTGAGGAACACCAGGTCCGGGACCCCGTCGCCGGTCACGTCCGCGCCCGCGGTGAGCCCCGTGCGGCCCTTGAGCCGCTTGATCGGGCCCAGGGGGTGCCCGACGGTGCCGTCGCCGCGGCCGGGCAGCACGAACCCGTGCCCGCCCGTACGCCGCACGAAGAGGTCGGCGTGCCCGTCGCCGTTCCAGTCGCCGAGGCCGCTCAGGACGTCCCAGCCCTTCCCGTTGCCGGCACCCTCGAGCACCAGCGCCGGACCGAAGCCGTCGGCGGAGCCGCGGTGCCACCGCAGGGAGCCGTCGGTGCGGCGCGCGACCAGGTCGGCGTACCCGTCGCCGTCGAGGTCGCCACTGCCGGCCAGGGCGTCGTAGCCGCTCCAGCCGCCACCGACGGCGGCGGAGCGGAAGCGTCCGTCGCCGCGCCCGGCGAGGATCTCGAGGCGGTCCCCGTCGCGCCCGACGAGGTCGGGCCGGCCGTCGCCGTCGACGTCGCCGACGGCGGTGACCAGGTCACGCCCCTCGGTGGCCGTCGCGGTGCGCGAGGTGTCGTCGAAGCCCTCGCCGCGGCCCGGACGCACGTCGACCGCGCCGGACGCGGCCACGCCGAGCGCGTCGGGGTGACCGTCGCCGGTGACGTCGTCGGAGAGCAGCACCGAGTCGTAGCCCGACCACCCGGAGGAGACGGCCACCGGCTTGCGCACCCGGCTCAGCCCCCCGGTCGGGATGACGAAGACGCGCCCGTCGGAGGCGCGACGGGCCAGCAGGTCGGGGTGCGGGGTGTCGACGAGGTCGGCGGGCAGCTGGCGCCCGTCGAAGTCGGCCTGGGCGGAGTCGGCGAGCCGGCGGATGTCGCCGAGCCGCTGGTAGAGGAACTGCCCGGGGCAGGCGGTCGAGCCGGCGTCGCGGTGGCCGTTGACGGCCGGGAACGCGCGCTGCCGACGGGCTGGGACATCGAGCCGGCGTCGACGCCGTGCAGCGACAGCTTCCACGCGAACAGCGCGCCGTAGGCCTGGACGACGGCCTCGGAGGGCCGGACCGTGCTCGAAGTTGCCGATGGCCGACATGGCGAAGGAGTACTCGTTGTAGCCCAGGGTGTGGGCGCCGACGACCGGGCGGTCGATGCCGCCGAAGCGGCCCTCCCAGATCCGGCCGAAGCGGTCGACCAGGTAGTTGTAGCCGACGTCGGACCAGCCCCGGGACCTGGTGTGGTAGGCGTAGATGCTGCGCAGCATCGCCGGGACCTGGTCCTTGGTGTAGTCGTTCGCGTTGACCGTGTGGTGCACGAAGCCCGCGTGCACCTCGTGGTAGCTGGGCGTCGAGCCGCGGCGCAGCGACTCGTCGGCGCCCCACTGGGCGCGGGAGTAGATGACCGGCTCGGGGGTGACCTCGCCGGACCGGAGCACCAGCGTGCCGTCCGTCGGCGCCCGGGTCGTCGTCGCCCAGGTCCTCGGTGGCCGCGTCCTCGGTGCCGGTCACGTCGGCGCGCGCCAGGGTCGAGGTGTCGAGCGCGGCGCGCTCCTGGGACGTGGCCTCGGGGGTGCCGGGGTCGATCACGGCCATCCGCATGTCGGCCGGCAGCGCCCCCGCCCGGTCGGTGGTGCGGACCTGGACCTCGTCGACCTCGCCGATCATCATCGGCTCGGTGCCCGGGCCGTGAGGCCGCGCCCCTCGGCGGTGCCGGGGTCGGGTGCGTGCTCGTCGTGGTACTCCAGCTCCGCCCAGTCGCTCCACGCGCCGTCGGTGCGGGTGCGCACCTCGAAGCCGAGCTCGTCGTCGGGCACCGCGGCACCCTGCTCCCAGGTCACGCCCACGGCGCCGTAGCCGCTGACCGGCTCGGGGCGGCTGGTCAGGGTGGTGGTGCCACCGCTGCGCAGCGCTGCGCGCCGGGGCCTGCCCCCGTCGCCGGGGTCAGCACGTGCTCGTCGACGACGGCCTCGACCGGCGCGGTCGGGACGGTCGCGGTCTTCTGCGCCGAGCGGACGTACGCCGCCAGGGCACTGTGGTCGCTGCTCGTGGTGTCGACGACCGGGCGCTTCACGACGTCCAGGCTGATCACGCTGGCGGCGGGCGCGAGCACGGCGACGACGGCTCCGAGCACCAGCAGCTGCTGGCAGCCGGAGACGAAACGAGACCTGCTGGGGGGCATACGACGGTCCTTCACGGTGCGCGGGGAAGTTCACACAGTGCGCAACTTTCACATGAGTCACAGGGGCCCCGAAAGGGTTCGTGAGTAACTACAAGCGTGTAATTTCCAGTCGACACGCCGATGAAGTCGAGAAAAGTCAAGTCTCGGAGGGGTCCCGGCACGCAGAACGACCCCCAGGCGTGCTGCCTGGGGGCCGTTCGCGGTGCGGTGGAGCGCGCGCTCAGATGTCGGCGCCGAGCTCCTCGTCGTCCTTGTCCTCGTCGTCGGAGTCGTACTTGACGTACTTGATGCCCTCGTCGACGTCGCCGTCGAAGCCGAGGCGGCCGTCCTCCAGCACCAGCACGCGGTCGCACATGCGCCGCACCGAGCCGGCGGCGTGGCTGACGTAGAAGACGGTGGCCCCCGAGTCGCGGACCTCCTCCATCTTCTCCAGGCACTTGCGCTTGAAGGGCTTGTCCCCCACCGCCAGCGCCTCGTCGGCCAGGAAGATGTCGCAGTCGACGTTGATGGCGACCGCGAAGCCGAGGCGGGCGTACATGCCCGAGGAGTAGTTGCCGACGGGCGAGTCCAGGTGCTTGCCGATGCTCGCGAAGTCGATGATCTCGTCGAGCTTGCGGTTGGTCTCGCGCTCGCTCATGCCGAAGACCGCGGCGTTGAGGTAGACGTTCTCGCGCCCGGTCAGCTGGGGGTGGAAGCCGGCGCCGGTCGCGATCAGCCCGGCGATCCGGCCGCGGGTCAGCACCCGGCCGGAGTCGGGCTTCATGATGCCGTTGACCAGCTTGAGCAGGGTCGACTTGCCGGAGCCGTTGAGGCCCATCAGTCCGATCGACTCGCCCTGCTCGACGGTGAAGGAGACGTCGTCGACCGCCTTGAACGTGTCGCTGATCTGCTGGCCGCGCATCTTGGCGACCGTCACCTCCTTGAAGGTGCGGTGGTAGCGCAGGGTGAAGGCCTTGGTGGCGTTCTCCACCACGATGGACGTCGAGGGTGAGTAGCTCAATTCAACCGCTCCGGGATCTTGTCCTCCAGCGACTCGGAAGACCAGCTGCGCGATCGACGAGGACCAGCGCGGAGATCACCAGCATGATCGAACCCGCGCGTGAAGAGGTGGTCGGGCAGCTCGGTGGCGGCCGTGGCCGCCGGGTCGTTGGTCGTGCCCACCCAGAAGGCGCGCTGCACGAGCAGCACCGCCTCCGCGAGCGGGTTGTAGAGGTAGTACGGCGCGAACCCCTTGAAGCGCTCCTCGACGAGCGTGAACGGGTAGATCATCGGCACGCTGAACCGCACGAAGTTGGTCAGGATGCCCACGGCGCTGGCGAAGTCGCGGAAGTAGACGTTGGCGACGCTGAAGAGCAGCGCCAGCGCGGTGCCGAGCAGCATGATGATGCCCAGCGCCAGCAGGAACGCCAGCATGCCGAGCACGTCGGGCGTCCACCCGTAGGGCACGCACGCGATCACGAGGATCACCAGCTGCGGCGCCACGTGGTAGAGCGAGACCAGCATCGAGGCGACCGGGAACATCTCCTTGGGCAAGGACATCTTCCGGATCAGCGCCTTGTTGCGCACGATCGAGCGGGTGCCGGCGTTGAACGTCTCGGTGAAGAAGTGCACGACGATCAGGCCGGTGAAGATGTGGATCGCGAAGTTCTCGGTGCGGTCGCGGCCCAGCAGCAGCGTGAAGATGAAGACGTAGATCAGGAACTGGCTCAGCGGGTTGATGTAGGACCAGATCAGGCCCAGGAACGACCCGGAGTAGCGGGCGCTGATCTCCCGCCTGACCAGCAGCTTGAGCAGGTAGCGGTGCCGGAAGACCTCGAGCAGCCCCTGGGTGGCGGCCGGCGAGGCGAGCGGGGCGTCGACGACGTGGTCCGCCGGCGGGCGGGTCGACTCAGCCATCCGTGTCCGTCCGGTCCTCGGTCCAGGGCCGGAAGGTCTCCTCCCACGCCTCGGGCGAGGTGATGTGGCCCAGCTCGGCGCGGTACTCCTCGACCAGGCGCGGCCACTCGCGCTTGAGGCGCTCGTGGAGCTGCACGGTCTTGGTCATCAGCTCGCGGAACGTCTCCGGGTCGCGCTGGTAGAGCGCGGCCGAGGAGCCGTCGTTCATCGAGACGACCGCGGAGTCGTAGCGCGCCAGGCGGTACCACTTGGCGTCCATCGCGCGGATCTCCGCCTCCGGGTGGCTCCGCGAGAGCGGCCGCGGCTTCTTCAGCTGGCGGATCGGCTCAGGCCGGCGCTGACCAGCGGGCCAGCCGCCCGGGCACCGCGGAGTCGTCCCTGCCCTTGCGCGGCGGCTTGGTGCGGCGGACGGGCGCGAACGCGTCGGGGTCGACCTGCGAGCTGGGCGTCGGTGAACTGCTTGCGGGTCGCGTTGACCTCCGCCAGCTTCGTGGCCAGCTGCGCGTGCAGCGCCCGCGGGCCCTCGAGGACGTCGAGCAGCGCCTGGTGGCGGATCTCGACGGTGGAGTACTGCATCGCGACCAGGTGGGCGATCTGGTGGTTGCGGCTCTCGCGGATCATCCGGCCGCCGTGCGGGTACGGCGAGTGCAGCAGCGCCGCGACGAAGCGGTTGCGCACGTGGAAGTAGGCCTGCCAGTCGAGCGCGTCGTTCTTGTCGCTCCACGGGACGTGCCAGACCGCGGCGCCCGGGAAGGTCACCGTCGGGTAGCCGGCGGCCTTGGCGCGCAGGCCGAACTCGGAGTCGTCCCACTTGATGAAGACCGGCAGCGAGAGCCCGATGTCCTCGAGCACGCGGCGCGGGATCAGGCACATGAACCAGCCGTTGAAGTCGACGTCGATGCGCTGGTGCAGCCAGCGCGTCGAGCGCAGGTTGCGCGCGGCGAAGTCCCAGTCGCCGAAGACGCCGGGGGCCGACTGCCACCAGAAGCGCCACGGCTGCACGACCTCGCCGAAGCTGTGCAGGCGGCTGCGGGAGAAGAGGTTGAACATGTGCCCGCCGACGATGGTGGGCCGGCGGGCCAGGTCGCCGAAGGTGATGGCGCGGATGATGCCCTCGGGCTCGCAGACGACGTCGTCGTCCATCATCATCGCGTACGTCGCGGTGCCCTTGCGGACCGACTCGAGCTGGCCGCGGGCGTAGCCGCCCGAGCCGCCGAGGTTGCCCTGCTCGATGATGCGCAGCAGGTCGCCGAGCGACTCGCGGGCGGCGGGCAGCTCCGGGGAGTCGACGACCTTGTCGGTGCCCTGCTCCATCACCATGACCGAGTCGAGGTAGGGACGCAGCGCCTCGTCGTCGCCGACCTGCTGCAGCAGCTTGGCGCAGAAGTCGGGGCGGTTCATCGTGGTGATGACCAGGTCGACGGTGCCGTGGGCCTGGCCGGTCCTCGGGCACCTCGGCGGTCCACTCGGCGGACTCGACGACGACCTCGTCGTCGCCGGCGACGACGTCGTACCAGTACCAGCCGCCGTCGACGAAGGGCTTGAGGGTCAGGTCGAAGGTGAAGGTGCCCGACGCTCTCGCTGCCGGTGGTCGCGGTGTCGACGCGCTGGCTGTTGCCGCGCGCCATCGACTTGTAGACGATCACGTCGCGCCGCGACCGCGTGACGGTGACGGTCAGCCGGACCTCGGTCGACGATGCTCCAGCGGCGCCAGTAGCTGGCCGGGAAGGCGTTGAAGTAGGTGCCGAAGGAGAGCCGGTCGCCCGAGGGGACGCTCAGCGCGGTGCGCGAGACGATCTGGTCGGGGTGCAGCTGCGGCGCCGGTGGTCACGCCCTGGCGCATGGTGGCCACGTTCAGCTCGCGGGCCGCGCGGTTGCTGCCGACCTCGTACTTGTCGGCGTCGAGGACGGCCGGCTCCGGGTCGACGTACAGCGGCAGGACGTCGAGGTCGCGGTCGACGGGCAGGACCTGGCGCTGCAGCAGCCGGGTGCTCGTGGTGCTCATCCGTCGACTCCTCCGCTGGTCAGGGGCTCGCCGTCGCGGAAGTGCGGGACGAGCTTGTTGTCGAACATCGACAGCGCCGAGCCGATCGCCATGTGCATGTCGAGGTACTTGTAGGTGCCCAGGCGGCCGCCGAAGAGCACCATCGGCTCGGCCTTGGCCAGGTCGCGGTACTTCAGCAGCTTCTCGCGGTCCTCGGCGGTGTTGACCGGGTAGTAGGGCTCGTCGCCCTCCTCGGCGAAGCGGGAGTACTCGTGCACGACGATCGTCTTGCCGGGCAGGTAGGTGCGCTCGGGGTGCAGGTGCTTGAACTCCAGCACGCGGGTGTGCGGCACGTCCTGGTCGTTGGCGTTGACCACGCCGGTGCCCTGGAAGTCGTCGACGTCGAGCGTCTCGGCCTCCAGGTCGATGGTGCGCCACGACAGGCGGCCCTCGGACGTTGTCGAAGTACTCGTCGACCGGGCCGGTGTAGACGATCGGGACCTTGCCCTTGTACTGCTCGGCCACGTCGAAGAAGTCGGTGTCGGTGCGCACCTCGATGTTCGGGTGCTCGGCCATCCGGGTCAGCCACGCGGTGTAGCCGTCGACCGGCAGGCCCTCGTAGGTGTCGTTGAAGTAGCGGTTGTCGAAGGTGTAGCGCACCGGCAGCCGCGTGATGATGTCGGCGCTGAGCTGCGTCGGGTCGGTCTGCCACTGCTTGGCGGTGTAGCCCTTGACGAACGCCTCGTACGAGCGGGCGCCCGATCAGGCTGATCGCCTTCTCCTCGAGGTTCGTGGCGTCCTCGGTGGCGATCTCGCTGGCCTGCTCGGCGATCAGGGCGCGGGCCTCGTCGGGGGTGTGGGACGTGCCGAAGAACTGGTTGATCAGCCCCAGGTTCATCGGGAAGGAGTAGACCTGGCCCTGGTACTTGGCGAAGACCCGGTGCTGGTAGCCGGTGAAGTCGGTGAACCGGTTGACGTACTCCCACACCCGCTTGTTGGAGGTGTGGAAGAGGTGGGTGCCGTACTTGTGCACCTCGATGCCGGTCTCGTCGTCGATCTCGCTGTAGGCGTTGCCACCGAGGTGGTAGCGCCGCTCGAGCACCAGGACCTTCAGCCCGAGCTCGGAGGCGCAGCGCTCCGCGATCGGTGAGTCCGAAGAAGCCGGAGCCGACGACGACGAGGTCGGGAGCCTGCTCGGAGGCCTGGTGGTCGGACTGGTCGTCGCGGGGCGGGATCAGTGTGAGGTGCTGGCACGGTCGGTCAGTCTACGGACGAAGGAGGCAGCCGGCGCATCCCACGCGCGGCGCGCATGGCGCGGATCACGTTGGCGGCCTCGGCACGCCCCCCGCGCAGCGGGCTGAGCAGCACCACGGCCAGCACGATCAGCCAGGGCTTGAGCCGCACCAGCGCGTTCTCGCCGTAGCGCAGGTGCACGGCGAAGAGGTTGCGGTACATGTAGAACCCCTTCCAGCCGGCCAGGTCGTGCTGCTGGTCGAAGTCGAGCTGGCGCACCAGCACCGCGTCGCGCAGCGCCCAGATCCGGAAGCCGGCCCGCCGCGCGCGCACCGCGAAGTCCACGTCGTCGTAGAAGATGAAGTAGCGAGGGGTCCGGCAGCCCGACCCGCTCCAGCACGCCGGCGCCGCACCATGAAGCCCTCGAAGGCGACGTTCTCGAGCTCGACCCGCTCCGGCATGGCGGCGCGGGTGACCCAGTCGGTCTCGACCATCGCGGTCTTGGGCTTGATGGCCAGCGGGTTGCGCAGGTCGAAGCGGGTCGCGGCCTTCTCGCACAGCCGCCCGTGGGAGTCCTCGCGCACCGCCATCAGGCAGTCCTCGTCGGCGGCCAGCAGCACCCCCAGGCAGTCCGGGGCGGGCAGCACGTCGTCGTCCATCAGCCAGATCCGGTCGACGCCGGCGTCGTACGCCGTGCGGGTGCCGAGGTGGAAGCCGCCCGGCGCCGCCGAGGTTCTCCTGGCGTCCGCACGACCTGCAGCCCGGGCAGCGTGCAGGCGGCCAGCACGTCGGGGGTGTGGTCGGTGCTGGCGTTGTCGATGACCACCACGAGCTCCGGCGCGGGGTCCAGCGCGGCCAGGCCCTCGAGCATCGCGGCCAGCAGGTCGGCGCGGTTGTAGGTCACCACCACCACCGCCGTGGTCTCGCGCGTGGTCTCGGTGGGCGTCATCGCAGGAACCTCTCGTGGCCGGTGAAGTCGCCGCGCAGCCCGGCGCGTGCGGCGCGGGCGCTGAGCACGATCCGGCCCGGGTCGCGGCGGGTGAGCAGGTAGAACCACACCGTCTTGGCCCAGAACATCACCACGTGCGCCCAGCCGCGGTAGTCGCGCAGGTTGACGGTGTTGTTGCGGGCCATGCAGTAGGCCTTGAGCTCGCTGGGGCTGTGGTTGTAGGTGGTGCGCCCGCCCATCATCGGGGTGCCGAGCTCGCCGACGGAGGGGTGGTGCACCCGGGCCCCGGTGATGGTGGCGATCCGGGCCCCGGCGGCCTCGGCGCGCAGGCGGTACTCGTGGTCGTCGCCCCAGATGAAGAACTCCGAGCGCGGCAGTCCGATGCGCCCGACCAGCTCGCGCGTCACCAGCACCCCGTTGAAGGGGATGACGATGTCGTCGAGACGACCGCGCGACCCGCCGGCGCGCTCGACGTCGGCGAGGCGGTGCACCACCCGGGTGCCGCCGGGCAGCCGGATCGGGAAGACCAACCGGTCGGGGTCGGCCTCGTCGACGACCAGCGGCCCCCAGAAGTCGAGGTCGTCCTCGGTCAGCAGCCGGGCCAGGCAGTCCGGCTCGGGCAGGCCGTCGTCGTCCATCAGCCAGACCAGGTCGGCGTCGCGCTCGCACGCCCACTCCAGACCGTCGTGGAAGCCGCCCGCCCCGCCGAGGTTGCGCTCGAGGGTCCGGGCGAGCAGCGGGGTGCCCTCCGCGGCGGCGGCCTCGGCCAGCCACTCCCCCGTGCGGTCGGTCGAGGCGTTGTCCACGACCAGCACCTCGTCGACCTCGGGCAGCTCGCGCAGCCGCGTCACCAGGCGCTGCAGGAGCCCGAGCCGGTTGAAGGTGACCACCACGGCCACGACGCGACGGGGGTCGGGACTCGGGCTCGGCACGGCCCACACCCTACGGGTGCACGCGGCTAGCCGAGCAGGCCGGCGAAGTTGAGCAGGAACAGGCCCGCGAAGCCCGCCAGGTAGACCAGGCCGGCGTACGAGAGGTAGCGCAGCCCCGGGGTGAGCGAGCCCTCGCCGCGGACCAGGCTGAAGTTCAACCAGGCGAAGACCGGCGCGGTGATGAAGGCGCTGATCATGGCGAAGGTGAGCATCGCCGCCAACGAGGCGCTCATCGCCAGGATGATCACCAGCCCGACCACGACGATGCCGCTGACCCACAGGTTCAGCGAGCCCCTGCTGAACTCCGGCTCACCGCGCAGGAGGCGCAGCGACTCGGCGCACGCGCGGGCGTAGCCGTCGATGACGGTGATCACGGTGCCGTACATGCAGGCGAAGGCGATCACCGCCATCAGCGGCACCGCCCACTCCCCGATGGCCGTGCCGTACATCTGCAGCAGCTGGTCGACGTAGGCGCCACCGGCGGTGGCCACCTCCACGCCGGAGCCGTACTGGACCAGGGCACCGAGGGACAGGAAGAACAGGGCGAGCACCGCCGAGGTGGCGTACCCGACGTTGAAGTCGAACAGGACGTCCTCGGCCCGGCTGGGGTGCAGCTTCTGCTTGGCCTGGATCCACAGCGAGTTCAGCACGCTGATCTCGATCGGCGCCGGCATCCACCCCATCAGCGCCACCAGGAAGGGCAGGGTCGCCCAGGTCCACGGGGTCGGCTCGACGAAGCCGGCGATGCGCTCCGAGCCGGCGGAGGCCGCCATGAAGGTCGCGGTGATGGTGGCCAGCGTGAGCGTCACGATGATGACCTTGGTGACCGCGTCCAGGGCCCGGTAGCGCCCCGCGACCAGCAGCACCCACGCCGAGGCCATCATCGCCGTCGCCAGGGCGGGGATCCCGGGAGCCCAGCTGTCCGGGAGCATGAAACCGAGGATGACCGCGCCCAGCAGGCCGACCCCGGCGGTCGAGATCACCGAGCTCACCGCAGCCAGGACGAAGAAGACCCAGAGGTAGACGCGACCCTTGCGGGCGTACCCCTCGACCAGCGACCGGCCGCTCTCCACGGTGTACTGCGGGCCGAACCGGAAGAAGGGGTACTTCAGCACGTTGGCGAGCACGATCACGAACGCCAGCTGCCACCCGAAGCGGGCGCCGGCCTGCGTCGAGGAGATGAGGTGGGACCCGCCGATCGCTGCTGAGGCCATCAGGATCCCGGGCCCCAGCGCCGCCAACCGGGAGGCCCAGACCCCTGGCTCGCTGGTCGGGGTCGGGGTCGCAGAGCGCTCCGCTGCCGTAGCCATCGCCAGAAGTTAGCACCGTCCCCGGCCGGGTCCGCAGCCGACCGCTCGGCGGCCCGGACGTGACTGGTGGATGGTGCGAAAGTGACTGGTCGGTGGTGCAGAAGTGACTGGTCGGCGTCAGAAGAGGGTGCCCTGGGAGAAGACGGGGGCGGGGGCGGGGCGGGGGTCGGGGGCAGGCGCGGCGGCGCGGGGGTGGGCGCGGCGCGCCAGCGCGGATCGACGTACGACGTCGTGGTGCGCTCGGGCGCGCCGGGTGCCGGCTCGGCGAGGCACAGGGCGCGCACGGCCCCGTTGACGAAGAGGTCGTGGCGCCCGAAGACCGAGCGCACCCGCGACTCCTCCAGGGGCAGGCGCGCGGACGGCCCGGCGAGACCGACGTCGACGGTGCGCACCATCGCCATCACCTCGCGGTTGAGGTAGAACCGCTCGCGCGCCTCGTCGGTGCCCAGGGTGCGGGCGCGGGCCGGCCCGACGGCGGCGCGGCAGCGCTCTCCCCCGGCGGCGGCGTCGGCCAGCGCGTCGGCCCCGGTGTCGAGCGCGGCCGAGCAGCTTGGCGGCGGTCTTGGCCCCGAAGCCCGCCACGCCGGGCAGGTTGTCGGAGGCGTCGCCGCGCAGGGCGGCCAGGTCGAGGTACTGGTCGGGGCGCACCCCGGTGACCAGGGCCAGCCGAGCAGGGTCGAGCAGCGGCGAGGCGTCGACCCCGCCGTTGAGGATGCGCAGCACCCGGGTGTGCTCGTCGACGAGCGCGAAGCTGTCGCGGTCGGAGGTGGCCAGCACGGTGCGGAACCCGGCCGCCGGTGCCTGCGCGGCGACGCTGGCCAGCACGTCGTCGGCCTCGAGCCCGGTCGGCACGACGACCCCGACGCCCAGCTCGCGCAGCACGGCGACCACGGAGTCGAGCTGCTCGACGAGCGTCTCCGGCTTGGGCGTGCGGTGCGCCTTGTACGTCGGCCACCGCTCGCGCCGCACGCTGGCGTCGGGGTCGTCGAAGCCCACGACGACCGCGTCGGCCATCGCCCGGTCGACCGCGGCGACGAGCTGGGAGAGCAGCCCGCGCACCGCCCACGCCGGTCGCCCGTCGGCGGTGCGGAACCCGCTGCGTGCCGAGGCGTGGAAGGCCCGGTGCAGCAGCGAGTTGCCGTCGACGGCGAGCACGGTGGTGACGGGGGTGGACATCACCGACCAGGCTAGGCGCCGCGCCGACCCCGGCCGCCGGGGGTGGGCTCAGCAGGCGCTGGACAGGTCGCCGGCCTGGTTGGCGGCGTACCCCTCGGACAGCGAGCCGACCGAGCCGCCGGTGACGGCCGAGGTGGAGCCCTTCTTGGGCTTGGCCCGCGGTGCGTCCTCGGCGCTGCCCTCGGCCTTCTCGATCGCGGCCTGCACCTTGCCGTGGACCAGGTCGATGTCGGGCTCGGCGGTGTTGATCATCGGCGGCACCAGCGACAGCGTCGACATCTTCTGGTCGCGCGCCTTCATCGCCAGCGACATGAAGGTGTCGAGCTCGGAGGCCGGCAGGTTGGTCGAGATCATCTCGGACGAGGCCTGGGCGATGCTCTCGAAGTTGCGCAGCGCCGACTGCGGGCTGACCTGCTGCAGCATCGCGTTCATCACGCACTTCTGCCGGGCCATGCGCGAGTAGTCGTCCGACCCCTCCCGGGCCCGGGCGTACCAGAGGGTCTCGAAGCCGGTCAGGCGCCGGGTGCCGGGCTCGATGTAGTCGTAGACGTCGGAGCCGAGTCCGCCGACGGGGATCGCCTGGCGCACGGTGAGGGTGATGCCGCCGACCGCGTCGACCAGGTCCTTGAAGCCCTGGAGGTTCACCATCGCCCAGTAGCTGATCTCCAGGCCGGTGATGCCCTCGATCGCCGAGATCGTGGCGTCCACACCCGGGTTGTCGGACTTCTTGAACAGCTCGGGGCGGTCCTGCGCCCAGGTGCTGACGCCGTTGAGGTAGTCGGCGTCGAAGCCGTCGGGGAACTGCTCGGCCATCACCGAGCCGTCCGCGAAGGGGAAGTTCTCCATGTTGCGCGGCAACGAGATCAGCACGGTGCGTCCGGTGTTGGCGTCGATCGAGGCCACGGTCATCGAGTCGGGGCGCAGGCCCCAGCGGCCGGCACCGGAGTCCCCGCCCATGAGCAGCACGTTGAAGCGCCCGTCCGCGGCGCCGGCGACCTCGCCGGAGCCGAACATCGTGACGATGAGGTCGCGCTGGACGGCGACCAGGTGGGCGCCGAACAGCAGCGTGCCGGCGACGCTGAGCGACAGCACCCCGTTGACCCCGACGACCGCGCGCCGGTGCGCCAGCCCGAGGCTGAGCGGCGCGCCCAGGCGCCAGGCGTCCATGAACAGCACGGCCCACCCGACCGCACCGGCCAGCAGCGCGGTGCGCAGCAGGAGCAGCAGCCACGCCTTGGACCCCAGGGTGACGGCCTTCTGGGGGTCGAGCAGGACGACCAGTCCGGTCACCAGCACGATCGCGAGGACGACGAGCCAGACCCGCAGGGCGAGGCGACCCACCCGACGGTTGCCGGCGACCAGCTGGGCCGAACCGGGCGCGACGAGGGTCATCGCCATCAGGGACAGCGCACGACGGAAGCGGACGCGTGCGGCACGGTCGGCGGCACTGGGGCGCTGCTGGGGCTCCTGGCCGTCGAGCACCCGGGGGGAAGAGACGGGTGGCATCGAGATGCCTTCCTGCTGTGACGGAACGTGTACGTCCCAGCAGTATCACCAGTCACAGCCGTCACGACGGTACGCCGCGCCGACCCTCCTCGATCTCGGTGCGCCGAGCCAGGCGGTGGGCCCGCCGGATCTCGGCCTCACGGTGCCGGCGCCGGTCCTCGTCGGTCTCCGGCACCAGGGCGGCACGTCGCGCGAGCGGCCGTCGGCGTCGACCGCGACGAAGACGAAGTACGCCGACGCCACGTGCAGCCCGCCGGCGGACGGGTCGTTCCAGGGCTGGGCCTCGACGCGCACGCCGATCTCCATCGACGAGCGGCCGGCCCAGTTGACCTGGGCGAGCGTGCGCACGATGTCGCCGACGTGCACCGGGCGCAGGAAGACCATCTCGTCGAGGGCGGCCGTCACCGCCGGTCCCCCGCTGTGCCGCTGCGCGACCGCGCCGGCGGTCGAGTCGGCGAGCTTGACGACCTCGCCGCCGTGGATGTTGCCCAACAGGTTGGCCTGGCTGCTGGAGGTCATCACCGCCAGCGAGACCCGGGCGAAGGACGAGGATCGGGGCTGGGCGCGTCGGGCGCGGCTGAGGGGTGCCATGGCGGCACGGTAGCGTCGGCGCCATGGCACAGCGGCCCGGCAGCGGGGACGGCGACGGCGAGCGCTTCGACTGGTTGTACGGCGGGAAGGGCGATCCCGAGCCCGATGCCACGAGACGGATGCCCGTCCAGCCGCGACCGACGCAGCAGGGTGCCCCGACCCCGCGACCGGCACCCACGCCCCAGCCGACACCTCGACCGACCCCCCAGCCCACACCCCAGCCCCCGCCCCAGCCGGGCCCGACAGCGACGCCGGCCGGGCGGGCCGCTGGTGGCGGCCCCGTTCCGGCTGCGCCACCTGGCGCTGCTGCTGGTGGCCTGGATCGTCTTCCTGGTCGCGGTGCCGATCTACGCCTGGACCCGCGTCGACGAGGTCGTCTTCGCCCCCGGCGGTGAGCGGCCCGACGAGCAGCAGGGCACGACGTACCTGCTGGTCGGCAGCGACTCGCGCGAGGGCCTGACCCCCGAGCAGCGCAAGGCGTTCGGCACCGGCAACGCGGCGGGCCAGCGCACCGACACGATCATGCTGCTGCACACCGGCGTCGGGCCCGAACCTGCTGATGTCGATCCCGCGCGACTCGCTGGTCGAGGTGCCCGACCGCGGCACCACCAAGATCAACGCCGCCTACGCCTTCGGCGGCCCCAAGCTGCTGGTCAAGACGATCGAGCGCAACACCGGCATCCACGTCGACGAGTACGTCGAGATCGGGATCGGCGGCTTCGTCGGCCTCGTCGACGCCGTCGGCGGTGTGCGAGATCTGCCCGGAGAAGGCGATGAAGGACCCGCTGGCCAACCTCGACGTGAAGGCCGGCTGCCAGGACGCGGACGGCGGCACCGCGCTGGGTTACGCCCGCTCGCGCAAGACCTACACCGCGCTCGGCGACGTGCAGCGCGCCCAGGCCCAGCGCGAGGTGGTCTCCTCGGTCGGCGACAAGGTGCTCTCGCCCTGGTCGGTGCTCAACCCGGTGCGCTACTGGCGCCTGAACATGGCCGCCACCGACACCGTGGAGTTCGGCAAGGGGATGACGCCCTGGCGCGCCGGTCTGTGGGCGATGGCGATGACCCGCGTCAACGGCGACAAGGGGCTGACCTGCGGGGTCCCGATCAGCGACCTCGCCGTGAACTGGGACCCCGACCGGGCGCCCCAGATGTTCCAGGCCATCATCGACGACGACACCGACCGGATCGGTCAGGGCCTCTGCTCGCCCTCCGGTCTTCCGAAGGGAACCACCGGATGAGCCACACCAGCCACGACACGCTCGACATCGCCATCGACGGCGACGGCGTCGCCACCCTGACCCTGGACCGGCCCGAGGCGCTCAACGCCTTCGACCTGACCATGGCCCGCGAGCTCGAGTCGGTCTTCCGCACCGAGCTGACCAGCGACGACGTCCGCGCGGTCGTCGTGACCGGCGCCGGCCGCGCGTTCTGCGCCGGCATGGACCTCTCCGCCGAGGGCAACGTCTTCGGGCTGGACGAGTCGCTGCGCCCCAGTCCGGAGGAGTTCCGGGCCGCCTACGACGAGGCGCCGTACGACGCCGGCGTGCGCGACACCGGTGGCAAGGTCACCCTGGCGATCCACGCGCTGCCCAAGCCGGTCATCGCCGCCATCAACGGTCCCGCAGTCGGGATCGGCGCCACGATGACCCTGGCCATGGACCTGCGCCTGGCCTCGACGAAGGCCAAGATCGGGTTCGTCTTCGGCCGGCTGGGCATCGTCCCCGAGGCTGCGTCGAGCTGGTTCCTGCCCCGCATCGTGGGCATCCAGCAGGCGCTGGAGTGGGTGTACGCCGCCGACGTCCTGACCGCCGAGCAGGCTCTCGAGGGCCGGCTGCTGCGCTCGGTCCACGAGCCCGACGACCTGCTCCCCGCGGCACTGGAGCTGGCGCGCTCGTTCGTGCGCGACCGCTCCCCCGTCGCCCTGGGCCTGGCCAAGCAGATGCTCTACCGCAACTCCGCCCTGGCTCACCCCCTCGAGGCGCACCTGTCGGACTCGCTGGCGATGTACTGGACCTCGCTGGGCGACGGCAAGGAGGGGGTGGCAGCGTTCCGCGAGAAGCGCGCCCCGCAGTTCGAGGGCAAGGCGTCGGCACTGCCGCGCATCCACCCCGTCGTCTGACTGGATGTGAGCGGCCCCTTCTAGATCCGCCGGTGGAACTGCACCTGGTTGTCGGGGCCGACGTCGACGTCGTAGTCGGGGTCGTGGATGCGGCGGTGGTGGAAGGGGCACAGCAGTCGGCCTCGCTCGACGGCTGTCCTGCCCTGGTCCGACCAGGGGTCGTCGTGGTGGGCGTGGCACATCGCGGGCGGGGCGTCGCAGCCCTGGGCGGTGCAGCCGCGGTCGCGGACGGCGAGGGCGATGCGTTGGGCGGTGGTGAAGAACCGCTTGGTGCGGCCGACGTCGAGGGGCTGGCTCTTCCCGCCCAGCACGACCGGGACGATCCCGGCCTCGCACGCCAGCCGCCGTGCGGTGGCGGCAGAGATGCGGGCGCCGGTGTCGAGGGTGGCGGCTGCGAGACCGCCCATCAGCGAGGCCATGCTCATGGTGACCACCACGGTGGCGTTGACGCCACCGGCACGCGGCAGGGCCGCGGGGTCGAGGCGTTCGATGAGCTCCACGAACGCCACCCCCAGGCGTTGCGCCGTCGGACGACGTACCGGTACCGGCGCCTGCTCGTCCTGGCCGGTGCGGTTCGAGATCTGGTGCTTGGGTGCGGCGAACGCCATCAGCGCCCGCTCCAGCATCTGTCCCACCAGCAGCGGCACGGTGAACGAGCCCTTGCAGCGACCTTGGTCGTCCTCACGGATCCGGAACGCCACCGCCTTCTCCGCCTCACGCTCCTGCTTCGCGAGCTGCTCGGCCTCCCACGCCTCGGCCACCTCCGGCGCGACGACGTCGAGGATGCGACGACCCAGGATCTTCGGGGCCTTGGCATCGTGGACCTCTGCATAGGAGACCAGCGTCTTCTCGGCCTGCTCCACCACACCGGTCTCGAGGTCCTCAGGCAGGACCTCCAGCGCGGCGGTGATCACCGCCGCCTGCTCGGCATTGACATCACCGCGGCCCAGCGCCTCCCGCACCAGACCGTAGCGCGCGAGCCCCTCGGCAAGGCGGACCTCGCGGAACGACTCCCGCTTCGTCGAGCGGGTCGCGTTCGCGTGCCACACCGCCAACGACGGCGAGGCGTTCCGCTCCCGCACACCGACCGACTCCGCCTGGGCCAGCGCCCGGGAGCGCAGCTCGACCAGCCGGGCCTCGGCCCGCGCGATCTCGACCAGCACCCGCGCGGTCGTCTCCTGACCCATCGACCACGTCGGCGTCCCGGCCACCTCGTCGAGGGCCGAGTGCACCCGCGCGACAGCCCCGTCGATGGGGTGCGCCGCGAGGGTGGCCATGAGAGAAGTCTCCCCGGGCCCACCGACAAAGAAGCAGGTCAGAGGGGGTTTTCCACAGGCCGTAGGGAAGTTTTTTTCGATTACTTTTTCAACCAGTCCGTCGCTGTCCGCGCCAGACGGTCCGGGGCGCAGGCGGGAGCGCCGTGACTCGGTGGGCACCTCGCCGTTGACCTTGCTGTGCGAGCTTCCGTTCAGGTCAGAGTCGCAGTCGCCATGGCGGCGCTCACCATCTTCGCCGTGGTCGGTCTCGCCGCCGCCTGGGTCCTCCACCCAGCGTGGAATCAATGCGCAAGCCAGGTCGACGGTCAGCTGGTCGAGCACAGATGTGACAGAGCACCTCGCTGACCAGTCAGGCGGCACAGCGTGCGCCGGAGGACGGTCACTCCCCGGCTCCGTGGTCGCCTCGACTGTCGGCAGCGCGGCTCACGCAGCGTCAGTGGCCAGCCGCCGGCGCAGACGGCCGAGCAGACCCGAGAGCAGGCGTGAGACCTGCTCCTGCGAGACCCCGACGACCGCCCCGATCTCGGCCTGGGTGCGCTGCTCGAAGTAGCGCATCCGCACCACCGTGCGCTCGCGCTCGTCGAGATCACGCAACAGCGGCACCAGCGCCACGCGGGCCTCCGCGCTGGCGAAGGCGGGGTCGAGGCCGCCGAGGCGAGCGGCCGGGGCATCCTCACCCGGTTCGTCCCCGACCGCGTCGAGCGAGAGCGGTGCGAAGCAGCCGACCGCGCTCAGCGAGTCGGTGACCAGCGGGAGCGGGACCTCGAGGTGGACGGCGATCTCGGCGGGCCGGGGGTCGCGCCCCAGCACCTGCACCAGCTCCCCCTCGGCGATCGCCACGCGGGCCTGCAGCTCCTGCACGGCCCGCGGCGGGCGCACCGCCCAGCCGGCGTCGCGGAAGTGGCGGCGGATCTCGCCGCGCAGCGTCGGCACCGCGAAGCCGAGGAAGTCCTCGCCGCGCACCGGGTCGAAACCACGCACGGCCTTGACGAGCCCCAGACCCGCCACCTGGTCGAGGTCCTCGTCCGCGATGCCCCGGCCCCGGTAGCGCCGGGCGACGTCCTGGGCGACGGGCAGGTTGAGCCGGACGACCTCGTTCTCGTAGCCCGCTCGGGTCTCCCCCGGGTCGCTCGAGCCAGCGTCAGCAGCCGCGCGGTCTCCACGCGTCGTCGCGCGTCGACCTGAGACATGTCTTGATCGTGGCACGTCGACCAGCGGGGCGCAGGCGGTCGGTGAAAACGCGACGACGCCCGCCACCCCTCGGGGTGGCGGGCGTCGTCCGGCGCCTGCGTCAGCTCACCCGGCCGACCGGGCGGCCTCCTCCTCCGAGGACGCGCCCTCGGTGGACAGGCCGCCGGCCTTGTCCTCGAGGTGCGCGCGGATGAACCAGTGGAACAGCTCGAGCTTCTCGGTGTGCCCGATGAACATGTCCTCGGTGACCGGGTCCAGCTCGCCGAGCTCCTTGATGCCGTCGCGGTAGCTGCTGATCACGCCCTGGTAGACGAGGTCGAGGGCACCGAGGTGCTCCTGCGTGGTGGCTCGGCCGATCGAGTACTCCGCCCAGCTGCGCGCCTCCACCAGCGCGCCCGGGGTGCCGGTCGGCGAGCCACCGAGGGTGGCGATGCGCTCGGCCAGCTCATCGGCGAAGCCGCGCACGGCCTCGACCTGGGGGTCGAGCATCTCGTGCACGGCGATGAAGTGCGGACCGACGACGTTCCAGTGCACGTGCTTGAGCGTCAGGTGCAGGTCGTTGGCGGCGTGCAGCCGCTCCTGGAGCAGGGCGATCACCCGCTCCGCGTCGGCGTCGGACATGCCCGGGACGGTGTACTTGAGGTTGGCCATGGCCCCGAACCTAGCCCGCACCCCGGGGCGTCCCACCACCCTTGGGGATGGGCCTAGGGTCGCCGCATGAGCACTACCGCCAGAGGCTGGCAGGATCCTGCGTGGGTCGAGATGATGCTGGACGACTGCGCCACGTGGGCGGTCGTCGGCCTGTCCGGCGACCCGAGCCGGACGGCGTACTCGATCGCCGCGCTGCTGCAGGAGCGCGGCAAGCGGGTGGTGCCGGTGCACCCGGACGCCGCTCGGGACGGCGGGCTCGAGGTGCTCGGCGAACGAGCGTGGCCGACCCTGTCCGACATCCCGTTCCCCATCGACGTCGTCGACGTCTTCCGCCGCTCGGACGCGGCCGGGCCCTTCGCCGACGAGGCGGTGAAGATCGGGGCCCGGGGCGTGTGGTTCCAGCTCGGGGTGGTCGACGAGGCCGCCTTCGAGCGGACCACGACGGCCGGCGTGGCCATGGTGATGGACACCTGCCCCGCGATCGAGTGGCGCCGCCGCGGCTAGCGCAGCGCGGCCTCGACACCCTTCGCGGCACGGGCCACCAGGGCCTCCATCGGTCCCCGCCACCCCTGGACGGTGAGCAGCGCACCCGCGCCCAGCACCACGGCGTACTGCACGACGGTGCCGGCGTCGCCGAGGTCGGGCGGCAGCCGGTCCGAGGTCATCAGCACGTGCAGCGTGTACAGGCTGAGCGTGGCCGCACCCGCGCCGCCCAGCACCGCGACGACGACCTCACCGCGTGCCGGCAGCAGCCGCACCAGCAGGAGACACGCCGCCACCACGAGGACCGCGCTGCCGATGGTCTGCGCGAGGTCGAACGGCGTCGTCGAGTGCGGGGCGACCACCAGCAACCACTGCCACGGCCCCTCGACGGGGGTCTGGCCGTACAGGCCGCCCTCGACCGACTCGCGCAGCCGCGCCTGCGCCACCGCCGGTCCCCGCCGGGCCAGGACCCCAGGCACCAGCGCCCCCAGCACGTCCGACCGGGCGGTCAGCGTGTGCGAGAGCCAGGTCGACGCGACGGCCAGGGCCGCCCCGGCCAGCGCGAGACCGGCCAGCCCACGGCGGCGCACCGAGCCCAGGTCGAGACGGCCCAGGGCCAGGCCGGCCAGCAGGTAGGCGAACCACGAGGCCATCGGGTAGTAGCCGGTGAAGAGCAGCTCCGAGAGCAGCCGGACCGGGTCGCCGAGCTGCTCGAGGCTCGGGCTGGCGTAGCCGCGCACGGGTAGGTGGGGTCGCACCAGCTGAGAGGCGACGGGGGCGAGCAGCACCCACGCCGCGGCCAGCAGCGCCAGGGCCCGGGCGCGGAGGCCGACCACCAGCAGGCCCAGCAGGAAGAGCAGGCCGTAGTGGGTCAGGATCACCGCGATCCCGGAGTCCACTGCACCCAGGGCCAGGCCGACCGCCGCGATCAGCACGGCCCGCACGGCCAGACCGGCGGACCTGGTGAGACGGGCGCGCCCGCGCAGGGGCCGGGACCGGCCGGTCATCAGGGCCAGGCTGACCCCGGCCAGCAGGGCGAAGAGCGCGGAGGCGCGGCCGGAGAACAGCCACGCCGTCGTGCTCAGCGAGCCGTCGACGGAGCGGGAGTCCAGGAGGTGGGTGGCCATCATGGCCAGCAGCGCCAGGCAGCGCGCCAGGTCGAGCCCGACCAGGCGGCCGGGTCGCAGCACGAAGCTCAGAACCCGACCCGCGGCGTCGCGCCGCCGGCCTCGCGGCGCACGACCTCACCCTTGGCGTGGGCCGCCTCGCGCAGCGACTCCTGGAACCGGACCATCCGCTCCTGGAGCGCCGGGTCGGTGGCGGCCAGGATGCGCACCGCGAGCAGCCCGGCGTTGCGGGCACCGCCCACCGCCACCGTGGCCACCGGCACGCCGGCGGGCATCTGGACGATGGAGAGCAGCGAGTCCATGCCGTCGAGGTAGGCGAGCGGCACGGGTACGCCGACGACCGGCAGCGGCGTGACCGCGGCGAGCATGCCCGGCAGGTGGGCCGCGCCGCCGGCGCCGGCGATGATCACCGACAGTCCGCGCCCGGCCGCGTCGCGGCCGTAGTCGATCATCTCCTGCGGCATCCGGTGCGCGGAGACGACGTCGGCCTCGTGGGCGATCCCGAACTCCTCGAGCGCCTCGGCTGCGGCCTTCATCACGGGCCAGTCGGAGTCGGAGCCCATCACGATGCCCACCCGGGGCCGGTCGGTGCTGCTGGTCGGACCGCTCATCTCACTCGCTCTCGTCGCCGAGGTCGCCACGGAACCACGCGGCAGCGTGCCGCGCGCGCTCCAGGCAGTCCTCGAGGTCGTCGCCGTAGGCGTTGACGTGGCCGACCTTGCGCCCGGGGCGCAGGTCCTTGCCGTAGAGGTGCACCCGCAGGTGCGGGTCGCGGGCCATCGCGTGCGGGAACCCGTCGTAGAGGTGCCCGACGTCCGCGCGCTCGCCGCCCAGGATGTTGACCATCACCGTCCACCGCTCGCGCGGGGCGGGCGAGCCGAGCGGGAGGTCCATCACCGCACGCAGGTGGTTCTCGAACTGCGAGGTGACCGCACCGTCCTGCGTCCAGTGCCCGGTGTTGTGCGGACGCATGGCCAGCTCGTTGACCAGGATCCGTCCGTCGGTGGTCTCGAAGAGCTCGACGGCGAGCACCCCGGTGACGTCGAGCTCGCCGGCGACCCGCAGCGCGATCGCCTGGGCCTGGCCGGCGAGGTGCTCGTCGAGGTCGGGCGCCGGGGCGACGACCTCGTGGCAGATGCCGTCGAGCTGCGTCGAGGCCACGACCGGGTAGGCCGCTGCCTGGCCGCTCGGCGACCGGGCGACCAGGGCCGAGAGCTCGCGGCGGAAGTCGACGAGCTCCTCGGCCAGCAGGCGTACGCCGCTCTGCTCGGCGACCCGGAAGGGCTCGGCGCAGTCGGCGCTGCTGCGCACCACCCAGACCCCCTTGCCGTCGTACCCGCCTCGGGTGGTCTTGAGCACGCAGGGGAAGCCGAAGGCCTCGACCTCGGCCACCTCGCCCACCACGGCGTGGCGGGGGCAGGGCACGCCGAGCTCGACGAGGCGCTCCCGCATCACCGCCTTGTCCTGGGCGTGGACCAGCGCGCGCGGGCCGGGCCGCACGGCGATGCCGTCGGCCTCGAGGGCGTGCAGGTGCTCGGTCGGCACGTGCTCGTGGTCGAAGGTGACGACACGGCAGCCCTCGGTGACCCGGCGCAGGGTGGCCAGGTCGCGGTAGTCGCCGACCTGGTGGTCGACGATCACCTGCGCCGCCGAGACACCCTCGGCCTCGGCCAGGAGCCGCAGCGGCAGCGCCAGCGCGATCGCCGGCTGCGCCATCATCCGGGCCAGCTGACCCCCGCCGATCACGGCCAGGGTCGGAGCGGTGGTGGGCGTGGCGGACTCTGTCACGCCGCTCAGCCTAGGGCGTGCCGGGCTGCGTCAGGCGGCCGGGCTGGCGGTCTCGAAGCGCAGACCCTTGCCCCGGATGGTGGTGATCAGGTGCGGGTTGCGGCTGTCGTCGCCGAGCTTGCGCCGCACCCACCCCAGGTGCACGTCGATGGTCTTGGAGCTGGTCCAGAACGACGTGTGCCACACGTCGCGCATCAGCTCCTCCCGCGTGACGATGTCGCCGGCGCGGGCGATGAGGGCGTGGACGAGGTCGAACTCCTTGCGCGAGAGCGTTATCTCGTCGCCCGCGCGCCAGGCTCGTCGGGTATCCGGATCGAGGCTGATCTCCTGAACATTGATCACGTGAACAATCATAGAAAGTGAAATGACCGGCCGGTAGCCAAAGGAAGTGAATGTCACTGGCATCTTTGTGCCACATCCGGACCAAGCCGGTTCTTTACCTACCACCGTCGCGGCAGGTAAAGGACACGCCACCCAGATCGAGCCGATCCTGGCGCAGATGACGTGACCCGGGTCACGCTGCCCGTCGCGATCGTCAGTGCCGGCGTACGGCGACCGGCTCGACGATGCCGAACCCGCGCACCGGCCGCGCGGCCATCCGCCGGCGCTCGAACTGGTCGACCGGCAGCAGCGCCGCGGTCGCCTCGTCGGTGATGATCCGGTTGCGGCGGGCCACGTTGGTGAGCCGGGCCGCCATGTTCACCGGCGGTCCGAAGACGTCGCCGAGCCGCAGCACCACCGATCCGGTGGCCAGCCCGACCCGCACGTCGGGCATGCGGGGGTCGCGACCGATCACGTTGATGATCCCCTCGGCGGTGTCGTAGGCGCGCAGCGGATCGTCGTTCACGAACAGCACCGAGTCGCCGATGCTCTTGATGACCCGGCCGCGCTGGGTGGCCACGACGTCGGCGCAGCGCATCTCGAACAGCTCGACCAGGTCGCCGATGCGCTCCTCGGTCAGCGTGTTGGACAGGGCGGTGAAGCCGACGATGTCGGCGAACCCGACGCTCAGCTCGACGGTGTGCAGGTCCTCGTCGTCGGCGGCCAGCGCCTCGATCCGGGCGGCGGCCGCGGCCAGGTGGCGCCGCCACGCGTAGATCAGCAGCTCCTCGAAGGGAGCACTGAGGTCCTCGACCAGCTGCAGCGCGACGCCGACGCGGGTGCCGGACGGCACCGGCCGGTCGGGGTCGGGGTCGGGGTGGATCTGCTCGACGCGCTGGACCAGCGCGGTGACCTCCCACTCAGCGAGGCGGGCCATCGTCTGACCCAGCGCCCGCGTCATGTTCACGGCCATGTCGTCGTCGAGCACGCCGCCGTCCATGACCTTGCGCAGCGTCGCGATCGCCGCCGCGTCCGAGGGCAGGAAGGCGACCACGTTGTCGTCGTGCTCAGGGAAGCCCAGCGCCCGCCACAGCCGTCGGGCCTGCTCGGAGCTGATGTCGACCGAGCGGGCCACCTCGCTCCCGGTCAGGGCCGGCTTGTCGCCGAGGATCGCGCTCTCCAGGTCACTGTGCGAGATCCGCATCGGCCGGGGCGTCGGCTCCTCGTCGCTCACGCGCCCTCGCCCCGACCCGAGTGCCCGTGCAGCAGCGCGTTGAGCCGGCGCTGGACCTCCTCCACCCGGGGGATGTCCGGCAGGCTCACCTGCCCGTGGGTGCTGGCGTCGCTGACGACCAGGGTGCCGCAGCCCAGCATCCGGTCGATCAGGTGCAGCTCGACGGCCACGTCGCTGATCCGCGAGATCGGGATGTCGTGGCCGCGCCGGGTGAGGACACCGGTGCGGGTGATCAGCCGGCGGTCGGTGAAGGTGTAGCTGCCGGTCAGCCACTCCAGGAACGGCCAGAGCACGAAGCGCAGCACCCCGAGGGCGACCACGGCCCACACGACCCAGGCCACCACGCGGCCACCGGCACCGCTGGTGCGCACCTCCACGAAGCTGCCCAGGGCCAGCAGCAGCACGAGCACGAGCAGGGGCAGCAGCAACGCCTTGGGATGGGTGCGGGTGGAGACGACCACGTTCTCGCCGTCGTTGAGCAGGCTCCGGTTGATCGGCACGTCGCTGATCCTCTCACCCCCGGCGCGCTGTGTCCTCAGCGTCGACGCACGTGCACCACGTCGCCGGCGGAGACGGCCACCGGCTGCTCTCCCCCGCCGTCGACCAGCAGCCGGCCCTGCGCGTCGATCCCGACGGCGTCGCCCTCCAGCGGTCCGGACCCCGGCAGCTCGACGCGCACCGCCTGCCCGAGCGTCACGCAGGCGTCGGCGTACGCCGTCCGCAGCCGGTGCGCCGCCGGCTCGCCGCCGCTGTCCCAGTCGTCGTAGCCCGCGCGCAGCGTGCCCAGCAGCGCCAGCAGCAGACCCGTCCGATCGGGCACCTCGAGCCCGCGTCGCTCCGCCTCGACCAGCAACGAGGTCGCGGTGGGGACCGGCAGGTCCGCGGCCGGCAGTCGTACGTTGAGCCCGACACCGACCACTGCGACGGGGCCGGACGGCGTCGCGACCAGCTCGACCAGGATGCCGGCCACCTTGTGGTCCCCGATGAGCACGTCGTTGGGCCACTTCACCCCGGCGGGGAAGCCGGCGGCGTGGAGGGTGCCGGCCACGGCGCGCCCGGTGAGCAGCGGCAGCCACGGCCACCGGTCAGCGCCGACCGTGGGACGCAGCAGCACCGAGAAGGTCAGGGCCGAGCGGGCCGGGGTGTGCCAGACCCGGTCGAGCCGCCCGCGCCCGGCACGCTGGTGCTCGGTGACCACGACCAGTCCCTCCGCGGCTCCGGCGCGGGCCCGGTCGGCCACGATGGCGTTCGTCGAGGCGGCTTCCGGGACCACCTCGACACCCGCGTCGGACAACCGGTCGACGTCGAGGGGGTCGTCGAGGGGTGGGCACTGGCTCGGCACGTCGCTCACGGGCACTACATTGACGCACGAGCAGACGGAAGGGCCACACGGACGGGCCCAGTCAGGAGGCCGGATCACGTGAGTGCACAGCCAGGCGAGGGCACCGAAGTCCCGCAGGACATCGATCTCCACACGACGGCGGGCAAGCTCGCCGACCTGGACCGACGGTTGGACGAGGCCGTCCACGCCGGATCGGCGAAGGCGGTCGAGAAGCAGCACGCCAAGGGACGCCAGACCGCCCGCGAGCGCATCGAGATGCTCTTCGACGAGGGCAGCTTCGTCGAGCTCGACGAGCTGGCACGGCACCGGTCCACGGCCTTCGGGCTGGAGAAGACCCGCCCCTACGGCGACGGCGTGATCACCGGCTACGGCACCATCGACGGCCGCCAGGTGTGCGTGTTCTCCCAGGACTTCACGGTCTTCGGTGGCTCGCTGGGCGAGGTCTACGGCGAGAAGATCACCAAGGTGATGGACCTCGCCATCAAGACCGGCTGCCCGATCATCGGCATCAACGAGGGGGCCGGCGCGCGCATCCAGGAGGGTGTCGTCTCGCTCGGGCTCTACGGCGAGATCTTCCGCCGCAACGTGCACGCCTCGGGCGTCATCCCGCAGATCTCGATGATCATGGGCAACTGCGCCGGCGGGCACGTCTACTCCCCCGCGGTCACCGACTTCACCGTGATGGTCGACAAGACCTCCGCGATGTTCATCACCGGACCCGACGTCATCAAGACGGTCACCGGCGAGGACGTCTCGATGGAGGACCTCGGCGGCGCGCGCACGCACAACACCAAGTCGGGCAACGCCCACTACATGGGCTCCGACGAGGAGGACGCGATCGAGTACGTCAAGGCGCTGCTGTGCTACCTGCCGCAGAACAACCTCGACGAGCCGACCGTCTACGACGACGCCGGCGGACACCGAGTTCACCGACCTCGACCGCTCGCTCGACACGATCATCCCGGACAGCCCGAACCAGCCCTACGACATGCACGACGTGATCCGGGCGGTGCTGGACGACGAGGAGTTCCTCGAGGTCCAGGAGCTCTTCGCGCCGAACCTCATCATCGGCTACGGCCGGGTCGAGGGCCGCCCCGTCGGCGTCGTGGCCAACCAGCCCATGCAGTTCGCGGGCACCCTCGACATCGACGCCAGCGAGAAGGCCGCACGCTTCGTGCGCTTCTGCGACGCCTTCAACATCCCGGTCCTGACCTTCGTCGACGTCCCCGGCTTCCTGCCCGGCACCGACCAGGAGTGGAACGGCATCATCCGCCGCGGCGCGAAGCTGATCTACGCCTACGCCGAGGCCACCGTCCCGCTGATCACGGTGATCACCCGCAAGGCCTACGGCGGCGCCTACGACGTGATGGGGTCCAAGCACCTCGGCGCCGACATCAACGTCGCCTGGCCGACCGCCCAGATCGCGGTCATGGGCGCCCAGGGCGCGGCCAACATCGTGCACCGCAAGACGCTGGCCAAGATCGAGAAGGCCGGCGGCGACGTCGAGGCCCGCCGGGCCGAGCTGATCGACGAGTACGAGACCACGCTGGCCAACCCCTACATCGCGGCCGAGCGGGGCTACATCGACGCGGTCATCGCCCCGCACGAGACCCGCCTCGAGATCGTCCGGGCCCTGCGCCTGCTGCGCTCGAAGCGGGAGACGCTGCCGCCCAAGAAGCACGGGAACATCCCGCTGTGAGCGACGACCAGCGCCCGGCGCTGCGGATCGTCAACACCGACGCCACGGCGGAGGAGGTGGCCGCGGTCGTGGCCGTCCTCTCCGCCCTCGGCGGCGGTGCGGCGCCCGCACCGCGCCGCACCCCCGCGTGGTCGGCGCCCGCCCGCGGCGTACGCCGCCCGCTGCTGCACGGTCCCGGCGCCTGGCGCGCCAGCGCGCTCCCGCGGTGAGCGCACCGAGCCGTTCGTCTTGAGCAACTCCCGCGCCAATCTTTGGCCAAACCCGCCTTCAGCCTTGAGCCTCGGCGGGCAGACTCCAGGGACGACGCCCCGGCTCGAGGGTGTCGGACGACGGGAGACCAGCTCATGAGCGACGACCTCGGGGCCGACCACCGGCTCGAGACCGGCCGCGGCGCCCCCCAGGGTTTCGTGCAGCGGCCCGACCCGGGTCTGGAGGCCTACGCCGAGGACTTCCTCGACCACCTGGACTCCATCCCGACGACGCGTGCCACCGTGGGCTGCATCATCCCGGCCTACAACGAGGCCGAGACGATCGCCGGCGTCCTGGACTCGCTGCTCCAGCAGACCCGGCTGCCCGACGTGGTCCACCTGATCGTCAACAACACCAGCGACGACTCCGTCGAGATCGCCAGCCACTACGCCGGCCCGCACACGCGGATGACGCCCACGGGTGAGCAGAGCACGGTCGTCTACGTCCACGACATCGGCAAGAACCCCGACAAGAAGGTCGGGGCCCTCAACTACGGCTTCTCGCTGGTCGAGCACATGGACTTCCTGCTCGGGGTCGACGGCGACACCACCCCCGAGCCCGACGCGATCCAGCACCTGGTCGACGAGATCGCCAGCGACGACCGCATCGGCGGCATCTCGGCGATCTACTCGATCGACGACTCCGCGCTCGACGGCCTGATGTCGAAGTTCCTCATCGCCGGCCAGCGGGCCCAGTTCTCCGCCTTCAACATGCAGAACCTGCTCAAGGGCCGCAACATGGCGGTGCTCGGCGGGCAGTTCTCGATCTTCTCGATCCAGGCCCTGCGCGACGTGATGCGCGACAGCCACCAGCGCACCCCGTGGGTCAGCGACTCCGAGGTCGAGGACTCCCTGCTGTCGCTGCAGATCAAGAGCGCCGGCTACCTCACCAAGATCAGCGCGCGGGCCCGGGCCCACGTGGGCGGGATGAGCACGCTGCGCTCGCTGGACGCCCAGCAGGTGAAGTGGAACTTCGGCGCGATCGACCTGATGTGGCCCGGCCAGCGCGGCGACACCAAGGGCCAGCCGTTCCACCCCAACCTGCGCCTGCGCTGGTTCGAGCACATGTCGATGGTCATCAACATGACCACCCGGTTCCTGTTCGTGGTGCTCCTGGGCTGGTCGCTGTCCCTCGGCGCCTTCGTGTTCAGCCCGTTGTGGCTGATCCCCCCGGTGGCCGCGGTCTAGCTCAACTTCCGGGTCGCGCACTCGATGGCGTTCCGCAACAAGCGGGACTACCTCTTCGTGCTGCTGGTCTTCCCGGCCGAGATCTACATGATGATCCGGATGGGCCACTTCGTCCGGGCCTGGTTGAAGTTCTTCTCCAAGCAGCAGACCGACAACTGGGCCGCGCAGGCCAAGGCCGAGCGCGGCAAGGGCGTGGCCTGGATCTACCCCTTCGTCTTCGCCGCCGTCCTGCTCGCCGGCCTGTACGCCGGCTGGGTCTACGGCCCGCTCGACGTCGACCAGAAGTCCGACGTCCTGGCCTTCGGCTGGCCGATCCTCGGCGTCATCACCGTCCTGCAGACCGCATGGATGATCATCAAGGCCAGCAGGCGCTACCGGGGGTTCAAGGCATGACGTCGCACCGCACCACGAGGACCCCGCGGGTCCGTCTCCTCGCCGCTGCCCTGGCGCTCGCCACGTCGGCCGGGCTCAGCGGCTGCTCCCTGCTCGACCGGGGCGGCGACCCGGTCGAGGCGCAGCCGACCGCGAGCCCGACCGAGAAGCTCTACGACTCGCGAGTTCACCCGGGACGGCACCTTCCAGAGCCACATCTCGGTCGACGGCGCGCCCGGGATCGACTTCGTCTACACGCTCTACCCCACCAAGTCGACGCCGCGCACGAACGAGTGGTACCCGCGGGGATCGAAGTTCTTCTCCTTCACCTTCCAGGCCTACGACCTGGACCGAGCCATCCGCGCGCCCGTTCGCGACCAAGCGCAAGGTCTACCTCGACCGCATCAAGGTCACCTCGCGCACGATCACCGCGGGCGGCGGCAAGGCCCAGCAGCCCTACCGGCTCGACGCCGAGGCGCGCGACGTCACCTTCGACCCGCAGCCGCTGAGCACGAAGTACGGCATGCTCATCACCTCGCCCAAGGGCGCCTTCGAGCTGCGCAACCAGAAGATCAAGGGCACCTCGAAGGACACCCTCGGCATCGAGCTGATCTTCACCGCGACGGTCTCGATCCAGGAGAGCCCGGGCAGCAGCCGGTTCATCCAGCGCACGGTCAAGCAGACCGTGCCGATCGCGATCTTCGAGTCGGACGAGAAGACCGACAGGGCGAAGATCCCGGTCAACGCCAACTAGGGCGGGCGCCGCTCAGAGCGGGTCGGCGAGCCGGTAGCCGACGCCCCGGACCGTCTCGACGTAGCGCGGGTTCGCGCTGTCGTCGCCGATCTTGCGGCGCAGGTTGGCGATGTGGACCTCGACGGAGCGCTTGTCGGCCTCGTTGACGAAGTACGACGTGACGTACTGCTGGCCGCGCATGGTCAGCACCAGGTCGGCCTTGCTGCGCACCCGACGCCCGGTGCTGAGCAGGGAGGCGAGCAGGTCGAACTCGGTGCGGGTCAGCTCGACGCCGGCCCCGCCGACGGTGACGCTGCGCGTCTCGTTGTTGAGCGCCAGACCGTTGAACCGCACCCAGGACCCATCAGCGGCGGCACCGCCGTGGTCCACGTGCTGGGGCGCTGCGACCGCGTGCAGGTGCGCCGGGACCGGCGCGGCCTCCGGTGCCGGGACCGGCGCCGGGACGCTGCGCCTGGACTGGTGCGGTCGGCAGCGCGCTGACCGACCGCGGCGGCAGCGGCCTGCTGCTGCGAGGTCGCGGGCGGCCTGGGCGGCCCACGAGTCCGGCTCGCGGACGGGAGCCGGCTCGGCGGCCGGGCGCCGGGGCCGGTCGGCTGGTCGACGCGCTCGCGGGGGCGTCGCAGCATCGAGTCGGCCCGCGCGCGCAGCTCGCGGGGACGGAACGGCTTGACGAGGTAGTCGTCGGCGCCGGCCTCGAAGCCCTGGACCACGTCGATCTCGTCGGCCAGAGCCGTGATCATGATCAGGTAGGTGTTGCTGAACTCGCGCAGCCGCTTGGCGACCGCGAAGCCGTCCATCCCGGGCATGTTCACGTCGAGCGTGGTGATCAGCGGGTCGTGCTGGCGCACGGCCTCGATGCCGCTCGGCCCGTCCTCGGCCAGGACCGTCCGGAACCCGGACTGGGTGAGCACGATGTCGATGAGGTCGCGGACGTCGGGATCGTCCTCGATGATCACCGCGGTCCATTCGTCCGCTGTCATGGGGGGAGACTAACAACGCCCGCACCCCGCTCCGTGGCAGCTGTCCGGACTTCAGCCCAGAAGGCGTAGCGCACCGTCGGGCCAGAAGTCCCCGGCCGGCGGTCCGCCGCCGCAGGTGCCGTCGGACTCCCCCGGCGGCTTGACCCACAGGTAGGCGTCCAACCCCGACCCGTCGTCGACGAAACCGGGTCGCTGGCCCGAACGCGGCCCCCACCGGGTTGCACCACTCCTCGGTCGCACCGTCGCCGTTGCGCCCCCGGTCGACCACCCAGTGCTGCTCCCCGGGCACCAGCTCGTCGAGGGTCTCGGCGTAGGCCTGCTCGTCGGCGTCGAGCTGGAAGTTCGACACGTTGGTCGCGAAGCCGCGCACGCGTGCCACGCCGACCTCCTCGAGCAGCCGCGCCATCGCCCGGGCCGGGATCCAGTCGGAGTGCCCCGCGTCGACGTACGTCGTCACGGCGGCGTCGGCGAGCAGGTCCACGGCCGCCCCCAGCTGGTCGACCCGCTCGTCGCGCCGTCCGCACTCCTCGGCCGTGGCGAGCGCGTCCGGCTCCAGGACCACGACCGCCGGCCCGACGGCGGCGCCGAGCGCGGCGGCGACCTCCCCCACCCAGACGGGGTAGTCCTCCGGGGGCAGTCCGCCGGCCGACAGCAGGCCGGCGCAGTCGCGTTCGGGGACGCCGTACAGCACCAGCAGCGGCACCTCGTCGCGCTCGTCGGCGCTGCTCACGAGCCCGGTGACATAGGCACCCACGGCCCCGATCGGGTGCTGCTCGGGGGTCAGCCAGATCCCCGACGGGACGGAGGCCAGCTCGTCGAGCCGGTCGGCGAGCCCGGGATCGCCGTCGGCGCGGGCCCGGGTGGCCGCGGCCCGGGCCTTCGAGCCGGGATCGACGTACGTCGCCCGGTCGGCGAAGTGGTTGCGCCCCTGCGGTCCGGACGCGAAGGGCCCCACCTCGAGGGCGCGCAGCACCAGGACCGCGACCACCAGGGCGCCGAGCACGGCGACGGCGACCAGAGCCAGGACGGAGCGGCGAGCGAGCACGGCGGCATTGTGCCAACCCACGTCATAGGGTCGCCGGGTGACCACCGCCTCCCCCGTGCTCGTGCTCGGCTCCGCGTCCCCCGCCCGCCTCGAGACCCTGCGCCGCGCCGGCATCGAGCCCGTGGTGGTCGTCTCCGGGGTGGACGAGTCGCAGGTCGCCGACCTGGCTCCGTCCGCGCTGGCGGGGGCCCTGGCCCGACTCAAGGCCGTGGCCGTGGTCGGCCGGGCGGAGGTGCCCGCCGGCGCCCTGGTGCTCGGCTGCGACTCGGTGCTCGAGCTCGACGGACAGGCCTTCGGCAAGCCCGCGGACCCCGAGGAGGCGGCGGCCCGGTGGCGCACGATGCGGGGTCGCTCGGGCGTGCTGCACAGCGGCCACAGCCTCCACGACACCGCCAGCGGGGCCAGCCGCCGAGGCGACGGTCTCGACGACCGTGCACTTCGCCGAGGTGAGCGACCGCGAGATCGCCGACTACGTCGCGACGGGCGAGCCGCTGCACGTCGCGGGCGCCTTCACCATCGACGGGTTCGGCGGCGCCTTCATCACCCGCATCGAGGGCGACCACCACAACGTGGTGGGGCTCAGCCTGCCCCGCCTCCGAGAGCTGGTGGCGGAGTTGGGCCACTCCTGGACCGGTCTGTGGTCGCCTGCTCGCTGAGCGGGGCTCCGGGCATCTCGTCGCCCTCGGGGCCCAGCCCGGGGTCGAGGGTCCGCGCGCGCTCCGCGGGGTAGATGTCGCCGAGGTTGATGGGGCGCCGGAAGACCAGGGTCCGGAAGAGCCAGAACCGCGCCGCCACGCCCAGCGCCAGACCGATGACGTTGGCTGCGATGTTGTCGCTGAGCGGGTCGTCGAGACCGAGCACGTCCCGACTGACGACCAGGCAGAGCACCGGGATGGCCATCGTGACCACGTTGATCACCACGAACGCCGAGCGACCGCCGTCGGCGTGCCGGGTCGGCCGGTCGCGGAAGGCCCACTGACGGGTGCCGCGGTAGCTGATGACCATGCCCACGGTGTTGGCCAGCACGTAGGCCAGGATCGGCTTGTCGTCGAGCAGCGCGTGGGCTCCGGTGTTGAAGCCGTGCACCAGCAGGTTGAACAGGATCAGGGCCACGACCGTGGCCAGCCCGCCCACGGCGAGGAAACGTCCGGCCTCGCTCAGGAGACGCTGGCGGCGAGGACCCATGCGAATCCAGGCTATCGCCGCTCACTCGACCGGGAGGCCGAGCCCCCGGGCGATCAGCATCCGCTGCACCTCGGAGGTGCCCTCACCGATCTCGAGCACCTTGGCGTCGCGGTAGAACCGCGCCACCGGGTACTCCTCCATGAAGCCGTAGCCACCGAAGACCTGGGTGGCGATCCGGGTCGCGGTGACCGCGGACTCGGTGGTGTAGAGCTTGGCGACGGCTGCGGCCTGCTTGAACTGCTGGTACGGCGCACCGGCGTCCTTGAGGGCCGCAGCGCGGTAGGTCAGCATCCGCGAGGCGTGCAGCATCACCTCGAGGTCGGCGATCTGGAAGGCGACGCCCTGCTTGCGCCCGATGGGACCGCCGAACGTCTGGCGCTCGCCGGCGTACTGGACGCTCATGTCGAGGCAGGCCTGGATGCACCCGACCGACAGCGCCGAGATCGCCACCCGCCCGTCGTCGAGCGTGGCCAGGAACTGCGCGTACCCGCGGCCCCGCTCACCGAGGAGGTTCTCGGCCGGGACCCGGCACGACTCGAAGCTCAGCGGGTGCGTGTCGGAGGCGTGCCAGCCGAGCTTGTCGTAGGCCTTCTCGGCGGTGAAGCCAGGCGTCCCTGCAGGGACCATGATCGTGGAGATCTCGGGTCGACCGTCCTCGCGGGTGCCGGTGCGCGCGGTGACGGTGACCAGCGAGGTGATCTCGGAGCCGGAGTTGGTGATGAACTGCTTGGCGCCGTCGATGACCCACTCGCCGCCGTCGAGCACGGCCTTGGTGCGGGTGGCGCCGGCGTCGGAGCCGGCACCGGGCTCGGTCAGCCCGAAGCCCGCGAGCTCCTCACCGGCGACGAGGGCGGGCAGCCACTGCTTCTTCTGGTCCTCGGTGCCGTAGGTGAGCACCGGGTTGATGCCCAGCCCGACCGCGGCCTGCAGCGTGATGCCCATCGACTGGTCGACCCGCCCGATCTCCTCGATCGCCACGCAGAGGCTGGTGAAGTCGCCGTCCTCGCCGGCACCGCCGTACTCCTCCGGGGAGGTGAGCCCGAAGAGGCCGAGGGCCCCCATCTTGCGCACCAGGTCGATCGGGAAGTGGTGGTCGCGATCCCACTGGGCGGCGTGCGGGGCGATCTCGGCGGCGGCGAACTCGCGCACGCTCGCGCGGAACTCCTCGTGCTCGCGGGACAGCTCGAAGGCAGTGGTCGTCATGTCCGCCATGCTACCCACGAGGTTAGCGGTTGTTAACCCGTGAACAGGGCCGCTGCGCGCCGCACGGTCTCCACGACGCCGTAGGCCAGCGGGACGCCGACCAGCATCCACGCCGCCACGATCCGTCCCGTGTAGCCCTGCTGGTCCCCGTGGCCGCTCATGCGTGGCTCCTCTCGTGCAGGTTCTCTTCGCCGGTCTCGTGGAACTTCTCGGCCACCGGGCGGATCATGAGGTTCGCCGCGAACCCGACCACGAGCACGCCCACCATGGTGAGCAGAGCAGGCCGGTAGTCGCCGGCCACCAGCTTCCCGGGCTCGCCCTGCGCGTCGAGGAAGGCGTTGACGATCAGCGGCCCGGCGACGCCGGCGGCGGACCAGGCGGTGAGGAGCCGGCCATGGATGGCGCCGACCTCGAAGGTGCCGAAGAGGTCGCGCAGGTAGGCGGGAGCCGTGGAGAAGCCGCCGCCGTAGAAGCTGATGATGGTGCCCGCGAGGACCACGAAGAGCACCGTCGAGGACGACCCGCCCAGCGCGAGCGCGAGGTAGAGCACGATGCCGACCCCGAGGTAGACCAGGTAGATGGGCTTGCGCCCGATCCGGTCCGAGGCCGAGGACCACAGGAAGCGGCCGAGCATGTTGCAGATCGACAGCACGCCCACGAACCCCCCGGCCGCGGCCGCACTGACCGCCGACCGGTCGCCCTCGCGGAAGAAGTCCTGGATCATCGGGGCGGCCTGCTCGAGGATCCCGATGCCGGCCGTGACGTTGCAGAAGAGCACGGTCCACAGCAACCAGAACTGCGGGGTGCGGATCGCGTTGTTCGCTGAGACGCTGGCATCGGTGACCATCTTGTCCCGGGTCGCCGCGGAGGGGTCGTAGCCCTCCGGGGACCAGCCGTCGGCGGGGACCCGCACGATCGCGGCGCCGATCAGCATGAACACCAGGTAGACCAGGCCCAGGGTCACGAACAGTCCCGCGACGGCGCTGCCGCTGGCCACCGACCCGGGGTCCGAGGACACGTAGTCGCTGTCGTAGAGCGCCATCAGCCGCCCACTGACCGGGCTGGCCACCAGGGCACCGCCACCGAAGCCCATGATCGCCATGCCGGTGGCGAGACCGGGGCGGTCGGGGAACCACTTGATGAGGGTGGAGACCGGTGAGATGTAGCCGATGCCCAGGCCGATCCCGCCCAGGACGCCATAGCCGAGGTAGACCAGCCAGAGCTGGCCCACGCTGATGCCGAGGGCGGCGACGAGGAACCCCGAGGACCAGAAGAGGGCGGCGGCGACCATGGCGGCGCGCGGGCCGTTGCGGTCGACCCACGTCCCGAAGGTCGCCGCGGAGAGACCCAGCATCACGATCGCCAGGGAGAACACGAAGCCCACCTGGGTCAGGGTCGTGTCGAAGTGCTGGACCAGCGCGCTCTTGTAGACGCTGGTGGCATAGACCTGGCCGATGGACAGGTGGACGGCCAGCGCCGCCGGCGGGATCAGCCACCGGGAGTAGCCGGGTCGAGCGACGGTGCGCTCACGCGAGAGGACTGCCAGCACCTGGGTCTCCTGACGGACGACGGGGTCGGAAGCGACCCGTCCTGACTACCGCCCTCGGGCGGGCCGCCGACACACCCTCTGGTAGGTGCTGGCCCGGCTGTCCACGAGACGAGGCAGGCGCACGACCCCCCGGTCGCCTACCCCTAGACTCCGAGCACCGTGCAGTCGTGAGCTAGGAGCCAGGGTGTCGCAAGTCAAGCCGTTGCAGAAGGTCCTGATCGCCAACCGTGGCGAGATCGCAGTCCGGGTCGTCCGGGCCTGCAAGGACGCCGGCATCGGCAGCGTTGCCGTCTACGCCGAGCCCGACCGGGACGCCGTCTTCGTCCGGATGGCCGACGAGGCGCACTCGCTCGGGGGCGCGACGCCCGCCGACTCCTACCTCGACATCGCGAAGATCATCGCGGTCGCCCAGAAGACCGGCGCCGACTCGGTGCACCCCGGCTACGGCTTCCTCGCCGAGAACGCCGACTTCGCCCAGGCCGTCCTCGACGCCGGGCTGATCTGGATCGGTCCCCCGCCGGCCGCCATCGAGGCCCTCGGCGACAAGGCCAAGGCCAAGCACATCGCCGAGCGCGCCGACGCTCCCCTGGCGCCGGGCACCAAGGACCCGGTCGAGGACGCCGACGAGGTCGTCGAGTTCGCGAAGGCCGCACGGGCTCCCCGTGGCCATCAAGGCCGTCTTCGGCGGCGGCGGCCGCGGCCTCAAGGTGGCCCGCACCCTCGAGGAGATCCCCGACGCCTACGAGTCGGCCGTGCGCGAGGCCATCAGCGCCTTCGGTCGCGGCGAGTGCCTCGTGGAGAAGTTCCTCGACCAGCCGCGCCACGTCGAGACCCAGTGCCTGGCCGACCAGCACGGCAACGTCGTGGTCGTCTCGACCCGCGACTGCTCGCTGCAGCGCCGCCACCAGAAGCTCGTCGAGGAGGCGCCCGCGCCGTTCCTCACCGACGACCAGGTCGCCCGTCTCTACGAGTCCTCCAAGGCGATCCTGCGCGAGGCCGAGTACGTCGGCGCCGGCACCTGCGAGTTCCTCGTGGCCAAGGACGGCACCATCTCCTTCCTCGAGGTCAACACCCGCCTCCAGGTCGAGCACTGCGTCTCCGAGGAGGTCACGGGCATCGACCTGGTCCGCGAGATGTTCCGCATCGCGGCCGGCGAGGAGCTCGGCTACGACGACCCCGAGGTGCGCGGCCACTCGATCGAGTTCCGCATCAACGCCGAGGACGGCGGCCGGGGCTTCATGCCGGCTCCCGGCACCCTCTCGGCCTGGGCCCCGCCGCAGGGCCCGGGCGTGCGCGTCGACGGTGGGTACGAGAACGGCGAGACCATCCCGGGCTCCTTCGACTCCCTCGTCGCCAAGCTGATCGTCACGGGCTCGACCCGCACCCAGGCGCTGGAACGCTCGCGTCGCGCGCTCGACGAGTTCGTCGTCGACGGCATGCCGACCGTGATCCCCTTCCACCGCACCGTGGTGCGCGACCCCGCGTTCGTGGGCGCCTCCACCCCGTCGGGCGAGGGCTCGTTCGACGGTCTACACGACCTGGATCGAGACCGACTTCGACAACCAGATCGAGCCGTACGCCGGCGCCGGCGCCGAGGCCGACGAGCCCGAGGAGCGCCAGACGGTGGTCGTCGAGGTCGGCGGGCGCCGCCTCGAGGTCGTCGTGCCCGCAGGCCTGGGCGGTCTGGGCGGCGGCACCGCCGCCGGGGCGAAGAAGCCCAAGCGTGCAGCGGGCAAGAAGGCCGGCGCGGCCGCCAGCGGCGACGCCGTGACCAGCCCGATGCAGGGCACCGTGGTCAAGGTCGTCGTCGAGGAGGGCCAGGAGGTCGCCGAGGGCGAGACCGTCGTGGTCATCGAGGCCATGAAGATGGAGCAGCCCCTCAAGGCGCACAAGGCCGGCACCGTGACCGGGCTCAGCACCGAGGTCGGTGCGACCGTCACCAACGGCGAGGTCGTCTGCGAGATCAAGGACTGAGGCGTCCGTAGGCTCTCGGGCATGGCCGACCTCCGCGACCCCGCACACCGGGTCAGCCCCCGCGCCCGGCTCCTGTGGATCCTCGAGGAGGTGATCGGGTCGGCCCTGGTCGCGGCGGGCCTGCTGGTCGCCACCCTCGGCTTCGGGCTGTTCGAGCTGCGGTGGTGGATGGTCGCGCTGCTGGTGGCCCTGCCGGTCCTCTACGTGCTGGTGGTGCCGCAGTGGCGCTACGCCGTGCACCGCTGGGAGGCCACCGAGACGGCTGTCTACACCCAGACCGGGTGGTGGTCGCGGGAGCGACGGATCGCACCGATGTCCCGGATCCAGACGGTCGACTACGCGCAGGGCCCGCTCGAGCGGGTGCTCGGCCTGGCCGACGTCACCGTCACGACCGCCTCCGCCGCCGGCGCGCTGACCATCTCCGCGCTCGACCGGGACACCGCCCTGCGCCTGGTCGACGACCTCACGCTGCGCGCGGACGCCGTCGCCGGCGACGCCACGTGAGCGCTCTCGAGCCCGACCGGGCCGCGTGGCAGCGCCTGGACCGACGGATGCTGCTGGTCCACCCCCTGCGCGAGCTGCTGCGGTTCCTGCCCGTCGTCCTGGGCCTGCTGGTGTTCGGGTCGACCACCGGCGGCCCGATCTGGCTGCGCTGGGAGCTGCTCGGCGTCGCGGTGCCGGTCGTCCTGGGCCTGCTGCGCTACCTGACCACCTCCTACCGGATCCTGGACGGCAGGGTGGAGCTGCGCCGCGGTCTGCTCCAGCGCCACGTCCTGACCGCCCAGCTCGACCGGGTGCGCACCGTCGACACCACCGCCACGCTGCTGCAGCGGCTCCTGGGCCTGGCCAGCGTCAAGATCGGCACCGGCAGCGCCGAGCAGGACCTCGACCTCGACGGGCTGCGCGCCACCCGCTCGCGGGCCCTGCGCGCCGAGCTCCTGAGGGAGTCCACCGAGACGCCTCCTGCCGTGGAGCAGGGTGAGCTCGTCGTACCTGCCCCGGCTCCCCCGCCCCCGAGCCGAACCGTCCTGCAGCTCGACCCCTCGTGGGCGCGCTATGCACCCCTGACGGGCACCGGCCTGCTCATCGCCGGCACGCTCATCGGCGTCTGGACCCAGCTGCCCGGACCCCTGCGGCTCGACCCCAGCGGTCTCGCCTCCAGCGGGCTGGGTGGTCCGCTGCTGGCCCTGGTGGGCCTGGTCGCCCTGGCCGTGGTCGTCTCCGCGCTGGCCGTCGGCGGCTACCTGGTGAACAACTGGGGCCTGGTGCTGCGCCACGAAGCGACACCCACCGGCGGCGGCACCTGGCACCTGAGCCGCGGTCTGACGACCACGCGCGAGACCAGCGCCGACGACGAGCGCGTGGCGGGCGTCAGCCTGACCGAGCCGCTGGGGCTGCGGCTCGCCGGCGCGGCCCGGCTCGAGAGCATCGTGACCGGCCTGCGCGGTGAGGGCCAGAGCGCGATGGAGCTGTCGCCGCCCGCGCCCCGGGCGGTCGTGGCCGGCGTCGCCGCCGAGGTGCTGGGCCGCCCCGCCCCGCCCACCGTGCCGCTGGTGCGCCACGGCGCCGCCGCCGTACGCCGCCGCTGGACGCGTGCGGTGCTGCCCGCGCTGGTGCTCGGCGCGGGGTGCGTGGCGCTCGTCCTCACCGGCACCACCGGTGCGTGGCCGCTCGTGCCGGCCGTGATCGCCCCGCTGCTGGGCGTGCTGCTGGCCGTCGACCGGTCCCGGGCGCTGGGCCACGCGCTCGTCGAGGGCCACCTCGTGGCCCGCAGCGGCAGCCTGCTGCGCCGTCGCGACATGCTCGACACCACCCACGTGATCGGCTGGAACCTGACCGCGACCTGGTTCCAGCGCCGCGCCGGCCTGACGACGCTCGTCGCCACCACGGCGGGCGGGCGGCAGTCCGTCCGCCTCCTCGACCTGCCGGAGGCCCAGGCGGTGCAGGTGGCCGACGCCGCCGTGCCCGGTCTGCTCGCGCAGTTCCGTCACTGAGACGGGGCAGACCCGAGTCCCGGACCTCGGTAGGTTGCGGACATGTTCTCCAAGGTGCTGGTGGCCAATCGTGGCGAGATCGCGGTCCGCGCGTTCCGCGCCGCCTACGAGCTCGGGGCCCGCACGGTCGCCGTCTTCCCGTACGAGGACCGGTGGTCCGAGCACCGGCTCAAGGCCGACGAGGCCTACGAGATCGGCGAGCGCGGGCACCCGGTGCGCGCCTACCTCGACCCGGAGGCCATCGTCGACGTGGCGGTGCGGGCAGGGGCCGACGCGGTCTACCCCGGCTACGGCTTCCTGTCGGAGAACCCCGGGCTGGCCGAGGCCTGCGCGGCCGCCGGCATCACCTTCATCGGGCCCACCAGCGAGGTCCTCGAGCTGACCGGCAACAAGGCTCGCGCCATCGCCGCGGCCAAGGCCGCCGGCGTACCGACGCTGGCCTCGGTGGAACCCTCCACCGACGTCGACGCCCTCGTGGAGGCGGCAGCCGCGCTGCCCTACCCGCTCTTCGTGAAGGCCGTGGCCGGCGGCGGTGGACGCGGCATGCGCCGCGTCGACGACCCGGCCAAGCTGCGCGAGGCCGTCGAGACCTGCATGCGTGAGGGCGAGGGCGCGTTCGGCGACCCCACCGTCTTCATCGAGCAGGCCGTCGTCGAGCCCCGCCACATCGAGGTCCAGATCCTGGCCGACTCCCAGGGCGACGTGGTCCACCTCTTCGAGCGCGACTGCTCGGTGCAGCGCCGGCACCAGAAGGTCATCGAGATCGCTCCCGCGCCGAACCTCGACCCCGAGCTGCGGGAGCGGATGTGCGCGGACGCGGTCCGCTTCGCCCGTGAGATCGGCTACCGCAACGCCGGCACCGTGGAGTTCCTGCTCGACCCGGCCGGCAACTACGTCTTCATCGAGATGAACCCCCGCATCCAGGTCGAGCACACGGTCACCGAGGAGGTCACCGACGTCGACCTCGTGCAGGCCCAGCTGCGCATCGCCTCCGGCGAGAGCCTCGCCGACCTCGGGCTGTCCCAGGACACCCTGGTGCTGCGCGGCGCCGCGCTGCAGTGCCGCATCACCACCGAGGACCCCGCCAACGGGTTCCGTCCCGACACCGGCCAGATCACCACCTACCGCTCCCCCGGCGGCGGCGGGGTCCGCCTCGACGGCGGCACCGTCTACACCGGCGCCGTGGTGTCGGCGCACTTCGACTCCATGCTGGCCAAGCTGACGTGTCGCGCAGCCACCTTCGACAAGGCCGTCGAGAAGGCGCGCCGCGCGGTCGCCGAGTTCCGCATCCGTGGCGTGGCCACCAACATCCCGTTCCTCCAGGCCGTGCTCGACGACCCCGACTTCGCCGCCGGCCGGGTCACCACCTCGTTCATCGAGACCCACCCCGAGCTGCTCTCGGCCCGCGGGTCGGGCGACCGCGGCACCAAGCTGCTGACCTACCTCGCCGAGGTGACCGTCAACCAGCCGCACGGCCCCGCGCCGGTGAGCCTGGACCCGGCCAGCAAGCTCCCGCCGACCCCGCTCGACGTGCCGGCGCCCGACGGCAGCCGTCAGGCGCTGCTGCGCCTGGGCCCCGAGGGCTTCGCCCGTCAGCTGCGCGAGCAGCGCGAGGTCGCGGTCACCGACACCACCTTCCGCGACGCCCACCAGTCGCTGCTGGCGACCCGGGTGCGCACCCGCGACCTGCTCACGGCCGCGCCGCACGTCGCCCGGACCACCCCGGAGCTGTGGTCGCTGGAGTGCTGGGGCGGGGCGACGTACGACGTCTCCCTCCGCTTCCTGTCCGAGGACCCCTGGGAGCGGCTGGCCCAGCTGCGCCAGGCGGTGCCGAACGTGTGCCTGCAGATGCTGCTGCGCGGGCGCAACACCGTGGGCTACACGCCGTACCCCACGAGCGTCACCGACGCCTTCGTCGCCGAGGCGGCCGCCACCGGCCTCGACGTGTTCCGGATCTTCGACGCCCTCAACGACGTCGAGCAGATGCGGCCGGCGATCGACGCGGTGCGGGCCACCGGGACCGCGGTCGCCGAGGTCGCGCTCTGCTACACCGGCGACCTCTCCGACCCCGGCGAGCAGCTCTACACCCTCGACTACTACCTGCGCCTGGCCGAGCGGATCGTCGACGCCGGGGCCCACGTGCTGGCGATCAAGGACATGGCCGGGCTGCTGCGCGCACCCGCCGCCCGCACCCTGGTCACCGCCCTGCGCGAGCGCTTCGACCTTCCCGTGCACCTGCACACCCACGACACCACGGGTGGCCAGCTGGCCACCCTCACCGCCGCCATCGAGGCCGGCGTCGACGCGGTCGACGCCGCGAGCGCGGCCCTGGCCGGCACCACGTCGCAGCCGTCGCTGTCGGCGCTGGTGGCCGCGACCGACCACTCCGAGCGCCCGACCGGCCTGTCGCTGGCCGCGGTCAACGCGATGGAGCCCTACTGGGAGTCCACCCGGCGCGTCTACGCACCCTTCGAGTCGGGCCTCAGCGCGCCGACCGGGCGGGTCTACCGCCACGAGATCCCCGGCGGTCAGCTCTCGAACCTGCGTCAGCAGGCCATCGCGCTCGGGCTCGGGGAGAAGTTCGAGCAGGTCGAGGACATGTACGCCGCGGCCAACGACATCCTCGGCAACGTGCCCAAGGTGACCCCCTCCTCGAAGGTCATCGGCGACCTGGCGCTCGCGCTGGTGGGTCTGGGCGCCGACCCCGAGGAGTTCGCCGCCGACCCCGGCTCCTACGACATCCCCGACTCGGTCATCGGGTTCCTCAACGGCGAGCTCGGCGACCCGCCGGGCGGCTGGCCCGAGCCGTTCCGGACCAAGGCGCTCGCCGGCCGCACCTGGACCCCGCCGGCCGAGGAGCTCGACCCCGAGGCCGCCGAGAGGCTGGCGGGCTCGTCAGCGCAGCGCCGCCGTACGCTCAACGAGCTGCTCTTCCCCGGCCCGACCAAGAGCTTCTACGAGGCCGTGGAGACCTACGGCGACCTCTCGGTGCTCTCGACGCGCGACTACCTCTACGGGCTGCGGCAGGGTGAGGAGCACGAGGTCGAGCTCGACGAGGGCAAGACCCTGATCATGGGCGTGCAGTCCATCAGCGAGCCCGACGAGCGCGGCTACCGCACGGTGATGGCCCTGCTCAACGGCCAGATGCGCCCGGTCAGCGTGCGGGACACGTCGGTCGCCTCCGACGTCGTCGCCGCCGAGAAGGCCGACCCGTCGGTGCCCGGCCAGGTCGCGGCGCCGTTCCAGGGCGTGGTGACGATCGTGGTCGAGCAGGGTCAGCAGGTGGCGGCCGGCGAGACCGTGGCCACCATCGAGGCGATGAAGATGGAGGCCTCGATCACCGCGCCGGTCGCCGGCACCGTCGAGCGGCTCGCCCTGCCCGGCACGCAGGCGGTCGAGGGCGGGGACCTGGTGGTCGTGCTGGCCGAGGCATGACCCAGGAGCACTCCCCCGTGGTCGCCGGAGTGGTGGCGGCCGTGGTGGGGTTCAGCAGCTCCTTCGTCGTCGTCCTCGCCGGCCTCGTGGCCGTCGGGGCGACGCCCGCCCAGGCGGCCTCCGGGCTGCTCGCGCTGTGCGTCGCCCAGGCCCTGGGGATGGCCTGGCTCGCGGTGCGGCACCGCACGCCGCTGTCGTTGGCCTGGTCGACCCCGGGCGCCGCGCTGCTCGTGTCGACCGGCGCCGTGGCCGGCGGGTGGTCGGCCGCCGTCGGCGCGTTCCTGGCCACCGCGGCGCTCATCACGCTGACCGGCCTGGTGCCCGCCCTGGGCGACCTGGTCGCGCGCATCCCCGCGAGCCTGGCCCGCGCCATGCTGGCCGGGGTGCTGCTGCCGATCTGCCTCGAGCCGGTCCTGGGGGTGGCCGCCGCACCCCTGCTGGTCGGACCCGTGGTCCTGGCCTGGCTGGTCGGCCAGCGGGTCGCGCCGCGCTGGGCGGTCCCCGCCTCGCTGGTGGTGGCCCTGGTCGTGGTGCTCGTGTCGACGGCCGGCGAGGTGGGGCTCGCGGACACCGTGCCGACGCTGGCCTGGACGACACCCTCGTGGAGCGTGCCCGCGCTCGTCGGCATCGCCCTGCCGCTGTACGTCGTCACGATGGCCTCGCAGAACGTGCCGGGCGTCGCGGTGATGGCGAGCCACGGCTACCCGGTGCCGTGGCGCGAGACGATGGGCGTGACCGGGCTGGCCACCGCCCTGGTCGCCCCCTTCGGTGGGCACGCCGTCAACCTCGCGGCGATCACCGCCGCGATGATGGCCGGGCCCGACGCCGGCCCGGACCGGACGGCGCGCTGGCGCGCGGCGCTCTCGGCCTCGGTGACCTACCTGGTGCTCGCCGCCTGCGCCGCGGGGCTGACCGCACTGGTCACCGCCGCCCCGGACGGGGTCGTGCAGTCGGCTGCGGGCCTGGCGCTGCTCGGCACGCTGGCCACGTCGCTGGCCGACGCCCTGGCCGACCCCCGGGAGCGGGTCCCCGCCGTGACCTGCCTCGTGGTCGCGGCCAGCGGGGTCACCGTGCTCGGCATCGGTGCCGCGTTCTGGGCGCTGGTGGTGGGCCTGGTCGTGCGGGCGGTGCTCAGCCCTTCCGCACCCGGAACGTCACCCACGGCGACCTCAGCCCCAGCCCGAAGCGCAGGGCGTCACCGCTCACCGTGACCTGACCGCCGGTGCCCGACAGGCGCACCGAGCGGACGCGTCCGCCCCACTGGCCGTTGCCGTCGCGCTGGAGGACCTTGATCGAGCGCAGGTCGCCGACGCGGGGGAAGGCGCTCTCGATGCGCGCGTCGCCCAGGGTCACCGACCAGTCGTGGTGCGGGTTGCCCGCCCAGTCGTCGTACGGGTCCGCCCTGGCGGCCAGGTAGGGCCGCGAGCCCGCTGCGGTCCAGCCGCCGGAGCTGGAGGAGAACTGGGTGAACGCCGGCTGCCCGTCCGCGAGGCGGACCTGCTTGGCGGTGGCGGCCACGGCCGCGTCGGAGCCGGGGTGCTCGGCCCGGACCCCGCCGTAGACCTGGCAGGAGGTGGTGTCGCAGAGCTGGTAGTGCGCCGCGCGGGGCGAGCGGCGCTCGAAGACGGCGTAGCTGCGGGCGGCGACGGCCTGGGCTCGGACAGCGGCCTGGCTCCACGAGGCGGGGATCTCGAGGGGCACCACACCGCGCAGGTAGTCGTCGAGACGGACCTTGTTGACGGTGTCGCGGGCCGCGCTGCCGCGGCTCGGTGGCAGGGCCCGGAGCCGGCCCCGGTAGGCACGGTCACCGGAGGGGGTCACCAGGGTGACGGGCGCGTTGCCGGCGCTCAGCTCGCCGTGGCCGCGCAGGTCACGGAACTTGGTCCACGCACCCGATCCGCCGGACGCGGTGCGCCAGGAGACCCGGGTGCGGTCGCGGTGGTTCTGCTTCAGCCGCCACAGCGCCGGGGTGCGCCCACCGATCCTGCGGGGCAACCGGGTCGTCGTCCCGGCGCCGAGGTCCCGCACCCGCAGACCCTTGCGGGTGCGCACCACCAGGTCGTCGGTGGTGTCGGCCGAGATCAGCACGCTCACCCGTCCGCCCCGGCGCCCGGCGGTGGTGCCGGGGTAGTAGAACTTGAGGATCTGCGCCGCGGTCCGGCCCTGCCGGGCCGCGCCCTCGGCACCGTGCTGGGACATCCCGTGCCCGTGCCCGTAGCCGTGGCCGCGCACGGTGATGCTCGCCTTCGCCGGCACCTTCCAGGAGTCCTCGGCCGCACCGGCCGATCCCGAGCCCGCCCCCCAGACCGATCCGGCCACGGTCACGGCCAGCAGAGCCGCGCGAAGGCGTGGTGGACGAGACGGCATGCGGGGGGCTCCTGACGAGCGTGCGGGGGGCGGGCGTGATCACACCAGCACCTATCGCACCACGCGTCACAGGGGACCGCAACGGCCCCCCGTGAACTACAGATCTGTAGTTCCTCAGCCCCGGTAGGAGGGCTGGGACTGGGCGTTGAACGTCCCCATCCGGACCTTCTTGGCGGCGTTCACCCTGGCGTCGTCGATGGCGAACACCTCGAGGCCCCGGGTGATGTCGCTGGAGTAGATGTAGCCGTTGTACCAGTAGACCGACCAGGCGCCGCCGAGCTCGGGACTGGTCGCCGAGATGGGACCGCGGTCGAACCAGGCGAGCTCCTCGGGGTTCGAGGAGTCGGTGAAGTCGAAGACCGAGAAACCGCCCTGGTACCAGGCCTGGACCATGATGTCCTTGCCCTTGACCGGGATGAGCGAGCCGTTGTGGGCCACGCAGTTCTCGGTCATCGTCTGGACGCGGGGGATCTTGTAGTAGCTCTTGAACTCCAACGAGCCGCCCTCGATGTCGTAGATGCCGTCCGCGCCCCGCGTCGTGCCGAGCGCCGGGTTGCAGGTGGGCAGCGATCCGCCGCCGAGCTCGTCGGTGAACAGCACCTTGGTGCCGGAGTTGTTGAAGGTCGCGGAGTGCCAGAAGGCGAAGTTGACGTCGTCCGTGACCCGCTCGACGACCTTCGGCTGAGCCCGCTTGCTGATGTCGAGCAGGATGCCGTCACCCATGCAGGCGCCGGCGGCGAGGTCCTTGGCGGGGTAGGCCGTGATGTCGTGGCAGCCGCTGGTCTTGCTGGAGGTCAGCAGCGGGACCGGACCACCCGGGTTGCCGCCGTCGGGGAACAGCACGGGGGTGCTGACGAGCCTGGCCTTCGCGGGCTTGCGCACCGGCACCTTGACCACGGAGACGAAGTCGTGGGGCGGCTGGCAGTCGGGGAAGTCCGCGCTCGGGGAGTAGGAGGACACGTAGACGAAGACCTGCTTGCCGTTGCGGGTCGGCGCGAGCGTGTTGGTGTGGGAGCCGCACGCGGTCTCCACCGACGCGACGTACCGCGGCTTGGCGGGCCGGGAGATGTCGAAGATCCGCAGGCCCTCCCACGAGGACTTCTCGGTGGCCGGCTGCGCGGTGCTCGCGCACGAGTCGTCGCTGCGGCTGGAGTCGACGCTGAGCACGAGCACGTTCTCGTGGATGGAGATGTCGCCCTGTCCACCGGGGCACACCACCTGGGCCACCCGACGGGGCTCGGTCGGCTTCTTGATGTCGAAGACCTGGAAGCCGTTGTAGTTGCCGTCGTAGAGGTAGCGGCCCTGGAAGGCCATGTCGGTGCCGTAGGCGCCCTCCTCGGCGAACGCGCCGGCGAGCGGCACGTGCGCGACCAGGTCGACGTTGTCGGACTTGTCGATGTCGTCCTCGCTGAGACCCGGTGCCGCGGCCCCGCCGGCCGGGAGCGAGCCCGGCAGGTCGCAGCCGAGCGCGAAGTTGTCACCCGCCGCGAGCAGGGCGGCGTACTGCTCGGGGGTGCAGGCGCCGGCACCGGGATCGGCGGTGGCCGAGCTGTTCAGCGCGGCGAGGCCGACGCCCGTCACGAGCACGGCGCCGAGGCCGACGAAGGAGAGACTGGTCCGGAGCGGGAGGCGGCGCATGCTGCTGCAACCGCAGGGCGCGCGAGAAGTTACGGCCCGGCGCGTGGTCTGATGAGCCTGACATGCGACGACCTCCCAGCACCGCGACCCGACTCGGCGCCCGCGCCGTGGCCCTGGTCGTGCTCGTGGGCCTGGCCGGGTGCAGCGGGGAGACGCAGCGCGAGGCCGTGCCGCTGCCCGATCCCGGGGTCACCCAGGTGCAGCCCGGCGCGCCCGGCGAGCCCGCCCGGGAGCTGGCCGCCGACGCCCGGGTGAGCACGCCGGGCTGGAACCACGACGACCTGGCCTTCGTGCAGATGATGGTGCCCCACCACCAGCAGGCGCTGGAGATGGCCGCCCTCGCGGAGACCCGCGCGTCCTCCCGCGACGTCCTGGGCCTGGCCCGTCGCATCGAGGCCGCCCAGGGACCGGAGATCGTGCTGATGGCCGGTTGGCTGGCCGAGCAGGGCGTCGACGTCCCGGCCCCTGGGGACGACCCGAGCGCCTGGGACCACGCCGCGCACGGTCACACCGGCATGGCCGGGGTGCTGGCTCCTGAGCAGATGGCGGAGCTGGCCGCCGCTGAGGGCGCGGACTTCGACCGGCTCTTCCTCGAGGGCATGATCGCCCACCACGAGGGCGCGGTGGAGATGGCGCTCGACGCGCTCTCGGCCGGCCGGGACCAGCGGGTGCTCGAGCTCGCCGACGACGTCAACGCCGGCCAGTCGGCCGAGATCGACCGGCTGCGGCGGGTGCTCGCGGGCCTGTAGGCCCGCAGCCCTCACCCGGCGGGTCGGAACCAGTCCGAGCGCAGCCCGAACCAGCGGCGTACGTCGTCTCCGGAGAGGGTGCGGGTGGCACCGGTGAACCGGACCTCCACGCGCACGACCCGACCGCCCCAGGCCCCGTTGCCGTCGCGCTGGACGACCGCGAACGAGACGAGGTCACCCGAGCCCGGCCAGGCGGCCTCGAGGTCGGCGGCGGTGATCGTGGCCCTCCACGCCAGGTAGGGGTTGCCGGGCGCGGAGTCCCAGGGGTCCTCCGCGGCCTGCAGGTAGTCGAACGAGCCGGCGCGGGTCCAGCCGCCGTTGCTGGCCGAGAACTGGGTGAAGGCGGGGGCGCCCTGGTGGGTCAGCACCACCCCTGCGGTCGCCTCGATCGCCGCGTCGGAGGCCGCGTGCTCGGAGTCGACGCCGCCGTACACCTGGCAGTGCGAGGTGTCGCAGAGCTCGTAGTGCCGGGTCGCGGGCGCGTGGTCGCGCTCGTAGGCCGCGTAGGTGCGCGCCGCCACGGACTGCGCCCGCACCGCCTCGGCCGGCCACAGCGCCGGGACCTCGCGCGGCACCACACCGCGCAGGTAGTCCTCGAAGGAGACGACGTTGACGGTGTCGCGCGCGCGCCCCTCCCCCGTCGACGCCGAGCGCAGCGCGCCCCGGTAGGTCGCGCGGCCGGTGGGGGTGATCAGGGTCAGCGGCTCGCGCGCCACGAGCTCGGCGTCGCCGTCGGGCTTCAGCACGCTGCGCCAGCGACCGTCCACCTTGGCCTCGCAGGTGGCTGCGCCCCTTCGTGGCCGAGGTGAGTCGCCAGGCGCGGGCCTCGGGCTCGCGGCGCGAGACGTTCCAGGTGCGCCCCTCCCCCAGGCTGCGCAGCCGCAAGCCGGCGGGCCGGGAGGATCTTGACGTCGTTGCTGGTGTCGGCGCTGATCAGCACCTCGACGTCGCCCTCGACCCGGCCGCGCTGGGTGCCGGGGTAGTAGAAGTCGAGGATCTCGGTGTGGCTGCGTCCCTGCTGCGCGGCCGCGCGGGCGCCGTACTGCGACAGGCCCTTGCCGTGGCCGTAGCCGCGTCCCTCGAGCACCACGTCACCGGCGCGCTCCGCCCGGTCCGGTGGCTCGGCGTGGGCACCGGCCGCGACGAGCGGCGACGAGAGCACGGAGGCGAGCAGGAGCGCGAGCGCAACGGGACGACGGGGCATGGTGGACCTTCCGAGAGGGGGCGGGCGAAGAGTACGACGCCCGCCGCGGCTCAAAAGTTGTTTCAGCAGCTCCGGTGCTCAACTGCCCTGCGCTCAACTGCACTGCGCTCAACCGACCTGCGCAGGCGGCAGCACCCGCGCGAGCGACTCGGGGTCGCGACCGACCACGGTGGTGCCGTCGTCGGCGGTGATGATCGGGCGCTGGATCAGCCGGGGGTGGGCGGCCAGCGCGTCGAGCCACTGCCCGCGCGCCTCGGCGGTGCGCGGCAGGTCCGCGACCGCGCTCGCCTCCGGCTCGCCGGTCCGCGTGATGTGCCAGGGCTCGACGCCGAGCCGCGCCAGGACGTCCTCGAGCTCGGCGCGGGTGGGCGGCTCGTCGAGGTAGCGACGCACGGAGTACTCCGCACCGGCCTCGTCGAGGGCCGCCGTCGCAGCGCGGCACTTCGAGCAGGCGGGGTTCAGCCAGATCTCCATGTCCCCATCCCACCAGGTCCGCGGGACGGGGGTGTGCACCGCCCGGAGATCGGGTAAAGAGGGGCCCATGAAGACACCCTGGGGAGCCCGACGCGAGCGCCGCGAGCAGGAGCTGCAGGAGGCCGAGGAGTTCCGCTCGGCACGCCGGTTGGCCCGCGAGGACGTCACGGTCCTCGGTGAGCAGGTCGCCGAGCTCGACATCGACCTCGAGGGCTCGCACGCCCACGAGGTCCGCGACTTCCACCAGCAGGCGCTCGACGCCTACGCCGAGGCTGCCGCTGCTCTCGAGGCCGCGACCACGCTGGCGCAGGTGGGCGCGATGGAGGAGGTCCTCGACCGGGGCCGCTACGCCCGCGCCGCGGTGCTGGCCCTGCGGGCCGGCGAGCCGTTGCCGGAGCGCCGCGGCCCGTGCTTCTTCAACCCCCAGCACGGCCCCGCGGTGACGACGCTCGCGTGGACGCCTCCGCACGGCACCGAGCGCCAGGTCGAGGTGTGCCGCAACGACGCGCTGCGGCTCGGCGAGGGCGCTGAGCCGCAGGTGCGGATGGTGCGCATCGGCGACCGGTACGTGCCCTGGTACGCCGCCGAGGACGCCGCGGTCCACTCGTGGAGCTCGGTGTCGAACGCGTCCACGTCGGGCTGGTTGACCAGCGTCGCCAAGGCCGAGGCGGGCACCCGGGCCGGAGTGTCGCAGGCCGGGATGATCGGGCACCAGTAGGAGTCAGTCGGCTAGGTCGATGCGGGCCGGCCCTGGCGTCAGCCGGCGGCTGAGAAGGGCTCCACGGCCGGGCGTGCAGGGGGCTCGTGCGCCTCCTGCCGAGGCGCAGCCGACGACAGCAGACCCCGTCGCCAGAGCCGGTGCACGACGACTCCAGCGATCACCGCGCCCAGCGATCCGAGGGCGAGGTCCCCGAGCGTGTCGGCGTAGGCGTGACGCCTCTCGGAGGACTTGCTGATGAACGCGAAGTACTCGGCGATCTCCCAGCTGACGGCAGCGGTGACACCGAAGGCCAGTGACCTCTCCAGGACCGCTGCGAGGGTCGAGGTGTGCCGCATCGTCAACACGACGACGGCCGCGGTGAGCAGGCCGGTGTTCATGAGGTGCATCAGGTCGTCGAACCAGACCACCGAGTCGTAGAGATCCAGCCTGTTGCCCAGGGTGTCGGTGAAGCACGTGGAGGTGATCATCAGGTCGGCCACCCATGGGAACGATGCTCGCTCGCGCCGGCGCACCCACCACACGACCGGCACGGTGAAGGCGAGCATCGGGTAGGCGAACGCGCGCAGGCCCGCAGCCTTGTCCTCGACGTTGCCCAGGTCGGGGAAGAGCAAGGACATGACGAGGAGCATCACGAGACCCGCCTTCGCGGTCACGTCGAGACCCGCCACCAACGGCGGGGTCGCATGGCGCAGGGCGTCGCTCTCAGTCATCTGGCGCAACGGTATGCCACCCCGCCGTCACGACCGACCACGGTTCGACGAGTCGCTCGCGGTGGGCCCGTGGGCACGGCGTGGCCTACGCTCCAGCCGTGACTGCCACGCTCGTTGCGAAGGACCTGTCCGGCGGTCATGGCCACCGGGTGCTGTTCGAGGGGCTCGACCTCACAGTCGCCCCGGGCGACGTGGTCGGGGTGGTCGGGGCCAACGGCGCCGGCAAGTCGACGCTGCTCGCCCTGCTCGCCGGAGCCACGTCACCGTTCTCCGGCACCGTGACGTGCGCGCCCAGCGACGCCTTCGTGGGCTGGCTGCCGCAGGAGCACGAGCGGGTGCCGGGCGAGAGCATCGCCCGCTACCTGGCCCGCCGCACCGGCGCCGCCGAGGCGACCGCCGCCATGGAGGCGACCGCGGAGGCGCTCGGCTCCGGGCACCCCGGCGCCGACGACGCCTACGCCGTCGCGTTCGACCGGTGGCTCGGCAGCGGTGCCCCGGACCTCGAGGACCGGATCGCGCCGGTGCTCGCCGAGGTCGGTCTGCGGCTCGACCCGGCCACGCCGATGACCGCGCTGTCGGGCGGGCAGGCGGCCCGCGTCGCGCTGGCCGCGCTCAAGCTCAGCCGCTTCGACGTCGTGCTGCTCGACGAGCCGACCAACGACCTCGACCTCGACGGGCTGGCCCAGCTCGAGAGCTTCGTCCAGGGACTGCGCGGGGGTGTCGTGCTGGTCTCCCACGACCGCGAGTTCCTGGCCCGGTGCGTGACCCGGATCGTCGAGCTCGACCTGGCCCAGGGCCGGGTCACGGTCTACGACGGCGGTTACGACGCCTTCCTCGAGGAGCGGGCCGTCAACCGACGCCACGCCCGCGAGGCCTACGAGCAGTACGCCGACACCCGCGCCGACCTGGTCTCCAGGGCGCGCACGCAACGCGAGTGGAGCTCGCAGGGTGTGCGGAACGCGATGAAGAAGAACCCCGACAACGACAAGATGCGCCGCAAGGCGTCGACGGAGTCGTCGGAGAAGCAGGCCCAGAAGGTGCGCCAGATGGAGTCGCGGATCGCCCGGCTCGACGAGGTCGAGGAGCCGCGCAAGGAGTGGACGCTGCAGTTCGACATCGCCGCCGCACCGCGGTCGAGCTCGGTGGTCGCCACCCTCAACGCGGTCACCAAGCGGCTCGGGGACTTCACCCTCGGCCCGGTGTCGGTACAGGTCAGCGCCGGCGACCGGATCGGCATCACCGGCCCCAACGGGGCCGGCAAGACCACGCTGCTGCACCTGCTGCTGGGGCGCACGGCCCCGGACACGGGCACGGCGTCGCTGGGGGCCTCGGTCGCGATCGGCGTCATCGACCAGGCGCGGACCGGGCTCGACGACGACCTGCCGCTGGGTGCCGCCGTCGAGAGCGTCGTACCGGAGATGACGCAGGCCGAGGTGCGCACGCTGCTGGCGAAGTTCGGGCTGAAGGCCGACCAGGTCGCCAGCCACGTCGGCCGCCTCTCCCCCGGCGAGCGCACCCGCGCGGCCATGGCGCTGCTGCAGGCCCGCGGCGTGAACCTGCTGGTGCTCGACGAACCGACCAACCACCTCGACCTGCCCGCCATCGAGGAGCTCGAGCAGGCGCTGGACTCCTACGACGGCGCGCTCCTCCTGGTCTCGCACGACCGCCGACTGCTCGCCGGGGTCCGCCTCGACCAGCGGTGGCACGTCGACGCGGGACAGGTCGTCCTCGGAGTCAGCTAGTTCTCAGGAGTGATGATGGATCTCGTCTTCTTCTCGTTCATCCGTCTGGCGGAGGGCTCGGCGGAGAACCACCATGCCTACAACCGGTGGCACCAGCTGGACCACCGCCCGGAGAACCTGGCACTGCCGGGCGTGGCGTGGGGGGACCGGTGGGCTCGGGGGCCCGAGTGCCGGGAGGCCGGCTCCGGCACCGCACCCTTCGACGGGACCGACTACGTCGCCATGTACTGGTTCCACCCGCCGACCGACGCGGCGGTGCGCGCGTGGAGCCAGCTCGGGGAGGACTCCTTCCAGTGGGGCCGCGGCCCGTTGATCCCGGGGGTGCAGCGCGACCTGCTGGCCTTCTTCCGCCCCGTCAAGGGGTACGTCGCACGCTCAGCGCTGGTGAGCCCCGAGGCGCTGCCCTACCGGCCGAACCGTGGGCTGCACGTCACCCTGACCCGGTACGAGGAGCCGCACGGCGCCGACACGCACACCGCGTTCGCCCACGAGGACCGCACCGTGATCCCGGCGCTGCTCGACGTGGACGGGGTGGCCGGGGCGTACACGTTCGCCCTCGTGGAGCAGCAGCGCAGCCGGTCGCTGGTCGCAGGCGGCCGCGAGGATGCACCGGGCTCGCTGCGGGTGCGGCTGGTCTACCTCGACGAGGAGCCGGTCGAGACCAGCTCCCGGATCGCCGCTGTGGAGGCCGACCTCGGGACTCCGGGCGCCGGGGAGGTGCTGCTCTCGACTCCGGTGAGCACGATCGTGCCGTGGCAGGACTGGTGACACCTGACCCGGACGTCCTGGTCGGCTAGGAGGGCGTGTAGGTGCCGTGGCCGGGGACGACGATGAGTCGTTGGCCCTGGGGTCCGGTCCAGGCGTAGCTGCCGTCGGGCTGTCGGCGGTAGGTCCATTGCCTGGTGGGATCGGTGGTGGTCTTGGCCCGGTGATGTCGTCTGCAGAGGCAGGCGAGGTTGCCCGGATGCGTCTGCCCGGGTGGGCCGTGTGGGTCGTAGGGGTCGATGTGGTCGAGGTCGCAGGCTCTCGCGGGGCGTTGGCAGTCGGGGAAGACGCAGTGCTGGTCGCGCAGGACGACCTGCTCGCGCATCCAGGCCGGCGGGTCGTGGGCGTCGACGGGGTCGCCGCGGTCGGGGTCCAGGACCGGGGTCACGGTGACCCTGGCGCCGGCCAGCCACTCCCGGATGCGGGCGGTGGTGACGGGGCCCAGGCCCTCGGCGCGGCCCAGGTCGGCGACCTCGAGGGTGCCGTCGCTGCCGGTGGTGGCGGTGAGGTGGAGGTAGAGCTTGTAGGCGCTGCCGGCGGCCGGGGTGTCTCCGTGGGCGCGGGCGCGGTCGACGATGACCTGGACCGCCAGGACGCGACGCCGGGCCAGGGACAGGTCGGGGTGCTCGGTCAGCAGGTCGTGGGCGATCTTGGCGACCAGGGACTCGAGGTCCTTGAGGGTGGCGGTGTCGCCGGCGATGCTCATCCAGGAGGTGCCCAGCCAGCGGTCGTCGAGGGTGCCGCCGTGGCTGAGGGTGACGTCCCAGGTGTCCTGGGCGGTCTCCTCGGCCTCTTCGTGGGCCTCGACGTCGAAGCGGGCCCGGGCGGTCTCGATCATCCGTTCCAGCGCGACCGCGCCGACCACGTGGGCGCGCGGCGCGACCTGGGCGTCGACGTAGGCGGCCGCCTCTGGTGAGAGCGAGGAGGTGGCGGCGGCGATCTTGCGGGCCCGCCACACCGGCACCTCGAGCGACTCCACGCGGGCCCGGACCCGGGGCAGTCGGTGTTCCAGCTCGAGCGCGTCGGCCATCAGCGTCAACGCCGCGGTCGTGGTGATCCCCAGCGCGCCCGCGAGCGGCTCGGCCGAGAACGCCGCCACCATCGGGCGCCCGTCCCCACCGATCCGCTCCGGCGCGTCCAGGTCGCCACCCACTTCGCCGTACCCGGCCGCGTCCCGGGCGTCGTCGACCGCGTTGGTCTCACACCACCGCACCGCCACCCGCAGCACCCGGCGTGCAGCCGCCCGCTCCAGGGCCTTCGCCTCCTCGGCGAACCCCAGCACAGCGTCGCGGTCCAGGTCCTCGACCCACACCGGCCCGCCGTGTGCGTCCGTCTCGATCAGCGTCATGAACCTACTCAAGCACCGACCACCGACAATCCCGCCACAAGCCGCTGACCTGCACACACACTGGCGAGGGCCTCGTCGGCGGTGAGGGGAAGTCGCGGTCACTCCGCCGCGGTTGGTCTCAGTCCGACAAGCCCTGCGGGGACTCTGGGCAGACCCGTCCATGGCGTCATTCGGCTACCTGGACGAGGTGGCCCGTGCGCCTGCGATGCTGCAAGCGTGCGTCCGCGCCTCGCAGCTCACCTCGAGCTGTGCGGGCCTACGCGCGGTTCGGTAGGTCGTCGTACAGGTGACCATCTTCATCGCGCTCGTTCGGGTTAACTGAGCAGCGATCTCATCGTCCGACGAAAGAAGCTGGTGTAGCAGTGGGATACCAACCACCGACCACGATCGCCGAGACTTTGCGACGGGTCCAGCGCAACGAGCTGGTACTCCCGGCGATCCAGCGAGAGTTCGTGTGGGAGCCCGCGCAGGTGATCCGGCTCTTCGACTCCTTGATGCGCGGATACCCGGTCGGCAGTTTTCTGTCGTGGAAGGTCCAGCCCGAGACGGTCAAGCTGTTCCGCTTCTACGGGTTCCTGAGGGACTACCACGAGCTCACCAACCGGCACTGTCCTGCGATCGACCTACCGCCAGCCGCTGTCACCGCCGTCCTCGACGGTCAGCAGCGACTGACATCGCTCAACATCGGGCTCCGGGGCAGCTACTCCTTCCGCAGGACCGGCGGTCGTCGCGCGAACCCGCTCGCCTACCCCCACCGCAGGCTCTACCTCAACGTCCGCGGCCTCGCGCAGGAGAACGAAGCCGGCTTGAGGTATGACCTCCGCTTCCTCACCACGGACGGCGTAGCCGCTGCCGAGGTGGCGGACGACACGGCGTTCTTCCCAGTCGCGGACATCTTCGACGCGACGTCGGTCTCCGGCCTCTGGAGCATCGCAGGTCAGCGGGGGTGGGCGAACGACCAGAACGTCATCGAGATGCTCAGCGGCCTGTGGGAGTCGGTGCACTCCACGACGTCCGTCCACTTCTACGAGGAGGACGACCAGGACGTCGAGCGCGTCCTCGACATCTTCATCCGCGTCAACTCGGGCGGCACTGTCTTGTCCTACAGCGACCTGCTGCTCTCGATCGCCACGGCGCAGTGGACCGAGCGCGACGCGCGCGAGGAGATCCACGGCCTGGTGGACTCGTTGAACGGCGTCGGCCAGGGCTTCGCCTTCTCGCAGGACGTCGTGCTCAAGGCCGGCCTGGTCCTGGCCGGCATTGGCGACTTCGCCTTCCGGGTGAAGAACTTCAACGCCACGAACATGGCGATTCTCGACACGGCCTGGGACCGGATCGCTGCATCTCTCCAGACCGCCACGGGACTGCTCGCCGACTTCGGGCTGTCACAGGCCACACTGCCGGCCGACAGCGTGCTCATCCCCGTCGCCTACTACCTGCACCAGCGGAACCTCGGCGAGGACTACCGGACCGCGGTTCGCCATCAGTCAGATCGAGCGCTGCTGCGGTCCTTTGTCCTGCGCAGCAGTGTCCAACCCGGGGTGTGGGGTTCGGGCCTCGACACACTTCTGCGTGAGCTGCGCGGTGCGGTCGACGCGGCCGGGCAGGACGGGTTCCCACTGGCCGAGATCGAACAGCGGCTGGCGGCCAGGGGCAAGCCGCTGACGCTCACCGAGGCGCTCCTGGACGACCTGCTCGACCTGCGCTACGGACAGAAGCGGACCTTCGCGTTTCTCGCTCTGCTTTTTCCCCACGTGGATACGCGCCACGTGCACCACGTCGATCACGTCTTTCCGAAGGCGCTTCTTCGCAAGCCGGCTCTGCGCAAGATCGGACTCGACGACACGTCCATCGACGAGATCCAGTCTCGACAAGACCTCCTGCCCAACCTCCAGCTTCTCGAAGGCATGGTCAACATCGACAAGTCGGCCACGACTCCGAACGTGTGGGTCGCTGACCGGTACGGATCAGGGGAGGGGGCCGATGCCTACCTGGCCCGCAACGCGATGCCGACCCTGCCGACCGACGCGACCGGGTTCCTCGCGTTCTTCGCAGCCCGTCGAGAGCTCCTCCGCGCCCAGATCCGGCGCCAGCTCGAACTGCATGCGCCCGATCATGTTCAGCCGACGGACCAGTCGATCCTTCGCACGGGCGAGCCGAAGACTGCTGATGTCCCGGACGGCCGAGCACACCCTGGTGCTCCTGTGTCCGCGGACCCTGTCCCCTTGCTGCCGGCCTCGAGCGAGGTCGGCCCCGTCGTCGTCGCAGCCCCCCTTTCAGAGGCCACGCCAACCTTCGCCGTCACGAGCGACGGATCGGAACTGGCCTGGGGGCGGCCGAGCGACGGCGGGTTGCTCGTCCAGGCGGGCTCCCGTGCCCGACCTTGGATCACTCGCAACTCGGGCCAGTCCTCCGAGCGTCTGCAGGACGAGCTCGTTGCATCGGGCGTCCTTGCTGCGCAGGACGGATACCTCGTCTTCGTCCACGACCAGGTGTTCAGCTCGACGAGCAGTGCCGCAGCAGTTGTCCTGGGGCGTTCGAGCCGGGGACCCATGGAATGGCGGATCTCGGGGACGTCGATCACCCACGCTCAATGGGCCGAGGCGCAGTAGGGCACACGCTCAGGCCCATGCCGTCCGTCGACCTGTCGAGGGCGTCGAGCTGATTCAGCCCGGGCCGGCATGGCGATAGCCCGTCACTCCAGGTGACGGCGCTCCTCGCTCCTTCGGTATCCCCCGCTCGCCGACGACGCCCGACGGCGTCTGCGGAGAGGCGACGAAGTCGAGGCTGGCAGCCCCGCCAGGTCACCATCCATCAGGACGGGCTGCGTCTTTCCGCCGCGATCGGCTCGGCCCGCGCGCCCTGAGGCACTGACTATGGTTGGGGACGATGATCACCCGCCGCGACGCTGCCCAACGCTTGGACATCCCCCTGGAGATGGCCACCCGACACGGCCTGCCCACGACGCTCACCGAAGCCCAGCTGCGTGAGATCGAGGACAGCCCGCCACCGTGGCTGGTCCAGTCCCGTGCCAACCGGACCGGCAAGAAGCCGGTGTGGGTCGATCTGATCTGCCATGTCTGCGGGTTCGCCGAGAGAGCCCGGCCGAAGAAGTGGTGGCCGACGTTCACATTCGTCAGTTGCGCCCTCCATCAGCCCTCCGATCTGCCGCGTCCGCTCCGCGGCGACCGTCGTGAGGAGATCCCGGGTGTCGGCAGCCGGTTCGTCGGCTGGGTCGACACCCCACTGGACTGAGCCGCCCTGAACGCGCAGCCCCTCGCGGCATCGTGTCTCTCCGCCGCCTGAACACCGGGGTGACGTGGCGACTCGACCGACGCAGCTGCGAGGTGTCTCCAGCACGGTCTACGGTGCCCAGATGCCTACATCCCGACAACGACGACTCTGGGGGTCTCCGGGCTCTGGGAGCCGGGCTGCGCGCTGGGGAGCGCTGGCACTGCTCGTGCGACCGGTCTACATCGCGACCGAGTTCGTCGTCGCGGCGGCCACGACGGGCGGCTACAGCTTCCTCTCCGACTCGGTCAGCAGACTCGGAGAGATCGGTTGCTCGGCGGCGTACTGCTCGCCGCGTCACGAGATCCTGAACGGCTCGTTCATCGGCTTCGGTGCGTTGCTGGCCGGCGGTGCGTTGCTGCTCTCGCGGTCGCTGGGGCCGTGGGTCACGGGGTTGCTCGTGGTCTCGGGGCTGAGCTCGGTCGCCACGGGCATGGCGCCTCTGGACCAGAGCGCCAGCCTGCATGCGATCGCCGCGACCCCCTTGTTCGTGGCGCAACCGGTCGCCCTGATCGTGCTCGGTGCGCGATTGCGGAACGACTGGCCGCGACTGGCCAGGACGCTCTTGGCCGCGGGAGTCGTGACCGGCACGGCAGCGGTGTTGTTCGTGCTCTCCGGCGACGGCCCCGCATCGGGCGCCCTCGAACGTCTGGCCCTGTGGCCGGTGCTGGTCGGGCTGGCCGGGTTCGCGTGGACGCGACTCCATGTCGAAGGTCGTTCAGGACCGCGGTCGCCCAGGGATGAGAGCCGCACCCTGACGCCCGGATAGTCCAGGAGGGTGCGATCGCGTCCCTACGGTCTCCTGCGCATGAGCCCCGGTCGGGCGCCCTGGTTCGCTGATCCGTCTGATCTCAGGGCGCCCCTGGTGGGCGACGGTCCGTGCAGGTGTCCTAGGCCGACTTGAAGAACGTCAGCAGCAGGTCAGCCGCCTCCTGCGGCTTCTCCAGGGCCAGCGAGTGGCCGGCGTCGGCCACGGTCTCGTCGCGGCCGCCCGTGGCCTGGGCGATGTTGGACCCGGAGATCGGTTGCGGGTAGGCGTGGTCCTGCTCGCCCGCGAGCGCCAGGACCGGGACGGTGCAGCCGGCCAGCTCCTCGACGATCCGGGTGCGGTGGATGACCTGGTGCGCGGCGTCCCCGATGGACGGGCCGAGCGCCAGCATCTTCTCGCGCCAGTGCTCGACCACGGGTCCGCCCGCTGCCAGGCTGGCGTCGCCGAACATGATGTAGAGCAGCACGTCGATGACGGGTGCGCCACCGTGCTCACCGAGGGTCTCGACCAGGGGTGCGAACTCCTGCAGCTTGTGCTCCTCCTCGCTGGAGGCGCCGAGCGCGGCGACCGTGCGTACGAGCTCCGGGTGCCGGGCCGCCAGGCGCAGGGTGATGAAGCCGCCCATGGAGTTGCCGACCGCGTGGACCGGACCGATCCCGAGCGCCTCGATCAGCGCGGCCGCGTCCGCGGTGAGGTTGTCCATGGACAGCTCCTCGCGGTCCGCTGCCGAGGCGCTGGCGCCCTGGCCACGGTGGTCGTAGGCCACGGTGCGGTAGCCCGCGTCGTTCAACAGTGCCGTCAGGGGCTCGAACATCGAGTGGTCGAAGAACAGCGAGTGGCTGAGCAGCACGACCTCGCCGTCCCTCGGCCCCTCGTCCACGTAGGCGAGGCGGGTCCCGTTGACTTCCACGTGCTCCATGACAGTTCCTCCGGTACGTCGGGTGGGTGCTCCTAGGATGCGACGGTAGTCACACCGCACGGGTCGGTCTCACCGTTTCGCGCCCCAGGAGGACGGATGCACGCACGGCCCGGCAGGTGCTCGCGATGACGGTCGACTACCTCCTCGGAGGGACGGAGACCAGCGCCTTCTCGCCGGCGGCCCGCGCCGCCGCCTGGCGCGACCACGTCACCGACAACCACGGCCGGCTCGGCCTCGACTTCGGCTCACCGACGGCCTTCAACGGAGGGACGCAGGTCCAGCGCTGCGGGGCGTTGCAGCTCGTCGACTTCTGGTCCGACGCGGTCTGCTACCGCAGGCAGGAGAAGGACGTCGACCACGACGGCGACGACAGCCTCCGCGTGGTCGTGCCGACCTCGGGCACCGTGCGCATCGTCGCCGCCGGCGTCCGCCACGACCTGTCCCCCGGCCTCGCCGGGGCGGTGTCGATGGAGCGCGGCTTCCAGCTGGAGCAGGACGCCCACGCCCACGCGCTCGTGCTGAGCCTGCCCCGCGCCTGGTGGCGTACCGAGTCGATCGACCGGCCCGCGGTCTGGGACCTGGCCCGCGGGCCGGGTGCCGTCTTCGCCGCCATGCTCCGCCAGATCGCCGCCGAGCGAGCAGACCTCGACGCGGACTCCTTCCTGCGGGCCTGCGAAGCGGCAGCCCTCGTCCTGCCCCGGCGCGAGCCCGTCGACCTGTCCACGCAGGCCCTCGCCCTGGTCCGGGAGCACTCGGACTCCCCCGACCTCGGGCCGGCCGAGCTGGCCTCCCTCATGGGCTGGTCGCTGCGCTCCCTGCAGAAATCGATGCGTCTGGCCGGGACCAGCCCGGCCGAGATGATCCGCCAGCAGCGGCTCGAGCGCGCGGCGTCCCGGCTCGGCGACCCCGGCTGGCGGGCGAGCACCGTGGGTCACATCGCGCACGCCTCGGGCTTCCGATCCTTGACGGCGTTCAACACGGCCTTCAGGTCGCACCTGGGCTGCAGTCCCACACAGTTCCGGGCCACTGTCGGGTAGGACCACCCGGCGAGCTGCGACCTGTGCGTAGACAGGGTCGAACGTGTGGCCTACGTTGGTTCACGGTGGTTGGGATGTCAGCCCGCGGCACTTTCTTCTCGGCCGTGACGGCTCTCCCTGAGAGGTCCACGCATGCCCACCCTCGACCAAGCTCCCTCACCCCGGACGCGCGCCGCTCCGCGAACCGTCTGCTTGACGTGTTGCAGCGCGAGCGAGCTGCCGACAGGGCCGCTGGCACGGACCGATCGCTCCAGGCCTCGTGCGAGATCAACGCCAGACCCGCGCTCATCGAGCAGGCCAAGGGCGCGTTGATGCTGTTCTACGGGATCGACTCGCACCAGGCGTTCGCGGTGCTGGTCGGTTGGGCGCGGATGTCTCGCACACCCCTGCCCACCGTCGCCCACACGTTCCTGCGCGGGGTCTGCGAAGGCAATCCGCAGACCGCGGTCCGGCAACGGGCGTTGCTCCGGTGGCTCGAGGCGCAGCTCCGCGACGGCGATCCCGACCATGCCCGAGTCCCGAGGGCGCCTGCCCGGTTGCGACCGGCTCATCGACTCCGCGCTCGAGCTGCGTGCGGAAGAGGGGGAATGCAGGGACGCGACTGCACGCAGCCGACGCGTCCCTGCAGCCCTCCGACCACCACGCGGAGGATCCGTCAGCTCGGCGTCTGACCGGTGCGGACCAGCTCCTCGGCTATGCGGTTCGAGCTTCACGTTGCGCCCCCGCGAGACGCGGCGCAGCACTCCGAACGCCTGGTCTGCTGGCAGGTCGAAGCGTTCCATCAGGATGCCCTCGGCCCGACCTATCACCGTGCGACTTGCGATCGCCTCGTGCAGGTGCTCGGCGTTCTGCGAGGCGGCCAGCGCCACGCCCACGTGGGCGGCGAGCGCATGTCCGTTGTTGATGTCGTCGGCGTCGAACGCGTCGGGCTCGGCCGAGTACAGGTTCGATGGCGCCGAGCGTGTCCCGGGTGGTGTACAGGCGGTAGCTGCACGATCGAGACGACACCCACCTCCGCTCGCGACGCAAGGGCCCGCCACGTGGGCCAGCGCTGGTCGTTGACCAGGTCGCCGCTGCGAACGATCTCGTGCATGTGGAGCGCGTCGAAACAGGGGCCTTCCTTGAGCACGAACTGGAGTCGTTCGATCCGGTTCAGCGTCTCGTCGCTCCCGACCGGGGTGTCGATCCTGTCGCTGTGGCAGATGGAGTCCGACAGGCCGCACCCCTGGATCATCTCGGTGGCGACCAGCACGACCTTCTCGAGCGTCAGCTGCGTGTTCGCCCATCCCTGCATCGAGCGCGCAGCATCGGCCAGCTGGTCGGCGCAGCTCTCGACAGGCTCCATGCTCTGAACTGTCCTCCTCCCGACCGGTCCTGACCAGAGGAGTGGGAGCCGGCCGGCCGGCTCGAGGCCCGGCGCTCGAGCCAGCAGCGTCGCCTCAGCCGGCCACGGCGCGGCGCACGGCCGCCACCGTGCGGCGTACGTCGTCGTCGGTCGTGGCGGCGTTCGAGACCGACACCCGGACGACGTCGCGGTCCTGCCAGCGCGACGGCGACATCCAGACCTCGCCCGAGCCGGTCAGGGCGCGCGCAGAACTCCTCGGTGCGGCCGTCGTCGACGGCGAGGCAGACCTGGGTGTAGACGACGTCGTTGAGCACCTCGACGCCCGGTCACGCCGGCCAGTCCGTCGGCGATGCCGCGCGCACGCTCGGCCAGCCGGTCGACCTGGGCGGCGACGCCGGCGCTGCCCAGCGAGCGCAGCGCCGCCCACACCGGCACGCCGCGCGCGCGGCGCGAGAGCTCGGGCACCTTCTCGTAGGGGTTGCCGGGGCCCGACGGCGTCGGGCAGGTAGCTCGCGTGCACGCCCATCGCGCTGCGCATCGCCACCGGGTCGCGCACGACGACGATGCCGCAGTCGTAGGTGACGTTGAGGGTCTTGTGGGCGTCGGTCGCCCACGAGTCGGCGGCCTCGACCCCGCGCGCGAGGGGGCCAGGCCGCGGCGACGCCAGCGCCCACAGCCCGAAGGCGCCGTCGACGTGCACCCAGGCGCCCCGGTCGTGGGCCGCGGCGACGAGCTCGGGGAACGGGTCGAAGGCCCCCGAGTGCAGGTTGCCGGCCTGCAGGCACACGATCACCGGCTCGCCGTCGGGTACGTCCGCCAGCGCGGCCTCCAGCGCGGCGGGGTCCATCCGGCCCTGCGCCGTCGGCCGCCACCACCGTCGGGGCGCCCAGGCCCAGGTAGCGCAGCGCCAGGTCGACCGTGTCGTGCCGCTCGGCGCCCACCAGCACGTGCACCCGGGGCGCGCCGGTCAGCCCGTCGCGGTGGACGTCCCACCCCACGCGGTCGAGCACGGCGAACCGGGCCGCCGCGAGCCCGGTGAAGTTGGCCATCGTCGCGCCGGTCACGAAGCCGACGTCCGCCTCGCGTCGGGCAGCCCGAGCAGCTCGAGCATCCAGGCGCCGGCCACCTCCTCGAGCACCGCGACCGCGGGCATCGCGTCGCGCAGGCCGGCGTTCTGGTCCCAGGCGCTGACCAGCCAGTCGGCACCCAGCGCCGCCGGGAGGGTGCCGCCCATCACCCAGCCGAAGAACCGGCCCGACTGGATGTTCAGCAGGCCCGGCGCCGCGCCGAGCGCCAGCTCGTCGATCACCGCAGACGGGGTCGGTGCCCTGCTCGGGCAGCGGTCCCCCGAAGGTCGCCAGCATCTCCTCGACGCCGGCGCTCGGCCCGACCGGTGCTCGGGGGCGCCGGCCCGCCACGCCCGGGCGTGCGCCAGGGCCCGCTGCAGCACCTCGTCGTCGGACATCTCGCCTCCTCGGACGCCCCGCGGCGTACCTGCATCCTGTCGTGCCCGGCGCTGACCGCCACCGACCGGCAGCGGCCTCACCCTGCGCGCAGCCGCGTCTCCAGCCCGTCGAGCACCAGCTCGAGCCCGACCTCGAACTCGTCGCCGAAGTCGTAGCCCGGCTGCAGCGCGTGCTCGAGGGTGAACTCGCGGAAGTACGGCAGCTGCCCCTCGGGCAGCGCGGCGAGCATCTGCTCGCCCGAGCTCGGCGAGGTCCTGCTCGCCGTCGAAGGGCAGGCCGATCTCCTGGATCAGGAACCCGTAGAGGTGGGCGTCGAGCACGGCGAAGGCGTGCCCGGTGAGGGCCAGCGAGAAGCCGGCCTCGCGCAGGCAGCCGAGCACGGCGTCGTGGTGGCGCAGCGTCTCGAAGCCCGGCGTTGCGGCGCGCAGTCCATCAGCCCCACCGCCCACGGGTGCTTCGTGAGGACCGTCGCGCGCCGAGAGCGAGCGCCGCGCGCATCTCCTCGCGCCAGTCACCCCCGACCACGGGGGCGTGGAACTCCGCGAACACGGCGTCGACCATGCCGTCGAGCAGGTCCTCCTTGTTGGACCACGTGGTGGTAGAGCGACATCGCCTCCACCCCCAGGCGACCTGCCGACCGAGCGCATCGAGAGCGCCGCCACGCCCTCGGCGTCGGCGATCCCCACCGCCGCCGCCACGATCGCCGCGCGGGTCAGCGCACCGCGTCCCGACGATCTCGGTGCGCGTGCCATCCGAACCCCCTGTACCCCGTCTGGGGCGTTGACTGACCTTACGCCGTAAGTCTACGGTCGAACGATACCTTACACCGTAAGAACGGAGTTCCGATGCGTGCCATCACGCAACACCGCTACGGCGGCACCGACACCCTGACCCTCGGCGACCTGCCGACCCCCTCGCCCGGACCGCGCGAGGTGCTCGTCCGCGTCCGCGCCGCCGGGGTCGATCGCGGCACGTGGCACCTGATGGCCGGGCGGCCGTACGCCGTGCGTCTGGCCTTCGGGCTGCGCCGCCCGAAGCACCCGGTCGTGGGCCGCGACGTCGCCGGGGTCGTCGACCAGGTCGGCGCCGACGTGACCGCGTTCGCGATCGGCGACGAGGTCATCGGGACCGCCGACGGCTCGTACGCCGACTTCGCCGTCATCCCCGAGAGTCGCCTGGCCCGCAAGTCCGCCGCCATCTCCTTCGAGGAGGCCGCAGTCCTGCCCATCTCGGGCGGCACCGCCCTGCAGGCGGTCCGACTGGCTCGTGTCGAGGCCGGTGACCGGGTGCTCGTCATCGGCGCCTCCGGCGGCGTCGGGTCGTACGCCGTCCAGGTCGCCGTCGCTCTCGGCGCCGAGGTCACCGGAGTGGCCAGCGGCGCCAAGGCCGACCTGGTCCGCTCGCTCGGAGCCACGCACGTCGTCGACCACACCCGCGAGGAGATCGACCAGTCAGGCACCCGCTACGACGTGATCATCGACCTCGCCGGGCTGCGCCCGCTCTCACTGCTGCGCCGCTGCCTGGAGCCCGACGGCACCCTCGTGATCGCCGGCGGCGAGGGTGGCGATCGGTGGCTGGGCGGCACCCACCGCCAGCTCCTCGCCCTCGCCCTCTCCCTGTTCGTCAGCCAGCGGCTCACCGCCCTGATGAGCAAGGAGACCGCCGCGGACTTCGCCGAGCTGTCCGCGATGGTCGACCGCGGCACGCTGCGACCCGTCCTGGAGCGCACCTACGCCCTCGACGAGGCCGCCAAGGCCATCGACCACCTCGCCGAGGGCCACGTACGGGGCAAGGTCGCGGTGGTGCCGGGCCGATCATCCTGACGTTCCCCACACGGACGCCGGCGTGTCGCGTGCGGAACGTCAGGTCGAGCAACGCGACGCCCGCGCGTCGCACCCCCGGGAGCGCGGACGGTCCGTGCGGTGGTCCATACTGTGTGCGTTGTCGATCTCGTCAGAGACCGGCTCCGCGGACGTGGTGTAGTTGCAGCACGCTTCCCTTCCAGGGAAGGGGTCGAGGTTCAAATCCTCGCGTCCGCTCCACATTACTGAGCACCCCGGACCCCGTCAGTCGATCAGCCTGTCGAGGAGCTCGAAGGACTCGTACGGCTGGTCGATGTCTCCGAAGTGGCCGTCGTCCCGGATGATCTGGGTGCCGCCGAGCCGCTCGAACATGGCGCGCCCCTGCTGGTCGTCGCACCCGTACGGGTCTTCGCGGGAGTTGATGAGGTACAGGTCGCGGACCTTGGCCCGGATCGCCGCCCAGTCATAGACGTCCTGCAGGACGGGTTCGTCCTCGGAGTTGGGCTGGGTGCAGTAGCCGGCGACCAGGACGGCCTGGTCCACCGGCGTGTCGATGTGCTCCAGGATCGCGAGCAGCAGCGCTGCCCCGCCCGAGTGCCCGACCAGGACGGTGTCCGCATCGAAGGTGTGGTTGCCCAGGACCTTCGGCAGGAACGTGGCGATGGGTTCGATGTTGAGCTCGGGATAGTGCGGCGCCTCGACGGCGTAGCCGCGTTCAGCCAGCCGTCGCCGCAGCCACGGGAGCCACACGACGTCGGGGTTCGCCCCGGTTCCGTGGAAGATGATCGCCTTGCGCCCCACGAGCTGTCCTTCCCGTCGACGATGTGCTGGACGTTCTACCACCCAGCGGTGACATCATCGGGTGGTCACTGCTGCCGACGTCTCGGGAAGGGCGCCATGCCTCAGTTCGCAGTCCTCATCTACAGCGACGACTCCGCTCACGAACCCGACGAGACCGCTGACACCTCCGCAGAGATCGCCGTCTGCGACGAGCACGCGATCGAGCTGGCCTCGCAGGCCACCATGACCGGGGCCTGGGCCTTCACACCGCGGGCCATGGCCAAGGCCGTTCGGGGTGGGACGGTGACGGACGGCCCCTACGTCGACTCACCCCAGGTGGTGGCCGGCGTCTACATCCTGGAGGCGCCGGACCTCGATGCCGCGCTCGCGACAGCGGCCACCAACCCGGTCGTCAGGCAGGGCGGCGGCCTCGAGGTCCGACCCATCCACAGTGGCGGTCCGGCCGCTGACGGCGGCGGCTAGGAACGCACCACGTCCAACCCGAGGGTGAGCACGTCCCCCGCCTCGATGCCGGCCGCCCGGCGTACGGCGACCTTCAGCGGCACCAGGTAGTGGCCGTCCTTGGGGAAGAGCGCGGTGCTGAACTCGGTGTCGCCGATACGCACCAGCACCGGGACCTGGCCCCAGTACTCCACGCCCCGGGCCGCGACCTTGAGGTCCTCGGTCTCCTCGACGGAGACCTGCAGGAAGTAGAACGGCGCCGGGCCGCGCCACTCCACCACGGGGCCTTCGAGCTCGAACTCCACGACCCCGTGCCGTCCGCCCCGGTCAGCCCGGTCAGACCCGGTGCAGCCGGCGCGCCGCCTCGGCGATGGAGCCGCTCAGGGACGGGTAGACGGTGAAGGTCTGGGCGAGCTGGTCGGCGGTGATCGACTCGGCGACCGCCAGGGCGACCGGGTGGATCAGCTCGCTGGCCCGGGGACCGACGACCACACCGCCGACGACGATGCCGGTGCCGGGGCGGCAGAAGAGCTTCACGAACCCGTCGCGTACGCCCTGCATCTTGGCCCGCGGGTTGCCCGACAGCGGCAGCATCAGCACCTCGGCCTGGATCTCGCCGTTGTCGACGGCCTGCTGCGACCAGCCGACGGTGGCGATCTCGGGTGCGGTGAAGACGTTGGAGGAGACCTTCTTCAGGTCCAGCGGGTGCACGGTGTCGCCGAGGAAGTGCCACATCGCGATCCGGCCCTGCATGGCGGCCACCGAGGCCAGCATCAGGACGCCGGTGCAGTCACCGGCGGCGTACACGCCCCGGGTCGTAGGTGCGCGAGACGCGGTCGACGTAGACGAAACCGCCGTCCTTGAGCGCGACGCCGGACTCCTCGAGCCCGAGGTCGTCGGTCTTGGGCACCGAGCCGAGCGCGAGGATGCAGTGCGAGCCCTGGACCGTGCGGCCGTCGGTGAGGGTGACCGTGACGACGTCGCCGTCGCGGGTGACCGACTCCATGCGCGACTTCGAGAGCACCTTCATGCCGCGGCGCTCCGAGACCTCCTGGAGCACCAGCGAGGCGTCGGCGTCCTCGCCGGGCAGCACCCGGTCGCGCGAGGAGACCAGGGTGACCGGCACGCCGAGCGCGAGGTAGGCGCTGGCGAACTCCGCGCCGGTGACACCGGAGCCGACGACGATCAGCTCGGTGGGCAGCTCCTCGAGGTCGTAGACCTGCTCCCAGGTGAGGATCCGCTCACCGTCGGGCTGGGCGCTGGGCAGCACGCGCGGCGCGGCACCGGTGGCGATGAGCACGGCGTCGGCGTCGAGCGACTGCTCGGCACCGTCGGCGCCGGTCACCACGACCCGGTTGGGGCCGTCGAGGCGGCCGCGGCCGACGACCAGCTCGACGCCGTCGCGCTCCAGGCGTCGACGGATGTCGCCGGACTGGTCGCTGGCCAGCTGCTTGACGCGACGGTTGACGCGGCCGAGGTCGACCTTGATCGCGGTGGCGGCGTCACCCTTCGGGTCGTTGAAGGTGATGCCGAGCTCGGCGGCCTCGCCGACCTCGGTCATCAGCTCGCTGGTCGCGATGAGCGTCTTGCTCGGCACGCAGTCGGTGAGCACCGCGGACCCGCCCAGGCCGTCGGTGTCGACGATCGACACCTCCGCCCCGAGCTGGGCAGCCACGTGCGCCGCCTCGTAGCCACCGGGGCCTCCCCCGATGATGACGACCTTGTCGCTCATGTGCGTTCCTTCCGTGCCGTGTGGATCAACCGGGTGCGGCGGCGCTCAGAGGTTGATCATGTGGCCGGCGATGCCCTCGACGGCCTCCTTCATCGCCTCCGACAGCGTCGGGTGCGCGAAGACGTTGCGGGCCACCTCGTCGGCGGTCAGGTCCCACTTCTGGGCCAGGGTCAGCACCGGCAGCAGCTCGGTGACCTCGGGCCCGATCATGTGGGCGCCGACGATCTCGTGGTGCTCGGCGTCGGCGACGATCTTGACGAAGCCGACGCCCTCGCCCATGCCGCGGGCCTTGCCGTTGGCCGAGAACGGGAACTGCGCGACCTTGACGTCGTAGCCCTTCTCCTTCGCCTGCTCCTCGGTGTAGCCGAAGGAGGCGATCTGGGGCTGGCAGAAGGTGGCTCGCGGGATCATGTCGAAGTCGATCTCGATCGTCTCCGCGCCGGCGATCGTCTCGGCGGCGATGACGCCCATCGACTCGGCCGTGTGGGCCAGCATCAGCTTGCCGGTGACGTCACCGATCGCCCACACGCCGTCGACGTTCGTGCGCCCGCGCGCGTCGACCGCGATCGCGCCGCGCTCGGTGAGCTCGACGCCGGTCGCGTCGAGACCGAAGCCCTCGATGCGGGGCGCGAAGCCGATCGCCTGCAGCACCTTGTCGGCCTCGAGCACCTGCTGCTCGCCGTCCTTGCTGACCGTGACCTTCACCTGGTCGCCGGAGTCGTCGATGCTCTCGACCTTGGTCGTGAGCAGCACGTCGACGCCGAGCTTCTTGTACTGCTTGAGCAGCTCCTTGGACACGTCGGCGTCCTCGGTGGGCACCATCCGGTCGAGGAACTCGACGATGGTCACCTTCACGCCGAAGTTCACCATCACGTAGGCGAACTCGACGCCGATCGCACCGGAGCCGGCGATGATGATCGAGCCGGGCAGCTCGTCGGTGAGGATCTGCTCCTCGTAGGTCACCACGCGCTCGCTGAGCGAGGTGCCGGGCACCAGCCGGGTCTGCGCGCCGGTGGCGATGACGAGGTCGTCGCAGGTGTGCGAGGTGACGTTGCCGTCGGCGTCCTTGACGTCGATGCCGTGCTTGCCGTCGGAGGTGCCGGTCAGGGTGCCCCAGCCGTCGACCTCGGTGATCTTGTTCTTCTTCATCAGGTAGTGCACGCCCTTGGCGCTGGCATCGGCGACCTTGCGGCTGCGCGCGTGGGCCGGGCCGAAGGACATCGTCGCGTCGCCCTCGATGCCGAAGGTCTTCTTCTCGTGGGTGATGAGGTGCGAGATCTCGGCGTTGCGCAGCAGCGCCTTGGAGGGGATGCAGCCGACGTTGAGGCAGACACCGCCCCAGTACTTCTCCTCCACGACCGCGACGGACTTGCCGAGCTGAGCGGCTCGGATCGCCGCGACGTAGCCACCGGGGCCGGCACCAAGAACGAGAACATCGAAGTGGGTCACGCCCCCACCCTAATGCCGAGCACCGACGGTCTAGCCTTCGGTGTCGTGACGCCTCTACGCCGCCTACGGCGACCAACCTCGATCCGGCCCGCATGGGCGAGCGCTGCCCGCACTCGCCGCTGCGCACCACCGGCTGGCTCGAAGGCTGGCGGCTGACCTTCGGCGGCGAGGAGCACGGCTGGGACGGCGCGCTGCCGACCCTGGTGCAGGACCCCTTCGAGCAGGTCTTCGTCGCGCTGTACGACGTGACCCGCGAGGACGAGAAGCTCCTGGACACCCTGGAGTCGGCCGACTCCGGGCTCTACCGCAAGACCAAGGTGCGGGTCTCGACGATGAACGGCGAGGAGGTCGCCTGGACCTACGTCCTCGACGCCTACGAGGGCGGGCTGCCCTCGGCGCTGCACCTGGGGGTGCTCGCCGACGCCGCCGAGGCCGCCGACGCCCCCGCCGACTACGTCGCCGCGCTGCGCGCGCCGGCCGTGCCGCTCCACCGGTCTCTGACGACGGGGCGGCCCGCAGCGTCTAGGCTCGCGGCGTGAACCACAGCGACGCGCCCACCGGCACGCCGTACGACCTCGCGCAGGAGGCCGCCCGCCGCCTCGCCGAGCTGACCGGGGTCGAGCGCCACGACGTCGCCCTCGTGCTCGGCTCGGGCTGGCTGCCCGCCGTCGACGCGCTGGGCGAGGCGACCGCCGAGATCGAGACCACCGACCTGCCCGGCTTCAGCGCCGCGGCGGTGGCCGGCCACTCCGGCAAGATCCGCTCGGTGCGCTCCGGGCGAGCGCAACCTGCTGGTCTTCCTCTCCCGCACCCACTACTACGAGGGCCGCGGCGTCGCGGCGGTCGTGCACCCGGTGCGCACGGCGGCCGCGGCCGGCTGCTCGACGATCGTGCTGACCAACGGCTGCGGCGGCCTCAACGAGGCCTGGACGCCCGGCACGCCGGTCCTCATCAAGGACCACCTCAACCTCACCGGGACGCTCGCCCATCGTCGGCGCGAACTTCGTCGACCTCACCGACCTCTACTCCGCCCGGCCTGCGGGCGCTGTGCAAGGAGGTCGACGAGACCCTCGACGAGGGCGTCTACGCCCAGTTCCCCGGCCCGCACTACGAGACCCCCGCCGAGGTGCGGATGGCGGCGTGCTCGGCGCCGACCTGGTCGGCATGTCGACCACGCTCGAGGCGATCGCGGCCCGCGAGGCCGGCATGGAGGTCCTCGGGCATCAGCCTGGTGACCAACCTGGCCGCCGGCATCAGCGACCAGCCCCTGGACCACCAGGAGGTCATCGAGGCCGGTCGGGCCGCGGCGGAGCGGATGGGCAGCCTGCTGGGCCGCATCGTCCCGCGGGTCTGAGATGAGCAACGAGAGCGGCGCCGAGACCCGGCAACTGCTCATCGCGGCCGCGAGCCACGCCTTCGCCGAGCACGGCACGACCAACGCGTCGCTGCTCGACATCACCCGGCAGGCCGGGCAGCGCAACCGGGGCGCGGTGCACTACCACTTCGGCTCCCGCGACGGTCTGGTCGCGGCGGTGCTCGACCAGCACGCGCCGTACCTCGGGCGAGCGCGAGCTCGCCCTGCTGGCGCTGGCCCGGAACGCCCCGGCGACCTCGCGCGCGGCCGTCGAGGCCATCGCCCGGCCCGATCACCGAGCTCTCCGAGGCCAGCAGCAGCGGTCGGCACTACGTGCATGATCGTGGCCGAGCTGGTCGCCGAGGAGCGCACCGAGATCCACCCCGACGTGCGGGGCGCGCTCGAGCGCACCGGCGGGTACGCCGTGTTCGACGAGATCCGCGCGCGGATGCCGGCGATGCCCGAGCAGCTCGCTCGACGAGCGCCTCGCGCTGATGACCGGCTTCCTGCTGCGCGCCATCAGCGACCGGGCCCGGGCCCTGGACCGCGAGCAGCCCGGGCCGCCCGCAGCTGGCGACCGACGAGTTCGTCGCCAACCTGGTGCGGATGAGTCGTCGCGATGCTGAGCCGCGCCTCAGGAGTAGCGGTGGCTCTTGGCGGCGTGCCCGTGCTCGCGGGTGCAGGTGCGCCCGCTCATGTTGCGGTGCCCGCACAGGGCCCGGCTCCTGGCCCGGCGTCCCTGACTCGTCCTCGGGCGGCGCCACCTGGCGGCGTCCGCTTCGCGGCGGTCCTCGCGGGGCCACCGGCGGCGGTCTTCGCGCGGAGGGGTCTTGGCCGGCCTGGCCGGCTCGGGCGGCGGCCTGCCTCGTAGCTGGGCCTCGCGCATCGCTCGCAGCGCGTCCATCTTGCTCATCGTCGCTTCACACCTCGATCCTAGGCGGCGGCACCGACACCGGCCCACACGGTGCAGACTGGCCGCATGGACGACCTCGTGGGGACCCGGACGCTGGGCGCTTCGGCGCCCCTGACCGTCTCCGGCCTCGGCCTGGGGTGCATGGGGATGTCGGAGTTCTACGGCACCCCGGACGAGGAGCGCGGGATCGCGGCCATCCGGCGCGCACTCGACCTCGGGGTGACCTTCCTGGACACCGCCGACATGTACGGCCCCTTCACCAACGAGCGCCTGGTCGGCAGGGCCCTGGCCGGGCGTCGCGACGAGGTGCAGCTGGCGACGAAGTTCGGCAACCAGCGCCGCGCGGACGGCACCCGGATCCGCATCAACGGACGGCCCGAGTACGTCGTCGCGGCCTGCGACGCCTCCCTCGAGCGGCTCGGCGTGGAGCACCTGGACCTCTACTACCAGCACCGGGTCGACCCCGAGGTGCCGATCGAGGAGACGGTGGGCGCCATGGCGGGCCTGGTCGAGGCCGGCAAGGTCCGCCACCTCGGGCTCTCGGAGGCCTCGGCGAGCACCATCCGCCGGGCCCACGCGGTCCACCCGATCACGGCGCTGCAGACCGAGTACTCCCTGTTCACCCGCGACCTCGAGGACGAGATCCTCCCGACGCTGCGCGAGCTGGGGATCGGTCTGGTGCCCTACTCGCCGCTCGGGCGCGGGATCCTCACCGGCGCGCTGACGGCCGAGCACGAGCTGGAGGAGCAGGACTCGCGGCGCTCGGCGTACTTCCCCCGCCTCAACGGCGAGGGCCTGCGCGCCAACCTGTTGCTGGTGGAGCGGGTCACCGCGCTCGCCCGGGAGCACGGCTGCTCGCCCGGCCAGCTGGCCCTGGCCTGGGTGCTGGCCCAGGGCGACGACGTCGTCCCCATCCCTGGCACCACCCGGGTGCGGCACCTCGAGGAGAACGTCGGCGCCACGGCGGTCGCGCTGAGCCGGGCCGACCTCGAGACGCTGGTGGCGGCCGTGCCGCGCGAGGCCGTGGTCGGCGACCGCTACGGCGACATGTCCACCATCCAATCCTGATCCGACCCGCAGCCCGGACCCCCCGGACCTGCCCGGTGCGGGTTAGCGTGCGCCTATGACGTCGTCCGCCGCACCGACCGACCTCCTCGACCGCGCCCGCGCCTGGGCCGACGCCGATCCGGACCCCGGCACCCGCGCGGAGCTCGAGGAGCTCCTGGTCGCGGTCGAGTCCGGTGACGAGGCCGCTCGCGCCGACCTGGCCGACCGCTTCGACGGCACCCTGGAGTTCGGCACCGCCGGTCTGCGCGGCGCGATGGGCGCCGGTCCGAACCGGATGAACCGCGTCGTCGTCACCCGCGCCGCGGCCGGCCTGGCGTCGTACCTCGTCGACCAGGCCGAGGGCGGGCACGCCGGTCGCGGCGCGGTCGTCATCGGCTACGACGCCCGCCACCTCTCCGAGCAGTTCGCCCAGGACAGCGCCGAGGTCATCAGCGGCGCCGGTCTCGACGTGTGGCTGCTGCCGCGTCCGCTGCCGACCCCGGTGCTGGCCTTCGCGATCCGGAGCTCGGCTGCGTGGCCGGGGTGATGGTCACCGCGAGCCACAACCCGCCCCAGGACAACGGCTACAAGGTCTACCTCGGCGACGGCAGCCAGATCGTGCCCCCGGCGGACGCGCAGATCGCCGAGCGGATCGCGGCGGTCGGCGACCTGACCTCGGTCCCGCGCGGCAAGGGCGCCCGCGTGCTCGACGAGGAGGTCGTCGACTCCTACCTCGACACCGCTGCCGCGCTGGCCGGCGACGGCCCGCGCGACCTCGACGTCGTCTACACGCCGCTGCACGGCGTCGGCGGCACCACGGTCGCCCAGGTCCTGGAGACCGCCGGCTTCGCCGCGCCCCGCATGGTCGAGCAGCAGGAGCAGCCCGACCCCGAGTTCTCCACCGTGGCGTTCCCGAACCCCGAGGAGGAGGGGGCGATGGACCTCGCCCTCGAGCTCGCCGCCCGCACCGACGCCGACCTCGTGGTGGCCAACGACCCCGACGCCGACCGCTGCGCCGCGGCGGTGCCGACCCCCACCGGCTGGCGGATGCTGCGCGGCGACGAGGTCGGTGCGCTGCTGGGCTCGCACCTGGTGCGCCGCGGCGTCACCGGCACCCTCGCGACCAGCATCGTGTCGTCGAGCCTGCTGGGCAAGATCGCCGCCGCAGCCGGCCTGCCGTACGCCGAGACGCTCACCGGCTTCAAGTGGATCGGCCGCGTCGAGGGGCTCTCCTTCGGCTACGAGGAGGCGCTGGGCTACTGCTGCGACCCCGAGCACGTCAAGGACAAGGACGGCGTCTCGGCGCTGCTGCTGCTGTGCGAGATGGCCGCCGAGGCCAAGGCGCAGCGGGCCGCAGCCTGCTCGACCTGCTCGACGACCTGGCCCAGGAGCACGGGCTGCACGCGACCGACCAGGTCAGCGTGCGCGTCGAGGACGTCTCCCTGATCAGCGACGCCATGCGCCGCCTGCGCGCGCAGCCGCCGACGGTGCTCGGCGGGCTCGCCGTCGAGGGTGTCGACGACCTGGCCGAGGGCTCCGCGGACCTCCCGCCGACCGAGGGCCTGCGCTACCGGCTCGCCGACGGCGCCCGGGTCGTGGTGCGCCCCAGCGGCACCGAGCCCAAGCTCAAGGCCTACCTCGAGGTCGTGGTGCCGGTGCGCGACGAGCCCGTCGAGGCCGCACGCATCGCGGCCGCGACGCGCCTCGACGCCCTCGCGCGGCGACGTACGGGCCGCGCTCGGGCTGTAAGCCACCCCAGGCATCACCCAGGGATCAACCCAGGGCGAGGCTGAGCACCGCGACGAGCCCGGCCAGCACCACGACGCCGAGCTGCACGTACGCCGGCGCCCGGGAGACCCGGGCCGCGACCGCGGCCTGCTCGGGGCTGCCCTGCTTGACCCGGTGCCGGCTGCGGGCCTGCGCGCAGAGCGCACGCAGGCGGTCCTCGACGAAGTCGGCGTAGTTCATGCCCTCCTCGGCCACCAGGCCCTCGCCGGGCACCGGGGTCATCGCGAGCTCGCGGGTCGAGCGCGGCTTGCGCAGCGCCTGGCGGAAGCTGCGGCCCACCGCCGGGGAGACGTAGCGCTTGTCCGCGACGAGCACGGCGAGCACCTGGCGCACCACCACGGACTGCACCGCCGCCAACGGCAGCCGGACGGTCTCGAAGAGGTTCACCATCACCAGCTCGTCCTCGGTGACCCGCACGACGGGCTTGAGCATCGCAGCCGTGCACGAGGGCCCCGACGAGCACGGCCACGGCCATGGTGGTGATCCCGAAGCCCGACCCCGGGTCGACGACCCCGATCACGACGACGGCAGCGCTCACCACGACTCCCACCACGCCGAGGAAGCGACCGCTGGTCGGCTTGAACACCTCGACGTACTCCTCACGGCCGTGGGGCATGCGTGGTGCTCCTGTCGTCGGGTTGTGACCGGGTCGGCGGCCAACCCTATGCTGGTCCAATGCCCACCACGCCCACGACCGAGGCCCCTGCCGCCACCGCGGCCGCTGGCCCCGCGCCCGGCGGGGACCTCTCGGACGTCACCCGCTCCGACGCTTCCCTGCGCCGCTTCCTGCACGGCCTGCCCGGGGTCGACCAGGTCGGCGCCGAGGCGCGCGCCGCCTCGCTCGCGCACCCGGTCGATCAAGACCACCGCCAAGGCGCAGGCGATCGACCTGGCCATCCGGATGGTCGACCTGACCACGCTCGAGGGTCAGGACACCGCCGGCAAGGTCCGCGCCCTGGCCAGCAAGGCGATGCGCCCCGACCCCGCCGACCCGACCTGCCCGGCGGCCGCCGCGGTCTGCGTGTACGGCGACCTCGTCGGCGTGGCCAAGGAGACGCTCGGCGAGCAGCGGCGTCAAGGTCGCCGCCGTGGCCACCGCGTTCCCCAGCGGCCGCGCCTCCCGCGCGGTCAAGCTCGCCGACACCCGCGACGCGGTCGCGGCCGGCGCCGACGAGATCGACATGGTCATCGACCGTGGCGCGTTCCTGTCGGGGCGCTACCTCGACGTCTACGAGGAGATCGTGGCGGTCAAGGAGGCCTGCGGTCCCGCGCACCTCAAGGTGATCTTCGAGACCGGTGAGCTGCAGACCTACGACAACGTGCGTCGCGCCTCGTGGCTGGCGATGATGGCCGGCGGCCACTTCATCAAGACCTCCACCGGCAAGACCCAGCCGGCCGCGACCCTGCCGGTCACCATGATCATGCTCGAGGCGGTGCGCGACTGCCGCGAGGCCACCGGGCAGATGGTGGGCGTCAAGCCCGCCGGCGGCATCCGCACCACCAAGGACGCGATCAAGTACCTCGTGACCGTCAACGAGGTCGCCGGCCCCGACTGGCTCGACCCCGACTGGTTCCGCTTCGGAGCCTCCACGCTGCTCAACGACCTGCTGATGCAGCGCACCAAGATGCGCACCGGCCGGTACTCCGGCCCCGACTACTTCACCCTGGACTGATCGCATGAGCATCTTCGAGTACGCCCCCGCCCCCGAGTCCCGCGCGATCGTCGACATCAAGGCCTCCTACGGGCTCTTCGTCAACGGCGAGTTCGTCGACGGCCACGGCACGCCGTTCAAGACCGTCAACCCGGCCACCGAGGAGGTCCTCGCCGAGGTCGCCGAGGCCGAACGACGCCGACGTCGACGCCGCGGTCAAGGCCGCCCGCAGGGCCTACGACAAGGTCTGGGGCCCGATGCCCGGGCGCGAGCGCGCCAAGTACCTCTACCGGATCGCGCGCATCCTGCAGGAGCGCGCCCGCGAGATCTCGGTCCTGGAGACCATCGACAACGGCAAGCCGATCAAGGAGTCGCGCGACGTCGACGTCCCGACCGCGGCGGCCTTCTTCTTCTACTACGCCGGCTGGGCCGACAAGCTCGAGCACTCCGGCTACGGCAGCACCCCGCTGGGTGTCGCCGGCCAGGTCATCCCGTGGAACTTCCCGCTGCTGATGCTGGCCTGGAAGATCGCCCCGGCGCTGGCCTGCGGCAACACCGTGGTGCTCAAGCCGGCCGAGACCACCCCGCTGACCGCCCTGCTGTTCGCCGAGATCTGCCAGCAGGCCGACCTGCCCCCGGGCGTCGTCAACATCATCACCGGCGCGGGTGCCACCGGCGAGACCCTCGTGGGCCACCCGGACGTCGACAAGGTCGCCTTCACCGGCTCCACCGGCGTCGGCAAGGCGATCGCCCGCACGGTCGCCGGCAGCTCCAAGAAGGTCACCCTCGAGCTCGGTGGCAAGGCCGCCAACATCGTCTTCGACGACGCGCCGATCGACCAGGCCATCGAGGGCATCGTCAACGGCATCTTCTTCAACCAGGGCCACGTCTGCTGCGCGGGCTCGCGCCTGCTGGTCCAGGAGTCGATCGCCGACGAGGTGCTCGACCCGGCTCAAGCGTCGGATGTCGACGCTGCGCCTGGGCGACCCGCTGGACAAGAACACCGACGTGGGCGCCATCAACTCCGCTGCCCAGCTGGCCCGCATCCACGAGCTCTCCGACATCGGCGAGGCCGAGGTCGGCACCGGGGACGGCGCCGGGCGCTGGTCGCCCGAGTGCGAGCTGCCCAGCACCGGCTTCTGGTTCCCGCCCACGATCTTCACCGGGGTCTCCCAGGCGCACCGCATCGCGCGCGAGGAGATCTTCGGCCCGGTGCTGTCGGTGCTGACCTTCCGCACGCCCAGCGAGGCGGTCGAGAAGGCCAACAACACGCCGTACGGGCTCTCGGCGGGGGTCTGGACCGACAAGGGGTCGCGCATCCTCGACATCGCCGGGCGCCTGCGCGCCGGCGTCGTGTGGGCCAACACGTTCAACAAGTTCGACCCCACGAGCCCCTTCGGTGGCTACAAGGAGTCGGGCTACGGCCGCGAGGGCGGGCGCCACGGCCTCGCCGCCTACCTGAAGGGAGCCGACGCGTGAGCACCCGCATCGACGTCCGCAAGACCTACAAGCTCTTCATCGGCGGCGCCTTCCCGCGCTCGGAGTCGGGCTACTCCTACGTCGTCAACGACAGCAAGGGGGCCTTCGTGGCCAACGCCGCCCTGGCCTCGCGCAAGGACGCCCGCGACGCCGTGGGCGCCGCCCGCAAGGCGCAGTCCGGCTGGGCCGGGCGCACCGCCTACAACCGCGCGCAGATCCTCTACCGCGTCGCCGAGGTCATGGAGGACCGCCGCCCGCAGTTCGTGCAGGCCGTCCAGCAGTCCGAGGGACTCTCGGGCAGCAAGGCCGAGCGCGTCGTCGACGAGGCCGTCGACCGCTGGGTCTGGTACGCCGGCTGGGCCGACAAGCTCACCCAGGTCGTCGGCAACGCCAACCCCGTCGCCGGGCCGTTCTTCAACCTCTCCACCCCCGAGCCGACCGGCGTCGTGGCGGTGCTCGCGCCCGAGCGCTCCTCGCTGCTCGGCCTGGTCTCGGTGCTGGCGCCGGTCATCGTCAGCGGCAACACCGCCGTCGTGGTCTCGTCCTACTCGCGCCCGCTGCCGGCGGTGAACCTCGCCGAGGTGCTCGCCACCAGCGACGTGCCCGGCGGCGTGGTCAACATCCTCACCGGCAAGGCCGCCACCGTCGCGCCCTGGCTGGCGGCCCACATGGACGTCAACGCCATCGACCTGGGCGGGGTCGCCGGTGACGCCGGTCCTGGCCACCGAGCTCGAGGTGGCCGCGGCCGACAACCTCAAGCGCGTGCGCCGGGCCCCCGCCGCCGAGCCCGACTGGAGCGCCGACCCGGGCCTCGAGCCGATGACCGCCTTCCTGGAGACCAAGACGGTCTGGCACCCGATGGGCGTGTGAGCGACCTGCAGGCGCGGGTCGTCGTGCTTGCCGGGCCCTCGGGGTCCGGCAAGTCCCGCCTCGCCGAACGGCTCGGGCTGCCGGTGCTGCGGCTCGACGACTTCTACAAGGACGGCGACGACCCGTCCCTGCCGCGCATCACCGAGGGCCTCAACACCGGGCTCGTCGACTGGGACCACCCGGACTCCTGGCTGCCGCAGGACGCGCTGGCCACCATGCGTGCGCTGTGCGACCACGGGCGGGCCGACGTGCCGGTCTACGACATCTCGCAGAGCTCTCGCACCGGCTGGCAGACCCTCGACCTGGCGGGCTCGCCGCTCTTCGTGGCGGAGGGCATCTTCGCCCCCGACGTGGTCGAGCCGGCACGGGCCGCGGGCCTGCTCGCCGCGGCGTACTGCATCCGGCGCAGCACGCTGCGCACGTTCTGGCTGCGCCTGACCCGCGACCTGCGCGAGCACCGCAAGCCGCCGCTGGTGCTGGTGCGCCGCGGGCTGGCCCTGGCCCGCCGGCAGCGCGCCGTCGTCGCCGACGCCGTCGCCAAGGGGTGCGCGCCCCGGACCCCCGACCGAGGCGGTCGCCGAGGTGGGCGAGATCGCCGCCCGGGCGCGTGCCTGAACGGCGCTGGCTGGGCTGGCCGCACCGCCAGCCCGACCAGCGCTCCTGCGGCGCGGCCTGCCTCGTGCTGGCCACGATGCGCACCGACCCGTCGTACGACGCCCGGTTGCGCGCCGACCCCGGCACCTGGCCCGCCGAGGTGCTGCGCACGCACCGCGAGGTGACCCGGCTGCGCGACGTCGGCCGGCTCGCGCTGCCGTGGCCGCGGCTGCTCGGCACTCCCCCGTGGGCGGTCGCGCCGACGGCTGGGGCACCGGCCCGGCGGGCGCTGGCGCACCCGGCTGCTGCGTGTCGGTCGACGCCAGGTGGCGTTCGAGAGGCTGCTGGTGCTGGCGCGCCACGACGTGCCGCTGCCCGTCTACGTCGGCTCGCCGCTGCTGCCGCGCCACGTGGTGCTGGTGGTCGGCGTCACCGGCGCGGCCGCTGCCGACCTGCTGGTCTGGGACCCCGCTCGCGGCGCCGCGGTCGCCGTGGGCCGGGAGGCGTTCGATGCCGGCCGGCTGCCGTTCGGCAGGTGGCGCACCCCGTGGTTCGTGGTCCTGCCGCGCCAGCTCGCCGGCTGAGCACCCCGCCCACCGGTGAGCTGGCAACCAGATCCGCGGACAGACCGGTTGCCGGCTCACCGCTCCCGGCGGTCCGAGCCGCTACAGCGTGCGGGCGATGCCGAGGATGACCACCCAGGCGACGGGCAGCGACATGCCCAGGCCGAGCATCATCCGCGCCAGGGCGAGCGAGGTGGCGCCGGCTCCGGCGGTGGGGTCGGCGCCGGCGAGCACGACGCGGGTCGGGTGCCGGGGGTCGTAGCGGACCTCGACCCGCTCCCCCACGTGCGGCACCGGCGGCTCGACGCCGGTCAGGGTCTGCGCCTCGACGTCGCGCTCGCCGACCCGGTAGCGCAGCTGCTGGTAGTAGATCGTCGCCGGCTCACCGGCGAGGGCCACGTCCTTCGGCAGCGACTCCAGCACCTCCGCGGTCGCCGGCTCGGCGCGGTCGCCGAACCCGGCGGCCTCGCGGCGCTGGCGCAGCCCGACCAGGGCGAGCACCCCGGCCGCGAGCAGCGCCGCCACCGCGGCGCCCAGGAGCGCGACGCTCAGGAGCAGGTTCACGCATCCTCCGCGGCGAGCGCGGCGTACCCCGGCTTGATGACCTCGTCGATGATCGCGAGCCGCTCGTCGAAGGGCAGGAACGCCGACTTCATCGCGTTGATCGTGAACCAGCGCAGGTCGTCGAGGGTGTAGCCGAAGGCCTCCACGAGCGCGGTCATCTCCTTGGTCATGGAGGTGTTGCTCATCAGGCGGTTGTCGGTGTTGACGGTGACGCGGAAGCGCAGCCGCGTCAGCAGCCCGATCGGGTGCTCGGCGATCGAGGTCGCGGCGCCGGTCTGCACGTTGCTCGCCGGGCACAGCTCCAGCGGCACGCGCCGGTCGCGCACGTACTGCGCCAGCCGCCCCAGCGTCACGGTGCCGTCCTCGGCGACCTCGATGTCGTCGACGATCCGGACGCCGTGCCCGAGCCGGTCGGCGCCGCACCACTGCAGCGCCTGCCAGATCGACGGGCAGCCCGAAGGCCTCGCCCGCGTGGATGGTGAAGTGGCTGTTCTCGCGCTGGAGGTACTCGAAGGCGTCGAGGTGGCGGGTCGGGGGGTAGCCGGCCTCCGCGCCGGCGATGTCGAAGCCGGCCACCCCGCGGTCGCGCCAGGCCACGGCGAGCTCCGCGATCTCCCGGGAGCGGGCCTGGTGGCGCATCGCGGTGAGCAGCTGGCGCACCACGATCGGCTTCTCGGCGGCCGCGACGGCCTCGTCGAAGCCCTGCTGGACGGCCGCGACGACGTCGTCGAGGCTCAGTCCGGCCTCGACGTGCTGCTCGGGCGCGTAGCGCACCTCCGCGTAGACGACACCGTCGGCGACGAGGTCCTCGACGAACTCGCGCGCGACACGGGTCAGCGCGGGCGCGCTCTGCATGACCGCGACGGTGTGGTCGAAGGTCTCCAGGTAGCGCTCCAGCGAGCCCGAGTCGGCCGACTCCGCGAACCAGCGCGCGAGCGACTCGGCGGTGTCCGCGGGCAGGTCGTGACCGACCTCGCGGGCCAGCTCCAGGATCGTGGCCGGGACGCAGCCCGCCGTCGAGGTGGTCGTGCAGGACGACCTTGGGCGCCCGAGCCACCTGCTCGGGCGTGGGGACGGTAGGTTCCGTGACAGTGCCGTTCATGACGGCATCCTTCCCATCCCGCAGCCCCGACAGGAGCCACCGATGCGCGTGTTCACCAGCCTCGACGAGGTCGCCGAGGCCGCCGGCCAGGAGCTCGGCACCAGCGACTGGGTCGAGATCGACCAGCAGCGGGTCGACACCTTCGCCGAGGCCACCGGCGACCACCAGTGGATCCACGTCGACGTGGAGCGCGCGAAGGACGGCCCCTTCGGCGGCACCATCGCGCACGGCTACCTGACGCTGTCCCTGGTGCCGTGGCTGGGCAGCAGCGTCTTCAGCTTCGACACCCCGGGCGCCAAGCTCAACTACGGCGTCAACAAGGTGCGCTTCCCCAACCCCGTGCTCGTGGGCAGCCGCATCCGGGCCACCGTGACGCTCGGCGAGGTCACCGACATCGCCGCCGGCAAGCAGGCCACCGTGCGCTACACGATCGAGATCGAGGGCGTCGACAAGCCGGCCTGCGTCGCCGAGTCCGTCGTCCTGCTGCTCACCGACTGACGGCCCACCGCAAGGGTCAGCGCAGCCGGTCGACCACGAGGTCCGCGAACGGTGCCGCGGCACCGGGCGCGAGGTCGAGGTAGAGCCCGGGCTCGATGAGCTCGAGCTCGCTGACCGCGAGCCGGCCGTCGAGCTCCATCAGGTCGACGCGCGCGTAGTCGAGCCGCTGCCCGATGCAGCCGCTCGGCCGCGCGCACGGCGTCGAGCGCCAGCCGCCTCGGCCTCGGGGTCGAGGGCGACCAGGGTGCTGCGGCCGCCGTGCTCCTCGTGCACGCGGACCTCGCCCGCGCCGGGCACCTTGTCGACCTGGGTGCGGGCGACGCCGTCGAGCACCATCACCGACACCTCGCCCCGGGTGCGCACCGACTCCACCAGCGGCTGGGCCAGCCACGGCCCGGGCGTGAGCCCGACCAACCGGTCGTCCTCGAGCGCGTCGATGACCACGACCCCGACCCCGCCGGCACCGATGCGCGGCTTGACGACCACGTGGTCCCAGCGCGCCAGCGCCCGCCGCAGGCCGCCGACGAGGTCCTCGTCGGCGACGAGCTCGGAGGGCACCACCGGCACGTGCTCGCCGAGGACCTCGAGGTAGGCCTTGTCGTGGTTCCAGTCGAAGACGTCGCCACCGTTGAGCAACCGGGTGGAGGCCTCGACGCCTCGGACCCAGTCCCGCCACGGCGCGAGCCGGCGCTGGTAGTCCCACGTCGAGCGTACGGCGACCAGGTCGGCCGCCGCCCAGTCCACGCCGGCGTCGTCCCAGACCGCCCACGCGGCCTCGACGCCCCGCTCGGCGAGCGCGTCGACGAGCAGCGAGCCGCCCGGCTCGCCCTCGGGCATCAGGCAGAAGGTCGCCAGCAGGACCTGGGGCGTCGCCACCTCAGCCGACCCGGTCGATGATGAGCGGGTCGGCGGTGAAGTCGCCGGCGCCCTCGGCGACGTCGTAGCCGCCCTCGAGCGAGGCCAGGGCCCGGTCGAAGCGCTCCGGCTCGTCGGTGAGCAGCGTGAAGAGCGGCTGCCCGGCGGTGACGGTGTCGCCGGGCCGGGCGTGCCACACGACGCCGGCGCCGGCCTGCACCGGGTCCTCCTTGCGGGCGCGGCCCGCGCCGAGGCGCCAGGCCGCCATCCCGACCGCCATCGCGTCGAGCCGGGTCAGCACGCCCGAGGTCGGGGCCGCGACCACGTGCGACTCCTTCGCCTGCGGCAGCGCGGCGTCGGGGTCGCCGCCCTGGGCGCGGATCATCGCCTTCCACGCATCCATCGCCGAGCCGTCGGCCAGCTTGTCGGCCGGGTCGACGTCGGTGACCCCGGCGCCGGCGAGCATCTCGCGGGCCAGGGCCAGGGTCAGCTCCACCACGTCGGCCGGACCCCCACCGGCGAGCACGTCCACGGACTCGGCGACCTCGATCGCGTTGCCGGCGGTCAGCCCGAGCGGGGTGGACATGTCGGTGAGCAGCGCGACCGTGGCGACACCGGCGTCGGTGCCGAGCGCGACCATCGTCTCGGCGAGCTCCCGGGCGTCGGCCAGGGACTTCATGAACGCGCCGGTGCCGACCTTGACGTCGAGGACGAGCGCGCCGGTCCCCTCGGCGATCTTCTTGCTCATGATCGAGGAGGCGATCAGCGGGATCGCCTCGACGGTGCCGGTGACGTCGCGCAGCGCGTAGAGCTTCTTGTCGGCCGGGGCGAGCTCGGACCCGGCGGCGCAGATGACCGCACCGATCGACTCGAGCTGCTCGAGCAGGGCCGAGTTGGACAGGTCGGCCTGCCAGCCGGGGATCGCCTCGAGCTTGTCGAGGGTGCCACCGGTGTGGCCCAGCCCGCGTCCCGACAGCTGGGGCACCGCGACCCCGCAGGCCGCCACCAGCGGGGCCAGCGGCAGCGTGATCTTGTCGCCCACGCCGCCGGTGGAGTGCTTGTCGGCCGTGGGGCGCGACAACGAGGAGAAGTCCATCCGCTCGCCGGAGGCGATCATCGCCTGCGTCCAGCGGCTGATCTCGCCGCGGTCCATGCCACGCAGCAGGATCGCCATGGCCAGGGCCGCCATCTGCTCGTCGGCGACGTCGCCGCGGGTGTAGGCGTCGACCACCCAGTCGATCTGGCTGTCGGACAGGCCGTGTCCGTCCCGCTTGGCGTGGATGACCTCGACTGCGTCGTGCTTGCTCATCATGTCCTTCCGGCGCGGCGCGGCCGCGTGGTTCGTGAGAGGTGGTGGTCGTTCAGGCCAGGTCGTCGGGGCCGAAGGCGTCGGGCAGCACCTGGTCCATGCGGCGTACCCCCGACACGGTCCAGACCAGCAGGTCGGGTCCGCCGTTCTCGAAGAGCAGCTGGCGGCACCTGCCGCACGGCATGATCACCGCGCCGTCCCGGTTGACGCAGACGAAGTGGGTCAGCCGCCCGCCCCCGCTGATGTGCAGCTGGCTGACGAGCCCGCACTCGGCGCACAGCGTCACGCCGTACGCCGCGTTCTCGACGTTGCAGCCCACGACGGTGCGTCCGTCGTCGACCAGCGCGGCGGCGCCCACCGGGTAGTGGGAGTACGGCGCGTAGGCGCGCCCCATCGCCTCCTGCGCGGCCGCGAGCAGCGTCTGCCAGAGGTCGTCGTCGACCTCGTGGGCGCTCTGCGTCTGTGCCATGTCGTCTCCCTCGTCTCCCTGGTGCGGCTCCAGGATGGACCATCATGCCCGGCCCCCCCGGCCCGCCATGGTCCACGGCACCAGGTTCCAAGTCGATAACTGTTGAGTATTGCCCCACCGATGCCACCCCGCTCGGCTCTGCCAGGGGCTACCGTGCCGCGTGTCGTCCCCGGAGGTGAGGGGCGCAGATCTGGAGGAAGACCTTGAACACGATGAGGAAGACCGTCTTCGGCGGTATCGCCGCGCTCGTGGCCACCACGGCGCTCGCCGCCTGCGGTGACGCGCCCGAGGAGAACAACAGCAGCAGCGACGGCGGCAGCGGGTCGAGTGACTTCCTCCCCTGCATCGTCTCCGACGCGGGTGGCTTCGACGACAAGTCGTTCAACCAGCTCAGCTTCGAGGGCGTGCAGAAGGCCGCCGAGGAGATCGGCACCACGGAGAAGGGCGTCGAGTCCAACAGCGAGACCGACTACGGCCCGAACCTCGACAGCCTCGTCGCCGAGGGTTGCGACATCATCGTCTCGGTGGGCTTCGCGCTGGCTGCGGCCACCGTCGAGTCGGCCAACGCCAACCCCGACATGCAGTACGCCCTCATCGACGACGCGGCCGACACCGACTTCGACGGCACGAAGGACGCCGACAACGTCAAGCCGCTCCTCTACGACACCGCCCAGGCGGCCTTCCTGGCCGGCTACGCGGCCGCCGACTACTCGAAGACCGGCGTCGTCGGCACCTTCGGCGGTCAGCCGTTCCCGACCGTGACCATCTTCATGGACGGCTTCCTCCAGGGCGTGGAGTACTACAACGAGGAGAAGGACGCCGACGTCAAGGTCGTCGGCTGGGACGGCAAGAACGGTTCCTTCACCGGTGGCTTCGAGGCCAACGAGAAGGCGACCAACACCGCCAAGCAGCTGCTCGACCAGGACGTCGACGTGATCCTGCCCGTCGGCGGCCCGATCTACCAGGGCGCCCTGACGGCCATCGCCGACTCCGGTCGCGACATCGCCATGATCGGCGTCGACGCCGACCAGTTCGAGACCGACCCGGCCACGCAGGACGTCATCATGACCTCCATCCAGAAGGGCATGGACGTCTCGACGTACGACACGGTCATGGCTGCCAGCGAGGGCAGCTTCGACGCCGAGCAGTACGTCGGCACCCTCGAGAACGAGGGCGTGAGCCTGGCCCCGTTCCACAACTTCGAGGACAAGGTCTCCGACACCCTGGCCGACGAGCTCGAGCAGGTCATGGCGGGCATCATCGACGGCTCCATCACCGTCGAGTCCTACCTCAACCAGTGATCACGCGCGGGGGGAGGGCGGCCGCCTCGGCGGTCGGCCTCCCCCCGCCCGTGTGCTCTGTGGCTCTCCCCGGCCGCACCCTCCCCCCGCCACCCACCACTCCCCCGTGTCGCGAGGACTGACCCATGCAACTGGCGCTACGAGCGGTGACCAAGCGCTTCGGCTCCCTGATCGCCAACGACCGCATCTCGCTCACCGTGGAGGGCGGCGAGATCCACTGCCTGCTCGGTGAGAACGGAGCCGGCAAGTCGACCCTGATGAACGTGCTCTACGGCCTCTACCGCGCCGACGGCGGGCAGATCGTCATCGACGGCGAGGTGCAGGCCTTCACCGGCCCCGGTGACGCGATCGCTGCCGGCATCGGGATGGTCCACCAGCACTTCATGCTCGTGCCGGTCTTCACCGTCGCCGAGAACGTGATGCTCGGCAACGAGCAGACCGGCTTCGGCGGCTCGCTGGACCTCGAGGCCGCCCGCACCCGGGTGCGCGAGATCTCCGACCGGTTCGGCTTCCACGTCGACCCCGACGCCGTCGTCGGGGACCTCCCGGTCGGGGTCCAGCAGCGGGTGGAGATCATCAAGGTGCTCTCCCGCGACGCCAAGGTGCTCGTCTTCGACGAGCCCACCGCGGTCCTGACCCCGCGCGAGACCGACGAGCTGATGGAGATCATGCGCGAGCTGCGCCGCTCCGGCGCCGCCATCGTCTTCATCACCCACAAGCTGCGCGAGGTCCGTGAGGTCGCCGACCGGATCACCGTCATCCGCCGCGGCAAGGTCGTCGGCGAGGCCGACCCCTCGGCCAGCAACGCCGAGCTGGCCTCGATGATGGTCGGACGTCCCGTCGAGCTGACGGTGAGCAAGAACGAGCCCGACCTGGGTGCCGCGTCGCTCGTCGTCGACGGACTCACCGTCATCGACTCCGCCGGCCTCGTGCACGTCGACGACATCAGCTTCGAGGTCCGCGCCGGTGAGATCCTGGCCGTGGCCGGGGTCCAGGGCAACGGTCAGACCGAGCTGACCGAGGCCCTCCTGGGCCTGCAGGACCACGTGCTGGGCTCCATCACCCTCGACGGGCGCGAGCTCGTGGGCCGCAAGGTGCGCGACGTCCTCGACGCCGGCGTGGGGTTCGTGCCCGAGGACCGGCAGGTCGACGGCCTCGTCGGCTCGTTCAGCATCGCCGAGAACCTCATGCTCGACCGCAGCTTCAGCGCCCCCTTCGTGCGCCGCGGCTCCCTGCAGCTCTCCGCCCTCAACGAGTTCGCGGAGGAGAAGCTGGCGCAGTACGACGTGCGCGCGCCGGGGATCACCACGCCCGCGGGCAACCTCTCGGGCGGCAACCAGCAGAAGGTCGTCGTGGCCCGCGAGCTCTCGCGCGAGCTGCGCCTGCTCGTGGCCGCCCAGCCGACCCGCGGGGTCGACGTGGGCTCGATCGAGTTCATCCACCAGCAGATCGTCGCCACCCGCGACGCCGGCGTCCCGGTCGTCGTGGTCTCCACCGAGCTCGACGAGGTGGTGGCCCTGGCCGACCGCATCATGGTGCTGTACCGGGGGCGGGTGGTCGGGATCGTCCCGGCCGACACGCCCCGTGAGGTGCTGGGCCTGATGATGACCGGAGAACCGCCCGCAGGAGAGGTCGCATGAGCCGCCCCGAGGACCAGCCGACCGGAGAGGGGACCCAGGGCATCCCGGGTCCCACCGACCGGACCGCCGGCATCGCCACCCCCGCAGCACCGGAGCCCGGACGCGCCGCAGCAGGACCGCTGGCGCGAGGCGGTGCGCGCGATCACGACCGGCAACGCCCTGGTGGCGCTGCTCTCGGTGCTCCTGGCCGTCGCCATCGGCTCGCTGCTGATCCTGCTGACCGACGAGGCCGTCCGCGAGACCTCGGGCTACGTGTTCTCGCGACCCGGCGACTTCTTCTCCGCCGCGGGTCGCTCGATCTCGGGCGCCTACGGCTCCCTCTTCCGCGGCGCGATCTACAACTCCCGCGGCTCCGACTTCGCCGCCCAGATCCGTCCGCTGACCGAGACGCTCAAGTTCGCCGGCCCCGCTGATCATGGCCGGGCTCGGTGTCGGGCTGACCTTCCGCGCCGGCATGTTCAACATCGGCGGTCGCGGCCAGATGCTGCTCGCCGGTGCCGCGGCCGGCTGGGTGGGCATCAACGTCGACCTGCCGTTCCCGCTGCACCTGACCGTGGCCGTGCTCGCCGGCATGGCCGCCGGCGCCGTCTGGGCGGGCATCGTGGGCGTGCTCAAGGCCCGCACGGGCGCCCACGAGGTGATCGTCACGATCATGCTCAACTACGTCGGGTTCTACCTGGTCTTCTACGCCCTCTCGCGCCAGAGCATCCTGCAGGCACCCGGGTCGATCAACCCGAAGTCGCTGCCCATGCAGGACTCCGCGATCCTGCCCGACCTGCTCGGCGACCGGTTCAACCTGCACCTCGGGCTTCCTGCTCGCCCTGGTGGCCGTGGCCGTCGTGTGGTGGCTGCTCAACCGCTCGGCGCTGGGCTTCCGGTTCCGCGCGGTCGGCGCCAACCCGCACGCGGCCCGCACCGCGGGCATCGACGTCGGCCGGACCTACGTGCTGGCCATGCTGATCTCGGGCGCCCTGGTCGGCCTGGCCGGCGCCAACCAGATCCTCGGCACCACCACGAGCGGTGTCACCGTCGACCTCGACGCCGGCATCGGCTTCGACGCGATCACCGTGGCCCTGCTCGGGCGCTCGCACCCGCTGGGCATCCTCGGTGCCGGTCTGCTCTTCGGCGCCTTCAAGGCCGGCGGCTTCTCGATGCAGGCCTCCGAGGGCATCCCCGTCGACATCGTGCTCGTCATCCAGTCACTCATCGTGCTGTTCATCGCCGCGCCGCCCCTGGTGCGCGCGATGTTCCGCCTGCCCGCCCAGGAGGCCAAGTGAGCACGTCGCACGCCGCCACCCCCAGCGACCGAGCCCAGCAGCCCGCCGGCCCGCAGGTCGTGACGGTGCGCAGCGCCAAGGTCCCGGTGCTGCTCGGCGTCGTCACCCTGCTGCTCGCCGCCGCCGTCCTCCTCGGCTCCCAGAGCGGTGACACGACCTTCCGGCTCTCCACACGGCGCGACGTCGTCAAGCTGCCCGACCTCACGGTCCCCGCGGTGGCCACCGCCTGGCTCGCCGTGGTCCTGATGGCGCTGTGCACCGCCGAGTCGGTGCGCCGCTACCTCCAGCGCCGCCCCACCCCGGCGTGGCTCTCGTCGCTGTTCAGCGTCATCGGCATGACGGGCTTCCTCGCCTGGGCCGCCGCCGGCGCCACCCTGCCGGTCATCGGCCTCTTCGCGGGCGCCCTGGCGCTCGCGGTGCCGCTGGTCTTCGGCGCCCTCGGCGGCGTGCTGGGCGAGCGGGTCGGCGTGGTCAACATCGCCATCGACGGCCAGCTGCTGGCCGGTGCGTTCGCCGCGGCGCTGGTCGGCTCCCTCGTCGGCTCGGCCTGGGCCGGCCTCGTCGGCGCGATGCTCGCCGGCGCTCTCGTGGGCCTGGTGCTGGGCGTCTTCGCCATCACCTACTTCGTCGACCAGGTCATCGTCGGCGTGGTCCTCAACGTGCTCATCATCGGCCTGACCAGCTTCATGTTCTCCCAGGTGCTGGCCCCCAACGCCTCCTCGCTCAACAGCCCGCCGCGGCTGGGCCCGGTGTCCATCCCGCTGCTGGGCGAGATCCCCGTGATCGGGCCGATCCTCTTCCGGCAGTCGGTGCTGGTCTACCTGCTCTACGTGGCCGTCGCGGTCGTGACCTGGGCGCTCTACCGCACCCGCTGGGGCCTGCGCGTGCGCGCCGTCGGCGAGCACCCGCAGGCAGCCGACACGGTGGGCATCAACGTGCTGCGCACCCGCTACCGCACCCTGCTGATCGCGGGCGCGACCGCCGGCGCCGGCGGCGCCTTCTACACGCTGGTCTCGGTGTCGGCGTTCAACCGCGAGATGACCGGCGGCGCCGGGTACATCGCACTCGCGGCGGTCATCTTCGGCAAGTGGGACCCGATCCGGGCCACGCTGGCGGCGCTGCTCTTCGGCTTCGCCTCGAACCTGTCGGGCGTGCTCTCGATCATCGGCTCCCCGGTGCCGAGCGAGTTCATGCTGATGCTGCCCTACGTGGTGACGGTCTTCGCGGTCGCCGGTCTGGTGGGTCGCTCGCGGCCGCCCGCGGCCGTGGGCACGCCCTACCGCAAGGGCTGAGCGTTCGCGCGGACGGCGACCTCGGCGAGCAGCCGGGCGCCGATCACCGATGGCGCGCTCGTCGACGCGCAGGTCGCCCTGGTGCAGGTCGTACGTCGCTCCCCCGGGGTGCGGGTGCCCAGGCGCATCATGGCGCCGGGCACCTCGTCGACGTACCAGCCGAAGTCCTCGCCGCCGAGGCTCTGCGGGGCCAGCACGCGACCGTCGGGGCCGAGGACCGAGGCGACGGCGTCGGCCGAGCATCGAGTTGGAGACGGCCTCGTTGACCACCGGCGGCACCCCGCGCACGTAGTCGACGTGGGCGGTGACGCCGTAGGGGCGCACGATCTCGTGCACCAGCTCGCGCACCATCTTCTCGGCGTCGGCCCAGGCGACGGCGTCGAGGATGCGCACCGTGCCGGAGAGCAGCCCCCGCTCGGGGATCACGTTGGGGGCCGCTGCCGGCCTCGATGCGGCCCCACACGACCGAGACGCCGGCGCGGGGGTCGAAGCGACGCGAGAGGATCGCGGGCAGCTCGGTGGTGACCTTGGCCAGCGCGAAGGTCAGGTCGCCGGTCAGGTGCGGGCGCGAGGTGTGCCCGCCGGTGCCCTCGAGGCGCACGTCGACCTGGTCGGCGGCGCTGGTCATCGGGCCGAGCCGCAGGCCCACCTGGCCGACGTCGACGCCCGGGTCGCAGTGCAGCGCGAAGACCCGGTCGACCTCGTCGAGGAGGCCGAGCCCGATCAGGCGCAGCGGCTCCCCCGGGCATCACCTCCTCGGCCGGCTGGAAGAACAGCCGCACCCGGCCGGGCAGCAGGCCCTCGGCGTGCACCCGGGCGAGCGCCGCCGCGGCGCCGACGAGCGCCGTGGTGTGCACGTCGTGGCCGCAGGCGTGCGCGACGCCCGGCACGGTGCTGATCCACGGGTCGCCGGTCGTCTCCTGCACCGGCAGCGCGTCGAGGTCGGCGCGCAGCCCCACGACCGGGCGGGCGCCGCGCTCGCCCAGGTCGGCGACGAGCCCGGAGCCCGGCGAGCCGCTCGACCCGCCAGCCCAGCGCCTCCACGCCGCTCGGCGACCACGGCGGTGGTGCGGGTCTCGTGCCACGACAGCTCGGGGTGGGCGTGCAGGTCGCGACGCAGCGCGACCAGCGCCTCGGCGCCCGCCTCCACCTCGTCCCGGACGAGGTCGTGGAGGCGGGCGTCGCGGGCGGCGTCGAGCTGGGCGTCGGTGGGCATCAGCCCCAGGCTAGTGGAGCGGCGGCCGACGCTCAGCCCAGCGGGAAGCTGCGCACCTTGCCGCCCGGGCGTCTGGCCCGGTTCGCCGCCCGATCAGCACGTCGGTCGTGGCCCACAGTCGGCCGCCGGCGATCTCGAGGTCGCCGGGCATCGACCACCTTGCGCCAGGTCTTGGCCTTGGACGACCCGTCCGCGATCCGCGAGATCCGGTTCTTGAACAGCTCGGCCACGTAGACGTCACCGTCGGCGTCGACCGCCAGGCCGGTCGCGGAGACCAGCCCCCGTGCCAGCCGGGCCGTGCTGCCGGTAGCCGGGTCGACGACGTGCACCGCCCCCAGCTTGCCGACGCTGCCGTCCTCGGGACCACCGGGCAGGGACGACACGTAGAGCTGGCCGTCGGGACCGATCTCCACGTCGGTCGGCACGGACTCGAAGCGGTAGTCGTGCCCCGACCGTGCACCGGGGCAGCCCGTTGGCCTTCGCCCTGGCCCGGGTGATCTCGGTGACCGCCGGCGGGATGACCGCCACCGTGGAGACCTTGCGACCGCGGATCGCCAGCACCGTGTTCGCGCCCGCATCGGCCACGTAGGTCACCCCCGGCGCGCTCGTCGTGGCGTACGGGTGGGTCTCGACCGACCCGGTGTACGACGCCGGCCCCACCTGCTTGGGCAGCTTCGCGGCGCAGCGCTTCGAGAGACCACGGAACCCGTAGGTCACGTCCCCGTCGGGGTTGTTCCTCCGCTCGTACCTGCCGAGGTCCGCCACCCCCCGGTCGCGGCCCTGGGCATCGATGCGCCGGATCTTGCCGACCTCGTTGTGACCGCGCGAGACCGCGTAGGTCACCACGCCGCCACGCACCGACACCGCGCCGGCCTCGCCGCCCTTGGCCACCGAGGCGATCACCTGCGCCTTCTTGCCGGGCAGGCGCCGCATCAGCAGTCCGGCGAAGTTCTGCGACACGTAGACCGTGCCGTCGTCGGTCACGGCGAGGCTGAGCGGGGTCGTCAGGCCGTGCACGACCGGACGGGCCGCGGGATCTCCCGCGGAGGTCCCGGCCGCGACCGGGGACAGCAGTGAGCCGGCAGCCAGCGCGACGATCGCTGGGGCGGCGGTCAGGGACATCGTGATCGGGCGCATGCCAGCCTCCACGGGAAGTAAAGGATGATCGTGACCCCACCATGCCCCGAATGGCATACCCGGTAGTGGGTATCTGCCTACCGCGGGTCGGCGTCGTAGGCCGCGAGCACCCGGTCGGCGGCGACGGTGGCGGGCAGGTCGCCGGCCAGGACCGCGGCCCGGATCTCGTCGCGGACCCCGCGGACCCCCGGCGAGAGGCGCAGCCGCTGCTCGAGCTCGTCGCGCACCATCGCCCAGGTGAAGTCGAGCTGCTGCTCGGCCCGCTTCCCGGCGAGCCCGTCGCCACCGAGGTGCTCGCGGTGGGCCACCACGCGGTCCCACAGGTCGTCGACGCCGACGTCCTCGAGGCCCGAGCAGGTGACCACCGGAGGCGCCCACTCCCCCTTGCCGCGCACCATCCGCATCGCGCCCGCGAGGTCGCGGGCCGCGACCCGGGCCTCCTGGGCCCGGTCGCCGTCGGCCTTGTTGACCGCGATCACGTCCGCGATCTCGAGGATGCCCTTCTTGATGCCCTGGAGCTGGTCCCCGGTGCGGGCCAGGGTGAGGAACAAGAAGGTGTCGACCATGCCGGCGACCGTGACCTCGGACTGCCCGACGCCGACGGTCTCGACCAGGATCACGTCGTAGCCGGCGGCCTCGAGCACCGCCATCGCCTGCACGGTGGCGCGCGCGACACCGCCCAGCGTGCCGGCCGACGGCGAGGGCCGGACGAAGGCGTGGGGATCGGTGGCCAGGCGACCCATCCGGGTCTTGTCGCCGAGCACCGAGCCGCCGGTGCGGACGCTGGACGGGTCGACCGCCAGCACCCCGACGCGGTGGCCCTGGGCGGTCAGCCGGCTCCCGAGGGCCTCGATGAAGGTGGACTTGCCGACCCCGGGCACGCCCGAGATCCCGACCCGCACCACGTCGGCACCACCCGAGTCGTCGCTCAGGGCCGTCAGCAGCTCCCGCGCCTGGAGCCGGTGCTGGGGCTTCGAGGACTCGACGAGGGTGATGGCCTGCGAGACCGCCGCCCGGCGTCGCTGCCGGATGCCCTCGACGAGCATCGCGACGCGCTCGTCCACCACGTGGCTCAGTGCCCGAGCTGCTCGCGCAGCTTGGCCAGCAGCGACAGCGCCGACTGCGCGATGACGGTGCCGGGCAGGAAGACCTCGGCGGCACCCATCTCGAGCAGGGTCGAGACGTCGTCGGGCGGGATCACGCCACCGATCACGACCATGATGTCGGGTCGGCCCTGCTCGGCGAGCGCGGTGCGCAGCGCCGGCAGCAGCGTGAGGTGGCCTGCGGCCAGCGAGCTGACCCCGACGATGTGCACGTCGGCGTCGACCGCCTGCTGGGCGACCTCCTCGGGCGTGGAGAACAGCGGCCCCACGTCGACGTCGAAGCCCATGTCGGCGAACGCGGACACGATGACCTTCTGGCCGCGGTCGTGGCCGTCCTGGCCCATCTTCGCGACCAGGATGCGCGGACGGCGTCCCTCGGCCTCCTCGAAGGCCTCGGTGGCCGCCAGCACCTCGGTGACCTGGCTGCCGCCCTCACCGGCGCTGGCGGACTCGTCGCGGAACACGCCGCTGATCGTACGGATGACGGCCTGGTGGCGCCCGTAGACCTTCTCGAGCGCGTCCGAGATCTCCCCGACGGTCGCCTTGGCGCGGGCGGCGTCGACGGCCAGCGCGAGCAGGTTGCCCTCCAGGGAGCCCTGGCGCGGACCCTGCTCGGCCGAGCGGGTCAGCGCGTCGAGGCTGCGTGCGCACCGCCTCGTCGTCGCGCTCGGCGCGCAGGCGCTCCAGCTTGGCGATCTGCTGGCGGTAGACGTCGTCGTTGTCGACACGCAGCACGTCGAGCTTGTCCTCCGCGGCGAGGCGGTAGGTGTTGACGCCGATCAGCTTCTGCGACCCCGAGTCCAGGCGGGCCTGGGTGCGCGCGGCCGCCTCCTCGATGCGCATCTTCGGGATGCCCTGCTCGATGGCCTTGGCCATGCCGCCTGCCGCCTCGGCCTCCTGGATGTGGGCCCAGGCGCGCTCGGCGAGGTCGTGGGTCAGCCGCTCGACGTAGTACGAGCCGGCCCACGGGTCGATGGTGCCGGTGGTGCCGCTCTCCTGCTGCAGCAGCAGCTGGGTGTTGCGGGCGATGCGGGCCGAGAAGTCGGTCGGCAGCGCGATCGCCTCGTCGAGGGCGTTGGTGTGCAGCGACTGGGTGTGGCCCTGGGTGGAGGCCATCGCCTCGATGCAGGTGCGTCCGACGTTGTTGTAGACGTCCTGCGCGGTGAGGCTCCAGCCCGAGGTCTGCGAGTGGGTGCGCAGCGAGAGCGACTTGGGGTTCTGCGGGTCGAACTGGCGCACCAGCCGCGCCCACAGGGCCCGGGCCGCGCGCATCTTGGCGACCTCCATGTAGAAGTTCATCCCGATCGCCCAGAAGAACGAGAGCCGCGGGGCGAACTGGTCGATGCTCATCCCGGTCTCGAGCCCGGCGCGGATGTACTCGACGCCGTCGGCCAGCGTGTAGGCCAGCTCGAGGTCGTTCGTCGCCCCGGCCTCCTGGATGTGGTAGCCGGAGATCGAGATGGAGTTGAAGCGCGGCATCTTCGCGGCGGTGTAGCTGAAGATGTCGGAGATGATCCGCATCGACGGCGCCGGCGGGTAGATGTAGGTGTTGCGGACCATGAACTCCTTGAGGATGTCGTTCTGGATGGTCCCCGCGAGCTGCTCCGGCGCCACCCCCTGCTCCTCGGCCGCAGCGATGTAGAGCGCCAGCACCGGCAGCACGGCGCCGTTCATGGTCATCGAGACCGACATCTTGTCCAGCGGGATGCCGTCGAAGAGCTGGCGGGCGTCGTAGATCGAGTCGATCGCGACGCCGGCCATCCCGACGTCCCCGCGCACCCGCGGGTGGTCGGAGTCGTAGCCGCGGTGGGTGGCCAGGTCGAAGGCGACCGAGAGGCCCTTCTGACCGGCCGCGAGGTTGCGCCGGTAGAACGCGTTGGACGCCTCCGCGGTCGAGAAGCCGGCGTACTGGCGCACCGTCCACGGCTGGGTCGTGTACATGGTCGGGTAGGGCCCGCGCAGGAACGGGCTCAGGCCGGGGAGGGTGTCGAGCGCGTCGAGGCCGGCGATGTCGTCGGGGCCGTAGGACGGCTGCACGTCGATGCCCTCGGGGGCGCTCCAGACCTGCCCGCCGGTGGGCGCGGGGACGGGGGCGGCGCCGCCGTCACCGACGAGCGGGAGGCCGGAGAAGCTGGACGGGACGGTCACTGGAGGGCCTTCCGGGTGCGGGTGAGGAACGCGAGGGCGTCGAGGCCCGTCGCGCAGGAGTCGTCGGACCACTCGCGGGCCTTGCCGGCCACCACCACGTGGGTGGCACCCGCCGCGCGCAGCGCCTCGGCCGCGGCCTGGCCCCACTCGTCGTACGCCGCGTCGGCGCCGGCCAGGCACACGACGTGCTGCCCGCTGTGGGCGGCCACGACGTCGTCGGGGCCGCTGGTGGGCCCGGCCACGTCGACGGCCACGCCGCCGGCCGCGAGCAGGTTGGTCGCGAAGGTGGCCCGGGCCGTGTGTGCCGCCACCGGGCCCAGGGTGGCCAGGAAGACCGGGGCCGCGGGGGGCTCGTCGCGCAGCTCCTCGAAGGCCTCGCCGTAGGAGCGCACGCCCTGCCAGCCGTCGTACGGCTCGCGCTCGGGCAGCGTCTCGCCCAGGTTCGGGGAACTCGGTCAGCCCGGTCAGCGGGCGCTCCCGGGTCGCGACCTGCTGGTCGCGCCGCGCGACGACGCCGGCCACCATCTCCTCGAGCGCCGACTCGTCAGGACCCTCGGGGGTGTCGAGGCGACCCAGCACCTCCCACGCGGCGCGCGCGAGGTCGTCGGTGAGCTTCTCGACCGCGTACGAGCCGCCCGCGGGGTCGGCCACGTGCGCGACGTGCGACTCGTCGATGAGCAGGTGCGAGGTGTTGCGCGCGATCCGGCGCCCGAAGGCGTCCGGGCGCCCGAGCGGGGCGTCGAAGGGCAGCACGGTCACGGCGTCGGCGCCGCCGACGCCGGCGGCGAAGGCGGCCACGGTGGTGCGCAGCATGTTCACCCAGGGGTCGTAGCGGCTCATCATCGGCCGGCTCGTCACGGCGTGCACCCGCTGCGGCTCGGCGTCGGCGCCGGTGGTGGCGCCGCTCAGCTCGAGGACGCGTGCCCAGAGGCGACGGGCGGCGCGCAGCTTGGCGATCGAGTCGAACTGCTCGTCGGTCACGGCGTAGCGCAGCTCGACGAGGCCGGCAGCCTCGTCGACACCCATGCCGGCGGCGGTCAGGACGCGCAGCACGCGGGCAGCGGCGGCCATCGACCAGCCGAGCTCCTGGGCGTCGGAGGCGCCGCGGTCGTGGACGCGGGTGCCGTCGACGACGATGCCGAGCAGGCCGCGGTCCAGCGCGAGCCGGGCGACCGCCACGAGGTCGGCGTCGGCGGCCGCGGCGCTGGCACCGAGGTTGGTGCCGGCGGCCAGGTCGGTCCCGCCGGCGTGGGCGAGGAACGCCTCCGCCACGGCGACCGGGGCGCTGGGTGCGTCGAGGACCACGGGTGCGAGGTCGAGCAGCACGCCCTCGAGGAGCACGGCCAGGTCGGTGTCGGCGTCTGCCTCGAGCCACACCGAGGTCACTCCCCCGTCGAGGTCGACGAGCAGCGCCTCGTTGCCGAGCTTCTCCGGGCCGGCCGCGAGGTGGGCGCGCACGTCCCAGTCGCCGCTGCGGGCCGGGCGACCGGCCGTGACGAGGTCGTCGAGCAGGCTGCGCGTGCCGAGCGGGGCGACCGGGATGTCGTCGAGCGTCGTCCGGGTCAGCTTGTCCCAGACCAGGGAGTCGGCATCCTCGTCGCTCATCCGGCGCGACTTGCGCAGCACCGCCGCCGTCGCGCTCTCCCAGTCGCTCAGCTGCCAGTCGTCGTCCGGGCCGGACAGCTCCAGCGAGCCCTGCTCCGGCTCGAGGCCGGTCGGCTCGTCGAGCCCGCCCTCCACGGCACCTTCGGGTGTGGTCATGGTGCGAACCCTAGGAGGCTCGCTGGTCAGCGGCCACACAGTGTGATGTTTTCGGACATCTCGCTCACCGGGAGCCGGCCCGGCCGGCCCTCACAGAGTGGCCGCACCGCCCCCACAGCCGGGCCAGTGGTGAGCTCCGTCCACACGCGGCCCGGACCGGACAGGGGGCCGACCCGACCCGGCGCAGCCTGGGCGGATGGAAGAAGCGAGTCCTGGCGAGCCGACTCCGGTGCTCGACGTGCGGCTCGGCCGGGTGCGGGCGCGCGACTGGGTGCGGATCGGTCGCGGCGTCCACCAGCGTCGCGACAGCGACGTCGAGCACCTGGACCTGCGTGCCTGGCAGCTCGTGCTGCCGCCGGCCGCAGTCTTCAGCCACCTGAGCGCCGCCCGGGTGCACGGATGGTGGTCGCCGCCGGCGTACGTCGAGGTGTCGGGGCTGCGGGTGACCGGGCCCGCCGAGACGGTGGTGGCGTGCGCACGGGACCTGGGTCTTCTCGACCTCGTGGTGCTGATCGACGCCGCGTTGTCGGCGGGTCTGACCCCGGAGGAGATCCGACTTGCTGCTCGACGTCGGCGAGGGGCGCCGCGGCTGCTCGAGGCCCTGCAGCTGTCCGACGCCGCGTCGGAGTCTGCGTGGGAGAGCGTCCTGCGGGTGCTGCACCGCGTCTGCGACGTGCCGGTCGCTGCCCAGCACGAGGTGTGCGACGAGCTCGGGGACTTCGTGGCCCGCGGTGACCTGTGGATCGTCCGCGATGCCGACGAGGCCCTGAGCAGGACGCAGTGGTCACCGCCGACACCAGAGCACGCGCCTGGATCGTCGTGGGCGACCACTCCGCATCGAGGCACTGAGCCGGGCTCGGCGGCGGGTTAGGCTACCCTCACTTCTGGGTGGTTCAAGCCCCCGAGGGGGATATGTCACATGCCCGGGGGGAAGCACGGGGATCCGGGAGGTAGCCTCACCTCCGTGGCAACCCCGACTCTCGTCAGAGGAGCGCGCGCGTCGCGCTCGACGATCACCCTCAAGATCATGATGGCCGCCAGCGGAGCGCTCTTCATCGCGTACGTGCTGGCTCACATGTACGGCAACCTCAAGGCGTTCGCCGGCGAGGAGGCCTTCAACTCCTACGCCGAGCACCTGCGCGAGCTCGGTCAGCCGCTGCTGCCCTACGCCGGCTTCCTGTGGCTGTTCCGTGCGGCGCTGATCATCGCGCTCGTCGTGCACGTCTACGCGGCGGTCGCGCTGTGGAGGCGCGCCCAGGCCGCCCGCCCGGTGAAGTACGAGGTGAACAAGTACAAGCACTCCTCGCTCTCGTCGCGCACCATGCGCTGGGGCGGACTGACGCTGCTGCTGTTCCTCGTCTGGCACCTGCTCAACTTCACCCTCGTGAAGATCAACCCGACCGGTGGCGAGACCGAGAACCCCTACCGCCTCATGGTCGACAGCTTCGGCCTGTGGTGGATGACGCTCATCTACCTGGTGGCGATGCTCGCCCTGGGCATGCACCTGCACCACGGCACGTTCAGCGCCGCCCAGACCCTCGGCTGGACCAGCACCGCCGCGGCCCGCACCCGGGCCCGCGCGCTCGGCTGGGTGCTGGCGGTCGTGGTCGCCGGCGGCTTCTCGCTGGTGCCCCTCTTCACGCTCTTCGGCGTCATCGACTAAGGGAGATCGACTCAATGGCATCCACCGCAGACGTCAGCGGCCTGACCGAGCTCAACGGACCTCCCGAGCAGCGTTCCGACGACGCCCACGGCTACTACACGCCGGCCGCTCAGAAGCTCGTCGACGCGAAGGCCCCCACCGGTCTGATCAAGGACCGCTGGACCACCCGCAAGATGGACAACCGGCTGGTCAACCCGGCCAACCGTCGCAAGCTCGACGTGATCATCGTCGGCACCGGCCTGGCCGGCGGCGCCGCCGCCGCCACGCTCGGCGAGGCCGGCTACAACGTGAAGTCCTTCTGCTACCAGGACTCCCCGCGCCGGGCGCACTCGATCGCCGCCCAGGGCGGCATCAACGCGGCCAAGAACTACAAGGAGGACGGCGACTCCACGTACCGCCTCTTCTACGACACGGTGAAGGGCGGCGACTACCGCTCGCGGGAGTCGAACGTCTTCCGCCTCGCCGAGGTCAGCGCGAACATCATCGACCAGTGCGTGGCCCAGGGCGTCCCGTTCGCCCGCGACTACGCCGGCCTGCTCGACAACCGCTCCTTCGGCGGCGTCCAGGTCTCGCGCACCTTCTACGCCCGGGGCCAGACCGGTCAGCAGCTGCTGATCGGGGCCTACCAGGCGATGGAGCGCCAGGTCGCGGAGGGCACGGTCACCCAGTACACCCGCCACGAGATGCTCGAGGTCATCGTCGTCGACGGCACCGCGCGCGGCATCATCGCCCGCGACCTGGTCACCGGCGAGATCGAGACCCACCTCGCGGACGTCGTGGTGCTCGCCTCCGGCGGCTACGGCAACGTCTTCTACCTCTCCACCAACGCGATGGGCTCCAACGTCACCGCGTCGTGGCGTGCGCACCGCAAGGGCGCCTACATGGCCAACCCCTGCTACACGCAGATCCACCCGACCTGCATCCCCGTCTCCGGCGACCACCAGTCGAAGCTGACGCTGATGTCGGAGTCGCTGCGCAACGACGGCCGCATCTGGGTGCCGAAGAACAAGGAAGACTGCACCAAGGACCCGCGCGACATCCCCGAGGAGGACCGCGACTACTACCTGGAGCGGATCTACCCCTCGTTCGGCAACCTGGTGCCCCGCGACATCGCGTCGCGCCAGGCCAAGAACATGTGCGACGAGGGCCGCGGTGTCGGCCCGATGGTCGGCGACTTCCGCCGGGGCGTCTACCTCGACTTCGCCGACGCGATCGCCCGTCTGGGCGAGGACGCGGTGCGCGAGAAGTACGACAACCTCTTCGACATGTACGAGCGGATCACGGGTGAGAACCCCTACCAGGTCCCGATGCGGATCTACCCCGCCGTGCACTACGTCATGGGCGGGCTGTGGGTCGACTACGACCTGCAGTCCAACATCCCCGGCCTGTTCGTGACCGGTGAGGCCAACTTCTCCGACCACGGCGCCAACCGCCTCGGCGCCTCGGCGCTGATGCAGGGCCTGGCCGACGGCTACTTCGTGCTGCCGAACACCATCCGCGACTACCTCGCCGACGGCCCGTTCGAGCAGATCTCCGAGACGCACCCGGCCGTGGTCGAGGCGCGCGCGTCGGTCGAGGACCGCATCTCGACGTTCCTGTCCATCGGTGGCTCCCGCTCCGCGGACTCCTTCCACAAGGAGCTCGGCAACATCATGTGGGAGTACTGCGGCATGGAGCGCTCCGAGGACGGGCTGCGCAAGGCCATCGACATGATCCGCGAGCTCAAGGCCGAGTTCTGGAGCAACCTCAAGGTGCTCGGCACCGCCGACTCGCTCAACCAGAGCCTCGAGAAGGCCGGCCGGGTGATCGACTTCATCGAGCTCGGCGAGCTGATGTGCATCGACGCGCTGAACCGACGCGAGTCCTGCGGTGGGCACTTCCGTGCCGAGTCGCAGACCGAGGACGGCGAGGCGCTGCGCCACGACGAGGAGTTCGCCTACGTGGCGGCCTGGGAGTGGGGCGGCGACGGCGGCCAGCCGGTGCTGCACAAGGAAGACCTGATCTACACCGCCATCGAGATGAAGCAGCGGAGCTACAAGTGAACCTCACTCTCAAGATCTGGCGTCAGAAGGACGCCCAGTCGGCCGGCTCCATGCAGTCGTACTCCGTCGCCGACATCTCCGAGGACATGTCGTTCCTCGAGATGCTCGACACGCTCAACGAGCAGCTCAACGAGCAGGGCGACGAGCCGATCGCCTTCGACCACGACTGCCGTGAGGGCATCTGTGGCTCGTGCGACCTGATGATCGACGGGCAGGCGCACGGCCCCGAGGTCACCACCACGTGCCAGCTGCACATGCGCTCGTTCAAGGACGGCCAGACGATCACCATCGAGCCGTGGCGCGCCAACGCGTTCCCGGTCGTCAAGGACCTGATCGTCGACCGCTCGGCGTTCGACCGGATCATCCAGTCCGGCGGCTACGTCTCGGTCAACACCGGCTCCGCGCCGGAGGCCAACTCGGTGCCGGCGCCGCGGGACAAGGCCATGCGCGCCTTCAACGTCGCCACCTGCATCGGCTGCGGCGCCTGCGTCGCGGCCTGCCCGAACGGTTCGGCGTCGCTGTTCCTCGGCGCCAAGATCACCCACCTCGGTGAGCTGCCGCAGGGTCAGCCGGAGCGGATGGGCCGGGTGGCCAGCATGGTCGCCCAGCACGACCACGAGGGCTTCGGCGGCTGCACCAACATCGGTGAGTGCGCCAGCGCCTGCCCCAAGGAGATCCCGCTCGACGTGATCTCCCAGCTCAACAAGGACCTGCGCGACTCGCTGCGCGCCGGCTTCTGATCCGTACGGCGCCCGCGCCGAGCAGCACACCCCGACGCCCCGTCGTCACGGCCCCACCGGTCGTGGCGGCGGGGCGTCAGTGCTCCCGACCGCCGAAGCGACGAGCGACGGCGACGACGCCGAGGGCTGCCGCGGCACCGGCTGCGAAGGGCACCGATGCCTTCCGAGCCGGCTCCTCGGGCTGCCCCGGGCCGACGGTCCCGGCCGGGGCGTCCGCACCGCTGGGCATCGGCGGACCCTGGACCGGCGCGGGCTCGTCGTCGGGGCGCAGCGCCCGGGCCTCCGGCGCCGTGTGCGCGAAGGCCGCGGCGTACAGGACCACGCGGCTGAAGTAGTTGATCCACACCACGAGGACCAGTGCGATGCCGAAGGCCTGGAAGGCGGGCTGTCCCTGGGTCGAGGCGATCAGCTTGCCGGAGACCTGCTTGAGCACCTCGAAGAGGACCGCGCCCAGGAGCGAGGCCTTGACCAGGCTGATCCGCGGTGCCAGTGGCTCGCCGAGCAGCCGGAACATCGTGAAGAACAGCAGGGCGTTGGCCGCCAGCCCGAGGACGACCGTGAGCAGCTTGACCGCCCAGGCGAGCTCGTCGCCGAGGCCGAGCCAGTCGAGCAGCTCGGTCGAGAACGACGCCACCAGACCGGTGAGCGCGACGGCCACCAGCAGGGTCAGCCCGATGACCACCAGGGTCAGCAGGTCACGCACCTTGCCCATGACGAAGTTGGGGATCCGCTGCTCCGGTGGCTCGAACACGGCCACCAGGGCGGTGCGCAGGGCTGAGATCCAGCCGAGGCCGGCGTACAGAACACCGAGGAAACCGAGGGCGCCCGCCAGGCCGCTGAACGTACGGAAGTCCGCGAGCTGCAGCTGGCCCTCGCCAGATCCGATCATCTCGGGGAAGAGCGACGCGATCGCATCCGTGAGCGTGGCGTTGGCGCCCGGGTAGACGTTGGAGAGCACGCCGACCGCGAAGAACGCCAGGGCCAGCACCGGGAAGAAGGACAGGAACGCGAAGTAGGTGACCGCTCCCGCCTGCTGGCTGGCCTTGGCCTCGCCGTAGCGCACCTGCATCCGCACCAGGTGGTCGATGAGGGGCCGGCGCTCGCGGATCTCGGCGAGACGCTCCTGCGGGGAAGCCACTACTGCTGCTCCTGGTGGTCGGTGGTCCGCCGAGGCCCGAGGGGGATCTCCTCGGTCGGCTGCCACCCGTGCTGCTCCTCGTGCACGTAGAGGTGGAAGGCCTCGACGTCGAAGCGGCACTCGAAGCCGGCCAGGTCGTCGAAGACCTGGTCCAGGACCGTCTCGCCCAGCTCGTGGGCGACCGTGACGTGGGGGTGGTACGGGAAGCTCAGGTCGACGTCGAGTGGGCCCTGGCGCACGGCGGCGGCCAGCTGCTCGCAGCCGGCGATCCCCTCGGCGACGGCGACGAACACGACCGGGGAGACGGGGCGGAAGCTGCCGGTCCCACGCAGGTGGACCCGGAAGGCCTCGACCCCGGTGGCCGCGGCCCGCAGGTGCTCCTCGACCGCGTCGAGCGCGTCCGGCTCGATCTCCGTGGGCGGCACGAGGGTGATGTGGGTCGGGATCTGGGTGGCGGTGGTGTCCCCGATCGCGGTGCGGTAGTCCTGCAGCTCGCTGCCCCAGGGCTCCGGGATGGCGACAGCGACTCCGATCGTGACCACGCCCCCGACCCTAGCGGTCATCGGGAACGGCTCGGCGCCACGAAGCCGACCCGCTGGTAGACGTCGCGCAGCGTGGCCTCGGCGACCTCGTTCGCCTGGTCGGCGCCGCGGCGCAGCACCTCGCTGAGGTAGGCCTGGTCGTCGAGGAGCTCGAGGGTCCGGTCACGGAACGGGGTGACCACACCGACGACGATCTCGGCGAGGTCCTTCTTCAGGTCGCCGTAGCCGCGGCCGGCGTACTGCTCGACCAGGTCGAGCACGCCCTCGCCGGTCAGCGCCGAGTAGATCGAGAGCAGGTTGCTGACGCCGGGCTTCTCGTCGCGGTCGAAGCGGATGTCGTTGTCGGAGTCGGTGACCGCCGAGCGGATCTTCTTCGCGCTCACCGACGGCTGGTCGAGCAGGTCGATGATGCCGGCGGCCGAGGAGGCCGACTTCGACATCTTGGCCGTGGGCTCCTGGAGGTCGGCGATCTTGGCGGTCGCCTTGAGGATGTAGGGCTCCGGCAGCCGGAAGGTCTTCTTGTAGCGGTGGTTGAAGCGCTGCGCGAGGTCGCGGGTCAGCTCGAGGTGCTGGCGCTGGTCCTCACCGACCGGTACGAAGTGCGGTCGGTAGAGCAGGATGTCGGCCGCCTGCAGGACCGGGTAGGTGAAGAGCCCGACACTGGCCGCGCCCTCGCCGCCCTTGGCCGACTTGTCCTTGAACTGGGTCATCCGGCGGGCCTCGCCGAAGCCGGTCAGGCACTGCAGCACCCAGCCGAGCTGGGCGTGGGCGGGCACCTGGCTCTGCACGAAGATCGCCGAGCGCTCGGGGTCGATGCCCATCGCGAGGAGCTGGGCGGCCGCGCGCAGGGTCCGCTCGCGCAGCACCTTGGGATCCTGCTCGACGGTGATCGCGTGCAGGTCGGCGATGAAGAAGAACGGCTGGTGGTCGTGCTGCAGCCCCACCCACTGGCGCAGGGCACCGAGGTAGTTGCCGAAGTGGAAGGAGTCGGCCGTCGGCTGGATGCCCGACAGCACGCGCGGGCGGGCGCCCGAGGGCGGCGCTGCCGGCACGGACACCTCGGGCTGGGTGGTGGCTGCCATGGGCGCATTCTTCCCGACCACCGACGAAACCGACTTGCCGGGGTCGGGGGTGCCGGTGTTGGGTCCTCCCATGTCTCCCGCCCCCACCCTCACCGATGCCCGTGCGGGCGCTCCCGTCGTGACCCTGCGCGCCCACCGCCCCGACGACGCGGAGGGCTCCTACGAGCAGTGCCAGGACCCGCTCTCGCAGGAGTGGACGACGGTGCCGCTGCCCTACACCCGCGAGATGGCCCACGGCTTCGTCACCGAGATGATGCCGGGCGGCTGGAGCGACGACTCCGAGTGGGGCTTCGCCCTCGACGTCGACGGCCGGTACGCCGGCACGGTGTCGCTGCGCAACGAGGGCGACGGCCGCGCGGAGATCGCCTACGGCTCCCACCCCTGGGTCCGCGGCACCGGCGCCGTCGAGCGCGCGCTGCGGCTGCTGCTGGACTGGGGCTTCGCGGAGCGCGACCTGCGCACCGTGGTCTGGTGGGCCAACACCGGCAACTGGGCCTCGCGCAAGGTCGCCTGGCGCCTCGGCTTCACGATGGAGGGCACGGTGCGCCAGTACCTGCCGCACCGTGGCGAGCTGCGCGACGCGTGGGTGGCCACGCTGCTCGCCGGCGACCCCCGGGAGCCCCGGACGGCCTGGGACGGTCCCGCGTGAGGGTTCAGTCGTCCAGGAGGTGGGCGCGGTGCGCCAGCACCAGGACGCCGAGCCCGGCGACGGCCAGGGCCACGCCGACGACGAGCGGCGCGCGCAGGCCGTAGCCGGCGGCGATGACCAGCCCGCCGAGCCAGGCGCCGAGGGCGTTGCCCATGTTGAGGCTGGCGTGGCTCATCGCCGCTCCCAGCGTCTGGGCGTCCCCGGCGGCGTCCATCAGCCGGGCCATGAAGCCCAGTGCCAGCACGGAGCCGATGACGGTGACCGAGAAGGCCGCGACCAGCGCCCACCAGCCCGTGGGGGCCAGCACGAAGTAGAGCGCCAGGGCCAGCGCGAGCCCGACCGACGCGCCGCGCAGCGAGGTCTCGATCGACCAGTCGATGAGCGGGCCGGCGACGGTGTTGCCGACCACCATGCCCACGCCCAGCACCAGCAGGAACACCGCGACCGCGGACTCCCCCAGCCCACCGACGTCGGTGGTCAACGGGGCGATGTAGGAGACCAGGGCGAACATCCCGCCGAAGCCGATCGCGCCGGCCACGACGGCGTACCAGAGCTGGGGCCGGCGCAGCGCCGCGAGCTCGCGGCGGCCGGTCGCCTCGGCATCGCCGGGGGTGCTGGGCACGAAGAGCAGGATGAGCACGACGGTGAGGACCGAGACCAGGCCGACGGCGACGTACGCCGCCCGCCAGCCCAGCGCCTGGCCGAGCAGGGTCGCTGCCGGGACCCCGACGACGTTGGCGACGGGGATGCCCATCATCACCAGCGCGAGCGCCCGCCCGCGACGCTCCGGGCTGACCATGCTCGAGGCGATCAGCGCCGAGACGCCGAAGTACGCGCCGTGCGGCAGCCCGTCGAGGAAGCGCACGAAGGCGAGCAGCCCGTAGTGCGAGATCGCGGCGCTGAGCAGGTTGAGGACGCCGTAGGCGAGCATCAGCCAGATCAGCAGCGCGCGCCGGGGCATCCGCGCGCCGAGCGCCGCGATCGTCGGCGCACCGACGACCACGCCGAGGGCGTAGGCAGAGATCAGGTGCCCGGCCTCGGGGATGCTCACCGCCACGCCGTCGGCGATCTGCGGGAGCAGGCCCATGGTCACGAACTCGGTCGTGCCGATCGCGAAGCCCCCCGTCGCCAGGGCGACCACGGCCAGCAGGAAGCGGGCGCGGCTCGTCGGGGCGAGGGCCGGGGTGGCCTCGGTCAGGGAAGTCATCGACTGTCCGAACAGCACCGCGGGGGCCGCTATTCCACGACGAGCCCCGGACCAGGTGGTCCGGGGCTCGTCGGGGTGGTGCACGTCAGGCGTGGGTCAGAGCGAGGCGAGGGCCTCGTTCAGCGTCGTGGAGGGACGCATCACCTGGTCGGCCTTGTCGTTCTGGGGCTGGAAGTAGCCCCCGACGTCGGCCGGGTTGCCCTGCACGGCGTTGAGCTCGGAGACGATGGTCTCCTCCTCGGCGGCCAGCCTCTCGGCCAGCGGGGCGAAGACCTTCGCGAGATCGGCGTCCGCCGTCTGCTTCGCCAGCTCCTGGGCCCAGTACAGCGCCAGGTAGAAGTGCGAGCCGCGGTTGTCGATGCCACCGATCTTGCGGGTCGGGGACTTGTCCTCCTCCAGGAACGTCGCGGTGGCGGCGTCCAGGGTGTCGGCGAGGACCTGCGCGCCGCGGTTGTCGGCGTACCCGGCGAGGTGCTCGAAGGAGGCGGCCAGCGCGAAGAACTCGCCCAGGCTGTCCCAGCGCAGGTAGTTCTGCTCGATGAGCTGCTGCACGTGCTTGGGCGCCGAGCCGCCGGCGCCGGTCTCGAAGAGGCCGCCACCGTTCATGAGCGGGACGATCGAGAGCATCTTCGCCGACGTGCCGACCTCGAGGATCGGGAACAGGTCGGTGTTGTAGTCACGCAGCACGTTGCCGGTCACCGAGATGGTGTCCTCGCCCTTGCGGATGCGCTCGACGGAGTACGTCGTCGCGTCGGCCGGCGTCATGACCTCGATGGTCAGCCCGTCGGTGTCGTGCTCCGGGAGGTAGGCCTCGATCTTCTTGATGAGGTTGGCGTCGTGGGCGCGAGCCTCGTCGAGCCAGAAGATCGCGGGCGAGCCGCTGGCGCGGGCCCGGGTCACGGCGAGCTTGACCCAGTCGCGGATCGGCTCGTCCTTGGTCTGACAGGCGCGCCAGATGTCGCCCGGCTCGACCTCGTGCGACATCAGCGTCTCGCCGGCGGCGTTGCGCACCACGACGGTGCCCGCCGCGGCGATCTCGAAGGTCTTGTCGTGCGAGCCGTACTCCTCGGCCTTGCGGGCCATCAGCCCCACGTTGGGCACCGAGCCCATCGTGGCCGGGTCGTAGGCGCCGTGGGCCTTGCAGTCCTCGATGACCGCGGCGTAGACGCCGGCGTAGGAGGAGTCGGGGATGACCGCGAGGCAGTCGTCCTCCTGGCCGTCGGGGCCCCACATGTGGCCGCCGATGCGGATCATGGCCGGCATCGAGGCGTCGATGATGACGTCGGAGGGCACGTGCAGGTTGGTGATGCCCTTGCGGTCATCGACCATGGCCATCCGCGGACCGTCGGCCAGACCCTGCTTCACGGAGGCCTTGATGGCCTCGCCGTCGGGCAGCGAGTCGACCGCGGACATCAGGGCCCCGAGGCCGTCGTTGGGCGAGATGCCCGCCTCGGCGAGCTGCGCGCCGTACTGCTCGAAGAGGGTGGGGAAGAACGCCTGGACGGCGTGGCCGAAGACGATCGGGTCGGAGACCTTCATCATCGTGGCCTTGAGGTGCACCGAGAAGAGCACGTCGTCGGCCTTGGCCCGCGCGATCTGCTCGGTCAGGAAGCGACGCAGCGCGGCGACGCTCATGAAGGTCGAGTCGACGACCTCGCCGGCCTCGACGGGCAGCGCGTCCTTGAGGACGGTCTCGGTGCCGTCGGCGCCGACGTGCACGATCGAGAGGGTGTCGGCGGCGTCGAGGACGACCGACTGCTCGTTGGAGAAGAAGTCGCCGCCGTCCATCGTGGCCACGGCGGTCTTGGAGTCGCTCTTCCACTCGCCCATGCGGTGGGGGTACTTCTTGGCGTAGCCCTTGACCGCGGCGGGGGCACGACGGTCGGAGTTGCCCTCACGCAGGACGGGGTTGACCGCGGAGCCCTTGACCTTGTCGTACTTGGCCCGGGCGTCCTTCTCGTCCTCGGTCTGCGGGTTCTCGGGGTAGTCCGGCAGGTCGTAGCCCTTCTCCTGCAGCTCCTTGACCGCGGCCTTGAGCTGCGGGGTGGAGGCGGAGATGTTGGGCAGCTTGATGATGTTGGCCTCGGGCTTGGTGGCCAGCTCGCCGAGCTCGGCGAGGTGGTCGGCCACCCGCTGCTCCTCGGTGAGGCGCTCGGGGAACAGCGCCAGGATGCGGCCCGCCAGCGAGATGTCGCGGGTCTCCACCTCGACCCCGGCCTTGGCGGCGTACGCCTGGATGATCGGGAGGAAGGAGTACGTCGCCAGCAGCGGCGCCTCGTCGGTGTGCGTGTAGATGATGGTGGCCATGGTGCGGGCGACTCCTCGGCGATCGAGAACAATAGTTTCTTGACGTCAAGATACCTGACGTGGACGTGGGGCGGGGTCCGGGACCCGACGGTCAGCCTGACAGCCCCGCTGCGACTAGTCATCCCACCCTCGAGGGTTTGGCCGAGGCGGGCAACGGGGAGCACACGAGCATGGCTGAGACTGCTGCATCCCCGACCGCGCCCGACCCCGTGACCCCGTCGTTGCCCCAGCGAGGCGTCGCCGAGGGTCTCGGGACCATGGTGCTGGTGCTCCTGGGCGGCCTCGCCACCGTCCTCAGCGGGTACAGCCCGCTGGTGACGGCACTCGCCTTCGGGCTCACCGTGACCGCGGTGATGCTGGCCTTCGCCCGGCTCGGCCACGTGCACCTCAACCCGGCGGTGAGCATCGGCGCCGCGCTGGCGGGTCGGTTGTCCTGGGCCCACGCCGGCGTCCTGGCCGCTGCCCAGGTGCTCGGCGGCGTGCTGGGGGCCCTGGCCGGCTGGGTGGTGCTGCACGGCTTCGACGGCTACGACCTCGGCTTCGCCCCGTCCTTCTTCGGCGACCAGCTGCGCGGCACCAACCAGGCGGGCGAGCTCGCCCTGTGGTCCGCCCTGATCCTCGAGCTGCTGCTCGCCGGCGTCTTCGTGTGGCTGTTCCTGGCCGCCACCGACCGCCGCAGCGAGCAGGCCTCCCTCGCCCCGCTGGCCGTCGGGCTGGCGTTCACGGCCGCCTTCCTGGCCACCGTCGCGATGACCGGCGGCGGCATCAACCCGGCGCGCGCGATCGGCACCGCCCTCTTCTCCGGCGTCGACGCGATGGCCCAGGCCTGGGTGTTCGTGCTGGCGCCGCTCCTGGGCGCCGTCCTCGCGGGCCTGACCTACCCGATGGTGATGGGCGCCGACGCCGACGCGCTGCCCGGCTCCGGGTTCACCATGCCGCGCCGGAGCCCGACACCGGCCGCGGCCGCGGCCGTCCACCAGCCGGGCTGGGACCAGGCGCACCACCAGTCCGCCGGTCAGCCGGTCGAGCAGGGCCCGATCATCCAGGACGGCTGGCAGTGGGACCCGGTCGCGCACCAGTGGAAGCCGGTCGAGCAGGCCGCCCCGCAGCCGCGCTACCACGGTGACGACGACGGCCGGACCCAGATCCGGCCCTGACGCTGCCCTCGACCGCGGTCGGCCCGGTCAGCCGCGCAGGCCGTCGGCGACCTCGCCGAGCGCCTGGCTCAGGGCCACCTGCGGGCGCCAGCCCCAGCCGTGCGCCCGGTCGGCGCGCACCTGGCCGGTCCACGCGGGTCCGTCGTCCCAGACCGGCTCGACGCCCAGGGCGCCGGTGACGACCTCGGTGTAGTCACGGACCGTGGCCGGCTCTCCGGCGACGTTGACCGCGGTGCACCCGCCCGCGACCGGCCCGAGCGCCGGGTCGTCCGAGGTGGCCGTGCGGCCGGTGGCGACGTCGGCCAGCAGCGCGGCCAGGTCGTCGAGGTGGACCCACGCGAAGGCCTGGGCCGGGTTGGCGTGCCGGGCCGACTCGTCGTCGCGGATCGCCTGCGGGCGCAGGGTGTTCCACACCGAGCTCTCCCCCCGCCCCAGGATCGCCGGCGGGCGCACCAGCACCCGGGTCAGCCCCTCGACCCGCTCGAGGGCGGCATCGGTGTCGCGCTTGGTCACCGGGTAGTCACCCCCGTCGTCGCCCACCAGCGCGGCGGACTCGTCGACGTCGCCGGCCCCTGGTGAGCGGTCGTAGACAGCGGCCGTCGACACGTGCACGAAGCGGTCCACGCCGGCAGCAGCCGCCGCCCGTGCCAGGACCGGAGTGCCCTCGACCCCGATCCGGTGCTGGGTCTCCCGGTCGCTGCCCATCGGGTGCACGGTCGTCACCACGGCGCTCGCCCCGTCGACGACGCGGCCCGCGAGGTCGGGGTCGTGGAAGTCCCCCACGTGCTCCTCGACGCCGGGCAGGCCCGGGGCGGTGCCCGAGCGGCGTACGACGGCACGCACGTGGGCGCCGCGCTCGACGAGCGCGGCGCAGGTCGCAGCGCCGACGAGACCGTTGGCGCCCGTGACGACGACGAGCGGGGCAGCGCCGCCGGGAGGGCTGGCAGGAGGGCTGGTGCTGGGTTCAGTCATGCGTCCTAGACAAGCACGCGCGACCCCACCCGGCAGTGTGATCAGTCCTGGGGCAGGACCTCGCCGACGCCGGCCACGTAGTACTCGCGCCGGGACAGGGTCGGGTCGAGGTCGGAGCGCACGTCCAGCAGCACCGCCTCCTGCTCCCCGGCCGCGGTGGCGATCGGGGCGGCGACCTCGAGCACGGTGACACGCTCCTCCGAGACGCCATCGGCCGCCGAACGGCGCCACCCGTCGCCCACGCGGGGGTCGGCGGGCAGCCAGAGGCCCAGCGGCACCGTGGGCCCGACCTCCCACTCCCCCTCGCGCCCGAACCACCACACGTGGCCGTCCTCGTCAGTGGCGAAGAGGTCGGTGACGGTCTCCCCGTCGACGGTGCGGGACACCGGCGTCGTCGCGACCCCGGCGACCTCGTCGGCCCCGTCGGTCTCGGGCAGCGGGAACCACGCGTTGGCCCCGGGGTCCTCGAAGTCGGCCGGCGCCGGGGCCGGGCTCGGGACGGTGAGGCCGTCCACCCCGGACGGCGGGCTGTCCCCCGGGCCGAGCGAGCAACCGGTGAACGTCAGCGCCAGGAGGAGCGCCGGCAGCAACGTGGCGAAGGGGCGGCGTACGGGCGGGAGGGGGGTGGGGCGGGACGCGGCCATGCGCACATGCTCGCGCACCGCTCAACCCACCTGCCCGGGGGTGCACGCGCGCTGCTAGCGTCGGATCGCCAGAACCATCGACACGAGCGGAGACCCGCGTGAGCACTACCCCGTTGAAGGTGGCCGTCACCGGCGCCGCCGGTCAGATCGGCTACAGCCTGCTGTTCCGCCTCGCGAGCGGCGCGCTGACCGGTGGCCAGCCCATCGAGCTGCGCCTGCTGGAGATCACCCCCGCCCTGAAGGCGCTCGAGGGCGTCGTCATGGAGCTCGACGACTGCGCGTTCCCCGGCCTCGCCGGTGTGGAGATCGGTGACGACGCCGAGAAGATCTTCGACGGCGTCAACCTCGCCCTGCTCGTCGGCGCGCGCCCGCGCGGTCCCGGCATGGAGCGCGGCGACCTGCTCTCGGCGAACGGCGCGATCTTCACCGCGCAGGGCAAGGCCCTGAACAAGGTGGCCGCCTCCGACGTCCGCATCGGCGTGACCGGCAACCCGGCCAACACCAACGCGCTCATCGCGATGACCAACGCCCCCGACATCCCGCAGGAGCGGTTCTCGGCGCTGACCCGTCTCGACCACAACCGCGCGATCTCGCAGCTGGCCGCCAAGACCGGCGCCTCGGTCACCGACATCACCAAGATGACGATCTGGGGCAACCACTCCGCGACCCAGTACCCCGACCTGTTCAACGCCGAGATCGCCGGCAAGAACGCCGCCGAGACCGTGGGCGACCAGGACTGGCTCGAGAGCACCTTCATCCCGACCGTCGCCAAGCGCGGCGCGGCGATCATCGAGGCCCGGGGCTCGTCCTCGGCCGCCTCCGCCGCCTCGGCCACCATCGACGCCGCCCGCGACTGGCTCTACGGCTCCGCCGAGGGTGACTGGGTCTCGATGGCGGTGCGCTCGAACGGTGAGTACGGCGTCCCCGAGGGCCTCATCTCCTCGTTCCCCGTCACCACCTCCGGTGGCGACTGGAGCATCGTCGAGGGCCTCGAGGTCAACGACTTCTCCCGCACCCGGATCGACGCCTCGACCGCCGAGCTCGCCGAGGAGCGCGACGCGGTCACCGAGCTCGGCCTGATCTGATCGCCGAGCAGTCACTTTCGCACCACCCACCGGTCAGTTCTGCACCACTGAGCAGTCAGTTCTGAACCCGCTCGTCCGCCGCCCCCGTCCTGTTCTCCACAGGCCGGGGGCGGTGTCGTGCGAGGCGCGCGCGCAGCGGGCAGCCTGCCGGCATGGATGTCCGCACTCCCCCTCTCCTCGAGCCGACCACCACCGAGCGTGCGAGCGCCCTCGGCTGGACCCGCCGCCGTCTGCAGCGCGCCCTCGACGACGGCCGCGTACGCCGCGTCCTGCGGGGTGTGTACGTCGACGCCAGCGTCCCTGACAGCACCGCACTGCGAGCGGCCGCGGCGCGGCTGGTCCTGCCTGCCCGGATGGTGGTCTGCGACCGGAGCGCTGCCTGGCTGCACGGCGTCGACCACTGGGAGCCGAGCGCGCTCGACGTACCACCCGAGCTCGAGGTCGTGGCGCGCGACGGCACCCGCACGCGGCTCGCCGGCACCCACGGTGCGCTGCGCTCCCTGGTCGCCGACGACGTCATGGTCCTGGACGGGGTGCCCGTGACGACGCCGCTGCGCACGGCCGCCGACCTCGCGTGCCTCCACGGTCGCCTGGGTGCCGCCGCTGTGCTCGACCAGTTCGCCCGGATGCACGGGGTCACCCCCGCGGACCTGCGCTGCATCACGGCACGCTTCACGGGACGCCGTGGCGTGACCCAGCTGCGCGAGCTGGGGACCGACGCCTGCGGCCTGCTCGAGTCGCCCGGCGAGTCGTGGGTGCGCAGGCTCATCGTCGACCACCAGCTCCCGATGCCGACGCCCCAGGTCGTGGTGCAGCTGCCCGAGGGCGACTTCCGCCTCGACCTGGCCTACCCGCGCCTGCGCATCGCTGTCGAGTACGACGGCGAGGGACACCACTCCTCCCCCGAGGACCGGGAGCGTGACCGGTTGCGCCGCGAGGCGCTGAGACGGGCGGGGTGGATCGTCATCGTCGTACGCAAGGACGGGTTGGGCGGCCCAGGCCTGGACGCCTGGATCCGCCAGCTCCGGGCCGCGGTGGCCGAGCGCCTGGGTCCGACGGCCCGACGCTATGCCCGTGGCGAGGAGCCGCGCCGCTTCACCCGGGTGCAGAGCTGACCGGTGGGTGGTGCAGAACTGACCGGTGGGTGGTGCAAAAGTGACTGCTCGGCGATCAGAGGCCGGGTTGGTTGGGGATGGTGCGGGCCAGGAAGAGCATCAGGCCGCCGACGCCGCCGAGGAGCGCGACGTCGAGGAGCCGGTGCCGGACCGCGAGCATCCCGGCGTCGCGGGCCGGGAGCACCAGCCGCAGACCGGCGCCGGCCAACAGGGCGCCGGCGAGCACGGTGACCCCCAGGCGCCAGTCGCCGAGCGCGGCCAGCGTGATGCCCAGGGCACCGGTCGCGAGGACGCACAGGTAGAGCAGACCGCCGATCGTCGAGGGGTAGCGGCGCCCCTCCTCCTCGTGGATCTCCTCGGCGATCTCCTCCACCGAGGGCGGGAGGTCGTCAGCAGGCTCGATCGTCGGTTCGCTCACCAGCACACGCTCAGGCCGAGGCCTTCTCGGCCATCGCGACGATGTTCGACAGCAGCATGGCGCGGGTCATCGGGCCGACCCCGCCGGGGTTCGGCGAGACCCAGCCCGCGACGTCCCACACGTCCGCGGCGACGTCGCCGGCGATCTTGCCGTCGACCCGCGAGACGCCCACGTCGAGCACGGCGGCACCGGGCTTGACCATGTCGGCGGTGATGATGCCCGGCACACCGGCAGCGGCGACGACGATGTCGGCCTCGCGCACGTGCTTGGCCAGGTCACGGGTGCCGGTGTGGCACAGCGTGACGGTGGCGTTCTCGGAGCGACGGGTCAGCAGCAGGCCCAGCGGCCGCCCCACGGTCAGCCCGCGACCGACCACGACCACCTCGGCGCCGGCGATCTCGATGCCGTGGCGGCGTACGAGCTCGATGCAGCCCACGGGCGTGCACGGCAGCGACCCCTCGACGTTGAGCGCGAGGCGGCCCAGGCTCACCGGGTGCAGGCCGTCGACGTCCTTGTCGGGGTCGACGCGCGAGAGCAGCGCGAACTCGTCGAGACCGGTCGGCTGCTGGACCAGGAAGCCCGTGCAGTCGGGGTCGGCGTTGAGCCGGTCGATCTCGGCCTCGACCTCGGCCTGGGTCGCCGTGGCGGGCAGGTCGACGCGGATCGACTCGATGCCGATCTCGGCGCAGTCCTTGTGCTTCGCGCCGACGTACCAGTGCGAGCCCGGGTCGTCGCCGACCAGGACGGTGCCCAGCCCGGGCACCACGCCGCGCTCCTTGAGCGCCGCCACCCGCTCCTTGAGCTCGGCCTTGATCGTGCGCAGCGTCGCGCTGCCGTCCAGCTTCTGTGCAGTCATCGTGCTCATCCTGTCATCTGGTGCATGTGGCCGTCCGCGGGTCCGTCGTGCCGCGCTCCGACTGATGTCTCGGCACGCGCGTCACGACTTCGCAGGCTCAGTCGTGGCGCTCGCTCGACCTTTCCACCTACGGCCCGGAGCAAGCTCCGTGCCTAGTGGAAGAAGTGGCGGGTGCCGGTGAAGTACATCGTCACGCCGGCGGCCTTGCAGGCCTCGATGGTCAGCTCGTCGCGGACCGAGCCGCCGGGCTGCACGATCGCCGTCACGCCGGCGTCGAGGAGGATCTGCGGGCCGTCCTCGAAGGGGAAGAAGGCGTCGGAGGCGGCCACGGAGCCGGCGGCGCGGTCGTCGGCGCGGGTCACGGCCAGGCGGCACGAGTCGACCCGGTTGACCTGGCCCATGCCGATGCCGACGGCGGCGCCGTCCTTGGCGAGCAGGATCGCGTTGGACTTCGCGGCGCGGCAGGCCTTCCAGGCGAACGCCAGGTCGGCGAGCACGTCGGCGGAGGCGGCCTCGCCGGTGACCAGCGTCCACGAGGACGGGTCGTCGCCGCCGCTCTCGGTCGCGGCGTCCACGGCGTCGCGCTGCTGGACCAGCAGCCCCCCGGAGACCGGGCGGGTCTCGATGCCACCGCGCTCGAGCGGCTCGCAGACCAGGATCCGGATGTTCTTCTTGCGGGCCAGCACCTCGACCGCGCCGTCCTCGTACGCCGGCGCCACGATCACCTCGGTGAAGACCTCGGCGACCTGCTCGGCCATCGCGACCGAGACGGGGCGGTTGGCGGCGATCACGCCGCCGAACGCCGAGACCGGGTCGCAGGCGTGGGCACGGCGGTGCGCCTCGGCGACGTCGCCGCCGACGGCGATGCCGCAGGGGTTGGCGTGCTTGATCACGGCCACGGCCGGCTCGTCGAAGTCGTAGGCCGCCCGGCGGGCGGCGTCGGTGTCGACGTAGTTGTTGTACGACATCTCCTTGCCGTGCAGCTGCTCGGCGCCGGCCAGCCCCGCGGGGCCGTGCCCGGTGCGGTAGATCGCGGCGGACTGGTGCGGGTTCTCGCCGTAGCGCAGCACGTCCTGGCGCTCGTAGGTGCCGCCCATCCAGGCGGGGAAACCGGCACCGTCGCTGGTGTCGGTCAGCACGCTGCCCATCCACGAGGCGACCGCGACGTCGTACGACGCGGTGTGCACGAAGGCCTCCGCGGCCAGGCGCTTGCGCTCGTCGTAGGTGAACCCACCGGCGGCGACCGCACGCAGCACGTCGGCGTAGCGCTCGGGGCTGGTGACGATCGCGACCGAGGGGTGGTTCTTGGCCGCGGCGCGCACCATCGAGGGGCCGCCGATGTCGATCTGCTCCACGCACTCGTCGGGCGAGGCGCCGGACTCGACGGTCTGGGTGAAGGGGTAGAGGTTGGAGACCACGAGGTCGAAGGGCTCGACCTCGAGGTCGGCGAGCTGCTGCACGTGGCTCTCGAGCCGGCGGTCGGCCAGGATGCCGGCGTGCACCCGGGGGTGCAGGGTCTTCACGCGCCCGTCGAGGCACTCGGGGAAGCCGGTGAGGTCCTCGACCTTGGTCACGGGCAGGCCGAGGCCCTCGATGAGCGCGGCCGAGCCGCCGGTGGAGACCAGGGTGACGCCGGCGTCGTGGAGACCGCGGACGAGCCCCTCGAGGCCGGACTTGTCGTAGACGGAGACCAGCGCGCGGCGGATCGGCACCAGGTCGGGGGCAGCAGCGTGCGACATGAGATCACTCCAGAGTCAGAGGAGGAGCACCCAGGCGGTCGATGCTCCCGACGTCACTCCCTGGTGGTCTGCCCACCTGCGCCAGTCGTGGTGGCTCCAGCCTAGGACATCGACCGGGTGCTCGCCGAGCCACCCAGCCGCAGCCGGCGACCCTCGACGCTGAACCCCTCGCGGACCATCACGCCCACCGAGTCGACGAGCATCGCGCGCTCGGCGGTCTTGATCCGCTCGTGCAGCGTCTCGACGTCGTCGTCGTCCTCGACCGGGACGCCCACCTGGGCCACGATCACGCCGGTGTCGACGCCGGCGTCGACCACGAAGAGCGTGCAACCGGTGACCTTCACGCCGTACTCCAGCGCGTCGGCGGGCCCGCGCATGCCGGGGAAGGACGGCGACAGCGCCGGGTGGGTGTTCACCGTGCGACCGCCGAAGCGGTCGAGGAACGTCGGGCCGACGAGCTTCATGAACCCGGCCAGGACCACCAGGTCGGGTCGGTGCGCGGCGACGGCGTCGGTGAGGGCGGCGTCCCAGGCCGCGCGGTCGGCGTGGTCACGCACCCGCTCGACGAAGACCGGCACCCCGGCCCGCTCGGCGCGCGCCAGGCCCTCGATGTCGTCGCGGTCCGCGCCGACCGCGACCACCTCGGCGGCGTACGCCGGGTCGGCGCAGGCGTCGAGCAGGGCCTGCAGGTTGGTGCCGGACCCGGAGACGAGGACGACGAGACGCGCTGGCACGCGCCGACTCTAACCGGCGTCGGCGGCGTCCAGCGCGCGGCGGTGCCAGGCGGTGGCGATCAGCCCGCCGACGAGTCCGCCGAGACCGAAGGAGACGATCGCGTGCACCATCACCTCGCCGGCGAACGGGCCGACGTCGCGCATCCGGCCGGGCCCGACCGCTCCTCCGGCGAGCGCCGCCAGCAGCGCGAAGCCGACGCCGGCCAGGGCGCCACCGACGCAGCCGCGCAGGGCGCCCTCGTCCCACCGCAGGGTGGGGGTGCGCCGCATCGCGCGGGCCACCACGACCGCGGCGAGCACGGGCGGCAGGGCGACGAGCGCGTTGGTCCAGGCCGGGGTGGTGCCGCTGTCGGGCAGCGCGGCCAGCATCGGGAACATCGGGAGCGGCCCCAGGGCGACCGCGGACGGCGAGACGAGGGTGCCGGCGCCGACGGTGAACCCGGGGCCCAGCAGGTAGGACCCGGCGAACCCGACGGCGTTGGGCACCAGCACGAGGCTGAGCGCGACCACCAGCACGGCGTCGCCGGCGCTGGTGTGCAGCTGCGACATCACGTTGGCGGCGGTGCCGACGTCGAGCAGGAAGGCGGCCACCAGCGCGAGCGTCGAGAGCAGCACCCAGGTGAGCAGCAGCCGGCGGGCGATGCCGAGGGCGGCCACCAGCGTCGCCGGGACGTACGACGTCCAGATCGCGGCCCGCCCGGAGCCCACGGCCAGCGCGGGGAGCCCGACCAGCAGGCACAGGCCGATCGTCCACAGCACGACTCCCGAGGTGGCGGGGGACGTCTGCGGCGTGGCGGCCAGCGCGAGGGTCACGACGCCGACGACGGCGTAGCCCAGGGTCAGGAAGAGCCCGGCCAGGGGCACGGTCCAGTCCCGCTCGCCGTCGCTGATCGCGTCGGCGTCGGGGCCGTGCCCGGAGACGGCGGCGCCGACGCGCAGCCCGGTGCGCCACAGCACCCAGGCGGCGAGCAGGGTGATCCCGAGCGGCACCGCCGTGACAGCGACCCCCTCGACCTGGACCCCCGACCCGTGGGCCATCAGCCAGGTGAGCGCACCCACGCGCATCCCGTCGCTGGGGGTCCCGTGGGCGCCGGCATCGACCAGGAACCAGCCGCTGACGCCGAGCGCGAGGCAGACCAGCAGCGGCGCCAGCGCGGCGCCGGCACCCCCGAGGGCTGCGAGCACGGCCAAGGGCCACCGGTGCCGCGGGGCGGCGGGGCCGGTGGTGCGTGTGGTCGGGGAACCGGTCAGCAGCGACGTCATGACCTGTCCATCCTCGCCCGCGAGGAACACGCAACGGCGCCGCCACGCCGCGCCGCCGCACCTCGTCGCCCGACTCGCCCGGCGGTGCGGCGACCCCGTAACGTGGAGTCGCCATGAAGGATCCCGAGGAGTTCGACGCGTTCTACAAGGACGTGCGCGAACGGCTGCTGCTGCAGGCCTACGCCCTCACCGGCGACCTGCCGGCCGCCCGCTCGGCGGTGCGCGACGGTTTCGTGCTCGCCTGGCACCACTGGCGCAAGGTGGGCCGGTCGGACTCGGCCGAGGCCTGGGTGCGCCCGCACGTGTGGCAGCACGCACACCGCCGGCACACCGCCCGGGTCTGGCACCGCGAGAAGGGCCTCGACACCGACGTCAAGGCCACCCTGGACGCCCTCGGCCACCTCAGCACGACCCAGCGCCGGGTGCTCCTGCTGGCCCACCTCGCGACCACGAGCATGCCCGACCTCGCCCGCGAGGTCGGCCTCACCGACGAGACCGCCGCGCGCGAGCTGCAGCACGCCACCGCGCAGTTCTCCCTGCACCGCCAGGCGCCCAGCCCCCAGGTCGCGCTGCTCCTGCGCCGCCTCGGGTCCGTGACCGCCGAGGTCCGCTGGCCCCGGGCCAGCATCGTGCGCCGTGCCGGCACCGCGCGCCGGCGTACGCACACCTTCGTCGGCGTGGCCGCGACCGTCGCGGCCGTCGCGGTCGCAGGCACGCTGCTGACCGAGCCCTCCGGCCTGCACCCCACCCTGGACCGGGCCGCGATCGCCGTGCCCGGTGCGTCGCCCTCCGTCGTCGCGCCGAGCAACGGAGCACTGGCGCCGGCCGCCGAGCCGCTGCCCGAGACCGCGATGCTCCCGGCCGGGGCGGTCGCCGCCCGTGTGCCCGGCCGCGGCTGGACCACCCTCGACACCACCGACAACACCGCCGGCGACGGGCTCTCGATGCCCTGCCGGGCCAGCAGGTACGCCGACCCCCAGGCCGTCGACGCGCTGGTGCGCGAGTTCAGCGTCACCGCTGAGAAGGGCAAGCCGGCCCGGGTGGCCTGGCAGGCCACCGAGGTCTCGCGCCACCGCAAGGCGGCGAAGGCCGGCTTCCGCTCGGTCGAGACCTGGTACTCCGGGTGCACCGAGGGACGCACCCAGCTGCTGCGCACCAGCACCGTCGAGAACGTCGGCGACGAGGCGGTGCAGATGGTGCTGCGCGACTGGGCCGACCCGGTGCGCACCTACGTGCTCGGCGTGGCCCGCTCCGGCCGCTACGTCACCACCACCCTGACCTCCGCCCGCGGCACCAACATCGAGAACCCGTCCGGCAACGCCGTCCTGCTCGGCACCGCCGTCGACGCCCTGTGCGACCTCGGCCCCGGCGGCGCGTGCACCGGCAAGGTCGGGCTCAGCCCGCGCGACCCCGAGCCCGTGGGCGAGGCGCCCCGGATGCTGGTCGAGACCGACCTGCCGCCGGTCAGCACCGTCTCCCGCCCGTGGGTGGCCAGCCGGGCCACCAAGCCGCGCGGCAACAACCCCGCCGCCACCCGCTGCGACCAGACGGTCTTCGTCGGCAAGGTCGGCGGCCAGCCGGTGCGTGAGGCCGCCACCCGCACCTACCTGGTGCCCGGCGCCAAGCTGCCGATCGAGTTCGGGCTCAGCGAGACCATCGGCACTGCTGCCCGCCCAGCAGGCCGGCGGCTTCGTCGACGCCGTACGCCGCAAGATGGCCGGCTGCGAGGACCGCGAGCTCGGCTCCGACGTGACCTCGACGCTGTCGCGGTCCCAGGGCGACACCGAGCTGCACACGTGGCGCGTGAGCATCGAGGTCTCCGAGAACACCGACGTCCGCTACGACATGGCAGTAGGCCGCGTCGGCGGCCGGATCTTCCAGGTCGCGTTCGTCCCGACGGCGAAGGTGCAGATGGCCGACGGCGCCTTCGCCGCCCTGGCCGAGCGGGCGCTCGAGCGCCTCCGCGCGGCTCCCTGAGCCGACCTGCGCGACTTTCTCCTCCTGCGGTGCAACCGTGGAGGCCCTCCGGGCGTACTCCTGTGTAGGAACCATGAGGAGATGAGGGCAGGTCGATGGACGAACGCGAGTTCGACGACTTCTACACCGCCTCGTACCCCCGCGTCGTCGCGCAGGTCTACGCCATGATCGGCAACCGCGACGAGGCCGAGGAGTGCGTGCAGGAGGCGTTCGTGAAGGCGTGGTCGCACCGACGCAAGCTGGACCGCGCCGAGCACCCCGAGGCGTGGGTGCGCACCACGGCCCACCGGCTCGCCGTGAGCCGCTGGCGGCGCACGAGGCTGGGACGACGCCCCGTGGATCGTGCTGTCGGCGCACCCGTCACCACGGCGCCGCCCGGCGAGGCCCACGTGGCCCTGGTCCGGGCCCTCGAGCAGCTGCCCGAGGCCCAGCGCCGCACCCTGGTGCTGCACCACATCGCCGACCTGCCGGTGCACGAGGTGGCGCGCGAGCTCGGCGTGCCCGAGGGCACCGTGAAGGCCCGGCTCTCCCGCGGGCGCGCCGCGCTGGCCGCCCTCCTCGCAGACGACGACGGACTCCAGGAGGGGACCAGTCATGCCTGACGACGACCTGTTCGCCACCTACAAGGACCGAGGGGTCTCCGTGCACCCGCTGCCCGCTTCCGAGGTACGCCGCCGCGGCGACCGGCTGCGTCGTCGCCGCACCGCGCTGGCCACCGTCGGCATCGTCACGGCCGTCGGCGTGCTCGTCGCGACGCCGCTCGCACTCGTCGCCGGCGGCGACGACTCCTCACGACCGATCGACCCGGCGGCGCCCAGCACGGTCGAGTGGCGCACCACCGTGCCCGACGACTTCCCGCTCGCCTCGGGGATGCCGGACGGGGCGGAACGCTCCGCCGACTACGCCCAGCAGGTCGTGGGCCCCTGCGGCGGCCCCGGCTTCACCGCCGAGGGGGCGCTGGACACCGAGGACGTGATCTGGACCGACGGCGTCGAGGCCTCCGAGCAGCGCGCCCTGGCGGTCTACGCCGACGACACGGCCGCCGCGGCGGCCCTCGACGACGTCCGTGAGCAGCTGGGCGCCTGCGAGGAGCCGTCGAAGCGGGGCGACTCCATCGCCGCGGCCGAGCAGCCCTCCGACCTGGGCGAGGAGTCGTTCGTCTTCGTCAACGAGTGGTGGTTCGACGGCGAGCGCTCCGGTGACGCCCACGTGCACCAGCTGGTGCGGGTCGGCAACGCCCTGCTCTTCGACAACGCGAACTTCGGTGGCGCCGGCGATCCGGCCGTCGTGGACCTCACGGTCGAGCAGGTGCGCAGCGACGCGGCGTACGCCGTCTCCTCGATGTGCGTCTTCGCCGCGGACCCGTGCACGCAGCCCCCCGCGGAGCCAGGGACGACCGAGGGCGCCCCGAGCATCCCGGCCGGCTTCGCCCTCGACGCGGGACTCGCGCCGGACGGCGACAGCGAGGCCATCGGGCCGTCGGTCGAGGGCGACGGCGTCGACCTCTCCTCGATGTGCGACACCCTCAGCAGCACGTGGCCCGCGGCTCCCGTCGACCGACTGGCCTACGCCCTGGCGGGCCCGGAGTCCCTGCGGGTGCGCGAGCTGACGACGTACCCGTCACCGGAGCGCGCGAGCGAGGTGCTGGCGGGCGTGCAGGACGCTGTGGCGGCCTGCGCGTCGTCCGGTGGCACCGCGGACGGAGCCACCGCCTGGACCGAGCTGGAGCCCGACGGGGCGCCCGCAGACTCGGTGACCTTCGCGCAGTTCCAGAGCGACGGCGGGATCGGCGGCGCGGTCTACCAGCTGACCCGGGTCGGGCCCGCCGTGCTGGCCACGAGCTGGGGAGCGGAGTGGTCGACGCCGACGATCGAGGCGGGTGCCGACGACCTGACCGCCGAGAGCGCGCCGGTCGTCGAGCAGATGGAGGCGACCTTCGGCGGCTGAGCGACCGGGAACAGCGACAGGGGAGGTTCTCCGGCACCTGGTGCCGGGGAACCTCCCCTGTCGGTCGTGCTGGGTGCTGCGGGGCTCAGAGAGCCTTGAGGATCTCGCGCATCAGCTCAGCGGTCTCGGACGGCGTCTTGCCGACCTTCACACCGGCCGCCTCGAGGGCGTCCTTCTTGCCCTGCGCGGTGCCCGCACCGGAGGAGACGATGGCGCCGGCGTGGCCCATGGTCTTGCCCTCGGGGGCGGTGAAGCCGGCCACGTAGCCGACGACCGGCTTGGTGACGTGCTCCTTGATGTAGGCCGCCGCACGCTCCTCGGCGTCGCCGCCGATCTCGCCGATCATCACGATCGCCTTGGTGTCGGGGTCCGCCTCGAACGCCTCGAGGGCGTCGATGTGGGTGGTCCCGATGACCGGGTCGCCGCCGATGCCGATGGCGGTCGAGAAGCCGAAGTCACGCAGCTCGAACATCATCTGGTAGGTCAGCGTGCCGGACTTGGAGACCAGGCCCACGGGGCCCTTGCCGGCGATGGTGGCGGGCGTGATGCCGGCCAGCGCCTCGCCGGGCGTGATGATGCCGGGGCAGTTGGGCCCGATCATCCGGGTCTTCTTGCCGTCGAGGTAGGCGAAGACCTCGGCGGAGTCCTGCACGGGCACGCCCTCGGTGATGACCACGAGCAGGCCGATGCCCGCGTCGATGGCCTCGATGCAGGCGTCCTTGGTGAAGGCGGGCGGGACGAACGCGACGGAGACGTCGGCGCCGGTCTGGGCCATCGCCTCCTCGACGGTCGCGAAGACGGGCAGCTCGACGTCGTTGCCGTCAGCGTCCTGGTGGGTCACGGTCGTGCCGGCCTTGCGGGCGTTGACGCCGCCCACGACCTGCGTGCCGGACTTCATCATCAGGCGGGTGTGCTTGGTGCCCTCACCGCCGGTGATGCCCTGGACGATGACCTTCGAGTCCTTGTTGAGGTAGATCGACATAGTTCTTGAGTCCTCGTTCTTCTCAGGCGTTCGCCAGCTCGGCGGCCTTGTCGGCCGCGCCGTCCATGGTCTCCACCAGCGTCACCAGGGGGTGGTTCTTCTCCTGCAGGATGCGGCGGCCCTCCTCGACGTTGTTGCCGTCGAGGCGCACGACCAGGGGCTTGGACGCCTCGTCACCGAGGATGTCCAGGGCGCCCACGATGCCGTCGGCGACCGCGTCGCAGGAGGTGATGCCGCCGAAGACGTTGACGAAGACGCTCTTGACCTGCGGGTCGTTGAGGATCACGTCGAGGCCGTTGGCCATCACCGTGGCGGACGCGCCGCCGCCGATGTCGAGGAAGTTGGCGGGCTTGACGCCGCCGTGCTTCTCGCCGGCGTAGGCGACGACGTCGAGGGTCGACATGACCAGACCCGCGCCGTTGCCGATGATGCCGACCTCGCCGTCGAGCTTGACGTAGTTCAGGCCCATGGCCTTGGCCTTCGCCTCGAGCGGGTCGGCCGCGTCCTTGTCCTCGAACTCGGCGTGGTCCTCGTGACGGAACTCGGCGTTCTCGTCGAGGGTGACCTTGCCGTCGAGAGCCTCGAGCTTGTCGCCGGCCAGACGGGCCAGCGGGTTGACCTCGACGAGGGTGGCGTCCTCCTCCACGAAGGTCTTCCACAGACCCAGGACCGTCTGCACGGCCTGGTCGGTGAGCACCTCGGGGAAGCCGGCCTCGGCCACGATCGAGCGGGCCATCGCCTCGTCGACACCGGTCGCCGGGTCGATCGCGATCTGCTTGACGGCGTCGGGGTTGGTCTTGGCGACCTCCTCGATCTCCACGCCACCCTCGACCGAGGCGATGCAGAGGTAGCTGCGGTTCGCACGGTCGAGCAGGAAGGAGAAGTAGTACTCCTCCTCGATGCTGGCGGCAGGCGCGATGAGGACCCGGTGGACCGTCAGGTCCTTGATCTCCATGCCCAGGATGTTCGACGCGTGCTCGAAGGCCTCGTCGGGGGTCTTGGCCAGCTTGACGCCGCCGGCCTTGCCTCGCCCGCCGGCCTTGACCTGCGCCTTGACGACGACGACGCCGAGCTTCTCAGCGGCCGCCTTCGCCTCCTCGGGGGTCGTGGCGACGATTCCCTCGGTCACCGGAACGTTGTGCTTGGCGAAGAGCTTCTTCGCCTGGAACTCCATCAGGTCCACTGATCCACCAGTTCTCTAGTCATCGATTGCACTCACCGGTGCAGTCGGACACCTGCACCCTGGTTGTCTCCGCGGCACACTAGACCTGCATCCCCGTACAGGACGAGGCGTGACCCCGTCGACGTGATGGAGGTCATGTGACGCGCCGGTAACGCCAGGATGCCCGCGAGGTGTCCGCGAGGGGTCTCGAACGGGGCCCCACCTGGCCTCGTCGCACCCCCTCCGACCAGGGAGGACCGGTCCAGACCGGACCGGGACCCCCGGTCCGGCACCGTGACCCTCGGGCGGCCAGGCGGTTGTCCCCAGCAGTACGGACCAGTTTCCGTGCCCGTGACTGATCCGTTACAGTTCCAGACCGTTGCGCCCGATCACCCTTTCGGGCCCGACTCCACCGACCTCGACGATCCCGGAGCCTCCACGCATGGGTCACCACCGAGCAGAGCGCCACGACTCCGGTCGCGGCGACGCCGGGACCTTGTTGACCCCCGAGTTGACCCCCGAGCCGTACGTCGGACGCCGTCGCGCCCCGAGCGCCGAGCAGGTCGCGCCCGTCCCCGTCGCGGCCCCCGCGCCGTACGTCGGTCGTCGCCGCGCCGCCGCAGCGGAGCTCGACTCCTCCCTCGACACGGGCACCATCGAGCGGGTCCTGGCCGAGCTCGAGCCGGTGGACCACACCACGTCCTTCGCCAGCGACCAGACGATGTCGTTGCCCCTCTCCGCGCTGGGCGCGGCCGAGATCCCCTCCCCTGCCCCCGCAGGCCGGCGCCGGGCGGTCAAGACCGCCACGAAGCCGACGATCCTGCGTCGCATCCCCTCCGTGCCGGTGCTCCTCGGTGTCGCGGCCCTGGCCGTCTCCGTGGGCGGCGTGCTGACCACCACCGGCGGCGCCGACGCCGAGCTCGCCGCCGCAGCGCCCGCCAAGCTCACGCAGGCCGGCGCCCTGACCGGCTCGGTCGGCCAGGACACCGTCATCCTGGGTCGCAAGGCCGTCGTGAGCCGCGACTCCTCCCGCGACGCCCTGGAGGACGCCGCCGGCGGCAAGCTCGCCGCCCAGGTCGAGCAGCAGGCCGAGCAGCGCAACGCCGAGCTCTCCAACCTCGCCGCGGCCGCTGAGAAGCACGCCAAGGTCCTCGAGAAGAACCTGTGGTCGCTCCCGATCGCCGGCTACCGGCTCACCGCCGAGTACGGCGACTACGGCCTGTGGGCCACCTACCACACCGGTCTCGACTTCGCGGCGCCGTCCGGCACCCCGCTGTACGCGATCGCCAACGGCGTCATCACCTCCACCGGCTACGACGGCGCGTACGGCAACAAGACCGTGCTCACGCTCGAGGACGGCACCGAGGTCTGGTACGCCCACCAGACCTCCATCGGGGTCTCCGTCGGTGACAACGTCACCGCCGGACAGACCATCGGCACCGTCGGTTCGACCGGCAACGTCACCGGCCCGCACCTGCACCTCGAGGTCCGCCCCGGCGGCGGCGACCCGGTGGACCCCTACGCGGCGCTCGCGGCCCGCGGCATCACTCCCTGACCCAGCCCTCCCGCAGGTCAGAGCTTCTCGACGGGGGCGTAGCGCAGCAGCAGGCGCTTGACGCCCTCGGAGCCGAAGTCGATGGAGGCGACCGACTTGTCGCCGCCACCCTCGACGGACACGACGGTGCCCATCCCGAAGGAGTCGTGCAGGACCCGGTCGCCCGGGTCGAGCGACGGGATCTCGCGGGCCGGCTTCTTGGCCTTCGACGCGGCGTCGGCGCGGGCTGCGGCCGAGGAGAAGTTGCGGCGCCCTGCCGAGGTGGGTGCGCCGGTGCTGCCGCGCTGGCCTCCCCACGATCCGCTCACGTCGGGACGCGACCAGCTGGTCTGGGCGGCCTCGGTGCGCTTCCAGTCGATGAGGTCGACCGGCAGCTCGTCGATGAAGCGGGACGGCGGGTTGTGCGAGGGGGCGCCCCACGCGGAGCGCACCAGCGCCCGTGACAGGTGCAGGCGCTCGCGGGCGCGGGTGATGCCGACGTACGCGAGCCGGCGCTCCTCCTCGAGCTCGCTCTGGTCGCCCAGTGCCCGGGAGTGCGGGAAGACGCCGTCCTCGAGGCCGGTGAGGAAGACGACCGGGAACTCCAGGCCCTTCGCGGTGTGCAGCGTCATCAGCGTGACGACGCCGGTGTGCTCGGGGTCGTCGTCGGGGATCTGGTCGGTGTCGGCGACCAGCGCCACCCGCTCGAGGAAGTCCCCGAGGCCGGGGGCCACCGGCTCGTCCGCGGGGTCGACGGAGGGGCCCGGCTGGGGGTCCTCGGAGAACTCGCGGGCGACCGCGACGAGCTCGGCGAGGTTCTCGAGCCGGGTCTCGTCCTGCGGGTCGTCGGACTCCTCCAGCGAGGTCAGGTAGCCGGACCGGGCCAGCACCGACTCGAGCACGACGTCGGGCCGCTCGCCGCCCTCCACCATCGAGGACAGCTCCTGGACCATGTGCACGAAGCCGCGGATGTTCGTCAGCGAGCGGGTCGCCAGCCCGGGGGCCTCCTCGGCCCGCAGCAGCGCCTCCCAGAACGTGGTCTCGTCACGCTCGGCCAGCGCGTTGACGCAGGCGACCGCGCGGTCGCCGATGCCGCGCTTGGGGGTGTTGAGGATGCGGCGCAGCGAGACCTGGTCGTCGGGGTTGGCCAGCATCCGCAGGTAGGCCAGGGCGTCCCGGACCTCACGGCGCTCGTAGAAGCGGACCCCGCCCACGACCTTGTAGGGCTGCCCGGTGCGGACGAAGACCTCCTCGAGGACCCGTGACTGGGCGTTGGTCCGGTAGAAGATCGCCACGTCACCGGCGCGCACCCCGGCGTCGGTGAGGGTGTCGATGCGCTCGGAGATGAAACGGGCCTCGTCGCGCTCGTCGTCGGCGACGTAGCCGACGATCCGCTCCCCCTCCCCCGCATCCGACCACAACCGCTTGGGCTTGCGGCCGCGGTTGTTGCCGATGACCGCGTTCGCCGCGGTCAGGATCGTCTGCGTGGAGCGGTAGTTCTGCTCCAACAGGATCGAGGTGGCGTCGGGGAAGTCCTGCTCGAAGTCGAGGATGTTGCGGATGTTGGCGCCACGGAACGCGTAGATCGACTGGTCGGCGTCGCCGACGACCATCAGCTCGGCCGGGGCGATCCGCTCGGCACCAGTCTCCTCGGGCTGCTCGGCGCAGAGCTGGCCGATGAGCGCGTACTGCGCGTGGTTGGTGTCCTGGTACTCGTCGACCAGGACGTGGCGGAAGCGGCGCCGGTAGGTCTCGCGGACGTCCGGGAACTCCTGGAACAGCCGGACCGTCGACATGATCAGGTCGTCGAAGTCGAGCGCGTTCGCCTGGCGCAGCCGCCGCTGGTAGAGCGAGTAGACCGAGGCATAGGTCTCCTCGAGCTTGTTGCGGCTCTCGGCGGCGACCTGCTCGGGGTCGCGCAGCTCGTTCTTGTGGTCGGAGACCCAGTGCAGCATCGCGCCGGGCTGGTAGCGCTTGGGATCGAGGTCGAGGTCGTTGCAGACCAGCGTCATCAGCCGCTTCTGGTCGGCGGCGTCGTAGATCGAGAAGTTCGACTTCCAGCCCAGCTTGTCGGCCTCCTTGCGCAGGATGCGCACGCAGGCGGAGTGGAAGGTCGAGACCCACATGATGCGCGCGCGGCGCCCGACGAGGTCCTCGACGCGCTCCTTCATCTCGGCCGCGGCCTTGTTGGTGAAGGTGATGGCCAGCACCGAGCCGGGGTGCGCGCCGCGCTCGGAGATCAGCCAGGCGATGCGCCGGGTCAGCACCCGCGTCTTGCCCGAGCCGGCCCCGGCCACGACCAGCAGCGGCGCGCCCTCGTGGACGACGGCGGCGCGCTGGGGCTCGTTGAGGCCCTCCAGCAGCTGCTTCGCGCGAGGGGCCGCCACGACGGGGGGCCGGGGCTCCTCGGAGGCGGGTCGGAGGTGCTCGAATCCGGGCAGGGTGATGGGCTCGCTCATGCTGGGCCCAGCCTACGTGCGAGCACCCCCACCCCCGGTCCAGCGGCGCGGTCCATGCGACGGCTCACAGCCCGGCGCCGTCGGCGCGGCGCAGGAACTCCAGGTGCCGCTCGTACTGGTCGAGCACGTCGTCGATGAGCTGGGTGTGGGTGTAGCCCATCACGTCGTAGTCCTGGCCGCCGTCGCGCAGGTGCACCTCGAGGCGGCAGTAGACGTCGTTGCCGCGCGGCGCCCAGCCGCCGTACGCCGGGATGGGCACGGTGCGCCGCTGCACCTTGTAGTGGAACGCCAGGGCGGCGCCCACGTCGGCGACCAGCTCGATCGCGCCGGCTCCCCCGTCTCGTCGACGACCGAGACCACCTCGGCGCCCACGCCCTGCTCGCGCAGCTCGACGGCGACCTCCTCGAGGGCCGGCACCACGACCGAGGAGACGAACTCCTCGACCCGGGCGCGGGTGGGGAAGGTCATCACCCGTGCGCATCCGCGACTGCCACGGCACGTGACGCCGCGGGTCGCGGGCGGTGGTGCGGCCCGACAGCGCGCCCGGCAGCGCGCGAGCGGCGGCTGTCGACCATGTGCCCCTCGAGCGAGCCAGCGCCTGGTAGAGCCCCCACATCACGACGATCATCACGAAGGCGAACGGCAGCCCGACGATGACGGTGGCGTACTGCAGCGCGTAGATGCTGCCCGCGGCGAGGATCGCCAGCGTCAGCGCACCGGTGATGACGGCCCAGAAGATCCGCAGCCCGGCCGACGAGTCGTCGTTGACGGTGCGCAGCCGCGAGGTCAGGTTGCCCATCACCAACGCGCCGGAGTCAGCGGACGTGACGTAGAACAGGAGCCCGACCAGGATCGCCAACGACGCGACGACCGGGAAGGCGGGGTACTCCTGCAGGAGCGCCCACAGCCCCTCCGACGGGTCGATCGCCTCGGCGGCCGCCTCGGCGAAGTCGGCGTTGCCGGTGCGGATCTCACCGATCGCGGCGTTGCCGAAGATCGACACCCACATCAGGATGTAGCTGAACGGGATGATCATGGTGCCGGCGACGAACTGCTTGATGGTGCGCCCCCGCGAGATGCGGGCCAGGAAGAGCCCCACGAAGGCGGCCCAGGCGATCCACCAGGCCCAGAAGAACAGGGTCCAGAAGCTCATCCAGTCGCCGGTGTCCTCGTAGGCGAAGGTCTGCATCGTCATGTCCGGGAACAGCCGGGCGTAGTCGCCGACGTTGAGCACCAGCGCGTTGAGCAGGTACGCCGTGCGGCCGGTGACGAGCACGTAGACCGCGAGCAGGATCGCGAGCAGCACGTTGAGCTGGGAGATCCGCTTGATGCCCTTCTCGATGCCGCTGACGGCCGAGAAGGTGGCGATGGCGACCGCGAGCACGATCAGGGCGCTCTGCGTCGCGAGCCCCTGCGGGATGCCGAAGACCACGTTGAGCCCGACGTTGAGGCTGACGACGCCGATGCCCAGCGAGGTGGCGACGCCGAAGATGGTGCCGATCACCGCCGCGGTGTCGACCGCGTGCCCGATCGGGCCGTCGACCTTCTTGCCGATCAGGGGGTACAGCGCCGAGCGGACCGCGAGCGGGAGGTTCATCCGGTAGGCGAAGTAGGCCAGCGCCATGCCCATCAGTGCGTACATGCCCCACCCGGAGATGCCGTAGTGGAACAGCGTCCACACGGTCGCCTCGCGGGCGGCCGTGACGGTCTCGGCCTGGGTGGAGGGCGGGGCGAGGTACTGCGTGACCGGCTCGTAGACGGCGAAGAACATCAGGTCGGTGCCGATGCCGGCCGCGAAGAGCATCGCCGCCCAGGCGCCCGTGGAGAACTCGGGCTTGCAGTGCTCGGGGCCGAGCCGGACCGAGCCGTAGCGCGAGAAACCCAGGTAGATCACGAAGATCAGCACCATCGGTGGTCAGGGCGATGTAGAACCAGCCGAACCAGGTCGAGACCCAGCCCGACCCAGCTCTCGAGGGTGCTGAAGCGCGTGGTCCGGCGCGACGACGCACCACAGCGTCATCGCGAGCGCGATCACCGCCGAGGGCACGAAGACCGGCAGGTTGATGCGGGCTCGCGGGCTCACCGGACGGGGTGGGGTCGAGCTGCGGACCGGCGGGCCCGGTGGTGTCGGTGCTCATCGCTGGCCCCCCATGGTCCCGGCGGGCTGGTTGCTGCCCCGGACGGTGCCGGGCGCCGCGTCGTTGCGCGGGTCGCCCTCCGGGTAGAGCGGCATCCCGGCGCCGTGGCGGTAGTACGGCACCTCGAGCGGGGCGAGCGGCTCGTTGCCGGCGATCAGGTCGGCGGCCTTCTCGGCCAGCATCATCACCGGCGCGTAGATGTTGCCGTTGGTGACGTAGGGCATCACCGAGGCGTCGACGACGCGCAGGCCGTCGACGCCGTGCACCCGCATCGTGGCCGGGTCGACGACCGACATGTCGTCGGTGCCCATCTTGGCGGTGCACGAGGGGTGCAGCGCGGTCTCGGCGTCCTCGGCGACCCAGTCGAGGATCTCCTGGTCGGTGCTGACCGCCGGTCCCGGCGAGATCTCACCGGCCGAGAACGGCCGCGAACGCCGGCTGCTCGAGGATGTGCCGCGCCGCGCGCACCATCTCGATCCACTCCTGGCGGTCGCGCTCGGTCGAGAGGTAGTTGAACTGCAGCGCCGGGTGCTCGAGCGGGTCGCGGCTCTTGATCCGCAGCGAGCCGCGCACGTCGGAGTACATCGGCCCGATGTGCACCTGGTAGCCGTGCTCGGCGGCCGGCTTCGAGCCGTCGTACCGGATCGCGATCGGCAGGAAGTGGAACATCAGGTTGGGGTAGGCGACCTCGTCGTTGCTGCGGATGAAGCCGCCGGCCTCGAAGTGGTTGGAGGCGCCGACGCCGCTTGCGGCCGAAGAGCCACTCGGCGCCGATGCGCGGCTTGTGGCGGTGCTTGAGCCACGGCGCGATCGAGACCGGCTGCTTGGCGGCGTGCTGGATGTAGACCTCGAGGTGGTCCTGCATGTTCTCGCCCGACGCCCGGGCAGGTCGGCCAGCACGTCGATGCCCAGGCTGCGCAGGTGGTCGGCGGGGCCGATGCCCGATGAGCTGGAGCAGCTGCGGGGAGTTGATGGCGCCGCCGCAGAGGACCACCTCGCCGGCCTCGACGCTGCGCTTGAGGCGACCGCCGCGCACGTAGTCGACGCCGGTGACGCGCTTGCCCTGCGTGCGCAGCCCGGTGACCATGGCCAGGGTCTGCACGTCGAGGTTCTTGCGCTTCATCACCGGGTGCAGGTAGGCCTGGCTGGCGCTGAGCCGGCGGCCGCGGTGCACGTTGCGGTCGAACTTCGCGAAGCCCTCCTGCCGGTAGCCGTTGACGTCGTCGGTCAGCGGGTGCCCGGCCTGCTGGACGGCCTCGAAGAACGCCCCGAAGAGCGGCGAGGTGGCCGGACCGCGCTCGAGCACCAGCGGGCCGGAGCCGCCGCGCCAGGCGTCGGCGCCCGCGGTGGTGGTCTCCATCCGCTTGAAGTAGGGCAGGCAGTGGGCGTAGTCCCACTGCTCCATGCCGGCGTCGGCGGCCCAGCGCTCGTAGTCGGAGGGGTTGCCGCGCTGGAAGATCATCCCGTTGATCGAGGACGAGCCGCCCAGCACCTTGCCGCGCGCGTGGTAGACCCGCCGCCCGCCCATGTGCGGCTCGGGCTCCGACTCGTACTTCCAGTCGTAGAGCCGGTTGCCGATCGGGTACGGCAGCGCCGCCGGCATGTGGATGAACGGGTCCAGCAAGGTGTCGTTGCGACCGGCCTCGAGCACCAGCACGCTGGTCGAGGGGTCCGCGGAGAGCCGGTTGGCCAGCGCGGAGCCCGCCGAGCCGCCGCCGACGATGACGTAGTCGTAGCTCTTCATGCTCACGCCTGGGTGTCCTCTCGCTCGTCAGTTCGTTCGTCTCGGAACCAGCCCGCGCGGGCCGGCCGGGTGTTGTGCCAGATGTGCTTGGTCTCGCGGTACTCCTCGAGACCGGCGATCCCGAGCTCGCGCCCGGTGCCGCTCTGCTTGTAGCCGCCCCACTCGGCCTGGGCCGACGTAGGGGTGGTAGTCGTTGATCCAGATCGTGCCGTGCCGCAGCCGCGACGCGACCCGCTCGGCGCGACCGGCGTCGCTGGTCCACACCGCCCCGGCCAGGCCGTAGACGGTGTCGTTGGCGATCGAGACCGCCGCCTCCTCGCGGGCGTCGGCGTCCTCGCCGGTGAAGCGCTCCACGGTCAGCACCGGCCCGAAGCTCTCCTCCTGCACGCACGACATGTCGGCGGAGCAGTCGTCGAGGATGGTGGGCAGGTAGTAGAACCCGTCGCTCGTACGCCGCTCCCTCGGGCCGGGCGCCGCCGACGCGCAGCGTGGCGCCCTCGGCGAGGCCGGCCGCCACGTAGGCCTCGACCTTGTCGCGGTGGGCGGCGCTGATCAGCGGGCCGGTCTCGGCGTCGTCGTCGAAGGGTCCGCCGAGGCGGATCCGCCCGGCGCGGCGCACCAGCTCGTCGACGACCCGGTCGTGGACGGTGTCCTCGACGACCAGCCGGGCGCCGGCCGAGCAGACCTGGCCGGAGTCGAGGAAGACCGCGGTGAGCGCGTTGTCGATCGCGGCGTCGAGGTCGGCGTCGGCGAAGACCACGTTGGGGTTCTTGCCGCCGAGCTCGAGCGCGACCTTCTTGACCGTCGGCGCGGCCGCGACCATCATCCGTCGACCGGTGACGACGCCGCCGGTGAAGGAGACCAGGTCGACCTCGGGGGCCTCGGTCAGGGTGGGTCCGACCCGGTCGCCGGCGCCGAGCACCAGGTTGGCCACGCCGTCGGGGAGGCCGACGTCGCTGAGCGCCCGCATCAGCCAGATGGCGGTCGAGGGGGTCAGCTCGCTGGGCTTGAGGACGAAGGTGTTGCCCGCGGCCAGGCAGGGCGCGACCTTCCAGGAGGTCTGCAGCAGCGGGTAGTTCCACGGCGTGATGAGCGAGCAGACGCCGATCGGCTCGTGCACGACCCGGCTGACCACGTCGGGCATGCCGGTGTCGACGACGCGGCCGGCCTCGGCCTGGGCCAGCGAGGCGAAGTGGCGGAAGACCGAGACGATGTCGTCGACGTCGATCTGCGACTCGACGAAGCGCTTGCCGGTGTCGAGCGACTCCAGCCGCGCGACCTCGTCCTTGTCGGCCTCCAGCCGGTCGGCCAGGCGGTGCAGCAGCGCGGCCCGCTCCGGCGCCGGGCGTGCCGCGGCCAGGGGCCGTTGTCGAAGGCGCTGCGGGCGGCGACGACCGCCGCGACCGCGTCCTTCTCACCGCCCTCGGAGACGGTCGACGACGTGGCGGCCGTCGGCGGGGCAGTGGATGTCACGGGTGGCGCCGTCAGCGGCGTCGCACCAGGTTCCGTCGATGAACAGGTCGGGCACGGCACTCCTCGGGGGTTCGGCGTCTCAGAGACCTCGAGTCGAACCAGCCACCCGTGGCACGTCGACCGCCGACGCCGGGAGCGGTGCGCCCCACGGAGGTGTCCCGAGGTCTTCGAACCTGCCGGACCCTACGGCCCGACCTCACCCAGGGGCGTAGTCGCTCAGACGTGCGCGGAGGACCAGAAGATCGCGACGGCGACGTTGAGCACGCTGAGCCCGAGCACGCTCCGGCCCACAGCGCCTGCGAGATCTGCTCCTTCTTCACGTTGGCCATCACGAGGCCGAGGACGACCAGACCGACGACGAGCTTGACGGCGATCTTGGCGTGGTCGACGTCGGCGTCGCCGGCCTCGAGCACGCCCACCAGGGCCAGGCCGGCGACGACGGCGGTGCCGGCGCCGTCGCGCATCAACGACGTTGACCCGCTTGGGGCCGGGCCCGGCCTGGGCGAGCAGCGCCGCCGATGAGGGCGGCGAAGCCGAGGATGTGCACGAACAGCAGGATCAGTCGCAGGGTGTCCACGGCGGTGATCCTAGGCCGCGAGGGGCTCAGAGCAGACGACGGTCCGAGGCCCACCGGGTCAGCTCGTGGCGCGAGGAGAGCTGCAGCTTGCGCAGCACGCTCGACATGTGGGTCTCCACGGTCTTGACGGAGATGAAGAGCTCGCCGGCCACCTCGCGGTAGGAGTAGCCGCGCGCGATCAGGCGCATCACCTCGCGCTCGCGCTCGGTCAGCCGGTCGAGGTCCTCGTCGACCGCGGCGACCTCGATGGTGCCGGCGAAGGCGTCGAGGACGAAGCCGGCCAGACGGGGCGAGAAGACGGCGTCGCCGTCGGCCACGCGGCGTACGGCGTCGACGAGCTCGGGGCCGGTGATCGTCTTGGTGACGTAGCCGCGCGCACCGCCGCGGATGGTGCCGATGACGTCCTCGGCGGCGTCGCTGACCGAGAGCGCGAGGTAGCGGGTGGCGCCGGTGCGGTCGCGCCGCATCACCTCGACCCCACCGCCGCCGGGCAGGTGCACGTCGAGCAGCACCACGTCGGGGGCGTGCTCGGCGACCGCGCGCACCGCCTCGTCGACGTCGGCGGCCTCGCCGACCACCTCGACGACGGCCCGGCCCCACCGCGGCCGAGCTCGGCGCGCACCCCGGTGCGGAACATGGCGTGGTCGTCGACGACCACGACCCGGACGGGTCCGGCGGGTGTGCTCACTGGTCCTCCTGGGGGGTGCGGGGCAGGCGCAGGCGCACCTCGGTGCCGGCGCCCGGCGTGGTGCGCACCTCGGCGGTGCCGCCGTGGCGCTGCATCCGGTCGATGATGCTGCGTCGCACCCCGTGCGGTCGGCCGGCACCGCGTCGAGGTCGAAGCCGCGCCCGCGGTCGCGCACGAAGACCTCGACGGCGTGCGTCGTCGACCTCGGCGTAGACGTCGACACGCGGCACCCCGGCGTGGCGGGCTGCGTTGCCCAGGGCCTCGCCGGCCGCCGCGACGACCGGGCGCAGCGTCTCGTCGAGGGCCGCGTCCCCGACGGCGACCACGTCGACGTGCCACGTCGTGGGTGTCCTCGACCGCAGCGGCCGCGGCGCGCAGCGCGCTGGCCGACGGTGCTCTCGTCGACCGCCTCCTCCTGAGCAGCCAGGCGCGCAGGTCGCGCTCCTGGCTGCGGGCCAGCCGGGCCACCGCGGCGGCCGTCGTCGGCGGAGCGCTGGATCAGCGCGAGGGTCTGCAGGACCGAGTCGTGCAGGTGGGCGGCGACGTCGGCGCGCTCCTGGCTGCGCACCCGCTCCTCGCGCTCCGCGGTCAGGTCGAAGGCCAGGCGGTAGACCCACGGGCCGACCACGACCGCGATGCCGACCACTCCGAGCAGGGTGGCCAGCAACAGGTCGCGCGGCCGCCGCGCCCGCCGCCGCCGCAGCAGGGCCACCAGCACGAGCGCCGCCCGACCACGCAGGAGGCCCAGGACCACGCGGGCGTACGACGCCCAGCCGCCCGGATCCGAGGACGACCCGCAGCGGGGCGATGCGCGCCGGTCGTGTCGAGCCAGCGCTCGCGCTGCGCCTCGTCCGCCTGGCGCCACAGCAGCGCGACGCCGACCAGGCCGATGACCACCGGCCACAGGAACGACGCCCCGCCCGAGGACGGCCTCGAGCGTCGAGCAGCACCCCGAGGGCCAGCGCGCCGAGCGCGACCGCCTGGCCGACGTCGCCGAGCCGACGGCGACGACGACCCGGTCGCCGCCCGTCGCGGCGGGCGCCCTCCAGCCCCGGGGCGCTCGCGCTCGAAGCCGGTGTCGGCCGGCAGCACCAGCCACAGCCCGGCGTACAGGACGACCCCGAGTCCACCGGCCGCGGCGCCGACCAGGAACGCCGACCCGCACCCACAGCACCGGCACGCCCAGGTGGCGCGCCAGGCCGGCGGCCACTCCGCCGACCACGAGGTCCTGGGTGTCGCGGAAGGCCTGGCGCGGCGCGGGGTGCACCGGGTCGCGGAGCTGCGGGGTCTGGGTCATGTCCCGACCATCGTCGCACCGGGTCGACCCCCCGACCATGAGGGAGACCCCCGGGATCGGCGCCCCCAGGACCAGGGTCTTCCCCGATGGCGCCGGCCCCCTCCCGCCGCCAGGCTGGACCCATGACCACGACACCCCCCGAGGCACCCGAGGACAGCGAAGGCCCACGCGTCAGTGGCGCCGAGGTCCGCGACCTGTCGCGGCTGCGCCGCTCGACCACCGACCGCACGATCGCCGGCGTCGCGGGCGGCCTGGGCCGCCACCTCGACATCGACCCCGTGATCGTCCGGGTGCTCCTGGTGGTGCTGATCTTCTTCGGCGGCGCCGGTCTGATCCTGTACGCCGCCTGCTGGCTGTTCGTCCCCGACGACGACGGCGCCGCGGCGCCGGTGCGGCTCGACGACCGCAGCCGCACCGTCGTGCTGGTCTCGTCGGGGTGCTGGCGAGCCTGGCGCTGGTCAGCGACGTCGTCGGCGGGTCCGGCGGGGGCGACTGGTGGTTCCTGTGGCCGTTGCTGGTCGTGGGGCTGCTCGTCGCGTGGTTCGTGACGCGGCGGGACCGCCGCAGCGCGACGGCCCCCGGCTGGGGCCCGCCGCCCGCACCCGGCTCGGCTGGACCCGGCCCGACCGCACCTCTCCCGGCCCCGCGCAGACCTCGGCGTCGCGGGCCGCTGCTCTTCGGCTTCACCCTGGCCCTGATCGCCCTGGCTGTGGGGGTCCTCGGCACGGTCGACCTGGCCGGCGCCTCGGTGCCGGCGGCGGCCTACCCCGCGACGGCGCTGGCCCTCGTGGGCCTGGTGCTGGTCCTCGGCGCGTTCTTCGGTCGCGCCGGTGGGCTGATCCTCGTCGGGCTGCTGCTCCTCCCGGTCCTGGGCATCGCCTCGGCCGCCGACCACTCCGACGGCGAGGACCTGCTGCAGGTGCCGACCACGGCCGCCGGCCTGGCCGACGCCTACCGGCTCGGCGCCGGCGAGATGGTCATCGACCTCAGCGCGATCACCGACCTCGACGAGCTCGACGGACGCACCCTGACCCTCGACGTCGACCTCGGCCGGATCGAGGTGATCGTGCCCGCCGGCCTCGAGGTTCGCGGCGGCGCGGCCATCAGCGGTCCGGGCCACATCGACCTCTTCGGCGACGAGACCGGTGGCATCGACACCACCCTGACCAGCACCAGTCCCGACCGGGACGCCGACGCACCCCGCTGAGGATCGACGCCGAGATCGGCGTCGGCCAGATCGAGATGAGGACCCGATGAGCGAGCACGAGACCGAGCCGACGACGCGAGGCGACGACCGAGCAGGGGTTCTGGGCCGAGGGACGCCACCCGGTCAACGTCGGGCAGCTGGTGATGGGGCTGGCGTTCCTGGGCCTGGCGACCATCTGGGTGCTGCTGGCGCCGACGTCGCCGACGGCGACGCGCTGAGCTGGCTGCTGCCGGTGCCGTGGCTGGTCGCCGGCGCGGCCGGGCTGCTGGCTACGACCTCGGCGCGGCCCGCGCCGTGGCGCGGGCCGCTGACGGCGCTCGCGGGCAGCCCCGCGGGCCGGCGGAGTGGGCGTCACGGGCGCGACGACGAGGTCGGGGTGGTCGGTGATCAGGCCGTCCACCCCGAGGTCCAGCAGCAGCGAGGCGTAGCCGGCGAGGTCGCCGTGCGCCTCCTGGCCGCGGTAGGGCGCCGGCAGGTACGCCGCCTCCGCGCGCAGGGTCCACACGTGCACCGTCAGCCACTCGCGGTGGGCGTCGCGCACCAGGTCGGCAGGCCACCATCTGCCCGGCCACGTCGCGGACGACCAGGCTGTGCCGGGCACCGATGCCGTCGGCGTACCGCTCGATCTGCGAGGCCGGCCGGGGAGGCCAGGTCGGCGAAGGTGCGGGGGTCGCCGAGGGCGACCAGGTCGGCGGGCGCGGTCGAGGCGCCGAGCAGCTGGACCAGCGGCACCCGCAGCACCGGAGCGAGCGCCTGCGCAGCACCGCGGCTCGAAGGACATCACGCTGACGCGGGAGCGGGCGTGGTCGAGGCCGTGGCGGCGCAGGTCGTCGACCAGCGGCTCGACTCGAGCGACAGGCCCCGGGCGGCCGACCAGGCGGCGTCCTTGAGCTCGACCAGGACGCCGATGCTGCGCCCGCGGGCGGCCGACTCCTCGGCGACCATGGTGAGCACCTCGTCGAAGGTCGGCACCGGGTGCAGGCCGTCGTGGGCGGCCGAGCCGGGCCGCAGCCCGGGCAGACGCTCGCGGGCACTCAGGCGGCGTACCTCGCTCGAGGGTGAGGTCGTCGGCGAACCAGCCCGTGACCTCGCGACCGTTGACGACCTTGGTGGTGCGCAGGTGCGGCGAGCTCGGGGTGCTCCGCGACGTCGGTGGTGAGCGAGAGCTCCTGCTCGTGGCGCGCGAGCAGCACGCCGTCGCGGGTGCTGACCAGGTCGAGCTCGATGTCGTCGGCGCCGAGGTCGATCGCTGCGCGGTAGGCGGCCAGGGTGTGCTCGGGCAGGTAGCCGCTGGCGCCGCGGTGGGCGACGACGGCGGCGGTGACCGCCAGGGAGGCCGTGCGCCGGAGCGTGGGGTGCTGCTGCGAGGGTCACGGCTCCCAGCGTGCGTGAGGCCCGGGACCCTCGCGGTGACCTCCGGGTGAACGACCGGTGAGGGCTGGACGGCAGGATGGCCACATGAGCCCTCCCGACCCTCGGCGCCCTCGCGGCCGCTGCCCGTGCGCGACCACCTCGACCTGCTGGCGGCACCGGTGGCCGCGGCCCTGCGCGGACTGGGCGCACGTCGACGAGGTCGCGGTCGTCGCGATCGACCCGGACCTCGCCGACACCGCGGCCCTCTCCGAGGCCTACGACCTGCCGATGACGCACCGGCGCCAACTGCGTGGTCGTCTCCGGCAAGCGGGCCGGGGAGGAGCGGGTCGCGGCCTGCGTGGTGCGCGCCGACACCCGCGCCGACGTCAACAACTTCGTCAAGCGCACCCTCGACGTGCGCAAGTGCTCCTTCCTGCCGATGGAGCGCGCGACCGAGGAGAGCGGCATGGAGCACGGCGGCATCACCCCCGCCGGCCTGCCCGGCGCCTGGCGGGTGCTGGTCGACACCCGCGTCGCCGACATCGACGTCGCCGTCCTCGGCTCCGGCCTGCGCCGCTCCAAGCTGCTCGTCCCCGGCCACCTCGTCGCCGCCCTCCCCGGCGCCGAGCAGGTCGACGACCTCGCCCTCGAGTCGTAGGCCGACCCTCCAGCCCCACTGCTCGCGCGACGATCCGCGTGTGGGGCTGCTCACCGCGAAAAGAATTCGTGGCGGACCGCCCCGGGTCCGTATCGTCCCCTGGTGCGAGTACTCCCCCTGGCCGACCCCGGGACCGCCGACCACCGGTCCCCCGGTCGGTTCCTGTGGTGGTTGGCCCGCCACCAGTGGCAGACGCTGCTGGGCGGGATGGTCTTCGGCGTCATCTGGATGAGCAGCCAGGCGGTGCTGCCGGCGATGATCGGGCGCGCGATCGACCGCGGCGTCGCGGCCCGCGACTCCGAGGCGCTGCTGATGTGGACCGGCCTGCTGTTCGTGGTCGGTCTGGTGCAGGCCGTCGAGCGGGATCCTCCGGCACCGGTTCGCGGTCACGAACTGGCTGATCACCGCCTACCGCACCGTCCAGCTCGTGACCCGCCAGAGCGTGCGTCTCGGCGGCAGCCTGCCGCGCCAGGTCTCGACCGGCGAGGTGGTGGCGATCGGCACCAGCGACCTGTCCCACCTGGGCCAGGTGATGGACGTGTCGGCCCGCTTCGCCGGCGCGGTCGTCTCGTTCCTGCTCGTCTCGGTCATCCTGCTGCAGACCTCGGTGACGCTGGGGCTCGTGGTCCTGATCGGGGTGCCCACGCTGATGCTGCTCGTGGGCCCGCTGCTGGCGCCGCTGCAGCGGCGCAGCACCCACCAGCGCCAGCTGATGGGCGAGCTGTCCAACACCGCCACCGACATCGTCGGCGGGCTGCGGGTGCTGCGCGGGATCGGCGGCGAGCAGGTCTTCCTGCGGCCGCTACCGCCGCGAGTCGCAGGCCACCCGCCGCGCCGGCGTCCAGGTCGCCCGGCTGCAGTCGGTGCTCGACGCGCTGCAGGTGTTGCTGCCCGGGCGTCTTCGTCGTGGTGGTCGTCTGGCTCGGCGCCCGGTACGCCGTCGACGGGCGCGATCTCCCCCGGCGAGCTGGTCGCGTTCTACGGCTACGCCGCGTTCCTGATGATCCCGCTGCGCACCGCGACGGAGTACGCCAACAAGCTGATCCGCGGCCGGGTCTCGGCCCGTCGCGTCTGCACCGTGCTCGCCCTCGACCCCGACGTCGCGGAGCCCGCGTCGCCCGCGACTCCCCCGCCGCCCGGCTCCGAGCTGTACGACGCCGCGCTCCGGGCTGCGGGTGCGCCCGGGCGTGCTGCTGGCCGTGGTCAGCGAGCAGCCCGACGAGTCCGGCGCGGTCGCCGACCGGTTCGGGCTCTGACCCCGACGACGGCGAGCGACGCCACCGCCGGGGTCACCCTCGGCGGGGTGCCGCTGCGTGGACCTGGCCCGCGACGAGGTCCGGCGCCGGGTCGTGGTCTCGGACACCGCCTCGATGCTCTTCTCCGGGCGCCTCGGCGACCGGTTGGACGTCCAGCGCCGCGGCGACGTGGAGCGGGCCCTGCTCGACCGCGTCGGCCGCCGACGTCCTCGACGCCCTGCCCGAGCGGCTGGACACCGAGGTGGCCGAGCGGGGCCGCTCCTTCTCGGGCGGGCAGCGCCAGCGCCTGGTGCTGGCGCGTGCGCTGGCCCTGGACCCCGAGGTCCTGGTGCTGGTCGAGCCGACCAGCGCGGTCGACGCCCACACCGAGGCGCGCATCGCCGCCCGGTTGCGCGAGCACCGCGCCGGTCGCACCACGGTCGTGACGAGCACCAGCCCGCTGCTGCTCGACGCCGTCGACGAGGTCGCGTTCCTCGTCGACGGGGCGGTGGTCGCGACCGGGTCGCACACCGAGCTGCTCGCCACGGTGCCGGCCTACCGCCGCGTGGTCACCCGCGAGGCCGGGCCCCGTCCCGACGACCTCGAGAGCGCAGGTGTCTCGTGAGCGTCACCACCCGGTTGCCCGTCGCCGACTCGCCCGCGGTGCGCGCGCTACGTCGGGCGCCTGGCCCGCAAGCACCCGCGGATGCTGGGCGGCGCGCTGCTGCTGCACGTGCTGGCGGCCGTCACCGCGCTGGCCGCGCCGCGCCTGCTCGGCAACCTCGTCGAGGCCGTCGAGCAGGGCACCACGACCGGGTACGTCGACCGGGTGCTGATGGTGCTGGCCGGGTTCCTGGTCGCGCAGACGGTGCTGACCCGCTACGCCCGCTACGTCAGCCAGGTGCTGGGCGAGCAGGTGCTGGCCGACCTGCGCGAGGACTTCGTCGACAACGCGCTCGGCGCTGCCCGTCGGGGTCGTGGAGTCGGCCGGGTCCGGCGACCTGCTGACCCGCACCAGCCGCGACGTCGACCAGCTCGGCTGGTCGGTGCGGATGGCGCTGCCGGAGTGGACGATCGCGGTGGTCACCGCCGTGCTGACCTTCGGTCGCCGCGCTCAGCGTCGGCTGGTGGGTCGCGATGCCGTGCCTGCTCGGCGTGCCGCCGCTGGTGATCGGGCTGCGCTGGTACCTCGCGCGCGCCAAGGACGGCTACCTGCGCGAGTCGGCGACGTACTCCGCGATCATCGGCGGCGCTCACCGAGACCGTCGAGGGCGCGCGCACCGTCGAGGCGCTCGGCCTCGAGCGGACCAGGTCGGACCGGGTCGACGACGACATCCGCGACTCCTACGACGCCGAGAAGTACACGCTGCACCTGCGCACGGTCTTCTTCCCGAGCATGGAGCTGTCGTACCTGATGCCGACGGTGGCGACGCTGCTGCTCGGCGGCTGGCTCTACACCCGGGGCGAGGTGTCGCTCGGCGACGTGACCGCGGCGACGCTCTACGTGCAGATGCTGATCGACCCGGTCGACCGGATCGTCTCGATCCTCGACGAGCTGCAGATCGGGCGCCGCCTCGCTGGCCCGGCTGCTCGGGCGTCGGCCGACGTGCCCGACGACCGCACCGCCACCGGCGCGCAGCCGATCGGACGAGCAGATCGACGTCGACGACGTGCGCTTCTCGTACGCCGAGGGCCGCGACGTGCTGCACGACGTCTCGATGTCGGTGGCGGTCGGCGAACGGGTGGCGATGGTCGGCCCCTCAGGGGCCGGCAAGTCCACCCTGGGCCGGCTGCTGGCCGGCATCCACCCGCCCCGCGACCGGCGCCGTCACCGTCGGCGGCACGCCGCTGGTCGACCTGCCGCTGGGCGAGCTGCGCGGCCACGTCGCGCTGGTGACCCAGGAGCACCACGTCTTCGTCGGCACCGTGCGCGAGAACCTGGTGCTCGCCCGCCCCGACGCCACCGACCCCGACGTGCTGGCCGCCCTCGCCTCGGTCGACGCACGGGCCTGGGTCGAGACCCTGCCCGAAGGGCTCGACACCGTGGTGGGGTCCGGCGGTCGCGCGCTCAGCGCCGCCCAGGCCCAGCAGGTGGCGCTGGCCCGGCTGGTGCTGGCCGACCCGCACACGCTGGTCCTCGACGAGGCGACCTCGCTGATCGACCCGCAGCGCCGCCCGGCACCTGGAGCGCTCGTTGGCGGCGGTGCTCGAGGGCCGCACGGTGATCGCCATCGCGCACCGGCTGTTCTCCGCCCACGACGCCGACCGGGTCGCCGTCGTCGAGGACGGTCGGATCACCGAGCTCGGCTCGCACGACGAGCTGGTCGCCGCCCGCGGTTCGTACGCCGCCCTCTGGGAGTCCTGGAACGGGCGCGGCTGAGCCCTGAGGTCAGACTCCGGAGATGCGCACCCCGGCGTGGGTCTTGTACTTGCGGTTGATGGAGATCAGGACCGCGGTGAAGGGCTCGAGCTGGCGGGCCAGGCGCAGCTTGCCGGCGTCGATGCCGCGGCGCGAGGTGACGGCCTCGGCGAGGTCCATGGCGACCTCCTTGGCCTCGACGACGTCGCCGACGACCAGGACGTCCTCGTCGAGGTACTCGTCGTCGCCCCACAGCAGGACCGCGGAGACGTTGTGGAAGGCGCCGACGACGGTGGCCTCGGGCTGCAGGCGCTGGGCCTCCTCGGCGGCGGAGCCCTCGCCGCCGTCGATGACGCGGCCGTGGGCGCCGCGCTTGTCGAAGGCGAGCGGGTTGACGCAGGAGATGACCGTCTTGCCGGCGAGCGGGAGCGACTCGACCAGCTCGGCGTGGCCGTCGTACGGCACGGCGAGCAGCACCACGTCGGCCTCGCCGATCGCGTCGGCGTTCGCCGCACCGGTCACGGTGCCGGCGCCCTCGACGCCCGCGAGCCGCTCGGTGACCTCGTCGGCGACCGGGCCGGCCTTCTCGGCCGAGCGCGAGCCCAGGACCACGCTGTGGCCGGCCTTGGCGAAGCGGTAGCCCAGGCCCTTGCCCTGCGGGCCGGTGCCGCCGATCACTGCGATGCGGTAGGTCGTCACGCGTGCTTCCTCCTGCTCGGTACCGCCACGGACGTGTCTCGCCCCGGCTGCCCGGCGATCATGACACCCTGGCCTCGCGTAACGATCCGAGCGGTCACTGGTTAAGACCGTGGAGGACGAGATCGCGACATGGGGAGGCACGGGGGTGACGGCACACAGACGCGCGCGCGAGCACCGCAGCGACGTGCAGGGCCTGCGCGCCCTGGCCGTCGTGGTCGTCATCGCCGCCCATGCCGGGGTGCCGTTCCTGCCCGGCGGGTTCGTCGGGGTCGACGTCTTCTTCGTGATCTCCGGCTTCCTGATCACCGGGCTGCTCGTGCGCGAGGCCGAGCGCACCGGGCCGGATCTCGCTGGCCGGCTTCTGGTCCCGCCGGGCCCGGCGCATCCTGCCCGCGGCGACCCTCGTGCTCGCCGTGACGCTGCTCGCGGCCCTGGTCTGGCTGCCGCTGATCACCGCCCGCGACCTCGTCGACGACGCCGTGTGGTCCGGCCTCTTCGCCGCCAACCTGCACTTCGCCGGCGAGGGCGTGTCGTACTTCGCCGAGGGCAGCGGCCCCTCGCCCTCCAGCACTACTGGTCGCTGGCGGTCGAGGAGCAGTTCTACGTCGTGTGGCCGCTGGTGCATGCTGGCGCTGGCGGCCTGTCTCGCGCCGCGCGGCTGCTGCTGGTCCTGCTGGCCGTCACCGGCGCCTCCTTCGCGTGGTCGCTCGTCGCCACGGCCGCGGACCCCGCGGCGGCGTACTTCTCGACCCCCGCGCGGGTGTGGGAGCTCGGGGTCGGCGCCGTGCTGGCGCTCGTGCTGCCCCGGCTCGCGCCGCGGGTGCCGCGCCCGGCGTCCTGGCTGCTCGGCGCCGGCGGCCTGGCCGCGATCGTCCTCGCCTGCGTCGTGCTCAGCCCGCGCCACCGCGTTCCCCGGGTACGCCGCCCTGCTGCCGGTCCTCGGCGCCGCCGCGCTCCTGGTCGCGGGCAGCCACCCCGGCGGGTCACCCGCGGCCCGTCGGCTGGCTGCTGACCTGCCGGCCCGCGCGGGTGCTCGGCGACTGGTCCTTCTCGCTCTACCTGTGGCACTGGCCGGCCCTGGTGATCACCGAGCAGCACCTGGGTCGTGCGCTCAGCGTCACCGAGCGGCTGGTCACGGTGGTCGTGGTCGTCAACCTGGCGGCGCTGACCTACCGCTACGTCGAGACGCCGTTCCGCACCGGCCGCGTCGCGGTGCGCCTGCCCGTCGCCGCGCACGCTGGTGCTCTACCCCGCCAGCCTGGTGCTGGTCGTCGGCGCCGCCGGCCGGCTCGTGGCAGGTACACCGAGTGGCAGGGCGGCGAGAGCGGCGACAACCCCGCGATCGAGGTGGCCGACCCGCGACCACCACGACGAGACGGTCGCGCTGGTCAAGGCCTCGGTGCGGGCCGCGCGCGAGGAGGTCGCGGTCCCCAGCGACCTGACCCCCGACCTGCTCGACCTGCGCCAGAGCGTCGCCGACGTCGGCGAGTGCGACTACGAGGACGACGTACGCCGCCTGTGCGTGCGCGGCGACCCCGCCGGCGAGCGCACCGATCGTGGTGATCGGCGACTCCCACGCCCGGGCCTGGATCCCGGCGCTCGAGCGGATCACCCTCGACTCCGGCTGGCGGGCGTTCTACCTGGTCAAGCCGCAGTGCCCGGCCGGCCACGTGAGCGTGGCGCCGCTGAAGGAGTCGGTGGTCTTCACCGGCTGCGACGAGTTCCAGGACTGGGTCACCGACCAGGTGGCCGCCCTCTCCCCCGACCTCGTCGTGGTCGCCTCCGTCGCCGCCGGTCAACGGCGTGTGGGTGGACGGGCCGGCGGGTGCTGACCATCGAGAAGATCGCCCCCGAGCTCGAGCGCGGCTACGACGAGCTCTTCGACGAGCTGCGGCGCCAACGCCGGCCGGGTGGTGGTCGATCAAGGACGTCCCGAAGTCGGCGACCGACCCGGGCGAGTGCCTGACCTCGGCGACCCCCAGCCTCGGCACGCTGCATGTTCGAGCCGGTCGAGCGCGCGACGATCCTCGGCGACATCGTGGTGAAGTCGGCGCTGCTGGCCGGCGCCGACGTCGTCGACCCGACCCCGTGGCTGTGCTTCGAGGGCGACTGCCCGGTCGTGGTCGGCGGCACGCTGACCTACCGCGACACCGACCACCTCACCACCGAGTACGCCGCCGGGCTGGCCGGCTCGCTGGGCCGGGCCCTGCAGATGACCGACTGACGACGCGACGCTCCGACGGTGACAGCGGCGCTGCTACGGTCACGGTCGACGTTGTACGCCGATCTCTGACCGCAAGGGGAACCATGAAGCTGTCGATGCCGCTCGTCTACGCCGGCAACCCGCGCGAGACCGCCGACCAGGTCGTCGACCTGGAGAAGGCCGGGCTCGACATGGTCTGGGTGGCCGAGCCGTACGGCTTCGACGCGCCCACGCTGATGGGCTACCTGGCCGCGAAGACCGAGACGGTCGAGATCGCCGCCGGCATCCTCAACGTCTACTCCCGCACCCCGGGCGCGCTGCTGCAGACCGCCGCCGGGCTCGACAACGTGTCGGGCGGCCGCGCGGTCATCGGCCTCGGCGCCTCGGGCCCGCAGGTCATCGAGGGCTTCCACGGGATGCCGTACGACAAGCCGCTCGGGCCGCACCCGCGAGGTGATCCGGCTGCTGCGCTCGGGGCTGCGCCACGAGCGCCTCGAGGCCGACGGCATCTTCACGCTGCCGCTGCCGGCCGACCAGGGCCTGGGCCTGGGCAAGCCGCTCAAGCTGCTCAACAAGCCCGAGCGCTCCTCGATCCCGCTGTGGGTGGCCGCGCTCGGCAACGCCAACGTGGCGATGACCGCGGAGGTCGCCGACGGCTGGCTGCCGTTCCTGTTCTACCCCGAGAAGGCCGACGCGGTGTGGGGCGAGGCGCTGGCCAAGGGCCAGCGCCAAGCGCTCCGACGAGCTGGCCCCGCTCGAGATCAGCGCCGGCGGCATGGTCGCCATCGGCGAGGACGTCAAGGGGATGCTCGACTTCATGCGCCCGATGTACGCGCTGTACGTCGGCGGCATGGGTGCGCGTGGCAAGAACTTCTACAACGAGATGGCCTGCAAGTACGGCTACGAGGAGGAGGCCACCAAGATCCAGGACCTCTACCTCGACGGCAAGAAGAAGGAGGCCGAGGCGCTGGTGCCGCTGGAGTGGCTGGAGGCCGGCAACCTGGTGGGCCCGGAGTCGTACGTCAAGGAGCGGATCGCCGCCTTCCGCGAGGCCGGCGTCACCAACCTGCAGGTCAACCCCGCCACCGAGGACCCCGCCGCGACCATCGCGCAGGTCAAGGAGTGGGTGTCCTGAGGCTGGCGCGCTCGACCTCTCGCTTGGCCTCGTCGGCGGCGGCCCGCGCCATCTCGGCCGCTCGCGCCACCTCCGCCTCGATGGCCTGCGGCCGCGCCAAGGTCCGATCCGCGCGGCGGAGTCGTTGCGGGCCGGAACCTGGGCCTGGCGTCACCGGGTCGGGCGGCGAAGGCCGACGTCACGGTCCTGATCGCCTCGGTGAGCTCGCCCGGGGATCACGATGTAGCCGTTGCCGTTCTCGGCGAGCCGCGGGAGCATCTCGAGGTACTTGTAGGCCAGCACCTGGGGGTCCGCGTCGTTGGCGTGCACCGACTGGAACACCCGCTCGACCGCCTTCGCCTCGCCGTCCGCCTCGAGGATGGTGGCCTGCTGGCGGCCCTCGGCCTCGAGGATCAGCTTGTTGCGCGTGCCTTCGGCGGTGAGGATCAGCGACTGGCGCTCGCCCTCGGCGTGCAGGATCGCCGCGCGCTTGTCCCGCTCGGCGCGCATCTGCTTCTCCATCGCCTCCTTGATGTTGACCGGCGGGTCGATCGCCTTGATCTCGACCCGGTTGACCCGGATGCCCCACCGGCCGGTGGCCTCGTCGAGCACCTCGCGCAACCGGGTGTTGATGGTCTCGCGCGAGGTCAGCGTGCCCTCGAGGTCCATGGAGCCGATCAGGTTGCGCAGGGTGGTGACGGTCAGGTGGTCGATCGCCTGCAGGTAGTCGGCCACCTCGTAGGCCGCCGCCCGCGGATCGGTGATCTGGTAGTAGAGGACCGTGTCGATGGCCACCACGAGGTTGTCCTCGGTGATCACCGGCTTCGGGTCCGAGGAGTAGACGTGCTCGCGGACGTCGAGCTTGGTGTTGACCCGGTCGACCAGCGGGATGAGCAGGTTCAGTCCCGGCTGCAGCGTGCGTTGGTAGCGGCCGAACCTCTCGATGTTGTAGCGCCGCGCCTGAGGGACGATCCGGATGGCCGAGGCGACCACGAAGACGATCAGGGCCACCAGGACGGCGATCGGCACGAGCAGTTCCATGTCACTCACGCCTCTCGGGGTCGGGCTCGCGGGTCCGGCAGCGGGTCGCGCGGATGCACCAGGGCGGTCGCGCCCTCGATCTGGAAGACGTCGACCCGCACACCCGGCGGGATCACCAGGTCCTCGTCGTACGCCCGCGCGGACCAGTCCTCGCCGGAGAGGTGCACCAGTCCGCCGGTCGCAGTGACCTCACGGGTGACCAGGGCCGACCGTCCGACCAGGGCGTCGCTGCCGTCCCGGGAGACCGGCGGCAGCGGCGAGGTTCCGCTTGGCGATCGGGCGGATCACCGCGAGACCCGCACCACTGGCGAGGGCGAAGGTGAGCAGCTGCACGGGCAGCGAGGCGCCGAGGCCGGCGGCCACTGCGGCAGTGAGGGACGCGCCTGCCATCAGGCCGAGGAACAGCGTCAGCGTGACGAACTCCGCCGCGCCGAGCAGTACTGCTGCTGTCAGCCAGAGCAACCACCACATGGCAACCATCCATCCCTGGGTGCCTCAAGACTACCCCGGGGGCATCGGGCGGCACGGGTCGAAGGTCCACACCCGTCCTGCACGCGGACGAGGCCTCCCTTGACGCGGGCACGACCCCGGGAGCACCATCGAACAATGTTAGGAGCAGACGAACGTCGATAGGATCGCTCGTCGTCGGCAGGACACGAAGGACGAGATCCTGGGCGCCGCCTGGGCGGTGGTGCGGGAGTCGGGCTGGGCCGGCCTGACCCTGCGGGGGTCGCCGAACGCGTCGGGATGCGCGCGCCGTCGCTGTACGGGCACTTCGACTCGAAGCTGTCGATCGTCGATGCCATGTTCGGCCAGGCGTGGTCGGAGATGCGACGCCGATGTGGCGGCGCTCGAGCCCGACCTCGCCGACGACCCCCGGGAGGCGCTGCTGCTCGTCGCGACGACCTGGCTCGACGCCATGGCCGCGGACCCGGAGCGGAACGCCCTGATGAACCAGCGCCCCGTCCCCGGCTTCACGCCCAGCGCCGACTCCTACGCCCAGGCCGTGCGGTCCATCGAGGGGCTGCACCGGTTGTTCGACCGCTTCGCCATCACCGACCCCGACGCCTCCGACCTGTGGACCGCGCTCCTCGCGGGCCTGGCCGGCCAGCAGAACGCCAACGACCCGGGGGGCGAGCGCTGGCGTCGCCTCGTCCCCCGCGCTGTCGACATGTTCCTCAGCGAGGTCGGACCCCACACCGCACGGAGGTAGAGCAGATGAAGACGACCCGAGATGCCCCGCACCCACGGCCGGCCCGCGACGGTCGCGGCTGGACCGGGAGACGGCGATGCGACTCGCGGAGACGGAGTACGCACGCTTCCTCGACCTGCTGCGCTCGCTGTCGCCCGACGACTGGGCCCGGGCGACCGACTGCCCCGCCTGGGACGTGCGGGCGATGGCGGGCCACACCGCCGGGATGGCGCTGATGGCGACCGGGCTGCGGGAGACGCTGCGCCAGACCAGGCTGGCCAAGCGACGCGGCGGCGACCCCCTCGACGCCCTGACCGCTCTGCAGGTCGAGGAGCACGCCGACCTCGGCACGGACGACCTGGTCGCGCGCTTCGCCGAGGTGGGCCCCCGTGCCGCACGCGGTCGCCGACGGACGCCCCGCCGTCGTACGCCGGCTGAAGCTGCCCGACCCCCAGGACGTCAACGGGCGGACCGAGCGCTGGACCAACGGCTACCTGATCGACACGATCCTGACCCGCGACCCGTGGATGCACCGCATGGACATCTCGCGGGCGACCGAGCGCACCCCCGAGCTGAGCGCCGACCACGACGGGGTGCTGGTCGCCGACGTCGTGGCCGAGTGGGCCGAGCGCCACGGTCGTCCCTACCGGCTGCACCTGACCGGACCCGCCGGTGGCGACTTCACCGCCGGCTCCGAGGGACCCGAGCTGACCCTCGACGCCGTCGACTTCTGCCGTGCCCTGTCCGGGCGACCGGCCCGGCTCCCGACGGCCCACGACCTCTTCGACGTGGCCGTTCCCTTCTGACACACCTGAGGACCGAACCCAGGAGACACCGATGCAGACCCACCAGACCGACCAGGACGTGACCGTCCTCAACGACATGGCCGAGATCCCCGGACTGGGGTTCCTCCCGGTCAACGCCTTCGTCATCCACGCCGAGCAGCCGGTCGTCATCGACACCGGTCTGAGCACCCCGGACAAGGACTTCGTGTCGTGGCTGAGCGACACCATCGATCCGGTCGACGTCCGGTGGATCTGGTTGACGCACCCCGACCGCGACCACACCGGCGGCCTCTACGACCTGCTCGAGGCCGCACCGCACGCCCGGGTCGTCACGACCTTCATCGGCGTCGGCATCCTCAGCACCGAGCGTCCCCTGCCGTTGGACCGGGTCCTCCTGCTCAACCCGGGCCAACAGCTCGACGTCGGCGACCGGACGCTGTCGGGCCTGCGCCCGCCGCTCTTCGACAACCCGGCCACCGTCGGCGTGGTGGACCACCAGACCGGAGCCCTCTTCTCCTCCGACTGCTTCGGCGCTCCCCTGCCGACCGGCGAGCAGGCCCTCGCCGACGACGTACGCGCGGTGGACCGGGACGACCTGCACGGCGGGCAGCTGCTCTGGGCGGGCGTCGACAGTCCGTGGGTGCACAACGTGGACACCGCGAAGTTCCGCGCGACCATCGACCCCATCCGATCTCTCGACCCCTCGACGATCTTCAGCACCCACCTGCCGCCCGCCCGCGGGGTCAACCGGACCCTGCTCGACATGCTGGACGAGGCGCCCGACTCGCCGCCCTTCGTCGGCCCCGACCAGGCCGCCCTCGAGGCGATGCTCGCGCAGTTCGAGCCGGCCTAGCCCGACGGACGAGCAGTAGCATCCCGGTGTGATCAGCGTGACCGAGGCCCTCGACCGGATCGTGGTGCCGGCCGTTGCCGACGTCTTCCAGGACAGCGAGGTCACAGCGGTTTCAGTGACGTTCGACCCGGCCGCCCACAGCGGATCCATCAGCGTGCTGCTGACCGCTGAGGGCGAGGGCTTCCACGACCTCGTGGTCCAGGGCGACGTGCCGGGCTGCACTGTGGCCGACTGGCGGGAGCGCCTGCGATCCAACCTGGCCGACTGGGTGGCGGAGTCCCGGTTCGGCTGGGGCCAGGACCGAGGCGTGTAGCCGGTGGCGCAGGGCAGGCGACCGCCGCTGACCGTGCGTCGTCAGGCGGCGTAGTCGACCTCGAGGGTCCAGCCGGGTTCGTAGGTCTCGAACGTCGAGCGCGGTGCGTCGGGTGGGGACTCGCCCGGCCGGCCGCGGGCGCGGTCGAGCGCACGGGTGCCGGTGTGGTCGACCAGGTACGTCGCGCCGTAGGGGTCGCGCCACAGGTAGATGCCGGCGAAGGGTTGTCGCACCTGCCAGCCGGCGTGGGTCTTGAGCCGGTGGTGGGTCGCGGTGAGCGGGCCGTAGTTGCCCACGGCGGAGGGTCCGCCGCGGCCGTGCGGGACGGTGTGGTCGGTCTGCATGTCGCGGCTGGTGCAGGAACCCCAGGGGAAGCAGTCGGCCGGCGTCATCAGCTGGACGGCGCGACGGTGCCGCGCGGGCACCTCGTACGCATCGACCGGCGCCTGGTCGGCGAGGTCGAGCACGGGGCGGACGACGAAGCGGGCGAACCTGCCGAGGACCTCGCGCAACCAGCTCTGCGTCACCGGGCCGTGGCCCTCGATGCGAGCGACGCGGTCGAGCGGCTCGCCGTGCGCGTCGAGGTCCGGGCCCTGCGCGGATCCGGCGCCGCCGTACAGGTGGACGTTGAGGGTCACGTCGGGCAGCAGGTCGCGCAGGTCGACACCCTCCTCCCCCACCCGCTGGGCGGCAGCGGGGTCGGCCAGCAGGGCGACGGCGTGGACACGCAGGTCATCGACGCTCGCAGCATCATCGGCCTCGTCGGGCTCGGTCTCGTCGGCGAGGTCGGGCAGGGTGGCGCGCAGGCGTCGGGCGAGCTCGGTGACAGCCGCGTCGACGGCGTCGATGACGGGCAGGGGTGCATGGATGACGAAGGTGCCCATGCCGTTGTCGCCGGTGCCGACCTTCCGGGCGAACCGGGCCCGGGAGCGTCGCTCCTCGGCCTCCTTGGCGAGGGCCGGAGCGGCAGCAGCGACCTTGCCCTCGACCAACGAGACGAACCTGGTCCAGGGGATGCGCCCGTCAGCCGCCTCGGCGACCTCGCCGTCGACCCAGGCGGCCTCCGCCCTGGACAGCTGGCGCGTCTTGTCGGCGACGAAGATCGCATAGGAGTCGCGCACCTCGAGGTCCTGCACCCGCGACCACAGCAGCGGGAGGCGGAGGTGCAGGTCGAGCGCTGCCGCGATCAGCCTGCGCCCTCCCCAGGTCGTGCGCCCGATCCGGGCACCGAACGTCGCGGCCGCGAACTCGGTGACCTCCGGGGTGCCGTCGCCGCCGTAGTAGCGCACCTTCTCCCGGCCCGGCCTGCGCGCCTCCTCGGCGTCCAGGCGCTCCCGCGGGTGGGCCACCGCCCACTCGTAGGCCAGCGCCAGCAGCTCCGCCCCGGCCCGACGCTGGGTGTCCGCACACGCCGCCGCCCGGTCGAGGATCTGCTCCTCCACCAGGTCGGCGATCGCGGCTGTGCTGGGCATGTCCCTACTCAAGCACTGACCACCGACATCTCGGGCGCACGCTGCTGACCTGCACAAACGCGTTTGCCTGACGGGCAGGGCACCGCTCGGCTGCGCTCATGCCTCACGAGTGGATCTCTGGCACTTGAGCCCGCTCTGCGATTGAGAGGCGATAGCGAAGCGCACGCTACGCGGCATGATCGGATTTCAGCCCCGCATCAGTTCGGCCTGAGCAGGTCGTAGTCGAACGGGCACAACGACCCGTCGGGCTGAGGGCTCCCGCGCGGGACGCGGCTTCTACCGGCGGGCGACGCCGTTGTGCCCGTTCGACTACGGAGGCCCCGAGTTCGCCTGTGAGCCGCGCGGACCTCGGCGAATCCGGACGCCTCTGCGCGATCTGTCACACCCCAATCGCATCGGGGCCCCTGTGGCAGGACCTCGGGGTGCTGGACGCCGACGGGCGACTCACGGAACGAGGCGTGTGGGGTCTGCCGCGCGCCCTGGGGCACTGTCCCGGGCACGGGAGACGGAGGCCACCACCAGGCACAGCCCGGCGGCCACGACGAGCAGTCCCGAGACCGCCTCCCACCAGGGCTGCGCGTCGTAGGGCCCCAGTGCGTAGGAGAACCACGCGACGAGCGGGGCCGCGAGGACGAGCAGGACCGCTGCCGCGCGACCCCAGCTGCGGGCGAGCACCGCGAGGTGCACCAAGAGCACAGGCGGCAGGAACAGCCACACCCGTACCGCCAGGTCACCCCCGACCGGATCCACGACGACTCCGGCGAGCCCGGACCGGAGGGTGGCGACACCGACCGCGGTGGTCGCGAGCACCACGCCGACCTGGGCGACGGCCGTGACGACGCCCGGCCGGCGACCGCTGAGGGCCCACGGGAGCAGCACGAAGGCCGCGGCGAGCACCAGCAGCGACCACCCGGCGAGCTGCGCGGCATCGCCCACGGGTTCCCACGGAGCACCAGGTGCGATGACGTCGTACAGGTGGTCCTGTCGCTCGAGGCACTGGTCGCTGTCCATGTCGCCCCAGGGACAGGCGCCGGCCCAGCGCCGCCACGAGGCCGCCGACATCAGGGCACCCGACACCACCAGCAGCGACCCGGCTCCGACTCTCATCACCGGGCCAGTCTGCGCCCCCGGGCCGATCCCGGACACCTAGCGCGCCGCCACCTTCAACCTCTTGACGGTCTTGGTGACGTGCTCGCCGTCGTTCTCCAGGAACACGATCTCGCCGAACTCGAGGCGCCCCCAGCCGGCGTCGTCGTCCGTCAGCGGCTCCGAGGCGAAGACGACCGCCGTCGCCTCGTCCTCGGTGCACTCCTCGAAGTCGTACGACGTCTCGTCGTGCTGGAAGTTGCGACCCATCAGCAGGTACATCGGCTCCAGGAGCATCGAGAGAGCGAAGTCGTCCGTGCCCGGGCCGGACTTCCGGAGCTCCTCCCAGTCGCCGGCCGGGTCGAGCTCCCCCTGGTGCCCGAGACCGACGTTGACCCCGATGATCCGGTTCCGCGACACCAGGGCCATCTTCAGCTTGGTCAGGGCTGCGAGGTCGAGCTCCTGCATCGCCCGGGCGATGAGGCCGAGCATCTCCTCGACGGCGCGTTGGACGTCCTCGTCGCTGTCTCCCTCGAGCAGGGAGAGCAGCAGCACGTAGAGGAACTCCGTGTCGGTCGTGCCCCGCATCTGCTTCAGGTACCTGTCCTCGCAGTGCTGCAGCAGCTCCCTCTGCAGGAGCTGCCAGTGCGGCAGGCCCCCGTTCTGGGCGACGATCCACGGGGTCTCCTCGAAGGAGAAGGGGTGGCAGTTCTCGTCCGCCAGGACGGTCTTCGCGTTGTAGGCGGCCGCTCGTACGTGGGCGAGCATCGTGCTGGCCTGCAGGCTGGGAATGACGCGCTCGGCGTTGTCGTCGTAGAAGGCGGCCATCGGTCGGCGGTAGATGAACGGGGCCTCCGGCTTGAGCAGGTGCTCGCCCCAGGCTCCGAACCCCCACCCTGCCAGCTGGAGCTCCGGGTGACGCTCCGGGTCGAGAGCCTGGTTGATGAGGCTGTTCTCCGGGGTGAGCAGCAGGCTCTCCAGAGGCGTTTCCGGCCCGATGTAGGCGAGCACTCGGCACATGGGTTTCCTTCACTGACGGGGTCGAGGGGTGGCGACAGTCTGCGTCACCGGTTCTCTGCGCTCCTCGTCGAGCAGGTCGACCAGCTCGGCCGCGGCCATGGGCCGATGCAGCGGCGCACCCTGTCCCGCCCAGTGCGCACCGAACCCGGGGTCTCCGGCCGCGGTCGCGGCCGATCTCAGCGCCCGGCTCGCCTCGAAGGCGGTCGGGAAGTCCGGCGGGGCGGGGGCGTGGTCGGAGGCCCACGCGGTGAACCGGTTCCCCACGCAGCGCGCCGGCCGGCCGGAGAAGGCGGTGGTCATCGTGGTGTGCTCCGCCCCGGGCCCGGCGAGCGCGGCCCGGAACGCGTCGTCCGCTGCGCTCTCGGGGCAGGCGATGAAGGCCGTCCCCATCTGCACGGCGGCGGCACCGAGCTCGGTCATCGCGCGCACCCCGTGGCCGTCCATGATGCCGCCCGCGGCGATGACCGGAAGGTCGAGCCGGGCCAGGAGCAGAGACGTCAGCGCGAGAGTGCCGAGCCTGTCGTCAGACGCGTCGGTGGAGAAGACGCCGCGATGCCCCCCGGCCTCGAACCCCTGGGCCACGACGGCGTCCATCCCGGCCTGCTGGGCGAGCTCGCCCTCCGCCGGGCTGGTGACCGAGGCGAGGAGCACGCAGCCGACAGCGCGCAGCGCCGCGATCCGCTCAGCGGCGGGCAGGCCGAGGTGGAAGCTCACCACCGGTGGCGCCGCTCCGACCAGCGCCTCGAGCATGTCGTCGTCCTCGGTGAAGCTGCCGAACGGTGTGGAGAGCACGCCGGGAGGCGTCGACCCGAGCTCGTTGAAGAGCGGGCGCATCGCCTCCAGCCACACCGCCTCGCGCTCCGGGTCCGGGCGAGGTGGGCGGTGCGCGAAGACGTTGACGTTGAACGCCGCCCCGGTCAGCGCGCGGGTGGCCTCGACCAGCGCCACCACCCCGGCTGCGTCCGTCGCCGCGACACCCAGCGAGCCGAGGCCCCCTGCGTTCGAGACCGCGGCCGCCAGCTCCGGCGTCGAGACTCCGGCCATCGGTGCCTGGACGATCGGTCGGGTCACGCCCAGGTTCTCGAGCCACGGCATGCCGTTCACAGTAACTCCCCGCTCAGGAGCAGGTTCGTCCTCGCGAGGGACGCTTCCGCAGGCTGGCGCACGCCATGCACGTCCTCGCCCACGGCAGGGCCCTCGCGCCGGTGGTGAGCACGCTCACCCTGTGACACACGTGACGTCTCGGAACACGGGTTCCGCGGAATGCCACGAGCGGGGGCCGGTTCTACCTGCGGTTCCCCGTCCTCGCCCCGGAAGGTCACGCCCGTGCCCGACACCTCCCCGAACGCCTCCGGCCCCGACCTCGTCGAGGCCCCCCGGCGCCGCCGCTGGCCGCTCGTGCTGGGCGCCCTGGTCGCGCTCGCCGTCGTCGCCGGCCTCGTCGTCACGCTGACCGGCGGTGACGACGACTCCCCCGCGGCCGGCGAGACCGTCCGCATCGGTGTCGTCGGAGCCAGCGACCCCTACTGGACCACCTACGAGGAGGCCGCTGCAGACGAGGGCATCGACGTCGAGATCATCGACTTCTCCGACTACAACCAGCCCAACCCCGCCGTCTCCGAGGGCGAGCTGGACCTCAACCAGTTCCAGCACATCGTCTTCCTCGCCGACTACAACGTCGCCAGCGGTGACGACCTGCAGCCGATCGGCGCGACCGCGATCTACCCCCTCGGGCTGCACTCGAAGCAGTACGACGCGGTCGAGGAGATCCCCGACGGCGCCACCGTGGCGGTCCCCAACGACGCCAGCAACCAGGCCCGCGCGCTCGTGCTGCTGCAGTCCGCCGGGCTCATCGAGCTGAAGAGCGGCGGCACGATCTTCTCCGACCTCGCCGACGTCGACACCGACGCCTCGCGCGTGCAGGTCGAGGCGCTCGACGCCGCCCTCACCGCGACCTCGCTCGACGACCTCGCCGGTGCCGTCGTCAACAACGACTTCGTCGAGCGCGCCGGCCTCGACTTCGACGACGCCCTGGCCCAGGACGACCCGAACGACGCCAACGCGCTGCCCTACGCCAACGTCTTCGCCGCCCGCGCGGGCGACCTGGACGACGCGACGTACCTGGAGCTGGTCGAGATCTACCAGGACACCCAGGCAGTGCAGGACGGCGTCGTCGAGGTCTCCGGCGGCACCGCCGTCATGCTGGACACCCCCGTCGACGACCTCCGGGCCTCGCTGGCCAAGGTCGAGTCCGACACCCGCGCGCAGCAGGACTGACGAGCCGCGGTGACCAGCACTCCCCTGATCCGCCTCTCGGCCGTGAGCCGGGCCTTCCCCGCCCGCTCGCGGCGCGGGGAGCCGGTGCACGCCCTCGACCGGGTCGACCTCGACGTCTCCGCGGGCGAGGTGCTCGGGGTGGTCGGCTACTCGGGCGCCGGGAAGTCGACCCTGCTGCGGCTGGTCAACGCCCTCGACCGCCCCACGAGCGGCACGGTGACGGTGGCCGGGCGCGAGGTGAGCAGCCTGTCCGAGCGTGACCTGCGCGAGGTGCGCCGCGACATCGGGATGATCTTCCAGCAGTTCAACCTGTTCGGCTCCCGCACCGTGTGGGGCAACATCGCCTACCCGCTCCAGGTCGCCGGCGTGCCGAAGCAGCAGCACCGGGCCCGGATCTCCGAGCTGCTGCACTTCGTCGGGCTCGCCGACAAGGCGCACGCGCACATCGAGCAGCTCTCGGGCGGGCAGAAGCAGCGCGTCGGGATCGCCCGCGCCCTCGCGACCAGCCCGCGCATCCTGCTCGCCGACGAGCCGACCAGCGCGCTCGACCCGCAGACGACCTCCGAGGTGCTGGCGCTGCTGCGACGCGTCAACGAGGAGCTCGGGGTGACCATCGTCCTCATCACCCACGAGATGGAGGTCGTGCGCTCACTGGCCCACCGGGTCGCCGTCATGGAGGCCGGACGCGTGGTCGAGATCGGGGACACCTACGACGTCTTCGCCGACCCGCAGCACCCCGCGACCCAGCGCTTCGTCAGCACCCTCGTGGAGAAGGGGCCGCCGCCGCGGGCGCTCGAGCGGCTGCGCGAGCGCCACCCCGGCCGGATGGTGACGCTGTCCTTCCGCGACGATCAGGCCTCACCGGCCGACGTGTTCGCGGCGTTCATCGAACGCGGAGTCCGGTTCGAGCTGGTCCACGGCGGTGTCGAGGACGTCCACGGCCGGACCTTCGGCCACCTCACCTTCACCCTGCGCGGCGACGAGCAGGCCATGTCCGAGGCACTCGTCCACGTCGCCACCCTGGTCGACGTGACGCACCCGGTCGAGAGCACCGCGACGGAGGCACGCTGATGGAGCGCCTGATCGAGCTCGACTCGCTCTTCGTCGAGGCGGCCCTCGAGACCCTGTACATCGTCGCCCTCACCCTGGGCATCGGCGGGCTCGGCGGCCTCCTCCTCGGAGTCCTGCTCTACACGACCCGCGGCGGCGGCATCGCCGCGAACCGCGCCGTCCACGTCGGTCTCAACCTGGTCGTGAACTTCTTCCGCCCGATCCCCTTCATCATCTTCATCGCCGCGGCGCAGCCCCTCGCGCGGATGGTCGTCGGCGTCGGGATCGGCAACCGGGCCATCATCTTCGCGCTGTCGCTCGCCGCGACCTTCGGCATCAGCCGCATCGTCGAGCAGAACCTGGTCTCGGTCGACCCTGGCGTCATCGAGGCCTCGCGGGCGATGGGCGCCGGAAAGCTGCGCACCATCCTGACCGTGCTGCTTCCCGAGGCCCTCGGGCCGCTCATCCTCGGCTACACCTTCGCGCTCGTGGCGATCGTCGACATGTCCGCCGTCGCCGGCGTGGTCGGCGGTGGCGGGCTCGGGGCCTTCGCGCTGACCTACGGCTACCGGCAGTTCGACCCCGTCGTGACCTGGGCGGCGGTGCTGGTGATCATCGCGTTCGTCCAGCTGTGCCAGTTCGCCGGCAACCGGTGGGCGCGCACGGCGATGCGCCGCTGACGCAGCCGCCGCGATGGTTGGGCGCGAGCGCCGCTGGGTAGGAGGCGCTGCCACGCACTCTCACCGAAGGAGCGGACATGTCGCAGGACGAGAAGGTCGCCAAGGAGCTGGTCGAGACGCTGAAGGACGGCGAGCGAGGCTTCACCAGCGCCGCCGACAAGCTGCGTGACAGCGACCACCCCGAGTGGGCGACCTTGCTGCAACGCCTGGCGCAGCAGCGCAAGGACTTCTGCCGCGAGATCGTCGACCTCGGGCACGAGTACGGCGACGACGTCGACGAGAGCGGCTCCGTCGCCGCGACCCTGCACCGCGGGTGGATCTCGCTCAAGGACGCCCTGACCGGCGACGACGCCGACAAGGTCCTCGCGGCCGCCCTCACCGGTGAGGACCACGCGGTGTCGGAGTACGAGAAGGCGCTCGAGGCGGACCTCAGCGCTGGTTTCCGCGAGGTCGTGCTCCGCCAGCACGCCGCTGTGGTCGCCGCACGCGGGGAGGTCAAGGCCCTCCAGGCCGCCGGCTGATCCAGTGCCCCTGGCGCAGCACGCCACACGGGCGCAGACTCGATGGATGAGCACTGTGCTGCTTGTCCATGGAGCGTTCTGTCGCGGCTGGGTCTGGGACGACACCGTCGCCGCTCTGCAGGGGGCTGGTCATCGAGCGCGCACGCTCGACCTGCCCAGCTCGGGCCCGACCGCGGACGGGCTGGGCGACCTGCAGGCGGACGCCGACGCGGTCAGGGCGGCCGTGGACGGCATCGGCGACGGTGTCGTCCTCGTCGGGCACTCAGGCGGCGGGATGGTGCTGACCGAGCTGGCCGACCACCCCGGGGTCGACCGCAGCGTGTACGTCGCCGCCCTGTGGCCGCAGCAGGGCCAGTCCGTCGGCGACCTGCTCGGCGGCGAGTTCCCGAGCTGGATCACCATGCGTGACGACGGCTCCCTCCAGGTCGCGGACGAGGCCGACGTGGTCCGGGACGCCTTGTGCCTGGACGTCGATCGCGACCGGTTCCTGGCCGACCTGTACCCGCGCTACGTCCTCACGTCGCTCTCCAGCATCGGCGCCCCCAGCACGGCCCCGGGCCCGACGCACCCGTCGACCTACGTCCTCTGCGAGCAGGACCACGCGGTGCCGCCGCAGGCGCAGGAAGCCATGGCGGGCGCGGCCGACCACGTGCGCCGGCTGCCGTCGTCGCACTCGCCCATGCTGTCCATGCCACAGCGGCTCGCGGAGGCGATCGCTGCGACCGCGTGACCTCAGTCGCGGGCCAGCGACCGCGTGATCACAGCGTTGGCGGCGCGCTGGAAGCCGGCGACGACGGACTCCAGCGTCAGGCGGCGCAGCTGGGGCAGCGTCCGCTCGATCCGCTCGGCCTCGGCCGGGGAGTGGTGGCCGGTGCGGTAGGGCGCGAGCACCCCGCTCCGCAGGATGTCGGTGAGCTCCTCCGCGAGCGCCGTCATGTGCCGCGTGATGGCGTCGCCCGCGGCGCCGACGCTCTCGGGCGGGACGTCGAGGCCGAGCAGGTCGAGCCCGATCTGCAGGTTGGGCATCACGCGGTAGCGGCCCTCCCCCACGGGGTCGATCAGGGTGAGCCGCTCGAGCATCTCGAGGTCCACCGCGCTCAGCGCACGACCGGCGCGGGCGTCCAGCTCGGCGCGGTCGAGCTCCTCCGGCGCCTGGGAGGTCCACGAGGTCAGCATCGCCCGCTGCATGGCCAGCTCCTCGACCCCCGCTCCGTCCGGGACCGAGGCGACGTACCGCTCGATGGCCTGGAGGGTGAAGCCGTGCTCCTGCAGCGCCCGGACCAGCTCGAGGCGGGCGCGGTGCACCGCGTCGTAGTAGGCCACCCGGCCACGCCGCAGCGGCGGCGGCAGCAGGCCGAGGCTCGCGTAGTAGCGCGTGGTGCGCACGGTCAGGCCGACCGCAGCGGCGAGCTCGTCGACCGTCAGCAGTGCGTCCGCGTCCTCGACCTGGGTGTCCGCCGTCATGAACCTGACCTTAACGCTTGAAGTGTGACAGTTCTGCTGTCACAGTTCTGCTCGTACGGTTCCGCACCACCACGGAGGCACTCATGGCCCAGCCCACGTCGATCTACACCGAGGAGCACGAGGACTTCCGCGCCATGGCGCGCGCCTTCATGGAGAAGGAGGTCGTCCCGCACCACGAGCAGTGGGAGAAGGACGGTCAGGTCAGCCGTGAGGTGTGGCGCAAGGCGGGCGAGGCGGGACTGCTGTGCTTCGACGTCGACGAGCAGTACGGCGGCATGGGGGTCAAGGACTTCCGCTACAACGCCGTCGTCGTGGAGGAGATCTCCAAGGTCGGTGCGAGCGGGCTGGGCTTCCCCGTGCACACCGACATCATCGTCCCCTACATCTCCTCGCTCGGCACCGAGGAGCAGAAGCAGCGCTGGCTGCCCGGACTGGTCTCCGGCGAGCTGATCTCCGCGATCGCGATGACCGAGCCCGGCGCCGGCTCGGACCTCCAGGGCCTGCGCACCAGCGCCGTCGACAAGGGCGACCACTGGGTGCTCAACGGCTCCAAGACCTTCATCAGCAACGGGATCATGAGCGACGTCGTCATCGTGGTCGCCACGACCGACCCCGACGCCGGCCACATGGGCTTCTCGCTGCTCGTGGTCGAGCGCGGCATGGAGGGCTTCGAGCGCGGTCGCAACCTCGACAAGATGGGCCTGAAGGCCCAGGACACCGCCGAGCTGTTCTTCGACAACGTCGCGGTGCCCAAGGAGAACCTGCTCGGCACCGAGGGCCACGGCTTCATCCACCTGATGGAGAACCTGCCCCAGGAGCGGGTGTCGATCGCGTGCATCGCCGTCGCCGCCTGCGAGCACGTGATGGACCTGTCCCTGTCCTACGCCAAGGAGCGCCAGGCCTTCGGCAAGCCGATCGGGAAGTTCCAGCACAACCGGTTCCTGCTGGCCGAGATGGCCACCGAGGTCTACATCGCGCGCACCTTCGTCAACGACTGCATCACCAAGCTCAACGCCGGCGAGGTCGACACCTCGCTGGCCTCGATGGCCAAGTGGTGGACCACCGAGCTGCAGAAGAAGCTCGTCGACCAGGGCGTGCAGCTGCACGGCGGCTACGGCTACATGAACGAGTACCCCATCGCCAAGGCCTACGTCGACAGCCGCATCCAGACCATCTACGGCGGCACCACCGAGATCCAGAAGGAGATCATCGGCCGCGGCCTCGGCATCTGAGGAGGGGTCTCACCCCCGCGGGCTCCTCGAGCGTCCGGCACACTGCTCCCCATGAAGCGACGTTGGGTCTGGCCGCTGCTGATCGTGCTCGTCTGGGTGTTCGTGGGCGGCCCGCTGGGGTCCTTCGCCGGTCAGCTCGGCAGCGTCCAGGAGAACGACAACGCCGCCTTCCTGCCCGAGAGCTCCGAGTCGACCCAGGTCCTGGAGACCCTCACCGGCTTCCAGGAGCAGGAGACGATCCCCACGACGGTGGTCTTCGAGCGCGACGGCGGCCTCGAGGCCGGCGACAACGAGGCCATCGCGGCGTACGCCGAGGAGCTCGGGCAGCTCGAGGACGTCGCCGCCGTCCAGGGGCCGGTGCCGTCCGAGGACTCCGAGGCCGCCCAGCTCGTCGCTCCAGCTCGGCGTCACCGACGGCGAGGCGATCATCGAGAGCGTCGACGAGATCCGGGCCGTGCTCGACGACGCCCCCGAGGGCCTCGAGGCCTACGTCGGCGGGCCCGGCGGCATCACCGCCGACCTGGTCAACGCCTTCGGCGCGATCGACGGCCTGCTCCTGCTCGTCGCCCTGGGCGTGGTGCTGGTGATCCTCGTGATCGTCTACCGCACGCCGGTGCTGCCCTTCGTGGTGCTCTTCTCCTCCGTCCTGGGCCTCGGGCTCGCCTCCGCCTCCATCTATGCGCTGGCCTCGGCCGACGTGATCGCGCTCAGCGGCCAGAGCCAGGGCATCCTCTTCATCCTCGCCATCGGTGCCGCGACCGACTACTCGCTGCTGCTGGTGGCCCGATTCCGCGAGGAGCTGCGCGACCGGGAGTCGAAGTACGACGCCATGCGCGCCTCGCTGCGTGCCGTGCTCGAGCCGATCAGCGCCTCGGGCGCGACGGTGATCCTGGGCCTGCTGTGCCTGCTGCTCTCCGACCTCGCCAGCCTCAAGGGGCTCGGTCCGGTGGGGGCCATCGGCATCGCCGCGGCGATGCTGGTCTCGCTGACCTTCCTGCCCGCGGCGCTGGTGCTGCTGGGCCGCAAGGCCTTCTGGCCGCTGGTCCCGGCCTACGGCTCGGACCACAAGGTCACCGAGGGCCTGTGGGGTCGCGTCTCCGACCTGGTGCGCGACAAGGCCGTGGCCGTGGCCGGCGTGACCACGCTGGTGCTGGCGATCTTCGCCGGCTTCGCCTTCACCCTCGACGAGGACCCCGTCCCCCAGACCGACCTGTTCCTCACCGCCGAGGAGTCGGTGGCCGCCCAGGACGTGCTCGACGCACACTTCGACGCCGACACCGCCAGCCCGCTGCAGATCGTGGTGCCCACCGACGAGCTGGGCCGGGTCCTCGAGCTCGTCAGCGCCGACGAGGGCGTCTCGCAGGAGAGCGAGGGCCGGCAGCCGCCGGTCGTCCCGATCCCCGAGGCCGACGACCCGCAGCAGCCGCGCAGCGTCGACGGCAGGAGCATCGTGATCGCCAACCTCGCCGACGGCAGCGAGACCGCGGCCGCGACCGCCACCGTGAAGCGGCTGCGCGCCGACCTCTCCGAGGTGGACCCCGACATCCTCGTCGGCGGCTCCACCGCGACCCTGCTCGACACCCGCGAGACCACCAGCCGCGACCGCGCGGTCGTGATCCCGACCATCCTCGTGGTCATCTTCCTGGTCCTGGCCCTGCTGCTGCGCTCGCTGGCGGCCGCCGGGTTGCTGATCCTGGCCAACGTCCTGTCCTTCGGCGCCACCATCGGCGTCAGCGCGCTGGTCTTCGAGCACGTCTTCGACTTCCCGGCCAGCGATCCCTCGACGCTGCTGATCGGCTTCGTCTTCCTGGTCGCGCTGGGCATCGACTACTCGATCTTCCTGATGACCCGGGTGCGCGAGGAGTCGCTGCGGCTGGGCACCCGCCCGGGCGTCCTCAAGGGGCTCTCGGTGACCGGCGGGGTGATCACCTCGGCCGGCGTCGTGCTCGCCGCGACCTTCGCCGCCCTGGGCGTCGTACCGATCATCTTCCTGGCCCAGATCGCCTTCATCGTCTCCTTCGGCGTGCTGCTGGACACCCTCGTCGTGCGCTCGCTGCTGGTCCCGGCGGTCTGCTACCTCGCCGGCCCGCGCACGTGGTGGCCGTCCCGACTGGCGAGGGCCGAGCACGCCGGCCCGGCCCACCGCGGATAATGTGCGGTGATGAGCCAGCAGCCGACGCCCCAGCAGGTACGCCGCGCCCTGGCGAGGGCTGAGCGAGGAGCGGCGCTGGACCCGGCCGAGGCCGAGGCGCTCCTCGCCGCCACCGGCGCCGACCTGGACCGCCTCTGTGCGGCCGCCGCCCAGGTCCGCGACGCCGGCCTGCTCGCGGCGGGCCGACCGGGCGTGGTGACCTACTCCCCCAAGGTGTTCATCCCGATCACCCGGCTGTGCCGCGACCGCTGCCACTACTGCACCTTCGTCGAGACGCCCGGCCAGGCGGCGCGCGAGGGGCGGTCGCCGTACCTCTCCCCGGACGAGATCCTCGACATCGCGCGCCAGGGCGCCGAGCTCGGCTGCCTGGAGGCGCTGTTCACCCTCGGTGACCGGCCCGAGGACCGCTGGCCCGAGGCCCAGGCGTGGCTCGACGAGCAGGGCTACGACTCGACCGCTGTCCTACATCCGCGCGATGGCGGTGCGGGTCCTCGAGGAGACCGGGCTGCTGCCGCACCTCAACCCGGGCGTGATGACCTGGGAGGAGATGAACCGCCTCAAGCCGGTCTCGCCGTCGATGGGGATGATGCTCGAGACCACCAGCCGGCGGCTGTTCGAGACCAAGGGCGAGGCGCACCACGGCTCCCCCGACAAGGACCCCGACGTGCGCCTGCGCGTGCTCGAGGACGCCGGACGGCTCTCGATCCCGTTCACGACCGGGCTGCTCGTCGGCATCGGCGAGGACCTCACCGAGCGCGCCGAGACGATCTTCGCGCTGCGCAAGGTCGCCAAGGCCTTCGGCTCCGTGCAGGAGGTCATCGTCCAGAACTTCCGGGCCAAGCCCGACACCGCGATGCGTCACACGGACGACCTCGCCCTCGACGAGTACCGCGCCGCGATCGCGGTGACCCGGCTGGTGCTCGGCCCCAAGGCCCGGGTGCAGGCGCCGCCGAACCTCGTCGACCTCGCGGAGTGCCAGGCCCTGCTCGGCGCCGGCGTCGACGACTGGGGCGGGGTCTCGCCGCTGACCCCCGACCACGTCAACCCCGAGCGCCCCTGGCCCTCGCTGGAGCGGCTGCGCGAGATCACCGCCGCCTGCGGGCTCGACCTGGCCGCGCGCCTGACCGTGCACCCCGAGTACGTCCGCGCGGCGCTCCAGGACGGCGCCCCGTGGCTGGACCCCCGCGTGGCCGGTCACGTCGCGGCCCTGGCGCCGGCCCGACGGCCTGGCCCGCGACGGCGTACGACCGGTGGGTCGGGCGTGGCAGGAGCCCGACGGCGGCTTCGAGTCGACCGGCCGCACCGACCTGCACACCGCGGTGGACGACGACGGCCCCGGTGGGGGCCGCACCGACGACCGGCGCTCCGACTTCAGCGAGGTCTACGGCGACTGGGAGTCGGTCAAGCGCCGCCGCCGAGAGCACCTCCGTCGACGGGGCCCCGGCGGTGCTGCACGCCGAGGGCCGAGCGGCGCTGGCCGCCGCGGAGGCCGACCCGGGCGGGCTCTCCGACGAGCACGCGCTGACGCTGATGACCGCCGAGGGCGCCCTGCTCGACGAGGTCTGCCGCCTGGCCGACGACCTGCGCCGCGAGGTGGTCGGCGACGACGTCACCTACGTCGTCAACCGCAACATCAACTTCACCAACGTCTGCTACGTCGGCTGCCGGTTCTGCGCCTTCGCGCAGCGCAAGACCGACGCCGACGCCTACACGCTGTCCCTCGACGAGGTCGCCGACCGGGCCGCGGAGGCCTGGGACCTCGGCGCCACCGAGGTCTGCATGCAGGGCGGCATCGACCCCGAGCTGCCGGCGACGGCGTACTTCGACCTGGTCACCGCGGTCAAGCAGCGGGTGCCGGAGATGCACGTGCACGCGTTCAGCCCGATGGAGGTCGTCAACGGCACCGCGCGCACCGGGCTCTCGATCGAGGACTTCCTGATCAAGGCGCGCGAGGCCGGGCTCGGCTCGCTGCCGGGCACCGCCGCGGAGATCCTCGACGACGAGGTCCGCTGGGTGCTCACCAAGGGCAAGCTGCCCGCGCGCACCTGGATCGAGATCGTCTCGACCGCGCACCGCGTGGGCATCCCGACGACCAGCACGATGATGTACGGCCACGTCGACAACCCGCGGCACTGGGTGGGCCACCTGCGGGTGCTCTCCCGCATCCAGGACGAGTCGCTGGCCGCCGGCACCGACGGCTTCACCGAGTTCGTGCCGCTGCCGTTCGTGCACACCTCCTCCCCGATCTACCTGGCCGGCGTCGCCCGGCCCGGCCCGACCATGCGCGACAACCTCGCGGTGCACGCGATGGCGCGGATCCTCCTGCACGGCAGGATCGACAACATCCAGACGTCGTGGGTCAAGCTCGGCGTCGAGGGCACGCAGACGATGCTGCGCGCCGGCGTCAACGACGTCGGCGGCACGCTGATGGAGGAGACCATCTCGCGGATGGCCGGCTCCGAGCACGGCTCGGCCAAGACCGTCGAGGAGCTGCGCGAGATGGCCGCCGGCATCGGCCGCCCCGTCCACGAGCGCACCACCCTCTACGGCCGCCGCTGACGGCCGAGCAGTCACTTTCGCACCACCGAGCAGTCACTTTCGCACCGCTTGGCGGCCCCCACGGGTGGGACGGCGCCTCGCCCGCCGTGGTTACGGTGGAGGCATGAGCACCGGACCGAACGACCAGGACGACACCTACGGCGACTACTCCGTCGACGAGAGCGACCAGCTGACGGGCGAGGACACCCTGGCCGACGGCGACGTCGAGGACCAGCTCGACCGCGGCTACTCGCCGCCGGAGAGCTACTCCCCGGGCCAGGGCTTCGGGAACACGCCCTACGAGGAGGCCACCGGGGAGTCGCTGGACCAGCGGATCGCCCAGGAGGTCCCCGAGCCGGACCCGTACGCCGAGGCCGAGGCCGAGGCGGGACGCGAGGACGTCGGCGGCGAGGTCGGCGACCTGCGCGCCGGTCGGCTGGTCGACCCCGACGAGGGGCTGGGCGAGGACACCGAGTCCGAGCTGGTCGGCGACGACGTCGGCATCGACGGTGCGGCCGCCTCGGCCGAGGAGGCGGCAGTGCACGTCATCCCCGACGACACCGACGACACCAACGACGCCTGAGGCACCGATAGGGTCCGGGCATGAGCGAGCAGCGAGCCCGGGCCCTGCACCACCTCGACCTGTGGGTCGGCGACCTCGACCGAGCCGTCGACGAGTGGGGGTGGCTGCTCGGGGAGGTCGGCTGGGAGGTCGACCCGGCCCGCTCGTCGTGGACCCACCCGGACGGCACCTACCTGTTCATCGAGCACTCGCCCGACCAGGCCGACGCCGTGTACGACCGGATGCGCCCAGGGATCAACCACCTGGCCCTGAGCATCGAGTCGCGGGTCATGCTCGACCGGATCCGCGCGGAGTCGACCGCCCACGGGTGGCACGAGATGTACGCCGACCGGTACCCGCACGCGGGCGGCGACGCCCACGTGGCGCTCTACCTGGAGAGCTCCGAGGGCTTCGAGGTCGAGGTCGTGCTGGGCGACTGAACCGATCCTCCTCCGAGATCTAGAACGCGTTCTATCCTCACCGGATGCGCTTCTCGATCAGCACGGCCTACCTACCGGTCCACGAGCTCGACGCACTCGCCCGCGCGGCGGACCGATTGGGCTACCACGCGCTGGCCATCCCCGACCACGTCGTGGACCTGGAGACCCTGAGCACGCCGTACCCGTACACCAGTGACGGCGCCCGCCGCTGGGGACACGAGGCGCCCTGGCCGGACCCGTGGGTGCTGGTCGGCGCCCTGGCGGCCGCGACCACCCGGTTGCACTTCTTCACCTCGGTCTACGTGGTGGCCCTGCGCAACCCGTTCCAGGTCGCCAAGTCGGTCGGCACCGCCGCCGCCCTGTCCGGCGGCCGGGTGGCCCTCGGGGTGGGCACCGGCTGGTGCCGCGAGGAGTTCGAGCTCCTCGGCCAGGACTTCGGCACCCGGGGGCGGCGTACCGACGAAGCGCTGGCGCTGCTCGCCGAGCTGTGGCAGCCCGGCTGGAGCGAGTTCGCCGGCGAGCACTACACCGCTCCCCGCCTGGTCATGCATCCCACGCCCCCGGCACGGGTGCCGATCTACGTCGGCGGTCTCTCGGAGGTGGCCATGCGTCGGGCAGCCCGCCACGACGGCTGGATCGGCGACCTGTACACGATCGACGAGGCCGCCGGGCATGCCCGCAGGCTGGCCCGGCTGCGCGAGGAGGCCGGGCACGAGGACGCCGACTTCCGCTTCTTCACCGCTCTCACCGACGCGTTCACGCCCGATCACTTCGCCGACGCGCACGAGCGGGGCGTGACGGACGTGATGACGATGCCGTGGGCCTACTACCACGGTCTGGACGTGGACCTGGACCGCAAGATCGACGGGCTGGAGCGCTTCGCCGCCGACGTCCTCGCGCCGATGGGCGCGGACCGGAAATAGGTAGAACCGCTGGGGTCTCGGGTCCCCAGCGGTTCTGTTGACAAGTGTACGACACCGGTGTCTGGTTGTCAGCGGTTCCGGCGGGGTGAGGTCGGCCACGGCCGTGCGGGCACTACCGTGGACGCACTGCCGCAGTGTCCGCGCATCCGCCTTCCGGGAGGAAACCCCTTGAGCACCTCGACCCCCACCCCTGGCGACGAGCCGACGACCTCCCCCACCAGCGACACCGCGCCCCTCCCGGACCGGGGCGCCCCGCCGGCCCCGAGCAGCAAGCCCACGGGCGCCAAGGGTGACGACCCGCTGCGCGGCTCGCGCACCAGCGGTCTGTACGCCGCCGTGGTCGGCCTGGGGGTGCTGCTCGTCCTGCTGATCATCTTCATCGCGCAGAACACCGACACGACCACGGTGCGCTTCCTCAGCTTCGAGGGCGAGACCCCGGTCGCCGTGGCGATGCTGATCGCGACCACGGCCGGCATCCTGCTGACCGCCATCGCCGGCAGCCTGCGCATCATCCAGCTGCGGCGCCGGACGAAGCGGGACATCAAGAGCCGCTGAGGCCGGCCGCCGGTCTCGGCGGAGGTCTCATCGGCTCCGGGGAGACCGATCGAAGGCCGCCTGGGGATCCAGGCCGGTGCGCATCCGCCAAGCGGTGAGCGCCAGCCCGATGCCGATGAGATGCGCCGGATCCTCAAGCGTGACGCCGAGCAGCTTCTCGATCCGCGCCAGGCGCGCGTAGAGCGTCTGTCGCCGGATGCCCAGCGCCCGGGCCGTCACCGCCTTCGACAGCCCCGCGTCGAGGTAGCTGTCCAGCGTGCGGACCAGATCGGCCTCGTGCTCACGGTCGTGCGCGATGAGCGCCCCGATCTGCTCGTGCACGAAGGCGGTCAGCCGCCCCTCGTTCGTCGACGTCGCGAGCAGGCGCTGGACGCCGACGTCGCGGGCCATCACCACCCCCGACCGGACTCCGTACCGGCGAGCAGATCGCAGCACCTCGCGGGCTTCGGCCACGGCACCGGCGAGGTCCGCCAGATCTGCGACCGGTGCAGCCACAGCAGTCAGCAGGGTCTCGACGGACAGGCGTCGCCGGACCTCTCCCATGGCCCCCTCCATCGAGGCGCGCACCGCCTGAGGGGGCGCCCGCCTCCCACCCCGGACCACCGCGAGGACCTCACCTCCCACGGCACCGATCAGCGGTGGGCCCACGGCCGGCGTGAGGCACTCGACCACGAGCGGGATCACATCGAGCACCGGCAAGCCGGCGCCGGCATCGATCGCCGCCACGACCAGGTGCTCCCCCTCGCTGCACAGCCAACCGGCTTCCGCCAGCCGGCGTTCCACGTCGCCTCGGGAGCCCAGGACACCGGCCGCGAGGTCGGTCACGACGGACTGGGCGAGGGACGGACGCTGGCCCAATCCCGGATGGCGCGCGAGCTCCAGTGCCACGGCGGTCGCGGCTCGCGCGATGATGGCTTCTCGCCGCCGGGTCCCGCGACCGCGCAGCACGAGCATTCCCAACGGGCCGGCGGCTCCCCGCACTTCAGCCGCGACCTGGTCGGTCGTGGACTCGATCGAGCTGATCCGGCTCCGCTCCACGACCCGCCCGTCGACATTGCGGTACTCGACCACGCACCCGGCGGTCCGCGAGACGGCGTCGAGCAAGGCCCGCAGTCCTTCTCCAGCGACCACCACCGCCAACAGGTCCCACCAGAGGGGCTCCCCCGATCGAGCGGAACCAAGCTTCTTGCGCAGGATCAACTCGTGGAAGTCCTCGACCATGCGCTCGAACGGGACCACGGACTGGAGGGTGATGAAGACGAGGCCCCGGCGCTGCGCAGCAGCCAGCATCGACGGCGGCACCTCGAAGAAGGAACGCCCGAGCTCGAGCGCCACTCCCACGCACCCGGCGTCAGCCACCTGGTCGACGTAGTCCTCCAGCTGCGAGGCGGTGCGGCCATGGAGTCCCAGACCAGTGGTCAGGAGCACCTCCCCGCCTGCCAGCAGGGCACCCATCTCGTAGACCTCCGACGAGTGCACCCAGCGCACCATGACGTGCGTCGGGTCCCCGGTCACCGTCTGTGCCGAGGCCGCACGAAACGATGGCAGCCCGAGGACCTCTTCGAGCTTCACGAGCATGCTGACTCCTCACCCCGCGACACTTCGTCTCCTAGACATCTCCGACAGGTGGACACTATGCCCCTGGCAGACCCCTGGACCTCATGGTGACCTGTTGCACACCAACGGCCGTCACGCACGGCCTGACAGGAGGAGCATCATGAGCGACCAACGATCCGACCACCACTACCTGGGACTTGCGCTCGAGCAGGCGCAGCTGGGGTGGGACGAAGGAGGCGTGCCGATCGGCGCGGCACTCGTGCACCGCGGCGAGGTGCTGGCCGTCGGGAGGAACCGTCGCGTCCAGCTCGGGAGTGCGATCCGGCACGGGGAGACCGACTGCATCGAGACGGCTGGCCGACTCTCGGCGAAGGTCTATCGCGAGAGCGTGCTCTACACGACTCTGTCGCCCTGCTTCATGTGCGCAGGAACAGCGGTCCTCTACGACATCCCACGCATCGTGGTGGGTGAGAACCGTTCGTTCGAGGCCTCCGAGTCCTGGCTGCGCTCGCGGGGCGTGACGATCGACGTCCTCGACGACGCCGCGTGCCACGCGCTCATGCAGCGCATGATGAGCGAGCGGCCGCAGCTCTGGGCCGAGGACATCGGTGAGGAAGCATGACGACCCAGGCGAAGGCCACCAGTGAACGGGTGATCGACCCCGACTACCCGGTCACCCCGGTTCCGGCCCATGCCCGGAAGTCGTTCTTCTCGCTCGCCGTGGTCCTGCTCGGCTTCACCATCTTCACCCCGACGATGCTGGCGGGTGCGGCTCTGGGCACCGCCTTCGGCCTGGGCGACCTGCTGCTCGTCATCCTGCTCGGCTCCCTCGTGCTGGGCAGCTACGTCGCGGCGCTCGGCTGGATCGGCGCCCGCACGGGACTGACCACCGTGGTGATGGCGCGCTACTCGCTCGGCACCCGAGGGGCCAAGCTCGCCTCCGTCCTGCTGGGCGGGACCCAGATCGGCTGGTACGGCGTCATCATCGGCACGATCGGTGAGCTCACCGCCCAGGCCTTCGACTGGGAGTCGTACGCCGCCCGAGCGGCCGTGATGATCCTGACCAGCGCCCTGATGTGCGTCACGGCGTGCTACGGGTACCGAGGCATGTACTGGGTCTCGCTCGTGTCCACCCCCCTGATCATGCTGCTGGCGGTCTGGGTCGTGTCACGCTCGCTCGACGAGGTCGGCGGCCTGTCCGGCCTCGCGGCCATCGAGCCCTCGGGTTCGATGACGCTGGCCGTCGCCGTCACGACCGTGGTGGGGACGTTCGTCTCGGCCGGCACCCAGGCCCCCAACTGGACCAGGTTCGGCCGGTCGGGCCGCCAGGCCGTCTGGGCCTGCCTGATCGGGTTCCTGATCGGCAACGGACTGATGATCCTGTTCGGTGCCATCGGGGCCATCACGTTCGGGGAGGGCGACTTCGTCCTGGTCCTCTACCAGCTCGGCCTGGTCGGGTGGGGCGTGGTGCTCCTGTTCGGGAACCTGTGGAAGAGCAACGCGGACACCGCGTACGCCTTCGGCGTGGCCGGTGCGGAGCTGTTCCAGAAGCCCAGCAAGACACCGTTCATCGTCGGTGGCGCCGTGATCGGCACAGCGCTCGCACTCGCCGGCGTCCACCACCACCTGGTCGACTACCTGGTGCTGCTGGGGATCTTCATCCCGCCGCTGGGTGGCGTCATCATCGGTGACTACATCGCGCGCTGGCGCGCAGGAATGCCCGAAGGTGCCGTCCTGCCGGCCCTGCACGGCCCCAACCTCGGCGCCTACGCCGTCGCGAGCCTGCTGGCGTGGGTCTCCGACAAGAGCGAGATCGGCATCCCGCCCGTCATCGGCATCGGCGTCGCAGTGATCGCGACGATCCTGCTCGGGCGGGTACGCACGGGTACGGCCCGCTGAGGCTCACTCCCACTCGATGGTGCCCGGGGGCTTGCTGGTGATGTCGACGGTGACCCGGTTGACCTCGGCGACCTCGTTGGTGATGCGGGTCGAGATCGTCTCCATCACCTCGTAGGGCAGCCGGGCCCAGTCGGCGGTCATGGCGTCCTCGGAGGTGACCGGGCGCAGCACGACCGGGTGACCGTAGGTGCGCCCGTCGCCCTGGACGCCCACGGAGCGCACGTCGGCGAGCAGCACCACCGGCATCTGCCAGATGTCGCGGTCCAGGCCGGCCCGCGTCATCTCCTCGCGCACGATGGCGTCGGCCTGGCGCAGGATGTCGAGCCGCTCCCGGGTGACCTCGCCGATGATCCGGATGCCCAGGCCGGGGCCGGGGAAGGGCTGGCGGTGCACGATCTCGGCCGGCAGGCCGAGCTGCTCGCCGACGAGGCGGACCTCGTCCTTGAAGAGCGTGCGCAGCGGCTCGACGAGCTCGAACTCGAGGTCCTCGGGGAGGCCGCCGACGTTGTGGTGGGACTTGATGGTGGAGGTGCCGGCGCCGCCGCCGGACTCCACCACGTCGGGGTAGAGCGTGCCCTGGACCAGGAAGGCCACCTTGTCGCCGCCCTCGCCGCTGACGGCGTCGGCCAGCACCTCGGCCTCGGCGGCCTCGAAGGTGCGGATGAACTCGCGGCCGATGACCTTGCGCTTCTCCTCGGGGTCCGAGACCCCGGCGAGCGCGTCGAGGAACTGCTTCTCGGCGTCGACGACGCGGAGGTCGACACCGGTGGCGGCCACGAAGTCGCGCTCGACCTGCTCGGTCTCACCGGAGCGCATCAGTCCGTGGTCGACGTACACGCAGGTCAGCCGGTCGCCGATCGCGCGCTGCACGATCGCCGCGGCGACCGCGGAGTCGACGCCACCCGAGAGGCCGCAGATGGCCTGGCCCCGCTCACCGATCTGGGCCCGGATCGAAGCGATCTGCTCCTCGACGATGTTGAGCATCGTCCAGGTCTGCCGGCAGCCGGCGATGTCGACGAGGAAGCGCTCGAGGACCTCTTGGCCGTGCTCGGTGTGCAGCACCTCGGGGTGCCACTGCACGCCGGCGAGACGACGGTCGAGGTCCTCGAAGGCCGCCACCGGGGTCACGCTCGTGCGGGCGAGCACCGCGAAGCCCTCGGGCGCCGCGGTGACGGCGTCGCCGTGCGACATCCACACCGTGTGCGTCTCGGGTACGTCGGCCAGCAGGGTGCCCTGCGCGTCGACGGAGACCGCGGTGCGGCCGTACTCGCGCGCGCCCGTGGGCGCCACGGTGCCGCCGAGGCCGGCGGCCATCAGCTGGAAGCCGTAGCACATGCCGAACACGGGGACGCCCGCCGTGAAGATGGCGCTGTCGATGCCGGGGGCGCCGTCGGCGTACACCGAGCTCGGACCGCCGGACAGGATGATCGCCTTCGGCTTCCTGGCCAGGATCTCGTCGACAGGCAGGTGGTGCGGCACGATCTCGGAGTAGACACGGGCCTCGCGCACGCGGCGCGCGATCAGCTGCGCGTACTGCGCCCCGAAGTCGACGACCAGGACGAGGTCATGGTCGGGGGTGCCGGGGCTCAGGTCGGTCATGGCCCCAGCCTATCGGCGCAGACCCCCGTAAATGGCACCAGGGCCCGGCCGGGGAGGGAGGGTGGCCGGGCCCTGATCGTCCACGCATCTGTTGGACAGCGCTTGGACAAAAGACCCGACCTTTTGGGAGGGAGCATGACTACCGGGTCTGACCATCACAACGAGGTGGTCAGGAGGGGGTTACGCCGGTGACGGTCTTTTCGGGATCTATTTCCCCGGGCTAGACCAGCGGGTCAGCTGACCCCGACGATCGGCAGCCGCAGCGCCCCCGGAGCGGACTCCGGGACGACGGGGTGCAGCGGCTTCACGGGGTCGACGCGGCGGTAGTCCGCCCCCAGGCCGGGACGGGAGTCCCGTTCGCCCCTGTTCGGCCACAGGGCCATGGCCCGCTCCGCCTGGGCGGTGATCGTCAGTGACGGGTTCACGCCCAGGTTGGCGGTGATCGCGGCCCCGTCCATCACGTGCAGGCCGGGGTGGCCGTAGACGCGCTGGTAAGGATCGATCACACCCGTCTCCGGGCTGTCGCCGATCGCACAGCCGCCGATGAAGTGGGCCGTCAGCGGCATGTTGAAGGGCTCGCCGACGTTGCCGCCCGCGGTCCCGCCCAGCACCCCCGCGATGCGGCGTACGGCGTCGTTGGCGACCGGGATCCAGGTCGGGTTCGGGGCGCCGTGGCCCTGGCGCGAGGTCATCCGCCAGTGCCCGGTGACCCGGTTGCGCTTGCCGTAGGTGGTGATGGAGTTGTCCAGGCTCTGCATCACCAGCGCGATGACGGTGCGCTCGGACCAGTGCTTGAGGTCGTAGAGGTTGACGATCTCGCGACGCTCCTTCCACATCTCCTTCAACCAGGCACGCCACCGCGGACCGTCACCGTCGCCGTCGGTGAGGACCGTCTGCATCAGCGCCATCGCGTTGAAGCCCTTGCCGTAGCGCACCGGCTCGACGTGGGTGTCGGCGTCGGGGTGGAAGCTCGAGGTGATCGCCACGCCGTAGGAGTAGTCGGTGGTGTCCGACTTCGGCGCGATCGCCCCCAGGATCGACTCGGAGTTGGTCCGGGAGAGGAAGCCCAGGCGGTCGGACAGCCGGGGCAGGTGCCCCTCGTCCTTCATCCGGTGCAGGAGCTTCTGGGTGCCCAGGGAGGCCGCCGCCATCACGACGTGCTCGGCGGTCAGCGTGCGGGTGGTCCGCGCCGTGGCACGCCTGGCCTTGGTGTACTTGATCGTGACGTCGTAGCCCGCCGCCCGCGCGGGCGCGGATGCGGGTCACGGTGCTCAGCGGCATCACCCGGGCGCCCTGCTTCTCGGCGAGGTAGAGGTAGTTCTTGACCAGGGTGTTCTTGGCGTTGTGCCGGCAGCCCGGACATGCACTCACCACAGTTGAGGCAGGCGTTGCGTGCCGGGCCGACGCCACCGAAGAAGGGGTCCTCGACCTGTTCGCCGGGGCGCTGCTCCGGCCCGCCGAAGAAGACGCCCACCGGGGTCGGATGGAAGGACTCGGCCACGCCCATGTCGCCGGCGACCTTCTCCATGACGTCGTCGGCCGGGGTGCGCACCGGGTTCTGCACCACGCCGAGCATCCGCTTGGCCTGGTCGTAGTACGGCGCCAGCTCGGACTTCCAGTCGGTGATGTGGCTCCACTGCGGGTCGTTGTAGAAGGCCTGCAGCGGCTCGTAGAGCGTGTTGGCGTAGACCAGCGAGCCGCCACCGACACCGGCGCCGGCCACGATCATCGTGTCGCGCACCGCGTCGATGCGCTGGATGCCGTAGCAGCCCAGAGCAGGCGCCCAGAGGTAGCGGGTGATGTCCATGGTCCCCGAGGAGAAGTCGTCGTCCTCGAAGCGGGCGCCCGGCCTCGATGACGCCGACCCGGTAGCCCTTCTCGACCAGGCGCAGGGCGCTGACCGAGCCACCGAACCCCGATCCGATGACCAGGACGTCGTAGTCGTAGGTGTGCTCGCTCATGTCAGGCCCTTCCCAGCTTCTTCATCACGCCGCATCTGAGCCGTCATCACCCGTGCGTAGGTCTCGTCGGACATGCCCAGCATCGGCGCCAGGCGGACCAGCCGCTGCGTGGCGACCGACTGGGTCTCGGTGTAGCGGTGGATGCCCTCGCTGCCCTGGCGCCGGCCCATGCCGGACTGCCGCATGCCGCCCATGGGCGCGTCGACGGAGGCGAAGGTGGCGGCGAACGCCTCGTTGATGTTGACCGTCCCGCAGGTCACCTGGCGCGCGACGGCCCGGGCCCGGTCGCCGTCCTGGCTGTAGATCGCTGCATTGAGGCCGTACTCCCCAGCGTTGGCGCGCGCGATCGCGTCGGCCTCGTCGTGGAAGCGGTACAGCGACACCACGGGGCCGAAGGTCTCCTCGCCGAAGCAGGTCATCTCCGGCGTCACGCCCTCGAGGATCGTGGGCTCGAACACGTAGGGACCCAGGTCGGGACGGGCGCGACCACCGGTGAGCACGCGGGCGCCCTTGGCGACGGCGTCCTCCACGTGGGCGGTGACGGTGTCGAGCTGGGCCTGACTGATCAGCGAGCCCATGTCGCTGCCCCACTCGAGGGTGGCACCCAGCGACATCGCCTGGGTGCGGGCCACGAAGCGCTCCACGAACCGGTCGTAGACCTGGTCGGCGACGAAGAGACGCTCGGCGGAGACGCACAGCTGGCCGGCGTTGGAGAACGAGCCCCGCACGGCCCCCTCGGCCGCCTTCTCGACGTCGGCGTCGCGCAGCACCAGCAGTGGGTTCTTGCCGCCGAGCTCGAGCGAGCACCCGATGAGCTGCTCCGCGCACCCGGCCGCGACCCGGCGACCGGTCGCCGTGGAACCGGTGAAGCACACGTAGTCCGACTGGCTGATGACCTGGGGGCCGACCTCGGAGCCGGGCCCGGCCACGACCTGCCAGAGGTCGCGCGGGAAGCCGGCCTCCTCGAGCAGCTGTGCGCCCAGCAGCGCCGAGAGCATGGTCTGGGAGTCCGGCTTGGCCACGACGGCGTTGCCGGCCATCAGCGCGGGCAGCCCGTCGCACAGCGCCATCGTGAAGGGGTAGTTCCACGGCGAGATGATGCCGACGACGCCCTTCGGCACCCGGTTCACGTCGATCCGGGTCAGGCCCGGGACGACGCCGGGGCGGCGCCGGGTGTCGAGGTGCTCGTGCACCGTGCGGGCGTAGTAGCGCGCCGTCAGCGCGATGTGCAGCGGCTCGTCGAAGGCGTGCGTGCGGGCCTTGCCCGACTCCCACACGATCAGGTCGATGATCTCGTCCTGGCGGTCGAGGACGAGGTCGTGCAGGCGCATCATGATCGCCGCGCGGTGGTCGAGGCTGGTGCGTGACCACGCGGCCTGGGCGCGGCGGGCCTTGGCGAAGGCCTCGGCCACGTCGGCCTCGCTGGACTGCGGGACGTGCGCGAGGGGCGCGCCGCTGATCGGGGTGCGCACCTCCGCCGTGCGCCCGGTCGTGCTGGTCACGCGCCTGGTCAGCGAGGTGACGTACTCCGGTTCGAGGGCGTACGACGCGGTCGGGTCGTGCTCGGGGTCGTGCGGACCGCCGACGACCGGGGCGTCCGGACGGTCGGGCTGCTGGGCGCTCATGTACCGAGGGTATGTGACCACGATCTCGCTTGCTACCCTTCGGTAGCCAATGTGGGTTTGTACACAGCAAAAGAAACTGTCAAGCGCCCCCCCGGCCTAGACCGCCGAGGCGGGCGGGATGTAGATGGACTTCGTCTCGGTGTACTGCGCCAGCCCCTCGGGCCCGAACTCGCGCCCGAGGCCGGAGGCCTTGAAACCACCGAACGGGGCGGCGAAGTCCATCGTGTAGGTGTTGATCCCGTAGGTGCCGGTGCGCACCCGTCGGGCCACGTCCAGCCCGGCCTCCTGGTCGGCCGTCCACACCGTGCCCGCCAGGCCGTAGTCGGAGTCGTTGGCGATCCGCACCGCGTCGTCGACGTCGTCGTAGGCGATCACCGACAGGACCGGGCCGAAGATCTCCTCCTGGGCGATCCGCATCCGGTTGTCGACGTCGGCGAAGACCGTCGGGACGCACGTACCAGCCGCGGTCGAGCCCGTCCGGCATCCCGGTGCCGCCGGCCACCAGGCGGGCGCCCTCCTGCTGGCCGACCTCGATGTACGACGACACCCGCTCCTGCTGGCGGCGCGCGACCATCGGGCCCACCTCGGTGGCCGGGTCGGCCGGGTCGCCGACCGGCATCGAGCGCACGGTCTGCGCGAGCGCGTCGACGACCTCGTCGTAGCGGCTGCGCGGCGCCAGGATGCGGGTCTGGGCCACGCAGGCCTGCCCGGAGTTCATCAGCGCGGTGAACCGCAGGCCCTCCATCGTGGCGGCCCAGGTCGGCGTCGTCCAGCACGATCGCCGCCGACTTCCCGCCCAGCTCCAGCGAGCAGCGCTTGAGCTGCTCGCCGCACACGGCGCCGATCAGGCGACCCGCCGCGGTCGAGCCGGTGAAGGCGACCTTGTCGATGCCCGGGTGGGCGACCAGGTGCGCTCCGATCTCGCGTCCCCCGGCCACGATGTTGACCACGCCGGGCGGCACGCCGGCCTCGTCGAGCAGCTCGGCGAGCAGGTAGGCGTCCAGCGGGCTCTCCGGGGCGGGCTTGGCGACCACGGTGCACCCGGCCAGGAGCGCGGGGACGATCTTGGAGATCAGGGTGAACTGCGGGACGTTCCAGGGCGGGATGGCCGCGACCACGCCGACCGGCTCGTGGCGCACCAGCGACGTCGGAGCCGAGCACTCCCGACCGGGCCGCCTCCCAGGGGAAGTCGCGGGCGATGGCGATGAACGCCTCGATCTGCATCCAGGGCGCCGGCGACTGGGCCAGGTTGGAGAAGGACGTCGGCGAACCCATCTCGACGGTGATGAGCTCGGCCATGTCGCCCAGCCGCGCGGCGTACAGGTGCGAGAAGCGCTGCACGACCTCGATCCGCTCGTCGGGCGACGTCCGCGACCAGGGCCCCTCGTCGAAGGCACGGCGAGCCGCGGCGACGGCGGCGTCGATGTCTGCCGGGACGGCCGCTCGGGCACCCGGGCCACGACCTGCTCGGTGTGCGGGGAGACGACCTCGATGACGTCGCCGGTGGCCGGTGCCGCCCAGGCGCCGTCGATGTAGAAGGCGTCGCGGTCGAGCGCGGCGGTCGTGATCGGGCGGTGGGCCTGGGCCTGGGTCATCGAGGGCTCCTCCGGGTGACGCACGTCATGAATTGACACGCGTCAGCGTGGTGGAACGTGTTCTCGTTTGTCAACGGTCAGGGGGTCCCCGGGGCAGATCCCTTTAATTGGGTGACTCAGAGGACCTGCCACGGACCTAACGTCCACCTCGTGGTCGCCAGGGGGCCACTACGACCATTCACACACATCGGGGAGAGAACCAATGCGCAAGTCCATCCAGCTGCTCGCAGCAGCGACCAGCGTCGCGGGCCTGGGGCTCGTCGGCCCTGCCGGCCCAGGCCGACAGCACCATCGTCACGATCAAGAAGCGGGGCCACCTGTCCTCCAGCGCACAAGATCGCGTGGGTCAAGGCCAAGGTGACCTGCTCGGAGGACACCACCAGCGCCCGCCTCACCGCGACGCTGACCCAGGTCACGCACGGGTGGCGTCCAGACGCACACCGCGCAGCTCACCGCGCTCAACGCGTTCGAGTGCAACGGCGAGGAGGAGAAGGTCTACCTCCCGGTGCGTCGACCGACCGGTGGCTTCAAGTGGGTCAAGGGCAAGGCCCGGGTCAGTCGACTTCGTCGTTCGAGACGGCGGACCCGAGCGGCACCTACTCGCCGACCACCGCCAGCGGCCGGCACGATCAAGCTGCCCGCACGCACCTCGCACGGCGCGGAGGACGACGTCGCGTCGGGCGCTCGTCGCGCGTGCCTGGTGACAGGCTCGACCACGCGCGGGCTGCTGTGCAGCTGGTGGTCTAGGCCCCCTCCACGGTCCTCCAGGGCAAGGACCGCCCCCGGGACACGCTCACCGGGGCGGTTCAGCGCGCGGCCTCGACGGCCTCGGTCAGGCCGCGCGCGGCGAGCCGGTCGGCCCGCTCGTTGCCCTCGTCGCCCGCGTGGCCCTTCACCCAGTGCCAGTGCACGTCGTGCCGCTCGCACGCTGCCTGGAGCTGCTGCCACAGGTCGACGTTCTTGACCGGCTGCTTCGCCGAGGTCCGCCACCCGTTGCGCATCCAGCCCACGACCCACGTGGTGATGCCGGAGCGCACGTAGGTCGAGTCGGTGTAGAGCTCGACGCGGACCGGGCGCTTGAGCGCCTCCAGCGCCTTGATCGGGGCCGTCAGCTCCATCCGGTTGTTGGTCGTCGAGCCGGCCTCGCCACCGCAGAGCTCGAGCTCGTGGCTGCCCTGGCGCAGCAGCGCGCCCCAGCCGCCCGGCCCTGGATTGGGTACGCAGGCGCCGTCGGTGTGGATGACCACGACATCCGGCTCGTTCCCTCGCTCACGCGAGGCATCCTCCCAGGTGCCGCGCGCACCGGCACCACAGGAGTGGATCAGCCCCGCGTCCCCACGGCGAGCAGGGCCTCGGTCCCGAAGCACAGCTGCCCGTCGTGCACCAGGTCGCCGACCAACCGGTCGTGCTCGGCCCGCAGCCGCTGACGCACGTCCGGCGTCAGGGCGGAGACGACCGTGCCGATGCCGCCGATGCCGGCCTCGGCGCCGCGCCACATCGAGTCGACCGCGGCGCGGTGGGTCCAGGTCACGCCCCGGGAGGTGACGTCGACGAGGCCGGCCTCGACCACCAGGGCACGCAGACCCTCCGCGGTGCGCGGGAAGTCCAGGTGCTCGGGCAGCCGGGTACCGGGCGGCACGACCACCCCGGCAGCCTCGGTGGCCGCGGCCCACAGTCGCGCCTGCGCCGTGGAGCCGGACGGCCAGATCGTGACTGCGACCCGTCCACCGGGAGCGGTCACCCGGGCCAGCTCCCGCACCCCCTGGCGAGGGTCGGGCAGGTGGTTGACGACGAAGGAGGCCAGCACGACGTCGAAGTCGCCGTCGTCGTGGGGCAGCCCGGGCAGTCCGGCCTCGGCCCACTCGACCTCGGCGCCGGTCTCGGCGGCGATCGCGAGCATCTGCGGATCCGGGTCCACGCCGTGGACCTCGGCTCCGGTCGCCGCGGCCCGCGCCGCCAGGTCCCCGGTGCCGGTGCCGACGTCGAGCACCCGCGGCCGCGGCGCGCCGGCAGGGACCGGCCGGTCCAGGCCCGCGGCAGCCAGCAGCGCGTCGTGGGCGCCCGCGCACAGCGGGGCGAACGTCTCGGCGTACGCCGTCGCGACTCCCCCGCCCCAGCCCGCGCCGCTCAAGCGCGCACCCGGGGGCCGAGGTCCGGCCGGTGGTCGTGGTGCATCCGGTGCCGCTCGCGGGTGGCGGCACCAGCTCGGGCTCGATCTCGGCGATGGCCAGGCCCTCCTCCTCGCCGAGCCGGGCCAGCGGCCGGCCCTCGGGGTCGTAGATCGCCGAGCCGCCGATGAACGAGCTGTTCCCGCACGTGCCGGTGAGCCCGGCGAGGACGACGTAGAAGCCGTTGTCGAGAGCCCGGGCCGGGTAGTAGAGGTCGCGGCGGTGCGCGCCGCCGGGGAAGTACGCCGCCGAGCACAGGTAGCCGAGCGCGCCGGCGTCGCTGGCGGCCCGGGCGTGCTCGGGGAAGCAGCCGTCGTAGCAGATCGACAGCCCCAGCTCGACGCCGTCGACGACCACGGAGGCGCCGTGGTCGCCGGGCTCGAACCAGGCCCGCTCGGGCAGGTCGACGTGCTGCTTGTCGTAGGGCAGCGTGGCGCCGACGCCGTCGGGACGGCCGACGTCGGGGCGCACCACCAGCGTCGAGAGCGTGCGCCGCGCGCACCGCGGTCGAGCGCGGTGCCGACGACGACCGTCACGCCGGTGCGCCGCACCTGCTCGACGCACCGGGTCGAGCCGCGGCCCGGTGAGGTCGGCGGGCCCGGGCAGGGCGCTGGCGAAGACGGCGGCGTCGTACCCGGTCAGGAACGCCTCGGGCAGCACCAGCACCCGCACGCCCTGGTCGCCGGCGAGCGCGGCCAGGCGCGCGGCGGTGCGCACGTTGGCGTCGAGGTCGCCCGGCGCGGCCGCGGCCTGGCCGGCGGCGACGCGCAGGGCGGTGGTCGCGCGCTGATCCCGGTGGTCACGGTGCTGGTCACCGGCGGCTGCTACTCGACGACGACCTCGACGCGCTGGAACTCCTTGCAGTCGGTGTAGCCGGTGGTGGCCATCGACCGACGCAGCGCGCCGATGAGGTTCATGGTGCCGTCGGCGACCCGGGAGGGACCGAAGAGGATCTCCTCGAAGGTGCCGACGGTCTCGAACTGGACCCGCTGGCCGCGGGGCAGCTCGGGGTGGTGCGCCTCGGTGCCCCAGTGGAAGCCGCGGCCCGGGCGCGTCGGTGGCGCGGGCGAACGGGCGAGCCGACCATCACCGCGTCGGCGCCGCAGGCGATCGCCTTGGCGATGTCGCCGGACCGGCCGATCGAGCCGTCGGCGATGACGTGGACGTAGCGCCCGCCCGACTCGTCGAGGTAGTCGCGGCGCGCGGCGGCGACGTCGGCGACCGCGGAGGCCATCGGCACCGCGACGCCGAGCACGGTGCGGGTGGTGTGGGCCGCTCCCCCGCCGAAGCCGACGAGCACGCCGGCGGCGCCGGTGCGCATCAGGTGCAGCGCGGCCTGGTGGGTGGCGCAGCCGCCGACGATGACCGGCACGTCGAGCTCGTAGATGAACTCCTTGAGGTTCAGCGGCTCGGACTGGCTGGAGACGTGCTCGGCGGAGACGGTGGTGCCGCGGATGACGAACATGTCGACGCCGGCGTCGACGACGGTCTTGGCGAACTCCTTGGTGCGCTGCGGCGACAGCGAGCCGGCGACGGTCACCCCGGCCTCGCGGACCTCGCGCAGGCGCTGGGTGATCAGCTCGGCCTTGACCGGCTCGAGGTAGATCTCCTGCATCCGGCGGGTGGCGTCGGTGCCGGTGAGCCCGGCGACCTCCTCGAGCAGCGGCTCGGGGTCCTCGTAGCGGGTCCACAGGCCCTCGAGGTTGAGCACGCCGAGGCCGCCGTGGCGCCCGAAGGCGATCGCGGTGCTCGGCGACATCACCGAGTCCATCGGGGCGGCCATCACCGGCAGGTCGAAGCGGTAGGCGTCGATCTGCCAGTGCGTGCTGACCTCCTCGGGGTCGCGCGTGCGCCGCGAGGGCACGATCGCGACGTCGTCGAAGGAGTAGGCCCGGCGGGCCCGCTTGGCGCGGCCGATCTCGATCTCGGTCACCGCGCAAGGCTAACCGCTGGCGCCGCACGTGCGCCGGCTCAGTGGTGGGCGTGCTCGGTGCCCGCGTGGCCCTCGGGCTCGATCTGGAACGTCGAGTGCTCGATGGCGACGTCGAAGTGCTCGGCCACGCACTCCTGCAGCTCGCGCAGCACCTCGCCGGAGTGCCCCGACTCGAAGCAGGCCCGCTGCATGGTCACGTGGGCGGTCAGCACCGGCAGGTCGGAGGAGACCCGGGTGACGTGCAGGTCGTGGACGTCGACGACGTGCTCGACCTCCAGGATGTGGCGGCGCACGTCGGCCAGGTCGAGCCCCGGCGGCACCGACTCGAGCAGCACCCGGGTGCTGTCGCGCAGCAGCAGCAGGGTGCGCGGCAGGATCAGCAGCGCGATCAGCAGGCCCGCGACGCTGTCGGCGCGCACCCAGCCGAAGGCGGCGATCAGCACCGCGCTGACGATCACCGCCACCGAGCCCAGCGCGTCGTTGAGCACCTCGAGGTACGCCGCGCGCATGTTGAGGTTCGCGCCGCGGCCCCCGGTCAGCACCACCAGCGCGACGAGGTTGGCCGCCAGGCCGACCACGCCGAAGACCAGCAGCGACGTCGACGGCACGTCGGCGGGGGTGACCAGGCGGCGTACGCCCTCGACGAGCGCGAAGCCGCCCGACCGCGAGCAGCAGCGCGGCCTGGGCCAGCGCGGCGATCACCTCGGCGCGCCGCAGGCCCCAGGTGTGCCGGTCGGTGGCCGGCCGGGTCATCAGCACGCTGGCCACCAGGGCCATCGCCCAGCCCGACGGTGTCGGTGAGCATGTGGGCGGTGTCGACCAGCAGCGCCAGGCTGCCGGTGACGACCGAGCCGACCGCCTGGGCGACGACGACGACGCCGGTCAGGGCCAGCGCGAGCGCCAGCCGGGTGCGGTTCGCACCCGCCCCGTGGTCGTGCCCGGCACCCACTGTCCGGCTCCCCCCGGGCTCAGCGCCCGGTGTAGTTGGGCGCCTCGACGGTCATCTGCACGCCGTGCGGGTGGCTCTCGTTGAGCGAGGCCGAGGTGATCCGCACGAAGCGGCCCTTCTCCTGCAGCTCGGGCACGGTGCGCGCACCGACGTAGAACATCGACTGGGTCAGCCCGCCGATGAGCTGGTGGGAGACCGCGGAGAGCGGGCCGCGGTAGGCGACCTGGCCCTCGATGCCCTCGGGCACGATCTGGTCGTCGCTGGTGACCTCGGCCTGGAAGTAGCGGTCCTTGGAGTAGGACTTCTTGCCGCGGCTCGACATCGCGCCGAGCGAGCCCATGCCGCGGTAGGACTTGTACTGCTTGCCGTTGACGAAGACCAGCTCGCCGGGCGACTCCTCGCAGCCGGCCAGCAGCGAGCCGAGCATCACCGCGTCGGCGCCGGCGACGATCGCCTTGGCGATCTCGCCGGAGTACTTCATGCCGCCGTCGGCGATCAGCGGCACGCCCGGCCGGCTTGGTGGCCAGCGACGCCTCGTAGACCGCGGTGACCTGCGGGCACGCCCGACGCCGGTGACGACGCGGGTGGTGCAGATCGAGCCCGGGCCGACCCCGACCTTGACCGCGTCGGCGCCGGCGTCGACGAAGGCCTGCGCGCCCTCACGGGTCGCGACGTTGCCGCCGATGACCTGCACGTGGCGGGTGGCCGGGTCGCTCTTGAGCCGCTGCGACCATGTCGAGCAGCAGCCGCACGTTGCCGTGGGCGGTGTCGGCGACGAGCACGTCGACGCCGGCCTCGACCAGGGTGGTGGCGCGCTCCCACGCGTCGCCGAAGTAGCCGATCGCGGCACCGACGAGCAGCCGGCCGTGGGCGTCGTACGACGCGTGCGGGAACTGCTCGCTCTTGACGAAGTCCTTGACGGTGATCAGGCCGGCGAGGCGACCCTGCGTCGTCGACCAGCGGCAGCCGCTCGCGCTTGTGCTTGCGCAGCAGGGCGGTGGCCTCGTCGCGGGAGATGCCGACCGGGCCGGTGATCAGCGGCATCGGGGTCATCACCTCCTCGACCTTGAGCGTCGCCCACTCCGCGACCGGGGTGAAGCGCAGGTCGCGGTTGGTGATGATGCCCAGCAGGCGCTAGTCGGCGTCGACGACCGGGAGGCCCGAGACGCGGTACTCGCCGCAGAGGCGGTCGAGCTCCTCGAGCGTCGCGTCGGGGCCGATGACGACCGGGTTGGAGATGATGCCGGTCTGGGTCCGCTTGACCAGGTCGACCTGGTAGGCCTGGTCCTCGATCGAGAGGTTGCGGTGCAGCACGCCCATGCCGCCCTCGCGGGCCATCGCGATCGCCATCCGCGACTCGGTCACGGTGTCCATCGCGGCGCTGACCAGCGGCACCTTCAGCGAGATCTCCCGGGTCAGCCGGGAGGTCGTGTCGATGTCGGCCGGCGCCAGGTCGGAGTGACCCGGCAGCAGCAGCACGTCGTCGTAGGTGAGGCCGAGGGCGGCGAACTTCTCCGGGATCTCCACGCACTCATCGTACGGGCGGGGACGCGTCGCTCCCCAGCGGCCTCAGCGCCCTGCACGGGCACCCGCACCGTCAGCTGGTCGGAGGCCAGCCGGATCCGGCCCCGCAGCCCGGCCGCGAGCACCAGCGGCAGCACCGCGCGGTTGTCGGCGGTGGTGCTCAGGGCGACCTCGCGGGCGCCGAGCGTGAGCGCCAGCCGCGACGCGGCGACCAGCAGCCGGGTGCCGACGCCGCGGCGGCGCCAGGCCGGGTCGACGCGCAGCACCAGGGCCAGGCAGCCGTCCTCGGCGTCCGTCGGCCCCGGGCGCGCCGAGGGTGGCGCGGCCCACGACGACGTCGGCGACCACCGCCGAGACCACCCGCCCCTCGACGACGTACGACGGCCGCGCGCCGTCGCCGAGACGTCGCCCCGCGACCGGGGTGACCATCGACCTGCTCGGGCCGGCCGCGGCGCAGCACGTCGGTGACCAGCTCGGCGACCGCGGCGCCGCGGGCCCGCTCGGTGTCGGTGAAGGGGGCAGCGCGGCGCACCTGCACCAGCACGTCGCCCACGGTCATCTCCAGCACGTCGCCGCCGGCGCCCTGGTCGGGCTCGGTGTCGAAGAGCCGGGCCACCACCTCGGGGAACGACTCGGGCGCGGCCAGCACCCGGCGGGCCGCCTCGACGTAGCGGGTGGGCTGGTCGGTCAGCGCCTCACCGGTGCACGGCGTGGAGAGGACGTGGCGCCACCCGGCCGACTCGACGAGCACCGCCACGTCGGCCTCGCCCCAGGAGTCGGGCGACGTCGACGACGACCTCGTCGGTGACCTCGTCGACACCCGGGAAGACCTGCATCCCCCGGATGTCGACGTCGGCCTCGGCGCAGCGCTGCGCGAGCGCGGCGAGCCCTCCGGGCCGGTCCGGCGAGCTGGCCCGCACCTTCCACAGCATGGCGCTCCTCCTCGTCGGACCCGCTCCGGCGGCGGAGGTACTACGTTGACCCACCGACGTTGCACGGACGTTTCGGCCGTGCGTCGTGCGATGACCTCGTGAGCGACGGGGACCGGAGGTGGGCGATGGGCCAGGAGCGGCGCACCGTGCTGCTGGCGGCGCTGACCGCCGGGCTGCTGCGCCTGGTCGGCCTGCTGCGCCCGGTCCGCGGCGACGAGGCCGGCTTCACGCTGGTGGCGCGCGCCTGGGCACCCTGCGGCCGACAGCCTCTACGGGCCGTACTTCGTCGACCGGCCCCCGCTGCTGGTGGCGACCTACGGCGCCGACCGACTGGCTGGCCGGACCGCTCACGGTGCGGGCGCTCGGCGCGCTGGCCGTCGCAGCGCTGGTGGTGCTGGCCGCGGCCACCGCGCGGCTGGTCGCCGGGTGCCCGCGGCCCGGTGGACCGCGGTGCTGGTCGCCGCGCTGTGCGTGACGCCGCTCATCGACGTGGTGGCCGCCAAGGGCGAGCTGCTGGGGCTGCCGCTGGTGATGGGCGGCTGCCTGCTCGCGCTCCTGGCCCTGCGGCGCGCCTCCGGGCGCGTGCCCTGCTGCTCGCCGGCGCCGCTGGAGCGGTCTCGGCGACGGCGCTGGGCTACAAGCAGAGCCTGGTGGGCGGGCTGGTCTTCGGGGCGGCGCTGCTGCTGGTGGCGGTGCTGACCCGGCGAGGTCGCGCTGCGCCGCGGCGCGGCTCTCGGCGGCGGCCGCGCTCGCCGGGGCCGCGGTGCCGGTGCTGGCCACGGTCGGCTGGGCCGTGGCTGCCGGCGTACGGCTGGAGGTGCTGGGCGTACGCCGTGTGGGGCTTCCGCGGCGACGCCTCGGTGGTGCTGGCCGCGCAGCCGGCCTCGGCGCCGACGCGAGCGCGCCGTGCTGCTCGTGGTGATCGCGGCCGGGGCCGGGATGATCGCGGTGATCGGCGGGCTGCTGGTGCACGTGCGCGACGAGGTCGGCCGCGACGCGCCGGTGACGTGGGCGGTGCTGGCGATGCTGGCCGCCGACACCGCGGCCCTGGTGGCCAGCGGCTCCTACTGGCGCGACTACCTCTTGGTGCTGGTGCCCTCGACGGCGCTGGCCGCGGCCCTGCTGGTGCGGCGCCGGTCGAAGCGGGGCCGGGCGATGCGGGCGGTGGTGGCCGCCACCGCTGTGTCCAGCGCGATCTCGCTGGTGGTGTGGGGCGCGGTGCAGGTGCTCGACCTGCAGGAGCTCGACGAGACCGACACCGGCGCGGCGCTGGCCGCGGCCGCCGAGCCCGGCGACACCCTCACCGTCTTCGGCGGGCGGGCCGACCTGCAGCTGACCAGCGGCATGGACTCGCCCTACCCCTACCTGTGGAGCCTGCCGATGCGCACCCTCGACCCCGACCTGGAGCAGCTGCGGCGCCCTGGTGTCGTCAGCGCACCGGCCCACCTGGTTGGTGGAGTGGGTCTACCTCGGCGCCTGGACCCCCGAGGCCGGGCGCCGCGCTGCGCGAGGTGGTCGAGGAGCACTACGTCGAGGTGGGCGGCGCGTGCGGCGACCACCGCGTCTACCTGCGCCGCGACGTCGAACGGCCCACGCCGCAACCGCGCTGCCACGGCTGAAGCGGCCTCGTCACAGGAAGTAGAACGGCCCGGCGGTCACCGCGAACGCGAACGCGATGCCGACGACCAGCCACGGGATCGACCAGTAGGCCCAGCCGCGCACCAGGACGTAGCCCGCCACCGGGTTGAGCGACGATCGCGACCAGGCGACAACACGTTGCCGACGTCGAGGAAGACCATGGTGTGGATGACCAGGAAGCCGACGAGCGCTCCCACGCCGCCGATGAGCCGGCTCTGGCTGCCGTAGCCCGCCGTGCGCCACCGGTGCCGGAAGGCCGCCGCCAGCCCCTGGTCGACCGTCGTCGCGGCTCACGGCTGGTCCCGCCGCTCTGCGCGCGGCGAGCGCGCCGTCGTGCTCGGCGCGGAACTCCGGGTCGGCTCGTCACGCAGGTCCTCGCACGACGCTCTCGGTCTGCCGCGCGAACGACGCGCGGAACGCCCGCGCGGAGGAGTGCGCGTCGGTGCCGTGCACCACGGCCGCCCACGACGTGTCACCCCGCTCGATCCGCTGGACGATCGCGGCCTGCTCGGCGACAGCTCCCCGCGGCGCCACGCGTCCCGGGTCTCCTTCTCGGTCTCGCTCGCGCTCCCGCTGCAGCACGCGGCGCTGCGTCGCGCAGCGCGGCCTTCTGCTGGTCGGCCGCGGCAGCGATGCGCCGGGTCTGCTCCCGCAGCCGGGCGGCCATCCCGCGGAGCTCGACGAGGTCGGGGTTCTCCACCGTGCGGCCTCCTCAGTACGCCGCGTCGGCGAGGTCGTCGACGCGGTCGCCGTTGTGGTAGCTCGTGCCGGCGCTGGCGACCTGGAAGGTCACGCGCAGCGCCTTCATCAGCTTGCCCATCGTGGCGCAGGCCTGCAGCAGCGGCGGGATGATGTTGCTCGAGCGTGCGGATGGCGTCGATGGCCCGGTTCACCAGGCTGATGACGCGTGCGACAGCTCGCTCCGCCGGTGGCGATCTCCTTGGCCCACCCCAGGACGCTGGCGGCGACCTTGAGCACGACCTCGTCGACCAGGCTCAGCAGCTCGGCCACCAGCTCCATGACCGCCTTGGTGGCCACGAGCATGTCCTGCATGGCAGCGGCGATCAGTGCGGTGCCCTCGGACTGGACGGCGAAGCCCTCCGAGAACTCGACGATGCGCCCCTGCGCGGCGGCGGCCGCGTCTCCACCCCACACCTCGGGGAGCGCCTGGGCCATCGATGCCATGTTGGCCTGCACGACGCCGAGGCCCTGACCCAGCACGGCCCAGTTCGAGGCCATCGCGTCGACGGCGTCGTAGTCCCCGCGATCGGGTCGAAGATCGCCCCGACGAGGTCGAAGCCGAACTGGCGGCACACCCAGTCGATGCCCTGGATCACGAAGCCGCACTGGTCGCGCAGCTGGTCGATCAGTGGCCCGTCGGTCCCCGACGGTGCTCGGGACGAGGACCGACGCCGGGTCGACGAGGTCGAGCGTCAGGGTGCTCACTGGTCGTGCTCCTCGAGGAAGTCGTCGATGTCGTCGTCGGTGCTCAGGGCCTCACCGGTGTCGGACGCGTGGTTGATCAACCCGGTGGTCTCGCTGACCAGGCTGATCGGGGCGCCGGTCGTCGCCTCGCCGGCCCACGCCGGCGGCTGGGGGCCCGCCAGGTGCCACGGGCACGTTGGCGATGGTGTTGAGGTGCCCGACCGGCGTCGGCACCCCGGGGACCGCGTCGCTCGCTGCCGGGAGGGTGACCTCCTCGGCCGCGGTGACGGCGGTGCGGATGCGGTCGAGGTCGCGCTCGACCCGGGCCTCGGTCGCGAGGATGTCGGTCAGGGCGAGGTCCATGCGCCGGGAGAGCTCGCGGGCGCCGGTCAGTCGCCGAGTCGAGCGCCTCGGTCAGGGCGCCGTAGGCGGCCTCGTAGTCGCTGCGGAAGACCCCCAGGAAGCCGCTGAAGGCGCCGGTGTCGCCCAGCCCCGCCTGGCAGGTGAACCCGCTGGCCTCGGACAGGTTGAGGTACTGCTCGTGCGCGGCGCTCACGAGCTGGCGCACCCCCTGCTCGGAGACCCTGACCTCGTCACCCATGCACCCGCCACCTCTCTCGACCCTCCCGGACAGGGACGACCTACCCGGCTCGCGCCCGGGTAAAACCTGATGCCAGCGACGACGACGGCCCGCCCGGGTCTCCCCGGACGGGCCGTCGTGCTGCAGCGGGTCAGCCCGCTGCGGGCCGATCAGCGTCGATCAGTGACCGTGGCCGTGACCGTGGCCTGACCGCCGGCGGCGGACTCGTCCTCGTCCTCGGGCTTGTCGACGATCAGCGTCTCGGTCGTCAGCAGCATGCCGGCGATCGAGGTGGCGTTGACCAGCGCGGAGCGGGTGACCTTGACCGGGTCCAGGACGCCCTGGGCGACCAGGTCGCCGTACTCCTCGGTGGCGGCGTTGTAGCCGTTGCCGACACCCATCTCGCGGACCTTGGTGGTCACGACGTAGCCGTTGACGCCACCGTTCTCGGCGATCCAGCGCAGCGGCTCGTCGGCCGACTTGCGCACGATGCGCACGCCGACCGCCTCGTCGCCGGTGAGGCCGAGGTCGTCGTCGAGCACCGAGACGGCGTGGATGAGCGCGGAGCCACCACCGGGGACGATGCCCTCCTCGATCGCGGCGCGCGTCGCGGAGACGGCGTCCTCGATGCGGTGCTTCTTCTCCTTCAGCTCCACCTCGGTGGCGGCGCCGACCTTGATCACGCAGACGCCGCCGGCGAGCTTGGCGAGACGCTCCTGGAGCTTCTCGCGGTCCCAGTCGGAGTCGGTGTTCTCGATCTCGGCCTTGATCTGGTTGACGCGGCCCTCGACGGCGGTGGCGTCGCCGGCACCGTCGACGATGGTCGTGTTGTCCTTGGTGATCACGACGCGACGGGCCTGGCCCAGCACCTCGAGACCGACCTGGTCGAGCTTGAGGCCGACCTCGGGGGCGATGACCTGACCACCGGTCAGGGTCGCGATGTCCTGCATCATCGACTTGCGGCGGTCACCGAAGGCGGGGCTCTTCACCGCGACGGCGTTGAACGTGCCGCGGATCTTGTTGACGACCAGGGTCGACAGCGCCTCGCCGTCGACGTCCTCGGCGAGGATGAACAGCGGCTTGCCCGCGGCGATGACCTTCTCCAGCAGCGGGAGCAGGTCGGCGATCGCCGAGATCTTGCCCTGGTGCAGCAGGATGTAGGGGTCGTCGAGGACGGCCTCCATCCGCTCGGGGTCGGTCACGAAGTACTGCGACAGGTAGCCCTTGTCGAACTGCATGCCCTCGGTGAAGTCGAGCTCGGTGCCCATGGTGCTGGACTCCTCGACGGTGATGACACCGTCCTTGCCGACCTTGTCGAAGGCCTGCGAGAGCAGGTCGCCGATGACCTTGTCGCGGCTGGAGATGGTGGCCACGGAGGCCATGTCCTCCACCGAGTCGACCTCGCGGGCGGCCTCGAGCAGCGCCTCGCCGACAGCCTTGGCGGCGGCGTCCATGCCGCGCTTGAGGCCCATCGGGTTGACGCCGGCCGCGACGGCGCGCAGGCCCTCGTGGACCATCGCCTGGGCGAGGACCGTGGCGGTGGTGGTGCCGTCACCGGCGACGTCGTTCGTCTTGGTGGCGACCTCCTTGGTGAGCTGGGCACCGAGGTTCTCGAACGGGTCGTCCAGCTCGATCTCGCGCGCGACGGTGACACCGTCGTTCGTGATCGTGGGGGCGCCCCACTTCTTGTCGAGGACGACGTAGCGGCCCTTGGGGCCGAGCGTCACCTTGACGGCGTTGGCGAGGGCGTCGACGCCGCGCTCGAGGGCGCGGCGGGCGTTCTCGTCGAACTCCAGGATCTTGGGCATGTGGCTGCTCCTAGGTCAGTGGGAAGGAAAGACAGACCCGGACGTCATGCGACGCGGGTCGCGAGGCGACCGGTCGGCATGACGCCCGGGCCGGTGGATCAGGAGACGATCGCGAGCACGTCGCGCGCCGAGAGGATCAGCAGCTCTTCGCCGCCGAACTTGATCTCGGTGCCGCCGTACTTGCTGTAGATGACCTTGTCGCCCACGGAGACGTCCATGGGGACGCGCTCGTCGCCGTCCTCGTTGAAGCGACCGGGGCCCACGGCCACGACCTCGCCCTCCTGGGGCTTCTCCTTGGCGGTGTCAGGGATGACGAGACCGGAAGCAGTGGTCTGCTCGGCCTCGACCTGCTTGACGACGATGCGGTCCTCGAGGGGCTTGATGTTGATCGACACGTTGGATCGACCTCCACTTTCTTGCGCGCGTTGGCTGGTGGAAACGAAAGGGGTGCTCGCAGGCCCCGGCACGCCGTCGCGGGGATCGCGCCGACCTGGCAAGCGTTGGCACACTCACGAGGAGAGTGCCAGCTCAAAAACTAGCACTCCCCCTGGAGGAGTGCCAGCGCGGGCGGCCCTGACAGGATCAGCGGATGGACCTCGACGCCTTCCGGTGGCTGCTCACCGACGACGGGCAGGCCCTGCTCGCGCAGGCCGAGGCCCTCGACCCGGCCGACCCGCTGCGCGCCCAGACCGCGCTGCGCCGCCACGCCGACGCCGAGCACGCCGCCGCGGCGCTGACCCAGGCGTCGCTGCGCCGGCGGGCGGTCGCGAAGTTCGGCGACCTGGCCGCCCGGCTGTACTTCACCCCCGACGGCCTGGAGCAGGCCACCCGGCTCAGCGTCGCGCGACACCGCGCCGCCCGGCTGCGCGCCTTCGACGCGCTCAGCCTGGTCGACCTCGGCTGCGGCATCGGGGGCGACCTGCTCGCGGCCGCCGAGCAGGGCATCGTGTGCGTCGGGGTGGACCTCGACCCGGTGCGGGTCGCGGTCGCCGAGGCCAACCTCGCCGCACTCGGGCTGGAGGGCGTCGTCGGCCAGGTCGACGCCACCACCCTCGACACCTCCCCCTTCGACGTCGCGTACGCCGACCCCGCCCGACGCTCGGCGCGCGGGCGCAGCTTCGACGTCGACGACTGGACTCCCCCGTGGTCGTTCGTCGAGGGGCTGCTGCGCCGGGACTCGTGCGTGAAGGTGGCGCCGGGCATCCCGCACGCGCTGGTGCCCGAGGGGGTCGAGGCCGAGTGGGTCAGCGACAGCGGCGAGGTCAAGGAGGCCGCCCTGTGGTCGGGCCGCCTGGCCACCACCCGGCGCCGCGCGACCGTCATCGGCGGCCGCGGCCTGGCCACCCTCACCGACGAGGACGACCCAGGGGCCGGCACCCGGCCGGTGGGCCGCTACCTCTACGAGCCCGACGGCGCCGTCATCCGCGCGGGACTGGTCACGGCGGTCGCGGCCGCGCTCGACGGGGGTCTCCTCGACGAGCACATCGCCTACGTCGGCACCGACACCGCCGCGCCCACGCCGTTCGCCCGCGGCTACGAGGTGCTCGAGGAGCTGCCCTACCGCGAGAAGGCGCTGCGCGCCGCCCTGCGCGAGCGCGGCGTGGGCCGGTTGACGATCAAGAAGCGAGGCGTCGACGTGGTGCCCGAGGAGCTGCGCAAGCGGCTCGCGCTCTCCGGCGACGCCGAGGCCACGATCGTGCTGACCCGGGTCGCCGGGCAGGGTGCCGCCCTGCTGGTCCGCCCCCTCTGACAGCCCTCAGGCGGGGCCGAGCGCCGCCTTCTCCGCACCGATGGTGGTGTCGGGGCCGTGGCCGGTGTGCACCACGGTCTCCTCGGGCAGGTCGAGAAGACGCCTCCGGATCGAGTCCACGATGACGACCTCGTCGCTGAACGAGCGACCGGTGGCGCCGGGACCGCCCTGGAACAAGGTGTCCCCGCTGAACAGCACACCCAGGGCGGGAGCGTGGAAGCAGACCGCCCCCGGTGCGTGACCCGGCGTGTGGATCGCGCGCAGCGTGATCCCGCCGATCATGATCTCGAAGCCGTCACCGAGGTCGACGTCCCAGAGGTGGCCCCCCTCGTCCTGCGTGTGGGTGAGCTCCCACAGCGGCCGGTCGTCGGGGTGCAGCATGATCGGCGCCACCGCGCGCTCCCGCAGCTGCGGGGCGACGCGGCAGTGGTCGTCGTGGGCGTGGGTGAGCAGGATCGCGCGCAGGTTGCGATCGCCCACCAACGCCATGATCGCGTCGACGTCGTGCGGGGCGTCGATGACGACGCACTCGCTGTCGTCGCCGACCACCCAGACGTTGTTGTCGACCTGGTGGGTCTCCCCGTCGAGGGAGAAGGTCCCCGAGACCACCGCGTGGTCCACGCGGGCGGTCACGAGAACATCACCACCGAGCGCAGCACCTCGCCGCTGTGCATCTTGTCGAACGCGGCCTCGATGTCGTCGATGCCGATCTCCTCGGTCACGAACGCGTCGAGGTCGAGGCGCCCGGAGGTGTAGAGGTCGACCAGCATCGGGAAGTCGCGGCTGGGCAGGCAGTCGCCGTACCAGCTCGACTTCAGCGACCCGCCGCGCCCGAAGACGTCGATCAGCGGGAGGTCGGGCACCTTCATGTCAGGCGTGGGCACGCCGACCAGCACCACGGTGCCGGCGAGGTCGCGGGCGTAGAACGCCTGCTTCCAGGTCTCGGGGCGACCGACCGCCTCGATGACGACGTCGGCACCCTCGGCGCCGGGGTAGACCTCGGCGCAGATGCGCTTGATCTCCTCGACCGGGTCGACCTGCGAGGAGTCGACGGTGTGCGTGGCCCCGAAGCCGGCCGCCTTCTCGAGCTTCTTGGCGTCGATGTCGACGGCGATCACGGGGCTGGCGCCGGAGAGCGCCGCGCCGGCGATCGCGGCCATGCCGACCCCGCCACATCCGATGACGGCTGCCGACCTGCCGCGGGTGGTCTGACCGGTGTTGATGGCGGCCCCCAGGCCGGCCATCACGCCGCAGCCCAGCAGGCCGACGGCAGCCGGACGGGCCTCGGGGTCGACCTTGGTGCACTGCCCGGCAGCGACGAGGGTCTTCTCCGCGAAGGCCCCGATGCCGAGCGCGGGCGACAGCTCGGTGCCGGCGTCGTCGCCCTCGGCCAGCGTCATCTTCTGGGTGGCGTTGTGGGTGTTGAAGCAGTACTGCGGCTCGCCGCGGTTGCAGGCGCGGCAGTCGCCGCACACCGCACGCCAGTTGAGCACCACGAAGTCACCGGGGGCGACGCGTGGTGACGTCCTCGCCGACCGACTCCACGATGCCGGCGGCCTCGTGGCCGAGCAGGAACGGGAACTCGTCGTTGATGCCACCCTCGCGGTAGTGCAGGTCGGTGTGGCACACGCCGCAGGCCTGCACCTGCACCACGGCCTCGCCCGGACCGGGGTCCGGCACGTTGATCGTGGTCACCTCGACGGGCGCGCCCTTGGCGCGTGCGACGACGGCCTTCACCTGCTGCATGACTGGTCCTCTCGATGGTTCGTGGACTGCTATGGCCCATGCAACCCCATCGGGGTCGCGGCTCGCCAGGGACCCCCAGGGGGGGCTGGGTTCCAACCTTTGCCCCTGGCGCTGCGTCTGGTCGGTGTGGGACGAAGGAGGACACGATGCCAGCAGGAGCACCGACCCAGGCGGGTGAGGAGGTGAGCGGGATGGCGACCGAGGAGCGGCGCGCGCCCACCAGGGACGAGCGGCGCGACGCCGAGTTCACCGAGTACCTCGCCGCCCGCCAGGCCGCACTGCTGCGCACGGCGTACCTGGTCTGCGGCGACCGGCACCAGGCCGAGGACGTGCTGCAGACCGCACTGGCCAAGCTGTACCTGTCGTGGGACAAGGTCCGCGACCGCGGTGCGCTGGACGCCTACGTACGTCGCATCGTCGTCAACGAGACCACCTCGGCGTGGCGCCGGCCCTGGCACCGTCGCGAGCGGTCCACCGACGAGCTGCCCGAGACGGCCGCCCACCACGACCAGTACGACGAGGGGCGGTCGGCAGCCCTGTGGGAGGTCGTGCGCTCGCTGCCGCCGAAGGCGCGCGCCGTGGTGGTGCTGCGCTACTACGAGCAGCTCACCGAGACCGAGACCGCGCAGACGCTGGGCATCTCGACCGGCACCGTGAAGTCCCAGTCCAACCGGGCCATGGCCCAGCTGCGCGAACGCACACCGGCACACCTGCACCCCCGGGAGGAGGAGCGATGAACGAGCACCTGCACAGCGACGACGTCGGCGCGGCCCTGCAGCGCGAGGTCTCCGACCTGCACGACACCCCGATCACCCTCGGCGACGTCCGCGGTCGCGCGCGGCGCATCCAGCGCCGTCGCCACGGCGTCCGTGCCACGGCCGCCGTGGCGCTCGCAGCCGTGGCCGTCCCAGCGGTCCTGCTCCTCGGCGGCACCGACGACCGGACCGACGGTGTCGACCCCGCGACCCCCAGCATCACGGGCACTGCGGTGCTCCACGACGGCACCGTGACCCTCGGCGACGGCAGCACCGTCGACCTCGCGATCGGCGACGTCGACGTGTCCTCCTTCGGGGTGTTGAGCGACGGGCGGATGGTGCTCACCACTGACGAGCCCGGGGTCGTCGAGGTGTTCGACGCTGACGGCGCGCAGGTGGCGACCCACCCCGTGGAGCTCAACACCTTCGCGACGGGACCGACCGACGACACCGCGGCCTGGATCGCACCGGACGGCCGGGTGCAGGTCCTCGTGGCAGGGATCCGCGAGCCGATCGGCCTGCAGGCCCTGCCGCAGCGCCTCGGGTACTGGATGGTGGACGCTGTGATCGGTGACGACTGCTCGATGAGCGGCAGCAGCTGCCGGGTCCTGGCCAGCGACGGGGACCACACCACGACGGTGGTGAGCATGGACGAGGTCGCCGACCTCGACGCACGCGAGGACTTCTCCGTGAGCGATGTCAGCCCCGACGGGGCGACCTGGGCAGTCGAGTTCCTCCCGGGCGAGAACGAGCAGTTCGGCTGCAGCGGCCTGTACGACGAGGCGTCCGACACCGTCACCGCGCGCACCTGCGCGACCTCCAACCTGGAGTTCGCCCCCGACGGTCAGCACCTGCTCGGGGCGCGTGGGGACAACAACATGGACGGCCGGGTCACCGTGCTCGACCGCGACCTGACCACCGTCCTGACCTACGACGGCGACCGCCAGGTGGTCGTCAGCCGGTCGGCCTGGGCCGATGCCGAGGCGTTGCTGCTCGCGGTGGTCGGGGTCGAGGACCAGCAGTGGTCCCTGCAGCGGGTGCCGGTCGACGGTTCGACCCCGACCACGGTCGTGGGGCCGGTCGACGGCGGGAACCCTGAGCTCGAGTCCGAGTTCCTGCCGTCGATGTAGGACGTCGGCGGGTGGCTGCCCCTCAGCGCCACTCGAGCGAGGCCAGCACCGAGTCGACACGCTCGCGGTGCAGCGCTTCGCCGCCCCGGGTCCGGATCTCGAGGGAGACGGTCAGCGGCTCCGGTTCGAGCACGAGGGTCCCGAGGATGAACAGGTGTGTCCCCCCGCCGTTGCCCTCGATCGTGTACCCGTCGACGCCGCCGACTGTGACCTCCGTGCCGAAGGCCACCGGGAAGGACTCACTGCGCTTGGTCTGCTGCAGGCCGATCTTCGCCAGTCGGTCCAGGCTGGGACGGCTCGAGATCACCGGGAACTGGTCGACGAACAGCTGGCCCGTCCCGTCCTCGGTGAAACCGCCGCCGAAGCCGCCCTGCACCGGGGAGGGCGTCCAGGTGTCGTCGGGCAGCCGGAGCTGCAGCACCGGCAGCCGGACCCGAGGGCCCGTGGCCGGCGCCGGCTCCGGATCCGGCTCCGCGCTGGGCGAGGTCGAACCCTCGGGACCGGGCGACGAGGGGGACGAGCTGGACGCAGTGCCGGGAGCAGCGTCCGACTCGTCGTCGGAGCCGCACCCCGACAGCCCGAGCACCAGACCGGCGCACAGCAGGAGGGGCCCCATCGGGCGCAGCGGGGCGAGCTTGATCACGAGGTCTCCGAGTCGACGGGTGACGAGGTCGTCAGACAGTACCGTCATGCACCGCGCCGCCGGGTTTAACTTTCGGCGCCTGCGGGTATCCGGCCACTGTCCACACCGCCTCACCACGGAGTCGTCACTCGATGCTGATCCCCGGGCTCTCCGCCGCACTGTCGACCATCAAGGTCGAGCAGCACACCATCGACCGCGTCATCGCGGCGCTCGACGACTGCACCGACGAGAGCTGGGGCAGCCGCTTCGCCAGCGACGCCCCGATCGCGCTGCCGTCCCTCGGGCGCGGTGATCGTTCCGACGAGCTGGGACTGCACCACGAGCGCGCCCAGCAGGTGATGGCCGAGACGGTGCGGGGCATCATCGCCGACCTGACCGCCTTCGCCAACGGCGTCCAGGAGGCCGCCGGGATGATCCGTGCCGCCGACGACGCGACCGCGACCGAGCTGACCCGCGCCCAGCAGGCCGTGGCGATGATGAACGACGCCTGGGTCACCTCGGAGGGCGACGCGGCGTACGACCAGGCACGCAACCAGCAGGGAGCACTCGGCTGATGGGTGAGCAGGAGCAGCGCCTCAACCGCACCGTGGCCGGCGCGAACGTCGCCGACATCTCCACGTCGGGGTTCCAGTGGCGCGAGGGCGGGAACAAGCTCGAGCGGGTCGAGAAGGTCCTCCTCGAGGCTCTCGAGGACGTCCGCAACGGCTTCGGTGAGAACTCGGAGGTCAGCACGGCCGCAGTCACCGCCTTCGAGCGGGTGGCCGCGAAGGCCCGCGACCGCAGCAAGCAGATGCGCGACGCCTCGGACGCCCTCGACCGGGCGAACGCCTCGTTGAGCGCCGCCGTCGCCGAGCAACGGGCGCTCGCGGCCTCCGCCCCCAGCGAGCCCCAGGCCCCTCAGAGGACGCCCGGGGTGCCGGACTCCCCGGACACCATGCGTGCCGAGCAGCGCTACAGCCGGGAGCTGGGCTCCTACCAGTCAGCCATGGCCGACCGGGAGACCCGGGCCAAGCAGCGGTCCGACGAGGTCGATGCCACCTACACCGAGTCGGCCGAGGTGATGCGCCGGATCCACGGCGAGCCCGACGAGCGGGTCATGCGGGATGCCGCCGGTGGTGGCCGCGGGGGCAGCGGGAGCGGTTCCGGCGCCGGCGGTGGCGGCGGCGGGAGCACCCCGTCCGGCGGCGGTCGCTACACGCCGACGTCGTCCCACGGCGACACCCCCCAGGTGCAGCAGACGGACGACCAGTCGGGGAACGACGAGAGCGAGACCGACCCGACTCCGGACAGGCACCCAGACGACCCCACCTCGGACCAGACGCCCCCGGCGGACTCCGACGCACCGGGCAACGCACCCTCGGTGCTCGGTCAGCCCGTCACCCCGGGCTCCAGCGGCACGGGAGGATCCGGTGGTCTGACCGCCGGCCTCGGCGGCGGTCTCGCCGGCAGCGCCGTGATGGGCGGAGCGGTCGTCCTCGGCGGGCGGCTGGCCGGCGGCATGGGCGCCACCTCGGCGGCCGGGGCGTCGACCGGCTCGACCGCGGGCCGGCCCTCCAGCGCACGACCCATCGGGTCCGGCCGGACCTCGGGCGGTGCCACGCTCGGTCGCGGCGCCGCGACCTCGGGCTCGCCCACCGGCGCACGCGGCGGGGCGAGCGGCGCCACCGGAACGCGAGGGGGCTCCCCGACGACCGGCGCACGCGGGGCCGGCGGGGCCGGCGGGGCACGCGGGGCAGCCGCTGGGCAGGCAGGTTCACGAGGAGCAGGCAGCGCCGGGCGTGGTGCCGCAGGCGGTGCCACCGGCCGCGGCAAGAAGGGCGACCCCCAGGCGCCGGACCAGGAGTTCTTCGCCACCGAGGACGACTGGACCGACGACGAGGGCCACGCAGGCCGTTCTCGACTGAGGCTCGCGCCGGCTCAGCCGGCGAGCACCTCGGAGACCGGCAGGCTGGAGTCGGCCGGCAGGTCCAGCGACGACGGAGTGCGACCGCGGGCCACCATCTCGGAGCCGAGGGCAGCCACCATGGCGCCGTTGTCGGTGCACAGTCCCGGGCGCGGCACGCGCACCCGGATGCCCAGCTGCTCCGCGCGCTCCTCGGCGAGCTGGCGCAGCCGGGAGTTGGCGGCGACGCCCGCCGCCGATGAGCAGGTGGTCGATGCCCTCGCTGGAGGCGGCGTCGAGGGCCTTGCGCACCAGCACGTCGCAGACCGCCTCCTGGAACGATGCCGCCACGTCGGCGACCGGCACCGGCTCACCGGCCCGCTCGCGCGCCTCGACCCAGCGGGCCACGGCGGTCTTGAGGCCCGAGAAGGAGAAGTCGAAGCGGTGCCGCTCGAGGTCGCGGCGCGCGGTCAGCCCGCGCGGGAAGTCGATGTCGACGCTGCTCGCCCTCGCGGGCGATCCGGTCGATGTGCGGGCCACCCGGGAACGGCAGGCCGAGCAGCCGGGCGACCTTGTCGAAGGCCTCCCCCGCCGCGTCGTCGATGGTCTCGCCCATCGGGTCGACGCCCGACGGTCACGTCCTCGACGCGCAGCAGGCTCGAGTGGCCGCCGCTGACCAGCATCGCCAGGCACGGCTCGGGCAGCGGGCCGTGCTCGAGCTGGTCGACAGCGACGTGCGAGGCCAGGTGGTTGACGCCGTAGAGCGGCTTGCCCAGCCCGAGCGCCAGCGCCTTGGCCGAGGCGACCCCGACCAGCAGCGCTCCGGCCAGGCCGGGGCCGTTGGTCACCGCGATCGCGTCGACGTCGCGCAGCGCGATGCCCGCGGTGTCGCAGGCGCGCTCGATGGTGGGCACCATCGCCTCGAGGTGGGCCCGGCTCGCGACCTCGGGCACCACGCCGCCGAAGCGGGCGTGCTCGTCGACGCTGCTCGCGACCGCGTCGGCCAGCAACGTGTGCCCGCGCACGATGCCGACACCGGTCTCGTCGCAGGAGGTCTCGATCCCCAGCACCAGCGGCTCATTCACGCCGCTCATCGTCGCACGCCCGGATGTCCGGCCCCGCGCCCAGATCCAGGTCCCGCCACCGGGCATGATCGCCGGGTGCAGGAGATCTCGGTCGGGCAGCTGCTCCGACGTCGGCCGCACCGGTTCGTGCAGCACCAGGTCGACCCCGCGGTGGCGGCGCGGGCCTGGGTCGACGGCACCGCGGCAGTGGTCGAGAACCACCCGCGCTGGACCGGTCCGGCCCCGGGACCGCAGCTGGTGTGCCTCGGCTCGCCCGACGACCTCGCCGGACGTTGATGGCGCAGGTCGCCGCGGTCCGGCCGCGTCCCGTGGCGCTTCACCGTCGAGGCGGCGGCGTACGACGCGCTCCCGGCGGCCTGGGCGCACGACGCAGCGCCACGCACTGGGAGTGGATGCTGACCGAGCGAGCCAGCCCGCCGAACCGACTCCCGCAGGTCGTCGACGTGGGCGGGCGCGACGACCTGGTGCACCTGATCGACGCCGGCAACCCCGGCTCCTTCGCCCGACCCGACAGTCCCGGGGTCGAGGCGTGGCTCGGCGTCGTCGAGGACGACCGGCTCGTCGCCGCCGGAGCGCTGACCCGCCAGCACGACGGCACCGGCCAGCTGCGCGGCATCACCGTGCTGCCCGGCCGACGAGCGCCGCGGACTCGGCCGGCTGGTCTCGACCGCCCTGACCCGTCGCGCGCTCGCCGGGCGCTCGGGCACCGCCAGCCTCGGCGTCTACACCGACAACGCGCCCGCGATCCACGTCTACGAGCAGCTCGGCTACCGCACCGCGCACACCTTCCGCTCGGGTGCTCTCCAGGCCGCAGCAGGCCGGTCCGAGGCCGCGGCGCAGCACCACCGCGGTGGTGCCGTCGCGGTAGTAGCGCGGGCGCCGGTCGACCTCGACGAAGTCGCGCGCGGCGTAGAACGACAGCGCGCCGGCGTTGTCCTCGCGCACCTCGAGCAGCAGCCGGTCGGCGCCACCGGCGCGCGCCGTCGCCACGACGGCGTCGAGCAGCGCGGTGGCCAGGCCGGCGCGACGGTGCTCGGCGTCGACGGAGATGCGCTGCAGCTCGGCGATGTCGGCGACGACGCTGAGCACGGCGTGCCCGGCGACCACCGGGCCGTCGGCGGTCGTCGACCTCGGCCACCAGGTAGGTCGCGTACGGGCACCCGCCCGTCGACGCCCTCCTCGAGCAGGCCCGGGGGCCAGGCGTCGGCGCCGAGGTTGTCCTGCTCGAGCGAGACGACCGCGACCAGGTCGTCGGCGGCGCGGACCGTCGCGGACGGTCACGACACGGTCTTGCGGCTGCGCGTGACCTCGGCGTCGGGCCGGCGCAGGTACATCGGCTCCGGGTCGACCAGCTCGGCGCGCTCGTCGGCACCACGACGCGGGCCAGCCACGCCGGCGCTGGGCCGGTGCGGCCCACCGCCAGCGGGAACGCCTCGGGGTAGAGCAGCGCTCCCTCCCCGACCACCGGCGCCTCGGTGGCCAGCTCGGCGGGCTTGTCGACGACGGGTCCGTGCGAGCCGGACGCCCTCGGCGTCGTAGGCGCCCAGGTAGACCTCCTTGCGCCGGGCGTCGGTGGCGACCACGAAGTCGCGGTCGACCGCTCCGGTGTCGACGGCCTCGATCGCGAGCACGTCGAGCGTGCAGACGCCGTAGACCGGGATCTCGAGCACGAAGCCCGAGGGTGCGCGCGGTCACGAGCCCGACCCGCAGCCCGGTGAACGGGCCGGGGCCGACCCCGACGCCGATCGCGGTCAGGTCCTGGCGCACCACGCCCACCTGGCGCATCACGGCGTCGATGAGCGGGGCCAGCTGCTCGCCGTGCTTCATCGCCCGCTCGGCCTCGAGCTCGGCCACGACGTCGGAGCCGTCGTGCAGGGCGACGGCGACCCGCGGGGTCGCGGTGTCGAAGGTCAGCAGCATGAGCCGCAGGCTAGCCCGGGTCAGCCGGCCCGGCGCCCGGCGGCCCGCTCGGCGTAGGAGCTGGCCGCGGCGTGGACGGCGGCGACGTACTCGTCGGAGTGGTTGTAGGACAGCACCGCGTCGGCCCAGCCGTCCCCGGCGGCCATGTCCCGTCCGCCGGCGCACAGGTAGCGCGCCGCGGTCGCGGCCGCGTCGTCGAGGTCGTGCGGGTCGATCATCCCGTCGCGGTCGCCGTCGGCGGCCCACGGCTCCCACGAGGAGCGCAGGAACTGCATCGGGCCGACCGCGTGCTCCCAGGTCGCGTCGCCGTGCCACTCACGGGAGGCGGCCGTGGAGCGGATCGCCGCGAAGTCGCCCGACCCGTCGAGCGCCGGGCCCAGGATCGGCCGACGACGAGCGACCCTCGTCGTCGATGGTGCGCCCGCCCAGGGTGCCGTGCTGCGACTCGATCCAGCCGATGCCGGCCAGGGTGGTCCAGCCGACGTCGCAGCCACCGACGCCGGGAGAGCTGGGCGTCGGCGTACGCCCGCAGCGCCGGGGCGGGGATGCCCGTCGCCCGGCTCGTGCGCCGCAGCCAGCCCGTCGTCGACCAGCTGCGTGCGCCGCACGGCGCTGCCCGGGTCGGCCTGCGGGGGCACCGGGGCGCGCGACGTAGGCCGCCGGCGGGGTCAGGTCGACGGTGCGCTGCGGGGGTGTAGAGCCGCGACAACCCGAAGCGCCGCAGCCGAGAGCACCAGCAGCAGCGAGGCGAAGAGCACGATCGAGCGCGGGCCGGACATCACGGGCAGATCACCGGTCCCCCGGGTCGAGCCCGTGCCCGGCCAGCGCCGCGCCGCAGCACGTCGTGGCCCTCGTCGAGGTGCCAGTGCACGCCGTGCAGCCCGACCGTCTCGAGCCGCCTCGACGTTGGCGGCGCTGTCGTCGACGAAGAGCACCTCGTGGGCCGGTGCACCGACCCGGTCGAGCGCCCGCTCGAAGTAGGCGGGGTCCGGCTTGGCCGCCCCGAGCTCCCAGGAGTAGCAGGAGACGTCGAAGCAGGTCGTCGTAGCCCAGCGCGGTGCGCATGTGCTCGCCGCGCTGGCGGTGCTGGTTGGTGGCCAGGTGAACGCCGGCGCCCTGCTCGCGGAGCCGGCGGGCCAGGGTCAGCGAGGAGGCGTCGACGGTGATGTCGAGCCACAGGGCCGCGTGCACCTCGGCGGGGTCGGCGCCCTCGGTGTAGCCGGGCAGCACCCGGGCCAGGACGTCGAGGAAGTCCTCCTCACCGCGCAGCGCCGGCTTCTCGGCGGCCCACAGCTCGTGGGCCAGCTCCTCGGCGCGCGCGCCCGCCCAGCGCCGCAGCACGGCGTACGGGTCGTGGGGAGAGCGCTGGAGGACGCCGTCGGCGTCCAGCAGCACGTGCTCGACGGGCACCGGGGGCCGGGTCAGTCGGTGCCGTGCGCGGCGATGAAGGCCAGGATCTGCTCGCTGAGCTCGGGGCGGCACACCACGAGGTCGGGCAGGTAGACGTCGTCCTGGTTGTAGACGAGCTCGCTGCCGTCGACGCGCGAGGTGAACAGGCCGGCGGCGCGGGCCACGGCGACGGGGGCGGCGGAGTCCCACTCGTACTGACCGCCGGCGTGCACGTAGGCGTCGGCGACGTCGCGCACGACCGACATCATCTTCACGCCCGCCGAGCCCATCGGCACCAGCTCGGCGCCGATCTCCTCGGCCAGCGCCTGCACGAAGGCCGGCGGGCGGCTGCGCGAGACCGCGATGCGGGGAGCCTGCGAGGTGCGCGGCGGCACCACCGGCGGCTGCACCGGTGTTGAACGTCTCGCCGAGCTCGGGCTGCGCGCACGGCACCGGCGACCAGGGTGCCGCCCTGCCACAGCGCGACGTGCACGGCCCAGTCGTCGCGCGGCGGCTCGGAGAACTCGCGGGTGCCGTCGAGCGGGTCGATGATCCACACCCGCGCCGCCGTCGAGGCGGGCCTTGTCGTCCTTGCCCTCCTCGGAGAGCACCGCGTCGTCGGGCCGGTGCTGGGCGAGCAGGTCCATCAGCAGCTCGTGGGCGGCGGCGTCGCCGGCGTCCTTGAGCTCCTTGCCCTCGAGGCCCTCGGCGCGGACCTCCAGCAGGCGGCGGCCGGCGGTCTCGGCCAGCCAGGTGGCCAGCACGTGGTCGTCAGCGGTGTCGCCGACGGCGGCGGGGGGCGGGGTTCCGGGCTCGAAAGTCACGGGCTGAGAGTAGCCGCGATCAGGAGTTGAACCGCTGCTGGGTCTTCTCCAGGCCCTCGGCGACCAGGCACTCGACGGCGTCGGCCGCGGTGTCGACGACGAAGGGCAGCACCTTGCGCTCGGGCGCGGAGTAGTCCGAGAGCACGAAGTCGGCGACGTCCTGGCGACCGGGCGGTCGACCGATGCCGACCCGCACCCGGTGGAAGTCACCGGTGCCCAGCGAGGAGCGCATCGACTTCAGCCCGTTGTGGCCGTTGTCGCCCCCACCGAGCTTGATGCGCATGGTGTCGAAGCCGATGTCGAGCTCGTCGTGGATGGCCACGACCCGCTCCGGCGGGACCTTGTAGAAGGTCGCCAGCGCCTTGACCGGCCCGCCGAGCTCGTTCATGTAGGAGCGCGGGCGCGCCAGCACGATCCTCGGCCCGCCGGTGCCCGGGGCGCCCACGCGGCCCTCGACCACGTCGGCACGCCCGGTCTTGTGGGCCCGGAAACGGGCACCGAGGCGGGAGGCGAGCTCGTCGGCGACGAGGTAGCCGATGTTGTGCCGGTGCCCGGCATACGTCGGGCCCGGGTTCCCCAGACCGACGACCAACCAGACGGGGCTGCTGCCGTCGTGGCTCTCGGACATGGTGGTTCCCGGGCCCTTCTCGTACGTCGTGCGGATGCGGGCGTCGCCCCGGACGCGCGAGAGCGCCCGGGCGACGACCCGGATCACTCCTCGGAGTCGCCGGCCTCGGCGGGCTCGTCGCCCTCGGCGGCCTCGGTCTCGGGCTCGTCGTGCTCGATGCCGGCCTCGGTCTCGGCCTCCTCCAGCTCGGCGTCCAGGGACGCCTGGCTCTGCTGCTGGGTGACGTTGACGATGAGGGTGTCGGCGTCGGTGAGGAGCTCGGAGCCCTTCGGGAGCTCGAGGTCGGAGGCGTGCACCAGGGTGCCGTACTCGGCGCCCTCGACGCTGACCTCGATGAACTCGGGGATGTGGGTGGCCTCGGCCTCGACGGAGACGACCGAGTTCTCGAGGACCACGAGGGTCTCGTGGGCGGCCTCGCCGACGATGTGGATCGGGATGTCGACGGTGACCTTCTCGCCGCGGCGCACGGCCACGAAGTCGACGTGCTCGATGTGACGCTTGATCGGGTCGATCTGGACCTGCTTGGTCAGCGCGAGGTGGCTCTCGCCGTCGACGTCGACGTCGAGCAGAGCGTTGGCGCCACCGTGCTTGAGCGCCAGCATGATCTGGTGGCCCGGCAGGGTGATGTGGGTCGGCGCGTTGCCGTGGCCGTAGATGACGGCGGGCACCTTGTCGGCGCGGCGGATGCGGCGCGCCGCACCCTTGCCGAACTCGGTGCGGGTCTCAGCGGCGATCTTCTCGGCAGCCATGTCTCTCGTCTCCTCATGCTTCTACAGCGTGTCTGCAGGTCGGTGTGTCACGCGCGGCAGGGCCCGGACGCTCGAAGCGCCGCGCCCGTCGGGATCACGACACAGCGCGGCGCGAGGTCTCGCAGCCGACCGCGTCGATCACGGAGCAGCCGCTGGGCGGCCGGCTCCCTCGCCGAGGCAACCGAACCATCCTAGACGTGACCGCTCGACGGCGGCGAATCCGGTAGGCCGGCCCACTGCAGCGGTTGCACGCGCAGCGGGCCGGCCGGCGGTCCAGTGGTCGGGCCGGGATCGGCCGGCACGCAGGGGCGCAAGGCTGCGAGCCACCCGCTCGGACCAGCCGGTGCCGACGCCCTCCAGCCGCACCCGGGGCGAGCCGTGCCCGTCGGTCCGGGTCACGCTCGCGTACGACGGCTGCCCACCGTCGACCCGGACCACGGCACTGCACGCGGCCGGCAGGGACCGCATGACCGGGCCGGTGGCGAGCACCACGACACCCGCGGCCACCGCGCGCCCGACGAGGTCGGCCGGGTCGTCGGGGCCGCCGAGGTCGGCGTACCCGTGCAGCACCAGGACGCGGTGCGGGCCCTCCCCCGTTGCGGCGAGCAGGCCCGAGGCGTCCCGCAGGTGGGGCAGCCAGCGCAGCCACGACCAGTCGGGACCGGCCCGCGAGCTGAGCACGGCGACCTCGAGGTCGACCGGGGCGTGCAGCACGCACAGCTGCAGCAACCACCAGCGCAGCGCGGCGTCGACCGGCTGCTCCGGTCCGGCCAGCCCGACGACCCCGGGCCGGCTGGTCCCGCGCAGCGGCTGCACCACGGGCTGCCCCGTCTCCCCGGTCGTGCCCAGGCGCAGCGTCGGCGCGTCAGGGTCGTCCCGGCGTCGCTCCCACAGGTGCCGGCCCGCGGTGCGGGCGGTGACACCGACCAGGGCGGGGTCGTGCGCCGTGCCCGTGCCCGACGCCGGACCGCGCAGCCGCCGCGCTGGGCGCCGCGCCCAGCGCGACGCCGGACGTGGCTCGGCCTCGCGGGGGGCCGGGCCGGGGCGGCGCCAGGTCACGCGGCCGTCGACGGGACGCACCCCAGCGGCGGCGGAGACCGGGCGCAGCTCGACGAGCGAGTCCCCGATCGCGAGCACCTGACCCGGCGACCACGACCGCGACTGCTGTGGCGGGCACGGCTCCCCGTCCAGGCGGGTCCCGTTGCTGGAGCCGAGGTCGGTGACCGCGATCGACACCGGTGTGACCGCGACCCGGCAGTGCCGGCGCGACAGCGAGTGGTCGTGCCACGACATGGCTCCGCTGCGGCCCAGCTCGTGCACCCCCATCGGCAGGGCCAGCACGACCCCGGAGTCCGGGCCGCTCACGACGTGCAGCTCCAGGGGCTCCCGGTCGGGTTGCGGCTGCGTGACCGGCGCGGGCAGCGCCGCGGGGGCGATCCCGCGCTCGCCGAGCACCACCCGGCTGCCCTCGAGGAGTCCCAGCTCGGCGATGGTGCCCTCGTGCTCCCAGGTGTCGACCGGCGCCCCGGCGACCGGCCGCAACGGGTGGTCGACGAGCAGCGGGCCCAGAGGCACCCGGGCGAGGCGCCGCAGCGCCGCCTCGAGCTCGACGGCCGGGGTCGTGGGAGCGGCCTCGACCAGGACGTCGGTGCTGGTGCCGCCGACCACGATGCTGAGCGTCAGCCGCACTCCGGCTCAGCCCCCGGCACCCAGGATGGCCAGCGACGCGGGCTCGAGCCGGGTGAAGTCACCGACCTGGGCGGTCACCGTGCAGTCGGGGTCGGCGTAGCGCGCCACGACGCGCAGGCCGTCGGCGGAGACCGCCAGCGCGTCGCAGCCCTGCAGCCGGACACCGTCGAACCCGCCGGCGACCGCGGTCAGGACGCTCGTGGGCCGGCCGCTCGCGCTGGAGTCGAAGAGCGGTCGGAGGCGGTCGGGGCCGTTGCCCCAGTCGGGCAGGAGGCGCACGACGACCGGCGTCGGCGTGCTCGAGCGCTTGCGGACCACGGCGGGCACGTCGACGACGATGTCCTGGAGCCGCTGCACCGGGTAGCCGTCGCCGTCGCGCTGTGCCTGGAGCGCGGAGCCGGCGGTGTCGGCGGACTCGGTCAGCCAGGCGTCGAGCGCGACCTCGCTGTCGGTCCCGAGGTCCACCTCGAAGCGCGCCTCGACACGGACCTCGCCGTCGGCGGGCACCTGCCCGGGGTCCACGGCGAACCCGCACGCGACGGCGACCCCGCTGACCTGGGGCACGTTGGCCGTCACGGTGGCGCCGGTCCAGGTCGGCGAGGGGCACTCGCCGCCCTGGCCGGGCAGCACCTCGAGGAAGGGTCCCCCCAGCGGGGCGTCGCGCGCGGTGTAGCGCAGCGAGAGGGTGAGCATCCCCTCGGCGGGGTCGTAGGCGGCCGAGCGCTCCACCACGAGTCCGGTCGGCAGGGGCGAGTCGGTGAGCGAGCTCTGCGCCGGCGATCCGAGCTCGGCGTCGTCCTCGGGCTCGCTGCCGGTGGCCACGACCACCCCGGTCACGACCGCGACCAGCGCGAGGCCCGCGACGCCCGCTGCAGCCAGCAGGCGACGCCGGGGCGGGCGGGTGGCGACGGGGGCGTGCCGCCCGGGTGCTCGCGGGGCGTGCTCGCCCGCGTGCAGGAAGGTGCGGCCCACGTCGACCTGGGCGTTGTCGAGCTCGACCTGGACGGGCCCCGAGCGCACCACGGTGCCCTGGACCAGGTCCCAGTCGTCGGGGGCGGGCTGCACGGGCAGGGCGGGGGCGTCGAGGACCTCGGCCGGCAGCTCCCGGAGCGCGGTCGCGGTGCCGGCGGCGCTCAGCCGGGTGGTGGGGTCCTTGGCGAGCATCGTCTCGAGGACCTGCCACAGCGCGGCCGGCACCGGCAGCCGCGGCGGTTGCACGGAGGCGTGGCGGAAGCCGACGGTGTGGGCGGTGCCGGCCCCCGAGAACGGGGTGCGCCCGCCGAGCAGCTCGTAGAGGAGCACGCCGGTGGCGTAGACGTCCGAGGCGGCGCTGAAGCGGCCGTGGACGAACAGCTCGGGCGGCATGTAACCGGGGGTGCCCAGCAGCCCGGTCGCCTGGACGGTGCGCTCCTGGGCCAGCCGCGCGATGCCGAAGTCGGTGAGCAGCACCCGGTCGGCGTACGACGAGGAGCCGGTGCCGCGCAGCAGGACGTTGTCGGGCTTGATGTCGCGGTGCAGGCAGCTCTGCTCGTGCGCGGCAGCGAGGGCGTCGAGGACCGCGCAGGTGGTCTCGACAGCGTCACGGGGCGCGAGCGTGCCGACCTCGCGCAGGTGTCGACGCAGGTCGGTGCCCTCGACGAGGTCCATCACGATCGCCAGCGCCTCGCCCTCGACGACGAGGTCGTGGACGCGCACGATCGCGTCGTGGCGCAGCGACATCAGGATGGAGCGCTCCTGGATGAAGCGGCCCACGATCTGCTGGTCGCTGGCCAGCTCGCGACGCAGCAGCTTGGCCGCGACCCACCGCGCACCGGTGCGGTCCCACGTGCGCCACACCTCGCCCATGGCGCCCTCGCCGAGCCGGTCCACCAGCTCGTAGCGACTCCCCAGCGCCCGCCGCTCGCCCGTCACGGGGGTCAGCCTGTCGGGTCGACGGCGAACCAGTACAACCGGGGCTCCCCACCGCTGGCCGCGGGCCGGACGCCCGGGTCCTGCCCGGTGGCCCGCAGCGCGACCACGCTGTCGCCGCGCAGGGCCTGGTCGCTGCCGAAGTCGAGGCCCGGGCCGGCCAGGCCGTGGCGCCCGTCGACCTGCAGGCCGCTGAGGGCCGAGAGCACCTCGCCCGGCTCGAGGGAACCCGCTGCCTCCGCGGCCGCGGCCAGCGCCAGCACGGCGTCGTGGCTGGCGGTGTCAGCGGCAGCGGCCACGTCGCTGAACGGGGCGGAGGCGAACAGGTCGGTCAGGTCGGGGTCGCCGGCGGCCAGGCGCAGCGCCGCGAAGTAGGCCGACACGCTCTCGGCTCGCTCGCTCGGGGCGAGGGTGGTGGCGTCACCGGCGTCGGTGCCGGCGCTCAGGAACGCGCCCGCGGTCGTGGCCGAGGCCTCGTCGAGCCCGGCCGCGAAGGCAGGGCTCAGCGCCTCCGGCGAGAGCACCACCGGCACGTCGGGAGCGGCGCCCTGCAGGGCGGCCACGACACGCGCCTGGGTGCTCGCCGCGGCAGCCACCAGCACGCTGTCGACCCGGCCCTCGTCGAAAGCCGCTCCGACCCGCTCGACGGTGGCGTCGAGGTCACCGCCGACGGGCCCGGCGTCGGCCGAGCCGACGCCGTCGACGCGGACGTCGTCGGCGCTGAGCACGTAGGGCCGGCTCAGCCCGTCGACGCGCATCCCGGCGAGCAGGGCCTTGTCGATCGAGGCGGCGTCCGGGCCGGTGGCGAACGCACCCACCGGGAGGTCGCCGCTGCGGTCGTAGGGCAGCAGCACCGGGGTGCCGGCCCCGGTCGCGCGCACCAGCGCGTCATCGAGGTGGTCACCGCGCGTGGCGGCCACGATCCCGGAGACGCCCGCGTCGAGCAGCTCCTCGACCGCCGCGTCGGCGCCCTGGGAGGTGCCCTGGTCGTCGACGACCTCGAGCTCCACGTCCGCTCCGCCCAGCCGCAGCCGGTACGCCGCCACCGCGGCGCCCTCCGCCGCGCCCACGAGGTCCTGACCCTGCCCGGGGTCGGAGCGCAGGGTGACCAGCAGGCCCACCCGCAGCGGCTCGTCCTCGGTCAGCCCGGCCGCCCCCGACAGCGCGACCGAGGCCGGGGCCCCGGGTGCGGGCGCAGCCGCGCCGGCCGGGTCCGCATCGCCGTTGCTGGAGCCCGAGCAGGCGCCGAGGGCGAGCGCGAGGGTCAGACCCGACGCTGCTGCGACCCCGACGACGCGTGGGCGCACGCTCAGCCCTGACCGAGGTGGAAGGAGAAGACGGTCAGCAGGGTGTCGTCCTCGTCGACGCCGTCGGCGAAGACGCGGAACTCCTGCTGGCGCTCCAGCGAGCGGATGGTCTGCGCCTGCTGCAGGAAGACCTCGTCGAGCGCCTTGCCGCGCACCGACCCGAAGGCCGAGGCCCGCGCGTTGGCCAGCTGCACCGAGTCGTTGGCGACCCCGGTCTGGCCGGCCCCGGTCGCGAGCGAGCCGAGGATGCCGGTGCCGCCGCTCTCGCGGGTGCCGAGGTCGACCAGGACGCGCTGCAGGTCCGCACGCAGGCGGGCCTCGGACTCGTCGAGGTCACCGTTGGCGGCCTGGATGTTGGAGCCGATGACGCGCAGGGCGTCGCCGACCGCCCCGCCCAGGCGGGACTCGGCCTGGCGGACCTGGCGGTCCAGGTCGGCGCGCTGCTTCTCGATGCGTCGACCGCCCTGGTCGAGGATGCGCTCGGCGGCCCGGTCGGCGCCCTGGCTCAGGGTGCCGAACAGCTCGTCGATGCGGTCGTCGGCCTTGGACCGGGCGCCGTCGGTGGCGCCGATGCTGCGCCCGATCTCGTCGCCGGTCGCGCCGAGCGCCTTGCGGGCCTCGGAGAAGGCCTTGTCGATCTCCTTCTCCAGGCCGTCCTGGTTGCAGGACACCCGCTGGTAGGCGAAGCGGAGCGCGTCGACCGCACCGACCGGGTCACGGTCGGTGATGTCCTCGCAGCTGGGCAGCTCAGCGGTGGCCCCCAGTGCGGCGACGCGGGCGATGATGCCGCGCAGGTCGGCGACGCCGACGGTCTCGTCGACGGCCGCGACGACCTCGGCGAGCGCGGTGTCGACCGAGCCGCGCAGCGTGGCCAGGGCCCGGGCCACCGAGCCGTCACCCTCGACCGCGGAGGTCTGCTGGACGCCGAGCAGGGCGGTGCGGACTCCGGCGAGGCGCTGGGACAGCGTCGTACCCCCGGCGCAGCCGGCGGCGCCGCGGGCGACGTCGACGCGCGCGACCAGGCCGTCCTGGATCTGCTTGAGGACGTCGGCGGGGATCTGGGAGGTGTCGGTGACGTCGGCCAGCGCCGGGATGGCGCAGACCGCTGCGGTCAGCGCCTGCGCACGAGCGGCGATGCTGTCCGGCGTCTCCGGGGTCCCGATGGCTGCGGCCTGGGTGCCGGCAACGGTGTTGATGCTCGCGAAGGCCGACTGGAGGCCGGTGGCCGAGCCTGGCTGCAGCAGGGTCTTGAGGGACTCCAGCGAACCGACCAGCGAACCGAGCAGGGAGGCCAACGGGCGGGTCGGCGCGGTGCCGTCGGCGAAGAGGTCGTTGGCGTCGTCCTCGATGTCGTCGAGCTCCTTCACGACTGTCTCGAGGCTGCCGCCGAGGTCCTTCACGGCGCCGGAGTCGAAGCGGCCGGTCAGGCCCTGCGCCGAACTGCACGAGGACCACGGCCTGCTCGTCGAGGCGCTCGCGGGCGGTGGCGAGCACGCAGACCGCGGAGGTCGACGTCTCGTCGCAGTCGACGACCTGCTCGGCCGAGCCGATCTGCTTGACCAGGTCGTCGGCGATGGACTCGCGGCAGGCGCCGCTGGCGTTGGAGAGCGTGGAGAGCCGGCTGCTGACGGCACTCAGCTGGCCGTAGACGGTGGGTGCGGCGAGGTTGCGACCGAGGTCGACCCGGCAGCCCTCGGCGCCGTTCTGCGGCTTGGGGGGCTTGATCTTGCCGGGGTCGCCGAGGACGTCCTTGACCTCGGTGAGGCTCGAGGACAGCGCCTGCACGGCGTCGTCCTGCACGCCGCCGAGCTGGTCGCCCAGCGAGCCGTCGAGGCGGGTGAGGTCGGTGGAGAGGCTGCCGAGCTGCTCGCTGACCCCGGCCGAGGAGCTCTCGAGGTCGGCGATGGTCTGGGCACCGAGGCGCTCGGAGGAGTCGGAGAGGCGGGTCTCGATGTCGGTGAGCACCGCGCTGGCCTGGGTCAGCACGCTGCTGACGTCGCCGATGACCTCGATGGTGCGCGCCTCGGTGGCGACGGCGCCGCCCTTCTCGTCGGAGAAGGCCTCGTCGAGGAGCCCGGTCAGCGAGGTGTCGGTGACCAGGCCGGGCTGCACGCCGATGTCGAACGTCGGCGGCTGGAAGTCCTCGGCGTCGAGGACGAGACGGAAGGTGGCACTGGGCGCCAGGCGCGGCGGGGCCAGCATCGTGGCCCACTGCACCCGGGACTCGCCGGCCCCGCTGCGGCTCAGCACCCCGTTGGTGACGTCCTCGTCCTGGCCGGCCCCCTCGGTGACCACGCGCGCCAGGCCCTGCTCACCCAGCGTGGCCGAGGCCACGACCGTCAGCGGCACGCCGACCAGGGCGAACTGCGAGCGCTGGACGCCGCCGGCGTCGTAGGTGACCTCCTCGGGCTCCACGGTGGTGTTCTGCACCGTCACGTCGATGACCACGCGACCGCTGCGCCCGGCGATGTCGGCCAGGTCCGTGCCTGCCTCGTCGCCGAGGCGGTAGGCGGTCTGGATGCGCACCGGCAGCTGCTCGGCCGCCTCGACCGGGTCGTACGTCGCAGCATCCGAGTCGCTGCCCTCCTCGCCGCGGCGCACCGAGGTGGCCTCGACCGAGGTGAGGGTGCCGTCGGTGCCGAGCTGCACGTCGACCGCTTGGAGCACCTGCTCCGGGGCCGCCTGCGCGGGGGCGGCGCCCACCGAGAGCAGGCCGCCGACCAGCACGACGGCCAAGGAGGCACGGGCAGCCCGGACCGCCGAGGAGCGCTGGGGACGGTCCCGCCGGGGGTGTGCGGGACGGATCGCGGCGTGGCGCGCGACGGACATGCGGGCTCCTCGAGAGACTCAGGGCGGCCTCGTGCAGGAGCAGGGGGCCGACCGGCTCCTGCTCGCCCGGACCGTCCGGCAAACCTTTGTCTAGACATCATGGGGCACATCCGGCACTGGCGTCACCTCTTGGTAAAAACTCGTTCCTCCTAGGGTGTGCCCATGTCGCTGACCCTCGCCGAGGCCCGTGCCCGCGCCGCCCACGTCTCCGACGTGGCCTACGAGATCGACCTCGATCTCAGCGACCACGAGGGGGAGACCTTCGGCTCGAGCACCACGGTCACGTTCACCACCACGGAGCCGAGCACCTTCCTCGAGCTCACCGGCGCCCGCGACCTGATCGTGAGCGTCGACGGCCGGCCCGTGGGAGCGGCGTACGACGGGCGGCGGGTGGGGCTGGTCGACCTGCCGGTCGGCATCGCCGGTGCGGGTGCGGGTGGAGGCCCGGGTGCCCTACGTCAGCGACGGCGACGGCATGCACCGGATGACCGACCCCGTGGACGGCGAGACCTACGTGTCGGCCTACCTCTCGCTCGACATCGCGCAACGGGTCTTCGCCTGCTTCGACCAGCCCGACCTGAAGGCCACGATGGCGGTCGGCGTGAGCGCCGACCCGCGTTGGAGCGTGATCGGCAACGGTCGGGTCGAGTCCCGGGAGGGTGGGCGGTGGCGCTTCGCGACGACGCCGCGGCTGTGCCCCTCGCTCTTCGTCGTGTGTGCGGGGCCGTGGCACTCGGTGACCTGGGAGCACGCGGGGCTGCCCTTCGGCTGGCACGCACGCGCGTCGCTGGCCGCCGAGCTCGACCGGGACGCCGCCGAGCTGCAGCAGACGACCACCGACTGCTTCGACCACTTCGCCACGCTCTTCGACGAGGCCTACCCCTTCGACTCCTACGACCAGCTCTTCGGGCCCGGGCACAACTGGGGCGCGATGGAGACGCCGGGTTGTGTGACCTACCGCGACGAGCTGCTCCCCCGCGGTCGGGTCACCGACGACCAGCGCTCGCGGCGGGCCACGGTCATCGCCCACGAGATGGCGCACATGTGGTTCGGGAACCTGGTCACGATGCGCTGGTGGGAGGACACCTGGCTCAACGAGAGCTTCGCCGACTACATGGGCTACCGGGTCGCCGCCGACGGGGCCGGCTTCGCCGGCACGCTCGTCGTGCACGAGGCCACCCGCAAGCCCGCGGCGTACGTCGCCGACGAGCGTCGCTCGACGCACCCGGTGGCCCCGCTGGCCACCGACGTCCCCGACGTGGACGCGGCGTTCACCAACTTCGACTCCATCTCCTACGCCAAGGGCAGCTCGTGCCTGCGGCAGCTGGTGACCTGGCTGGGCGACGAGGACTTCCTGGCCGGGGTCAACGCGCACCTGACCCGGCACCGCTTCGACAACGCGACCCTCGACGACCTGGTCGGCGCGCTCGACGCGGCGTCGCCGCGCGACGTGCGGGGGTGGGCGGAGGTGTGGCTGCGCCGCACCGGCTTCGACACGATCGAGGTCCGGCGCCGCACCGACGACGTGCCGGTGCTGGTGCGCGACGGTGAGCGGCCGCACCGCTTCTCGGTCAGCGCCTTCGACGACCGCGGCGCCCTGGTGGGCACCCACGTCGTCGACCTGGAGGCCGACCCGGTGCCGCTGCCCGACTGGGCCGGCCTGGCCGTGGTGCCGAACAGCCACGGCGAGAGCTTCGCGCGGCTGCGCCTCGACCCGCACTCCGCCCGGGTGGCCGCCGAGCGCCTCGGGTCGGTGGGTGACGACCTGGTGCGCACCGTGCTGTGGGCGCACGCCTTCGACGAGGTCCGCACCGGGGCGTCGTCGACCTCGGCGTTCCTCGACCTGGTCGCGCGGCACCTGCCCGTCGAGCGGCACCCGGCCCTGGTCGCCGCGGTGCTCGACCGCACCCTCGGTCCGGTCCTGACCCGGTCGACCCCGGCCGCCGGGGCCGGCGGCCCTGCTCGACCGGGTCGCCCGCGCCTGCGGCGAGGGGCTCGAGGCCGCCTCCGACGAGCAGGTCCGCGTCGCGCTCACCCGGGGGCTGGCCGCGACCAGCCGCGACGCCGACCGGCTGCAGGGCTGGCTGGAGAGCGGGCGCACCGACCACGGCATCGACCTCGACCCGGGGCTGCGCTGGTCGACGGTGGCGAGGCTCGCCACCCTCGGCGCCCTCGACGAGGCCGGGATCGAGGACGAGCGGCAGCGGGACCAGTCCTTCGCCGGCGACCTCGGCGCCGCCCGGGCGCTCGCGGCCCGACCCACCGCCGAGGCCAAGGCCGCTGCCTGGGCCACGATGAGCGCCCCCGACGTGTCGAACCGGGTCTTCGAGGCCTGTGCCCACGGCCTCTGGGACCCCGAGCGCGTCGCGCTGTGCACGCCGTACGTCGACGCCTACCTGGCGGACTCCCCCGCGCTCTGCGAGCACCGCGGCCAGGGCTTCTCGCTGGTCGTGGGTCGCAACGCCTTCCCGGCGCTGGCCCTCAGCGACGCGCAGCGCGACCGGCTCGCCGCGTCACTCGCCTCCGGCAGCGTCCCCACCGTGCTCGCCCGGCTCTGGAACGACCACCTGGACGACCTGACCTGACCCGGCGCAAATATCGCGCTGAGTCGGCGCAGATCTGCGCCGGCTCAGCGCGATATCTGCGCCGACTCGCGGTTCGTCAGGCGTGGCCGTCGAACATCGAGGTCACCGAGCCGTCCTCGAAGACCTCCTTGATCGCCCGCGCCACCAGCGGGGCGATCGAGAGGACCGTGAGCTTGTCGAAGCGACGGTCCTCCGGGATCGGCAGCGTGTCGGTCACGATGACCTCGACGGCCGGGCTGTTCTTGAGCCGGTCGACGGCGGGGTCGGAGAGGATCGCGTGCGTCGCGGCGATGATCACGCCTGCGGCGCCGTCGGCCATCAGCGCCTCGGCGGCCTTCACGATGGTGCCGCCGGTGTCGATCATGTCGTCGGTCAGCACGCAGATCTTGCCGGCGACCTCACCGACGACCCGGTTCGCGACCGTCTCGTTGGGCCGGTCGGTGCGGCGGGTCTTGTGGATGAACGCCAGCGGTACGCCGCCCAGCTTGGCCGACCAGCGCTCCGCGACCTTGATCCGTCCCGCGTCCGGGGAGACGACGGCCAGCGGCTGGTCGCCGTACTTGGCCTTGACGTAGTCGGTGAGGATCGGCAGCGCCATCAGGTGGTCGACGGGGCCGTCGAAGTAGCCCTGGATCTGGTCGGCGTGCAGGTCGACCGTGATCAGCCGGTCGGCGCCCGCGGTCTTGAACAGGTCGGCCATCAGGCGCGCGGAGATGGGCTCGCGGCCGCGGTGCTTCTTGTCCTGGCGGGCGTAGCCGTAGAACGGCATGACCACGGTGATCCGCTTGGCGCTGGCGCGCTTGAGCGCGTCGACCATGATCAGGTGCTCCATGATCCACTCGTTGACCGGAGCGGTGTGGCTCTGCAGCACGAAGGCGTCGCAGCCGCGCACCGACTCCTCGAAGCGCACGTAGATCTCGGAGTTGGCGAACTCGTAGGCCGAGGTGGGGACCAGCTCGGTCTCGAGGATCGCGGCGACCTCTTCGGCGAGCACGGGGTGTGCCCGGCCGCTGAAGACCATGAGGTTCTTCTCGGTGGTCTTCTTGTATCCGGTCACGAGCAGCTCCTGAGCGCCAGCGGGGGTGGGGTGCGCGCGACAGTCTGCCCCTCCTCGGGGTCCGGGCGAAACCCGACATCAGCCCCTGGACGCCCCGTGTGACGGACGTGACGCGGAACCTTTGCCCGCAGCCCGGGGTGACGTGCGTTCAGGCGCCGTCGGAGCCCTGGGCCCGGGCGGCCGCGTCGGCCTGCGCGGTGCCCGCGCGACGCTGCTGGGCCCAGTCGGCGATGACCCGCATGGGGCCCGCGCTGACCGCGAGGGCTCCCGGCGGCACGTCCCCCCGCACCACGGTGCCGCCGCCGGTGCTGGCGCCGTCACCGATGGTCACCGGGGCGACGAAGGTGTTGTTGGAGCCGGTGCGGGCGTGGCGCCCGACGGTGGTGCGGTGCTTGGCCACCCCGTCGTAGTTGGCGAAGATCGTGCCGGCGCCGATGTTGGCGCCCTCCCCGATCTCGGCGTCGCCGACGTAGGACAGGTGCGGCACCTTGGCACCGGCGCCGATGTCGGCGTTCTTGGTCTCGACGAAGCCACCGATCTTGCCGCCCTCCCCGAGCCGGGTGCCGGGACGCAGGTGGGCGAACGGCCCGACGTCGGCGCGCTCGCCGACGACCGCCAGCTCGCCGTGGGTGCGCACCAGGCGGGCGCCGGCGCCGATCTCGCAGTCCTTGAGCGTGCAGTCGGGGCCGATGACGGCGTCCTCACCGACGACGGTCGCGCCGAGCAGCTGGGTGCCCGGGAGCAGCACCACGTCGGCGGCCAGCACGACGTCGGCGTCGATCCAGGTGGTGGCGGGATCCATCACGGTGACGCCCTCGCGCATCCACCGCTCCACGATGCGGGTGTTGAGCTCGCGCCCGAGCTCGGCGAGCTGGGCACGGTCGTTGGCGCCCTCGGTCTGGCGCACGTCGTCGATGGGGTGCGCGCCGACGGTCAGGCCGGCCTCGCGGGCCAGGCCGAGGAGGTCGGTGAGGTAGTACTCGCCGTTCGCGTTGTCGTTGCGCAGCCGGGGCAGCGCCTCGTTGAGGAAGGTCGCGTCGAACGCCATGATCCCGGAGTTGATCTCGCGGATGTCGCGCTGGTCGGTGGTGGCGTCCTTCTGCTCGACGATCGCCACGACCTCGCCGTCCTCGTCGCGGACCACACGTCCGTAGCCGAACGGGTCGTCGACGACACCCGACAGCACGCTGACGGCCCGCTGGGCGGCCTCGTGCTCGGCGACGAAGGCGCGCAGGCTCTCACCGGTCAGCAGGGGGGTGTCGCCGTAGGCGACCAGCACCGTGCCGTCACCGGCGCCGGCGACCTCGACCGCCACGCGGACGGCGTGCCCGGTGCCGTTCTGCTCCTCCTGCACCGCCAGCAGCGCCTCGGGGGCCAGCTCGGCGATGTGCTTCCCGACCTGCTCGCGCTGGTGCCCGACGACCGCGACGACCTGTCGCGGCGCACAGGCACGCACGGCCACGAGCACGTGTCCGACCATGCTGCGCCCACCGATCGGGTGCAGGACCTTGGCGGTCTTGGACCGCATCCTCGTCCCGCCGCCGGCGGCGAGGACGATCACGGTCAGGTCGTGGAGCACGGGGTCGGCCACGGGTTCTCCGGTTTCAGCTGAGGGAAGGAGCGCGTTCACTGTAAAGCCCACGCTCTCGCCAGCGCCCGCTCGGGCGATCGGCTCCCCGGGTAGGAGTCGAACCTACGTCGCTAATCCTGATTCAAAGTCAGGCGGGCCCTGCCGGCAGACCAACCGGGGATCGGTGCGCCAAGCCTATGACCCGCAGAGCGGCGCGGCGGCGCCGGGACGTCATACGTCTCGCACGGACGTACGTCCCGACCGCATGACGTCCGGCAGCACCCCGGAGCAGGGGCGGAGCGGGACTATGGTCGGCGCATGGATCTGCCCGTGATGCCGCCGGTGCGCCCGATGCTGGCCAAGGCCGTCAGGACCGTGCCCGACCCGGCGAAGCACGGCGGGCTGTCCTTCGAGCCGAAGTGGGACGGCTTCCGCTGCCTGGTCTTCCGCGACGGCGACGAGGTGGAGCTGACCAGCCGCAACACCAAGCCGCTGACCCGCTACTTCCCCGAGCTCGTCGCCGCCGCCCTCGAGCAGCTGCCCGAGCGCTGCGTGCTCGACGGGGAGGTCTTCGTCGCGCTGCCCACCCCCGACGGCGGCCAGCGCCTGGAGTTCGAGGTGCTGCAGGAGCGCATCCACCCGGCCGCCTCGCGCGTGGAGATGCTCTCGCAGAAGACCCCCGCCGGGTTCGTGGCCTTCGACCTGCTGGCCCTGGGTGACGAGTCGTACGTCGACCGGCCCTTCGCGGAGCGCCGCGCCGCGCTCGAGGCGGCGCTGGCCCACCTCTCCGGCGGTGACGGCCCCTGCCACCTGACCCGCACCACCACCGACCCGGCCGTGGCCGAGCAGTGGCTCGACGAGTTCGAGGGCGCCGGGCTCGACGGCGTCGTGGCCAAGCCGCTGGAGGCGGCGTACGTCGAGAACGCCCGCACCATGCTGAAGATCAAGCACGAGCGCACCGCCGACGTGGTGCTGGCGGGGATGCGGGAGCACAAGACCTCCACCCCCGAGCGACCGCTCCTCGGCAGCATGCTGCTCGGGCTGTGGACCGACGGCGAGGACGGCCCGGTGCTGCAGCACATCGGGGTCAGCGCCAGCTTCACCGAGGCGCGCCGTGCCGAGCTCTGGGCCGAGCTCGAGCCGCTCGCCTGCCCCATCGACGAGCACCCGTGGGCCCGCTGGCACGAGGGCGCCATCGCGAACCCCGACCGGGTGCCCGGGACCCAGAGCCGCTGGAGCGCCGGCAAGGACCTCTCCTTCGTGCCGCTGCGCCCCGAGCGCGTGCTCGAGGTCAAGTACGACCACATGGAGGGGCGCCGGTTCCGGCACACCGCCCACTTCAAGCGCTGGCGCGAGGACCGCGACCCGTCGAGCTGCGGGTACGACCAGCTCGACGACGTGGCGGGCTACGACCTCGGTCAGGTGCTGGGCTCGGACCAGGCGGGATCGGACTAGGATGGACAGCGTGGCTGACTACGACGTCGTACTCCTGATCGAGCAGGCGCTCTCCCCCGCGGATGCCGCGCAGGTGCGCTCCCTGCACACCGAGCTGTCCGAGGAGGGCGAGCGGGTGCGCTACCACGTGCTGCTGCCCCTCGAGGACGCCGCGGCCCGGGTCGAGGCGGCGATGGGTTCGCTCTCCGGCGGCGAGATGCTGGCCTCCCCGGCCATGACGATGTCGGAGATCGACCTCGAGGCCGTGCGGCAGGACTGCCGCGAGCGCTCGGATGCCGAGCTGCACTCCACCTTGGAGCACCTGCGCCACGCCGGCGCCGAGGCCACCGGCCGGATCATCACCGAACCCCCCGTCGACGCGCTCAGCGCCGAGGTCGCCGCGGTCGACGGTCGTGAGGCGATCGTCCTGACCCGCCACCACGTCGTGGCGGAGTTCTTCCACCTCGACTGGACCTCCCAGGCCCGCCGCAAGCTCGGCGTGCCGGTGCTGCACCTGCTGGAGCACGAGAACTTCGACGAGCAGGCCGGCGGCGGCGAGGGCGTCACCGGGCTGTGACGCCCCGGTGAGGAACAAGCTGGGCCGGCTCCGGTCCGCTGCGACGCCGTCCCGATCGACCGACCCGGCTCCCGACCCGGGACCCCAGGACGAGCCGGCACCCGCGCGCCAGCAGCCGCCTGAGGGGGCGCTGCTCGTCGACTGCGCCGGCGTCTTCGACGGATCCACGCTCTGGGCGAGCATCGCCCTGTCCGGACCCGACCAGCGTCCGGCCCTGCGCTCGACCCGCGACCCGGAGCAGGTCGTGACCCTGCCCGCCGACCGGCTGGATCCCGACGAGACCGGCGGCGCCCTGGCCGGAGCCGAGCACGCCGTCGCGGTCACCGTCGCCGTGGACTCGGTCGTGGGCCCGGCCGGCCTCCCGGCCGACGACGAGGCCTGGGACCTGGTCGTGCAGACCGCGAAGGGACACCTCCTGCCCGTGTGGGTGCCCGCCGCTGACAGCTCCGACCGGCTGGTCGTGCCGGCCGGTCCGCGCGGCGACACCGTGCTCTCGCTGCAGCGCACCGACGCCGGCGGCCTGCGCCTGCGCCGCCGGCCCCTGGCACCGGGGGTCCGCGTGGTCGACGTCCGCACCGGCACTCCCACCGACGCCGGCGGCGTGGTCCTCGAGCTGGCCGGCGGCGCCGGCTCCCCCGCGTTCGACTCCTCTGCGTTCGACTCCTCTGCGCTCGACTCCGTGCTCCTGGTGGACCGCGACGGCGAGACCGTGTCCCGGGTCCCGGCGACGGCCACCCCCGCGGGGACCTGGCAGGTGGAGGTCACCGTCCACACCCTCGACGCGCTCGCCGGGCTGGAGCCGCAGCCACTCACCCTGGTCGCCACCGCCGGCGACCGGCGGCTGGTCGTACGACGCGACCGCAACGGCCTGGCCGCGCCCGGCAAGGACACCCTGCTGCCGGAGCTCTCCGACGGCAGCGACCGGGTCCTGCGCCTGCGCTGGGTCGGTCCGCTCGCCGAGCTCGGCGCCCGCCTGACGACAGGTCCCACCGGATGAGGATCACCTGGCTGCTCGACGACGCCGGCCTGCCCGGCGGGCTCGAGGCCTCGGGCCTGGCCGTCGCCGGCGTGCTGGCGCAACGCCACGACGTACGGGTCCTGTCCCTGCTGGCGCCCGACCCCACGCGTCCCGCGGTGGCCGTGCCGGCCGGCGTGGAGCTGCTCACCCTGCTCGCCCGCACCGCCGACGACCCCGCACCGACCGACTCGGCGCTGAGCCCCGGGGTGTCCGGCTACGGCGCCGACTCCGACGCCGCGCTCGAGCGTGCGCTGCGTGCCGAGCGCGCCGACGTGGTGGTCACGACGTCGGCGCCGCTCCAGGCCGCGGCGGCCCGGCTGCTGCCGCCCGGAACCGCCCTGGTCCACCACGAGGGCGGTACGTCGTCGAGCCGCGGCCCCTCCGCCGGTCCCCTCCTCGACAGCGCCGACCAGGCCGACGCGGTCGTGGTGCTGACCCCCAGCATGGCCGCCTGGATGCGCGACCAGCGTGCACCCGCGCCCGTCGGGGCGGAGGTCGTGGACATCGCGCTCGCCCTGCCCGCAGGTCACGCGCCGCGGTCGCTGGGCGACGGGCGCCTGGTGATGACCTCGACCCGACTCACCCCGGAGGGGCAGGTCCAGAAGCTGGTCCACGCCTTCGCCGACGCGGCCGACCGGCTGCCCGGCTGGCGCCTGCGGGTGTACGGCGAGGGCCGGTTGCGGTGGCAGCTCCTGCGCCAGGCCCGTCGCGAGGGGCTCTACGACCGGGTGGAGCTGCCCGGCACCGTGCCCGACATGCGCACCGAGTGGGCCCAGGCGTCGATCGCCGCCTTCACCTCGCGCTGGAGCGGCCCCGAGGCACCCTGGGCGCTGCAGCAGGCGATGGCGGCCGGGGTGCCGCCGATCGCCTTCGACGCGCCCGACGGTGCACGGCACTGGGTCGACCACGGCGTCGACGGCCTGCTGACCACCCCGGACACCGTGGCCGGGCTGGCCTCGGCACTGGTCGCCCTCGGTGAGGACGACACCACCCGCCGCCGCCTGGGCGCCGCGGCTGCAGCGTCGTCGACCCAGTGGCGACCCGCCGCCGTGGCCGCGCGCTGGGAGGAGCTGCTGCAGCGGGTCGTCGACCGGCGCGGCGGCCGCAGCCGGCTCGACCTGCGCGACCAGGCGAGCGCCGCACCCGACGAGCAGGCGACCGCGCCGGCTGCGCCGGCCGTCTCCAGCGACATCTCGTCGGTCACGCCCGACGAGGCGCGCCGCACCGCACTGGAGGGCGCGGCGGCCTGCGCCCGGACGGTCACGGACACCTGGTTCGTGCTGCCCCGCCACGGCGAGCCCGCCCCCGTGCTCGTGGTGCCGATGCACGAGCGCGACGCGTTCCTGGCCTCGCTGGCCGCCGCTGCGCTGCCCGACTACCTGTGCCTGCTCGATCCCGGCGACCAGGGCTGGCCCGACCGGGTCGGCACCGTGCCCGAGCTGGCCGCCCGCCTGCGGCACGGCCGCACCTCGCGCCTGGTCCTGGGCCCCTGGCCGACCGCGGACGGTCGGGCCACCCACCTCAGCTCCGGGTGCGCCGTCGAGGTCCAGTTCTGGCCCGAGTCGCCCGACGACGACCTGGTGGCGCCGCGCCCCAACCTCTACGCCTCCAGGTTCTCGCGGACCGAGGTGCGCGACGGCCCGCGCGACACCGAGGTCGACGGGGTGGCGGTGCGCACCTTCCCGATGATGACGACGCCGACGACCACCGAGGTCCGCGGCCCCGTGGACGTGGTCTACACCTGGGTCGACGGCGACGACCCGCAGTGGGACGAGGCGCGCCGGCGCCGGCTCGACGAGGCCGACGGCGGTGCGCTGCGGCGCGAGGCCGGCGGCCGCGCCCGGTTCACCTCCCACGACGAGCTGCGCTACTCGATGCGCTCGCTGCACCTCTTCGCGCCCTGGGTACGCCGCATCCACCTCGTCACCGCCGGACAGGCGCCCGCGTGGCTCGACACCTCGCACCCCAGCGTGCAGCTGGTCGACCACCGCGACATCCTGCCCGCGGACGCGCTGCCCACGTTCAACTCGCACGCGATCGAGACCGGACTGCACCGGGTGCCCGACCTCAGCGAGCAGTTCGTCTACTTCAACGACGACGTGCTGCTGGGGCGCCCGGTCGGCCCGGAGACCTTCTTCGGCCCCGGCGGCCAGTTCGCGTCGTTCTTCTCCACGGTCCCGATCGGCCCCAGCGGCACCGGCGACGTGCCGCCGTTCCTCGCGGCCGCCTGGAACAACCGGGCGCTGCTGCACGCCGCCTTCGGGGTCCACATCACCCACACGATGGCGCACTCGCCGCACCCGCACCGCCGCTCGGTGCTCGCTGAGGTCGCCGAGCGTTTCGCGACGGAGGTCGAGCGGACCGCGCGGTCGCCGTTCCGCTCCTCGGACGACGTGTCGCTGCTCAGCTCACTGGCCCAGCACTACGGTGTGGTGACGGGGTCCTCCTTCGTGGGGGCGGGGTCGCTGGCCTTCGTGAACCTGGGTGGCAGCGACCTTCCCCGGCAGCTGCAGCAGCTGCTCGAGGCCCGCGACGCCGACTTCGTCTGCCTGGCCGACGACCACGACCACGCGTTGCGGGCCGGCCAGCTCGAGGAGGTGCTCGGCACCTGGTGCGAGGCCTACTACCCGGTCCGGGCGCCCTGGGAGCTCCCGGCGCAGGGGCCTCAGTCGAGCTGAGCGCGCAGGTCCCGCAGCTCGGCGCGGTGCCGACGGCTGAGGCGACGCTGGACGCGGCGGCGGGCCGTGATCACGCTGGCCTCGGTCTCGTGGAAGGCCAGGCCCGCGGCCAGGCTGTGCAGCCGGGCGTAGTCGGCACGGCAGGCCGCCACCTCCGCGAGGCTCGCCGCGTCCTCCGGGTCCTCGACCAGACCGGTCACCGCGCTCCACAGGCGCTCGGCGAGCACCCTCAGCTCGTCGAGGACCTCGACGTCGCCCCAGGAGACCCGGGACCGGTTGAGCTCGGGAGTCAGGAAGTCGTCGACCTCGTGCGCCGACCGGTCGTGCACCGTGGCGGGCAGGTCGAGGCCGGTCTGGGCGCCCACGCGGGCCAGGCAGGAACGCCAGTCGGCGAGCAGGTCGTCGTAGCGGACCCAGGCGCGTCGTACGCCCTGGGTCGCGGTCACGGACTCCAGGGTGTTGTTCACCCACCCGGCGACGTTCGCCGACGAGCGGCGCAGACGGACCTCGTCGCTCTCGTCGGAGAGGAACGCGGTGTCGCGTGACCGGGCGACCACGGTCGGGTGGCGCAGGGTGACCAGGAAGACCAGGTCGTGGCCGGTCGCGGCGGCGGCGTCACGCCACAGCCCGGGCACCCAGAAGATCCGGGGGTCCTTGACCAGCAGGCGGTCCGCCGCGCCCTGCTCCTCGAGCCAGGCCACCAGCTCGGCCAGCACAGCGGGGTCCGAGGCGGCCGCCGCGGCCGCCTCGGCCGCCTCGGGCCGGGCGTCGTTGGTCCGGACCGGGACGGAGCCCAGCAGGCGCTCGTGCAGCTCGACGACCCACTGGCTCTCGTAGAAGCCGCGGGGGTTGATCTCGGAGGCCTCGAGCAGCGGGAGCGGGACGTGCCAGCCGAGCCGCTGCAGCGAGCCCGCCAACGAGCTGGTCCCGCTGCGTCCCGAGCCGGTCACCAGGACCAGCTGACGCCTGGTGCCCGCCACGTCTTCTCCCTGCACCGCCGTGTCCACGGCCCGGAGCCTACGGGAGCCCGCTTGTTACCGAACGCTGGACCGATTGTGGACCTCGCGTGGACCCATCTGCCCGCAACCGCTCGTAATGTAGTGACCACGAGGTCGCCGGGGGGCGACCTCCCCGGTCACACCGGGGGGAATGCCGCGGTTCTGGGGGGAACGCGGACTCACCTCGACCGTGACCATCGCGTCCGAGGATCCGGGGGGATCTCTCGGACGCAGAGACGGGAGCCCGTCCGGCGCAGCTGAGACTCCGCCGGGCGGGCCCTTCTCGTTTCCAGCCCTCAGTCAGTCCTCACGCGGTTGCCGTCGGCGTCCCAGTGCTCGGCCACCTTCTTCGAGGGCTGCACCCGCGGCGGCTCGCCGGGCATCTTCGGGTGGTCCGGCGGGTAGGGCATCTCTCCCCCGGGCAGCTCCTCGTACAGGTCGAGCAGCGGCTGGATCGAGAACGCCTCGTCGTCGATGCCGGCCCACGGGTCGCCGTCGGCGAGCCGGTCGGGCACCGTGAAGAGGTGGTGCTCGCGCGGGTCGCGCAGCTCGGCGACCTCGGCCCACGTCAGCGGCGTCGAGACCGGGGCACCGGGCAGCGGCCGCAGCGAGTACGCCGAGGCGATGGTGCGGTCGCGGCAGTTCTGGTTGTAGTCGACGAAGATCCGCTCCCCGCGCTCCTCCTTCCACCACGCCGTCGTGACCTGGTCGTCGCGGCGCTCGAGCGCCCGTCCGAACCCGATGGCCGCGTGCCGGACGTCGGTGAACTCCCAGCGCGGCTCGATCCGCACGTAGACGTGCACGCCACGGTTGCCCGAGGTCTTGGCGTACGCCGTGATGCCCGAGCTCGGCGAACAGCTCACGGGCCACGCCCGCGACCCGGGCGGCGTCGGTGAAGCGTGGTGCCCGGCTGCGGGTCGAGGTCGATGCGCAGCTCGTCGGGGTGGTCCACGTCGCCGCGGCGCACCGGCCAGGGGTGGAAGGTCAGCGTGCCCATGTGGGCGCACCAGACCGGGACCGCGATCTCGGTCGGGCAGATCTCGTCGGCGGTGCGGCCCGAGGGGAAGGTGACGGTCGCGGTCTCGAGGTAGTCGGGCGCGCCCCGGGGCACCCGCTTCTGGTAGAACGCCTCGGCCTTGCTGTCCTGCGGGCCGGTGGCCAGGTGCATGCCCTCGCGCACCCCCGAGGGCCAGCGCTCGAGGGCGGTGGGCCGGTCGCGCAGCGCGCGCATCAGCCCGACGTCGACCGAGGCGACGTACTCGGCGACCATCAGCTTGGTCACCTCGGGGGTGCGCTCCGTCGCCTCGTAGATCACCCGGTCGGGGCTCGAGACGCGCACCGCGCGCCCACCGGCCTGCACCTCGGCCGCGCTCGCCTTCGCCATGCGCCCACCCTAGGGCTGCGCGTCCCGACCGCTGGTCGAGCAGCGAGGGCCGAAGGCTCGAGCGACGCCGAGACCCCGCAACCACCCGGCGTACGGCGAGCGGGCACCTCACCGGGTCTCGGCGACGCTCCTCGCTGGCGCTCGTCACTGCTCGACCAACGGACGGGGATATCGCGTGGTGGGGTGGGTGGGGCTGCTCCTAGGGTGTCGGGGTGAGTGAGCCGCACGCCGACCTGACCTTCCGCACCCTCGAGCCCGGCGACGAGGGCGCCGACGCGGCGCTGCTGCGCGGCTGGCTGGAGGGCCTCTCGCGCGGCTTCCACGACGGCCGCAACGACGACGCCGAGTTCGACCGCTGGCGCAAGCACGCCGGGCGGGACGGGGCGGTGCTGCGCGGCGCCTGGCCGACCGCCCGGGTCGCCGGCGGCACGCTGCCGGTCGGCGACCTTCGCCAGCTGGGCGGGCGAGCTCAACGTCGGCGGGGGCCGCACGCTCGGGCTGCACATGATCAGCGACGTCACCGTCGCCCCCACCCACCGCCGCCAGGGCCTGCTGCGCCGGCTGATGACCGAGGACCTCGACCACGCGGTCGCGCAGGGTCGCCCGGTGGCGGCGCTGACCGCGACCGAGGGCTCGATCTACGGCCGCTTCGGCTTCGGCCCGGCCGTGCGCGGTCGACGCGTGGAGATCGACACGGGCGCCCGCTTCGGGCTGCGCGACCTCGACGACGCCGGGCAGCCTGGAGATGGTGGAGCCGACCGAGGCGTGGCCGCACGTGCGCGAGGTCTTCGGCCGCCACCTGCAGGCGCACCCGCGGCGCGGTCAGCCGGCCGTCGTTCTACGAGATGTTCCTGACCGGCGAGTACGACTGGGACAAGGGCGCGCCCGACAAGATGCTGCGCGCGGTGCTGCACCTCGACGCCACCGGCACCGTCGACGGCTACGCCCTCTTCAAGCACAACGGCGACCACCGCAAGGACGCGGCGATCGATCTGGTCGACCTCGCCGCCGACGACCACGACGTCCTACCTGCGGCTGTGGCGCTTCGTCGCCGACATCGACCTCGTCGAGAAGGTCCGCTGGGGCCGCAGCCCGCTGCTCGACGACGCTCGACCTCGCGCTCGTCGACCCGCGGGTCGTGACCACCACCGCGCTCCACGACACGCTGTGGGTGCGCGTGCTCGACCTGCCGGTCGCCCTCGAGGCGCGCCCGTGGAGCGCCGACGGCGACGTGGTGCTCGAGGTCGACGACGCCCTGGGCCACACCGCCGGCCGTTGGCGGGTCACCACGCAGCGGCGGCGCCGCGACGGTGCGGCGTACCGACGACGAGGCCGACGTGCGGCTCTCGGTCGAGACGCTGGGCCGCTCTACCTCGGGGACGTCGACGTCGCCACGCTGGCGGCCGCCGGACGGCTCACGGCCCGGGGTCGACACCTTCGCGGCCATGGCCGACGGCGGTCCGACGCCCTGGTGCACCACGGGCTTCTGATGCCGCCGCCCGCACCCGCCCCCTCGAGGAGTGGGCGCTGCGCGGCGGGCACTGGCAGGTGGTCGCCTCCTCCCCCGCGCACACCACGGTGGCGCTGCTGACCTGCGACGGCGGCGAGGAGATGGAGCGGTCGAGCCGACGGGCCCGCGCTGCACGCCTGGCTCGCCGGTCGTACGTCGTCGGCCGACTGAGCGTCGAGGCCCCGGCGGGCTACCCCCCGCGGCTGCTGCCGGCCCCGAGCAGCCGGCGCACGACCACGAAGGTGAGCGCCGCCGCCGCAGCGGCGACGACCATCCCCCAGCTGTCGGCGCTGTCACCCCAGGGCAGACCGACCAGGACGCTTCGACAGCTCGTCGGACCGTCCTCGGACGACACGCACATGACGGGCCACAACGCCACGAGGACGGCCACCCCGGCGATCCACGGACCGACCCTGCGCACAGCTGTCTCCTCTCCGTGGTGGCTGCTCGTCCGACGTCCCGCCCCGAACCCGGTTCCCCGGCGGCGCCGCGCTCAGAGGACGCCGCGGCCCTTGCGGCGCTCGAAGACCAGCTGGGTCTCGGTCGAGCGCACCACGGGGTGCACGGTGACGTGCTCGAGGACCAGGTCGCGCAGCGCCTCGGGGTCGGCGACGGCGACGAGCAGGTGGAAGTCGTCCTCGCCGGCCGACGTGCAGCGCCTGGAGCACGCCCGGGGACCTGCGACCAGGGCGTCGTACAGCGTCGTGCACGTGCTGCGCGGTCGTGGCTGCCGAGGCGCACCTTGATCACCGCCTGCAGCGGGAAGCCGAGCGCGGCGACGTCGACCTGCACGCTGGTGCCGACGATGACGCCCGCGGTCGCGCAGCGCGCGCACCCGGTAGGCACAGGTCGACTCGGCCACGCCCAGGCGCGCGGCGAGCGCCTTGTTGGTCAGCGCGGCCGTCGGCGCCGAGCGCGCGCAGGATGTCGAGGTCGAGCTGGTCGAGGCCGCGAGCGGCCACCGTGGGGTCGGGTCTGTGATCCGGCAACGCGGCCTCCTCGCAGGACCCGGCGATCCTGCTCGTCCTGCAACCGATCAGGCGCTCAGCCTACGTCTTCGACAGCCGAGATCCGACGCCTGGATTGCGATCTCCACGACGATCGAGGCATGACGCGCTCACCTCCGCCCCGACTCCGCTCGCCGTCCACAGCGGCCGCGAGGACCTCACCGGCCCTCGGCGTGCACGCCCTGCCCGCTCGACCTCTCCTCGACCAACCCGCTGCCCGACCTCGAGACCGGGCGGCGACTCCTACGAGTCGATGGCGACCGGCGGCCACCCCGACCGAGGGCGGCCACGTCTACGCCGCGGCTGTGGAACCCCACCGTGGCCCGCTTCGAGACCGCGCTCGCCACGCTCGAGCACGCCGAGACCGCGGTCGCGTTCGCCTCCGGCATGGCGGCGATGACCGCCGCGGTGCTCTCGCGCACGATGCCGACCGGCAAGCGCCACGTCGTCGCGGTCCGCCCGCTGTACGGCGGCACCGACCACCTGCTCTCGACCGGCCTGCTCGGCACCGAGGTGACGTCTGGTGCACCGAGGACGAGATCGCCGCGACCGTGCGCCCCGACACCGCGCTGGTGGTCGTGGAGACCCCGGCCAACCCGACGCTGGAGCTGCTCGACATCCGCGCCGCCGTGGCCGCCGCCGGCGACGTGCCCGTGCTCGTCGACAACACCTTCGCCACCCCGGTGCTGCAGAACCCGCTCGACCACGGCGCCGCGATGGCGCTGCACAGCGCCACCAAGTACCTCGGCGGCCACGGCGACGTCGTGGGCGGCGTGATCGCCTGCGCCGAGGAGACCGCCGTACGCGCTGCGCCAGGTCCGCGCCGTCACCGGCGGCATCCTGCACCCGCTCGGCGCCTACCTGCTGCACCGCGGCCTGGCCACGCTGCCGCTGCGGGTGCGCGCCCAGCAGGACGGCGCCCGGCAGCTCGTCAGCCTGGCTCGCAGGGCACGCGACGAGGTCGCCCGCGTGCACTACCCCGGCCTGACGGCGACCCGCGCGGGCTGCTCGGCACCCAGATGCGCGGCCCGGGCGCGATGGTCGCGATCGACCCTGCGCGGCGGGTACGCCGCCGCCGCGCGGCTGACCTCGTCGGTGCGAGCTGTTCACCCACGCGGTCTCGCTGGGCGGCGTCGACTCGCTGGTCCAGCACCCCGCGGCGCTGACCCACCGCCCGGTCGCCGCCCACGCGCGACCCGCCGCGGGCGTCGTACGGCTCTCGGTCGGGCTGGAGGACCCGCTCGACCTGCGTCGAGGACCTCGACCGGCCGGGCTGACCCAGTCACGGGTGAGCCGCGCGGCGTACGCCCGACGCGGCCCAGTCGGCGCCCTGAGCCCCAGCGCACCCGCCCGACCGGCGTCGACGACCCCGTCCGAGGAGACGCGTCGACCAGCCCCCGACCCCGGATCGCCTCGCTGCGCGAGGTCTCGCGCCGCGTGCTGTGGCTGGCGACGTCGATCGTCGACGCCGCCAACGCCGGGCGCCCCAACGACAGCGGCGTCAAGGTCGGCGGCCACCAGGCCTCGTCGGCCTCGATGGTCGACATCATGGTGGCGCTGTGGTTCGCCGAGCTCGAGCGCGACGACCGGGTGTCGGTCAAGCCGCACGCCTCGCCGGTGCTGCACGCGCTCAACTACCTGCTCGGCGACCTCGACGAGGCCTACCTGCCGACGCTGCGGGCCAAGGGCGGGCTGCAGTCCTACCCCTCGCGGCTCAAGGACCCCGACACCGTCGACTTCTCCACCGGCTCGGTCGGCATCGGCGCGACCGCGGCGCTGTGGGCGGCGATGTCGCACCGCTACGTCGCCTCCCGCTTCGCCGACGCCCCGCCGGCCGGCCGCTTCGTCAGCCTGCTCGGCGACGCCGAGCTCGACGAGGGCGCGATCTGGGAGGCCGTGGCCGACCCCGCCGTGGCCCGGCTCGGCGAGCTCCTCTGGGTCGTCGACGTCAACCGGCAGTCGCTCGACCGGGTCGTGCCCGAGCTGCAGATCGCGCGGCTGCCGGCATGTTCGCCGCCGCCGGCTGGCAGGTCGTGACGCTCAAGTGGGGCCGGCGCATCAGCGAGCTCTTCGAGCGCCCCGGCGGTGCCGAGCTGCGCGCCCGGCTGGAGGCAGATGCCCAACGAGGAGTACCAGCGGATGCTGCGCGCCGACACCGACGAGGTCGCCGAGCGGCTGCTGGCCGACTCGGACGACTGGTCGCCCTCGGCCGAGCTGCGCGGGCTCGTGGACTCGCTCGACGCCGACGACCTGGCCGAGCTGGTGCGCGACCTCGGCGGGCACGACCTGGGCCTGCTGGTCGACACCTTCCGCCGACGTCGACGACCGACCGCCCCACGGTCGTGTTCGCCTACACGATCAAGGGCCGCGGGCTGCCCACCGAGGGCCACCCCAACAACCACTCCGCGCTGCTGACCGGCGCGCAGATGGACGCCCTGGCCGAGCGGACCGGCGGCGACCGGGCCGCGCCGTGGACAGCGCTTCGCGGCCGGGCAGCGCCGCGCGACCTGCTGTGCGCGCAGCGCGCCGCGACCCTGCGTCGTACGCCGCAGCCGCCGACGACCCCGCTCCCGGTGCCGGTCGCGCTGGGCCATGCCCACAAGCGGCCGGTCTCGACCCAGGCGGCCCTGGGCCGGCTGCTGGCCGACCTGCACCGCGACGCGCCCGCGGTGGCCGCACCGGGTGGTCACCTGCAGCCCCGACGTCGCCTCCTCGACCAACCTGGGCGGCTGGATCAACAAGACCGGGGTGTGGTCGGTGGCGGAGCGCCGCGACTGGTTCGCCGACGACACCGAGCGGCTGCTGCGCTGGTCGGAGCGCGCCAACGGCCAGCACATCGAGCTCGGCATCGCCGAGGTCAACCTGGTCTCGCTGCTCGGCGAGCTCGGGGCGACCTGGTCACGCTGGGGCGAGCGGCTGATCCCGATCGCGACGATCTACGACCCGTTCGTCTCCCGTGCGCTGGAGCCGTGGTCCTACGGCATCTACTCCGGCGGCCAGTCGATCCTGGTGGGCACGCCCTCGGGCGTGACCCTGGCCCCCGAGGGCGGCGCGCACCAGTCGATCACCACGCCGTCGATCGGCCTGGAGCAGCCGGGCTGCACCGCCTGGGAGCCGGCGTTCGCCCAGGACCTCGAGTGGTGCTTCCTGGCCGCGATGGAGTCGGTCGGCGTGCCCGGCGGCACGTCGTCGTACTTCCGGCTCTCCACGCGCCCCCTCGACCCCGCCCTGGCCGCAGCTGCCCGACGACCCGGCGCTGGTGGAGCGCCGCCGTCGCCAGGCGGTGGCCGGCGGCTACCGGCTGCCCGCGGAGCACGCGCCCGGACGAGGAGCAGGTCACGCTGGTCGGCGTCGGCGCGATCATGCCCGAGGTGCTCGCCGCGGCCGAGACGCCTGCTCGCGGCAGGGCGTGCGCGCCGGGGTGGTCTGCCTGACCAGCCCCGACCTGGTCTTCCGCTCGTTCCAGCAGCGCGGGCGCCGCGCCGGCGGCACGGGTGGCGACATCCTCGACGGAGCTGTTCCCCGCGCAGCGCACCGGCGCCGCTGGTGACCGTGCTCGACGGGCACCCGCACACGCTGTCGTTCCTCGCCGGCGCGCGTGGCGACCGGATCCGCTGCCTGGGCGTCGAGGAGTTCGGGCAGTCCTCCGGCCTCGACGACGCCTACCGGTTGCACGGGCTCGACGCCGCCGCCGTCGTCGACGCGGCGCTGGGGCTGGTCTGACGGGTCGTGGTCCGGGTCGTGGTCCGGGTCGTGTGCCTGAGGACGCGCCATGGTGCGTCCACGGACCACGACTGGAACCACGACCCAGACCACGACCCGCAGCAGGTCCAAGGCAGATCGGCTAGAGCAGCGAGTTCGGCTCGAACGTCGGCCGCCGGTCGACCGCACCAGCGACCGGCCGCACGAACTCGAAGCCGGCGGTCAGCACCACCTGCAGGCCGGCCCGTCGGCGGCCATCGCCCGGGCACAGTCCTCGTGCAGCGGCGGGGCGTGGAAGGCGTTGCGGGCGACCTCGTCGGCGTCACCCACGAACGCCATCGGGCGACCCAGCGACGGCGGCGCACGCGCCGCAGATCCGGCTCAGCGCGCACTGGGTGACCCGCGCCCCGACGAGCGACCGGTCGACCCGTCACTCGTCGGGCTCCCACGCGAACGGCGCCGTACGCGCGTCGACCGCGCGGGACAGCCCGCGGATCACGAGGCCCGCCCGGCGCCGCAGCGCGACCACCCGCCGAGCTCGGAGCGCCGCGCCGGCAGCTCGGCGTCGGACTTGCGGCCACGCTCGACCGGGGGCGGGCTGTCGGGGGAGGTGAACCCGTTGGGCAGCGAGAGCTTCATGATCGTGCGCAGCGTCTGGCCGTACTGCCGGTGCAGCGGACCGGTCGTGTAGGGCAGGTCGTACTTGTCGCACAGCGCGCGCACCTTCACCGAGATCTCGGCGTACCGGTTGCTGGGCAGGTCCGGGAAGAGGTGGTGCTCGATCTGGAAGCCGAGGTTGCCCGACAGGATGTGCAGCAGCGGGCCGCCCTCGAAGTTGGCGGCACCGAGGATCTGGCGCAGGTACCACTCCGCGCGGGTCTCGTCCTCGAGCTCGTCGTCGGTGAAGTGCAGCGCCCCGTCGGGGAAGTGGCCGCAGAAGATGATCATGTAGGACCACAGGTTGCGCGCTCAGGTTGGCGATCGCGTTGGCCTTGATCGTGGTGCGCCAGTGCGGGCCCGACAGCGCCGGGTAGACGACGTAGTCCTTGAGCGCCTGGTTGCGGCCCTTGCGCCAGATCTGCTTGAGCTGGCGCTTCATCTCCGCAGGTCCTTCTCGCCCTTGCGGATCTTCTCCAGGTCGAGGTCGTGCAGCGCCACGCCCCACTGGAAGAGCGAGGCGAGCAGCGCGTTGTAGACCGGCTGGCCGAGGTTGGCGGGGTTCCAGCGCTGCTCGCGCGCCATCCGCAGCACGCCGTAGCCGATGTCGTTGTCGTAGCCGAGCACGTTGGTGAACTGGTGGTGGATGTAGTTGTGCGAGTGCTTCCACTGCTCGGCCGGCTGGGCGGTGTCCCACTCCCAGCTGGAGGAGTGGATCTCGGGGTCGTTCATCCAGTCCCACTGCCCGTGCATGACGTTGTGGCCGATCTCCATGTTCTCGAGGATCTTGGCCAGGCCGAGCATGGTCGCCACCGGCGATCGCGCCCGGCACCCGCGCCTTCTTCGAGTGGCAGGTGGTCATCAGGGTGACCCGGGCGGCCGCGGCGAGGCCGCGCTGCACCTTGATCATCCGGTTGATGTACGCCGCGTCGGCGGCGCCGCGCGACTCCTCGACGTCGGCGCGGATCCGGTCGAGCTCGCGGCCGATCTGCTCGACCTCGTCGTCGGTGAGGTGCGTGTACTCCTGGACGTCGGCGATGGCCATGGCGTCTCCTCGGTGCTGGTTGGTCGGGAGGGTCAGATGTCGAGGACGCAGTCGCCGACGGCGGCGGTGACGCAGGTCTGCACCTGCTCGTGGGGCTGCGCGTACTCCGTCGCCGTTGCGCAGGTCGCGCACGGTGCCGGAGACGAGGGTCAGGGTGCAGGTGTGGCAGATGCCCATCCGGCAGCCGTAGGGCATGCCGACGCCCGGCCTGCTCGCCCGCCTCGAGGACGGTCGTGGCGCCGTCGACGTCGACCTCCTTGCCGGAGGTGCGGAAGCGGATCGCCCGCCCTCGCCCCCGTCGCCGCCGAGCTGGAGGGTGAAGCGCTCGAGGTGCAGCCGGTCCTCGAGGCCCTCGGCCTCGAAGTGCGCGTGCCACCGCGTCGAGCATCGGCCCCGGCCCGCAGGCCCAGGTCTCGCGCTCGCGCCAGTCGGGGCACACGGCGTCGAGGCCGCGCTCGCGGTCACCGACCTCGAGGATGCCCGTCGACGTCGGTGTGCAGCCGGTGCACGGTGAGGCCGTCGTGGGCCTCCTCGAGCCGGGCCAGCTCGTCGCGGAAGATCATCCGCTCGGGCGTCGGCGAGGAGTAGTGCAGGACGACGTCGGGCATGGTGCCGCGCCGGTCGAGGGTGCGCAGCATCGCCATCACCGGGGTGATGCCGGAGCCGCCGACCAGGAAGAGCATCCGCTGCGGCGGCGGGTCGGGCAGCACGAAGTCGCCCTCGGGCTTGGCCAGCCGCACGATCGTGCCCGGCTCGAGCCCGTTGACCAGGTGGGAGGAGAGCAGCCCCTCGGGCATCGCCCGCACCGTGATCGCGATGTGGCGCCCGGAGCGGCGCGGGGCGGAGCTGACCGAGTAGGAGCGCCACTGGAAGCGGCCCTCGACCTGCACCCCGATGCCGACGTACTGGCCGGGGCGGTGGTCGAAGCGCCAGCCCCAGCCGGGCCGGATCACCAGGGTGGCGGCGTCCTCGGTCTCGCGGCACGACCTCCTCGATGCGGCCGCGCAGCTCGCGCTGGCTCCACAGCGGGTTGATCAGGGAGAGGTAGTCGTCGGGGTGCAGCGGGGTCGTCAGCTTCGCGCCTGCACGCCGTACGCGCTCCCAGGGGATCGTCGCGCTCACCGGGCCTCCTCGGGCTGGGTCCTTTACCGACACAGTGAACAGCCGTGCACCGAGCGCTCGTCAACGCCCCGGAGGGATGAGGTGGCCCACGTAGGCTGGAGACATGGGTTACGACGTGGAGAAGACCGACGCCGAGTGGCGCGAGCAGCTCTCGCCCGAGGAGTACGCCGTGCTGCGCCAGGCCGGCACCGAGCGCGCCGGCGTGGGGCGGCTGACCGACACCGAGACCACCGGCGTCTACCGCTGCAAGGCGTGCCGGGCCACGCTGTTCGAGTCCGACACCAAGTTCCACTCCGGCTGCGGCTGGCCGTCGTTCTACCAGCCGGTCAGCGACACCATCGAGTACATCGAGGACACCTCGCACGGCATGAAGCGCGTCGAGGTGCGCTGCGCCGGGTGCGGCTCGCACCTCGGGCCACGTCTTCCCCGACGGCTACGGCACCCCGACCGGCGACCGGTACTGCATCAACTCGATCAGCATGACCCTCGAGCCGGCCGACGGCTCCGGGCCCGTCGCGGGCTGAGCGCCGGCCTCCGCGTCAGCCGGCGTCGACGAGCTGGGAGACGACCCGCACCGCGTTGGCGCCGTACTGTCTCGTCGAGGCGCTGCTGCAGCGCGCCGTCGTCGTAGACGACCTCGACCACGACCTGGTTGTTCTCGACGTAGGTGCCGGCCGACGCCCGGCAGCGCGCTCGACCTCGCGGGCGATCTCGTTGATCGAGGCCTCGTCGCGCTGACGCAGCGGCGGGGGCGGGTCCTGCTCGTCCTCGACGCACCGCGGCTGTAGAGCGCGGCCGGGATCGCGTCGGAGACGGTGAAGGTAGTACCGTCCCACGTCGCCGGTGAGCGCGAAGTAGCCCCAGCGCACGTCGCCGACCTTCTCGAAGGCCTGCTGGTCGCGCCAGCTCCAGCCCTCGATGGCCGGGCCGCTGCACTGCGGCGGGTAGGACTCGGCCACCGCGCCCAGGCACATCTCGGGGCCCGCGCCGGTGTCCATCACCACGACCAGGTCGCGGGTGCGCACCGGCCCGGGGGCGGCGCTCCGGCTGCGGGCGCCGGCGGCCGTGCGCACCGTCGTCGACGGCCACCTCGTCGTCCCGCCGCCGCAGGCGCTCGCGAGCAGCAGCGGGACGACGAGCAGGACGAGACCGGACGTACGCCGACGGGCTGGGGCGCGCAGGGGGTGGGCATGGGGGTGGGACGGGGCCTCTCGCTCGGGGGTTCCACGTGACCCAGCGCGACATCTGCGCCGGGCCGGCCCGGACTTCGCATCGAGCCGGCCCGTACCTGCAGCGGGATTCGGGCCGGGTCAGCGGGAGATCTGGGCCGGGTCGGCGGGAGATCAGGCCGGGTCGGGGCGGGCGGGTCAGGGCAGGCGGTGCAGGAGGTCGGGGACGGCGGTGAGGGCGCCGGTGTAGAACGGCACCTCCTCGCGCACGTGGCGGCGCGCGGTGGAGGCGCGCAGGTGCCGCATCAGGTCGACGATGCGGTAGAGCTCGTCGGCCTCGAAGGCCAGCATCCACTCGTAGTCGCCGAGGGCGAAGCTGGCCACGGTGTTGGCACGCACGTCCTTGTAGTCGCGCGCCATCTTGCCGTGCTCGACAGCATCGCGCGGCGCTCGTCGTCCTCGAGCAGGTACCACTCGTAGGAGCGCACGAACGGGTAGACGCACACGTGGCGCTTCGGGCTCCTCGTCGTCGAGGAACGCCGGCACGTGGCTCTTGTTGAACTCGGCCGGGCGGTGCAGCGCCATCTGCGACCACACCGCGTCGAGACGCGCACCGAACGCGGTGCGGCGGAAGCGGTGGTAGGCGTCCTGGAGCTGCTCGGAGTCCACCGCGTGGATCCACACCAGCAGGTCGGCGTCGGCGCGCAGCCCGCTGACGTCGTAGACCCCGCGCACGACGACGTCGTCGGCGGCGAGCGCGTCGAAGAGCTCCTCGACCTCGGCGGCCTCGGCGGCGCGGTCGGCCTCGTCACCCAGGACGTCGCGCAACCGGAAGACCGACCACATCGTGTAGCGGATGGCGTCGTTGATCTCCCGGACCCGGGCTGCGTTGCTCTTGGTGTCGCTCATGGGCCCCATTGTGCCAAGTGCCCTGGCGCGCCGGTCAGCCGCTCACCCGGGCGACGGCCGTCCGTGCCGAGCCGATCACAGCCGGGATGCCCACGCCGTCGTACGCCGCCCCGCACACCGCGAGCCCCGGCACCTCCGCCACCGCCGCGCGGACCCGGGCGACCAGGGCGAGGTGGCCCACGGCGTACTGCGGCAGCCCACCGCCCCAGCGCTGCACGTGGGTGTCGACGGGACGGGCCCGCAGCCCGACGGCCTCGCGCAGGTCGGCCAACGAGAGCTCGACCAACCGCTCGTCGGGCGCCTGGAGCAGGGCCTCGTCGCCGTGGCGCCCCAGCGAGGTGCGCAGGAGCAGCACGCCGGCGGCCGCGCCCGCCTCGCGGACCCAGGCCCACTTGGCGAACGAGAAGGTGGAGGCCTTGATCCGGCGACCGTCCACCGGCGGCACCAGGAAGCCCGAGCTCTCGGTGGCGGCCAGGTCGGGGACGTCGTCGGTCGCGAAGGCCAGCGTCACGATCGCCATCGACGCGGTCTCGACGCCACCCAGCGTGGCCCCAGCGAAAGGGGCGACCTCGCCGAGCAGCCGCGCGGTCGGCGCGGGCGGGGTGGCCAGCACGACGGCGTCGGCGGCGATCACCTCCGGGGCGGTGGTGGGCCCGACGACCAGCCGGAAGCCGGCGCCGTCGCGCTCCAGGCGGCGCACGGTCGCGTCGGTCCGGATCTCACCTCCGGCGGCCCGCACCGCGGCAGCGAGGACCTCGGGCAGGGTGCCCATCCCGCCGGCCAGGCCCGCGAACACCGGGGCGGCGTACGTCGCACCCGCGGGCGCCAGGGCCGCGCCCTGCTCGAGCAGCGAGCCGCGCTCGGCCATGGCGACCAGCTGCGGGACGCCCGCGCGGGCCGAGATCCGCCGGGCGCGACCGGCGTACACACCGCCGAGCAGGGGTTCGACGAGCAGGTCGGTCACGGCCGGGCCGAGCCGGGCGTCGACGAGGTCGCCGACGCTGATGTCGTCGCCGATCTCGCTCGGCGGCAGCGACGGCTCCTCGCGCACCCGGGCCAGGGCGGCGTCGTCGAGGATCGCCCGAGGCGGCCAGCTGCTCGAGGTCGAGGGGCACCCCCATCAGCGAGCGCGGCAGCGCTCGCAGCGCGCCCCTGGTCCAGAGCCGCGACGAGACGATCGCCGGGTGCACCACCTCGAGCCCGACGGCACGGGCCAGGTCGACGCCCTCGGGGCGTCGGTTGAGCATCGCCTCGGCACCGACGTCGACGACCACGCCCGCGACCTCGTGCGAGCGCAGCTTGCCGCCGATCCGGGGCGCCGCCTCGAGCAGGAGCACGTCCCGACCGGCCAGCGCGAGCTCGTGGGCGGCACTCAGCCCGGCGATCCCGCCCCCCACGACCACGACGTCCCTGTGCACGCCCCCACTCTGGCACGCACCCCCGGAGGGGAACCCAGCACCCCGCACGCCGCGTCCCAGCACCATGAACCCGACCACGCGGCCCCGCCGCCTCTCCCGCTCCCGGCTCCTGCTCGCCGGCCGGCTGCCTGGCGGCGCTCACGACCCTGGCCGCCTGCAGCGGCGCCGGCGACAGCAGCGGCGACTCGGAGTCCGACCAGCGCCAACGAGGTCGCTCCCGGCCTCGCCTACGACGGCGCGCCGCTCCCTCTCCTCGGACGCGGACCAGGCCGGAGTCCGCCGGGGGCGTCGCGGACGTGGCCGCCTCCGTCGACTCCCCGGTGCGTGAGCCGGCGCTCATCTCCACCGGCACCGTGTCGCTGCGCGCCGACGACGTCGCCGACACCCGCTTCGACGTGCAGAAGGTGGCCGACCGCTACCAGGGCCGGATCACCGACAGCGAGACCCGCACCGACGAGGACGGCGAGGTGCGCGACGCGCGGCTGGTGCTGCGGGTCCCGGCCGCCGAGTTCACGGAGGCGATGGACGAGCTCGAGAAGGTCGCCGACCTGGAGAGCTCGACCTCGGCCACCGACGACGTCACCACCCAGGTCGTCGACACCGCGGTCCGCATCCGGGTGCAGCGCGCGAGCATCGCGCGCATCGAGGAGCTGCTGCAGCGCGCGGGCTCGATCCGCGACGTGGTCGCGGTCGAGAGCCAGCTGACCAAGCGCCAGGAGAGGCTGAACTCACTGCTGCGCCAGCAGGCCTACCTGGGCGACCAGACGTCCATGTCGACCATCACCGTGCACGTGCAGCGGACGCGGGCGGCCAAGGCCACCGAGCCCGAGGACGAGGCCGGGTTCCTCGCCGGCCTGCGGGCCGGGTGGGACGGTCTGACCACCGTGACGCTCGCGCTGGCCACGGTCACGGGGCGGTGCTGCCGTTCGCCGTGGTCGCGCTGCTGCTCGGGCTGCCGCGTGGTTGCGTGCTGCGCCCCGTCGTACGCCGCCGCCGCGGGGCGACGGGCCGCCGCTCAGCCGGCGCTCGAGCGGGTAGGCCTGCACGAACTCGGTGAGCCGCGCGAGCTGGTCGGGGTCGGTCGACGGGATCACGCCGTGCCCGAGGTTGAAGATGTGACCGCGCGCGGCCCGGCCGGCCTCGATGATGGCGCCGGCCCGGGCGGTCATCACGTCGGTCGGCGCGAAGACCAGCGTCGGGTCGAGGTTGCCCTGCACCGCGCGCTCGCCGACCATCGGGATCGCCCGCTCCAGCGGGGTGCGCCAGTCGACGCCGACGACGTCGGCCCCGGCCTCGGCCATCAGGTCGAGCAGGTTGGCTGGTGCCGACCCCGAAGTGGATGCGCGGCACGCCCAGGGTGCCGGCCCGCTCGAGCACCGCGGTGGAGTGCGGCAGCGACGTGCTCGGTGTAGTCGCCGGGGGTCAGCGCTCCGGCCCAGGAGTCGAAGAGCTGCACGGCCGAGGCGCCGGCGGCGACCTGCACCTCCAGGTAGGCCGGAGGCGATCTGGGCGATCTTGCGCATCAGCGCGTCCCAGACGTCCGGGGCGCTGAACATCATCGCCTTGGTCTTGGCGTGGTCCTTCGAGGGACCGCCCTCGACCAGGTAGGAGGCCACGGTGAAGGGGGCTCCGGCGAAGCCGATGAGCGGGGTCGAGCCCAGCTCGCCGACCAGGCCGCGCACGGCCTCGGTGATGAACGTCGACGTGCTCGGGGGTCAGGTCGGGGATGCGCTCGACGTCGTCGAGGGTGCGCACCGGCTCGGCCACCACGGGGCCGACGCCCGGGCACGATGTCGAGGTCGACGCCGACGGCCTTGAGCGGCAGCACGATGTCGGAGAAGAAGATGGCGGCGTCGACGCCGTAGCGGCGCACCGGCTGCATGGTGATCTCGACGACCATCTCGGGGTCCATGCAGGCGTCGAGCATCGCGACGCCCTCGCGCACGCGCAGGTACTCGGGCAGCGAGCGACCCGCCTGGCGCTGGAACCACACGGGCGTGTGCGGCACCTCCTCACCGCGGGCGGCCCGCAGGAAGGCGCTGTCGTGAGCGGGGCTGCGCTGGACGGGTGCGGGGGCTCATCGGCGACGTGGGTCACGGGACAAGGGTCTCAGGTCCCCCGGCGTGTTCGGACATCGGTTCGACGGCACCCGCCTACTGTGGAGCCATGGTCGTCCGTCAGGAGACGTACCCCGGCGCCGGGGTGCCCACCGCCCCCGCCGCGTTCACCGCAGCCGTCGCCGGTCTGCGCGCGGCACGCCTGCGCCCCGAGGTGAGCTGCGAGGAGATGCCGGCCCCGCAGCGGATCGCCCCGTTGTCCTCGGCGCTCAGCGCCGACGTCACCGTCGACGACACCGACGTCGCGACCGGGCGGATCATCCTGCTGCACGACCCCGACGGCAACGACGCCTGGGACGGCACCTTCCGGTGCGTCGCCTACGTCCGCGCCGAGATCGAGCTCGACCTGGTCGGCGACCCGCTGCTGGCCGGCGTCGGCTGGACCTGGCTCACCGACGCGCTCGACGCGCAGCGGGGCGGCGTACTCGCACGAGTCGGGCACCGTGACCTGCGTGACCACCGAGTCCTTCGGGTCGATGGCCGACGAGTCCGGCACCGCCCAGGTCGAGGTCCGCGCCTCGTGGACGCCCGCGTCGACGCCGACGGCGTGCCCGACACGATCGCCGCACGTCGAGGCCTGGGGCGAGCTGCTGTGCACCGCCGCCGGCCTCGAGCCGGTGCCCGAGGGTGTGGCGGTGCTCCCCAGCCGTCGCGGGCAGCGCGGCGCCCGCTGATGGCCGACGCCGCTCCGCCCGAGGTCCCCGAGCAGCCGGACCGACGCCGTCACCACCACCCGAGGAGTCTGCGCCGCGAGCCGCGAGCCGGCCCCGCTGCTGACCCTGCGCGACGGCCTCGGCGAGGTCGTCGACACCGAGGCCGGGCTCGACGGCGCTGTGCGAGGCGATCGCCGGCGGCGAGCGGCCCGGTGGCCATCGACGCCGAGCGCGCCTCGGGCTCACCGCTACTCCAACCGGGCCTACCTGATCCAGCTGCGCCGCGAGGGCTCGGGCACCCACCTGCTCGACCCGATCGCCTTCGACGACCTCGCGCCGCTGCAGGAGGCCATCGGCGACGCCGAGTGGATCCTGCACGCCGCGACCCAGGACCTGCCGTGCCTGCGCGGCGAGGGCCTGTAGCCCGACCGAGCTCTTCGACACCGAGCTGGCCGGCGCGGCTGCTCGGCTACCCCCGCGTCGGCCTCGCCACGCTGGTCGAGACGCTGATCGGGCGCCGGATGAAGAAGGAGCACTCGGCGGTCGACTGGTCGACGCGCCCGCTGCCCGCGGCCGTGGCTGGAGTACGCCGCCCTCGACGTCGAGGTCCTCGTCGAGCTGCGCGACCTGATCGCGGCCGAGCTGGTCGGCCACCGGCAAGGACGAGTGGGCCCGCGAGGAGTTCGACGCCCTGCGCAGCTTCGAGCGCCGGTGCGCGTCGACGCGTGGCGTCGTACGTCGGGCCTGCACAAGGTCCGCGGCCGCCGGGCCCTCGGCGCGGTCAAGGCGATGTGGGAGCTGCGCGACGAGATCGCCGAGCAGCGCGACGTGACACCGGGACGCATCGTGCCCGACTCGGCGATGACGCGGCCGCCGCCACCGCACCCACCCTGCCGACCGACCGCAACGACGCTGATGGCCCTCAAGGGCTTCCACGGCCGCGGCGCCGACCGCTACTCGTCGCGCTTCGCAGCCGTGCTCCGCGAGGTCGCCGAGCTGCCCGAGTCCGACCTGCCGGCCCGCACCCCGCGCAGCGACGGCCCGCCGCCGCCGCGCGCCTGGGCCGACCGCGACCCGGTCGCGGCCCGCCGTCTCGTGCTGGCCCGCGAGGCGATGGCCGCGCTGGCCGAGGAGCACGACATGCCGGTCGAGAACCTGCTGACCCCGGACTCGCTGCGCCGGGTGCTGTGGGCCCCGCCCGCGTCCCGCGACCCGGAGGAGCTCGCCTCCGAGGTCGCCGCCGTGCTGATCGCGGCATGGGCGCGCGGCCCTGGCAGATCGGGCTCGTCGGCCCGGTGGTCGTCGACGCGGTCCTGACCGCCGACGTCGACCGAGCCGCCCGTCGACGCCGAGGCGCCGACCGGAGCCCGACTAACCCTCGCTGCTCGCGGGGACCCGGTGCTGCTCGGGGCCGTCGGGGTCTGTCGGACTCCTCGAGCTCCTCTCGGCGCGAGCACCGTGCGCGAGAGCACGTCGATCACGTCGGTGGCGGTCTCGAGGTCGAGGACGCCCGGGGTGGTGACGAGCTCGGCGATCGGGCTCGTCGACGAGCCGCCTGGAGCTGGGTCCAGGTGTCGAGCAGCGGCGGCACCCGCATCGAGCGCACCGACGAGGTGAAGAGGTCGGCCCGGTCGGGCTGGAGCGCCGGCTGGGTGAAGTCCTCGGTCAGCGCGACCTGCTGGTTGGCCGGCACCAGGTAGCCGGTGCGGGTCAGCTCGCCGACGACCTCGTCGGAGATCATGTGCACCAGCAGGTCGGCGGACTCGGTGATCGACTCGGTGGCCGGGTTCAGGCACAGCCCGGTCAGGTCGCCGATCGTCGCCGGGGAGTCGAGGGTCGGCATCGGCAGCACGTCGAACTCCAGGCCCTCCACCGCCGCGCAGCTCGGGGACCAGGTCGCGGTAGCCGGCGATCATCCCCAGGCGGCCGCGCTCGAACCACTCCAGCGGCGTGGCCTTGGCGAGCTGCTCCTCGCTGAGGGTCAGGTTGGAGCGGCGCAGCAGCTCGAGGGTGCGCTCCAGGGCGTCGCGCGACTCGTCGCTGGACAGCGTCCATCGAGGTCGGGGCGCTCGTCGTCGTCGAAGACCTCGCCGCCACCGGAGTAGACGAAGGGCGCCAGACCGCGCAGCGACGGCTCGATGTAGACGCCCTTGCTGCGCTTGCGCGGCTTGGTGGCGAACTCCGCGGCGGCACGGAACTCGTCGAAGGTGAAGCGGCTCGAGTCCGGCGCGGGCACGTCGAGCTCGCGCTCGGCCATCCGCTCGAGGTCGACGAGGTCGGTGTTGCGGTAGATCACCATCGGCGAGACGCCGAAGGGCATGCACTGGAGCCGGGTGTCGGCGGAGAACGCCTCGAGGGCGTCGCGGGAGTAGCCGTCACCGAACTCCACCGAGCGCTCGTCGAGCAGCTCGTCGACCGGCGTGGAGTAGCCCTCGTTGCGCAGGAACGTCAGGTCGCGGCGCGAGGCCAGGAAGACGTCGGGGCTGGCCTCGCCGGCGCGCAGCGCGTCGTCGAGCGCGTCGCGGTCGCTCCACGACTCCACGGTGACGGTGCTCTCGCCGGAGGTCTCGTTGAAGGCCTCGACGACCTTCTCGTAGCCCGCGACCTCCGCGTCCTTGCCCCAGACGCCGAGGGTCAGCTCGACCTTCGCCTGGGGCGCGGGCACCGGGTCGGGACCCGGGCAGCGGTCTCCTGCCCGGCGTCGCTGTCACAGGCCGTCACGACCAGGGCGAGGGTCAGCAGCGCCACCGTCGTGGCGACACCCCGTCGGGCCCGCCTACGCTTGCTGTCCACTGCCACCTCGTCCTCTCAGGATCTGCGGCGCCACCCTACCGAGCGCGAGCACACGACCGGAGGTCTCGGCGCGTCCCGGCCCCGCAACGTGACCGGACTCTCGGTGCGTGCGGTCAGCCCAGCGTGTGGAACCGCCGCGCGGCGGCCACCACCGCGTCGAACCGGGCCCGGTCCAGCGCCGCGCCCTCGCGGCGTACGGCGGAGGGGTCCAGGCGCAGCAACCGGTCCAGGCGGACCTCGCTGGGACGCTGCTCGCGGTCCCAGCCGCCGGACCCCACGTCCATCCAGTGCCGGCCCGCGCGGGCCTCCTGCGCGGCGTCCCGGTCGTGGTCCTGGCTGGTGAGCATCAGGCCGTAGACGTGGGCGCGGTCGGCGGCGATGAGCAGCACCGGACGGTCCTTGCCCTGGGAGGCGTCCTCCTCGTAGGGCACCCAGGCCCACACGACCTCGCCCGGGTCGGGGCGGCCGTCGCGGTGCGGGGCGTAGGTGACGCGGGGGCCACGGCGCACCAGCCGCTGCGCGGCGCGGCGCAGCGAGGGCCGCGGGCGGGAGGACCTCTTCGACGGAGTGCGCATCAGGTCTGGATGGTACGCCGGACCGGGAGCGCCTCACGGCGCGTGGCCGCTCGTAGCGGCTTTATGTGGGACCCGGGGCTGCCGCGGTCCGGCGTACCGTGCACCAGCATAGGCGCTGCGGCTCGTGACTCAAGCCAGGCGACCGGCCAGCTCCGCGTGACCGGCGGCCTCGAGCTGCTCGGCCATCGCGAGCATCCGCTCCACGTCGTCGTGGCCGCTCTCCGCACGCGCCGCCCGGCCGGCGCTGATCACCCGCGCGAAGGCCGCGCCTCGGAACAGCACGTCGGCGAAGTCTCCCTCCGCGATGCCGCGCAGCACCTCGTCGACCATCGCCTTGAGCTCCTCGGGGCCCGGCGGCTCGGCCACCCCGGCCACCACCCGGGCGACCTGGGCGCGCGAGCGGCCCTCCTCGAACTGCGCGGCCGCCCGCACCGGCTCGGCGTGCACCCACGAGCGCAGCAGGTAGAGCCGCCACAGGCAGCCTGCGAGCGAGTCGGCCGGCGACGCCGCCCACACCTCGGCGACGGTCTCGATGCCCTCGGTGTCGGCCAGGTGCAGCAGCCGCTCGGACACCGCGCGGTCCGCGCTCTCGCGGGCGCCGCGCACCAGCAGGTGCGCGGCCCGGTCGGCGGCCTCGGTGACCAGGGCCGGGTCGACCCCGCCGACGTGCTCGTCGAAGAACGCACTGGTCGCCTGCAGCGGCCGGTGGTGGGGTCGGCGGTGGTCGGGGAGGCTCACCTGCTCCACGCTACGCCCGGGTCGGAGATCTCAGGCCAGGACCTTGCGGATGCGCTGGTCGGAGACCGGGCCGTCGGTGCCGAGCTGCTGGGCCCACAGGGAGACGCGGTACTCCTCGAGCATCCACCGCACCCGGCGCAGCCGCTCCCCCGGCGGCCGCCCCTCGGGGAGCGCGTCGACCTGGTGCAGCCAGGCGCCCTGCAGGTCGGCGATCCGGTCCATCAGCTGCCGGTCGGCCCCGATCGCCAGACCGCCGCTGTCGAGCTTCTCGCGGCGCTGGAGCAGGGCCTTGAGGTACGTCGGGTAGCGGCGCAGCCGGCTGGGTCCGGCCTCGCTGATGAAGCCGCGGTGCACGAGCCGCCCGAGCTGGGCGCGCATGTCGGTGAGCGCGGTGAGCATGTGCATGTCGGCACGGCCCGAGAGCGCTTCTCCGCCCGTCGCCAGGCGTCGAGGACCCGGACCACGTCGGCGAGCACCCCCCGCAGGTGCGCCTCGAGGTCGGCGCCGACGAGCGCCAGCAGGGCGTCGTACGCCGCCTGGTCGCGCACGGGCGCCCGCGCGTCGACGGCGGCCTGGACCACCGCGGCCCGGCAGTCCTCGAGCAGCTCGGCCACCGAGGGGTAGGGCGATCCGGCGAGCCCGAGCTTCTCGGCGTTGCCGAGGCCGTCGAGCACCCGGCGCACCGAGGAGTCGCCGCGCCGGTCGAGGTCGAGCAGCAGCAGCCGGCGCACGCCGAGGCGGTGCCGGGCATCGCGCTCGTCCTCGGAGCCGGCGACCTGCAGCCCGACCGTGGCGCCCTCGTCGACGAGGCCCGGGTAGGCGGTGACCTCGTGGCCGGCGCGCTTCTGGGTGAACGACTCCTCGAGGTCGCCGAAGACCCAGGTGGTCTCACCGGTGCGCGCCAGGCCGGAGTCGGAGGCGACCTCGGCCAGCGCCTGGGTGAACTGGCCGCGCAGCGGCGCCTTGAGCGCCTCGAGGTCCTTGCCGCGAGCCTGCTCGAGGCCGCGGTCGTCGACGACCCGGTAGGTGGGGCGCAGGTGCTCGGGCACCTTGGCCCAGTCCCACGCCTCGCGCGGCACCACCACGCCGCCGGTGGCCCGGCACCAGCGCTCGAGGGCGTCGAGCAGCGGCTCCTCCCCCGGGGGCGTGGCGCGCAGGAAGTCGCGGGCCTTGTCGGGGGCCGGCACGAAGGTGACCCGCAGGCTCTTGGGCAGGCTGCGGATGAGGCTGGTGACCAGCTCCTCGCGCAGGCCCGGCACGTTCCAGGAGAAGTCGTCGGCGGCGACGCGGTTGAGCGTGGCCACCGGCACGTCGATGGTCAGGCCGTCGTCGGCGGCCCCCGGCTCGAAGTGGTAGGCGATCGGGAAGGTCAGGCCCTCGCCGTGCCACTGCTCGGGGTAGTCGTCCTCGCGGACCTCCTCGGCCGTGTCGTGGGTGAGCATGCTGGGGTCGAAGTCGAGCAGCCGGCCGTTGCGCTGGCGCTCCTGCTTCCACCACTGGTCGAAGTGCGCGCCGCTGACGACCTCCGGGCCCACCCGGGCGTCGTAGAAGTCGAAGAGCGTCTCCTCGTCGACGACGATGTCGCGGCGCCGGGCCCGGTGCTCGAGCTCGGCGGCCTCCTCGAGTCGCTGGCGGTTGCGCTCGAGGAACTTCTGCTGGGTGCGCCACTCCCCCTGCACCAGGGCGTGGCGGATGAACAGCTCGCGGGCGACCTCGACGTCGACCTTGCCGTAGGAGACGAGCCGGTCGGCGACCAGCGGGACGCCGTACAGGGTGGCGCGCTCGTAGGCCATCACCGCTGCGCGCTTGGTGCTCCAGTGCGGCTCGGACCAGGTGCGCTTGACCAGGTCCCCACCCAGCCGCTCGGCCCAGGCCGGGTCGATGGCCGCGACCTGGCGCGCCCACAGACGGCTGGTCTCGACGAGCTCGCCGGCCATGACGTACGCCGGGGTCTTCCGGGCCAGGCCGCTGCCGGGGAAGATCGCGAACCGGGCTCCCCGGGCGCCGACGTACTCGCGCATCGGGCGTCGGCCCTTGGCGGCCTTCGCGCCGGGGGCGGGCTTGTCGCGCTCCTCCAGCAGCCCGATCTGCGAGAGCAGACCGGAGAGCAGCGCCTGGTGGATGCCGTCGGCGTCGGGGAGGTCGGCAGGGTGCCCGACGTCCACGCCCATCTCCTTGCACACGGTGCGCAGCTGGGACTCGAAGTCCTGCCACTCGCGCACCCGCAGGTAGTTGAGGAACTCCCGCTTGCACATCCGACGGAACGCGCTGGAGCTGAGCTCCTTCTGCTGCTCCTTGACGTAGCGCCACAGGTTGAGCCAGGTCAGGAAGTCGGAGTCGTCGGCCTTGAACCGGGCGTGCTGCTGGTCGGCCTGCGCCTGCATCTCGGCGGGCCGCTCGCGAGGGTCCTGCAGGCTCAGCGCGGCGGTGATGACCAGCACCTCGCGCAGGCAGCCGAGCCGCTCGGCCTCGAGGATCATCCGACCCAGCCGCGGGTCCAGGGGCAGGCGGGCCAGCCGCTGGCCGAGGCCGGTCAGTCGCCGTTCCTCAGGGCCCGGGGCGACCGCCAGCGCACCGAGCTCCTCGAGCAGCTGCACGCCGGAGGCGACGTTGCGGCGGTCCGGCGGCTCCACGAACGGGAAGTCCGCGACGTCGCCGAGCCGGAGGCTGGTCATCTGGAGGATGACGCTGGCCAGGTTGGTGCGCAGGATCTCGGGGTCGGTGAACTCCGGGCGGGCCTCGAAGTCCTCCTCGGAGTAGAGCCGGATCGCCACGCCGGCCGCGACGCGGCCGCAGCGGCCCGAGCGCTGGTTGGCCGAGGCCTGGCTGATCGGCTCGATCGGCAGCCGCTGCACCTTGGTGCGCGCGGAGTACCGCGAGATCCGCGCGACACCGGCGTCGACGACGTACCGGATGCCGGGCACCGTCAGCGACGTCTCGGCGACGTTGGTGGCCAGCACGATGCGGCGTCCGGTGTGCGAGGAGAAGACCCGGTGCTGCTCGGCGGCCGAGAGCCGGGAGTAGAGCGGGACGACCTCGGTGCCGCCGCCGCGGGTGGTGGTCGTCAGGTCGTGCAGCGCGTCGGCGGTGTCGCGGATCTCGCGCTCCCCGGGCAGGAAGACCAGGATGTCGCCGGGGCCCTCGGCGCTCAGCTCGCGCACGGCCTCGACGATCGCCTCGGTCTGGTCGCGCTGGACCGGCTCGCCGTCCTCGTCGTCCTCGCCGAGGTCGAGCAGCGGCCGGTAGCGCACCTCGACGGGGTAGGTGCGCCCGGAGACCTCGACGACCGGGGCAGGTGTGCCGTCGCGGTCGGCGAAGTGGGCGGCGAAGCGCTCCACGTCGATGGTCGCCGACGTGATGATGAGCTTGAGGTCGGGACGCCGCGGCAGCAGCCGCTTGAGGTAGCCGAGCAGGAAGTCGATGTTCAGCGACCGCTCGTGCGCCTCGTCGATGATGATCGTGTCGTACTTCCACAGCATCCGGTCGCGCTGCAGCTCGGCGAGCAGGATGCCGTCGGTCATCAGCTTGACCCGCGTCGAGCGCGTGGTGCGGTCGGTGAACCGCACCTGGTAGCCGACCACCGAGTCCTCGCCCAGCGGACTGGCCGAGCTCGTCGGCGATCCGCTCGGCGACCGAGCGCGCGGCGATCCGGCGGGGCTGGGTGTGCCCGATCAGGCCGCCGCGGCGGCGCTCCTTGCCGTCCCGCGCCGGTGTGCTGGTGGGCCGGCCCCGGCCCAGCTCGAGGCAGATCTTCGGCAGCTGCGTGGTCTTGCCCGACCCGGTCTCGCCCGCGACCACGACGACCTGGTGGTCGCGGATCGCCTCGGCGATGTCGTCGCGCCGCTGGGTGACCGGCAGCTCGGGCGGGTAGGAGATGCTCAGCGGGCTGCTGCGTCGGCTCGGGTGCCGTCGTACCTGCCGCGTCCATGACCCGCTCGATCCTCTCAAACACCCCCACACCCCGCCGAGCCGGCTGGTTCGGACGAGCCGGGTCGGGGCTCAGCCGGGGCGACGTCGCGCAGCGCGTGGTAGCGGCCGCGCACCCGGTACTCGTCGACGTCGTAGCGACTGCCCTCGCTCAGGGCCACGTGCCAGATGACGTAGGGCCGCTCGTCGCGGTCGTGCACCATCGTGTCGCCGAGCTTGTCGACCGACCACTCGCGGTGTCGACGGCCCAGCTGGGTGCGGCCCTTCAGCCTGCCCTGGGGGTTCTCGACGTAGGCGACGAGGTAGGCCAGCGAGCTGTTCCGGTGCCGCTTCGAGCGGCCACCGGTGATGCTCAGCTCGAGGTTGCGGTAGTGCCCGTCGACGCTGGGGGGCAGGTAGACGCCGTTGGCCGTGGCGACCAGGCCCTCGTCGGGCTTGTCGCACCGCAGGTGGGAGTAGAGCCCGATGGAGCCGCGCACCTTGCGCGAGGAGGGGCTCTTGAGGCGCGAGCACCGGCCGACCCACCGCTGGAGCTCCACGTCGGTCGGGCGCATCCGCAGGTCGAACGAGCGCTTCACCATCCGCTGGCTGACCACGGCCACCGGCGCCCGGGCCCCCTCGCTGCGGTTGCCGGCCTTGTCCACGACCTCGACGTGCACCTCGTAGGCGCCCGCGGGCGCGTGGTCCCGGCTGTCGTCGATCGATCCCCACCAGCTGTTGACCAGGAGGTCGGTCCCTGCGCGCTTCTGCAGGATGCCGCGCCGGACGACCTCGCCGCTCGCGTTCTCGACGCGCCAGGAGCCGCCCACGGCCCCGGTGTCGGCAGCGACCTCGATCTCGGTGCTGTCGAGGTAGCCGTCGTAGTACGGGTAGACCGAGTCGCTCGACAGCGTCATGGACCCGATGACGGGAGCGGTCCGGTCGATCACGACGACTCCGGTGGCCTCCCCCTCCAGGTCGCCGTGCTCCGGGTAGCTGCCGGTCAGGCGAGCTCGCAGGAGGTGACGTCCCTCGGGCAGCCCGGGCGGCACCTCCAGGTCGAAGTCGAGCCGGCCGCGCCTGTTCCTGGCGTAGCCGGTCTCGTAACGGGTCTCGCCCGAGGCGACCGGTCCGGAACCGTCGTCGGCCAGCAGCTCCCAGGCGACGTCCCCCTCGACGGACGGCAGCTCCAGTGCGAGGTCGACCGGGACGGGAACCGTCCCCTCGGCCACCCGGACCTTGCCGTCCCAGGACGCGTGCAGCGAGCGCAGCACCACCAGTCGCTTCGATCGCGCGACCTCGGAGCACGATCGCTTCACGCACCCCTCGACGACCACCCGGCCGGTGCCGTCGACCGGCAGCGCGACCGCAGTGGGCCCCTCCGACGCCATCGGCGCCGGGTCGCTCTGCCACAGCTCGCCCTGCCACGTCCTGCCCTGCCACGACACACGGAGCCGGTCGAAGTCGTTGTCGGACGACCTCGACGACGTACTCGTCCTGGTCCGGGTTGATGCCCCCGACGTCGGGGAAGACGACGGTGGCGGATCCTCCCGTCGTCCCTCGCGGTCGTCCTCGGCGGAGACCGGGGCCGTGACCCCCAGGAGCGAGGGCGACGAGGAGCAGGGCGGAGAGCACGGACGCGTGCGCGCGCGGGAGGAGCATGGAGCGGTCCAGACGGTCGGGCGGAGCGGCACCAGACCGCGTGTCAGGCGGCAGGCTACGACGCGGCACGTCGCGCCCAGAACTCGGGCGTCAGGACTCGGCCCGCCGACGGCTCAGCGCCGCGCCGCCGTACGATCGCGCGCGATCTTGGCTTTCGGGCCGCGATCTGGTCCTCTGGGAGTCGTGGGACCGCACGATCTCCCACCATCTCCCACGACCTGCACGCCGATGCCGTGCCGGCCACCTTCGATCAGCAGGAGGAAGCCATGACGGCATCCGCGACCGAGACCCGCTCCAGCAGCGAGATGTTCCAGCGCTCCGAGGCCCGCACGGCGCACAACTACAAGCCGCTGCCCGTGGTCGTCGCGCACGCCGAGGGCGCGTGGATGACCGACGTCGAGGGCAAGCGCTTCCTCGACCTCCTGGCCGGCTACTCCGCGCTCAACTTCGGCCACGGCCACCCCGACCTGCTGGCCGCCGCGCACGAGCAGCTCGACAGGCTGACGCTGACCAGCCGGGCGTTCGTCCACGACCAGTTCGCCGACTTCTGCGCCGAGCTGGGCGACCTGTGCGGCAAGGAGCTGGTGCTGCCGATGAACACCGGCGCCGAGGCCGTCGAGACCGCCATCAAGGTGATGCGCAAGTGGGGCTACGAGGTCAAGGGCGTCACGCCCGGCCAGGCCAAGATCATCGTCGCCTCGGGCAACTTCCACGGCCGCACCACCACCATCGTGGGCTTCTCCGACGACCCCGACGCCCGTGACGGCTTCGGCCCCTACGCCCCCGGCTTCGAGATGGTCCCCTACGGCGACATCGCCGCCGTCGAGGCCGCGATCGACGAGAACACCGTCGGCGTGCTGATGGAGCCGATCCAGGGCGAGGGCGGCGTCGTGCTGCCCCCCGACGGCTTCCTGCGCGACCTGCGCGAGCTGTGCACCCGCACCGACGTGCTGATGGCCATGGACGAGATCCAGGCCGGCCTCGGCCGCACCGGCAAGACCTTCGCCTCCGACCACGAGGACGTCGTCCCCGACCTCTACGTGCTCGGCAAGGCGCTCGGCGGCGGCATCGTGCCGGTCTCCGCCGTGGTCGCCGACCGCGACGTGCTCGGGGTGCTGCGCCCCGGCCAGCACGGCTCGACCTTCGGCGGCAACCCGCTGGCCTGCGCGGTCGGGCTGGCCGTGGTCCGGATGCTGGCCACCGGCGAGCACCAGGCCCGCGCCACCGAGCTCGGCGAGATCCTGCGCGAGCGGCTCGAGGCCCTCGTCGGCCACGGCGTGCTCGCCGTGCGCGTGCGCGGCCTGTGGGCCGGCATCGACATCGACCCCGCCGTGGGCACCGGTCGCGAGGTCTGCGAGGCGCTGATGGCCCGCGGCGTGCTGGCCAAGGACACCCACGGCTCGACCATCCGGCTCGCACCGCCGCTGGTCATCGAGGCCGACGACCTGGCGTGGGGCCTCGACCAGCTCGCCGAGGTCGTCCGCGGGGCCTGAGCGCGCCTACTCGCGCTGGCGCTGGTCGGACGCAGCTGGGCCAGCGCCGGCAGCGAGGCCGACGACCAGCGTGCAGCAGCTCGTCGCGCGAGACCCCGTCGGGACGCAGCCTTCCAGCGCAGCACGACCTCCTCGACCATCGCCGCCCAGCCCCGGGCCAGGAGCCGGGCGGCGGGGGTGTCGGGCAGGAGCGTGTGCCGTCCGGGTCCTCCTCGAAGATCCGGTCGGTCAGGGCGCTGAGGGCGTCCTCGTAGATCGCGCGCATCGTGTCGCTGCCGCTGGCGGCGCCGCGCACCAGCGACAGGTAGCCCTCGTAGTTGGCGTCCACGTAGTCGACGTACGCCGTCGACGCGAGACCAGCAGCCGGTGCACCGGCGTCGCCCTCGCACCGGCGGCGCGGTCTGGCTGACCAGGTCGTCGGCCGCGCGTCGCACGACGGCCTCGTGGAAGTCCTGCTTGTTGCCGAAGTAGTGGTAGAGCAGGCCTCGGGAGATGCCCGCCTCCTCGGCCAGCAGGTCGATGCTCAGCTCGTCGATCGACCGGGTCGCCAGCAGCCGCACCCCGAGGTCGAGCAGCTGCGCGCGGCGCTGCTCGGGGCTCAGGCGGGTGCGGGGGACGGGCGTGTCGGTGCTCACGTCGCCCATTCTATTGACACTCGTTCAATAACTTCAATACGTTGTGCCCATGACCTCCACCGCTCCCCCGGCGGCCGGCGCGAGGGCCGCCCGCACCGTCGACCACCTCGTCGTCGGCGCCGGCTTCGCCGGGCTGTGTGCCGCGATCGGCCTGGCCGAGGACGGTGAGCACGACGTCGTCGTCGTCGAGAAGGGCAGCGACGTCGGCGGCACCTGGCGCGACAACACCTACCCCGGCGCCGCCTGCGACGTGCCCAGCCAGCTCTACTCCTTCTCGTTCGCACCCAACCCCGACTGGTCCAGTCCTTCTCGCCCCAGGCGGAGATCCAGGCCTACCTGCAGCGGGTCGCCCGGGAGTCCGACATCCTGGACCGCTTCGTCTTCGACACCACCGTCACCGGGGCGGCCTGGGACGACGCCGCGCAGCGCTGGCAGGTCAGCACCGAGGGGCCGACGGGCCCCACGACCTGGACCACGCGCACCCTCACGATGGCCGCCGGCAGCCTCTCCGAACCGAGGCTGCCCGACATCGAGGGACTCGCCGACTTCGACGGCGAGGTCTTCCACTCCGCCCGCTGGGACCACTCGGTCGACCTCGCAGGCAAGCGGGTCGCGGTCATCGGGACCGGCGCCTCCGCCATCCAGATCGTCCCCGAGCTGCAGCAGCGGGTCGAGCACCTCGACCTCTACCAGCGCACCGCGGCGTACGTGCTCCCCCGCCACGACCGCCGCTACTCCGCTCCCGAGAAGGCCGCACTGCGCCACGTCCCCGGGCTGCAGAAGCTCTACCGCTGCGCCATCTACTGGGCGCGGGAGACCTACGTCCCGGCCTTCACCGTCGATGCCCGGATCGCCTTCCCGGCCAAGCGGGCAGCCCTGGCCAACCTGCGCGACGCGGTGAGCGACCCGCAGCTGCGCGAACGACTGACCCCCACCTTCGAGCTGGGCTGCAAGCGGGTGCTGATCTCCAACACCTACTACCCCGCGGTGGCCGCCGACAACGTCGAGCTGGTCACCGACCCCATCACCCGGGTCAGCAGCGGCGCCGTGGTCACCGCCGACGGCACCGAGCGCCCCGTCGACGTGCTGGTCGTGGCCACCGGGTTCACCGCGACCGACCTGCCCTTCGCCCACCACGTCCGCGGCCGCACCGGCCGTACGGTCGCCGAGCGCTGGGCCGAGACCGGGATGTCGGCGTACAAGGGCACCACGGTGCCGGAGTTCCCCAACCTGTTCGTCCTCGTCGGGCCCAACACCGGGCTGGGGCACTCCAGCATGGTGCTGATGATCGAGGCCCAGGTCGGCTACCTGCGTGACGCGATCGCCACGATGCGCGCCCACCACTACGCCACGGTCGAACCCACCGAGCAGGCCACCGCCGCCTTCAACGACGACCTCCAGCACCGGATGCGGCGCACCGTGTGGAGCACCGGCGGCTGCGCCAGCTGGTACCTCGACGAGCACGGCCGCAACACCACGCTGTGGCCACGCACCACCGTGACGTTCCGCCGCCAGCTCGCCCGCTTCGACGTCGCGGCCTACGCCGTGACCGCGGAGCACTCCCACCCCACCCGAGAGGCAGTCACCGCATGAAGAACCTGCGCGACAAGGTCGTCGTCATCACCGGGGCCGGATCCGGCATCGGCCGGGCCCTCGCCCTCGACCTCGCCGGGAGGGGCGCCCAGCTGGCGCTGAGCGACGTCGACGAGGCCGGCCTCGCCGGCAGCGTCGAGCTGGCCCGGGCCGCCGGCGCGCTCGCGGTGCGCGGCGACCGCCTCGACGTGGCCGACCGCGCCGCGTTCGAGGCCTACGCCGCCACCGTCGTCGAGCACTTCGGGCGGGTCAACGTCGTGATCAACAACGCCGGCGTCGCCCTGGCCGGCAACCTGGTCGACCTCGAGTACGACGACATCGACTGGATCCTCGGCGTGAACTTCTGGGGCGTCGTGCACGGCACCAAGGCGTTCCTGCCGCACCTCATCGCCTCCGGCGACGGCCACGTCGTCAACATCTCCTCGTTGTTCGGGCTGATCTCGATGCCCGGCCAGAGCATGTACAACGCCGCCAAGTACGCCGTGCGCGGGATGACCGAGGCGGTGCGCGAGGAGATGCTGGTCGCCGGCCACCCCGTCGGGCGTCACCTGCGTGCACCCCGGCGGCATCAAGACCGCCATCGCCCGCAACGCCCGTGTCTCGGCGCGCGAGGACCAGGCGAGGACCGCCCGGCTCTTCGACGAGAAGCTGGCCCGGATGACCCCGGAGAAGGCCGCCTCGATCATCGTGCGCGGCATCACCCGCAACCAGGCGCGGGTGCTGGTCGGCATCGATGCGCACGCGTTGCACCACCTGGCCAAGCTCACCGGCTCGCGCTACCAGGACCTCGTCGCCCGCAGCGCGAAGCGGGTGCTGCCCCAGGACGTCACGGTTGTCTGAGCCGCGGCCGGTCCGCGTCGAGATGAGCAAGTGGGGCGGGCGCGCCCACTGGTCCTTCGACGGGCTGCTGCTCGGCGCCGACGCGTGGGGCGAGTGGATCGGGGTGCGCGCCGGCACCGTGCACGAGCGCCCGGGCGCACGATTCGTCTCCGAGGTCGACACCGTCACGCTGGCCCCGTGCACCGGTTGGTACGCCGCCACGTTCCACGCTCCGGGCCTGTGGGCCTCGGTCTACGTCGACGTGGCGACCCCGCCCGCGTGGGACGGCCCCGTGCTGCGCTCGGTCGACCTCGACCTCGACGTGGTGCGCACCGCCGAGGGCCGTGTCTACGTCGACGACGAGGACGAGTTCGAGGAGCACCGGGTCGCCCTCGGCTACCCCGCCGACGTGGTCGGCGCCGCGCGCGAGTGGTGCACCCGGGTGCACGAGCAGGTGCTGGCCGAGGCGGCGCCGTACGACGGCCACGCGCAGCGGTGGCTCACCGAGCTCGCCCGGACGCGTGGCTGAGCGCCGCGACCGGTCGCCGGGTCAGCCCAGCTCGTCGGCCTCGACCTCCGCCTCCGCCTCGGCCTCGCGCGCGGCCTCGGCGCGCTTGCGGCGACGTCGACGGGTGCTGCTGGCCGCGTGCACGGGACCGACCAGGCGCGGACCGGAGAGCCGGGCCTCGACCCGTGCGGCCTCCCGCTTGAGCGGCTGCGCGATGTACTCACCGAGGATCACCCCGCTGGCCAGCGCGAGCGCCACCGAGATGGCCCCGGCCATCGCGAGCAGGCCCTGCGAGGTGGCGCTGCCCCCCTCGGACAGCAACGTCAGCCCGCGGTAGATCAGCAGTCCGGGCAGCATCGGCACGATCGCGGGCACCACGACCACCAGAGGCGGCACCCGGATCCGCCCGGCCACCGTGAAGCTGACCAGACCCACGAACACGGCCGCCACGCCCACCGACCAGGCCCGACCCACGTCCGCGAGCTCGATCACCCGGCTGATGAGCATCGCCAGACCGGCCACCAGCGCGACGGGCGCCAGGATCCGCCGGGGTGCGTAGGTCGCGTACGCGAAGGTCGCCGCCGCGATGGCCGACCCGACGGCCAGCATGCCCAGCGTCTGCAGGTCGGCCACGCCGGGCTCCAGCTGCGGGATCCGCACGCCGAGCACGGTGGCCACGCTCAGGCCGCCGGTGACGCCGGCGATGATGCCCGCCGTGGCGAGGAAGGCCTCCAGCAGCCGGGCGGAGGCGGTGACGTAGAAGCCGGTCAGCGCGTCCTGGAGCGCACCCATGAAACCGATCCCGGCCAGCAGCATGATGATGTTGGCGGTCACGACCAGCGAGACGTTGACCTGCAACGGCGTGGCCCCCACGCCCAGGGCCAGCAGCGTGGCGACGCCGCCGCCCACGACCTGCTGGTAGAACGACGGCATCCGCCGGCGCTGCATGCGCAGCTGCACGCGGTCGATGAGGACCGACGACAGGATCGCCAGTGCGATGACGACCAGGTCACCGCCGAGCTGGATCGCGACGCCACCGCACATCAGGCCCCACCCGGCCGTGATCATGAACCGCCGCCGGTCGTGGCCCGTGGAGACGATCCGGGCCAGCTCGGCACGCGCCCCGCGGACGTCCAGGTCGCCGTCCAGCACCCGCCGGACGAGGTGGTCGACCTGCGTCAGGTGGTCGTAGTCGATGGCGCGGTGGTTGACCTGGCGGGACGCACCGAGCGCCGGCTCCTCGGGGTCCGCCTGGTACGACATCGCCAGCGAGGTGAAGGTGATGTCGATCTCGGCGTGCCGCATGCCCAGCTCGCGCGAGAGGCCCTGCATGGTCGCCGTGACGTCCGCGGCACCCGCGCCCGAGGAGAGCAGCAGCTCCCCGACCCGCAGGCAGAGGTCGATCGTCAGGTTCGCCTCGCGCGGTTCGAGCATGGGGCGATCGTGTCAAACGATGGGGGCGCCACCCGAATCCCTGGCCTGGCCGACCCGCAGGACTAGCTCGGCGGCGGGGGCAGCGCGTCGGTCGCCTCCAGCTGGTCCATCCCGGTGAGCATCAGGAGGTCCACCACGATCGAGCGCAGCTGGGCCAGCACGACGTCGCCGGTCATCTCCGGGGAGCGCTCCACCCGCCCGGTGTCCATCCCGACCCGCACGAGGAACGACCGGGCCGCGACCGGGACCTGGTGGGCCTCGAGCTCGGCCGCGACCACGTCGACCGCGTGGGCGAGGTCGCGGGCCAGCGCGGCGTACGACGCGGGGACGGGGCGCCGGTGGTAGGCCGCGACCGCTACCTGGCGCATCAGCACCCGGGTGCTGCGGATCGCCCGGTCCATCGGGGAGACCATGTCGACCATCCGCCGGATCCCGGGTCCGTGCCGCACGCGGAACGGCGAGGACGCCACCACCGCCATCCCCTCGTCGGCCGCCGCCTTCAGCTCATGCACCAGCGGGTCGGTCGAGCGCGCATCGGCGAGCAGCTCGAGCCCGCGCTCGGCGTCGCCGTCGAGGATGACGTCCGCCGCGCCCCGCAACAGCTGGGCCTGCTTGCGCAGCACCACCGCCGCCTGCTCGCGCGGGCGGCGCAGCGGGGCGGAGGGCACCAGCGTCGCGGCCGCCAGGGCCACGGCGCCGCCGACCAGGGCGTCGGTCCACCGGGTCAGCGAGGCCCCGGCCCCAGGGAGCAGACCGACGACGAAGACGCCCTGGATCGCGGCCTGGCTGAGCAGCATCGTGCCGCCGTCGAGCAGCAGCGCGACCGACATCGCCAGGCCGACGACGACGCCGAGCTGCCACCAGCCCGCACCGAGGGTGGCGACGAGCAGGTCGGCCAGGAACACCCCGAGCGCGACCCCCACGGTGACCTCGACGACGCGACGCAGCCGCTGGCCGTAGGACGTGCCCAGGCTGACCACCGCGGCGACCGCGGCGAAGACCGGCACCTCGTGGCCCAGCACCTCGCTGGCGATCAGCCACGCCACCGCCGCCGCGACCGAGCACTGGGCGATGTGCCAGCGCTTGGACTTCCAGCGAGCCACCCGACCTCGGTAGGACGAGCGGCCCCGTGCCAGGCCGCGGTTCCAGATCGCGTCGATCGATCGCCCCTCCATGGGGCGATCCTCCCACCCCGCCGGCGCTCAGCCCGACCGGCGGGCGTACTTGATCGCCTGCTTGAGATCAGCCAGGTCGCGGTACCAGACCTGGGTCTCCTTCCGGCAGCGCACCCGGCCGATCTTCTTGGGGTACTCCTGGCACTCGGCCATCGCCTCGCTCGTGGTGGGCGGGAACTGGGTGGAGCCGTCGTAGTGCGCGATCCCGAAGCCGCTGTCGGCGTTGCCGGTCACCTTCACGATCGTGTCCGGGGCCGGCGCCTTGGTGTCCGGGGCCGCCCCGCTGACCTGGGCGGCCCCGACGACCAGGGCGGTGGCGCTGACGCCGGCGCCGAGGGCGAGCAGCAGCCGGCGCCCGGCTCCGGGCCGCACCGGACGGTGCTCGCGGCGGGTCGGGTCCTGGTGGGTGGTCGAGGTCATGGGTCGCTCCCGAGGGTCCGGCACCGGCAGGTCCGGTGCTCGACAAGGACGCTAGGCAGCGCCCGGCCCGCGGGACCGGGGGTCGGCTCCGGCTGGGGACGACGCCCCCTGCGCGCCAGGGTGTGGACACGGGATGGCCCGCGGTGGGGGGAGGCGGCGTACCTTCTCCCCTGTGGCGCCCGTCACCCTGGGGGACGGCGGCCCGCCAGCGTCCGCCCGAGAAAGGCTCACTGTGGTCTCACCGATCGATCCCACGTCCACCGGCTTCCTGCTCGCGGAGAACCGCAACATGCCGATGCACGTGGGCGGGCTGCAGCTGTTCGAGAAGCCGGACGGGGCGGGCGACGACTACATCCGCGAGATGTACGAGGCGATGAGCGACGTCGACGAGATCGCTCCGCTGTTCCTCAAGCACCCGCACCGCTCGGTGCGCACCGGCGGGCAGCTGGTCTGGAAGCCCGACCTGCAGTTCGACGTCCACCACCACGTGCGGCACAGCGCGCTGCCCGCACCCGGTCGCTACCGCGAGCTGTTCGACCTGTGCTCGCGGCTGCACTCGACCCGGCTCGCCTGGGAGCGCCCGCTGTGGGAGAGCCACATCATCGAGGGGCTCGCGGACGGCCGGGTCGCGCTGTACACCAAGACCCACCACGCGCTGGTCGACGGCATCTCCGCGATGCGGCTGCTGCAGAGCGTGCTGTCCACCGACCCCGACCGCCGCGGGATGCCGGCCCCGTGGGCCGCGACGCCGCCGAGGCCCCGCGCCTCGACCCCGGCGCCCGACCCCGGCCCCGGTCTCACCGACATCCCGATCTCGGCGCTGCGCAGCGCGCTCGGCCTCACCGCGGAGGCCGCCGGGCTGCCCGGAGCCCTGGTGCGCACCCTGAGCAAGGGGGTGCGCAACGAGACCTCCGCGGTCTCCTTCCACGCCCCGCGCACGATCTTCAACCAGAGCATCACCGGAGCCCGTCGCTTCGCCGCCGAGGACTGGCCGATCGAGCGGCTGCGGGCGATCGGCAAGGCCACCGGCACCACGATCAACGACGTGGTGATGGCGATGTGCAGCGGCGCGATCCGCGCCTACCTGATCGAGCTCGACGCGCTGCCCGACACACCGCTGGTCGCGATGGTGCCGGTCGGGCTGAACGCCAAGCAGTCGCAGCACGCCTCCGCCGACGGCGGCAACGCCGTCGGTGCGGTGATGGTGCAGCTCGCCACCGACCGCTCCGACCCGGGCGAGCGGCTCCGCGCGATCCACGAGTCCATGCGCGCCGGCAAGGAGGCGCTCTCGTCGATGAGCCAGGTCCAGATCATGGCGATGAGCGCCCTGGGGCAGGCCCCGATGATCCTCGCGCCGCTGCTGCGGATGCAGGGCATCGTGCGCCCGCCGTACAACCTGATCATCAGCAACGTGCCCGGCCCGCGGACCACGCACTACTGGAACGGCGCGCGGTTGGTGGGCGCCTACCCGCTGTCGATCCCCATCAACGGGATGGCGCTGAACATCACCTGCACGTCCTACGACGGGCAGATGGCCTTCGGGCTCACCGGTTGCCGGCGCACGGTCCCGCACCTGCAGCGGCTGCTGGGCCACCTCGAGAACGAGGTCGTGGCGCTCGAGCAGGCCGCCGGGGTGGCCTGACCCGGGTCAGCAGCCTGCGACCTCAGCCCAGGGTCTCCTCGACGAGCCCGCCGCCGTGGCGCTGCGCCACCGCACGCAGGCGCGCCCGGGTGATGTCGGCGACCGTGGCCAGCCCGGCTGCGTCGGCGTTCGAGCCGGGCCGGGTGGGCTCGGCGGAGTTCACGCTCAGGCAGGTGCGGGTGCCGCCGTCCTCCTCGTTGAGCATCGCGACCGCGTGACCGGTCGTGCCGCTGCCGGCGAAGAAGTCGAGCACCGCCACGTCGTCGGGCATCGTCATCAGCACCCGTCGCAGCAGCCCGGTGGGCTTGGGCGACTCGAAGACGTGGCCCACGAGCTCCTTCAGCTCGGCGACCCCGGTGTCGGTGGACCCGACCTCCTCGGCGAGCCAGATGGTGCTGAGCTTCTTGCGGCGCCCCGGGTGCAGCCAGTCACGCTGGAAGACGTCGACGCGATCCCCCGCCCGGCCGCGCACGGTGCGGCAGACCAGGTCGTCGGTGCGCTGGTCGATCAGCGGACGGCTCCATCGCCAGACCGCCGGCCGGCCGTCGCCGAAGACCGGGCTGATCTCCTGCGCCGCGCCGAACTGCTCGGTGCCCACCTCGCCGCTCACCGGGTCGCCCCAGATGCTGAAGTGCAGGGTGCGTGCCGTCGTCGGGTTGAACTTCTTGTTGGTGTTGCGCAGCGGCAGCTCGCGGTAGCGACGACCGCTCGGTGCGTGGAGCAGCGCGAAGTCGCGCTCGTCGACCGTCTCGGCGCTGGTGGTGTCGAGCACGCACCGCCCCGGGTCGCGGGCGTAGACCAGGAGGTACTCGTGGCTGGTCGCGAAGCCGCGACCCAGCTGGCGCCCCTTGGGGTTGAGGTTGACGACCACCTGCGCGATGAACGACGCCTCGCCGAACACCTCGTCGAGCAGCAGCCTCAGGTGCGCTGCCTCGTGGTCGTCGATGCTGACGAAGATCGCGCCGGTCGCGGCCAGCAGCCCGCGGGCCGCCTCGAGCCGCGGACGCATCATCGCCACCCACGCCTGGTGGCGTGACGTCGCGGCGTCCCCACGGATGTCGTCGCGGTAGGCGAAGTCGTTGCCGGTGTTGTACGGCGGGTCGATGTAGACCAGGTCGAAGACCCGCTCCTGGACCGCGAGATCTCGGAGCACATCGAGGTTGTCGCCCTCGACCACGGTGTTCCAGGTGCCCACGGTCCGACCCTAGCCCCGAGCACCGGGACATCTGCGCCGACTCGGTGGGACATCTGCGCCGGCTCGGCCCGTCACCAGGCGTCCTGGATCATGGTGGCGTGGGATTCTGGCAGCGGCGCGCGCAGGAGCGTGCCCAGCAGCGCGCCCAGCAGCGCTGGGTGCGCGACATGGAGCGCCGCCTGGCCGACCTCGACGCGTTCGACCCCTCGGCCTTCGAGGCCGGCGGGGCGGGGCCGACCCACGGCGAGCTCTACCGCTCCGGCGCGCCGGTGCCGATGCCGGCGGAGCCGACCGGCGGCCGTCGGCCGCGGCGTACGCACGGCCCGGTGCTGCCCGGTCTGCTGGTCGCGCTGGTCCTGGCCTCGCTGGTGGTGCTGCGCGACCCCGGCGCCACCGGGGACCGGGTGCGGGAGCTGGTCGGCGGCAACCAGCGGCTGGCCGAGATCGTCGGCATCGGCGACGGGGAGGGCGCCTACGAGTTCGTGCGCATGCAGCCCCGCGGCCAGGGCCCGGTCACCTGGTCGCCCTGCAAGCCGATCCCCTACGTCGTCAACCCCGAGGGCGCGCCGACGGGGTGGGAGGAGCTGGTCGAGGAGTCGATCGCGGACATCGAGGAGGCCTCGGGGTTCGTCTTCGCCGACCAGGGGCAGACCGACGACCGCGACTTCGACCAGCGCTCGGTGGCCGCCGGCGCAGCGAGCCCGGTGCTGATCGGCTGGTCCGACGCCGATGAGACCCCCGCCCTGGCCGGCGACGTGGCCGGGCTCGGCGGCAGCGCCTGGCAGTCCCGGCAGGTCGGGCCCGAGTGGTTCGTGGCGGGCATGATCGCCCTCGACACCGACGCGTTCGACCGGCTCGCCGGCCAGCGCGGGGGCGAGCAGGCGATGCGCGCGATCCTCACCCACGAGCTCGGGCACGTGCTGGGCCTGGGCCACGTCGACGACGACACCCAGCTGATGTACGGCGGCAACCTGGTGCGCAGCGACCTCGGCGCCGGGGACCTCGAGGGCCTGGCCCGCCTGGGCGCCGTGGACTGCTGACCCCCCGCCCGCCGAGCAGTCACTTCTGCACCACCGACCGGTCAGTTCCGCACCACCCACCGGTCACCTCCCGCGTGACCCCGGCCCCCGGCACTCGTTGTGCCCGTCGTCACCATCCACCGGGAGCACACATGCGTCGACTCACCGCCCTGGCCACCGCGGCCGCCACGCTGGCCACCCTGGGGCTCACCGCCCTCGGCGGGCCGGGCGCCCCGTCGGCGTACGCCGTGCCGGGCGTGCGCGCCACCGACGGGTGCGTGCGCAGCGTCCCGGAGCCGGGCACGACCGAGCCGGTCGACATCTGCTTCACGGTCTTCCGCCCCGCCGGGGCCAGCGCGCGGCGCCCCGTGCCGATGATCCTCTCGAGCCACGGCTGGGGCGGCTCGCGCACCACCGACCCGGCGCAGGTGAGCGCCTTCACCGACGCCGGCTACGGCGTGCTCTCCTTCGACCAGCGCGGCTGGGGCGACTCCGGTGGCCACGCGCACGTGGAGGACCCCGCCTTCGAGGGTCACGACGTACGCCGCCTGGTCCGGCTGGTGAGCCGGACGCGGTGGGTGCAGCAGGACCGCAAGGGCGACCCGCGCCTGGGCGCCATCGGCGGCTCCTACGGCGGCGGCTACCAGTTCCTGGGCGCCTTCGAGTCGCTGCGCACGAAGGGCCGCCCCGTCTTCGACGCCCTCGCCCCGCAGATCACCTGGAACGACCTGTCCAGCAGCCTGGCGCCGGAGGGCGTGGTGCGCACCGAGTGGGCGCTGCTGCTCAGCGCCGCCTCGGTGCCGGACGACGCGCTCCCCCCGAACGTCTACAAGGCGCTCCTGGAGGGTGCGGCGCTCGGCGAGTGGCCCGACGGATCGGTGCCCGGCACCGAGGACATGGTCTCGTTCATGGAGAGGAACGGGCCCGCCTGGCACACCTCGAAGGGCCGCCGCCTCGACATCCCCGTGCTGTTCGGCCAGGGCACCACCGACAGCCTCTTCCCGCTCCAGGAGGGCCTGGAGAACTGGCGCACGGCGCTGACGCCGCGTGCACGTCGGGACAGCATCTTCGTGGGCTACAACGGTGGCCACGTGCTGCCGGCCGTCCTGCCCATGGGCGTCTCGATCACCTCCGACCCCTGCAGCGCCGCGCTCGCCGGTGGCGACTTCGAGCGGCTCACGATCCGGTTCTTCGACGAGCAGCTGCGCGGGCGTCGCACCGGGCTGGGCGGCTACGGCCGCCTGCACGTCGCGACCCCCACCGACGGGTGCCTCACCACCCGCACCGAGCGCCCCAACCACAGCGTCGAGATCGGCACCGTGGCCACGTCGACCGCCGCCGGCGTCCCGGTCGCGACGCTCGTCGCCGAGGGCCCTGTCTCCGTGGCGGGCTCGGCGTACCTCACTGCCGACGTGACCTCGGCCGGCGTCGAGAACCGTGCGTTCTACGGCCTGGCCGTCGGCACCTCCCCGCTCGAACGCGCGGCTGGTCCAGAACAACGTGCTGCCGCTGCGCGAGCCGCTGCCGGTCGCGGGCGAGCGTCGCCGCATCCAGCTGCCGGCCGTGGGCGTCGACGTGCCCGCCGGGCAGAACCTCTACCTGCTGGCCAGCCCGTTCAGCGAGACCTTCGTGGGCATGAGCAGCCGCATCCCCGGCGCCATCCTGCTCGAGGACACGGTGGTGCACCTGCGCCGGACGCTGCTCGAGCGCCCGTAGCCTGAGCCGGTGCTCCCCCGCTCTCGGACCACCGCCTTCTCGCCCTCGCCCTCGTGCTCGCGGGCCTCGGCGCGCCCGCCGTCGCCGACTCGGTCGACCCCGTCACGCCGCGTCGACCCCGGGCTGCCCGCCCACGCCGGAGCCGACGGTCCGCACAGCTCCGACGGCGTCCGCGGCCGGCTGGCCCCGCGGGTGCGCGGCGTACGACGACGAACCGAGCACGCGCGTGGTGCTGGAGAAGCGCCGCATCGCTCCGGGGGTGCGCTACACGTCGTGGAGCGAGACCGACGCGCGCGGCCCGGTCCGCGCGCACCTGCTCAGCGTCGACCTCGACGAGCGCTCCCTGCGCCTGGACTACGCCAGCCCCACGACGGTGGCCGCGACCGACGACGTCCTCGACCTGGCTCGCGCACGCGGCGCGCTGGCGGCCGTGAACGGCGACTTCTTCGACATCGGTCGCACCGGCGCCCCGCTCGGCGTGGGCCGCTCGGCGCCCCGCGGTCTCTTCAACGGCCGGGCGTCCGGGTGGAACTCAGCGTTCTTCCTGACCAGGAAGGGCCGCGCGCAGGTCGGCGAGGTGAACCTGCGCGGGAAGATCGCCGAGCGCCCGGGCGCCGACATCACCAACTTCAACTCCCACTTCGTCGCGCCCGGCGGCATCGGCGTCTACACCTCGCGCTGGGGCAGCTCACCCGGGTACGCCGCCACGCAGGGTCAGCAGAAGGACGTGCGGATGGTGGTGGTGCGCGACGGCAAGGTGGTCGCCAACCGCGCCAAGCTGCGTCCGGGGAAGCCCATCCGCGGCCTGGTGCTCATCGGTCGCGGGGAGGGGGCCAAGCAGCTGCGCAAGCTGCGCACCGGCCGCGCGACGGTGCGGTGGTCGCTGCGAGGCCGACCCTCCATGGTCATCACCGGCAGCAAGTTCCTCATCGACGACGGGGTCGTCCAGGTCGTCGACGACGCCGAGATGCACCCGCGCACCGCGATCGGCATCGACCGCGACACCAACGAGGTGCTGCTGCTGGTCGTCGACGGACGCCAGTCGACCAGCCGCGGCCACACGATGGTCGAGCTCGCGCAGATGATGATCGACCTCGGCGCCGACGAGGCGCTCAACCTCGACGGCGGCGGGTCCAGCACGATGGTGGCGCGCGAGGGCGGGTCGTTGCACGTGCAGAACTCGCCGTCCGACGGCTCGTTGCGCTCGGTGGCCAACGGTCTGGTCGTCACGGAGCGCTGAGGCTCACGCCCGCGTCGAGCACCACGAGGGCCACCGTCGTCATGGCGGCCAGGCACTGCCGGCCCGGGCTGGGCACCGGTCCGGCTTCCAGGACCACCCCGCCCTGCGCGGCGAGGGCCTCGACCCCGCTCGGCTCGTCGCAGCCCACCGCGACGACCTGACCGGCCAGCTGCTCGCCGTCCCGGACCTCGAGATCGGTGGCCGCGGACCTGATCTCACGGGCCAGGGCGCTGGAGAACCCGGCCACGAAGGCGTCCAGGGCCCGCGCGCCGTCCAGCGCGACGGCCTGCGTGTCGGGGCCGTCGCCGCCCTCGGTCGCGGTCACCAGCTGGTGGCGCAGGACCGTCGGCTCCGACGAGGTGCTGTCCGCGGCCCCGCTGGGCTCGGCGGGCTCCTCCCCGCAACCGACCAGGCTCGGGCCGAGCAGCAGCACGGGCAGGAGGGGCAGGAGCGCTCCGAGACGTCGCATGACCCTGCGACGGTAGCCGGGCCGTCCCGGTTCCCGCCTCGGCCGGTCAGTTCGCGCCGAGTCGGCGGGACATATGCGCCGGGTGGGCGAGACATCTGGGCCGGGTCGCGGGGGGCGTGGGAGGGTCGGGGCGTGGGTCGATCGTTCTCGCGTGCCGAGCTGGAGTCCTTCCGCGACGCGGAGGTGCCCGACCTGCTGGGCCCCGACGTCCGGCTGATGTTCGTCGGCATCAACCCGGGCTTGTGGACCGCGGCCACCGGCACCCACTTCGCCCACCCCGGCAACCGGTTCTACCCCGCGCTGCTGCGCGCCGGGGTGCTCGAGGAGCCGGTCGACCCGGCGGCGGGGATGAGCGAGGCCGAGCGCGACGTGCTGCGGCGCCGCGGGATCGCGATCACCAACCTGGTGCGGCGGGCCACGGTGAAGGCCTCCGAGCTGTCCCGCGACGAGCTCCTCGAGGGCGGCGCGAGGCTGCGCGCGCTGGTGGCGCAGGTGCGACCGCGGGTGGTCGCGGTGGCCGGCGTGACGGCGTACCGGACCGCCTTCGGCCTCCCCCGCGCACAGGTCGGCCGGCAGCCCGAGCCGATGGCCCACAGCGAGCTGTGGGTGGTGCCCAACCCCTCGGGCCTCAACGCCCACGAGACGGTCGCGTCGCTCGCCGGGGCGTACGCCGAGGTGGCCCGCGCGGCCGGCATCCTCCCGCCCGCACGCCGGTTAGCGCACCGGGAGCTGCTGGTCCTTGCCCAGCACGGTCAACCCGTCCTGCACGATCAGGCCGCGCGCCCGGTCCTCCTCGGGGTCCACGCCGATCCGCGCCCCGGCCGGCACGACGACGTACTTGTCCAGGATCGCGTTGCGCACCACGGCCCCGGCGCCGACGATCACGCCGTTGAGCAGCACCGAGCCGCTCACGTCGGCGCCGCTGTCGACCCAGCACGCCGGGGAGAGCACCGAGCGCGTCACGTGACCGCCGGTCACCACGACGCCGGGCGAGAGCACCGCCTCGTCGGTCACGCCCGGGGTGCCGTCGGCGCCCTGCACGATCTTGACCGGCGGCTGCGGACCGTAGGAGGTGTAGATGGGCCAGTCGAAGTTGTAGAGGTTGAAGACCGGCAGCGGGGAGACCACGTCCATGTGGGCGGCGTAGTAGGAACCCAGGGTCCCCACGTCGCGCCAGTAGCCCTTGTCGCGGTCGGTGGCGCCGGGCACGACGTTGTCCTTGTAGTCGTAGACGCCCGCCTGCGAGCGACGCACGAAGGACGGCACGATGTCGCCGCCCATGTCGTGCAGCGACCCGGTCGTCGTGGCGTCGCGGGTCACGGCCTCGACCAGGGCGTCGGCGTCGAAGACGTAGTTGCCCATCGAGGCCAGCATCTCCCCGGGGCTGTCGGGCAGGCCGATCGGGTCGGTGGGCTTCTCCAGGAAGTCGCGGATGCGCGAGGGCTCCTCCGGGTACACGTCGATGACGCCGAACTGGTCGGCCATCCCGATCGGCTGCCGGATCGCGGCGACCGTGCAGCCGGCACCGCTCTCGACGTGCTGCTCGACCATCTGCGCGAAGTCCATGCGGTAGACGTGGTCGGCGCCCACCACCACCACGATGTCGGGCTTCTCGTCCCGGATCAGGTTGAGGGACTGGAAGATCGCGTCGGCGCTGCCGAGGTACCAGTGCTTGCCGACCCGCTGCTGGGCGGGCACCGGGGTCACGTAGTTGCCCAGCAGCGTGGACATCCGCCAGGTCTGCGACACGTGCCGGTCCAGGCTGTGCGACTTGTACTGGGTGAGCACCACGACCTTGAGGTAGCCGGAGTTCACGACGTTGCTCAGCGCGAAGTCGATGAGGCGGTAGATCCCCGCGAAGGGCACGGCCGGCTTGGCGCGGTCGGCGGTCAGCGGCATCAGTCGCTTGCCCTCACCACCGGCCAGCACGATCGCGAGGACCTTCTTGCGCGCCGAGGAGCTCATGGGATCACCGTACTATCCTGTGACGCACGCCACGCCCGACAGACGTCGCACACCGCATCCGCGGTAGGTTCGATCGGGTGCGAGTCGATGTGCTGACCAAGGAGTACCCGCCCGAGATCTACGGCGGCGCGGGCGTGCACGTCGCCGAGCTGGTGCGCGCGTTGCGCGACCGCGACGACCTCACCACCCGGGTGCACGCCTTCGGCGCCCCCCGCGACGAGCCGCTGACCTCCTCCTACGCCGACCTCGCCGGCCTCGAGGACGCCAACGCGACGCTGCGCACGGCAGGCGTCGACCTCGCGATGGCCGCCGGGTGCGCCGGCACCGACCTGGTGCACTCGCACACCTGGTACGCCAACCTCGCCGGGCACCTGGCCGGGGTGCTGCACGACGTGCCGCACGTGGTCTCGGCCCACTCGCTGGAGCCGTTGCGGCCCTGGAAGGCCGAGCAGCTCGGCGGCGGCTACCGGCTGTCCTCGTGGATGGAGCGGACGGCGTACGAGGGTGCCGCGGCGGTGATCGCGGTCTCCGCGGCGATGCGCGCCGACGTGCTGCGCTCCTATCCCGCCATCGACCCCGCGCGCGTGCACACCGTGCACAACGGCATCGACACCACGCGGTGGTCGAGGGTCGACGACCCCGACCGGGTCCGCCGCCTGGGCGTCGACCCCGACCGCCCGTCGGTCGTCTTCGTCGGTCGGATCACCCGGCAGAAGGGCCTGCCGCTGTTCCTGCGCGCGGTCGCGGCGCTGCCGCCCGACGTCCAGGTGGTGCTGTGCGCCGGGGCCCCGGACACCCCCGAGATCATGGCCGAGGTCGAGTCCCTGGTGGCCGACCTTCGCGAGGGCCGCGACGGCGTCGTGTGGATCGGCGACATGCTGCCGCGCGCCGACGTCATCGCGCTGCTCAGCGCCGCGACCGTCTTCGCGTGCCCCTCGATCTACGAGCCGCTCGGGATCGTCAACCTCGAGGCGATGGCCTGCGAGACCGCCGTCGTGGCGACCGCGACCGGGGGCATCCCCGAGGTCGTGGTGGACCCGTCGACCGTCGGCCCCGCGGAGGCCACCGGCCTGCTGGTCCCGATCGACCAGGCCGACGACGGCAGCGGCACCCCGCTCGACCCCGACCGGTACGTCGCCGACTTCGCCGCGGCGCTCACCTCCCTGGTCGGCGACCCCGACCGCGCCGCCGCCATGGGCCGGGCCGGTCGCGCCCGGGCCGTCGAGTCGTTCGGCTGGCCGGCGATCGCGGAGCGCACCGTCGAGGTCTACCGCTCCGTGCTCTGAGCCCGCCCCCTCCGCCACCCGCCCCGGCCCTCGCTGTCAAGGCCCGGCCACCGTGGGCTGTGGACGCACCGGGCCTGTGGAGGAGCGGTCGCGGACCGGCCGGGACCGGGCCAACCTGGACGGCATGGACACCACACCTGACCCCCTGTTCCCGCTCCCCTCCGGCACCGCGTCCCGCCCGGTCGTGGGCACCCAGTCCGACCTGCTGCACCTGTGGCGGTCGCTGATGGGTGAGCTCGGCTTCTCCCGCAGCTCGACGTGGGTGCTGCGCCTCGACCCCGATGGCCGCCCGGTGCCCGGGCTGCTCGAGGTCGGGGACTGCGACGGCGACCCGGTCCCCGAGCACCTCGACTCGCTCACCGCGTTGTGCCTCGACGTCGGCGGCACGTCGGGACGCTGGGTCTTCCTGCGCAGCCGCCCGGGGCGCCACGGCCCGGACGCCACCGACCGTGCGTGGGCCCGCGAGCTGACGCTGGCCTGCCGGCGGGCGGGGCTCGGCACAGACGTGGTGCACCTGGCCACCGACCAGCGGCTGGTGCCGCTGCCCGCCGACGACCTGCTCGCGTCCGCCTGAAGAGCGGTCCGCCCGACGCCGGGGCGCGCACCCTGGGTACGGTCGAGCCGTGCAGACCCAGGACGTGCTGACCCTGCTCCGGACCGTCGGCGAGGAGGTCGTCGAGCCGCGCTTCCGCAGCCTCGCCGACGCCGAGGTGATCGAGAAGAACCCCGGCGACCTCGTCACGGTGGCCGACCGCGAGGCCGAGGTGCGCCTCACCGAGGTGCTGCAGCGCGAGTACCCGCACGCGGTCGTCCTGGGCGAGGAGGCCGCCGAGGAGGACACCTCGGTGCTCGAGCGCTTCGCCGGCGCCGACCACGCGTTCACGGTCGACCCGGTCGACGGCACGAAGAACTTCGTCCGCGGCTCGCCCGACCACGCCATGATGATCGCCGAGCTGCGCGAGGGCGTCGTCGAGCGCAGCTGGATCTGGCAGCCGCAGCACCGCGCGGCGTACGTCGCCGAGCGTGGGCGGGGCGCCTGGCGCAACGGGGAGCGCCTGACCCGGCCGCCGGTCGGGGCGGCGCTGCGCGGCGTCACCTCGCGCCGCAGCTGGATCGGGCGCGCGCTGGGCACGCTGAGCGCACTGGAGCTGACCTGGGTCTGCTGCGGGGTCGACTACCCGCGCGTGGTCGAGGGCGGCGCCGACTATGCGCTCTACCGCAAGACCAAGCCGTGGGACCACGCTCCCGGATCGCTGCTGCTCAGCGAGGCCGGCGGGGTGCTCGGCACCTTCGACGGCGAGCCCTACCGGCCCCAGGCCGAGGCCCCCTCGGGCCTCGTCGCGGCGGCCGACCGGGCGACGTACGACCTGGTGCGGGGGCTGCTGCACGCCCTGCCGGGACTCTGAGCCCCCACGGGGCGCGGCTCACCTAGGCTGCCGCGCATGACGACCTGGTTGCCGGCAGGCACGACCAAGACCATGTTCGTGGTGCGGGCCGACCCTGCCCCGCTGAGCAGCCCCGCCCTGCGCGAGGAGCTCACGGGCGCTGGGGCGCTGCGGGTGCAGCTGAACACCGACGACGAGCACGTCGTCCCGGCGCTGCGCCTGAGCACGGCCGCACCGGTCACGGCGGTGCTCAGCGTGTGGCTCGACCCGGCCTGCGAGCCGGGCACGGTCGCCGACGTCGTGACCCGCCACGTGGGCCCCGTCTCGGGCTGGGTCGTCGACGAGCGCCGGCGCCTCGACCCCGCAGAGCGCTACGACGGCACCCGGGCCGAGGAGCTGGCCAACGTCGCGGTGCTCCGCCCACCCGCCGAGCTGGACCGCGACACCTGGCTGCAGCGGTGGCTCATCGACCACACCGGCGTGGCGATCCGGACCCAGGCCACCAGCGGCTACGTGCAGAACATCTGCGTGACGGCGCTCGGCAGCCCCGCCCCCGAGGACGAGTCCGTGGCGGCGCTGGTCGAGGAGCTGTTCCCCGCTGCGGCCGTGCACGACGTGCACACCTTCTACGGCAGCGGTGGCGACGACGACGACCTCGCCCGCCGGATCGGCGAGCTCATGGCCAGCGTCGACCGGATCGGGGCGGACCGCGACCTCGACCTGGTGCCGAGCAGCCGGCGTCTGTGGGACCTGGCGTCAGCGGCTCGCGCCGAGTGACTCCCAGTACTCGTTGAGCGCCCCGTTGGTCTTGACGAACCAGATGATCGGGCCGACCAGGATGAACATGCCCGGCAGGTACCACAGTCCCGTCACCGCGCTGACCGTGCGCTTGCGGCCGGCCCGCTCCTGCATCGTGCCGACCTCCGCCGAGGTCAGGTAGGGCATCACGACGCCCACGAAGATCGCGAGCACGAGGGCGACGACGCCGCCGATCCCCTGGCCGGTGTGGCGCTTCATCTCCTCGTGCACCTTGAACCAGTAGTAGATGCCGTAGATCCCGAAGGTGACCACGTAGAGCAGGATCGCCACCCCGGTGCCGCGCACCTCGCCGACCGGTCCGCCGCCGAGGGGCTGCATCTGTCCGTGGGCCTGCGGCGCGTGGCCGTACGGGGGCGGGGGCGGGGGCTGCTGGGCGGGGTACTGCTCGGACACGCGGGCTCCTGAGGTCGGTGGGGTCAGGTGACCCTAGCGGCTCCGGGGCGACGCCGACGTAGCCCGTTCGGACTATGCCGACCGACGGTCGGGCAGAAGTCGCCGACGACCGGACCGAACCCGTTCCGCCCCTCCCGCCACAGCGCGCAGCGCCGCACAGTTGAGGTCGACGCCATCCCCCGATGCCGCCGTGTCGCACCGCCCTGCCCCCCCCCGAGCCCGAGATGAGGCCCCCGTGCCCTCGACGTACGCCCCCGGTCGGTTCCGGGCGACCCCCACCCTCGGGGGGCAACGCCCGGCACCTGGCGCTGCGCTTCTCGTACGGACTGACCCCCGGTCTCGTCGAGTCGATCACCGCGGCCGGCGGCGCTCTCGCGTGGTTCGACGCCCAGCTCGAGCGGCCCTACGACGCCGCGGCCGACGCCGCCCTGTGCGACTGGTGGCCCGACCTGCACCTCGACGCCGCCACGGTGTGGCAGCCGCCAGGTCGACGAGGTCCGCGGCACGTGGGAGGTGATGGCCGACTACGCGCGCCGCCTGCTGGTGCGACGGATGACGTCGACGCACCAGGTGCACGAGGTGATGACGGAGTTCTGGGAGGCGCACCTGCACGTCCCGGTCAACGGCGACTCCCCGGCGGTGTGGCGCGCGTCGTACGGCGACGTCGTACGCCGCCACGCGCTCGGCCGCTTCGACGAGCTGCTCGTCGAGGCGATCACGCACCCGGCGATGCTGATCTTCCTCGACAACGCGACCTCGTCGAAGGAACGGCCCAACGAGAACCTCGGCCGGGAGCTGCTCGAGCTGCACACCGTCGGCCTGGGCCAGCACACCGAGGCCGACGTCAAGAGCTCCGCCCGCATCCTCACCGGGTGGCGGGTCGACCTGTGGCGCACCTGGGCGGCGACCTACTCGCCGCAGGACCACTTCACCGGACCCGTGGCCGTCGGCGACTTCCGCGACGACAACACCGACCCCGACGGGCGCCGGCTGACGCGTCGCTACCTGCGCCACCTGGCCCACCACCCTGCCACCGCGCGGCGCATCGCCCGCAGGCTCGCGGTGAAGTTCATCAGCGACACCCCCTCCGAGCAGGTGGTCGACGAGCTCGCGCAGGTCTACCTCGACCACGACACCGCCATCGCGCCGGTGCTGCGGGCCCTGGTGCGCACCCGGGACTTCCGCCGCGCCAAGGGCGTCAAGCTGCGCGACCCCTCCGAGGACGTGGTGGCCTCCTACCGCGCCCTCGGTGCCGAGGTCGTCGCCCCCCTGGCCGGCGACCACGCCGCCAACACGGTGCTGTGGCAGAGCGACGCCGTCGGGCTGCGGCCCGGGGCGTGGCCCCGGCCCGACGGTCCCCCGCTGCACGGCGACCCGTGGGCCTCGCCCCGACGCGCGCTGGCGTCGATGGACGTGCACTGGTCGCTGGCCGGCGGCTGGTGGCCCAAGAAGGGCGTGACCTGGCAGTCCCCGCAGGACTGGGTGCCCCGGCTGCCGATCGAGTTCCGCGACCTCGTCGACCACCTCTCACGCGCCGTCCACGGACGGCGTTCCGACCGCGCGCTGCTGCGGGCGGCCTGCGCGGCCGTCGAGGCACGCCCCGACGAACGCATCACCGAGGGCCACCGGTTGCTGGCCTGGCAGTTCAACCGGCTGCTCGCGGTGCTGCTCGACCACCCCGTCCACTACCACCGCTGAGGACGCCGTGACCGCTCTCCCACCCGCCGGGGCCGGTGGCCCCTGCGGCTGCCCCGAGTACGCCGCCCTGTCCCGCCGCGGCTTCCTGCGCGGCCTCGGCGCGACCGGCCTCGCCTGGAGCGTCGGCTCGGCCGTCGTCAGCACGGCCGGGCCGGCGGCCGCGGCGAGCAGCCCCAGTGGTTCCACCCCGGGCTCGGTCCTGGTCGTGCTGTCGCTGCGCGGGGCCGCCGACGGCCTCTCCCTGGTGGTGCCGCACGGCGACCCCGCCTACTACACCGCGCGGCCGAGCATCGCCGTGCCGGCCGAACGGCTCCTGGCCCGCGACGGCTTCTTCGGCCTGCACCCGGCGCTGGCTCCGCTGCTGCCGCTGTGGCAGGCCGGTCGCCTGGCCACCGTGCACGCGGCGGGGCTCCCGGTGGTCAACCGCTCGCACTTCGCGGCCATGGAGGCGGTCGAGGACGCCGACCCCGGGTCGCCCGAGCGGGTGGGCTGGTTGAACCGGCTCCTGGGTGAGCTGCCCGGCTCCTCACCGCTGCAGGGCCTGGCCGCCGGCGGTGCCGCGGTGCCCACGTCGCTCTTCGGGCCGGAGCCGGTCATGGGCTTCCGTTCGCTGGAGTCGGCCGGCATCGCCGGCAACGACAAGTGGGACCCGGCGGGTGCCCGGGTCCGCTCGCTCGAGCGGATGTGGGGCGCCTCGGGCACCCCGATGGGCCGTGCGTTCCGCTCGGCGATGCAGGCCGTGGGCGACCTCGAGCCGGCCCGGAGCCAGCCCGACCGCCGCACGTCGTACCCCGACGACGACCTGGGCGGCGCGCTGGCCTCGGTGGCCCGCACGCTGCGCGGCGACGTGGGGGTGTCGCTGGTCAGCGTCGACCACGGCGACTGGGACATGCACACCGACGTCGGCACCCTCGAGCGCGGCCGGATGCGCCGCGAGGCCGACAGCCTGGCCCGGTCGATCGCCGCGTTCTTCGAGGACCTCGGGCCGCTGGCGGACCGGGTCACGCTGGTGACCATCTCGGAGTTCGGTCGCCGGGTGGTCGAGAACGCCGACCGCGGTCTCGACCACGGCTGGGGCACCGTGATGATGCTGGCCGGCGCCGGTGTGCGCGGCGGCTACCACGGGACCTGGCCGGGCCTGCGCAGCTCCGCCGACGCCGACCTGAGCGTGACGACGGACTACCGCTCGGTGCTGGCCGAGGTCGTCGCCGCCCGCACCGACGCCTCCCCCGCCGTCGTCTTCCCCGGCTTCCGCCGCGAACGCGTCGGGGCGATGCTCGGTCAGTGACGACCCGGCGCAAATATCACCTCGACCCGGCGCAGATGTCCCTCTCAGTCGGCGCACAGTGACCCCGCCACGCATCACCACGGAGTCGCCGTGTGCCGACTCGCGGAGGTATTTGGGCCGGGTCAGCGGGATATATGGGCCGGGTCAGCGCTGGTGGGTGCCGGGCTCACCAGCGTCGGCGTCGGCCGCGGCGACGCGCTCGAGCAGCCGGGCGCGCACCTCGTCCGGCGACAGCGCGCTGCGCCGGCGCTGGTCGCGCGCCACCACCACTCCCGTCGCGGCCACGCCGGCCAGACCGGCCACGCCCAACGCCTTCCACACCCTGCTCGCTCTCATGCCCCAGACTCTCCCACCATGGAGCACCAGCACCCCCGGCACCGTGGCCCGTCCCGTCGCTCGGCGCACCGGGCCGGCACCACGATCGGGCTCGACGAGGCCGTCGACCTGACCCGGACCGGGGACCTGTGGCTCTTCCGCGGCCGCTCCGCGGCCGACCACGCGATCCGGGTGCTGACCAACGCCCCGGTGAACCACGTCGGCATGGCGGTGGTCCTCGACGACCTGCCGCCGCTGATGTGGCACGCCGAGCTCGGCAAGGGGCTGGTCGACGTGTGGACCGGCAAGCACCAGCGCGGCGTGCAGCTGCACGACCTGCGCGCCGCGGTCGAGCAGTGGTCGGGCCGCTACGAGCAGCACACGTGGCTGCGCCAGCTCGACGTCGAGATCACGCCGGCGATGGAGGACGCGCTGCTCGGCAGCATCGCCCGCCTCGACGGCACCCCGTTCCCCAGCACCGCCGCCCTGGTCGGTCGCTGGGCCCGGGGCCGGGTACGCCGCGCCGCACCGGCCGAGCTGACCTACTGCGCCGAGGTCGTGGCGTCGTCGTACGCCGCCATGGGCCTGCTGCACGCGGACCTGCCGAGCAACTGCTACGACCCCGGCACGTTCTGGTCCGGGGACGACCTCGAGCTGCGCCGGGGCGCCCGCCTCGGCGAGGAGATCGCCGTCGAGGTCTAGACCCGCACCGGCTTGGGCGCCGGCACCAACACCGGCTGGGCGGACCGCAACGCCCCGGGGACCGGACCGCCGGGGGGTGCCCCACGGGGCGGCCCGAGGGGCCATGATGGAGACGACCCACCCCCCGCGCCGCGAGGCGCCCCCCGACCGAGAGGTACGTCGGATGCAGCTTGCCCTGTCCGCCGAGGACCAGAAGTTCCGCGAGGAGATGCGCACCTTCTTCACCACCGAGGTGTCCGAGGACATCCGCCGCACGGTGATCGAAGGACGCGAGCTCACCAAGGAGCAGATCGTCGAGAGCCAGCAGACGCTCAACGGGGCCGGGTTGGCCGTGCCGCACTGGCCCACCGAGTGGGGCGGCCAGGACTGGAGCGACCTGCAGCGCCACATCTGGAACGAGGAGATGCAGCGCGCCGGGGTGCCGACCCCGCTGGCGTTCAACGCCAGCATGATCGGACCGGTGCTCGCGCAGTTCGCCAGCCAGGAGATGAAGGAACGCTTCCTGCCGAAGACCGCGAACCTCGACATCTGGTGGAGCCAGGGCTTCTCCGAGCCCGACGCCGGCTCCGACCTCGCGAGCCTGCGCACCACCGCGGTGCGCGACGGCGACGACTGGGTGGTCAACGGGCAGAAGACCTGGACCACGCTGGGCCAGTTCGGCGACTGGATCTTCACGCTGGTGCGCACCGACCCGGACGTGAAGAAGCAGGCCGGCATCTCGATGCTGCTGATCGACATGACCACCCCTGGTCTCACCGTGCGCCCCATCGAGCTCATCGACGGCGGCCACGAGGTCAACGAGGTCTGGTTCGACGACGTCCGCGTGCCCGGCGAGAACCTGGTCGGCGAGCTGAACAGCGGCTGGACGATCGCGAAGTTCCTGCTCGGCAACGAGCGCGTCGGCGTCGCCCCCGTGGGCACCACGAAGCGGGTCCTGGCGCGAGCGAAGTCGCTGGCCGGCGACCGGGCGGCCGAGCCGCTGCACCGCCGCCCGCATCGCCGAGCTCGAGAACGACCTCCTCGCCCTCGAGCTGACCGCCCTGCGGGTGGTCGCCAACTCCACCGACGGCGAGCCGCACCCGGCCTCGTCGGTCCTCAAGCTGCGGGGCACCGAGCTGCAGCAGGCCGTCAGCGAGCTGATGGTCGACCTCGCCGGCCCGGCCAGCATCGCCTCGGGCGCGGACGGCTCCAGCGCGCTCGAGGAGTGGACGCACCACACGACCCCGACCTACCTGAACCTGCGCAAGGCCTCGATCTACGGCGGGTCGAACGAGATCCAGCGCCAGATCATCGCCCGCACGATCCTGGGACTCTGAGGAGCAGCGACATGGACTTCACCTACGACGACGAGCAGGACGCGCTCCGCGATGCCGTGCGCGGGCTGCTGACCAAGGCCTACGGCGACTTCGAGCAGCGCCGCCAGACCAGCAAGCAGGACCCCGGCTTCTCCGAGAAGACCTGGACCCAGATGGCGGAGATGGGCCTGCTCGGCCTGCCCTTCGCGGAGGACGACGGCGGCGTCGGCGCCGGTCCGGTCGAGATCGCGATCGTGTGCCACGAGCTGGGCCGCGTGGTCGCACCCGAGCCGTACCTGCCACGCGGTGGTGCTCGCCGGCGGGCTGGTGGCCGCCTGCGGCAGCGCCGAGCAGCGCGGCGAGCTCCTCGGCTCGCTGGCCGCCGGCGAGCGTCTCCTGGCCTTCGCCCACGACGAGCCCGGCTCGCGCTGGGCCCCCGAGGCGACCGCGGTGAGCGCCACCGACGACGGCGGCTCGTGGACCCTGACCGGCACCAAGGAGCCGGTGGTCCAGGGCGCCCGCGCCGAGACCCTCGTGGTCAGCGCGCGGCTGCCCGACGGCGGCACCGGCCTCTTCGTCGTCGACGGCGAGGCGTGCGAGCGCACCGGCTACCCGACGTACGACGGTGGACGGGCGGCCAAGGTGGTCCTCGACGCCACCGCGGCCACCCCGCTCGGCGAGCCCGGCCGCGACCTGACCGCCAGCATCGCCACGATCCTGGACCTCGGCCGGATCATGGCCGGCAACCAGGCGCTCGGGGCGATGGAGGTGGCGCTGGCGCAGACCACGGCCTACCTCAAGAGCCGCAAGCAGTTCGGGGTGCCGCTGAGCACCTTCCAGGCCCTGACCTTCCGCGCGGCCGACATGTACGTCTCGCTCGAGCTGGCCACCAGCGTGGTGCAGTGGGCCACGATGGTCATCGAGACCGGCGACCCGGTGGCGCTCCACGACGCCGCGGCCCGGGCCGGGCTGCAGGTCAGCCGCGCCGGGCGGCACGTGGGCCAGGAGGCCATCCAGCTGCACGGCGGCATCGGCATGACCGCCGAGTACGCCGTGGGCACCTACATCTCGGTGCTGACGATGCTCGAGCACCTGCTCGGCGACGGCACCCACCACCTGGCCGCCCTCGCCGGCCGGGTGGGCGACCACGAGGACCTCGACCCGCTCGCGATGACCTGATCGGCTCCACGTCGCAGCCCCTGCCGGGCGGTGCCCTGCACGTACCGCCCGGCAGGAGACGTCCCTAGGATTCATCCATGACCGGGTCCCCCGCGCACACCGCGCTCCGCGCCGGTCGCCGTCGATGCACCGCAGCGGACGCGTCGGCTGCCCCGCGTCCTGGCGATGAGCGGCGTACGCGCTGGCCCTGGTGGTCTGGTCGAGCAGCCTCGGCATCCCCAACGACACCGTGCAGGTCTTCGTCTGGCTGTGGCTGGGCACGATCGCCTGGGACATCGAGGCACCGCCGCGCTCGCACCTGCGGTTCCTGCGCGACTGGTGGCCTCCCGTGCTGGGCCTGGTCGTCTACTTCTACAGCCGCGGCCTCACCGACGAGCTCGGCCTGCCGGTGCACTGGACGATGCCGATCCGGGTCGACGAGTGGCTGGGCGGCGGCACGACGCCGACCGAGCGGCTGCAGGCCGCGTGGTGCGGCGACCCGTGCCTGCGCTCGGCCGCGCCGCGCTGGTACGACGTCGCGCTCACCACCGTCTACGCCAGCCACTTCCTGGTCGGCCTGACCCTGGCCGCGGTGCTGTGGGTGCGGGACCGGGCGGAGTGGGTGCGCTGGATGCGGCGCTACCTGATGATCAGCTTCGGCGCGCTCGTCGTCTACATCCTCTACCCGATGGCGCCGCCCTGGATGGCCGCCCGCGAGGGGCTGATGGGCGAGGTCACCCGGATCACCGGTCGCGGCTGGGACGACCTCGGCATCGGCAGGTTCGACCTGGTGCTGCAGGGGGTCGGCAACCCGGTCGCGGCGATGCCGTCGCTGCACGCGGGCATCGCGTTCCTGGTGGCCGTGTACGCCGCCTGGCGGCTGCGCTCGCCGTGGCGCTGGACCCTGATGCTCTACCCGGCGCTGATGAGCCTGGCGCTGGTCTACTACGCCGAGCACTACGTCGTCGACATCGTGGCCGGGGCCGTCCTGGCGCTGGCCGTGATGGTCGCGGCCGGGCGGTGGGAGCGTGGCCACGCGGCCGGGCACCCGGACCGTCCACCACCTGTGGACGAGGAACGTGTGGACCTCCCCGCGGTGGGTACGGTCCGGGAGTGACCTCCCGATCGCGCACCGCGCCCGCCGCTCTGGCCCTGCTCGCCGTCCTCTCGACCACAGGCCTGGCCGCCTGCGGCGGCGACGAGGACTCCGCCCCCGGCTCGTCCTCCGGCGGGTCGCCGGAGGTGGGCGAGCCCAGTGACGACGAGCCCAGGACAGCGAGCCCGGTGACAGCGAGACGCCCGCCTCCCCGGACGTCGACGTCGATCTCGACGAGACCCAGGAGATCAGCACCGACCAGGTGCGGCTGCGCATCCCCGAGGGCTGGAAGAGCCTGGACGCCAGCGAGGCGCTGGCGGACGCCGGCGGTGAGCAGAACAGCCCTGCTGACCACGCTCGCGGAGCGCCTCGGCGTCCCCCGCGAGCAGCTCGTGGCCACCCTGGAGAACGTCGACCTGCTCGCCGTCGCCGACGGTGGCGCCCGGGGCGGGGTGCTCACCAACCTCAACGTCCTGCACCTGCCGGGCGAGCTCCCGAACGAGGCCGCAGTTCGCGCTGCAGCTGGCCCAGGTCGCCGACGAGACCGGTGACGTCTCCACCGTCAGCACCGCCTTCGGAGACGTGCTGCGCGCCGACTACACGCTCGCCATCGGCGAGCAGGACGGCAAGTTCGAGGTCCTCCTCGCCCAGGCCGGCAGTGACCTGATCACCATCACCATCACCTCCGCCGACGCCGGCGACGCCGCAGAGATCGCCGACCTCGTCGTGGCCACCCTCGACGCCACCTGAGGGGAGCCGACTCAGGCACCCACCATCCGCAGCGCCAGGTCGCGGTAGTGCGCGGCGACCTCGTCGGGGCTCCACCCGGCGTCGTCGCGGTACCAGCGGGCGACGTCGACGCCCAGGGACAGCAGCGCCGTGGCGGTCATGGCCGGGTCGGTGGTGGACAGCACGCCGGCGGCGACCCCGCGCTCGATGACGTCGCGCACGACCGCGTCGATGCGGCGGCGCAGGTCCATGATCTCGGCCAGGTGCTCGGGGCCCAGCGCCGCCATCTCGTAGTTGATGACCCGGGCGGTGGTGTGGGTCAGGGCGTGGTGGCGCACGAACTCCTCGATGAGTCGCGTCAGCTGCGCCACCGGGTCGTCGTGGTCGCCCACAGCCTCGTCCACCAGCGCGAGCGTGCGCAGGTGGCCCTCGCGGGAGATCAGGTGCAGCAGCTCCTCCTTGGAGCGGTGGTGCACGTAGAGCGCCGCCGGGCTCATCCCGGCCGCGGCGGCGATGTCGCGGGTGGTGGTGCCGTGGAAGCCCCGCACGGCGAAGGCGGCGACCGCGGCCTCGAGCAGACGCTCGCGTGCGTCGGCCGGGGAGGGTTGACGCGCGGCGCTCATGCGATCAGAGTAAGCAAGCGCTTAGTCATCGCGCAACGAACCGTCCGCACCACGTGAGGGAGCACCATGCAGGGACTCAAGGGCCGCACCGCCGTCGTCACCGGCGCCAGCCGCGGGATCGGCCTGGGCATCGCCCAGCGCCTCGTCGACGAAGGCGCCCGGGTGGTGCTGACCGCACGCAAGCCGGAGGCCCTCGAGGAGGCCGTCGCCGCACTCGGCGGGCCCGACGTGGCCATCGCGGTGGCCGGCAAGGCCGACGACCCGGCCCACTGCGAGGAGGTCGTCTCCCGCGCCGTCGAGACCTTCGGCAGCCTCGACCTGCTGGTCAACAACGCCGGCATCAACCCGGCGTACGGGCCGCTGGTCGACCTCGACCTCGTCCGCCGCCCGCAAGATCGTCGAGGTCAACGCGATCGCCGCCCTGGCCTGGGTCCAGGCCGCACACCGCGCCTGGATGGGCGAGCACGGCGGGTCGGTCGTCAACGTCTCCTCGGTCAGCGGCGTCAAGCCCGCGCCGGGCATCTCCATGTACGGCGCCAGCAAGGCCATGATGATCTCGCTGACCGAGTCCCTGGCCGTCGAGCTCGGCCCGGGCATCCGGGTCAACGCCGTGGCCCCGGCCGTGGTCAAGACCCAGTTCGCCTCCGCGCTCTACGAGGGCCGCGAGGACGAGGTCTCCGCCACCTACCCGCTCAAGCGTCTCGGCGTGCCCGAGGACGTCGCCAGCGCCGTGGCGTTCCTGCTGTCCGAGGACGCCGCCTGGGTCACCGGCCAGACGATGGTCATCGACGGCGGCGTCACCCTCACCGGCGGCGTGTGATGGCCGGCCACGAGGCGCTGTCGGGGCGCGGGGCCGTGGTCACCGGTGCCGCCGGTGGCATCGGTCGGGCCCTCGCCGACGCGCCTGGTGGCCGAGGGTGCCCGCGTGGTGCTCAACGACCTCGACGCCGACGCCGTACGCCGCACGGCCGAGGAGCTCGGCGCGGTCGCGGTCCCCGGTGACTGCTCGTCGGACGCCGGTGTCCGCGCCCTGGTCGAGGAGGCCACCAGCGAGCTGGGTCGCATCGACCTCTACCTCGCCAACGCCGGGATCGACGGCGCCGGCGGCCCCGACAGCCTGCAGACCCCCGACGACGTGTGGGAGCGCGTCGTCGACGTCAACGTGATGGCGCACGTGCGCGCCGCCCGACTGCTGGTGCCCGACTGGGTCGCCTCCGCCGAGGCGGGCGGCCCGGGCGGTCGCTTCGTGGTGACCGCGTCCGCCGCGGGGCTGCTGACGATGATCGGCAGCGCGCCGTACTCGGTGACCAAGCACGCGGCGGTCGGCTTCGCCGAGTGGCTCTCGGTCACCTACGGCCACCGCGGCGTCACCGTGCAGGCGATCTGCCCGCAGGGGGTGCGTACCCGGATGCTCGAGGAGGCCGGCCCGCTGCAGGACCTGCTGTCCCACGACGAGGCGCTGGCACCCGAGGCGGTCGCCTCGTGCTGGGTCGAGGCGCTCGACGACGACCGGTTCCTGGTGCTGCCGCACCCCGAGGTCGCGGGCTACTACGCCGCCCGCGCCACCGACACCGACCGCTGGCTGGGCGGCATGCGCCGCCTCCAGGGCAAGCTCGACGCCCACCTGTCCGGGGCCGGCGGTGACAGGTGAGCGGCGACCTCCCGGGCCTCGACCTGAGCGCGGTCCAGCGGTGGTTCGACACCCAGCGACCGGGTGAGATGCCCCCCGCCGAGCAGCTGGACGCGCGCCTGCTGACCGGCGGTCGCTCCAACCTCACCTACGCCCTGCACGTGCGCTCGGAACCCGCCCGTCGCTGGGTGCTGCGCCGCCCCCCGCTGGGCCACGTCCAGGCCACCGCGCACGACATGGGCCGCGAGTTCACGGTCATGGACGCCCTGGCCGACACGCCGGTGCCGGTGCCGGCCATGCATGCCCACTGCCAGGACGCCTCGGTCCTGGGTGCGCCCTTCTACGTCATGGAGGCCATCGACGGCGTCGCCCTGCGTCGCGCCGCCCAGCTCGAGGAGCTCGGACCCGACCGCACCCGCACCATCGTCGAGCGGATGATCGAGGTGCTGGCCGACCTGCACGCCGTCGACCCCGACGACGTCGGCCTCGGGCGAGCTCGGTCGACCGGCCGGCTTCCTCGAGCGCCAGGTGCGCCGCTGGGGTCGACAGCTCGACGGCTCGCGCAGCCGCGACCTGCCCGACGCCGACACGCTGCTGGCGCGCCTGGCCGCGCACGTGCCGCCGCGACTCCACGCGGCGGTCGTGCACGGCGACTACCGGCTCGACAACCTGCTGGTCGACCCCGAGCACCCGCAGCCGGTGCGCGCGGTCGTCGACTGGGAGATGGCCACCCTGGGTGACCCGCTGACCGACCTCGCGCTGCTGGTCGTCTACGACCGGCTGGCCGACCTGGTCACCGGACTCGGTGCCGCCGGCCTCGCGGACGGGTCCGCGGCCCCGGGCTACCCGAGCGCCGACGACCAGCTCGAGGCGTACGCACGCGCATCGGGACGGGACCTGGGACCGCTGGACTTCCACCTCGGACTGGCGCACCTCAAGCTCGCCGTCATCCTCGAGGGCATCCACTACCGCCACGCCCACGGCCAGACCGTGGGCGAGGGCTTCGACACCATCGGCGCCGCCGTCGAGCCGCTGCTCGCCGCCGGCCTGGCCGCCACCGACCACCTCTGAGCGACTGAGAGAGAAGAGACTCCCATGGACTTCGCGTTCGACACCCGCACCGAGGAGCTCCGCGCGAGCCTGCTCGACTTCATGGACTCCCACGTCCACCCGAACGAGCAGGTCTTCGCCGACCAGCTCGCCGGCCTGGACGACCGCTGGGCGTGGTCGACGGCGCCGGTGCTGCAGGAGCTGCGCGCCGAGGCCCGCAGCCGCGGCCTGTGGAACCTCTTCCTGCCGGTCGGCCACTACGGCGACCTGGGCGCGGGACTGACCAACCTGCAGTACGCACCGCTGGCCGAGATCACCGGCCGCGCGGGCCACCTGGCGCCGGCCGCGCTCAACTGCGCCGCGCCCGACACCGGCAACATGGAGGTGCTGGCGATGTTCGGCACCCCCGAGCAGCAGGAGCGCTGGCTGCGTCCGCTGATGGAGGGCCAGATCCGCTCGGCGTTCGCCATGACCGAGCCCGACGTCGCCTCCTCCGACGCCACCAACATCGAGACCCGCATCGAGCGCGACGGCGACGAGTACGTCCTGAACGGGCGCAAGTGGTGGATCACCGGCGCGATGAACCCGGAGTGCGAGATCTTCATCGTGATGGGCAAGACCGACCCCACCGCCTCGCGGCACCGCCAGCAGAGCCAGGTGCTGGTCCCCCGCGACACCCCCGGGCTCACCGTGGTGCGCCCGATGACCGTGATGGGCTACGACGACCACGAGCACGGCGGGCACGCGGAGCTGCGGTTCGAGGACGTCCGGGTGCCGGTCGCCAACCTGATCGGCGAGGAGGGCGGCGGCTTCGGGGTCGCCCAGGCCCGGCTCGGCCCGGGCCGCATCCACCACTGCATGCGCGCCATCGGTGTGGCCGAGAAGGCCATCGAGCTGATGTGCACCCGGGCCGACTCCCGGGTCGCGTTCGGCCGGGCCCTGTCCGAGCAGGGCGTCATCCGGGACTGGATCGCGGAGTCGCGCGTCCGCCTGGAGCAGCTGCGCCTGCTGGTGCTCAAGACCGCCTGGTTGATGGACGAGGTCGGCGCGCGGGGCGCGCACACCGAGATCCAGGCCATCAAGATCGCCACCCCCAAGACCGTGCAGTGGATCCTCGACAAGGCGATCCAGGTCCACGGGGCCGGCGGGCTGTCGCAGGACTTCCCGCTCGCGAACGCCTACGCCTCGATCCGTACCCTGCGCTTCGCCGACGGGCCGGACGAGGTGCACAAGAACGCGCTGGCCAAGGCCGAGATCCGCAAGCAGACGAGCTAGTCCCCACCCACCACCCAGGCAGGATGACCAGATGGACCTCTCCCTCAGCCAGGAGCAGCAGAGCTTCCGTGCGCTCGCCCGCGACTTCTTGGACAAGGAAGCCGTGCCCCACCGGATCCAGTGGGACCGCGACGAGTCCGTGGATCTGGCGATCGTGCCCAAGATGGCCGAGATCGGCTTCTTCGGGCTGACCATCCCCGAGGAGTACGGCGGCCTCGGCGGCGACTACGTCACCTACGCCCTGGCCATGGAGGAGCTCGGCCGCGCCGACTCGGCGCTGCGCGGGATCGTCTCGGTCTCCAGCGGCCTGGTCGGCAAGTCGATCCTGTTCTTCGGCTCCGAGGAGCAGAAGCAGGAGTGGCTCCCCGCAGATCGCCAGTGCGCGGCGGCTCGGCTGCTTCGGGCTCACCGAGCCCGACACCGGGCTCGGACGCCGGCAACCTGACCACCCGGGCCCGCCGCGACGGCGACGACTGGGTGATCACCGGGCAGAAGCTCTACATCACCAACGGCACCTGGGCCGACGTGGCGCTGATCTTCGCCCGCACCGGCCAGCGACGGGCCCCGCGGGGTCAGCGCGTTCCTGGTCCCCACCGACTCCCCCGGCTTCGAGGCCCGCGAGATCAAGGGCAAGCTCGGGCTGCGCGGCCAGGCCACCGCCGAGCTGTTCCTCAGCGACGTCCGGGTACCGGCCTCCGCGATGCTCGGCGAGGAGGGGCAGGGCTTCAAGATCGCGATGAGCACCCTCGACAAGGGCCGCCTGGCGGTCGGCGCCGGCTGCGTCGGCATCGTGCAGGGATGCCTGGAGTCCGCGGTCGAGTACGCCACCTCACGCACCCAGTTCGGCCGACCGATCGCCGGCTTCCAGCTGGTGCAGGACATGATCGCCGACATGTCGCTGGACGCCGACGCCGCACGGCTGCTGGTCTGGCGCTGCGCCGACCTCGATCGACCGCGGCGAGCCGTTCGGCATCGCGGCCTCCAAGGCCAAGCTGTTCGCCTCCGAGGCCGCCGTGCGCGCCGCCAACAACGCGCCATCCAGGTGCACGGCGGGGCCGGGTACGTCGACGAGTACCCGCCGTCGAAGTACCTGCGCGACGCCCGCGTGATGACGCTCTACGAAGGCACCAGCCAGATCCAGAAGCTGCTGATCGGTCGCGACGAGACCGGCATCAGCGCCTTCGTCTGAGACCCGCCCGACCCGCCCGCTCCCGCCCACCGCACACACTCCTGGAGGACCACACCGTGCCGATCGACCCCCAGCTGGCCACCCTGCTCACGTTCCTGGAGCAGGCCGGCACCCCACCGATGCACGAGGGCAGCGCCGACGAGGCGCGGGCCGGGCTTCCGCACGCTCGCGGTCGACCTGCGCGACCCCTCGGTGCTGCCCGAGATGGCGTCGGTCGAGGAGGTCCGGCTGCCCGGGGGCGCCGCCGCCCGGCCGGGGCGGGTCTACCGCCCGATCACCGACCTCGAGGCCCTGCCGACCGTGGTGTTCTTCCACGGTGGCGGCTTCGTCATCGGCGACCTCGACACCCACGACCTGACCTGCCGCCTGATCGCGCCCGCTGCGAGGCCGTGGTCGTCTCGGTCGACTACCGCCTCGCGCCCGAGCACCCCTTCCCGGCCGGGCTCGAGGACGCCCTGGCCGCCTCGCACTGGGTCGGGCGACCACCTCGCCGACCTCGGCGGCTCCGACGCGATGGCCGTGGCCGGCGACTCCGCCGGCGGCAACCTCGCCGCCGTCGTCGCCCAGGTGCTGCGCGACGAGGGCCGCCCGCTGGCGGCCCAGCTGCTGATCTACCCGGTCACCGACTCGGCCGGCTCCTACCCCTCGCACACCGAGAACGCCGAGGGCTACTTCCTCGACTCCGCCACGATGGCCTGGTTCGGCGCCCAGTACGTCGGGGACGCCCCCGACATCGACCCCGCCGACCCGCGGCTCTCCCCGCTGCACGGGCGCCTCGACGGACTCGCTCCGGCAGTGGTCGTCACCGCCGAGCTCGACCCGTTGCGCGACGACGGCAACGCCTACGCCGACGCCCTGACCGAGGCCGGCGTCAGTGTCGAGCACCAGGTCTTCCCCGGGCTGATCCACGGCTTCGTCGACATGGGCCGCCACTCCGAGGCCGCCGACCGCGCCGTCGAGGACACCCTCGCCCTCTTCCGCGGCCTCCTGCACTCCTGACCCCCGCGACCCGGCTGGTTTTTCGAGCCGAGTCGCGACCCGGCTGGTTTTTTCGAGCCGAGTCGCGACCCGGCTGGTTTTTTCGAGCCGAGTCGCGGTCAGCGGCCGTGGGCCAGCACCGCCAGCTCGAGCAGGAGCTTGTCGCGGGGGTCGGCCAGGGAGCGGCCGGTGAGCTCCTCGATCTGCTTGAGCCGGTAGATCACGGTGTTGCGGTGGCAGTAGAGCTCCTCGGCGGCGTGCGTCGGCGAGCCGTCGTGGCGCAGCAGCGCGGCGAGGGTGTCCAGCAGCGTGCGGGCCTGGGGCTCGGGCTGGGCCAGCAGCCGGCCCAGGGTCTCGCGCAGCAGCAGCGGCACCACCTGCGGCGAGCCGGCGAGCAGCACCTCGGGCAGCCGCTGCGAGACCGCGACGGCGCCCGTCGCGCCCGCGCGGCATCGTCTCGGCCGCCCGGGTGGCCAGCTGGTAGGCCGCCGCGAAGCCGGCCACGCCCGTCCGGGGCCACGCAGACCCCGACCCGGGCCTGCACCTGGGCTCCCACGACCTCGACGAGCTGCTCCTCGTCCAGCTTCGGCGTCACCGATCCGACCTTGCCGGCCGCGGCGCCGGCCGCGACGAGCCCGAAGTAGGTGCCGCCGCGCACGTGCCAGCGCACCGTCCGACCCGAGCCGCTCGAGCCGGTCCTCGCACTGGCGCGAGCCCGCCGTCGACCCCGTCCGTCGGGCAGCGCGACCAGGCAGGCGACCGCCGCGTCGGGGTCGATCCCGAGCACCTCGCGCACCTCCGCGGCGTACTCGGGGTCGGCGCCGCGGCCCTCGACAGCGCGTCGAGCACGCTCTGCTGGCGCTGGAGGTCGGCCCGGGTCAGCCGGAGGCTCTCGCGCCGGTAGGCGTCGATGAGCACCGCGTTCTGCACGTCGAGGTTGGACCAGACGATCTGCGCCGCGAGCAGCAGCACCGACTCGTCGACCAGGTCCGTCCGTGCCCCGCCGGGCGTGCGCGACCAGCGCCTCCCACAGCATCCGGGCGCCGACCGTGTAGGCGTTGAGCACCAGCTCCAGCGGGCACGCCCTGCCGGGCGCGTCGGCGACCGGTCTCGCGCCACACCTCGGCCGCGGCCGAGCTGCCGGCCGGGCGCTTGCCGGTGAGCACCTCCAGGCCGCGCCGGATGTGCACCCGGGTGCTCTCGCGCACGTCGGCGCGCAGGTCCGGACCCACCTGGTCGTAGATCTCGGCGTCGCGCTCCAGCAGCGCGAGGGTGATCGCAGTCGGCGATCCGGTCGGACTGCTCCACCAGCGGCAGCCAGGCGCGCTGGACGTCGCTCCAGGCTGGCCCGGCCGGCACCGACGTCGAGACGCATGTGCAGCACGTTCGCACTCACTGCACAAGGCGCGCCAGCGCAAAGGCGGATAAAATGGCGCATACAGCCAAGCAATTTTGTGCGCAGCGCCTAATGCGCGATCTGTGCACTGCGACCAAGGTGGTAGGCGTCACATCCCGGACGATCGTCCGGCTGCCCTGCTCCGAGGAGGACCCCATGACGTCCACCCCGGTCGCCGCACGGCGCCCTCGCGACCGCCCTGGAGCTCGCCGACGTCACCGTCCGCTTCGGCGGCATCACCGCGCTGAGCGAGGTCGGGCCTGGCGGTGCGCCCCGGCACGGTGCACGGCGTCATCGGCCCCAACGGCGCCGGCAAGACCACGCTCTTCAACGTCGCGTGCGGCTTCGTCACTCCCGACACCGGCCGCATCGTCCGCGAGGGCCGCGAGCTCGAGCACGCTGGCGCCGCACCAGCTGGCCGGGCTCGCGATGGCCCGCACGCTGCAGGGCCTGGGCCTCTTCGACCGGATCACCGTGCTCGACAACGTCATCGTCGGCGCCGACCGGCACGCCCGCTCGGGCTTCCTCGGCTCGCTGCTCGCCCTGCCCCGCACCGGCCGCGAGGAGCGCGCGCTGCGCGAGCGGGCCCGGGCCGTGCTCGCCGACCTCGGCATCGAGCAGTACGCCGACCGCTACCCGCCCAGCCTCCCCTACCCCGTGCGCAAGCGGGTCGCCCTGGCCCGCGCCCTGGCCGCCGAGCCCACCCTGCTGCTGCTCGACGAGCCGGCCAGCGGGCTCTCGTCGGCGGAGATGGACGAGCTCGGCGAGCTCATCTCGTCGCTGCGCTCGCGGATGGCGGTGATGCTCGTGGAGCACCACATGGACCTGGTGATGCGGGTCTGCGACGAGATCACCGTCCTGGACTTCGGCAAGGTGATCGCCCACGGCACCGCCGACGAGGTCCGCAACGACCCGGCCGTGCTCGCGGCGTACCTGGGCGAGGAGGTGGTGCGCTGATGCTGACCCTGGACCGCCTGAGCGCCGGCTACGGCCCCGTACGCGCCCTGCAGGACGTCTCCTTCACCGCCGCCAAGGGTCAGATCACCGCGGTGCTCGGCGCGAACGGCGCCGGCAAGACCACGCTGCTGCGCACCGTGTCGGGCCTGCACCGCGCCGAGTCCGGCACCATCGAGCTCGACGGCAAGCCGCTGCGTCGCACCGCCGCCGAGCTGATGCCGGCGCTGGGGATGGTGCACGTGCCCGAGGGGCGCGGCGTGATCACCGAGCTCACCGTCGAGGAGAACCTGCGCCTGGGCGGCCTGGCCAAGGGCGGCAAGGTGCGCCCCGAGGACCTGCACCGCGTCTACGACCTCTTCCCGGTGCTCGCCGACCGGCGCGCCGGGCTCGCCCACACGCTCTCCGGCGGCGAGCGGCAGATGCTCGTGATCGGCCGGGCCCTGATGTCCGAGCCGCGCCTGCTGCTGCTCGACGAGCCGTCCCTGGGCCTGGCACCGCGCATCGTGGCCCAGATCTTCGACCTGCTGCGCGGCCAGGTCGACGACCACGGCCTGACGGTGCTGCTCGTCGAGCAGAACGCCCGCAGCGCGCTGTCGGTCGCCGACCACGGCGTCGTGCTCAACCTCGGCCGGGTGGTGGCCGACGAGCCCGCCTGCGGTGCTCGCCGCCGACGACCAGCTGCGCCACGCCTACCTCGGCTTCTGAGTCGCTCCGCTCCCCCTGCCACCCCGAACGGAGACCGACGTGCAACAGCTCGTGAACACCGCTCTCGGCGGGCTCACGCTCGGCACCGTGTACGCCGCGTTCGCGCTGGCGCTGGTGCTGATCTTCCGCTCGACGCGGATCGTGAACTTCGCCCAGGCGCCGATGGCGATGATCACGACCTTCATCGCGCTGAGCATCATCGACGCCGGCTACTCGTACTGGATCGGCTTCGCGGCCGCCCTGCTGGCCGGTCTCGTGCTCGGCGCGGTGATCGAGCGGGTGGTCATCCGCCCGGTCGAGGACAAGCCGGAGATCAACGCGGTGATCCTGACCCTGGGCCTCTTCATCACCCTGCACGCCCTGGCCGCGGTGATCTTCGGCAACCGCTTCCGCTCGTTCCCGGCACCCTTCGGCCTGCGCGGCCTCGAGGTCGGCGGCACCACCATCCGGCTCACCACCTCCGGGATCTTCACGATCGTCGCGGTCGCAGTGGTGCTGCTCCTGCTGGTCGGGCTGTTCCGCTTCACCGACGTCGGCCTGCGGATGCGCGCCTCGGCGTACAACCCCGAGGTGGCCCGCCTGCTGGGCGTGCGCGTCGGCCGGATGCTCACCCTGGGCTGGGCGCTGGCCGCGGTGGTCGGGTCGCTGTCGGGCCTGCTGATCGCCAGCGGCGGCCTGGTGCACCCCGGCTACATGGACTCCGTGGTCGTCTACGGCTTCGTCGCCGCCGTCCTCGGCGGCCTCGAGAGCCCGGTGGGCGCGGTCGTCGGCGGGCTGACCCTCGGTCTCTCGCTCAGCTTCGTCAGCGGCTACCTCGGCTCCGAGCTGGTGGCGCTGGCGGCGCTGCTCATCCTGATGCTGGTGCTCACCCTCAAGCCCGGCGGCCTGTTCGCCGTGGCCGCCGCGAGGAGGGTCTGATGAGTCGGCTGCTCGACGTGTGGCGGCACTCGGTCCTGGGCCGACACCTGCTCACCGCGCTCGTCGGCCTGGTCGTGGTCGTCGTGGTCCTCGAGCTGGTCGGCGACTTCCGGGCCCTCCAGCTCGCCGCGATGGCCTACCTCGGCCATCGCCGCCGGCGGCCTCACCGTGCTGACCGGCATCAACGGCCAGATCTCGTTGGGCCACGGCGCCCTGATGGCGTTCGGCGCCTACACGACCGCCCTGCTGCTCGACGACCCGACGGGCTCCATGCCCATCTCGCTGGTCGTGCTCGCCTCCGTCGCGGTCGCGCTGGTCGTCGGCACCGCCGTCGGGGTCGCCGCCGCGCGGCTGCACGGCCCCTACCTGGCCGGCGCCACGCTCGCGCTGGCGGTGGCGGTGCCGGGCATCGCGCTCTACTTCGGCCAGACCCTCGGCGGCGAGCAGGGCCTGCGGGTCTCCCTGCCCGACGTCCCGACCTGGGCGCTGGACCTGGAGTACCTCCTGACCGGCACCGAGATGTCGCGCAGCCAGTACGTCGCCTACCTCGGCTGGATCACCCTCATCGTCACGTTCGTGCTGCTGGCCAACCTGGCCCGCGGGCGGGTCGGTCGCCGGTGGCGGGCGGTGCGCGACGACGAGGTCTCCGCCGAGCTGGCCGGCATCCAGCTGGGCCGGGCCCGGATCTCGGCCTTCATGGTCAGCGCCGCGGCCGCCGGCGCCGCGGGATCGGTGCTGGCCATCACCGCACGGCTGGCCGCCCCCAGCGGCTTCACGCTCGTGCTCAGCCTGACGCTGCTCACCGCGGTCGTCCTGGGTGGGCTGGGCTACCTCTCCGGAGCGCTGATCGGCGCCGGCCTGCTGACCTTCCTGCCCCCGTTCGTCACCCGCATCGGCTCCGACGCGGGCCTCTCCGACATCCGGGCCGCGGAGCTCTCGCCCCTGGTCTACGGCCTGGTGATGGTCCTGGTGATCCTCCTGGCCCCGGCCGGCCTGGTCGGGACCGCCCGGATGGCCTGGGCCGGTCGACGCGCCCGCAGCCAGGCCGGCGGACCACGACGCCACCGGCCGACGTCCCGCACGACACCCAGCACGAGACCGGCACCACCACCTCGAAGGGAAGTACACGATGAAGGCACGACTCATGGCCCCCCTGGCCGGCCTCCTCACGGCCACCATGGTCCTGGCGGGCTGCGGCGCGGGGGGCGACCGCGAGAGCGACGCCGGCGACGGCGGCGGGGGTGCCTCCGACGTCGGCGTCACCGACGACACCATCACCCTCGGCGCGCACTTCCCGCTGACCGGCGTCGCGGCGCCGGGCTACAGCGAGATCCCCACCGGCGCCAAGGCCTACTTCGACTACGTCAACGCCGCGGGCGGGGTGAACGGACGCCAGATCGAGTACATCGTCAAGGACGACGGCTACAACCCGACCAACACCAGCCAGGTCACCAACGAGCTGGTGCTCAAGGACGAGATCTTCGCGATGGTCGGCGGCCTGGGCACGCCCACGCACAGCGCCGTGGTCGACTTCCTCAACTCCGAGGGCGTGCCCGGACTTCTTCGTCTCCTCGGGCTCGCTGCAGTGGGGCGACGACGTCGAGGCCAAGCCCTACACGTTCGGCTGGCAGCCCGACTACGAGATCGAGGGCAAGATCATCGGCCAGTACGTCGCCGAGAACATGCCCGACGCGAAGGTCGGCCTCTTCCTCCAGGACGACGACTTCGGCGACGACGGCGAGAAGGGCGTGCGCCAGTACCTCGACGACCAGATCGTGGGCGTGGAGCGCTACACCTCCGGCAACACCGACGTCGGCCCCCAGGTCGTCGGGTCTCCAGGCCGCCGGCGCCGACCTGGTGCTCTCCTTCAACACCCCGTCCTACACCGCGCTGACGCAGCTGACCGCGCTGTCGCTGGGCTACAAGCCGACCTGGTTCTACTCCAACGTCGGCTCCGACCCGCAGCTGGTCGGCTCGCTGCTCAACCGGTTCTCCGAGGGCGCCGTGGACGGTGACAACAGCTCGCTCAACGGCGTGCTCACCACCGAGTACATCCCCGGCGTCGACGCTCCCGACGACCCGTGGGTCCAGCTGTGGCAGAAGGTCTGGGACCAGGAGGGCGAGGGCGGCGAGCTCACCAACTACCGGGTCTACGGCATGTCCCAGGCCTACGCCTTCGTCCAGGCCCTGCAGGCCACCGGCGAGGACCTCACCCGCGACGGCCTGGTCGAGACGCTCGAGGAGCAGGGCGGCGACTTCGAGGGCCCGCAGCTGGCGCCGTTCCGCTTCAGCGCCGACAGCCACATGGGCATCTCCGGCCTGCGGGTCGTCGAGCTCCAGGGCGGCAAGAGCGAGGACCTCACCCCGGTGCTCGTCAGCGACATCGGCGACGCCCCGATCGAGGAGGACTCCTCCGACCAGGCGAACGACGCCCCGCCGGAGAGCGGCATCCCCGACGCCGGCTGATCGGCATCCGCCCGCATCGCAGCACCGCACAGCACCGACCACGGCGCCCGGTCCCTCGCGGACCGGGCGCGCGTGCTTGGATGGCGCGGTGCCCCACGACTGGAACCGGCTCCTGCAGACGACGACCGAGCGCCTGGTCGCCCTGGTCGACGAGGCCGACCTGGCCGCCTCGGTGCCCGGCCTGCCCCGACTGGTGCGCCGCCGACCTGGTGGAGCACGTGGGCGGGGTCTACCAGTGGGCCACCCAGGCGGTGGTCGCCAACGACCCCGAGGCCGACGTCGGCCCCCGCGCCCGCCGACCTCAGCGCGCTGCCCGACTGGTTCCGCGGCCACGCCGACGAGCTGGTCCGGGTGCTGACCGGCACCGACCCCGATCGTCCCGGCCTGGACCTTCGGGCGCGGGCGCGGCACCGTCGGCTGGTGGACGCGGCGCCAGGTCCTCGAGACCGTGCTGCACACCTTCGACCTCCTCGACTCCCAGGGACGCGCCGCCGAGTGGGAGCCGTCCCCGGCCCTGGCCTGGGACGGCCGTCGGCGAGGTCGTCACGCTGTTCTACCCCCGCCAGGTCCGGATGGGGCGCATCGAACCGCTGCCGGGCACCCTGCTCCTCACCCCCACCGACGTCGACGCCGACCCGGTCGCGGTCGGGGACGGCCGGCCGGTCGTCGAGGTCAGCGCCCCGGCAGCGGAGCTGGTCCGACTGGCCTACCGCCGACGCACCAGCGAGGACCCCGAGGCCGCGGCGCTGTTCGCGCACGGCCTGACGCCCTGACCCGCACAGCCTGGCTCAGTCGCCGGCGCGCCGCGTCTCGAGCACCCGGAAGCCCTTGGCGCCGACCGAGCCGGGTCGTCGGCCAGCCCTGCTCGCCCAGCCAGCGCTGCAGCGAGTCGGCGCCCGAGGTTCTTGCCCACGACCAGGACCGCTCGTCCGCCGGGCACCAGCCGGGGCAGCCAGGTCAGCAGCAGCTCGTGCAGCGCCGGCTTGCCGATGCGGATCGGCGGGTTCGACCAGATCTCGTCGTACGTCGCCTCCGCGGGCACCTGGTCGGGCAGCAGCGCGCGTGTAGCGCTCGGCCACCCCGAGCGAGCGCGGCGTTGTCGCGGGCCAGCAGCAGCGCCCGCTCGTTGACGTCGACGGCGCGTGACCTGCGCCGGTCGGTGCGGCGACCGCGGCGCGCCAGCCCGATCACGCCGTAGCCGCAGCCGAGGTCGAGGAGCCGTCCGCCGGTGGGCGGCGGGGTCTCGCGGAAGCAGCACGGCGGTGCCGCCGTCGAGCCGGCCCCGGGCGAAGACGCCCGAGCCGGTCACCAGGTCCAGCTCGTGGCCCCACACCGACACCGTGACGGGCGCCCGCGTGAACGGCACCGAGGGGTCGGCGGTGAAGTAGTGCTCGTGCTCGTCGCTCACGTCGGCTCCTGGGAGGTCGGGGCACGCGGGCAGCGCCGCACGTCGGGCCCGGGTCTGGTCGGCGCGCTCGGCCAGCTCGTCGTCGGCCGGGTAGGCGACCTCCTCGAGGGTCAGCCCGTGCGGCGTGCGCCACGGTGACCTGCGGGAGGCGGGCCCGGGCGCTGAGCACCCAGGCGGGCCAGTCGACGGGCCGTCGGCCCTCCCCCACGTCCAGCAGGCAGCCCACGAGCGCCCGCACCATCGAGTGGCAGAACGCGTCGGCGCGCACGGTCGCCTCGACGAGCCCGTCCGCTCCGCGGTGCCAGTCGAGGTCGAGCAGGGTGCGGATCGTCGTGGCGCCCTCGCGACGCCGGCAGAAGGACGCGAAGTCGTGGTGGCCCACCAACGGGAGCGAGGCCTCCTGCAGCGCCTCGACGTCGAGCGGCCGCGGCCAGACCAGCGACGTGCTGCCGGGCCAGCGGGTCGCGGCTCGCGGCTCCGTCGGCGATGCGGTAGACGTAGCGGCGCCAGGTCGCGGAGAAGCGGGCGTCGAAGCCGACCGGGGCCTCGACCACGCGGCGTACGACCACGTCGGCGGGCAGGATGCCGTTGACGCGACGCACCAGCGTCTCCAGCGGGGTCTGCGGGTGAGCGGCCGGCGGCCGCGGCGATCAGCGCGGGCTCGTCGACGTCGGCGTGCAGCACCTGGCCGCGGGCGTGGACCCCGGCGTCGGTGCGACCCGCGCACACCACCGGCACCCGGGCCGGCTCGCCCGGCGCGCTGGTCCTCGCGGACCCCGACGCGCAGCGCGACCGCGAGGGCGGTCTCGACCTCGTGCTGGACCGTGCGCAGCCCGGGCTGGGTCGCCCAGCCGCGGAAGTCGGTCCCGTCGTAGGCGAGGTCGATCCGCAGGCGCACCCGCCCATCCTCGCGCACCCGGGGCGCGGGCACGCACCCCGGGTTGGGCGCGGGGGCTCAGCCCAGCTCGGAGCGGTACGGCGGGTCGGCGCCGGGCCGCGAGACAGTCACCGCCGCGGCCCGCGCGGCATGGTCCAGCAGGCCGACGCACGCTCTCGTCCGACAGCGGCGGGCAGCCGGCCCCCGAGCAGGTCGAGGTCGCCACAGCCCGTCGACCAGGGCCGCGGCGAAGGTGTCCCCCGCGCCGATGGTGTCGGCCACCTCCACGGCGCGCGGCGCGACGGTCGACCGCCCGCTCGTGCTCCGACCACCAGGTCGCCCCCTCGCCTCCCGCGGGTCAGCACCACGGCGCGAGGGCCGAGCGACAGCAGCCGCGAGCGGCGTCGCTCGACCGCCGAGCATCGGCAGCAGCACCTCGAGGTCCTCGTCGCTGACCTTGACCAGGTCGGCCAGCGCCACCAGTCGCTCGACCTGCTCGACCACCTCGGGCCCGGTGCCGGTCACCGCCGGACGCACGTTGACGTCGTAGGTGATCGTCGTGCGCTCGCGCAGCGCCTCCACCAGGCGCACCACGCCCGCGGCCCCGGGCTCGACCACCGCCCCGAGCGAGCAGACGTGCAGCGCGAGCGGCGCCGGGTCCGTGGGGCACGTCGCCGAGTCGCCAGTCGAGGTCGAACTCGTAGGTCGCCGCGCCGTCGGTGCCGATGGTGGCCGCGGCGGTGGAGGTCCGCTCGACGACGTGCGGGTCGCTCGCGAGCCGACGCCCGCCCGGGCCAGGTGCCGGGCCAGCAGCGCGTCCCCGCTCGTCGTCGGCGTACGCCGTCGCGAAGCGCACCGGCCGCTCCAGGCGGGCCAGCGCGACCGCGACGTTGGCGGCGCTGCCGCCGGGGTGCTCCCGCACCTCGCCGTCGGCCGTGCGCACGACGTCGACCAGGGCTTCGCCGACCACCATCACGTCCGAGTCCATGCCGAGGGTCTACCACGACCGGAGGTCCAGGAGCACCCACCCGGGTCGCGGCCTAGGGTGCGCACATGACCGTGCTGCCCCTCGATCCGGGTTCCTCCGAGCCACCCTTCGAGCAGCTGCGCCGCCAGGTGGCCACCCGGGCCGCCGCCGGCGAGCTGGCCCCGGGCACCCGGCTGCCGACCGTGCGCGCGCTGGCCGAGCAGCTCGGGGTGGCGGTCAACACGGTCGCCCGGGCCTACCGCGAGCTGGAGACCGACGGCGTGGTGGTCACCGAGGGCCGGCGGGGCACCTTCGTCGCCTCGTCGGCCCGGGCCGGCAGCGACGAGGCCGGCCGAGCCGCCGCCGCCTACGCCGCGACCGCCCGGCGACTCGGTCTGGGCCTGCCCGACGCCTTGCGCCTGGTCGAGCAGGAGTGGCCCCGCTGACATCCCCAGCACGTGCGACAGGGGAGGTTCCTCGGCAGCAGGTGCCGGGGAACCTCCCCTGTCGATGAGCCGGGTCAGGCGGTGAGCCTGATCAGGCCTTGGTGTCGCCCTCGTCCTCGGTGACCTCGGCCTCGGCGACGACGCTCTCCTCCGGGGAGGCCTCGTCGATCATCTCGGTCGGGGTCTCCTCGACGGCGGTCTCCTCAGCGGGAGCCTCCTCGGCCGGGGTCTCCTCGGCCGGGGTCGCCGCCGCGGGGCGGGCCGCCTTCGGCGTCGGCGAGTAGGCCTCGGTGACGAGCTCGATCACGGCCATCGGCGCGTTGTCGCCCTTGCGGGGACCGATCTTGGTGATGCGGGTGTAGCCACCCGGGCGCTCCGAGAAGGTCGGGGCGATCTCGGTGAAGAGCACGTGCACGACACCCTTGTCGCGGATGGTCTTGAGGACCTCGCGACGGCTGTGCAGGTCGCCCTTCTTGGCCTTGGTGATCAGCTTCTCGGCCCACGGACGCAGGGCACGGGCGCGCGACTCGGTGGTCGTGATGCGGCCGTGCTCGAAGAGCTGGGTCGACAGGTTCGCCAGGATGAGGCGCTGGTGGGCAGGGCTGCCGCCGAGGCGGGGTCCCTTGGTGGGCTTGGGCATCGTGCTCTCTCTTCTCTCCGGCCGTACCAGGTACCGGGGTAGACGATCGGCGTCGGGTGCGGTTTTCTCATGTCCCGGTCCTCACGGACCGGGGGACCGGGGGCGGAGCCCCCCAGGGCTCGGGTCAGTACTGCTCGTCCTCGACGAACGCGTCGTCGTCGTCGTCGCCGTAGGCCGCCAGGGCCGCCTGCGGGTCGAAGCCGGGCGCGCTGTCCTTGAGCGACAGGCCCATCTCGACCAGCTTGGCCTTGACCTCGTCGATCGACTTCGCACCGAAGTTGCGGATGTCGAGCAGGTCCTGCTCCGAGCGACCGATGAGCTCACCCACGGTGTGGATGCCCTCGCGCTTGAGGCAGTTGTAGGACCGCACCGTCAGCTGCAGGTCCTCGACCGGGAGCGCCAGGTCGGCGGCGAGCTGCTCGTCGACGGGCGAGGGGCCGATGTCGATGCCCTCGGCCTCGACGTTGAGCTCGCGGGCCAGGCCGAACAGCTCGACCAGCGTCTTGCCGGCCGAGGCGATGGCGTCGCGGGGCCGGATCGAGGGCTTGGTCTCGACGTCGATGACGAGCTTGTCGAAGTCGGTGCGCTGCTCGACTCGGGTGGCCTCGACCTTGTAGGTCACCTTCAGCACGGGGCTGTAGATCGAGTCGACCGGCATCCGGCCGATCTCGTTGTCGGCGCCCTTGTTGAGCACGGCCGAGACGTAGCCGCGGCCACGCTCGACGACCAGCTCCATCTCCAGCTTGCCCTTGTCGGACAGGGTGGCGATCTTGAGGTCGGGGTTGTGGACCTCGACACCGGCCGGGGGCGCGATGTCGGCGGCGGTGACGTCACCGGCACCGGACTTGCGCAGGTACATCGTGACCGGCTCGTCGTGCTCGGAGGAGACGACCAGACCCTTGAGGTTCAAGATCAGCTCGGTGACGTCCTCGCGGACGCCCTCGACGGTCGAGAACTCGTGGAGCACGTTGTCGATCTTGATGCTGGTGACCGACGCGCCGGGGATGGAGCTGAGCAGCGTGCGCCGCAGCGAGTTGCCGAGGGTGTAGCCGAAGCCGGGCTCGAGCGGCTCGATGACGAAGCGCGAGCGGAACTCGTCGACGGTCTCTTCCGAAAGGGTGGGGCGCTGTGCGATGAGCACTTGTTCTTTCCTTTCCAGGCCCACCCACTATTTGACGGGCCCGAACTGCGATGTCGAAGGAAGATGGAGCAGGCCCCCCGTCCCCCGCGGTGTGCACCACGGGGGGTCTGGGGCGAAGCCCCAGCGGGGGTGGTCGGGGGCGGAGCCCCCGACGGATTACTTCTTCGAGTAGTACTCGACGATGAGCTGCTCCTGGACCGGGATGTCGATCTGCGCACGCACCGGGACCTGGTGGACGAACACGCGCATCCGCTCCGGGTAGCACCTCGAGCCACGCCGGGACGACGCGCTCGCCGTGGGTCTCGCGAGCCACGATGAAGGGCGTCATCTCCAGGGACTTCTCGCGCACGTCGACGATGTCGTGTGCGGAGACCTGGTACGACGGGATGTCGACCTTCTTGCCGTTGACCAGGAAGTGGCCGTGGGCGACGACCTGGCGGGCGTGGCGACGCGTGCGGGCGAAGCCGGCGCGGTAGACCACGTTGTCCAGGCGGCACTCGAGCATCTGCAGCAGGTTGTCACCCGTCTTGCCCGAGCGGCGCGAGGCCTCCTTGTAGTAGTTCAGGAACTGCTTCTCCATCACGCCGTAGGTGAAGCGGGCCTTCTGCTTCTCCTGCAGCTGTGTGCGGTACTCGCTCTCCTTGATGCGTGCACGACCGTGCGCACCGGGAGGGTAGGGACGACGCTCGAACGAAGCGTCACCGCCGACGAGGTCCACGCCGAGACGGCGGGACTTGCGGGTCATGGGGCCGGTGTAACGGGCCATCTCTCAAAGTCTCCTGTTCTCGGACGCGGGTCAGACGCGGCGGCGCTTGGGCGGGCGGCAGCCGTTGTGGGGCGTGGGCGTGACGTCCTGGATGGTGCCGACCTCGAGGCCGATCGCACCCAGGGACCGGATCGCCGTCTCGCGACCCGAACCCGGGGCCCTTGACGAAGACGTCGATCTTCTTCATGCCGTGCTCCATCGCCCGGCGACCAGCGGCCTCAGCGGCCATCTGCGCGGCGAACGGGGTGGACTTGCGCGAGCCCTTGAAGCCGACGGTGCCGGCCGAGGCCCACGCGATCACCGCACCGGTGGGGTCGGTGATGGTGACGATGGTGTTGTTGAACGTGCTCTTGATGTGGGCTTCGCCCTGAGCGACGTTCTTCTTCTCCTTGCGGCGCACCTTCTTGGCGCCGGCCGCGCTGCGGCTCTTGGGAGGCATAGGTGTACTCCTGGGTTAGCTGGTCGGTGAGTTCGAGATCGAAGTGCAGTGAGACGCCCGGGGGCGTGCGATCACTTGCTCTTCTTCTTGCCGGCGACCGTGCGCTTGGGACCCTTGCGGGTACGCGCGTTGGTCTTGGTGCGCTGACCGCGGACCGGGAGGCCCATGCGGTGACGGCGACCCTGGTAGCTGCCGATCTCGATCTTGCGACGGATGTCGGCCTGGACCTCGCGTCGGAGGTCGCCCTCGATCTTGAAGTCGGCGTCGATGGCGTCGCGGAGCTTGACCAGCTCTTCGTCCCCGAGCTCGTGCACACGGGTGTTCGGGTCGACCCCGGTCTTCGCGAGCAGCTGCTGGGAGGAGGTACGGCCGATGCCGTAGATGTAGGTGAGTGCGATCTCGATGCGCTTGTCACGCGGGAGATCAACACCAACGAGGCGTGCCATGGTGGTGGCCTTTCCGTGGTTCGCAGAGGTGTCGGTCGTGACGCGTCCCGTCCCTCGTAGGACGGGCCCCGGCCTGCTGCTCCGGGGGTGGTTTCACCGCTGTGCGGCTAAGCGTTCACGTATGGAGTGGTGCGGTGGTGCTGTGGTGCTGCGTGCGGCTCACCGGCCTGGGGCCGGCGCCTGCTCAGCCCTGGCGCTGCTTGTGGCGCGGGTTGGAGCAGATCACCATGACGCGGCCGTGGCGACGGATCACCTGGCACTTGTCGCAGATGCGCTTGACGCTGGGGCTGACCTTCATGTCGAGGTCCTTTCGTGGCTCCCGCCGGGAACCGTCGGCTTCGCTTACTTGTAGCGGTAGACGATCCGACCTCGTGTGAGGTCGTACGGCGAGAGCTCCACCACCACGCGGTCCTCAGGGAGGATCCGGATGTAGTGCTGGCGCATCTTGCCGCTGATGTGGGCGAGAACCTTGTGGCCATTGCTCAGCTCGACGCGGAACATGGCGTTGGGCAGGGCCTCCACGACGGAGCCCTCGATCTCGATCACGCCTTCTTTCTTCGGCATGTCCTCCACAATCTGTCGCATTTGTCCATCGTTTGGTGCACTGCTCCGACGGGTGTCGGTGCAGGTGGCCCGGGAACCTCCGGCGCGCGAGATGACCTCGCACTCCGGTGGACCTCGTGCAGCCGTTCCGCACCCCTCACCCGGACCACCGCGACCGTCTCTCTCGAGGGGTCAGATGCAGTGCTCGGGCAGCCGCGAGGCGCCACAGAACAGACCCACGTTGGGCCGACACGCCAGTTTAGACGCGGCCTGGACGGGATCCCTAATCAGGACGCCAGGAGCCGCAGGGTCTGCTCGCGGGCCGGCGAGCTGGCCGGGTCCGTGCCGACGTACGCCGACCCGACCGGGTGCACCATCACCTCGTCGACATCGTGCTGGGCCGCGAGATCGGCGATCCGGCGCCGGGCCGTCTCGGGGTCCCCGATCACCCAGCGCGCGCGACATCGCCTGGACGAGCGGACCGGTGCGGCCTCGGGCACGCCCGACCTCCTCGGCCTGCTCGACCAGCCGCTGCGCCTGCAGCGGCTGTCCGGTGCGCAGCGCCATCATCATCTGCAGGTGCGGCAGGGCCAGCCGCTCGGCCTCGGCCTGGGTGGGCGCGACGCACGCGTTGACGGTGAGGAAGGTGCGCGGGTGCGCCAGCGCCTCGGAGGGACGGAACCGCTCGCGGTAGAGCGCCAGTGCCTCGGCGGTCCCCTGCCCCGAGAAGTGGTGGGCGAAGACGTAGGGCAGACCTCGCTCCGCGGCCAGGCGGGCCGAGTAGTCCGAGGAGCCCAGCAGCCACAGGGTCGGGACGCTCGCAGCGGCGGGCGTGGCGCGCAGCGCCTGGGTGCGACCCTGGACCGAGACCGTGACGCCGTCGGGGGCCATCATCGCGACGACGTCGTCGACGAACTGCGGGAAGCGGGCGACCGCGTCCTCGCCCACCCCGCCCGCGCCGTGGCGCAGGGCGAAGGAGGTCACCGGGTCGGTGCCCGGCGCGCGCCCGATGCCGAGGTCGATGCGCCCGGGAAAGGCGGCCTCCAGCAGGGCGAACTGCTCAGCCACCACCAGCGGCGCGTGGTTGGGCAGCATCACCCCGCCCGAACCGAACCGGATGCGGCGGGTCGCCGCAGCGAGCATGGCGATCAGCACGGGCGGGTTGGTGGCGGCGACCGCGGGCATGTTGTGGTGCTCGGCCACCCAGTAGCGGCGGTAGCCCAGCTCGTCGGCGCTGCGGGCCAGCGACAGCGTCGCAGCGAGCGCGTCGGCGGAGGTCTGGTCGCTGCGCACGGGCACCAGGTCGAGGACGGAGAGGGTCGGCGGGGTCACGTCCGGTGAGCGCCCGCCGACCACCTCCTTATTCCACGGAGGCGGGCTCGTCCTTCTTGGTCTTGGCCAGGCTCAGGACCGCCGTGAGGCCCAGTGCCACCAGGATGACCGCGAGGCTGAGCAGCGTGGGCACCTCCCAGGCGATGACCTCGCTCTCGTGCAGGGCATGGATCACGAGCTTGGCGCCGATCCAGGCCAGGATGAAGGCCAGCCCCAGCGACAGGTAGACCAGCCGCTCGAGCAGCCCGCCGATGAGGAAGTACAGCTGGCGCAGCCCCATGAGGGCGAAGACGTTGGCGGTGAAGACCAGGTAGGGCTCCTGGGTGATGCCGAAGATCGCCGGGATCGAGTCGAGGGCGAAGAGCACGTCGGTGGTGCCCAGCGCGATGATGACGATCAGCATGGGCGAGGCGTAGCGGACCCCGTTGTCGCGGTAGAAGAGCTTCAGCCCCTCCCAGCGATCGCCCACGTTGAGGTGGTTCTGGGCGAACACCACGAGGCGCGAGTCCTCGGGGTGCTCCTCCTCGTGCTTGCGGTAGGAGGAGATCAGCTTGACGGCGGTGTAGATGAGGAACGCCCCGAAGATGTAGAAGACCCAGCTGAAGTTCTCGATCAGCGCGTAGCCCACGGCGATGAAGATGCCTCGGAAGACCAGCGCCAGGATGATGCCCACCATCAGGGCTTCCTGCTGGAACTTGCGCGGGACCTTCAGTGCCGCCATCAGGACGATGAAGACGAAGAGGTTGTCGACCGAGAGGCTCTTCTCGACCACGAAGCCGGTGAAGAAGTCGACGCCGTACTCCTGACCGTGGAAGCCCCAGGTCCAGAAGCCGAAGACGACGGCGGCCGACATGTAGATGATGAAGGCGACGGTGGATTCGCGCATCGTCGGTTCGTGCGGGTTGCGCGAGATGAGGATGACATCGAAGAGCAGCACGGCACACGTGATGGTGATCGTGATGCCCCATTCGAGGGCAGAGACGTCCACAGGGTTCCTCCTGGTAGGGATGACGGAGTGCCGAGGTCTCTCCCGCCGCGAGCGCGACCCACGGCCCCGGTCCGGTCAGAGGACCGGACGTGCTGACGAGACCGCGACGAAGGAATACTCCCCCCTGCCGCACCATCCTCGCACGGAGCCGGTCACCCGCCCGCCCTGCGGGTCAGCGGCCGCCGAAGGGGACGCCGAGCGCGCTCAGCGCGGCCTCGCCGCCGTCGAGGGCGGTCAGCACCCAGGTGCCGGTGGAGGTGAGGGTGAAGGTGTGCTCGTAGTGCGCCGAGTGGCTCCCGTCCACGGTGACGACGGTCCAGTCGTCCTCGAGGACGTCGGTGTCCTTGCCGCCCAGGGTGATCATCGGCTCCACGGCCAGGGCCAGGCCCTCGACCAGACGCGGCCCCCGCCCTGGCTTGCCGAAGTTCGGCACGTTGGGCGGCAGGTGCATCTGGGTGCCGATGCCGTGACCGACGTAGTCCTCGAGGATGCCGTAGGCACCCTGGGACCGGACGTGGGTCTCCACGGCGTGCGAGATGTCGGTGACGCGGCCCCCCGGGCGGGCGGCAGCGATCCCCCGCCACAGCGCCTCCTCGGTCGTGCGCATCAGCTCCTGCACGTCGTCGGGGACCGTGCCCACGGCGACCGTCAGCGCTGCGTCACCGTGCCAGCCCTCGACGATGGCCCCGCAGTCGATGGAGATCACGTCGCCCTCGGCCAGCACCCGCTCACCGGGGATGCCGTGCACGACCTCGTCGTTGACCGAGGCGCAGATCGAGGCCGGGAACCCGTAGTAGCCCTTGAACGAGGGCGTGGCACCTCGCGAGCGGATGCTGTCCTCGGCGATCGCGTCGAGCTCGGCAGTGCTGATGCCGGCCCGGACCGAGGTCCGCAGCAGCTCCAGCGTGTGACCCACCACGAGGCCCGCCTGGCGCATCAGCAGGACCTGCTCAGGCGACTTGATCTCGAGTCCGCGGTCGCGCAGTCCCATTCGAGGTCGGCCCGGCTCAGCTCTGGGGCGAGGAGTCGAGGGCGTCCAGGATGCGGCTGGTCACCTCGGCGACCTCGCCCATCCCGTTCACCTCGACGAGCAGCCCGCGCTCGCGGTAGACCTCGACGAGCGGCTCGGTCTGCTCGATGTAGAGCTCCTGGCGCCGGCGGATGACGTCCTCGGTGTCGTCGGTGCGCCCCTCGGTCTGGGCGCGCTGCAGCAGCCGCTGGACGATCTCGTCCATCTCCACCGTCAGCACCACCACCGCGTCGAGCCGGTGACCGGTGGCCTCGACCATGGAGTCGAGCTCCTGGACCTGGGCCAGGGTGCGCGGGTAGCCGTCCAGCAGGAAGCCCGGGGCGGCGTCGTCCTCGGCGATGCGGTTGCGCACCATCGAGTTGGTCACCTCGTCGGGGACGTACTCCCCCGCGTCCATGTAGCGCTGGGCCTCGAGGCCCAGCTCGCTGCCCTGCGAGACGTTGGCGCGGAAGATGTCGCCGGTGGAGATCGCGGGGACGCCGTGGTGCTGTGCCACGAACGTGGCCTGGGTGCCCTTGCCGGCCCCGGGGGGGCCCATCAGGATCAGCCTCAACGCAGGAATCCTTCGTAGTTGCGCTGCTGGAGCTGGCTCTCGATCTGCTTCACCGTGTCGAGCGCGACGCCCACCATGATGAGGATGGAGGTGCCTCCGAACGGGAAGTTCTGGTTGGCATCGATCAGGACCAGGGCGATCAGCGGGATGAGTGCGATCAGACCGAGGTAGAGAGCGCCCGGCAGCGTGATGCGGGACAGGACGTAGGACAGGTAGTCCTCGGTCGGCTTGCCCGCCCGGATCCCGGGGATGAAGCCGCCGTACTTCTTCATGTTGTCGGCCACCTCGTGGGGGTTGAAGGTGATCGACACGTAGAAGTAGGTGAAGAAGATGATCAGCGCGAAGTAGGTGATCATGTAGAGCGGGTGGTCGCCGTTGACGAAGTAGCGGCTGACGAAGGTGATCCAGCCCGATCCGGCGTCCTGGTTGAACTGCACCGCCATCGCGGGCAGGTAGAGCAGCGACGAGGCGAAGATGACCGGGATGATGCCGGCCTGGTTCACCTTGAGCGGGATGTAGGTGGAGGAGCCGCCGAACATCTTGCGCCCGACCATCCGGCGTGCGTACTGCACGGGGATCCGGCGCTGGGCCTGCTCGATGAAGATGACCGCGGCCACGATGACGAGTCCGATGGCCATCACGACCCCGAACATCCACCAGCCCTGCGACTTCTGGACCTCCCACAGCGCGGCCGGGAAGGTCGCCACGACCTGGCAGAAGATCAGGATCGACATGCCGTTGCCGACGCCGCGCTCGGTGATCAGCTCACCGAGCCACATGATGACGGCCGTGCCGGCGGTCATGGTGATCACCATGACCAGGAAGGTCGAGGTGCTGTCGTCGTGCAGCAGCGGGAGGTTGCACTGCAGGAGGTTGCCCGAGCGGGCCAGCGCGACGATGCCGGTGGCCTGCAGCAGGGACAGCCCCAGGGTCAGGTAGCGGGTGTACTGCGTGATCTTCGTCTGCCCGGCCTGGCCCTCCTTCTTCAGCGCCTCGAGCCGCGGGATGACCACGACGAGCAGCTGCAGGATGATGCTGGCCGTGATGTACGGCATGATCCCGAGCGCGAAGATCGTCAGCTGGAGCAGCGCTCCGCCCGAGAACAGGTTGACCAGGCTGTAGAGGCTGGCGTTCTCCCCCTGCGAGGCCAGGTCGATGCACTGCTGCACGTTGGCGACGTTCACGCCCGGTGCCGGGATCTGAGACCCGGCCCGGAAGATCACGATGATCATCAGGACGAACAGCAGCTTGCGCCGCAAGTCCGGCGTCCTGAAAGCGTTGGCGAAAGCGCCTAGCACGAGATCCTCTTTCTCCACACAGAATGACGGCTCCCCGGGATGACCCAGGAAGCCTCGCGAAGCCTAACAGTCAGACGATGGCTCGACGTCACGGTCCCCGCCGGAGACGTGCCCGACGTGGCCCCACCGACGACGAAGGGCGCGGGAGGCCGCCTGGTGGCGGCGCACTCCCGCGCCCTCATCGTGATGTCGCCGAGGCTCAGACCGTGGTGGTCGAGCCGCCGGCAGCCTCGATCTTCGACACGGCCGAGGCCGAGAACGCCTGGGCGCTCACGTCGACCTTGACCGAGATGTCGCCCTGGCCCAGCACCTTGACGGGGTGACCGTCGCGGACTGCGCCCTTGGCCACCAGGTCCTCGACGGTGACGGTGCCACCCTCGGGGAACAAGGAGTCCAGGCGGTCCAGGTTGACGACCTGGAACTCGATCTTGAAGGGGTTCCTGAAGCCCTTGAGCTTCGGGAGCCGCATGTGGATGGGCATCTGGCCACCCTCGAACGCGACCGGGACCTGGTACCGGGCCTTGGTGCCCTTGGTACCGCGACCCGAGGTCTTGCCCTTGGAGGCCTCACCGCGACCCACGCGGGTCTTGGCGGTCTTGGCGCCCGGGGCCGGGCGCAGGTGGTGCAGCTTGAGCGTCATGTCACTCGACCTCCTCGACCGTCACCAGGTGACGGACGGTGTTGACCATGCCCCGGATCTCCGGACGGTCCTCCTTGACGACCACGTCGCCGATCCTCTTCAGACCGAGCGAGCGCAGCGTGTCGCGCTGGTTGGCCTTGAGGCCGACCAGGCCCTTGTTCTGCTGGACCTTCAGCTGTGCCATCAGGAGGACACCTCCGGCGAGACACCGGCCGGGACCTCGTTGCGCGCCCGGAGCATCGCCGCCGGGGCGACGTCCTCGACCCGCATGCCGCGACGAGCGGCCACGGCCTCGGGCTGCTCGAGCATCTGCAGGGCCGCCACCGTGGCGTGCACGATGTTGATCTGGTTCGACGACCCCAGCGACTTGCTCAGGATGTCGTGGATGCCGGCTGCCTCGAGGACCGCACGCACCGGGCCACCGGCGATCACACCGGTACCAGGAGCGGCGGGGCGCAGCATGACCACGCCGGCCGCCTTCTCACCCTGGACGGGGTGAGGGATGGTGCCCTGGATGCGAGGGACGGGGAAGAAGTTCTTCTTCGCCTCCTCGACGCCCTTGGCGATCGCCGCGGGCACCTCCTTGGCCTTGCCGTAGCCGACGCCGACCAGACCATCACCGTCGCCGACGACCACGAGGGCGGTGAAGCTGAAGCGACGACCACCCTTCACGACCTTGGCGACACGGTTGATCGCAACGACGCGCTCGATGTAGGCGGTCTTGTCCGCGCCCTGGCCGCGACGGTCGTCACGTCCACGGCGCTCGCCACCACGCTGTTGTCCGCGCTGGGCTCCGCTCATGAGACTTTCCTCTTCTCTGTTGTTGCTTGACGTGCGATCAGAAGCTCAGGCCGCCCTCGCGGGCGCCGTCCGCAAGGGCCGCGACGCGACCGTGGTACTTGTTGCCGGCGCGGTCGAAGACGACCCCGTCGACACCGGCGGCCTTGGCGCGCTCGGCGACGAGCTCGCCGACCTTCTTCGCCTTGGCGGTCTTGTCGCCCTCGTAGCCACGCAGGTCACCCTCCATGGTGGAGGCGCTGGCCAGCGTCTGGCCGACCAGGTCGTCAACGACCTGGACGGAGATGTGCTTCGAGCTGCGGGTCACGACCAGGCGCGGACGCTCAGAGGTGCCGTGCACCTTCTTGCGACCACGCATCTGACGGCGCAGGCGAGCGCGGGTGCGCGTCGCGGTGTGCTTGTTGTTCGACAGCGAGATACCCATGGGTCACTTACCAGCCTTTCCGACCTTGCGGCGGACCTGCTCGCCGGCGTAACGAACGCCCTTGCCCTTGTAGGGCTCCGGCTTGCGCAGCTTGCGGATGTTGGCCGCGACCTCGCCGACGAGCTGCTTGTCGATGCCCTGGACACCGAGCTTGGTGGGGCCCTCGACGGTGAAGCTGATGCCCTCGGGCGCGTCGAAGATGATCGGGTGCGAGTAGCCGAGCTGGAACTCCAGCTGGGCGGGGCCCTTCGACAGGACGCGGTAACCCACGCCCACGATCTCGAGCTTCTTCTCGTAGCCGTCGGTGACACCGACGACCATGTTGTTGACCAACGTGCGGGTCAGTCCGTGCAACGAACGCGACTCGCGCTCGTCGTCAGGACGCTTGACGTCGAGGACGCCGTCACCCTGCTCGACGGTGATCGGGGATGCCACGGTGTGCGAAAGGGTTCCCTTGGGGCCCTTCACAGTCACCTGCGGTCCGTCGATCGCCACGTCGACACCGGACGGGACCGCGACGGGGAGCTTGCCAATGCGCGACATGCTTTCGTTCTCCTATCTCGGTCTCGTCGTCACCAGACGTAGGCGAGGACTTCCCCACCTACGCCCTTCTGGTTTGCCTGGCGGTCGGTCAGCAGGCCCTGGCTCGTCGAGATGATCGCGACGCCCAGTCCGCCCAGCACCTTCGGGAGACCCGTGTGCTTGGCGTAGACCCGCAGGCCGGGCTTGCTGATACGGCGAACGCCCGCGAGGGAGCGCTCCCGGTTCCGGCCGTACTTGAGGGCGATGTGCAGCGTCTTGCCGACCTCGCCCTCAGCGGGCTCGGCCACCTCGAAGGAGGCGATGTAGCCCTCCTGCTTGAGGATCTCAGCAACACCCTGCTTGAGCTTGCTGTACGGCATCGTCACATCATCGTGGAACGCCTGGTTGGCGTTACGCAGACGGGTAAGCATGTCTGCGATCGGGTCAGTCATCGTCATGGCCGCGAGGCCCTTTCTCCACCGTGGTATCGCCCCTGCATCTCAGGGGCGACCTGCAGCGATCGTGTGTAGATGGAACGTGAGGTCTGGGTCACCAGCTGGACTTGGTCACGCCGGGCAGCTCGCCGCGGTGCGCCATCTCCCGCAGGCAGATACGGCAGAGGCCGAACTTGCGGTACACGGCCTTCGGGCGGCCGCAACGCTGGCAGCGGGTGTAGCCGCGCACCGCGAACTTCGGCTTGCGAGCGGCCTTGACCCTCAGGGCGGTCTTCGCCATGTCAGTTCTCCTTGAACGGGAAGCCGAGCTGCTTGAGCAGCGCGCGGCCCTGGTCGTCGGTCGTGGCCGTGGTGACCACGGTGATGTCCATGCCGCGCGAGCGGTCGATCTTGTCCTGATCGATCTCGTGGAACATGACCTGCTCGGTCAGACCGAACGTGTAGTTGCCACGACCGTCGAACTGGCCGGGGTTGAGACCCCGGAAGTCGCGGATGCGCGGGAGCGCGAGGGACAGCAGGCGGTCGAGGAACTCCCACATGCGGTCACCGCGCAGCGTCACGTGGGCGCCGATCGGCATGCCCTCGCGCAGCTTGAACTGCGCGATGGACTTGCGGGCCTTGGTCACGGTCGGCTTCTGGCCGGTGATCGCGACGAGGTCCTTGACGGCACCGTCGATCAGCTTCGAGTCGCGCGCGGCCTCGCCGACGCCCATGTTGACCACGATCTTGGTCAGCCCGGGCACCTGCATGACGTTGGCGATGTCGAACTCGGTGCGCAGCGCGGGGAGGATCTCCTCGCGGTAGCGCGTCTTGAGGCGAGGGGGAACCTTCGCGGAGATCACCGGAGCGTCGGTGGTCTGGGTCTCGGTCATCTCAGATCTCCTTGCCGGTCTTGCGCGAGATGCGGACGCTGCGCTCGGCCTGGTAGGTCGAGCCGTCCGGGCGACGCTTGGTGACCTCGTCACGGCGGAAGCCGATCCGGGTCACGCCGTCGTCCTCGACGAGCATCACGTTGGAGACATGGATCGAGGCCTCAGCCGTGATGATGCCGCCGGTGCTGCCGGCGCCACCCTGGTTCACGACCTTGGTGTGCCGCTTGATGCGGTTCACACCTTCGACGATCACCCGCTGCTCCTCGCGGAGCACCTGGATGACCTTGCCCTCGACGCCCTTGTCCTTGCCGGCGATCACCTTGACGGTGTCGCCCTTCTTGATGTTCACACTCTTCGCCATAGCTCAGAGCACCTCCGGGGCGAGCGAGATGATCTTCATGAACTTCTTCTCACGAAGCTCACGACCGACGGGGCCGAAGATGCGCGTACCGCGCGGCTCGCCATCGGTCTTGAGGATCACTGCCGCGTTCTCGTCGAAGCGGATGTAGGACCCGTCGGCCCGGCGGCGCTCCTTGACGGTGCGCACGATGACGGCCTTGACGACGTCACCCTTCTTCACGTTGCCGCCGGGGATCGCGTCCTTGACAGTGGCGACGATGGTGTCGCCGATACCGGCGTAGCGCCGACCCGAGCCACCGAGAACACGGATGCAAAGGATTTCCTTCGCACCGGTGTTGTCGGCGACCTTGAGTCGCGACTCCTGCTGAATCATCGATTTCTCCTGGTTGTCGTGCCGGTTCTCGTCGTCTCAGGGGCGGCGAGCCTGGCCGAACTTGTGGGGTTGTTCCCTCGCGCGGGGCGAGGGGTCACTTGGCGCGCTCGAGGATCTGCACGACGCGCCAGCGCTTGGTCGCCGACAGCGGACGGGTCTCCATGATCCGGACCCGGTCGCCAGTGCCGCACTCGTTGTTCTCGTCGTGGGCCTTGAGCTTGCTGGTCTTGCGGAGGACCTTGCCGTAGAGCGCGTGCTTGCCGCGCTCCTCGACGGACACGACCACGGTCTTGTCCATCTTGTCGCTGACGACGAGACCCTCGCGGACCTTGCGGTCGTTGCGCTGGGTGCCGTTGTCGACTGTCTGCTCGCTCATGCGGCACCGTCCTCGTTCTCGTCGCTGCCCGGAGCGGTCCGGATACCGAGCTCGCGCTCACGCACCACGGTGTAGATCCGGGCGATGTCCTTCTTGACCGTGCGCAGACGGCCGTGGCTCTCCAGCTGGCCGGTGGCCGCCTGGAACCGGAGGTTGAAAAGCTCCTCCTTGGCCTCGCGCAGACGCGCCTCGAGGTCGACGTCGTTCATCTCGTCGAGCTCGTGGGCCTTGACACCGTTGGCCATCAGAATTCACCCGCCTCTCGCGAGATGAACCGGCACTTCATGGGGAGCTTGTGCATCGCGCGGCGCATGGCCTCGCGAGCAACGTCCTCAGTGACTCCGGAAAGTTCGAACATGACGCGGCCGGGCTTGACGTTCGCCACCCACCACTCGGGGGAGCCCTTACCCGAACCCATGCGGGTCTCGGCAGGCTTCTTGGTCAGCGGGCGGTCGGGGTAGATGTTGATCCACACCTTGCCGCCTCGCTTGATGTGCCGGGTCATCGCGATACGAGCAGATTCGATCTGTCGGTTCGTGACGTAGTGACCCTCGATGGCCTGGATACCGAAGTCGCCGAAGGCGAGCGTGGTGCCGCCCTTGGCCATCCCGGTGCGCTTCGGGTGGTGCTGCTTGCGGTGCTTGACGCGACGGGGCATCAACATGGTCTCAGGCCTCCGATCCGGCCGTGGTGTCAGCGGGGGTGCTCGCGGGAGCGGCGGACTCGGCCGGCGCCTCGGTGCTCGCGGGGGCAGCGCCCTCGCGGTCCGAGCGGACCGGACGGGTGCCGCGGCTGGGCCGCTCGCCACCACGCGCGGGACGGGCGTTGCCGCCGCGGCCGGGGACGCCGGCGCGGGCAGCAGCCTGGGCCTGGCGCTCGGCCCTGGAGCCGGCGACCTCGCCCTTGTAGATCCAGACCTTCACGCCGATGCGGCCGAAGGTGGTCTTGGCCTCGTAGAAGCCGTAGTCGATGTCGGCACGCAGGGTGTGCAGGGGCACGCGGCCCTCGCGGTAGAACTCCGTGCGCGACATCTCGGCGCCGTTGAGCCGACCCGAGCACTGGATCCGGATGCCCTTGGCACCCGAGCGCATGGTCGTCTGCATGGCCTTGCGCATCGCGCGGCGGAACTGCACCCGCCCGGCGAGCTGCTCGGCGACACCCTGGGCGACCAGCTGAGCGTCCATCTCGGGGCTCTTGACCTCGAGGATGTTCAGCTGCACCTGCTTGCCGGTGAGCTTCTCGAGCTCGCCACGGATGCGGTCGGCCTCGGCGCCGCGGCGACCGATGACGATGCCCGGGCGTGCGGTGTGGATGTCCACACGCACACGGTCACGGGTGCGCTCGATCTCGACCTTGGAGATGCCGGCCCGCTCCATGCCCTTGCTGAGCAGCTTGCGGATGGCGACATCCTCGCCGACGTAGGACTTGTACAGCTTGTCCGCGTACCAGCGCGACTTGTGGTCGGTGCTGATTCCCAGACGGAAGCCGTTGGGGTTGATCTTCTGTCCCATCAGGCACTCTTTCCGTTCTTAGGGCCGCGCTTGGTGGACTTGGCGGCCACCACGTCGGCGGGCTGGACGACCAGGGTGATGTGGCTGGTGCGCTTGTTGATGCGCGTCGCCCGACCCTGGGCCCGGGGGCGCCAGCGCTTCATCGTGGGACCCTCGTCGACCCTCGCGACCGAGATCACGAGGTCGGCGACTGCCAGGCCCTCGGTGGTCTCGGCGTTGGCGATGGCGCTCTCCAGGACCTTGTACACGGTCTCGGACGCAGCCTGCGGCGCGAACTGCAGCAGCGCCAGGGCCTCGTCGACGGCCATGCCGCGGACCATGTCCACGACCCGGCGAGCCTTCATCGGGGTGATGCGGGTGTAGCGGGCGGTGGCAAAGGCCCCCGGCTGGTCGCCGAGCAGCGACTCGCGGCGGGCACTCGTGCGCAGGCGCTCGGTGGTGCTCATCGGCGGCGTCCCTTCCGGTCTTCCTTGACGTGCCCGCGGTAGGTGCGGGTGGGGGCGAACTCGCCCAGCTTGTGACCGACCATCGAGTCGGTGACGAAGACCGGGACGTGCTTGCGACCGTCGTGCACGGCGATGGTGTGACCGATCATGTCGGGCACGATCATCGACCGGCGCGACCAGGTCTTGATGACGTTGTGGGAGCCCTTCTCGTTCTCCGCGTCCACCTTCTTCTGCAGGTGGCCGTCGATGAAGGGGCCCTTCTTCAGGCTGCGAGGCATGTCGTTTACTTCCTACCCTTGCCGGACTTGCGGCGACGGATGATCTGGGAGTCGCTGGCCTTGCGCTTGCGCGTACGACCCTCGGGCTTGCCCCAAGGCGACACCGGGTGACGTCCACCGGACGTCTTGCCCTCGCCACCACCGTGCGGGTGGTCGACGGGGTTCATGACGACACCTCGGACCGTGGGGCGCTTGCCCTTCCAGCGCATGCGCCCGGCCTTGCCCCAGTTGATGTTCGACTGCTCGGCGTTGCCGACCTCGCCGAGCGTGGCGCGGCAGCGCACGTCGACGAAGCGCATCTCGCCCGAGGGCAGACGCAGCGTGGCGCGCGAACCCTCACGGGCGACGAGCTGGGCGGAGTTGCCGGCCGAGCGGGCGATCTTGGCCCCGCCCCCCGGACGCATCTCCACGCAGTGGATCGTCGAACCGACCGGGATGTTGCGCAGCGGCAGGTTGTTGCCGGTCTTGATGTCAGCGCCGGTGCCCGACTCGATCACGGTGCCCTGCATCAGGCCGCGCGGCGCGATGATGTATCGCTTCTCGCCGTCGGCGTAGTGCAGCAGCGCGATGCGCGCGGTGCGGTTGGGGTCGTACTCGATGTGGGCGACCTTCGCCGGGACGCCGTCCTTGTCGTAGCGACGGAAGTCGATGATCCGGTAAGCGCGCTTGTGACCGCCACCCTGGTGCCGGGTGGTGATCCGGCCCTGGTTGTTGCGGCCGCCCTTCTTGGGCAGCGGCACCGTCAGCGACTTCTCCGGCGTCGTGCGAGTGATCTCGACGAAGTCGGCGACCGACGAGCCGCGACGGCCCGGTGTGGTCGGCTTGTACTTGCGGATAGCCATGTGTGTTCAGTCCTCGTGTCGTCAGACCCGGTCAGGAGACCGGGCCCCCGAAGATGTCGATGCGGTGGCCCTCAGCCAGGCTGACGATGGCGCGCTTGGTGTCCTTGCGCTTGCCCAACCCGTTGCGCGTGCGCCGGGTCTTGCCAGTGCGGTTGAGGGTGTTGACCGAGGTGACCTTCACGTTGAAGATCTTCTCGACTGCAATCTTGATCTCGGTCTTGTTGGCGTCGGGCCGCACGACGAACGTGTACTTGTTCGCGTCGAGCAGGCTGTAGCTCTTCTCGGAGACGACCGGGGCGAGCAGCACGTCGCGGTGGTCCTTGTGCAGGGTGCTCACTTCGCGGCCTCCTTGGTCGACCCGGCGTTGCCGGCGACGAACGCGTCGTACGCGCTCTTGCTGAACACGATGTCGTCGCACGCGAGCACGTCGTAGGTGTTGAGCTGGTCGACAGCCAGGATGTGCACCTCACGCGCGTTGCGCAGCGAGAGCAGGGTCAGCTGGTCGGTGCGCTCGAGCACCACGAGGAACTTGCGTCGGTCGGTCAGCCCGGCCAGCGCGGTCAGGGCGACCTTGGTGGCGGGCTTGTCGCCCGTGACGAGCGAGTCGACGACGTGGATGCGGCCGTTGCGCGCCCGGTCGGAGAGGGCACCGCGCAGGGCGGCGGCCTTCATCTTCTTGGGGGTGCGCTGGTCGTAGTTGCGCGGCTGCGGGCCGTGGACGACGCCACCACCGACGAACTGCGGAGCGCGGGTCGAGCCCTGACGGGCGCGGCCGGTGCCCTTCTGCTTGTAGGGCTTGCGTCCACCACCGCGCACCTCGGCGCGCGTCTTGGTGGAGTGCGTGCCCTGGCGGGCAGCAGCCTGCTGCGCGACGACGACCTGGTGGATCAACGGCACGTTGACCGCCACGTCGAAGATGTCGGCGGGCAGGTCGACCTTGACGGTCTTGACAGCCATGCTCAGGCCTCCTGGCTCTTCTTGGCGGCCGACCGCAGGACCACGAGACCACCCTTGGGGCCGGGAACGGCACCCTTGAGCAGGATCAGGCCCTTGTCGAGGTCGACGGCGTGCACAGTGATGTTCTGGGTGGTGATGGTGTCGTTACCCATGCGACCGGCCATCCGCTTGCCCTTGAAGACACGGCCCGGCGTGGCGCAGGCGCCGATCGAACCGGGCTTGCGGTGGTTGCGGTGGGCACCGTGCGAGGCAGAGACACCGGAGAAGCCGTGACGCTTCATGACGCCGGCGAAGCCCTTGCCCTTGCTGGTGCCCGTCACGTCGATCTCCTCGCCAGCGGCGAAGGTGTCGACCGCGATCTCCTGGCCGACGGTGTAGCCACCGGCAGCGGAGGTGCGGATCTCGACCAGGTGACGGCGCGGGGTCAGACCCGCCTTGTCGAAGTGACCGGCGTCGGGCTTGTTCACCTTGCGGCCGTCGATCTCGCCGAACCCGATCTGCACGGCGTTGTAGCCGTCCACCTCGGGCGTGCGGATCTGGGTCACCACGTTGGTGCTCGCCGCGATCACGGTCACGGGGACGACACGGTTGTTGTCGTCCCAGAGCTGGGTCATGCCGAGCTTGGTGCCCAGCAGCCCCTTCAGGTTGTGTTCGATCGTCATGTCCTGGACCTCAGAGCTTGATCTCGATGTCGACGCCCGCAGGAAGGTCGAGCCGCATCAGCGAGTCGACGGTCTTCGGCGTGGGGTCGATGATGTCGATGAGGCGCTTGTGGGTGCGCATCTCGAAGTGCTCGCGGGAGTCCTTGTACTTGTGGGGCGAGCGGATGACGCAGTACACGTTCTTCTCGGTCGGCAGCGGCACGGGGCCGGCGACCTTCGCACCCGTACGGGTGACGGTGTCCACGATCTTGCGCGCCGAGGTGTCGATCACCTCGTGGTCATAGGCCTTGAGCCTGATGCGGATCTTCTGTCCCGCCATAGGTCTCTCTCGTCCTTCTACTCATCTGCCGCGTGCATGTCCGGGACTTCCTCGGGCTTGAGTCGGTCCCCCCGCTGCTCCTCATCCTCGCCGCCGACCCCCGCGGTCGGGCGTGTCGCCCCCTGGACACATGATCCCGGGCGCAACACAAGACCGGGGGCCTTGCCTGCTTGTCATTCTTGGATGATGCCCGACGGTGTGTCGGGCTGACCGGTCTCCCCCCTGCTGTGCAGCAGGAGCGGTGCGACTGCACGCCGGACACCGAGCCACGATCCATCACGGGTGATGGGGAGACGCGATTCAGTAGTCAAGCTGTGCCGCACCCCGGCGACCCGCCGGAGCAACCTGAGCATCTTGGCAGATCCCCCGACGTGGTCCAAATCGTGAGGATCTCTAGGTCCTCGTGTACTCGAGGTCGACGATGTCGCGACCGGCCTCGCGCCCCTTGCGCTCGAACTTCGTCACCGGGCGCTCCTGCCAGCGCGACACCCGACCACCCAGGAGGGCCGGCTGCGCGTCGATGACACCCATCATCTGCTCGGCGTAGTCGGCCCAGTCCGTGGCCAGGCGCCACCGACCGCCCATCTCGAGCCGGGAGGCCACGACGGCGGCGAAGTCCGCAGAGACCAGGCGCCGCTTGTGATGCCGGGTCTTGGGCCACGGGTCGGGGAAGAAGGTCCACAGCTCGCTGAGGCCCCCCTCGGGCAGCAGGTGCTCCAGGATCCAGGCCGCGTCCACGGAGCAGAAGCGCACGTTGGTGGCCCCGGCCGCGGCGACCTCCGCCAGGGAGGCGGCGATGCCGGGGCGCCATACCTCGAGGGCCAGCACGTTCACGTCGGGTCGCGCGGCGGCCAGCACGCCGGTCGCCTCGCCGACGCCGCACCCGATCTCCACGACCAAAGGCGCCCGGCGCCCGAACCAGGACGCCACGTCGACACCGGGCTCGTCCACGAGCTCGTCGGGGACGAACCAGTCCTCCGCGTGGGCGTCCCACGCCTGCTGCTGGCTGGGGGTGAACCGGCTCCCCCGGCGCGAGTAGCTGAGCACCTCTCGCATCCGTCGCCCGTCCTCGGTCAACGTCTGGTGGGGACGCGCGGGGCTCGCGCGGATCTGGCTGTGCATGTCTCCATCATCGGCGACCGGCCCGCGCGCAGCGGAATCCGCGCGGGCCGGGGCGCCTCAGCGTGCCAGCGTCAGGCGCTCGCCGCCGATCGGGAGGCGCGCACGGTGCGCTCCCCGCCGTCGCAGGCGTGCACGACGGTGGCTGGCATCGACCGCGGAGACGACGAGGACCGTGTCGTCGTCGGCCCAGGCCACGTCCAGCACCCGCCCCGGCACCGGCAGCGGCGTCGGCTCGGCGCCCTGCCGACCAGAGCAGCGCCTCAGCGGAGCCCTTGACGGAGTGCACCGTCGTCAGCGCGTCGCCGTACGGCGAGAGGTAGCCGCTGCCGGGGACCTCGCCCACCAGCACCGCGGTGCCGGTGGCGACGTCGTAGACCCGGGTGGTGGCGTCGCGGTCGACGACCGCCACCCGCTCCGCGCTCGCCGTCGAGGCCCAGCCGTACCCGTCCAGGGCGGTCGGGACCTGCACGTCGCCGTCGGCGGCGCGCAGCACCAGATCGCCGTCCTGGGAGATCAGCGCGGCACCCGTGCCCTGTGCCACGTCCGCGAGGTAGCTGTTCGTCGGCAGCCGCCGGGGTCCCGCTTCCCGGTCCGCCACCAGGTCGCGCACTCCCAGCCGGTCGTCGAGGTCGATCCAGCCCAACCAACGTCCGTCGGCGGAGAGCCGGGCGCTCTGGACGGGACCCTCGACCGGCGCGGCCACCCGCTCGAAGGTCCACGGGCTCTCAGGCCCGTCGTCGCCGTGCCGGGAGTCGAAGCGCTGGACGGTGCTGTCGGTGTCGATGACGTAGACGCTCTCGGTGGTGGAGCCGATGATCTCCTCGGCCGCCAGGTCGAGGTCGCGGGTGCGGCCCTGCGGGTCGAGCACGTGCAGCTGCCCGTCGAGGAGGTAGTAGACGGGCATCGACAGGGTCGCGACCGGGCCGCCGGCAGGCTGGCTCGTCACGACGGTCCGAGCCCCCGACGTCGGTCCGGTCCGGCGCCACCACCGAAGGGGACGCCGACGACAGCCACCAGGGCGACCGAGGCGGCGACGACCAGGATCGCGGCCCCGGCCCACGCTCGGCGCGGAGCCGTCGGCGTTCCTGCCCGACCCGACGCTGGAGCGCCAGTCGGTCGACGGGAGGCACGGGGGTGGTCTCGGCCACGCCGTGCAGGGCTTCGCGGATGTCTGTGCTGCTCATGCCGGGTCCTCCGAGAGCTCGAGTGCGGGGAGCGCCGCGCGCAGCTGGCGCACGGCGTGGTGGGTCTGGCTCTTGACGGTGCCCTCGGAGCAGCCGAGCTCCTGGGCGGTCTGCGCGACGCTGAGGTCCTCGTAGTAGCGCAGCACGACGACGGCGCGCATCCGCGCCGGTAGGCGGCGTACGGCGTCCCACAGCGCGACGTGGTCGGCGCGGCAGGCGAGGTGGTCGTGCCCGACGTCCGGCACGTGCTCGGTCACGACCTCGCGGCCCCGGCGGCGCCACTGGCGCTGGGCCAGGTGCAGCATCGCGCGACGCACGTAGGCGTCGGCGGCGCCCTTGTCGCGGATGGAGGACCACCGCACGCAGGTGCGGGCCAGCGCCGTCTGCAGCAGGTCCTCCGCCTCGTGGCGTGAACCGGTGAGCAGGTAGGCCGTGCGGTAGAGCGGCGCCCACCGGGCGACCACGAACTCCTCGAACCCGGGGTCGGTGACCGGGGCTGGGTCTGTCATGCAGCTCCTCCTCTGGGAGTTGATGTCAGTGTGAAGGAGTCCCCCGCGCCCCGGGAGGTTGGCTCGGCCGCGGAACTCGTCGGTCCGCGGCTGCCGGAGCCCGTCCGGACATGCAGAACGGCCCCGGACCGAGGTCCGGGGCCGTGCTGGTGCTGCTGTGCTGGGTGCCGGTCAGTGACCGGCGGGGATCACTTGGTGATCTTGGTGACCCGGCCGGCGCCGACGGTGCGGCCACCCTCGCGGATCGCGAAGCGCAGGCCGTCTTCCATGGCGATGGGCTGGATGAGCTCCACCGACATCTCGGTGTTGTCGCCCGGCATGACCATCTCGGTGCCCTCGGGAAGGGTCACGACACCGGTCACGTCCGTGGTGCGGAAGTAGAACTGCGGACGGTAGTTGTTGAAGAACGGCGTGTGACGGCCGCCCTCCTCCTTCGAGAGGATGTAGACCGAGGCCTCGAAGTTGGTGTGCGGGGTCGTGGTGCCCGGCTTGATGACGACCATGCCGCGCTCGATGTCCTCGCGCTTGGTGCCACGAAGCAGCAGACCGACGTTCTCACCGGCCTGGCCCTCGTCGAGCAGCTTGCGGAACATCTCGACGCCGGTGACCGTGGACTTCTGGGCCACGTCGCGGATGCCGATGATCTCGACCTCCTCGTTGACCTTCACGATGCCCCGCTCGATACGGCCGGTGATGACCGTGCCGCGACCGGTGATGGTGAAGACGTCCTCGACAGGCATGAGGAACGGCTTCTCCGTGTCGCGCTCGGGCTGCGGGATGTAGGAGTCCACCGCGTCCATGAGCTCGAGGATGGACTTGCTCCACTTCTCGTCGCCCTGCAGCGCCGGGAAGGCCGCCACCTGGACGACCGGCACGTCGTCGCCGGGGAACTCGTACTCCGAGAGGAGCTCGCGCACCTCCATCTCGACGAGCTCGATGAGCTCCTCGTCGTCGACCATGTCGCACTTGTTGAGCGCCACGACCAGGGCCGGCACGCCGACCTGGCGGGCGAGCAGCACGTGCTCACGCGTCTGCGGCATGGGGCCGTCGGTGGCGGCGACCACGAGGATCGCGCCGTCCATCTGCGCCGCGCCGGTGATCATGTTCTTGATGTAGTCGGCGTGACCGGGGCAGTCGACGTGCGCGTAGTGGCGCGACTCGGTCTGGTACTCGATGTGCGCGATCGAGATGGTGATACCGCGCTGACGCTCCTCCGGTGCCTTGTCGATGGAGTCGAATGCCGACGCCTCGTTGAGGTCCGGGTGCTTGTCGTGAAGCACCTTCGAGATGGCCGCGGTCAGCGTCGTCTTGCCGTGGTCGATGTGACCAATGGTGCCGATGTTGACGTGCGGCTTGGTCCGCTCGAACTTCGCCTTAGCCACTGGGGGCTCCTCCTGGTGTGGTTGGTACTTGACTCGTACTTGCTGGAATGGTGCCGATGGTGCCGAGGAACTCGGTGAGACTACTCGCCGCGAACCTTCTTGATGATCTCGTCGGCGATGTTCGTGGGAACCTCGGCGTACGAGTCGAACTCCATCGAGTACGACGCCTGGCCGGAGGTCTTGGACCTCAGGTCGCCGACGTACCCGAACATTTCGGACAGCGGGACGAGCGCATCGATGACCATGTCACCGTGGCGCTCCTCCTGGTTCTGGATCTGACCCCGCCGGCTGTTGATGTCGCCGATGACCGTACCCAGGAAGCTCTCCGGGGTGGTCACCTCCACGGCGAACACCGGCTCGAGCAGGACGGGCTTGGCCATCCGCACGGCTTCCTTGAAGGCCTGGAGACCGGCGATCTTGAACGCCAGCTCCGAGGAGTCGACGTCGTGGTAGGCGCCGTCCTCGAGAGACATCTTCACATCGACCATCGGGAAGCCGGCGAGCACGCCGAACTGCAGGCCCTCCTGGGCACCCTGGTCGACCGAGGGGATGTACTCCTTCGGGATGCGACCGCCGGTGACGTTGTTGGCGAACTGGTAGCCGGCGCCGGTGTTCGTCTCGGGGTCGATGTTGGGCCCGACCGAGATGACGACCTTCGCGAACTGTCCCGAACCACCGGTCTGCTTCTTGTGCGTGTAGCTGTGGTTCTTGACCTCCTTGCGGATGGTCTCGCGGTAGGCGACCTGCGGCTTGCCGACGGTGGCCTCGACGCGGAACTCGCGTCGCATCCGGTCGACCAGGATCTCGAGGTGGAGCTCGCCCATGCCGGCGATGATCGTCTGGCCGGTCTCCTCGTCGGTGTTGACCGTGAAGGTCGGGTCCTCGTCGGAGAGGCGCTGGATCGCGGTGCCCAGCTTCTCCTGGTCCGACTTGGTCTTGGGCTCGATGGCGACCTCGATCACCGGGGCCGGGAACGTCATCGACTCCAGGACCACCTGGTGCTGCGGGTCGCACAGCGTGTGACCGGTCTTGGTGTCCTTGAGACCCATGACGGCCACGATCTGGCCGGCGCCGACCGACGCGATCTCCTCACGCTTGTTGGCGTGCATCTGGTAGACCTTGCCGATCCGCTCCTTGCGGCCGTTGACCGAGTTGGTCACGGTGGCGCCAGCAGCGAGCTTGCCCGAGTAGACGCGCACGTAGGTCAGCTTGCCCAGGTGCGGGTCGGCGGCGATCTTGTAGGCCAGGCCGGAGAAGGGCTCGTCGTCGCTGGGCTTGCGCACCACCGGCTCGTCCTCGTTGTTGACCGCGTGGCCCTGGATGCCGTCGACGTCCAGCGGGGAGGGCAGGTACTTCACGACCGCGTCGAGCAGGGGCTGGACGCCCTTGTTCTTGAACGCGGTACCGCAGAGCACCGGGTTGATCTTGTCGGCCAGCGTGGCGCGACGGATCGCGGCCTCGATCTCCTCGACCGTGAACTCCTCGCCCTCGAGGTACTTCTCCATGAAGTCGTCGTCGGACTCCGAGAGCGTCTCGAGCAGCTTGACGCGGTACTCCGCGGCCTGCTCGGTCAGCTCGGCCGGGATCTCCTCGATGGTGTAGTCCTCACCCATCGTGGTCTCCCCGCGCCAGGTCAGGGCACGCATGCCGACCAGGTCGACGACACCGAGGAAGTCGCCCTCGGCGCCGATCGGGAGCTGCAGCACCAGCGGGGTGGAGTTGAGCCGGTCCACCATCGTCTGGACGCAGTGGAAGAAGTCCGAGCCGGTGCGGTCGAGCTTGTTGACGAAGCACATGCGGGGCACGGCGTACTTGTTCGCCTGGCGCCACACCGTCATCGTCTGGGGCTCGACGCCCGCGACACCGTCGAACACGGCGACAGCACCGTCGAGGACGCGCAGCGAGCGCTCGACCTCGGCCGTGAAGTCCACGTGGCCCGGGGTGTCGATGATGTTGATCTGGTGGTCCTTCCACCAGCAGGTGGTCGCAGCAGAGGTGATCGTGATGCCACGCTCCTGCTCCTGCTCCATCCAGTCCATCGTGGCGCCGCCGTCGTGGACCTCACCGATCTTGTAGGTGATGCCGGTGTAGAAGAGGATGCGCTCGGTGGTCGTCGTCTTACCGGCATCGATGTGAGCCATGATGCCGATGTTGCGGACGACCTTGAGGTCAGTGGTGATGTCGACAGCCACGTGTAGTCGCGTTCCTTAAATCGAAGGGGCGGTGGGGTGCGGGACGGCCGGGTCACGGCCGTCCCGCAACGATCACCAGCGGTAGTGGGCGAAAGCCTTGTTGGACTCGGCCATCTTGTGCGTGTCCTCGCGCTTCTTCACAGCGGCACCGAGGCCGTTGGAGGCGTCGAGGATCTCGTTCATCAGGCGCTCGGACATCGTCTTCTCACGACGCGCCGCGGCGTACCCGACGAGCCAGCGCAGCGCGAGCGTGGTGCCACGCGTGCCCTTGACCTCGATCGGGACCTGGTAGGTGGCGCCACCGACGCGGCGCGACTTGACCTCGAGGGCCGGCTTCACGTTGTCCATCGCGCGCTTGAGCGTCACGACGGGGTCGGTGCCGGTCTTCTCGCGGCAACCCTCGAGCGCGCCGTAGACGATGCGCTGGGCGACCTGCTTCTTGCCGTCCTGGAGGACCTTGGAGACGAGCTGGGTGACCAGCTGCGACCCGTAGACCGGGTCGACGTCGAGAGGCCGCTTCGGTGCGGGACCCTTGCGCGGCATATCAGCTCTTCTCCTTCTTGGCGCCGTACAGGCTGCGAGCCTGCTTGCGGTTCTTCACGCCCTGCGTGTCGAGCGAGCCGCGGATGATCTTGTAGCGCACACCGGGCAGGTCCTTGACCCGGCCGCCGCGCACGAGCACGATCGAGTGCTCCTGGAGGTTGTGACCGACACCCGGGATGTAGGCGGTGACCTCGACGCCACTGGACAGGCGCACGCGGGCGACCTTGCGCAGGGCGGAGTTCGGCTTCTTCGGGGTGGTCGTGTAGACGCGGGTGCAGACACCGCGTCGCTGGGGCGAACCCTTGAGGGCAGGCGTCGCGTTCTTGGACGCCTTGTCCTGGCGGCCCTTGCGGACCAGCTGGTTAATCGTGGGCACCGAGTGGTTCCCCTTCTGTTTCTCTCTCAGTACGCCGCAATCTGCAGCGCACGATGTTCAGGCAGCTTCTCGACGGAGCTGCTCCGTCGTGTCCGGGTGGTGCTTGCCTTCCGGCGTTGCTAGCCCCCGCGGTCGGGCGTGTCGCCCTTGGCTTCTGGCATCTCGGCCCGGTGCAGCAGCGATCATGATCCGCCGTCTACTTCCGAGCACGCGCAACGGCCTGGTTGTCCCAGACACGAGGAAAGAGGCTACCCGGCGCCCGTAGGCCGGTCAAAACGCGCCGACCTCCGACGAACAGCACCACGGTGAGCACCGTGCCGAGCACGGTCGCGGTACCGCCGACCAGCAGGGTCCAGCGGGCTCCGAAGGCCTCGCCGACCCAGCCGATGAACGGCGCACCGAGCGGGGTCCCACCCACGAAGATCATCATGTAGAGCGCCATCACCCGACCCCGCATCTCCGGTGTGGTGCTGAGCTGCAGGTGGGTGGTCGCACTGGTGATCATGGTCAGCGCCGCCAGCCCGAGCAGCGGGCTGAGCAGCGCGAAGACGAGGTACGTCGGCGCGAAGCCGGCGACGACCTCGAGCGCACCGAAGGCCAGGGCGGCGAGGACCACGTGCCGGTGGCGCACCCGCACCCGGCGCGCGGCGACCAGGGAGCCGGTCAACGAGCCGACGGCCAGGAAGGTGCCGAGCAGGCCGTACTCGGTGGGCCCCTTGCCGAAGACCTCGGTGGCCATCAGGGCGCTGGTGAGCTGGAAGTTCAGGCCGAAGGTGCCGGTGAAGAACACGATGCCCAGCAGCAGGAGGAGGTCGGGGCGCCCTCGGACGTAGGCCACGCCCTCGCGCAGCTGCCCGGGACCGCGCACCGATGGCGTGGGGGTGCGCAGCAGCGAGACGTCGAGGGCACGCAAGGTCAGCACCGGGGCGGCGTAGCTCGCCGCGTTGAGCAGGATCACCCAGCCGGTGCCACCCACTCCCCCGCCGAACCCGGCGATGAGCAGGCCCGCCAGCGCGGGGCCGAGCAGCCGAGCCGAGTTGAAGCTGGCGGAGTTGAGGCCGACGGCGTTCGCGAGGTCGTCGGGTCCGACGATCTCGGACACGAAGGACTGCCGGGCCGGGGCGTCGAACGCCGAGGCGACGCCCAACACCAGCGCGAGCACGTAGACGTGCCAGATCTGGGCGGTGCCCGTGACCGCCAGCAGGCCCAGCACCAGGGCCGGGACCGCCATGGAGACGTTGGTGATCTGCAGGAGCCGGCGCTTGGGGATGCGGTCGGCGACGAGCCCGGCCCACGGTGAGAGGAGCAGGAACGGCAGGAACTGGAGCCCGGTCGTGATGCCGATCGCGGCACCCGACCCGGTGAGCAGCAGCACCAACCAGTCCTGGGCCACCCGCTGCATCCAGGTGCCGGTGTTGGACACCAGCGAGCCGGCGGCGTAGCGCCGATAGTTCGGGTGGGACAGGGAACGGAAGGTGGGGCTCAACCAGGCTCTCTCACGGGCAGATCACGGGCGCTCGACATGCGGTGAACGCTGTGAGCGCCCGTGACATTCCGGCGGGCGGTGCGGGCCCGCCGACGACCCGTCAGGTGAGCAGGTCGGTCACCGGGTCGATGGCGAAGTAGACGACGAACAGAGCGGAGACCACCCACAGCAGCGGGTGCACCGCGCGGGCCTTGCCGAGCACCAGCTTGATGAGCACGAAGGCCAGGAAACCCGCACCGATGCCCACCGAGATCGAGTAGGTGAACGGCATCAGCACGATGGTGAGGAAGGCCGGGATGGCGATCTCGACGTCGGACCAGTCGATCTCGGTGACCTGCTGCATCATCAGGAAGCCGACCAGCACCAGCGCCGGCACGGCCGCCTCGGAGGGGATGGCCTTCACGACCGGCGTGAAGAACATGGTGAGCAGGAACAGCGAGCCGGTGACGAGCGAGGCCAGGCCGGTGCGTGCCCCCTCCCCGACGCCGGAGGCCGACTCGATGTAGGAGGTGTTCGACGACACCCCGCCCATGCCGCCGGCGATGGCGGCGACCGAGTCCACGACCAGGATGCGCTGCATGTTCGGGGGCGTGCCCTCGGCGTCGTTGAGCCCGGCCTCGGCGCCGATCGCGGTCATCGTGCCCATGGTGTCGAAGAAGTCGGCCAGCATCAGCGAGAAGACCAGCAGCAGCGCCGCGACCACCCCGATGGAGGTGAAGGCGCCGAAGAGCGAGAACTGGCCGAGGGTGCCGAAGTCCGGCATGTCGACGAAGCCGTCGAAGCGGGGCACGGTCAGCGACCAGCCACCGGGGTTGTCGTTGGCCGCGCCGAGCTCGAGCACGGCCTCGATGACGAGCGCGGCCACGGTCGCCGAGACGATCGCGATCAGGATCGCACCCCGCACACCGCGCACCCACAGCGCGATCAGCAGCGCCAGGCCACCGGCGAAGACCAGCACCGGCCAGCCGGTCAGCGAGCCGCCGGCGCCCAGCTGGACCGGCACCGTCGTGCCGTAGGCGTCGGGGATGCGGCTGACGAAGCCGGCGTCGACGAAGCCGATGAGTGCGATGAACAGGCCGATCCCGACCGAGATCGCGACCTTGAGCTGGGTCGGGACCGCATGGAAGACCGCGGTGCGGAAGCCGGTCAGCACCAGGATCAGGATGGCGATGCCCTCGAGCACCACCAGACCCATCGCGTCGGCCCACGTCGACTGCGTGGCGATCGCCACGGCGACGAAGGCGTTGAGGCCCAGCCCGGTGGCCAGCGCGAGCGGGAAGTTGGCCACCGCGCCCATCAGGATCGTCAGCACACCTGCGACCAGCGCCGTACCAGCGGCGATGGCGGCGAGGTTCGAGCCGTCCCCGGGGCCGCCGGCGAGGTAGTTGCCCTCGGAGTCCGCCACGAAGCCCAGGATGAGCGGGTTGAGGACCACGATGTAGGCCATCGTCAGGAACGTGACGAGGCCACCGCGCATCTCCCGGCCGACGGTCGAGCCGCGCTCGGTGATCTGGAAGTAGCGGTCGATGCCGGAGCGAGCAGACGCTGTCTGGGTGGTCACGAGCGCAGAGCATCCCAGATCACCGGCGCGGCTGCTTCACGAGGTCCACGATGGGCGGCCGACCGCGGCGTCGACTAGCGTGCAGGGGTGGACCTGCGCGACGAGCAGCCGACCCAGCACGAGATCGGCAACCGCACCTTCCTGGTGGCCGATGTCGAGCCCCTCGACGTCGACGGCGTGCGGACGGTCGAGGTCGGCACGGCGCTCTGGTTGCTGGGCTTCCTGGCGCTGCTGCCGTTCTACGGCGAGCTGTCCGCGCAGGGCCGGACCTGGTGGCTGTGGACCGCGCTGACCGGCTTCGGGCTCGGCCTGCTCGGCCTGGAGTACTGCCGCCGTCGCCGCCAGGCGCGCGACACCCTCACCACCGAGCCCGACGACCCGGCCGACCCCGCCGAGGCCACCGAGGCCAAGAACGACGAGCGAGACGTGTCGTGACCGGGCTCCCCCCGACCCGTTGGGCCCTGGCCGGCCCTGACCGGACTGCGGGGTTCGGTCGCAAGTTCGCCGACCTGGTGGCCTCGGGCGAGGACGTCGACGGCGAGGCCCGCCTGGCCGACACCCTGCTCCCCCGCTCGGGACGCGTGCTCGACGTGGGCTCGGGGATGGGCCGGGTCTCCGCGGCACTCGTGTCCCGTGGCCACCGGGTGGTCGCGGTCGAGCCCGACCCCGCGCTGGTCGCCCAGTCGCGCCGGACGTTCCCCGAGGTCGACGTCATCGAGGCCGACGCCCTGGCGCTCGACGACGACCTGCTCGGCCAGCGCGCCCGCGTCTTCGACCTCGTCGTGTGCGTCGGCAACGTGGTGGTCTTCCTCGCCGAGGGCACCGAGCGGCGGCTGCTGTCGCTGCTGCGGGACAGGCTGGCCCCGGGGGGCGGATCCTCGTCGGCTTCCACCTCACCGGCGGCCCGGCGGACGCGCGCGACTACCCGCCCGACGAGTTCGGCACCGACGTCGAGGCCGCCGGTCTGCGCGTGGACCAGCGCTTCGGGTCCTACGAGCTGCACCCCGCCGGCGACGAGTACGCCGTGTGGGTGCTCTCGGCGGCCGACGCGGACGCGCCGGCGACCGAGTTCGGCCACCCCGTCCGGGACTGAGCCGCCCAGGACTGAGTCGCCCGCCGGGGTTCAGCCTCGTGCGTGCAGCGGGTCCAGGGTGAGGCTGTCGTAGACGTGCTCGGGCATCGGCTGCGGCTCGTGCTTCTTGGCCAGCGCCACCTCGGAGTGGGCACCGCACCCGTGGCCGAAGGCCACCACGCGACCGTCGTCGTTGGCATCGCCGTTGGCGCACACCCCGAAGGTCTGGGCCAGGGGACCGGCCAGGCGCATCAGGAAGCCGCACGAGAGACAGGACTGCGGGACCGAGCGGGCCAGCGCGGACTCGGGGCCCTGCTCGCCGTCGTACCAGCGCTGAGCGGCCAGGTCGCGACCCTCGGGCGAGAGGGTCCGCACCCGCCCCAGCCCCAGGTCCTGCGCCACGGCGCGGATCTGGGCCTTGTCGTCGGTGTCGAGCGGGTCGTCACCGAAGGAGTAGGTCGGCACCAGTCGCGGGTCGTCGTCGGCGACCGGCAGCAGGTCGCCCGGGGACATGTCGCCGGGCTGCATCCGCTCGCGGTAGGGCACCCACGCGGGAGCCACGATCGCCTCGTCGCCCGGGATCAGCACGACCTCGTCGACGGTCACGTGCTTCTGGCGCGGGGCGCGGGCCACGGTCACCGACCAGCGCCATCCCAGGTACCCGGCACGCTCGCAGGCGAAGAGGTGCGTGACGACGCGCTCGGCCTCGACGACGTGGCCGAGGTGCTCGCCGATGTCGGCGGCACCGGCGTCGGAGACGAGGACCTCGCGGGCTGTCTCGACAGCGGCGACGGCGACGGCATCGGGCTTGACCCGGGTCATGGTGCTCACGACGCGCCATCATGCCTCCCCGGCGCCCCGGGCGGCCACACGACCCCCGTCCCGCGGCCGGGCCCCTGTGCTGATCCGGCGTGCTGCGGAGCTGAGGGTGCACCACCAGGCAGGATGGACCCATGACGTCGCAGCGCCCCGAACCCGGCGCCCCCGGACCTTCTGGGCCGGGAACCTCCGGTGAGCGCGCCCGGGCGGTGGGACGGGGGTTGGGCACCGGCGCCAAGGTGGGCGCGCGCGGCGCGGCCGTGGCGGCGCGGGCCAGCACCCGGGCCACGGCACGGGCCGGCAGGTACGTCGGACGCCAGGCGCACCGCGCCGCCAACGCAGAGGGGGCCGACCGCTCGGGGCTGAACCGCCTCTTCTACCTGCACTTCTTCAACACCGCCGGCGACGCGGCCGTCGCGATCTCGTTGGCCGGCAGCCTCTTCTTCACGGTGCCGTCCGGCGAGGCGCGCGGCCAGGTGGCGCTCTTCCTCGGCCTGACGATGCTGCCGTTCGCGATCGTGGCGCCGCTGATCGGACCGTTCCTCGACCGCTTCAGCCACGGCCGCCGCTGGGCGATCGGCGCGACGATGGCAATGCGTGCCTTCCTCTGCTGGGGACTGGCCGGAGCCGTGACCGGCGAGTCGGCGTGGCTCTTCGCGGCGGCGCTCGGGGTGCTGGTCTCGTCCAAGGCCTACGGCGTCACCCGGGCGGCCGCCGTACCGCGCCTGCTGCCGCCGGGGACCACGCTGGTCAAGGCCAACGGACGGGTCTCCCTGGCCGGCATCCTCGGGGCCACCATCTCGGCCCCGCTCGCCGCCCTCGCCTCGCTCGTCGGTCCCGAGTGGTCGCTGCGCTACGCGTTCGTGCTCTTCGTCGTGGCGACCGTCTTCGCCATCCGGCTGCCGGAACGGGTCGACTCCTCGGTGGGCGAGGAGATGCTGGTGCTGATGGCTCCCGGCGGCACCTCGTCCCCGCCCCCGGCCGGCGCGGCCGGCTCGTCCGGCGCCCGGCCGCGCACCCGCATCCCCACCACCGTCGCCTTCGCCCTGCGGGCGAACTGCGGGCCGCGCTGGCTGAGCGGCTTCCTGCTGATGTTCATGGCGTTCCTGCTGCGCGACAACCCGCCGGAGACGGGGCTGCGCGCGGAGGTGCTGATCGGCCTCGTGGTGGCGGCCGCGGGCATCGGCAACGCCAGTGGTGTCGCCGTCGCCTCGTTGCTGCACCGGCTCCACCCCGCCCCGACGGTCGTCCTGGTGCTCGTGCTGGACGCCGTGGCCGCCCTGGTGGCCACGCTCTTCTACGGCGTGCTGCCGCTGGTGCTGCTGGGGCTGAGCGCGGGGCTGGCCCAGTCGCTGGCGAAGTTCTGCCTCGACGCCACCATCCAGAGCGACGTGCCGACCCAGGTGCAGGCCAGCGCCTTCGCCCGCAGCGACACCACCCTGCAGCTGGCCTGGGTCATGGGCGGCTTCGTCGGCATCGCCCTGCCGCTGGACCCGGCCCGGCTCGGGCTGGGGGTGGCCTTCGCCGTGCTCAGCGCCTGGACCGTCTTCGTGCTCGCCGGCCGGGCCAAGCAGTTCCCCGGCGAGGTGCCGGTCACCGGCTGAGGGGCGCCCGGTGCGGTCGGCTCAGCGCTCGAGCTCGTCGGCCAGGGCGCGCAGCAGCTTGGCGGTGGGGGCCACGGTGCCGGCGTCGGGGTGCCGCCCGTGCCGGTAGTTCTCGCTGAGCCCGTCAAGGAGGCCGATGAGGTCCTCGACGATCGGAGCCATGTCGTCGGGCTTCTTGCGCCGCGCCGCCTGCTTGTTGCGGCTGACCGAGGCGGGCTGGTCGAGCACCTGCACCTGGAGGGCCTGGTCGCCGCGGCGACCCTGCGCGATGCCGAACTCGACGCGGGTGCCGGCCTTGAGGGTGGTGACCCCCTCGGGCAGCGCCTCGGCGCGCACGTGCACGTCCGGGCCGTCCTCCTGCGACAGGAAGCCGAAACCCTTCTCGGCGTCGAACCACTTCACCTTGCCCCTGGGCACAGCAGCATCCTCGGTCTCGTTGCTCGGTTCCGTCGCGCGGTCTCGTCGCGCGGCCCGACCGGGCGGTCGGGGCAGGCCAGGATAGGCAGGCTCCCGAAGTGGTGGGCCACCGGTTCGGGTTCGACCTGCCGCCCGGCTCAGCGCGGCAGCAGGTCAGGGGCCAGGGTCGCCACACCGACCACGAGCCCCGCGAGGTTGGCCCCGAGCAGCACCAGCACCCACACGAGTGCCGGGACGCGGGTCAGCCGGGCGAGCTGGTCGGGGTCGGAGCCGCGCCGGGCCCGGGCGCCGCGGGCCCCCAGCTCCAGCAACGGACGGGGCGCGGCGAGCAGGAGCAGCCAGGCCACGAGGTAGGCCAGGACGGACTGGACGGCCGGGTCGGCCCACCAGGTCACCGCGCCGACGCCGGCGCCGGCGAGGACCAGCACCACGACGCCGTACACGTTGCGCACGAGGAGCAGCAGTGCGGCGAAAAGCGCGACCAGCAGCCACAGCAGCGCCAGGCTGCGCCCGTCGGCGAGCAGCAGCGCGGCACCGAGGCCGACCACGGCCGGCGCCAGGTAGCCCGCGGCCAGCATCACCACCATGCCCGGTCCCCGCGGGCGGCCCCGGGAGAGGGTGACGCCCGAGGTGTCCGAGTGCAGGCGGATGCCCTGGAGGCGCCGCCCGACCAGCACGGCCACGACGGCGTGCCCGGCCTCGTGGACGACGGTGACGCCCAGGCGTACTCGCGGCCAGGTGCCCGGGAGCCACACCAGGGCGAGGGCGGCCGCGCCGGTGAGCAGCACGAACGACGCCTCCGGCACGGGTTGGCGTGAGGTCACCTCGTCCCACAGCCGGCCGGCCACCTCCTGCAGCGCCGTCACCGCCAGCGCTCGGGCTCGGTCAGCAGCTCGTTCATCGCCCCGGACCGGAATCCGCGCCGCGACACCTCGGCCACGGCGAACCCGGCGCCGCGCACCGCGGCGCACACCTGGTCGACCAGGGCGCCCGGCTCGGCCAGCGGTCCCGCCAGCAGCGCGGCGTCGACCTCGACCGAGGCGACCTCACGGCCCTCGCGCGCCCCGAGGTCGCGCACCCGCAGGTCGCGCACCGGCACGCCGGACGCGGCGAGCACCTCGCGCACGGCTGCCTCGGCCCGCTCGACCCGGGCCAGCCGGTGCGGGCTGACCTCGATGCCGTAGGCGATGCGCGAGGACAGGCAGGCGGCGGCGGGCTTGTCCCAGGTGGGCAGTCCCCAGCGCCGTGACGCCTCGCGCACCTGTGCCTTGGTCAGGCCCGCGTCGGCCAACGGCGTCAGCGCGCCGCGCTCGGCGGCCGCGCGGATGCCGGGGCGGAAGCCGGCCACGACGTCGTCGGCGTTGGTGCCCGTCGCGACGTGGGCGATCCGGTGCTGCGCGGCGAGGGGGACCAGGGTCTCGAGGAGCTCGGCCTTGCAGAAGAAGCACCGGTCGCCGGCGTTGGCGCGGTAGCCCTCGCGCTCCATCTCCTGGGTGCGCGGGGTGAGCACCCGGACCCCGAGCTCGTCGGCCAGCTGCCGGGCGGGGTCCCGCTCGGAGCGCGGCAACGCGTCGGAGTAGCCGGTCGCCGCGACGACCCGGCCGGAGCCGAGTGCGCGCACCGCCGCTGCGAGCAGGAACGCGCTGTCGGCTCCACCGCTGTAGGCCACCAGCAGCGAGCCGCGTCGTCCCAGGTCCGCCGCCAGCGCGGCGAGGCGCCGCTCGAGCAGGTGCTCCTCGAGCCAGGCGGGGAACGCGGAGAGGTCGTCGAGGACCACGTGGGTGCCCGCGGCCAGCAGCTCCTCGCGGGTGCACCCGCCGCTGAGGACGGAGACACTGGTGGCGCCCGCCGCGAGGGCCCCCTCGACGTCGTGGACGTGGTCGCCCACGTAGACCGACGCCCCCTGCCGGACCAGCACGTCGGCCTTGCCGACGCCCCACACGCCTCCCTCGAGGTGGTCGGAGTCGAGGCTGGCGTGCTCGAGGTGCAGGCGCGCGTTGGGGGCGAACTTGCCGGTGACGACGAGCACCCGGCCCCGGTGGGCGCGCACGGCCGCGACCGCCTCGTGCGCGCCCTCCAGCACCGTCGCGGCAGACACCGCGCGCGAGGGATAGAGCTCGCGGAACCGGTCGACGGCCGCCGCCAGCGTGTGCGCCGGGAGGTGCGGGGCCAGCATCTGGTCGAGCGGCGGTCCCAACCGGGCCGTCAGCTCCGCCACCGGCAGTCGGACCCCCAGCTCCGCCCCGAGGACCTCCAGCACCGCACCGATCCCCGGGCGGGAGTCGATCAGGGTCATGTCGAGGTCGAAACCCACCACCAGCGGCAGGGAGGGGGTCGCAACGGGCACGGTCACGAGCGTAGACGAGGACATCGGGAGCCGGTCGTCCACAGACTCCGACGTTCGACTGTCGTAGAGACGCCTCATCCGTCACACTGGTCCTCCCCCACCCCGGGTGACACCCGGGGACTTCGCCGACTCCGACACGACGGGATCCCGACACCGTCCGGGACCGGTCCGAGCAGCAGGCACCACCCTTCCCCGATCCAGGAGCACGACGTGACCCGCAGCGCCGCCACCCACCGCCGACACGGCGTACGCCGTGCGCTGGCGGCCGGGACGGCGCTCGCGGCCGCGGGAGCGGGTCTCCTGGCGGTGGGCACCCCGACCCAGGCGCTCCCCGGGGCCTCGGTCGCGCGCACCGGGCTCTACCTGGTCACGTTGGAGGGCCCGGGCACCTCCGGCAGCGCCTCCGAGGTCGGCCCGGCACTGCAGGAGATGCGGATGCGGACCCGGCAGCAGCGGCTGCTGGAATCCGTGGACGCCCCGGACCCCGTCTACCGCTGGACCACGGCGCTCAACGGCGTCGCCGTCGAGCTCACCGAGCAGCAGGCCACCCGTCTCGCGGCGACGCCCGACGTGGCGCTGGTCGAGCCGAGCCGCGTGCGTCCCCTCGCCGCCGCTGACGAGACCATCAGCTCCGGGCTGAGCCCCTCGGCCCGCACCCAGGGCGGGCGCGGCGTGGTCATCGGCTTCGTCGACACCGGCCTCGACCCCGACGGTCCGGTCTTCTCGTCCGTGCCCGGACTGGGACCGGCCCCTGCGGACTTCGGCGGGGTCTGCACCGACGCCGACGACTGGGGCCCGGCGACCTGCAACGGCAAGGTCGTGGCCGGCGACTGGTTCGTGGCGGGCTTCGGCGCCGACTCGGTGCGCTCCTCCACCTCCTTCTCCCCGCGCGACGACCGCGGGCACGGCACCGCCATGGCCTCGATCGCTGCCGGCAACTCCGAGGTCAGCGTCCGAGTGGGCGACCAGGACCTCGGTCGGTACGCCGGCGTGGCTCCCCAGGCCCGCATCGCCGTCTACAAGGCCTGCTGGAGCGCCCCCGATCCCGCGGACGACGGCTGCGCGACCGCCGACCTGGTGACCGCGATCGACCGCGCCACCAGCGACGGCGTCGACGTCCTCAACCTCTCGGTGGGCGGTCCGCCGACCCTCGACACCGTCGAGACCGCGCTGCTCGGCGCCGCCGAGGCCGGCGTCGTCGTGGTGGCCGCCGCCGGCAACGGTGGGCCGGACGGGACCGCCGCGCACCCCTCGCCGTGGGTCACGACCGTGGGCGCCAGCAGCGCGACCCAGCGCGAGGGTCGGGTGCGCCTGGGCGCCGACGGCCCGCGCGTCAGCGGCGCGATGCTCGGTGACGCGACCGTCGGCCCGCTCCGCCTCGTGCGGGGGGCCGACGCCGCCTCGACCGTCTCCTCGCGCCGGGACGCCGCCCTGTGCACCCCCGGCAGTCTCGACGCCGCCCTGGTCGCCGACCGTGTCGTGCTGTGCGAGCGCGGCGGGGTGGGCCGCGTCGACAAGTCCGCCGCCGTCCAGCGGGCCGACGGCGCCGGGATGATCCTGACCAACACCGAGCCGGGCTCGCTCGACGCCGACTTCCACAGCGTCCCGACCGTGCACCTCGCGGCCGCCGACGCCGACGTCGTACGCCGCTGGGCGCAGGCGCACCCGGCCGGCAAGGTGCGGCTCCAGCCGCTCGGCGCTCGTTCGGCCCCCCTGGGGGTGCTGCCGTTCTCGGGCAGCGGCGACCCCTCCGCCGCCGTCCTCAAGCCCGACCTGGTGGCCCCGGGCGCAGGCATCGTCGGCGCGGTCCCGGCCGGCGCCTCCGACCGGCGCTGGGACACCCAGACCGGCACCTCGCCGGCCACGGCCTGGACCAGCGGCACCGCAGCACGCCTCCTGGCGCGGCGCGGCTGGACCGCTCCGCAGGTCCGCTCCGCCCTCGCCACCACCGCCGACCCGGTGCCCGGTGCCGCCGCGCTCGACGCCGGTGCAGGACGGGTGCGCGGCCAGCGCGCCCTGCGCCCGGGCCTGGTGCACGACCTCGACCTGGGTGACTACCGCGCCTGGCTCAACGGCGACCTGCCCGCCTCCGCGCCGCTCAACACCGCATCGATGCTGCTCAGCGGCGGACGGTCGACGACCACCCGCACGGTGACCAACGCGGGCAGCCGCGCCCGCTACTTCTCGTCCTCGGTCGGTGGGTTCACCGCTCACGACGTGAGCGTGACGCCGGCGGCGCTGCGGCTCGGCCCGGGCGAGTCGGCGACCTACACGCTGCGGGTCCGGGGCGGCACCCGCACCAGCGACGACGGCTTCGTGCTGTGGCGCGGCAGCAACGGCACCCGGACCCGGGTGCCGGTCCAGCTCAGCCGCTGACGCGCGGGGCGTCCTGCGTCGCGAGCGCCTCCGCCTGGGCGACCAGCAGCCTCAGCGCCTCGGGCGCCTGGGCGACGACCATCGGGCCGACGTCGCCCGCTCCCGGTCCCTCGATCCGGGTGACGACGGTGAGCCGGGCGCCCCCCTCCGTCGCCTCGACCAGGTGGTCGATGCGGATGAGCAGCTCCCCGAGCCGCAGCTCGTCGCAGTAGCACGCGTCGGGACTGACGGCGACCAGGGTGAAGCCGGCCTCGATGCCACCGGCCAGCACCATCGTCCCGGTGGTGCCCAGCCGGAACGGCCCGTCGAGGACCACCCGGTCGACCGCGGGGTCCCAGCTGGCCCAGGTGGTGATGTCGGACCACAGGGTCCACACGTGCGCCGGAGAAGCGCTCGTCGTGGCGGTCTCGGTGTGCTCGAACTCCATGACGGGCGAACCTAGGCCAGATCCTGCTTCCTGACCAGAGCCCCCGGAGGGGCTCAGCCCTGGCGCACCACGCGCAGGCTCCGGTCCCCCAGACGCAGGGTGTCGCCGTCGAGCAGGGTCAGCGGGCTGCCGGCCGCGAGGTCGCGGGAGACCCCGGAGCGGATGACGACCGAGCCGTTGGTCGAACCCCGGTCGAGCACCACCAGCGCCCCGTCGGGTCCGACCTGGAGCTGGGCGTGGGTCTTGGAGACCGACATGTCCTGCGAGCGCAGCGGGACCAGGTGTCGCACCTCCTCGCCGGCCCGGGCCACGGGGCCGCGGCCCAGGAGCACGAGCCCGTCGACGACGAGCTGCTCGCCGGAGTCGAGGTGGACCACCCAACCGCCGGCCGGGGCCTCGGCCTGGGCCGGGCGCGCGGGGCTCGCTGTCGGCGGGATGCTCGGCGGCGGGGTGCTCGGGGGCGGGGTGCGGGGCGCTGAGGTGCCGGGCGGCGGCGCGCTCGGCGGCGGCCCGCTGGGGCGAGGACGCGCCGGGGGCGGCGGCGGGATGGTGGCGGGGGTGGCGGTGGGGGTGGCGGTGGGGGCCGCACGCGGCGGGGTCGGCGGCGTCGGGACCAGCCGCATCGCGGTCAGGTTCACGATCGCGCGGGGCCGCGCCTCGGCCTCGGGACCGGCCTCGGGGACCGGTCGCACGTCGACGACGACGCTCCCGGCCAGGTGGTCGTGCCAGCCACGGCGCTGGCGGTCCCGGTCGGCTGCGCTGGTCCACGCCAGGGTCGCCGCGCCGAGGAGCAGCGTGGGCAGTCCGGCCACGGCGACCACCAGCCCGCGCAGGAGCGCGTGCGGCACCCCGACCGGGCGACCGGTGCTCGCCGAGACCGCCCGGAGACCGAGCAGCGCCTTGCCGGGACTGAGTCCGCGCAGGCCGAGCAGCGCCGCGAGCAGGACCTGGACCACGACGACCCAGCCGACGACGAGGAGCAGGCGGGCGACGGTGACTCCGGAGCCCGGCGACAGCCACCACACGAGCCCCGCGACAGCGGCGTACGACGCCCAGGCGGCGGCGCGGTCGACGACGTGGGCGTAGAAGCGCCGGTCGAGGTCGGCGGTCGGCAGGTCCACCCGGGCGGTGGCCGGTGCGGCGAGGTCGGTCACGGCGTTCAGGGCCGGACGACCTGGATGGTGACGCCGTCACCGAGGTCGATGACCGCCCCCGGGATGAGCTGGACGGCGATGCCCGGCTGCAGGGACTCGGGCGGCAGGCCCGGCTGCACCAGCACCGTGCCGTTGGTCGACCCCAGGTCGGTCACGACCGCGCTGCCGTGGTCGGCCCCCGAGCCGGGGCGGACCTCGAGGTGCGTCGACGAGATCTCCTGCTGCGGGCTGGGGACCGTCACCAGGCGGGGCTGCTCGGTGGAGGTGAACCGGCGCGCCTCGGGTGCGCGACCCACCAGCACCACCCGGTCCACCTCGACGTCCTCGCCGTGGGAGACCACCAGGCGCGCGACCGGCGTCGCGGTGACGCTGGGGGCCAGCGGCTGGCCCGGGATGCCGGGCTGGTGGCGCCGGAACTCGTCGGCCCCCCACTCGCCGCCCTTGGTCATGCCGTCGTGGTCGACCTCGTCGGGGGTCCACCCCGGGCTCTCCGGGGTCGGCGTGGGCGTCGGGGTCGAGGCCGTGGCCGTGGCCGGGGGCTCGTCGGGCGCCGCCTGAGGAGCGGTGTCCGGCTCCGGCTCGGGCTCGGGCTCGGGCTCGGGCTCGGGCTCCGGCTCCGGCGTGGTCGCCTGCACCCCGTGGAGCACGCGCGAGGCGCGGACCAGACCCGCGCCGACGTGCAGCCCGGTCTCGTCGGGTTCCCCCGCGTGCGCTCCGGTCGCAGCGCCGTCGCCGGACCCGGGGGCGGCCAGGTCGAGGGCCCACGAAGACGCGCCGGCCACGAGCCGCTCGTGCCAGGTCGACGCGGTGGTGCCCATGACCACCACCGGCCCCTCGGTCCCCTCGCCGCTCCAGCCGACCGGCCCGCGGACCAGCACCCGGGTGGTGTCGTCGTGCTCGGTGACCAGCGCGAAGCCCGTCAGCGTCTGCAGTCCGTCGGCGAGCAGCGCGTCGAGCACCGCGTCGGGGTCGACGTCGGCGTCGACGAGCTCCCAGAGGGCCGCGGCCCGGTCACGCTGCTCGACCGGCAGGGCGAGCACGGCTCGGGCGCCGAGGACGACGTACCACTCCCCCGGCAGGTAGCCACGGGTCGGGACGGCGGGTTCGGGGCTCATGGCAGGGCTCCCAGCTTCTGCTCCATGCTCATGCGCTGGCGCTCGGAGTCGTAGGGGTGGGGGTGGGCCAACCCAACCACATCGACGACCACCACGGTGGCGTTGTCACGACCTCCTGCGGCCAGGGCCGCGGCGATCATCGTGTCGGCGGCATCGCGCGGGTCGGCGGCGTCGGTGAGGATGGCGGCCATCTCCTGGTCGTCGATCATCCCGGAGACCCCGTCGGAGCACAGCACCAGCCGCTCGACCGCCGGGAGCGGCAGCAGGAAGTAGTCGGCCTCCGAGCTCTCCGAGCTGCCCAGGGCGCGGGTGATGACGTGCCGGTCGGGGTGGTGGGCGGCGTCGTCGAGAGTGATCACCCCGGCGTCGACGAGCTCCTGGACCACCGAGTGGTCGACGCTGACCTGGTCGAGGGCACCGTCGGTGAAGCGGTAGATGCGGGAGTCGCCGAGGTTGGCCAGCAACCACTTGGGCTGTCCGTCGTCCTCGACGAGCAGAGCCACGACGGCGGTGGTGCCCGCCGAGAACCCCACCTGCCCGGCGGCGCGCTGCTGGGCGCCGAACTCGTCGATGCGGCGCCGGCACGTCTCCAGGGTGGCGGCCACGGCCTGCGCACCCCGGGCGGGGTCGTAGCCCGCGTCGGCGAGGTGGCCGAACTCCTCCACCACGATCGCGCTGGCCACGTCGCCACCGTCGTGCCCACCCATGCCGTCGGCCACGACGAAGACGGGGGCGGCGGCGAGGAAGGCGTCCTCGTTGACCTCCCGCACCAGTCCCACGTCGGTGGCGGCGCCGTGGTGCAGCTCGACGCGCATCAGCTGCACCTCGCGCGGGCTGCGGTCCGCGGGTCCGGTAGCGCTAGCGTGGGCGAGATGTCCGCCGAGGGGTTCCGCACGCTCGCCGACCAGCTGCGCAGCTGGCCGGACGTACGCCTGTCCCGCCTGCTGCTGGCCCGTCCCGATCTCGCCACTCCTGCCCCTCACGACTCCGGCCAGCTGGCGTCTCGTGCAGCCACCCGGTCCTCGCTGATGCGCGCGCTCGACCAGCTGACCCGGCTCGAGCTCTGCGTCCTTGATGCCCTCGTGGTCGCGGGTCAAACCACACGCGCCGAACTCGCCTCGATCGTGCACGCCGACGAGGCCCGCACCGGGGCCACGCTCGACCATCTCGTCGACCTCGCGCTGGTGTGGGACTCCCCCACCGGGCCGCGGGCGCTGAGCGGGGTGGCCGAAGGGCTGGCCGGCGGCCCGGGTGCCGGGGTGAGCGGGTTGCGGACCCGGTCCAGCGAGCCCCGCTCGCCCGCTGCCGTCGCCCGGGAGCTCGAGCAGCTCTCGGCCCCGGCCCGGGCCCTGCTCGAGCACGTCCTCGACCACGGCGGCGAAGCCACCACCGGCACGTCGCGGCACACCATCACCCCCGAGGAGGCCGCCACCCCGGCCGAGGAGCTGCTCGCGCGGCGCCTGCTGGTGCCGCGCGGCGGCGCGTCCGTGGTGCTGCCGGGCGAGGTCGGGCTGGCCCTGCGCGGTGGCCGCACCACCACCGATCGCGTCGACGTCGCCCCCGAGGTGCCCAGCGTCGCCCGGTCCGGCGCGATGGTCGACAAGGTCGCCGCCGGCGCCGCCTTCGAGGCCGTACGCCGCGTGGAGCTGCTGCTCGACCACTGGGGCACCCGTCCGCCGGTGGCGCTGCGCAGCGGCGGGCTGGGCGTGCGGGACCTGCGTGCCAGCGCGGTGCTGCTCCACGTCGACGAGGCCACCACCGCGCTGCTCGTGGAGACCGCCGCGGCCGCGGGCCTGCTGGCCACCGGCCACGGCCCCGACGGCGAGGGCTCCTGGCTGCCCACCGACGAGCTGGACCGCTGGAGCACCCGGTCCCCCGCGGAGCGCTGGTGGGTGCTGGTGCAGGCCTGGTGGGACAGCCCCCGCCTACCCGCCCTGGTCGGCACCCGCGACGCGGCCGGCAAGACCTGGAACGCCCTGGCCCCCGAGCTGTCCGGGGTGCACCAGGTGGAGAGTCGGCACCTGGCCCTGCGCGAGCTCGGCGAGCTGCCCGCGGGCCAGGTCATCGCGTCCGGCACCGGCCTGCCCGGGCTGGTGGCTCGCACCGGGTGGCTGCGCCCGCGCCGCCCGCGCACCCGCGCCGACCAGGTCGCCTGGGCCGTCAGCGAGGCCGAGGCGCTCGGCGTCGCCGGGCTGGGCGGGCTGGCGTCGTACGCCCGCGGGCTGGTGACGGGTGCCGTCGATGCCGCCACCTCCGCCACCACGGCGCTCGACGCACTGATGCCGCCCCCGGTCGACCACGTGCTGCTGCAGGCCGACCTCACCGCGGTCGCTCCCGGTCCGCTGGAGTCGACGCTGGCCAAGCGGCTCCAGCTGCTCGCCGACGTCGAGTCGCGCGGCGGGGCGACGGTCTACCGCTTCACCCCCTCCTCGGTGCGCCGCGCGCTCGACACCGGCTGGTCGGCCGTCGAGGTCCACGACTTCATCTCCTCGGTCTCGCGGACCCCGGTGCCGCAGCCGCTGGCCTACCTGGTCGACGACACCGCGCGCACCTTCGGCTCGATCCGGGTCGGGCACGCGGAGGCGTTCCTGCGCGCTGACGACGAGGCCGCCCTCAGCGAGGTGCTGCACCACCCGAAGGCCGCCTCGCTCGGGCTGCGGCGCATCGCGCCGACCGTGCTGATCTCGACCACCCCCCTCGACGTCCTGCTGCCGCGGCTGCGCGACCTCGGCGCGGCCCCGGTGGTCGAGGGACCCGACGGCACCGTCCGGGTCACCCGCCCCGACCAGCTGCGGGCCCGCACCCCCCGCGAGCGACGCCCCGAGGGGCTGCGCGCGGCGCGCGAGAGCGCCTCGGTCTCGGCGGTCGTGACGGCCGTGCGCGCGGGCGACCGTGCGGCCGCGCACCGGCCCACCGGCGCCACCCAGGCCCTGAGCCCCTCCGGCTCGCTGGCGGCGTTGCGCGAGGCGGTCGAGACCGGTGCCACGGTCCTGATCGGCTACGTCGACAACCACGGCACCCGCTCCGAGCGCGTCGTCGACCCGCGCGCCGTCGAGGGCGGCACCCTGACCGCGCACGACCACCGTGCCGACGACCTGCGCACCTTCGCGGTGCACCGGATCAGCTCGGTCAGCCTCGTCGGTCCCGGCTCCTGAGACGGCCCGTCCTCGCCGACCGGGGGATCCCGCGCCTCGCCCGTACGCTTGCCGGGTGACAGACGGCCCGCTCATCGTCCAGTCGGACAAGACCCTCCTCCTCGAGATCGACCACGAACGCGCCGCGGACTGCCGCAAGGCGATCGCCCCGTTCGCCGAGCTCGAGCGCTCGCCCGAGCACGTGCACACCTACCGGCTCACCCCGCTCGGGCTGTGGAACGCGCGCGCCGCCGGCCACGACGCCGAGCAGGTCGTCGACACCCTGCTGGAGTACAGCCGCTACGCGGTGCCGCACTCGCTGCTCGTCGACGTCGCCGAGACCATGGCCCGCTACGGCCGCCTGCGTCTCGAGAAGCACCCCACCCACGGACTCACCCTGTCCAGCAGCGACCGCCCGGTCCTCGAGGAGGTGCTGCGCGCCAAGAAGATCAAGGGCATGGTCGGCGAGCGCCTCGACGACGACACCGTCGTCGTGCACGCCAGCGAGCGCGGCAACCTCAAGCAGGCGCTGCTCAAGATCGGTTGGCCCGCCGAGGACTACGCCGGGTACGTCGACGGCGAGGCGCACCCCATCGAGCTCGACGAGGACGGCTGGACGCTGCGCGACTACCAGCGCGACGCGGCCGACTCCTTCTGGAACGGCGGCTCCGGGGTCATCGTGCTGCCCTGCGGCGCCGGCAAGACGATCGTCGGCGCCTCGGCCATGGCCCACGCGAAGGCGACCACCCTGATCCTGGTCACCAACACCGTCTCGGCGCGCCAGTGGAAGGACGAGCTGGTCAAGCGCACCTCGCTGACCGAGGACGAGATCGGTGAGTACAGCGGCGCGGTCAAGGAGGTCCGGCCGGTGACCATCGCGACGTACCAGGTGCTGACGATGAAGCGGAAGGGCGTCTACCCGCACCTCGAGCTGCTCGACGCCCGCGACTGGGGCCTGGTGATCTACGACGAGGTCCACCTGCTGCCCGCCCCGATCTTCCGGATGACGGCGAACCTCCAGGCCCGCCGCCGCATCGGGCTGACCGCGACGCTGGTGCGCGAGGACGGCCGCGAGGGCGACGTGTTCTCCCTCATCGGGCCCAAGCGGTACGACGCACCCTGGAAGGACATCGAGTCCCAGGGCTGGATCGCCCCGGCCGACTGCGTCGAGGTCCGGGTCACGCTGCCGAACGACGAGCGCCTCACCTACGCCACCGCCGAGCCGGAGGAGCGCTACCGGATCGCCTCGTGCACCCAGCGCAAGACGCAGGTGGTGCGCGAGCTCGTGGAGCGGCACTCCGAGCAGCCCACCCTGGTGATCGGGCAGTACCTCGACCAGCTCGACGAGCTCGGCGCCGCCCTCGACGCCCCGGTCATCAAGGGCGAGACCACGGTGAAGGAGCGCCAGCGGCTCTTCGACGGCGTTCCGCTCCGGCGAGGAGCGACTGCTGGTCGTCTCGAAGGTCGCCAACTTCTCCATCGACCTGCCCGACGCCGAGGTCGCCATCCAGGTCTCCGGGTCCTTCGGGTCGCGCCAGGAGGAGGCCCAACGCCTGGGCCGGCTGCTGCGCCCGGGCCACGACGGCAAGGTGGCGCGGTTCTACACCGTCGTCTCGCGCGACACCGTCGACGCGGAGTTCGCCCAGAACCGGCAGCGGTTCCTGGCCGAGCAGGGCTACGCCTACCGCATCGTCGACGCCGAGGACATCGCCGACCTGCCGACGTGACGGCCCGTTGACCGGGCCCGCCTGTCCACGGGCGAGCCGCGTGTCGGCGCACGCCGGTGAGGTCTCTAGGCTGGTGGACGTGAAGGCACTGCTGCTGGAGAACATCCACCCCCTGGCCGTCGAGCGTCTCGAGGCCCGCGGCTTCGAGGTCGAGCTGTTGACCCATTCGCTCTCCGAGGACGACCTCGTCGAGCAGCTGGCCGGCGTGAGCCTGCTCGGCATCCGCTCCAACACCAACGTCACCGCACGGGTCCTCGACGCCGCGCCCGACCTGCTGGCCGTCGGCTGCTTCTGCATCGGCGTCAACCAGGTCGACCTGGACGCCGCCGCCGCTCGCGGCGTCGCCGTCTTCAACGCCCCCTTCTCCAACTCCCGCAGCGTCGTCGAGCTCGTCATCGGCGAGATCATCGTGCTCGCGCGACGACTCGCCGAGAAGACCGAGCGGATGCACGCCGGTGTCTGGGACAAGTCCGCCAAGGGCAGCCACGAGATCCGCGGTCGCACGCTCGGCATCGTCGGCTACGGCAACATCGGCACCCAGCTGTCCAACCTCGCCGAGGCGATGGGCATGCGGGTCATCTTCTTCGACACCGCCGAGCGGCTCGCCCACGGCAACGCACGTCCGATGAAGTCCCTCGACGCGCTGCTGGAGCAGGCCGACGTCGTGTCCCTGCACGTCGACGGCCGGCCGGGCAACGCCGGGCTCTTCGGTGCCGAGCAGTTCGCCCGGATGAAGCCGCGCTCGATGTTCATCAACGCCGCGCGCGGCATGGTCGTCGACACCGAGTCGCTGCGCGAGCACATCCTCTCGGGCCACATCGCCGGCGCCGCCATGGACGTCTTCCCGGTCGAGCCCAAGGCCCAGGGCGATGTCTTCGAGTCGCCGCTGCGCGGGCTCGACAACGTGATCCTCACCCCGCACGTCGGCGGCTCGACCCAGGAGGCGCAGGAGGAGATCGGGATCTTCGTGGCCACCAAGCTGGCCGACTTCGCGTTCCAGGGCCGCACCGAGCTGTCCGTGGACCTGCCTGCGGTCAACGCCCCGGCGCTGCAGAGCGGGCACCGCCTGGGCTACCTGCACGACAACGTCCCCGGTGTGCTCGCCGCGGTCAACCAGCTGATCGCCGAGGCCGGCGCCAACGTCGTGGGCCAGTACCTCGCCACCACCGGTGAGATCGGCTACGTCGTCACCGACTCCACCGACGCGTTCCCGGCCGAGGTGGTCGCCGCGCTGGGCGCCAACGAGCACTGCCGCTGGGTGCGCACCTGGGACGCCTGACCCTCCAGGTCGGCCGGTCCGGGCCGGGTCAGCGGGATATTTGCGCCGGGTCGGCGCGACATCTGCGCCGGGTCAGGGTGATATTTGAGCCGGGTCGCGGGTGAGGGAGCGGTACGTACGCTCGGGAGCATGACCGGCACCGGCACCACCCGCGCCCCGCTGCGGCCCACCCGCGCCCCGCTGCGGCCCGTCCGCGCGCCGCTGCAGTCCGTCCGGGCACCGCTGGACGAGGTCCGAGCGCGGCTCGGGTCCGCCCTGTTCGCCCGGGTGGCGGGACCGGACGGGCCCCGGCAGCGCGACCGCATCCACGGCCGGCCGGGGCCGCGGTGGTTCGCCCCGGACAGCGCGATCGCGCAGGTGCACGGCGACGCGTCGATGTTCGTCGGCGGCATCCGCGCGCTGCTGCTGCAGACCCTGCACCCGGCGGCGATGCGCGGGGTGGCCGAGCACAGCGACTACCGCACCGACATGTGGGGTCGGCTGGCGAGCACCAGCACCTACCTCGCGATGACCACGTTCGGGCACGCCGACGACGCGCGGGCGGCGGTCGACGCGGTGCGCCGCATCCACGAGCGGATCCGCGGCACCATGCCCGACGGCACGGCGTACGCCGCCTCCGACCCGCACCTGCTCGGCTGGGTGCACGCCGCCCAGGTCGACTCCTTCCTGCTGGCCCACCAGACCTACGGCGCCCGCCCGCTCGACCAGGCCGGCCGCGACGAGTACGTCGCCCAGGCCGGCCAGGTCGCCGCCCGGCTCGGGGTCCTCGACCCGCCCACCACCGAGGCGGCGCTGCGCGAGGTGCTGGCCAGCTACCAGCCGGAGCTGCGCGGCAGCCCCGAGGCCCGCGAGGCGGTCGGCTACCTGCTGCTCAAGCCGCCGCTGCCGCTGCTCGCCCGGCCGCCCTACCTGGTGCTGGTCGCGGCCGCGGTGGGGCTGATGCCGCGCTGGACGCGTGGCCCGCTGCGCCTGCCGTGGCTGCCGGTCTCCGAGCGGACCGTCGTGCGGGCGCTCGGGTCGCTCGCGACCGGCACGATCCGGTGGGCGATGAGCGCCCAGGGGCCCGCGTCAACGGCCCCCGCCGACGGCTGAGGCCAGCCCCGCCAGCCACCGCTCGACGTCGCGGGCACCGGTCAGGCGCACCACCGGCAGGTCGGGCCGCTCGCGCCGCACCCACGGCACCAGGTCGCGGCGGTACTTGTGGCGGTGCGTCCACTGGTAGCGCACCACGTGCTCGGGATCGGTCAGGACCGCGCGCAGCGGCCCCTCGACGTTGCCGTTCCACAGCACCTCGCGGCGCACTCGCCGGCGCACGGTGCGCCGCACCAGCCGCCCCAGCGCGACGGCGTACGGCTGGTCGAGCCACACCAGCAGGTCGGCGCGGGCCGCCAGCACGGGGCGGGCCGTGCGGTACTGCCACTCGGTGACCCAGGCCGACGAGTCGGCGAGGGCAGCGACGTCGTCGAGGAACTCCGGGCGCGGCACCCACCCGGGGCCGTGGTGCAGCGCGTCGATCTCGGTGTGGGGGACGTCGAGGACGGTCGCCAGCCTGCGCGCCAGGGTGGTCTTGCCCGCCCCGCTCAGACCGGCGACCAGGACCCGTCGCGGGCGGGTCGGCGGGGCGTCGGAGGGGTCGCGGGGCTCGAGCACCCCGGGAGGATACGCGGATTCTTGAGGGAAGCCTTGCGAGAACTTGAGCCTTGCTCAAGGTCGCGGTGCCACAGTGGTGGCACCACCCTCCCCCCGAGCTGAGGACACACCCATGGGGCCCCTGCACCCGCACCGCCGGCAGCGTCCGCTGCTCGCTGCTCTCGTCGCCGCACTCACCGGCGCGATCCTGCTCGGTGCCCCGGCGCCCGCCGCCCTCGCCGCCGACCCGGCGCCGACCCTGCAGCCGGGTCGGGCCGCCGCTGAGCGCGAGGGACGCGACGCCGCACGGCAGGCCCCCACGACCGCGGAGCGCACCACGAAGGTGCGCGGCAGCATCAAGGCCGCCGACAAGGGCGTGAAGTACCGCGTGCGGTGGTTCACCAAGGACTGGACCTACATCGACGAGCGCAAGGTCACCGGCGGCATCTACTCGCTGAGCCTGAGGCCCGGCACCTACTACCTGCAGTTCGTCGACCTGCGTCCGGCCTACAACGTCACGAAGTACGCCCCGACCGACATCAAGGTGAAGGTCGGGAACAGGTCGGTGCAGAAGAACGTGCGGATGAAGCGCGGCGCTGCGATCACCGGCACCGTGCGCGCGGGCGGCAAGGTCGCCGGCGGCGCCGAGGTGGTCGCCGCCAACGCCGCCGAGCAGTCCTACCGGGTCACGGCCAACAAGCGCGGCCAGTTCGCGCTGGGCGGGCTGCCCGCGGGCAGCTACTCGCTGTTCACCTACGACCGCAAGAAGCAGTACGTCGGGCGCTCGACCTACCTGGCAGGCATGCGGCTGGGCCAGGTCCGCAACACCCCCATCACCCTGGGCACCCGGGCCGGGCGGCTGCTCGTGGACCTGCGCACCACGGACGGCACGGTCAAGGAGAAGGTGTTCGTGACGGCCGTCAGCAAGGCGACCGGGCAGTTCTGGACCGTCAAGGCCCGCGGCGGCGAGGCGATCTTCGCGGGGCTCTTCCCCGGGAAGTACCGCATGGTGGCGCCCGGGGTCGGCAGCTACCTGCCCCAGGACGGCACCATCAAGGGTGCCCTCGTGAAGTCCGGGAAGGACGACCTGGCCAGCAGCTTCACCTGGACCAAGCGCGGGGCGACCATCACCGGCGCCGTCGTCGACGAGGAGCACCCGGATGCGCCGATGGAGGACGTGCAGGTCCTGGCGTACGCCGCCTCCGGCGGACTGCTCGGGTCCGCGACCACCGACGCCGACGGCCTCTTCACGATCACGGGTGCGATCACGACGCAGCCGGACGTGACGGTGAAGATCCAGCCGGGAGGCAACAACCCGCCGTACCTGCAGGGCACGTTCTACTGCAAGTACGGCACCGCCAGCCGGCCGGGCGTCTCGGTGCGCACCGGTGAGGACACCGTGGTCGGCATCCTCGCCCTGCCCCAGCTGCCGACCGCCCAGCAGGACAACAGGTCCAACTGCGGCCCCGACGCGACGGCTCCCCGGGCGGTCCCCCGACCGTCGCGCTGAGCACGGCGGGGGGCCGGCTCGGTCAGGAGATCGTCATGTCCTCGTCGGACCAGAACGCCCGCATGCTGGTGATCTTGGCGTCGTCGTCGAAGCGCATCACGTCGATCGGTCCGAGCGTGAAGGTGCCGCCGTCGGTGATGGTGCGCAGCTCGAAGTGGAAGGCCGCCTCGCTGCCGGCGATGCGGCACTCGACCAGGCGGGACTCCTGCTGGAGGCCCTCGAGCATGCCGTAGAACTCGGTGAGCTCCTCGCGGGTCGTGCGCACCGCGGAGCCGACCGGGTCCTCGAGGGTCGCTCCCTCGGCGAAGAGGTCCACGATCTCAGCGGCGGTGCCGTCGGCGACCAGGGACACGTAGGACTCCACGACTTCGCGGATCCGCTCGTTGCTCGCTGCCACGTCTGCTCCTCGCTGCCCCCCGGTGGGGGAACACGTTCTAGTTACGGGTCGGAGCGCCGAGAGTAGCGTGCCCGGGCGGTGGCGCGTTGAATGGTCGTACCGGCCCCGCCGGCCACCTGTCCCCACGTCTCGAGGAACCTGTCCCGCATGCTGCACGACCCCCGGCCCTGGTGGCCGCTGACCGATGCCGACGACCTGCGCGAGGAGCTGGTGGCGGCCTACGCCTCCCCCCAGCGCGGCTACCACGACGTGCAGCACCTGGTGGAGGTGCTGACCCGCCTCGACGAGCTGGGCGAGCACGGCCACCAGGGGGCGGTGCAGCGCCACCTGCCGGTGGTGCTGGCCGCGTGGTTCCACGACGCGGTCTACGACGGCGAGCGCGACGCCGAGGAGCGCTCGGCGGCCTGGGCCGAGGACGCGCTGGCCGAGCGCGTCGAGGCGTCGCTGGTGGAGGAGGTCGTGCGCCTGGTGCGCCTCACCGAGAGCCACACCCCCGAGGCCGAGGACACCTCCGGCTGCCTGCTCTCCGACGCCGACCTCGCCATCCTCGCCGCACCGCAGGAGCGCTACGACGAGTACGTCGCCGCGGTGCGCGAGGAGTTCTCGCACCTCGACGACGCGACCTTCACCCACGGCCGCGCCCAGGTGCTGCTCGGCCTCGCCGAGAAGCCCACGCTCTTCCACACCGCCTACGCGCTCGAGCGGTGGGAGGAGCCGGCCCGGGCCAACCTCGAGGCCGAGCTGGTCCGGCTCGGTGCCGGGTCCGTCCCGAGCCGCGAGGTCTCCTGACCCCCGACCGCTCAGCCGGGCGCGGCACCCTTGCGACGGCGCAGGCCCGCACCCAGCAGCCGCGCCACCAGCTCGCGGCTGGTGACCGGCTCGGCCCCGGCCGCGACCATGTCGGCGTACCACTCCGAGGGCACGTCGTAGTGGTCCCGGTCGAAGCCCTTGGCGGGGATGCCCAGCGTGCGCGCGAAGTCGTGCAGCTCGTCGTACGACGCGTCGCTGGCCAGGTGCGACCAGAGTCGTCCGTGCCCGGCCGCGTTCGGCGGGTCGATCAGGATGCCCACGCGGGCCAGCCTACGGCCGGGCCGCGTCCCCTTGTCCGGGCCGGGACACTGGAGACGTGACCGACGCCGAGCTGTTCGATGCCAGGGCCCGGGTGCTGGCCGACCTCCACGCACGCGGGCACGCGACCCCGGGAGCGGTCTCCGCGCTCGAGGACGCCGTCTCGAGCCGCACCTGGTGGGCCGAGCAGTGGCCCGAGGGGGTCGTCTACGTCGCCGGGCTGGTCGCCCAGGACGTGCAGGACGCGCTGCTCGAGCAGGCCGGGCGCTGGCCGCTGTGCCTGGGCTGCGAGGACGGGCCCGAGCACGCGCTCTACATCCACCCCGACCTGGGCGGACCGGACCCGACCTGGGTGTGCGAGGAGTCCGGGACGTCGGTCGCTGCGCTGGGTGGGCTGGGAGCGCTCAGCAGCCCTGGCCCAGCTGGACCCACAGCGTGAACCGGTCGGCGCGGTAGACGGTGCGCGAGACCTCGACGACCTTCTCGCCGGACACGGCACGGCGCGAGTGGCGCAGCACGACGCTGGAGGGCTCGACCTCGAGCAGGCCGGCCTCCTCGGCGGTGGCCATGTCGGCGGTGATGGAGTCCTCCGCCCAGGTCGGGCGCAGCCCGCGGGCGTCGAGGGAGTCGTAGAGGCTGGTGGGCATGCCGGACTGCAGGAAGCCGGGCAGCAGGACCTCGTTGAGGTAGGCGTCCTCGAGACACATCGGCACGCCGTCGGCGCGGCGCAGCCGGCGCCAGTGGACGACCGCGTCGCCCTCGGTCAGGGACAGGGCCCGGGCCACGCCGGGGCCGGCCTGCTCGCGGCGGGCCAGCAGGGTCTGCGGACTCCGCGAGCAGCCCGCGGCGCGTCATCTCCTCGGTGTAGCCGGTGATCTTGCTGGCGGCCCGCCGGGGACGGGCCACGAAGGTGCCGCGGCCGGGGATCCGCTCGAGCAGACCCTCGACCACCAGGGCGTCCATGGCCTGGCGCACCGTCATCCGGGCCACGCCGAAGCGCTGCACCAGCTCGCGCTCGGACGGCGCGGGCGAACCCGGCGCGCTGCCGGTGACCAGCCCGCGCACGTACTCGCGCACCTGTACGTGCTTGAGAGCACGTCCATCCGTGGGAGCCATCACGTCGTCCACGCCAGGCAGACTAGACAGGTCCGGAGGCCCCGCGTACGCGGTTTGCGGGGATTGGGCCTCGGCGGGACACGCCGCACCGCGTCGAACGTGCGTTCGAGGCGCGGCGTAGAGTGCCGCCATGGACTTCCAGACCACGCTCTTCGAGGCGCCCGCCGAGCGGGGCGCCCGGTCTCGTCGACGCCCTGGCCACCACCGAGCGCCACCACCTCGGCGCCGGGGCCTGGGTCGACGTACGACGCTCGCTGGCTGCCGCGAGGCCGACGACGTGCTCGAGCACCCTGGTCGAGCACGTCCCGTGGCGGGCCGAGCGGCGCCAGATGTACGACCGGCTCGTCGACGTGCCGCGGCTGCTGCACACCTACATGATCGGCGAGGAGCTGCCGCACCCGGTGCTGACCGAGGCCCGCGAGGCGCTCAGCGAGCACTACCTGCCCGAGCTCGGCGAGCCGTTCCGGACCGCGGGCTGCTGCTACTACCGCGACGGGCGCGACTCGGTGGCCTGGCACGGCGACACCATCGGGCGCGGCGAAGCCGCGGACACGATGGTCGCGATCGTCTCGGTCGGCGACCCCCGCCGGCTGCACCTGCGCCCGCGCGGCGGCGGGGACGACCGGGTCTTCGAGACCGGCCACGGCGACCTGCTGGTGATGGGCGGCTGCTGCCAGCGCACCTGGGAGCACGCCGTGCCGAAGGTGGCCCACGCCGGGCCGCGGCTCTCGGTGCAGTTCCGCCCGCTTCAACGTCTTCTGAGTCCGGCCCCGCGTCGGATCACCCCTTCGGGTGGCCGGTCTCCCGCCGGCGCCGGGTTGGGTGAGGGCATGCAGACCTCACCGCGCGCGACCATCGCACTCACCGGCCTGGCGGTGATGGGGCGCAACCTGGCCCGCAACATCGCCCGGCAGGGGTACACCATCGCGGTGCACAACCGCACCACCGCCCGGAAGGACGCCCTGCTCGAGGAGTTCGGCCACGAGGGCGACTTCGTGGGGTGCGACAGCCTCGAGGAGCTCGTCGCCGCGGTGCAGCGCCCGCGCACCATCATCGTGATGGTCAAGGCCGGGGAGGGCACCGACGCGGTCATCGACGAGCTGGTCCCGCTGCTCGACGAGGGCGACATCGTCGTCGATGCCGGCAACGCCCACCCCGACCACACCCGGCGCCGGCAGCAGGCGCTGGAGGAGGAGGGCCTGCACTTCGTCGGCATGGGTGTCTCCGGCGGCGAGGTAGGGGGCGCTCGAGGGCCCCTCCATCATGGTCGGCGGCTCCGAGCACGCCTACGCGAACCTCGGTCCGGTCGTCGAGTCGATCGCCGCCCGCGTCGACGGCACCCCCTGCTGCCGCCCACGTGGGCCCCGATGCCGCCGGGCACTTCGTGAAGATGGTGCACAACGGCATCGAGTACGCCGACATGCAGCTGATCGCGGAGTCCTTCGACCTGTTGCGCCACCTCGCCGGTCTCGAGCCGGACGCCGCCGCCGCGGTCTACGCCGAGTGGAACCAGGGCGACCTCGAGAAGCTCCTGATCGAGATGACCGCCGACGTCCTGGCCCACACCGACGCGCAGACCGGTCGGCCGTTCGTCGACGTCGTGGCCGACGCCGCGGAGCAGAAGGGCACGGGTCGGTGGACGGTCCAGAGCGCCCTGGACCTCGGGGTGCCGGTGACCGGCATCGCGGAGGCGACCTTCGCGCGCAGCCTCTCGGGCCACGAGGAGATCCGCGCCGCCGCCCGGGAGGCCTTCGGGAGCGACCAGGGCGCGGGCGAGGTCGACGCCGACCTCGTCGACGACGTCCGCGCCGCGCTCCACGCCTCCAAGGTGGTGGCCTACGCGCAGGGCTTCGACCAGATCGTCGCCGGCAGCCGCGAGCACGGGTGGGAGGTCGACCCGGGCGCGGTGGCCACCATCTGGCGCGGCGGGTGCATCATCCGGGCCCGTTTCCTGGACCGGATCCAGGAGGCGTACGCCGCCGACCCGGACCTCACGACGCTGCTCACGGCGCCCTTCTTCGCCGACGTGGTGCGCGAGAGCCTGGACGCCTGGCGTCGCGTCGTCGTCGCGGCCGCCCGGGCCGGCATCCCGGCCCCGGTCCTCGGGGGGTCGTTGGCCTACTTCGACGGGCTGCGGCGCGAGCGGCTGCCGGCGGCGCTGATCCAGGCGCTGCGCGACAACTTCGGCGCGCACACCTACCAGCGGGTGGACGGGCCAGGCACGTTCCACACCGACTGGGCCGGGGACCGCTCGCAGAGCGAGGCCTGACCTGATCGCCCGCGGGGGGGGTCTGGCGCGCACCCGCCACCGGGGGTTCAATGGAGTGTTCCAGGGCGCCGCTCGGGGCGCCTGCCACAGGGAGGACGCCATGAGCAGCCACGACCCCCGCCCGGACGACACCCACGGACGCCACCGCGACCGGCCGCCGACCGGACACATCCGCGGCGACCACCCCGCCGGCACCACCTCGGACCCGTCGATGGGGTTCGGGACCTCTCCCGGGGACCGGCTGCACCTGCCCGAGACCCCCTTGGACTCCGGACGGCGGGCCGCGTCGGGGATGTGGCTGGTGCTGTCCCTGGTCCTGGCCGCCGTGCTGCTCGTGGTGCTGGTGGTCGCGCTCCTCTAGATCCCAGCGGTGGGCGGGGACCGACGCTCAGCGACGCCGGCGCAGCACCCACCAGAGGCCGAGCAGCACCAGGAGCCCGGCGCCGACCTTCGGTCCGTAGCTGCGCAGCAGCACGGGCAGGACCGTCGAGCCGAGGTCGAGCGCCTCGTCCCCGGCCGGGGCGGGCGCCCGCGGCGGTGCCGCCAGCTGGGCGGCCGGCGTCTCGGCGGGCGCCTGGGACGTGGCGTCGGCGGGGGTCGCGGCGGCGGTCTCGGGCTCCGCGCTCGGTGCCGGAGCCTCGAGGCGCTGCTCGAGGCAGCCGACGAACTGCCCGAGCAGCTTGTCGGAGACGTCCTGCATCACCCCGCGGCCGAACTGAGCCGGCTTGCCGGTGATGGCCAGGTCGGTGACGACCAGCACCTCGGTGGTGCCCGGGACGCTCTCCTGCATGGAGAGCTCGACCTTCGCGCCGGCGGTGCCGTTGCCGCGCTTGTCCTTGCCCTTGGCGTCCACGACGTAGCGGTGCTGGGCGTCGTCCTTCTCCACGAACGTGCCGGAGCCGTTGTAGACGAGAGCGATCGGACCGAGCTTGACCTTCACCGAGCCGCGGAAGGTGTCGTCCTCGACGCCGCTGACCGTGGCCCCGGGGAAGCACTCGGCGAGCGCGCCGATGTCCTGGAAGTGCTCCCAGGTCTCCTCGACCCCGAGCGGGACGCTGAACTGGTGACGGAGGTCCACTACGCCCCCGCAGCCGCGAGCACCGCTCGTCGGGTCAGCACCGTGGCCAGGTGGCGCCGGTAGTCGGCGTCACCGTTGAGGTCCGAGGGCGGGTTGCACCCGTCGGCGGCGCGGGCGGCGGCCGCGCGCACGGCGTCCTCGGTCGCGGGCTGCCCGCGCAGGGCGTCCTCCACGGCGCGGGCGCGCAGCGGCGTGGAGCCCATGTTGGTCAGGCCGACCCGGGCCTCGGTGATGGTGCCACCCTCGGCCTTCACGGCGGCCGCGACCGCGACGATCGGCCACTGGTGGGCCACCCGCACGAACTTCTCGTAGTGGGCACCCCAGCCGGTGTGCTTGGGCAACCGGATCTCGGTGAGCAGCTCGTCCTCGCCGATGGCGGTCTCGAAGAGGTCGACGAAGAAGTCGTCGGCGGCCACGGTGCGGGTGCTCCCACCCTGCCCGGCGATGACGAACTCGGCCCCCAGGGCGAGCGTGGGCGCACCCAGGTCGCCCGCGGGGTCGGCGTGTGCCAGCGCGCCGCCGAAGGTGCCGCGGTGCCGGATCTGGGCGTCGGCGAGGTGCTCGACGGCCTTCGCGACCAGGGCGGCGTGCTCGGCGACCAGCGGGTCCGTGGCCACCACGCTGTGCGGGGTCATCGCCCCCACCACGATGGCGTCGCCGTCGTCGCGGATCCCGCGCAGCGACTCGATGCGCCCGAGGTCGATGACCATCTCGGGGGCGTTGAGCCGCATCCGCAGCACCGGCAGCAGGCTCTGGCCGCCGGCCAGCACCTTGGCCTCGTCGCCGTGCTCGGCGAGGGCGCTCAGCGCCTCCTCCAGCGTGCTCGGGGCGAGGTAGTCGAACGGTGCGGGGATCATGCGTGGCCTCCGGTGGTGCGGTCGACGGTGCCGTCCATGCCCGTCGAGGGGTCGAAGTGCGGGGCCGCCGCACCGGTGGTCGGGTCCGCCCCGCCCGCGTCGCGGGCGTGCACGGCCTTCCAGACGCGCTCGGGGGTGCACGGCATCGTGACGTCGTCGACCCCGAGGTGGCGCAGTGCGTCGACGACCGCGTTGACGACCGCCGGCGTGGAGGCGATGGTGCCCGCCTCGCCGACCCCCTTGGTGCCGAGGGTGTTGGTGGTCGACGGCGAGGACGTGTGGTCGATGTCGAAGGAGATCGTGTCGGCCGCCGTCGGCAGCAGGTAGTCGGTGAACGAGCCCGACACCAGGGTGCCCGCCTCGTCGTGCACCGCCTCCTCCCACAGCGCCTGGGCGATGCCCTGCACGAGCCCGCCGTGGATCTGCCCCGCGACGATGAGCGGGTTGATGATCGTGCCGATGTCGTCGACGCAGACGTACTTGCGCATCGTCACCTGACCGGTCTCGGTGTCGACCTCCATCGCGCACAGATGGGTGCCGTGCGGGTAGTTGAAGTTCACCGGGTCGTAGGTGGCGTCGGAGTCCAGCTGCGGCTCGATGCCCTCGGGGTAGTCGTGGGCGGTGAACACCGCGGTCGAGATCTCCCCGATGCTCATCCCCTGGTCCGTGCCCCGCACCGAGAACCGGCCACCGGAGAAGTCGAGGTCGTCGACGGAGGCCTCGAGCAGGTGCGCCGCGATCGGCCGCGCCTTCTCGATCACCTTGTCGGCAGCGCGCACGAGTGCCTCGCCACCCACCACCAGCGAGCGCGAGCCGTAGGTGTCGAGGCCGCGCTGGGCGACCTGGGTGTCACCGTGCAGCACCTCGACGTCCTCGAACGCGACGCCGAGCCGGTCGGCGATGATCTGGCTGAACGCCGTCTCGTGGCCCTGGCCGTGCGCCGACGTCCCGGTGGTGACCTCCACCTTGCCGGTGGCCAGCATCCGCACGCTCGCGTGCTCCCAGCCGCCGGCGCCGTAGTTGAGCTGGCCCAGCACCCGCGAGGGGGCGAGGCCGCACATCTCGGTGAAGGTCGAGACGCCGATGCCGAGCTGGACGGGGTCGCCGGCCTCCCGGCGGCGCAGCTGCTCGGCCCGCAGGTCGTCGTAGCCGAACATCTCCTTGGCCCGCGCGGTCGCGGCCTCGTAGTTGCCGGTGTCGTACTCGAGCCCGGCCACGGTGGTGAAGGGGAACTCCTCGTGCCGGATCCAGTTCTTCTCGCGCAGCTCGAGGGGGTCCATGTCGAGCTCGGCGGCCAGCTCGCTCATCAGGCGCTCGATGGCGAACGTCGCCTCGGGCCGTCCGGCGCCGCGGTAGGCGTCGGTCCAGGTCTTGTTCGTCAGCACCGTCTGGCAGTTGAACTGGTAGGCCGGGAACTTGTAGATGGCGTTGAACATGAACGCCCCGAGCACCGGTACGCCGCCGCCGACGAGGGAGACGTAGGCGCCCAGGTCGGCGAGCAGCTCGACCTTGAGCCCGGTGACGGTGCCGTCCTTCTCGGCGGCCAGGGTGAGCTTCTGCCACTGGTCGCGACCGTGGTGGGCGACCATCAGCGACTCGCTGCGGGTCTCGGTGTACTTGACCGGCTTGCCGAGGCGGCGGGCGATCGCGAACACCAGCCACTCCTCGGGCGTGGTGTTGCAGCTTGCCGCCGAAGCCGCCGCCCACGTCGGGGGCGATGACGCGGATCTTGGACTCCGACACCCCGGTCGTCGCGGCCAGCGCGAAGCGCACGATGTGCGGGATCTGGGTCGCCGACCACATGGTGATCTGCTCGCTGGTGGGGTCGACCACGACCGAGCGCGGCTCCATGAACGCCGGGATCAGCCGCTGCTGGCGGTACTCGCGCTCGATGACGACCCCGCCGTCGCGGGCCTTGGCGATCGCCTCGTCGACGTTGCCGCCGGTGCCGGCCTCCTCCGAGTCGAACTTCCAGAACGCCGACTTGTTGGTGCCGAGGTCGGGGTGGGCCAGGGTCTCGTCGGCCGCGGCCTTCTTCAGGTCCACGGCGGCCGGCAGCTCGTCGTACTCGACGTCGACGAGCTCGGCGGCGTCGCGGGCCTCGGCGGCGGTGCGGGCCACGATGACCGCGACGATCTCGCCCGCGAAGCTGACCCGGTCCGAGCGGCATCGGCAGGTGCACGGGGGTGACCTGGTCGGTGGTGATCGCCCAGGCGTTGATCAGGCTGCCCTGGCTCTCGCCGAGGTCGGCGCCGGTGAGGACCGCCACCACGTTGGGGGCGCCCTCGGCCTCGCTCTTGTCGATCGAGGTGATGGTGGCGTGGGCGAAGGGGCTGCGCACCATGGCGAGGTGGAGCATGCCCGGCAGCACGATGTTGTCGGTCCAGCGGGTGCGCCCGGTGATGAGGCGCTGGTCCTCCTTGCGGCGGCGGTCGCGCCCGATCTCCATCTCGGGCCCGGTGCTGCGCTCCTGGGTCGCGGTCACGACGTCATCTCCTGCCCGGCCGCCTGCTGCACGGCCTTGACGATGTTGTGGTAGCCCGTGCAGCGGCACAGGTTGCCCTCGAGACCGAGGCGGATCTCCTGCTCGGTGGGCTGCGGGTTCTCCTCCAGCAGGCTCACGCTCTGCATGATCATCCCGGGCGTGCAGAAGCCGCACTGCAGTCCGTGGCACTCCCGGAACGCCTCCTGCACCGGGTGCAGCTCGTCGCCCTGGGCCAGGCCCTCGATCGTGGTCACCTCGGAGCCGTCCGCCTGGACGGCGAGGACGTTGCACGACTTCACGCTGGTCCCGTCGAGGTGCACGGTGCAGGCGCCGCAGTTGCTGGTGTCGCACCCGATGACGGTGCCGGTCTTGCCGAGGCGCTCGCGCAGGTACTGCACCAGCAGCATCCGTGGCTCGACGTCGTCGGCCACCTTCGAGCCGTCGACAGTGAGGCTGATCCGGGTCAATGGACTCTCCCTAGGGTGATGAAGCCGAGCGGGTGTGACCTGACTCACGCTAGGGCGGGTCGGTTGGTCGACGGTTGGCGGGACCCGGAGACCGTCGAGCAAACGCCCTCCGGAGCCCGCGCACCGTAAGGTGGACGAGCGCCTCCGACCCGAAAGGCCCGTGTGGAAGCTCTTACCAACTGGTTCACCTATGTCCAGGACAACTTCGAGTACGTGCTCGAAGAATCCATCAACCACACCCAGACCGTCGCGATCTCGGTCGGGGTCGCCACCCTGGTCGCCGTGCTGGTGGGCGCCTTCGCCCAGCGCCGACCGGTCGTGCGGGCGCTCGCACTGTCCGTGACGGGCATCTTCCTGACCATCCCCTCGCTGGCCATGTTCGCCCTGTTCATCCCGGTCTTCGGCATCGGCAACCTGCCGGCGATCGTGGCGCTGATCCTCTACGGGCTGCTGCCGATCCTGCGCAACACGATCACCGGCCTCGACTCGGTGAGCCCCGCGGTGGTGGAGTCCGCCCGCGGCATGGGGATGAACCCGCGCCAGCAGCTGGTGCACGTGCGGCTCCCGCTGGCCTTCCCCGTCGTGATGGCCGGCATCCGCGTCTCGACCCTGCTCATCGTCGGACTCACCGCGATCGCGGTGCTCGTCGGTGGCGACGGGCTCGGCACCTTCATCCAGGACGGCCTGACCCGCAACGGATTCCCCAACGCCGGCAACTCGGTCGCCGTCGGCGTCGTCTTCACCGTGCTGCTCGGGCTCGTGCTGGACACCCTGCTGGCCACCGTGCAGCGCGTGTTCACGCCTCGCGGCCTGCGCATCTGAGCGCCACCCCACCACTGATGCATCGAGAGGAACCCATGAGCCCCGAGCCCAAGATCCACCTCGACCGGGTGGGCAAGACCTACCCCGGCACCAAGGTCCCGGCCGTGGAGGACCTGACCCTGGACGTCCACGAGGGCGAGATCCTGGTCCTGGTCGGCCCGTCCGGCTGCGGCAAGAGCACCACCCTGCGCCTGATCAACCGGATGATCGAGCCCACCAACGGGCGCATCCTGCTCGACGGCGAGGACGTCACCAAGGTCAACCCCGACAAGCTGCGCCGCCGCATCGGCTACGTCATCCAGCAGATCGGCCTCTTCCCGCACCAGACGATCACCGCAGAACATCGCGACCGTCCCGCGGATGCTGGGGTGGGACAAGGCGCGGATCGCTGAGCGCGTCGAGATGCTGCTGACCACGGTCGGCCTCGACCCCGAGCAGTACCGCGACCGGTTCCCCAAGGAGCTCTCGGGCGGCCAGGCCCAGCGGGTCGGGGTGGCCCGGGCACTCGGCGCCGACCCCGACATCATGCTGATGGACGAGCCCTTCGGGGCGATCGACCCGATCACCCGCGAGCGGCTGCAGAACGAGTTCCTGCGCCTGCAGGGCGAGCTGCGCAAGACCATCGTCTTCGTCACCCACGACATCGACGAGGCCATCAAGATGGGCGACCGGATCGCGATCCTGGGTGAGCGCAGCACGATCCGCCAGATCGACACGCCCGAGCGCATCCTGGCCTACCCCGTGGACGACTTCGTCGACGACTTCATCGGCACCGGCTCGACGATCAAGGGACTGAACTTCCTCCAGGTCAGCTCGCTGAAGAAGACCGACCTACCCCTCGATCACCGACTCCGACCCCTGCGCGACCGGGGTCGCGAAGCTCGACGAGGCGCACATGGACTGGCTGGTGCTCACCGACGCCCAGCGTCGCCCGCTGCGCTGGCTGCACCGCGACGAGCTGGCCACGTCGCCGACGTCGTACGACGGGCTCGGCGAGGACATCGGCGACCAGCTCAGCACCGACGACAGCCTCTTCCACGCCCTCGAGCTGATGGTCCAGAGCGCGGCCGGGCAGAGCGTCGTCGTCGACAGCGCAGGGCGCCTTCGTCGGCGTCGTGGAGATGTCGCACCTGAACACGGCGATCCGCCGGGCGCAGTACGAGGCGCGGCTGCACTACGAGGAGATGGAGGCGAACGCATGAGCGACATGTTCCCCGGCGCTGTCGCGCCAGATCCGCGAACGCACGCCCGTCCCCACCCCTGAGCCGGACGCAGGTGTCTCCGCACTCGCCGCGGCGCGAGCGCCGCCGACGCTGATCGACCGGTTGGGGCTGTTCGTCGCGCCCGTGCTGATCGCCGGTCTCGCCGGGCCTGCTGGCGCTCTACCACCGCAGCCTCGACCTCGAGAACGCCGTGCGCCAGCAGCGCTCGGCGCTGAGCTGGTCGGACAAGCTGTGGCCGCAGACCCAGCAGCACCTCGAGATCGCGGCCTACTCGACGCTGCTGGTGATCGTGATCGCGATCCCGCTCGGGGTCCTGCTGACCCGGCCGGCCTTCCGGCGCATCGCGCCGACGATCCTGACGGTGGCCAACGCCGGCCAGGCGTTCCCGGCGTACGGGCTGCTCGTGGGCGGGCTGTTCCTGCTCGGCAACGGCCAGACGACCGTCGTCTACTGCCTGGCGCTCTTCGCGCTGCTGCCGGTGCTGCGCAACACGATGGTCGGCCTCGACGGCGTCGACCGCAGCGTCATCGAGGCCGGTCGGGGCATGGGCATGACCCGACGGCTGGTGCTGACCCGCATCGAGCTGCCGCTCGCGGTGCCGGTGATCCTGGCCGGGGTGCGCACCGCGATGGTCCTCAACATCGGCATGGCCACGCTGGCCTTCCTGATCGGTGGCGGCGCGCTGGGCATCACCATCAGCTCGGGCCTGAAGCTCAACCAGGACCCCGTGCTCATCGTCGGGGCCGTGATGGTCGCGATCGTGGCGCTGACCTTCGACTGGCTCGGCGCCATCGCCGAGCGCTACCTGCGCCCGCGCGGTCTCTGCCACCTCCCACGCACGACGAAGCCCGCCGGGTCCGAGGACCCGGCGGGCTTCGTCGTCGCGGGTGCGTGCTCGCGCAGCGGGAGGGGGTCAGAGGACGCCGACGTCCTTGAGGTACTCCTCGGCGACCCGCTCGGCCGGCGTGCCCTCGACGTCGACGGCGGAGTTGAGCTCGGCCATCTTCTCGTTGTCGAGGTCGGCGAAGATCGCCTCGGCGATCTCGTCGTAGGTGTCGGCGTTGGCCTCGTAGATCTCGTTGCTCATGGTGAAGGAGCTGTTGTAGACGATCATCACGCCCGGGTCGTCGACGAGCTCGAGGTTGAGCGCGGTGATCCGGCCGTCGGTGGTGAAGACCTCACCGAAGTCGCAGTTGCCGTCGGACGTCTCGGAGTAGATCAGCCCGGTGTCGAGGATCTGGGTCTGGCTGCCGGGCAGCTTGTAGCCGGTGGCCTCCTCGAACAGGACCAGGCCGTCGGGCCGGTCGGGGAACTCGGTCTCCATGCAGACCGTGGCGTCGGGGTTGGCCTCGAGGTAGTCGGCCATCGCCTGGAAGTCGAAGCCGCCCTCCGCCTCGGCGAGGTCGCCGTTGGCCGCGAAGCCGTAGGTGTCGTTGAACGGCGAGAGGCCGATCCACTTGATGTCGTTCTGCTTCAGGTCCGCCTCGGAGGTGACGTCGTAGAGCTCCTGCGGGTCCTGGCTCGGGTCCTCGTTGCCGAGGTGCACCGTCCAGCCGGTGCCGTTGTACTCGGGGTAGACGTCGATGTTGTCGCTGACCAGGGCGTCGCGGTTGACCGAGGTGCCGCCGAGGTTGACCTTGTTCTCGACGTCGGCGCCCGCGTTGGCCTCGAGGGCCTGGGCGAACATCTCGCCGAGCAGGATGTTCTCGGTGAAGTCCTTCGACCCCACGGTGAGCGGAGACCCCGTCGAGCGCGTCGCTCGAGGCCGCTCCGCTCCCGCTGTCGTCTCCACACGCCGCGACGCTGAGGCTCAGGGCCACAGTGGCGGACACGGCCATCATCTTCTTGCCTAGGCGCATCGGTTCAACTTTCAGTCGCGTGCAGGTTCGGAGCCCAGCCCCCATCCACACGACGACCGTTGAAGCCACCTGCCGGTGTACGCAGCTGCCCGAGCACGCTGCAGGGGACCGTAGGCCTTTCGACCATAGACCGGTCCGAGCGGCCGGCGCGCAGCCGATCGCGGCCGCAAAGGGGTAACGACTGGGTCTCGTTCTGCGCGGCGGGCTCAGCGCCGGGCCGCTGCGAGGCGGCCCTTGAGCAGCGGTGCGACCGGGTGCGCGAGGGTCCCGGGGCTGGCCAGGCAGGCCTCCACGACCTCGGTGTCGTACGGCGCGAGCTCGCTGTAGCGCGCGACGGCGTCGGGGTCGGGGCGGGCCAGCAGCGACTCGCGGACCGCGACGGCGACGTACTCCCCCATCTCCTGCAGGGCCGGTGAGTCGGTGCCGGGCAGCAGGTCGCCGCCGTAGGCGTCGACGGCCGGGCCCCGACGAACCCGCGGCGCAGCAGCGAGAGCACGTGGTCGACGTCGGTGTGCACCGGCATCTGCAGGCGGTAGGGCCGCGAGGAGAGCTGGCCGCCCAGGGCGTGGCGCAGGTGCGAGACCTCGGCCTTGAGCGTCGAGAACGTCACCGTCTGGTCGCCGTAGACCATGGCGTGCAGCTGGTCGAGGGAGAGACCCTGCGGGTGCAGCGCCAGCAGCGCGAGGATCTCGGTCTGGCGCCGGCTCAGCAGCAGCCGCTGGCCGTCGAAGCGGGTCTCGGCCTGACCCAGCAGGGTCATCACCAGGCCGGGGTCGCCGGTCTCGTCGGCCGTCGCGCCGAGCGGGTGGGCGGTCGCCGGCAGGGCCTGCTCGATCAGCCGCGCCAGCACCCGCGCGGTGGCCAGCCCGATCGGGTGGGTGCGGTCCCAGGTCGTGGAGAGGTCGAGGACGCCGAGCTGCACCCCCGTGGCGGGGTCGTGCACCGGGGCCGCCCAGCAGACCCAGTCGTGCACGATCGAGGCGTAGTGCTCGGCGCTGAAGACCGTCGCGGGCCGTCGTGGCGGTTGGCCAGGTCGAGGGCGTTGGTGCCGACCGACTCGTCGTCCCAGCGCCCACCGGGCACGAAGTTGACCGCTTCGGCCTTGCGACGCATCACCCGGCCGCCGTACGTCCACAGGACGCGGGTCTGCGGGTCGGTGACCGCGACCACGAGGTCGCCGTCCTCGGCCGTGCGGCGCAGGTCGGCTCTCGACGCGCTCGACGGCGGTCTGCAGCGGCGAGTCGCGACCAGAACGCGGCCGTCTCGGACTCGTCGGCCAGCGGCGCCTCCCGCACGTCGGGCGACACCGTCGCCTCCGAGCGGGACCAGCTCGATCAGGATCTCGGGGCGCACCCGCGGCTCGCGCGTCGTCGCCGTGCTCGACGAACGACGTCCACGCGCGGACCGCATCGACCGCGCCGCAGGTCGCTGCAGGCCAGAACCTGGGCGGTGATGCGGGTCACAAGTCGCGCCTGGGCACCACGGCCGGGAGTTTCATCGGCCGGCCGGTGAACCTCCCGGGTGGCCGACGAAGCTTCGCGTCACCCAGGAGACTGTCGGCCGCCGATGAACCTCACGCCCGCCACCCCGCCGTACGCGTCAGTCGAGGTCGTGGGGCAGGTCGCGGTGGATGCGGCCGTCGGTGGCCGGCGAGCCGCTCACCGGTGCCGCCCCAGCGCCCGGCGATGATCTCGGCGGCGATCGAGATCGCGGTCTCCTCCGGGGTGCGGGCGCCGAGGTCGAGGCCGATCGGGCTGGAGAGCCGGTCGAGCTCGTCGTCGGTGACGCCCGGCGGCGCGCAGCCGCTCGAGCCGGTCGTCGTGGGTGCGGCGCGAGCCCATCGCACCGACGTAGGCGACCTCGGGCAGGCGCAGCGCGACCTCGAGCAGCGGCACGTCGAACTTCGGGTCGTGGGTGAGCACCGCGAGCACGGTGCGCTGGTCGATGCGCCCGGCCTCCTGCTCGGCGGCCAGGTAGCGGTGCGGCCAGTCGACGACGACCTCGTCGGCGTCGGGGAAGCGGCTGGTGGTGGCGAAGACGGGCCGGGCGTCGCAGACCGTGACGTGGTAGCCCAGGAAGCTGCCGACGCGCGCGACGGCGGCGGCGAAGTCGATGGCGCCGAAGACCAGCATCCGCGGCTTGGGCGCGAAGGCCCACACGAAGACCCGCATCCCCTCGCCGCGCCGCTCGCCGTCGGGGCCGTAGGACAGCGTCGCGCTGGTGCCGCTGGCCAGCAGCCCGAGCGCGTCGTCGTGCACGGCGGCGTCGGCGCGCGGCGAGCCGATCGAGCCGGCGACCGGCTCCTCGTCGGGGCGTACGACGATGCGTCGCCCGCGCCAGGCCGGGTCGGGGTGGTCGATGACGGTCGCGAGCGCCACGGGCCGAGCCCGGCCTCGACGTCGGCGGCGAGCGCGCCGAGCTCGGGGAAGCTCTCGCGCGAGACCCGCTCGACCCACACGTCGAGGATGCCGCCGCAGGTCAGGCCGACGGCGAAGGCGTCGTCGTCGGAGACGCCGTAGCGCTCGAGGACGGGGACGCCGCCGGCGACGACCTCCTGGGCCTGCTCGTAGACCGCGCCCTCGACGCAGCCGCCGGAGACCGAGCCGACCGCGGTGTCGTCGGGGCCCACCAGCATCGACGCGCCGGGCGGGCGGGGTGCGGAGCGGAAGGTCGCGACGACGGTGGCGACGCCGACCGTCTCGCCGGCCTCCCACCACCTCATCAGCTCGGGCAGCACGTCACGCACGGGCGATCACCTCGCAGAGCTCGGCGTAGGTCGCCAGGGAGTGCCCGGCGACGAAGTCGTCGACGTGCGGCAGCACCGCCAGCACGCCCTGCTGCACCGGCTCGTAGCCGGCCTTGCCGCGGTGCGGGTTGACCCACACCACGCGGTGCGCGACGCGCTGCAGCCGCGCGACCTGCTCGGCCAGCAGCGGCGGGGTCGCCGCGCTCCCAGCCGTCGCTGAAGACCACCACGACCGCGCCGCGGGCCGCCCCGCGGCGGCCCCACCGGTCGAGGAAGACGCCCAGCGACTCCCCCAGCCGGGTGCCGCCCGACCAGTCGGGCACCGCCTCGCCGGCCGCGACCAGCGCCCGGTCGGCGTCGCGCAGGCGCAGCGACGCGGGTCAGGTGGGTCAGCCGGGTGCCGAGCGTGAACGTCTCGACCCGCGAGCCCGGCAGCGCGTGGGTGAGCCGGTGGGCCAGGCGCAGCAGCGCGTCGGCGTACCCGCTCATCGAGCCCGACACGTCGACCAGCAGCACCACCCGGCGCGGGCGCACGCGTGCGGCGCCGCCAGGCGATCTCGGCGGGCTCGCCCATCCGGCGCAGGCTGGCGCGCACGGTGCGGGCGGCGTCGACGTCGCCGCGGCGCCACCGCTCGTGCCGCGAGGTGCGCCGCACCGGCGCGCGCACGTGCAGCGAGGCGAACATGCTCGGCCAGCCGCGCCTTCTCGCCCGGGCTCAGCGCGGCCACGTCGCGGTGGCGCAGCACCTCGACGTCGGAGGCCATCGCGCGCACGACCTCGTCGTCGTCGCTGCCGTCGCCACCGGCTCCGGCGTCGCTCTCGGGCAGCAGCGCCGGCGACGGGGCACCCGCCGGCGCCGGGCGCGAGCGGGGCAGCTCGCCGCGGGGGTCGAACCAGGCGGCGAAGACCTGGTCGAAGCGGTCGAGGTCGTCGGGGCCGGCGCAGAGCGTCGCCCGGCCGGCCGCGCGCACCGCGACCACGTCGCCGAGCCCGACGAGCGCGGTCGCGGCCAGGAACGAGGCGCCACGGTCGTGGGTGACGCCGACCCCGGCGGCGCGCAGCGCGTGGGTGAAGCCGAGCAGCACCTCGTCGGGGCCGTGGGCCGCGGTGGCGTCACGGTCGCTCACGGGGTCAGCATCCGGTCGAGCGCCTGGCGCACCCGGTCGGCGTCCTCGCGGTACTTCACCAGCGCCCCGACGGTGCGCGCGGCCGCGGACTCCAGGTCGATCTCGGTGGCGCCGAGGTGGTGCAGGGCGCGCGCCCAGTCGAGGGTCTCGGCGACGCCCGGCGGCTTCTGCAGGGCTCCGGCGGCGGTGCCGGTGCGCAGCTGCTGGACCACGCGTGACGACCTGGCGGGCCAGGGTCTCGGAGACCTCGGGCGCACGGGTGCGCACCACCTCGACCTCGCGCTCGAGGCCCGGGTGGTCGATCCAGTGGTAGAGGCAGCGGCGCTTGAGCGCGTCGTGCAGCTCGCGGGTGCGGTTGGAGGTCAGCACCACCACCGGCGGGGTCGCCGCGCGCACGGTGCCGAGCTCGGGGATCGAGACCTGGTAGGTGGAGAGCACCTCGAGCAGGAACGCCTCGAACTCGTCGTCGGCGCGGTCGACCTCGTCGACCAGCAGCACCGCCGGGGCCTGCTGCAGCGCGGCCAGCACCGGGCGGGCGAGCAGGAACCGCTCGTCGTACAGGCTCTTCTCGGCGCCCTCGACGTCGACGTCGCCGCCGGCCGCCTCGAGGGCGCGCAGGTGCAGCACCTGGCGGGGGAAGTCCCAGTCGTAGAGCGCCTGGGTGGCATCGATCCCCTCGTAGCACTGCAGCCGCACCAGCGGCAGGTCGAGCGTGGCGGCCAGCGCCTCGGCCAGCGCGGTCTTGCCGGTGCCGGGCTCGCCCTCGAGCAGCAGCGGGCGCTGCATGCGCAGCGCGAGGAACACGACCGTGGCCAGGTCGTCGTCGCACAGGTAGCCGGTCTCGCGCAGGCGCGCCGCGACGGCGGGGGCGTCGGGCACGTCGGGGAGCTCCATGGAGCCAGGCTAGTCACGGGTCGTGGGTCCCGGTTGGGGGCGGCACGAATCGGTCGGAGACTGGGACGGTGGACGTCGACGAGACCGACCGGGCGCTCGAGGAGAGCATCCTCGACCTGCTCTCCGCCCGCGCCCGCACCAGCACCATCTGCCCCTCCGAGGCCGCACGGTCGGTGGGCAGCGAGGACGGCTGGCGTGACCTGATGGAGCCGGCCCGGCGCGCGGCCCGCCGGCTGGTGGCGGCCGGTGAGGTCGAGATCCCCCAGGGCGGACGGGTGGTCGACCCGGCCACCGCGACGGGCCCGATCCGGATCCGTCGCACCTGAGTCGGCGCCCAGCGCGGAGGGCTCAGCGGGGGGCTCACTGCGGGGTGTCGACGTCGTCGCCGGTGGCCAGGTCGCCGCACTCGACCAGCCGCACCTCGCGGGTGGCGAGGTAGTCCCGGGCGCCCTGGTCGCCCACGGCGGCTGGCGACCACGCCCGACCAGTGCTCCCGACCCGAGCAGCACCGGGTGCCCCGGCACGCCGTCGTACGCCGCTCGCGCGAGCGCTCGCTGGCCCGTCGCCGGCCGCGACGCACGCGGCGTACGACCTCGGGCACCAGGTCGGGCAGGTCGACCAGCGTCACGAGCGCCGCGGGTGCTGCGGTGTCCCCCAGTGCGGCGAGCCCGGCGCTCGAGCGAGGCGCCCATGCCCTCGGCCCACCGCTCGGCGAGCACGACCTGCACCGCGACCTCGAGATCCTCGTCGAGGAGCCGGCGGGCGTCCTCGGCCGCGGCGCCCAGCACCACGGTCACGGGGTCGCAGCCGCCGTCGACCAGCAGCCGCACGGCGCGGGTCAGCCACGGGCCGCGGGTCGTCGGAGACCAGCGCCTTGGGTGTCCCCATCCGGCGGCCGGCACCGGCGGCGAGGAGGAGCCCGGCGGTCTGCACGGGACCACTGTGCCGCCGACGCGAGGATCAGCGGTTGAAGGCCTCGGCGTACAGCTCGGCCAGCTCCGGTTCCGAGGGGCCGCTCAGGCCACAGCCCACGACCCGGCCGTCGGCGGCAGCGACCAGGTAGCGCGACCCCTCCTCGAGCTCGACGCTGCCGAGCAGCGCCCGGTCGCTCTCGGTGGGCGCCACGACCTCGACCCGGTCGGTGGCCCGCCCGGCGAAGAACTCCTCGGGGTCGAGCACGGCCACGCCGTCCTCGATCGCCCACGACGGTGCCCTCGAGGGCGAGCGGCTGCCCGGCCAGCGCCTCGGCGGTGGGCAGCATGCAGCGCCCGGTCTCCTCGACCGTGATCGAGGCGCGTCACGGAGGGCTGGTCGTCAGCGTCCGCGTCGCCCGGCTCCGCGGCGACGCCGGTCTCGTCGGCCAACGGCACGTCGGCGTCGTCGCCGCCGAGCAGCGCGATCGCGCTGACCACGACGATGACCACGACGGCCAGCGCGGCCACCAGCCAGGTGAGCGGGCCGCGACCCGACGTGCGCACGGGGCCGTCGGGGGTGTCGGGGTGGCTGGGCTGGTTGACCTGGGTCTCGTCCACGCGGCCAGCCTGCCGCACTCGGCTCCGCACGAAACCTCCGGGCGGCTCCCCGGGACGTCATACGGACAGGACGTCCGTCGGTGCGGGACGCATGACGTCCCGGGTGGGTGACGCAGCAAGGGCCCCCGCCCGACGGCGAGGGCCCTGCTGGTGGTGCTGGGTGCTACGGGTGCGGACCGATCAGAAGTCCATGCCGCCCATGCCGCCCATGCCGCCGTCGCCGCCCGGCATCGCGGACGCCTTCTCCGGCTTGTCGGCCACGACGACCTCGGTGGTGAGGAAGAGCGCCGCGATGGAGGCGGCGTTCTGCAGCGCGCTGCGGGTCACCTTGGCGGGGTCGATGATGCCAGCGGCGATCATGTCGACGTACTCGCCGGTGGCGGCGTTCAGGCCGTGGCCGGGGGTCAGGTTGCGCACCTTCTCCGCGACGACACCGCCCTCGAGGCCGGCGTTGATCGCGATCTGCTTGAGCGGGGCCTCGGTCGCGACGCGCACGATGTTCGCGCCGGTCGCCTCGTCACCCTCGAGCTCGAGCTTGTCGAACGCGGTGGCCGAGGCCTGCACGAGCGCCACGCCGCCTCCGGCGACGATGCCCTCCTCGACGGCCGCCTTCGCGTTGCGAACGGCGTCCTCGATGCGGTGCTTGCGCTCCTTGAGCTCGACCTCGGTGGCCGCGCCGACCTTGATGACGGCCACGCCGCCGGCCAGCTTCGCGAGACGCTCCTGGAGCTTCTCGCGGTCGTAGTCGGAGTCCGACTTCTCGATCTCGGCCCGGATCTGGTTGACCCGGCCCTCGATCTGGGCGGCGTCGCCGGCGCCCTCGACGATCGTGGTCTCGTCCTTGGTGATGACGACCTTGCGGGCCTGGCCGAGCAGCTCGAGACCGGTCGTCTCGAGCTTGAGGCCGACCTCCTCGGAGATGACCTGACCGCCGGTGAGGATCGCGATGTCCTGCAGCATGGCCTTGCGGCGGTCACCGAAGCCGGGGGCCTTGACGGCCACGGACTTGAAGGTGCCACGGATCTTGTTGACGACCAGGGTCGACAGCGCCTCGCCGTCGGTGTCCTCGGCGATGATCAGCAGGGGCTTGCCCGACTGCATGACCTTCTCGAGGATCGGCAGCAGGTCCTTGACGTTCGAGACCTTCTGGTTGGCGATCAGGACGTAGACGTCCTCGAGGACGGCCTCCATGCGCTCCATGTCGGTCGCGAAGTACGCCGAGATGTAGCCCTTGTCGAAGCGCATGCCCTCGGTGAGCTCGAGGTCGAGCCCGAAGGTGTTCGACTCCTCGACGGTGATGACGCCTTCCTTGCCGACCTTGTCCATCGCCTCGGCGATGATCTCGCCGACGGTCGGGTCAGCAGCGGAGATCGACGCGGTGGCCGCGATCTGGTCCTTGGTCTCGATGTCGATGGCCATGGACGACAGCGACTCGGACACGGAGGCCACAGCGGCCTCGATGCCGCGCTTGAGGCTCATCGGGTTGGCACCGGCGGCCACGTTGCGCAGGCCCTCGCGGACCATCGCCTGGGCCAGCACGGTGGCGGTGGTGGTGCCGTCGCCAGCGACGTCGTCGGTCTTCTTGGCGACCTCCTTGACGAGCTCGGCACCGATCTTCTCGTAGGGGTCCTCGAGCTCGATCTCCTTGGCGATGCTCACACCGTCGTTGGTGATCGTGGGGGCACCCCACTTCTTCTCGAGGACGACGTTGCGGCCCTTGGGACCGAGGGTGACCTTCACGGCGTCAGCGAGCGTGTTCATGCCACGCTCGAGGCCGCGCCGGGCCTCCTCGTCGAATGCAATCAGCTTCGGCATAACTCTCGCGATCCTTCGCAATCAAGAGTTGTGGACCGGTTCGTTGCCCGCGACGGACGGCCAGGCCGAACCGGCGGACCCTTCCCGCCGACGCTGCTGACCTCAACTCCCCGGACCGGGGATGGCTGGCACTCTCATGACGAGACTGCCAATGGCCATTATTAGCACTCGCCCATGGCGAGTGCAAACGCGCAGAACAGGGCACAAGGACGGGCGAACAGAGCACGAGGACTCATGCGCGCGGGCTCGACCGTCGCGAGACTGGCGACATGACGACCCCTGCCCCTGTCCACCCCGTGCCCCGGGCCCAGCTCGACTGGTTGTCCGGCGAGCTCCCGCGGTGGGAGGCCGACGGCCTCCTCGACGCCGACCAGGCCGCCGCGCTGCTGCGCCGCTACCGGGCCGCCCCTGACGAGGGCAGGCGGTTCACACTCGCCCGGCTCCTGCTCACCCTCGGTGCACTCTTCGTCGGGTTCGGCCTGATCTGGCTGGTCGCCGCCAACCTCGACCAGCTCCCGCCGGCGACGCGGTTCGGCGTCGTCGCCGGCATCTGGATCTCGCTGCTGGTGGGCGCCGAGGTCCTCCACGACCGCGGTGCGCGGACCAAGGGGTCCGGGCTCGTGCTCGTCGTCGGGTCGGCGCGGCTGCTTGCGGCCCTGGCCTTCGGCGCGGTCGTGTTCCAGGCCGCACAGTCCCTCCAGGTCCCGGCCTACGAGCCCGCCCTGGTCGGCGCCTGGGCCGCCGGCGCGCTGGTCCAGGCCTACGCCGTCCGCAGCACCGCTCCGCTCGTCGTCGGGATCACTGCCGGCACCGGCTGGTTCCTGTGGCAGGTCCTCAGCGAGTCGCCCAGCGGCCTCTCCGGGGTCCTGGCGCTGGGCGCCGGCACGGTCCTGGCCCTCTCGCTGGCGACCCTCCACGCGCGTCGGGACGACGGCTTCTCGGCGCCGTGGCGCATCGTCGGCGCCCTCCTGGCACTGGCGATGCTCTTCGTGGCGGCGCTCCCGTTCGTCGACTCCACCGACTTCGGGTGGGACGGCTGGCTGGTCGCCGGCCTGGTCGTCGCCGCCCTCGCCGCGGTCCCCGCATCCACGCTCGGCCGGGAGCTGGGTCGCGTGGAGCCGCTCGGCGCGGTGGCCGTGCTCGCGGTCTCGGTGGGTCTGGTGCTCTGGGACACCGGTGCGGACCCCTCGGACCCGCTGAGCGGTGCCGACTGGGCCCACGCCGCTCTCAGCGTGGGCGCCTACGTCGGCCTCGCCGTCGCGGTCGCGGCGCTCGGCGTCGTCCGCGCCCGGTGGGAGCTGACCGCGCTGGCGACGGTCGGTCTCGTCGTCTTCACGACCTTCCAGAGCTTCGCGGTCTTCGCCCAGATCATCCAGGGCGCGTGGCTCTTCGTCGTGCTGGGCCTGATCTTCCTCGCGACCGGCTACGGGTTCGACCGGGCCCGCCGGCGCCTGGCCACCACCTTGGAAGGAGCACAGCGATGAAGCGGATCCTGACCCTGGCCCTCGTCGTGAGCGGTCCAGCTCGGGCTGGTCGGCGTGGCGGTCGCGCCGCAGCTCTCGGCCCGCGTGAGCGGGGCGGAGTACCGGCTGCTGGTGCAGCCGCTGGACCCGATCGACCCGTTCCGTGGCGCCTACGTCACCTTGGACTACCCGGGACTGCAGCGTCCGGGCGACTCCCCGGCGGGCGGCATCGACGACACCCACCGCGGCCGGTTGTTCATCCCGCTGCTCGCCGCGGACGGGTTGTGGGAAGGCGGCGATCTCACCCGCCAGCGCCCCGTCGAGGGGCCGTACCTGGCCTGCGACGACGCCGGCTGGGTGGTGCGTTGCGGTATCGAGAGCTGGTTCCTGCCCCAGGACGAGGCCGCCGCTCTCGAGCGGGCGTTGGCCGACGAGGGCGCCGTCGCCACCATCAAGGTCGACGGGCACGGCAACGCGGCCATCGTCGCGCTCGACCCCCGCTGAGCCACCCGGTCGGCCCCGGCACAGGTCCGGGTCCGCCCACGGCTCAGCCGCCGGCGACCGCCGGGATCACCGAGACCTGGACCCCGTCCGGGGTCGGGGTGGCGAGGTCCTCGAGGAAGCGGACGTCCTCGTTGCCGACATACACGTTGACGAAGCGACGCAGTGCGCCGTTGTCGTCGAGGATGCGGGCCCGGATGCCGGCGTGGCGCGACTCGAGGTCGTCGAGGACCTCTGCCAGCGTCGTCCCGGAGGCCGGCACCTCGCTCTCGCCGGCGGTGTAGGTGCGCAGGATGGTGGGGATGCGGACGGACACGCTCATGGCTGCGGCTCCTCGTCTCAGGCGATGCCGGTGGCGGCGAACGCAGCGTACGACGGCGGGATGGTCGCGGCCGGGCGCACCGATCCCGCGACCGCGTCGAGGGTCTTGAGGCCGTGGCCGGTGTTGATCACGACCGTCTCGAGCGAGGTGTCGAGCTGGCCGGTCTCGACCAGCTTGCGCAGCACCGCGACGGTGGTGCCGCCGGCGGTCTCGGTGAAGATGCCCTCGGTGCGCGCCAGGGACACGATGCCCGCGCGCACCTCGTCGTCGGTGACGTCCTCGACGGCGCCCCCGGTCTCCCGGCAGATGTCGAGCACGTAGATGCCGTCGGCGGGGTTGCCGATGGCCAGGCTCTTGGCGATGGTGTCGGGCTTGACCGGACGGATCGCGTCGACCCCGCCCTTGTACGCCGTCGACACCGGCGAGCAGCCGGCGGCCTGGGCGCCGTAGATCTTGACGGGCTTGTCCTCGACGAGCCCCAGGTCGACGAGCTCGCGGAAGGCCTTGTGCACCTTGGTCAGCTGCGACCCGGACGCGACCGGGATGACGACCTGGTCGGGCAGGCGCCAGCCGAGCTGCTCGGCGATCTCGTAACCCAGGGTCTTGGAGCCCTCGGCGTAGAAGGGGCGCACGTTGACGTTGACGAACGCCCACCCCTCCTCCTCGCCGGCGATCTCGGAGGCGAGCTTGTTGACGTCGTCGTAGTTGCCCTCGACGGCGACCAGCGAGTCGGTGAAGACCGCCGAGTTCACCTGCTTGGGCGCCTCGAGGTTGCTCGGGATGAAGACCACGGTCTTGAGGCCGGCGCGGGCGCCGGCTGCGGCCACCGCGTTGGCGAGGTTGCCGGTGCTCGGACACGCGAAGACCTTGGCCTTCAGCTCGACCGCCGCGCTCAGGGCGCAGGCCACGACCCGGTCCTTGAAGGAGTTGGTCGGGTTGGTGGAGTCGTCCTTGACCCACAGCTTGTCCAGGCCCAGCTCGGCGGCGAGGTTGCGCGCCTCGAGGAGACGGGTGAAGCCCGGCTCCATGTTGGGGCTGGACTCGATGTCGGACGGCACCGGCAGCAGGGCCTTGTAGCGCCAGATGTTGCTCGGGCCGGCCTCGATCTGCGCGCGGGTGACCGCGGGGAAGTCGTAGGCGACCTCGAGCGGGCCGAAGCACTCGACGCAGGCGTAGTGCGGGCCGAGCTCGACCTGGTGGCCGCACTCGCGGCACACCAGCCCGGTCGCGTGGCCGAACGCACCCTCGCGCAGGGCGGGCTTCTCGATGGTGACAGCGCTCATGACAGTCCTCCTCCTCATCTTCCCCGGGCGTCCTTCGCACCGGGCCGGATGTAGCACCGTTTCCACGAACCGCTGTCGCGGGCGGGCCGCAGGTGCGGACCGCCCGGTGGGCGGAGGATCGTGGCGGTTGCCGGGACGTCGACGGGCCGTTCCCTCAGTCCCTCTTGATGAGCTGCGGACCACTGTACGGGTCACGAGTCTCGACCCGCGAAACGAGCGTCCACGATGTGGACACACGAGGGGTGGAGGTCAGGCGCGCCGCGCTGCGGCGTCGGCCGTCAACATGCGCAGCAGGTCGAGCACCTGGTCGGGTCCCGCGACGACGATGTCGGCGCGTTCGACCAGGGCCTGCTGCTCGGAGGAGGCCACCGCTACCAGCAGCGTCGCCAGTCCGGTCTGCCCGTGCGTGGCGACCGCCTCGAAGGCCTCGACGTCGCCCAGGTCGTCGCCGGCGTAGAGGAACCCACCGGCGCCGAGCTCGGAGACGAGGGCGTCCACGGCCTGTCCCTTGTGCATGCCCGGCGAGCGCACCTCCAGCACGCTGCGGCCCGGCTCGACGACGAGGTCGTGGGCGCGGGCCAGCTCGCCGACCGGGCCCGCGAGCCGCTGGAACGCGGCCTCCGGGTCCGCCAACCGCCGGGTGTGCACGGCCACGGCGAGCCCCTTGGCCTCGATCCATGCGTCGGCCGCGCCCGCGGCGCGCAGCACCTGGGGCAGCTCGCGCTCGAAGGAGGCCAGCCCGGCGGGGGGACGCGGGGAGACGATGCGGCGCTGCGCCGAGGACCAGCGCTCGTTGCCGTACTGACCGAAGACGTAGAGGTCCTTGCCGGCCGCGTGCACCGCGTCGGCGAGCTCCTCGAGCCCGCCGAGGTCGAGCGCCTGACGGGCCGGGCGGCCGGTCACCACGGCGACCGCACGCACCTGCCCGGCCAGCGCGACGAGCACCTCGGCGGCGTCGGGGTGGATGTGCGCGCGCTCGGGGTCGTCGACGATCGGGGCCAGCGTGCCGTCGAAGTCGAGACCGATCACGCTGTCGGCGGCCGCGCGCACCAGGGCGGCGTAGCGGCCCTCGGCCGCGGCGGAGGCGAACTCCATCGCAGACGTCAGTCGAGCTCGCCGGTGAGGATCAGGGTCAGCCGGTCGAGCTTCATCGCCCCCGTGGCCTCGAGGGTGCGGTCGATGCCGAGGTCGAGGGCCATCAGCTTGGCGGCCCGCTCGAGCTTCGGCGGGTAGTAGACGGTGGTGGCGGGCACGGTGCCGTACCAGTTGTCCTCGCCCACGACCTGCCAGCCCGCACCGGTCGCGCGCTGCGCGGCCCGCCCGGCGAGCCCGGTGATGGAGGAGTTGTTGAACACCTCGACGTAGACCTGGCCGCGCTTGATCGCGGGCGCCGGCTTCTTGGTCGGCTTCGGCTTCGGGGGCTTGGTCTCCTCGGCCGGCGACGTGGTGTCCTCGACCGACTCACGGGCCGCGGGGGTGATCTCGCGCTCGGTGGGCTCGCTGCCCTGGGTGGCCACGAAGGCGAAGGCTGCCATCGCGACCGCGACGATCGAGAGGATCACGACGGGGGACGGCAGGACGGTCCCGCGCTCGGTGCGTGCGCGCACGGCGCTCAGAGCTCGAAACCGAGCCGGCGCGCGGAGCGCTGGCGCTGGCGGGCGGCCCGGAGGCGGCGCAGGCGACGGACGAGCAGGGGGTCGGCCTCGAGGGCCTCCGCCTTGTCGATCAGGGCGTTGAGGACCTGGTAGTACCGCGTGGAGCTCATGTCGAACTTCTCGCGCACGGCCGCCTCCTTGGCGCCGGCGTACTTCCACCACTGGCGCTCGAACTCCAGGATCTGGCTGTCCCGCTCGCTCAGGACGGGCGTCTCGATGACGGGCTGGGCGTGGGCGGCGTCCCGCTGGGGCTCCATGCGGCATCTCCCGACTGGGCTGGTACGTGGTGGGTGGGCTGCAGGCCATCGTAGACGCAGGGAACTACACCCGTGTCATTAGTGGCGGCGTGTCTGCTCCCCCGTCCCGGGCGACCCACGGCCCTAGGCTGGCCCGCATGCGAACCGTGCGCTGGGGCTTCCTCGCCACGGGCAAGATCGCGCGCACCGTGGCGGCCGACCTCGCACTCGTGCCCGGATCGGAGCTGGTGGCCGTGGGCGCGCGGCGCCTCGAGTCGGCCCAGGCGTTCGTCGCCGCCCACGCGCCCTCCGCCCGCGCCCACGCGTCGTACGCCGCCCTGGTCGCCGACCCCGAGGTGGACGTCGTCTACATCGCCTCACCGCACGCGCTGCACCTCGAGCACGCCCGGATGGCGCTCGAGGCCGGAAAGCACGTGCTGTGCGAGAAGCCCGTGGCCCTCGACCTGGCCGACGCCCAGGAGATGGTGCGCCTGGCCGGCCAGCACGACCGGTTCCTGATGGAGGCGATGTGGACCGCGTGCCACCCAGTGGTGCGCGAGCTCGTCGACCGGGTCCGCTCCGGCGAGCTGGGCGCCCCCCGCACCCTGCGCGCCGAGCTGGGCTTCGTCGTGGACGCCGGACCCGAGGACCGGCTGCTCGACCCGGCGCTGGGCGCGTCCGCCCTGCTCGACATGGGGATCTACCCCCTCACCTTCGCCCACCTCCTGCTCGGCGCCCCCGAGCGGCTCACCGCCGAGGCCGTGCTCTCGGAGCGTGGCACCGATCTGGACGTCACCGTGCTGGGCCGTTACCCCGGCGACGTGCTGGCGACCCTGTCGGCGTCCATGACCGGCTGGTCGGACCGCTCGGCGGCGCTGGCGACCGACCGGGGCCACGTGCACCTCGAGGGCCAGTTCCACCACCCGCACGCCGCGGTCTTCGTGCCGCACGGCCGCACCGGGCCGGGCGACCCGGTGCGGATCCTGGGCCGCGAGCCGGTGCTCGGCCACGGCTACGCGCACGAGGTCGCCGAGGTGGCCCGGTGCGTGCGCGAGGGGCTGCGGGAGAGCCCGCTGGTCCCGCACGACCGCACGCTGGCGGTGCTGGCCCAGCTCGACGACGTACGCCGCCAGGTCGGGGTCACCTTCCCCACGCGACCCTCGGCCTCGGCGCCCCGCCGCCCGGGCGACCCGAGGTGAGGCGACGCGGCCTAGGGTGAGTCCCGTGTCCTACGACCTCGTGATCGTCGCCAACCGGCTCCCGGTGGACCGGGTGGTGCTGCCCGACGGGTCCAAGGGCTGGCGCACCTCCCCCGGTGGCCTGGTGACCGCCATCGAACCGGTGATGCGCGCCAACCACGGCGTCTGGATCGGCTGGCCCGGCGGCACCGACCAGGACCTCGAGCCGTTCGAGCACGACGGGCTCGAGCTGTTCCCGATGACGATGAGCACGGAGGAGATCGAGGGGTTCTACGAGGGCTTCTCCAACGGCACCCTGTGGCCGCTGTACCACGACCTCATCGCCAAGCCGGAGTTCCACCGGGAGTGGTGGGACTCCTACGTCGCGGTCAACCAGCGCTTCGCCGAGACGGCCGCCTCGCTGGCCGCCGAGGGCGCGACCGTGTGGGTCCACGACTACCAGCTCCAGCTGGTGCCGCAGATGCTGCGCGACCTGCGCCCCGACCTGCGGATCGGCTTCTACCTGCACATCCCCTTCCCGCCGGGCGAGCTGTTCCAGCAGCTGCCGTGGCGCCGCCAGATCCTCGAGGGGCTGCTGGGCGCCGACCTGGTCGGCTTCCAGATGCCGGGCGGCACGCAGAACTTCGTGCGCCTCGTGCGCCAGCGGGTCGGGCACAAGACCCACCGCGACCTGGTCTACCTGCCCGACGGGCGGACCGTGCGGGCGCGCGCGTTCCCGATCTCGATCGACGCCGGCGGCTTCGAGGAGCTGTCCCGCTCCGAGCCCGTGGCGCAGCGCTCCGCCGAGATCCGGGAGGCGCTCGGCAACCCGCGCAAGATCTTCCTGGGCATCGACCGCCTCGACTACACCAAGGGCATCTACGCGCGGCTGCGCGCGTTCAGCGAGTTGATCAAGGACGGCCACTTCGACGTCGAGGACGCGGTCTTCGTGCAGGTGGCGGTGCCCAGCCGCGAGCAGGTCGAGCAGTACCGCATCCTGCGCGACGACATCGACCGGCTCGTGGGCCGCATCAACGGCGACCTGGGCCGGATCGGGCGCCCCGCGATCTCCTACCTGCACTCCTCCTACCCGCGCGAGGAGATGGCCGCGCTCTACCGCACCGCCGACATCATGGTCGTCACGCCCTACCGCGACGGCATGAACCTGGTCGCCAAGGAGTACGTCGCCTGCCGCTTCAACGACGACGGGGCGCTGGTGCTCTCGGAGTTCGCGGGAGCCGCCGACGAGCTGCGCCAGGCGTGGCTGGTCAACCCCTACGACATCAACGGCATGAAGTCCGCGCTGCTCGAGGCCTACCAGGCCGAGGACAAGGAGACGCGACGCGAGGATGAAGGCGATGCGCCGCACCGTCACCCAGCACGACGTCGCGGCCTGGGCCGACTCCTTCATGACCGAGCTGTCCGACGTCGGCACCCACGGCAAGGCGGTCCGCCCCGCCCACCGGTCCTGACCACCCCTCCCAGCACGCGGTCAGGGCGGTGCCGGCACCGTAACCCTCGGCAGTCGCGGTAGTTTGCGGGGCAGGAGGTGGATCGTGGACCTGATCCCCAAGCCCGACCAGCTGGTGTCGGCTGCCAGCAACGTGGCGCACAAGGTGCTCTACGGCGGCATCGCCGACCTGCGACCCATGCCGCGCACCCTCATCGACGAAGGGGAGCTGCGCGAGGTCTACCACTACCGGCCCGTCGCCACGACCCGTCAGGTGGGCGACCCGGTGCTGCTCGTCACCCCGTTGGCCGCGCCGTCGACCTGCTACGACCTGCGCCGCGGCTGCTCGCTCGTCCAGCACTTCGTCACCGAGGGCCGACCCACCTACCTGGTGGAGTACGGCGAGGTGTCCTTCCGCAACCGCAACCTCGGCATGGAGCACTGGATCGACGACGTGGTGCCGACCGCGATCCGCGAGGTCTCCGCGCACGCCGGCGGGCGGCCGGTGCACGTGATCGGCTGGAGCCTCGGCGGCATCTTCGCGATGCTCACCGCCGCGGACTCCCCCGACCTGCCGATCGCCTCGCTCACCGTCGTCGGCTCGCCGATCGACGTGTCCCTGGTGCCGATCGTGGCGCCGCTGCGCCCCCTGCTGCAGCTCAACCCCCTGGCCGGGCGGGGCGCGGTCACCCGCGCCTACCAGGCGATGGGCGGGGCCCCGAAGCCGCTGGTGAAGTGGGCCTTCCAGCTCTCGTCGTTCCAGAAGCTCATCACCAAGCCGCTCGCCATCACCACGCACCTCGACGACTCCGACTTCCTCGCCCAGATCGAGGCCGTCGACCGGTTCACCGCGGGCATGATCGCCTACCCGGGCCGCACGTTCGGGCAGCTCTACCACCGCTTCGTCAAGGGCAACGTCCTCAAGGGCGGGCGCTTCGAGCTCGACGACCGCACCATCGACCTCAAGCGGATCACGGTGCCGGTGCTCGTCTTCGGTGGCGCCTCCGACGGGATCGCCCCGGTGCCGGCGGTCAAGGCCCTCGTGCCGCTGCTGAAGGGCTCGAAGGAGGTGCGCTTCGAGATCGTCCCCGGGGGGCACCTGGGGATGCTGACCGGTCGCGCCGCGCGCGGGTCGACCTGGCGGGTGCTGGACGAGTGGATCGCGCAGTGGTCCACCCCGGTCGAGACCCCGGCACCCGCAAGCGTGCGACCGCGAAGAAGACCGCCGCCAAGAGGGCCCCCGCGAAGAAGGCTCCGGCCAAGAAGGCTGCGACCACGAAGGCGCCGACCAAGAAAGCAGCCGCCCGCACGGCGCCGACCCCGGACCAGACCGCGATCGGTTCCAACCCCCAGCGCCGCTACGGCTCCGACGGGTCGCGCCAGCTGTCGCGCTGATGTCCTGACGCGCCGGGCGGGGGCCGCTAGCCTGCCCGGCATGTCGACGACCACCCGCCCCGAGCGGCTGCCCACGCGGGTCCGGATCGGGTACGGCGCCGGCTCGGTCGCGACCGGCGCCTTCGGCACGGTCCCCGGGCTGATGCTGCTGCCGTACCTGACCGACGAGCTCGGGGTCGCGGCGCTGGTCGCCGGCTTCGTGGTCTTCGCGCCCAAGGCGTGGGACGTCTTCCTCAACCCGGTGGCCGGACGCATCAGCGACCGCACCCGCGATCCCCGCGGCCCGCGCCGGCCGTGGCTGCTGCGGGCCGGGCTCGCGCTGGCGGTGACCTTCGCACTGGTCTTCGCCGGCCCCGACGTCGACTCGCGGACCCTGGAGACCGGTTGGGTGCTGGTGTGCTTCCTCGCCGCGGCGACGGCGTACGCGTTCTTCCAGGTGCCCTACGTCGCGATGCCCGCGGAGCTGACGTCGTCGTACGACGAGCGCACCCGGTTGATGACCTGGCGGGTGGCGATCCTGGCGCTGACGATCATGGTCGCCGGCGCCAGCGCGCCGCTGATCCGCGACGCGGTCGGTGGACGCGACGGCTACCGGGTGATGGGCGTGGTGATGGCGCTGATCATCGCGGCGGGCGCCCTGGCGGCCTACCACGGCACCCGGGGCGCCCCGGTGACGGTGCTGGAGCCCAGCCCCGGCAGCCTGCGCGACCAGCTCGCGGTGGTGGCCGCGGCCCGTGACTTCCGGATGCTCCTCACGACGTTCGTGCTGCAGGCGCTGGCCACCGGCTGCATGCTCGCCGGTGTCGTCTACCTCGCCGGCGAGGTGCTGGGCCGCGACGGGGCGGCCACGATCCTCTTCGTCTGCTTCGTGGGCCCAGCACTGGTGCTGACCCCGGCCTGGTCGTGGCTCGGCTCGCGGATCGGCAAGAAGCGCGGCTACCTCTGCTCCTCGCTGGTGCTGGCCGCTGGTGCGCTGCTGGCCGCGACCGCGCGCAGCGCGCCGCCGTCGCTGGTCTTCGCCGCGGTCGCGCTGGTCGGCGTCGGGTACGCCGGCTGCCAGGTCTTCCCGCTGGCGATGCTTCCCGACGCCGCGGCGGTGGACGCCAAGCGCACGGGAAGCAACCGCGTCGGCGTCTACACCGGGGTGTGGACCGCCGGCGAGACGCTCGGCCTGGCGCTGGGCCCCGCCGTCTTCGCGATCGTGCTCGCGACCGGCGGCTACGTCTCCAGCGAGGGCGGCGGCGTCGTCCAGCCGGACTCGGCGCTGAGCGCCATCACCTGGGGCTTCTCGGTGCTGCCGGCCGCCCTGACCCTGATCAGCCTGGCCTGGCTGGTCCGCTACTCCATCGAGGCGAAGGACGTGGACGCATGACCGCCCCCCGCACCCCCGGCAGCGCAAGCACCCCCGACGAGGTCCGGGAGCGCCTGGCCACGCTGCAGGCCGGGGACCTGCCGGTGCACACCGGCCGGACGTTGGCCTACGTCTACGACTCCGGGCTCGAGGAGGTCGACCGGGTCGCGCGCGAGGCGGTCGCCGCCTTCGCCGGCTCCAACGGGCTCGACCCGACGGCGTTCCCCAGCCTGCTGCAGATGGAGAACGACCTGGTCGCGGCCGGGCTGCGGCTGCTCGACGGCCCCGAGGGCGCGGTCGGCACCGTGACGTCCGGCGGCACCGAGTCCTGCCTCCTGGCGGTCCAGACCGCGCGCGACTCCCGCCCTGACGTCGTCGGGCCGCGGATGGTGCTGGCCAGCACCGCCCACCCGGCCTTCCACAAGGCCGCGCACTACTTCGGCGTCGAGATCGTCTTCGTGCCGGTCGGGCCCGACCACCGCGCCGACCCCGAGGCGATGGCCGCGGCCATCGACGACCGCACGGTCCTCGTGGTGGCCAGCGCGCCGTCGTACGCGCACGGGGTCGTCGACCCGGTGCCGGCGATCGCCGCGGCCGCCGCGGCGCGCGGGGTGCGCTGCCACGTCGACGCGTGCATCGGCGGCTGGGTCCTCGGGTACGCCGCCCGGCTGGGGCGCGAGGTCGCGCCGTGGTCGTTCGCGGTCGAGGGCGTCACCTCGGTCTCGGTGGACCTGCACAAGTACGGCTACGCCCCCAAGGGCACCTCGTTGCTGCTGCACCGCACCAGCGCTCACCGCCGCCCTCAGCTGTTCTCGTCGGCGCGCTGGCCCGGCTACACGATGCTCAACTCCACGATGCAGTCGACCAAGTCCGGGGGTCCGCTGGCCGGGGCGTGGAGCGTGCTGCAGCTGCTCGGCGACGCGGGCTACGAGCAGCTGACCGCCCAGACCTTCGAGGCCACCGACCGGGTCGTGGCCGCGGTCGAGGGTCTGTCCGGCCTGTCGGTCGTGGCCCCGCCCGACGCGACGCTGCTGGTGCTGGGCACCGACGACGACCTCGACCCGTTCACGGTCTGCGACGAGATGGCCGCCCGCGGCTGGCACGTGCAGCCGCAGCTGTCCTACGAGGGCGAGCCCGCCACCATCCACCTGTCGTTCTCGGCCGCCACGCTGGGGCACGTCGACGAGCTCGTCGCCGCGCTGGTCGCCTCGGTCGCGGCCGCGCGCGTCTTCGGGCCGGTGCGGGTGGACCCGGAGGTCGCAGCAGTGATCGCCGCGCTCGACCCGGCCGACCTGGGTGACGACGACTTCGACGGCCTGCTGGCCGCGGCCGGGCTGGCGGGCGTGGACGAGGACACCGGCGCCCTGGCGCTGCCGGAGCGGATGGCCGAGGTCAACGCGATGCTCGACCTGGCCACGCCGGCGATGCGCGAGGCGCTGATGATCGCCTTCCTCGACCGGCTCAGCCGCCCGTCGTGGTGAGGGTCCGGGCCGTGTCGAGGAACGCCAGCACCGAGTCGAGGTCGTAGGAGCCCGCGTCGGTGCCCAGGCCCCGGGCGACCTGGGCCGCCGTGGCGCACCCCAGGGCAGCGGCCCCCGCGAGGTCGCGGCCCAGCGAGAGCCCGCGCAGGAAGCCGGCCGAGAAGGCGTCCCCGCAGCCGGTCGTGTCCACCACGTCGACGTCGTAGGCCGGCACCTCGAGGACGTGGTCCGCGGTGACGACGAGCGCGCCCCGGGCGCCGCGGGTCAGGGCGACGCAGCCGGCGCCGGCCTCGACCAGCCGGCGGGCCCCCACAGCGGGGTCGTGCGCGCCGGTGAAGCCGAGGACCTGCTCGTCGTTGGGCAGCACGTAGTCGGCGTGCGGCAGGGCGTCGGCGATCCAGGCCAGCAGGTCGGGGTCGCCGGGGGCGAGCACGTCGAGCGACGTGGTCAGGCCGAGACCACGGGCGTGGGCGAGCAGCTCACCGGCGGCGGGGCCGCCGAGGAACTCCGGGCCGCCGAGGTGCAGGTGGGTCAGGCCTTCGAGCAGCGCCCGGTCGAGGTCGTCGAGGGTGAAGGCGCCGTTGGCGCCGATGCAGTGCCAGGCGGGCCGGTCACCGTTGGGGCGCACCGGGATGACCGACGCGGAGGTCTGGTGGTCGCCCTTGCGGACCAGGGCGCTGGTGTCGACGCCCTCGCGGGCCAGCAGTGCCAGCAGGGTGTCGGCGGCGGCGTCGGCGCCCACCGCACCGAAGGAGGCCACCTCGGCGCCCAGGCGCGCCAGCACCAGGCCGGTGCCGCCGGCGGTCCCGGCCGCGGACATCCGGATCGTCTCGACCAGCGCGCCGTCGGAACCCTCGGGCACCGACTCGACGCCGATCACGTGGGTGTCGAGCACGTGCACGCCGACGACGGCGACCCGCATCTGCTGGTTCATCCTGTGCTGGCTCACTCGGCGCCTCCGGTGCTGGTGGACGGATCGGTCTGCCCGTAGCCGCGGGTGAGCGCGGCGACGACCACGTCGTGCTGCTGGGTCGGGGTGAGCAGCCGCGGGGCACCGAGCACGCTGGCGCGGTGGTGCAACGCGGCCAGCCACTCCAGCAGGAGCGCCCTCTCGACCGCCTCGTCGAGGGTGGCGCCGACGGCGACCGAGCCGTGGTTGGCCATCAGGGCGGCGGTCCGCCCGGTCAGGGCCTCGCGCACGTGCGCGGCCAGCTCGGGGGTGCCGAACGTGGCGTAGGGCGCGACCCGCACGGTGCCGCCGAGCAGCATCTGCTGGTAGTGCAGGACCGGCAGCTCGTCGAGCACGCACGCCACCGCGGTCGAGTACGGCGCGTGCGTGTGCACCACCGCGGTCGCACCGGTGTCGGCCTGCACGCCCAGGTGCAGGTCGACCTCCGAGGTCGGCCGGCCCCGGCCCGAGCCGAGCAGCACCACGTCGTCGGGGCCACAGGTCGACAGGTCCGCCCCGGAGGCGGTGACCAGGACCGCGTCGCCGACGCGCAGGCTCACGTTGCCCGCGCTGCCCACCACGAGGCCCTCGTCGCCCAGGCGCCGCGCGGCCGCCGCGACGGCGGCGTACGACTCGGGGGCGGGGGTCACCGGCGCACCCCCTCGAGACCGGCAGGGGTGGCGTAGCGCTCGAGGTAGGCGGTCATCATGGTGATGCCCTCCTCGACCAGTGCGGCGTCACCGTTCGCGTCGTGCTCGTGGGCCAGCTGGAAGACGCGGTCGCCGACCTCCACGGCGAGCTCGGCGGCGGCCAGGCTGAGATCGGGGCGGCAGAGCCCGTGCTCCAGCGCGAAGTCGCGCAGCGCCTCGGCCACCCGGGCGTTGTGGACCCGGCCGAAGCGGGCGACCGCGGCGTTGCCGCGCCCGCGCAGGTAGATCTCGACGAACGCCGGTCGGCGGCGGTAGACCACCACGAAGGCCTCCATCGCGGTGCGCACGACGCCGGCGACGCTGACCAGCTCGAGCGCGACCAGGTCGGTGGCCACCTGCTCGTCCATCTCGGCCATGTCGCGCCCGGCCAGGGCGAGCAGCACGGCCTCCTTGTCGCCGAAGTACTGGTAGAGCGAGGCGACGGGCACCCCCGCCAGCTGCGCGATCGCGCGGGTGGTCAGCGACTCGACGCCCTGCTCCAGGACCAGCCGCTCGGCGGCGTCCATGATCGCCTCGACGCGCTGCTTGCTGCGCTGCTGGGTGGGCACCCGGCGCACCGCACCCACCTCGGGGTCGGTGCCTGGCGGCGCCGCCGGATCGGGCGACGTGCCTTCGTGGATCCGCTCCGCTCCCATGCCGCGAAGTGTAGGCTACGTTCGTGAAACTGACACACGTTCACGTTAGTGCGTGAGCGTGGACCCGTCCAGCGTCTGGAGACCCATGTCGCCGCTGCTCCCCGCCGACTCCCCCCTCTCCCGCCGACTGCTGCTGGGCGGTGGCGGTGCGGCCACCCTGGCGGCCGTCGGCACGGGGCTGCTGCCCGCTGCGGCCGACGCCCGGCAGCCGGCCGGGCGCCAGGGCCGACTGCCCCGCAAGGTCGACGTCGTCGTGGTCGGCGCGGGTCTCTCCGGACTCGTGGCCGCCGACCAGCTGGCCCGACGGGGGGTGGACGTGCTGTGCGTGGAGGCGCGCGGACGCGTGGGCGGCCGGGTGCTGAACCACCACCTCGACGCCGGCGGCACGATCGAGGCCGGCGGCGCCTTCATCGGTCCCACCCAGGACCACATCGCCGCGCTCGCGAAGCGGCTGGAGGTGCGCACCTTCCTCCAGTACAACGAGGGCAGCAGCGTCTACATCTCCTCGACGACCGGGCGCCAGGAGTACTCCGGCACGGTGCCCCCCGGACCCGACGATCCTGCCCGACGCGGCGGTGCTGCTGACCCGCATCGACTCGATGGCCGCCGAGATCGATGTCAGCGCCCCGTGGTCGCACCCGGACGCCCGGGCGTGGGACGCGATGTCGCTGGGCGAGTTCATCCGCCGCAACGCCGTCAACGCCCGGGGCGTCGGCAACCTCATCAAGTCCTGGACCCAGCCCGGCTTCGGCGCCGACCCCGACGAGCTCTCGCTGCTCTTCGTGCTCTGGTACGTCGCCTGCGGCGGCAACGAGACCACCCCCGGCACCTTCGCCCGCAGCTCCGACACCAGCGGTGGCGCCCAGGAGAGCCGCTTCGTCGGCGGCTCGCAGCTGGTGCCGGTCCGCCTCGCCCGACGACTGGGTGACGCGGTGGCGTTGAAGGCGGCGGTGCGCCGCATCGAGCAGCGCGACGGTCGGGTGCTGGTGCACACCCGGCGCGGCACGGTCCGGGCCCGACGCGTGATCGTGGCCGCTCCCCCGCCGCTGGTCCTCGACCTGGACTGGGACCCCCAGCTGCCCACCGACCGACGCCAGCTGCTGCGGCACATGGACATGGGCCAGCTGATGAAGTGCGACGCGATCTACGACACGCCGTTCTGGCGCGAGGACGGGCTCAACGGCTTCGGCATCAACGACGCCGGCGCCGCCCGCGCCGTCTTCGACAACTCCCCGCCCAGCGGCACCCCCGGCGTGCTGCTGGCCTTCGTCGGCGGCAGCACCTGGCGCGAGTACGGCCCGATGCGGCGCCGGGAGCGGCGCGAGGCGGTGCTGCGCGGCTTCGCCGACATGTTCGGCGACCGGGCCCTGAAGCCGATCGAGTACACCGAGCAGGACTGGACCCAGGAGCGCTGGACCCGCGGCGGGCCGACCGCGGTGCACGCGCCCGGCACGCTGGTCGACTTCGGACCCGCCATCCGACGCCCCTTCGGCCGGGTGCACTGGGCCGGCACCGAGACCTCGACGTACTGGTCGGGATACATGGACGGCGCCGTCCGGGCCGGCGAGCGCGCCGCCCTCGAGGTCAGGGACGTGCTGTGAGGCGGCTGCCCGGTCTGCTGGCACCCCTGCTCGCCGCCCTGCTCGCACTGGCCCTGGCCGGCTCGCTGGCCCCCGCCGCGACCGCTGCACCGGTGCGGGAGAAGTGGGACACCGAGGTCTTCTCCCTGGTGCCTTCGCCGGGCTACCCCGCCTACGTGCACGCCCACACCAACCGACGCGTGTACGCCGGCACCTACCTGGCGCGCGACCCGCGCCGCTCCTCGATGGCCTCGAAGGTCTTCGAGTGGTCCGGCGACGGTGCCCTGCTGCGGTCGTGGCGGGTCCCGGGCCAGGACCTCGAGGCCGACCACGGCGTCCAGGTCGCCCACCAGACGCGGGACGGCGAGCTGGTGCTGCTGGAGATCTCGCGGCCCCGGGTGCTGACCCTCGACCCCCGGACCGGGCGCTTCCGCACCGTGGCCCGCCTGCCCGAGGGCGCGGTCCCGAACTTCGCGACCTGGGGGCCGGGCGGCCTCTACGTCACCGACTACGGCGACGGTGTGATCTGGCGGGTGCGGCGCTCGGGTCGGGTGCAGGAGTGGTTCCGCGCACCCGAGCTGGACGGTGTCGCGGGCTTCGGCACCACCGGCATCCGCTACCTGCCCGGTCGCCGTGAGCTGCTCATCGCCCAGCAGACGCTGGTCAGTCGACAGACGGGGGCAACCGGCGCGACGCTGCCCACGAACGGGGCGCTGCTGCGGCTCCCCGTCGACCGGCGCGGCCGCGCAGGGGAGCTCTCCACGCTGTGGACCTCGCAGCCGACCGACCTGCCCGACGGCTTCGGGATCGGTCGGTCCGGGCACATCTACCTGGCCCTGGCCGGGCTCACGGCCCAGCTCGTCGAGATCACGCCCGACGGCGAGGAGGTGGGCCGCTTCCCGCGCCTGCCGGTGTCCGGCGACAACGGCTCCGCGGTCCCGTTCGACACCGCGAGCTCGGCCACCTTCCTGGGCACCTCGGTGCTGGTCGCCAACCAGTCCGCGATCGCCGGCGACGCCTCGCACCAGGCGATCCTCGACGTCGAGGTCGGCGAGCGTGGCCGGGCGGCGTACCTGCCGCGACGAGCACGGTTCCGCTAGCCCCGGTCGCGCACGTACTCGTTCACCACGACCCCGGAACCGAAGGCCTGCGTCCGGTCGAGGCGGAAGTCGCGGGCGGCGTACGGCGCCGTCACCAGCGCCGGTCCGTCTCCCAGCAGCACGGGGTTGACCTTGACCACGAGGCGGTCGATCTCGTCGACCACGGCGCCGGCCAGCGCGCCGCCACCGCACAGCCAGACACCCACCCCGGGAGCGGCCTTCAGCCGCTGGACCTCGGCCACGGGGTCGGCGGTCAGCCGCACTCCGGCCGGCACGGCGTGGTCGAGGTGGCTCTGGGTGACGACCACCTGGTCGAGGTGCGGGTAGGGGTCGTCGACACCGTGCGGGAACCCGGCCGCGTAGGTGTTCCACCCCATCACCACCGCGTCGAACCGCGAGCGGGGCGGGGTCACCCCGAGCGCGGTCTGGGCCGGTCCGGGCAGGGTGTCGGTCCAGTCGCGGACGATCATGTCGATGTGGTCGCCGACCATCGAGAAGGCCGAGAAGTCGCCGTCGGGAGCGGCGATCCGCCCGTCCAGCGAGGTGGCGACGTAGTAGGTGAGCTCACGCATGGGGACTGTCTACGGGGGCCACCCCGGCTGCCGCCACCTGTTTTCCCGCGTAGGTTCGCCGACATGGCAGCACTGGCGGCACTCGTGGAGCAGGGCCTGATGGCCTCCGACTGGGCCGAGGCGCTGGCGCCGGTCGAGGAGCAGGTCGCGGGGATGGGCGCGTTCCTGCGCGAGGAGGTCGCCGCTGGCCGCGCCTACCTGCCGCGCGGCGACGACGTCTTCCGCGCCTTCCGCCGCCCACTTGCCGAGGTGAAGGTCCTGGTCGTCGGTCAGGATCCCTACCCCACGGCCGGCCACCCGATCGGGCTGAGCTTCGCCGTCGACCCGCACGTGCGCCCGCTGCCACGCAGCCTGGTGAACATCTACCGTGAGCTCGGCGACGACCTCGGGATCGCGGTCCCGACGCACGGCGACCTGACCGCCTGGACCGACGCGGGCGTGATGCTCCTCAACAGGGTCCTGACCGTGCGGCCCGGCGCCGCGGCGTCCCACCGGGGCCGGGGCTGGGAGCCGGTCACCGAGCGCGCGATGCACGCCCTGGCGGAGCGGGGCGGCCCGCTCGCCGCGATCCTGTGGGGCCGGGACGCACAGTCGCTGAGACCCCTCCTCGGCACGGTCCCGGCCGTCGAGTCGGCCCACCCGTCCCCCCTGTCGGCGCGCCGGGGCTTCTTCGGCTCCCGGCCCTTCTCCCGGGTCAACGCCCTCCTGGTCGAGCAGGGCGGCACTGCTGTGGACTGGAACCTCCCCATGGATGGAAGTTGAAGACTCAACTAGCATGGTGGGCATGACCGCTTCTCCCGCCATGCCGGCCCTGTACCTCGGCCACGGCGCCCCGCCCCTGCTCGACGACCGCCTGTGGTCCGCCCAGCTGGCCTCATGGGCCCAGGACCTGCCGCGACCGACGGCGATCCTCATCGTCTCCGCGCACTGGGAGTCGGCGCCGGTCTCGCTGAGCGCCTCGAGCGCCCCCGTGGTCTACGACTTCGGTGGCTTCGACCCGAAGTACTACCGGATGACCTACGAGACCCCCGACGCCACGGCGCTCGCCACCCGGGTCGCGGCGATGATGCCCGCCGGCGAGCCGGTCCACCAGCACCGCTCGCGCGGGCTCGACCACGGCGCCTGGGTGCCGCTGAAGCTGATGTACCCCGAGGCGGACATCCCCGTCCTGCAGATGTCGATGCCGAACCACGACCCTGCGACACTCCTGCGCCTCGGCGAGCGGCTGCGCCCCCTGCGGGACGAGGGCGTGCTGATCATCGGCTCGGGCTTCCTCACGCACGGCCTGCCCTACCTGCGCGAGTTCCGCATCGATGCCGACCCGCCGGGCTGGTCGCGCGAGTTCGACGCCTGGGCCGGCGAGGCGCTCGCCCGCGGCGACCTCGACGAGCTCTCCGCCTACCGCGACCGAGCCCCGGGCATGCCCTACGCCCACCCCACCGTCGAGCACTACTCACCGCTGTTCGTCACCCTCGGCGCCGCCACCGACGCCGCGACCCCCGCCACCCAGGTCATCGACGGGTTCTGGATGGGCCTCTCCAAGCGCTCCCTCCAGGTCGCCTGACCCGGGACCACCCCCGCACAAGCAAGGCCAGTCAGCCCCACAGCAACAGGCAGCAGGCAGGCAGTAGGCACAGGCAGTAGGCACAGGCAGTAGCGCGAGTCGGCGCAAATATCTCGTCGAGTCGGCCCGAACCGGGCCGACTCGAAGGGATATTTGCGCCGACTCGCGCTTTGGTGGTTCTACTTGCTGCTGGTTCCTGTTGCTGGTTCTGCTGGCCCTGCGAGTTCTGCTGCCGGGGCTGGTGGTGGTGCTGGTTCCTCTGGCGTCGGGTCAGCGGATGCCGGTGCGGCGCATCATCTTGAGCCCGGTCAGCATCTGCTTCACGTAGGCGTCGTAGTCCTGGCCCGGCCGGGCGCCGAGGACCTGCTTCTTGAGCACCGCGAGGTTCTGCACGTCGGTGTACTTCAACAGGCCCTGGTCGCCGTGGCGGGCACCGACGCCGGACTGCTTCACCCCGCCGGACGGGGTGCCCTTCGAGGCGTACGCCGTGGCGAGCGCGTCGTTGACGTTGACGTTGCCGGCCTCGATCCGCGCGGCCACCGCCTGCGCCCGGTCCAGGTCGGCACCCCAGACCGAGGCGTTCAGCCCGTAGTCCGTGTCGTTGGCCAGCGCGACCGCCTCGTCGACGGTGCGGTAGCGGTGCAGCGCGACGACGGGGCCGAAGGTCTCGGTGACCCCGCAGTCCATCTCGGTGGTGACGCCCTCGAGCACGGTCGGCTCGAAGAAGGCCGGGCCCAGGTCGGGGCGCGGCCTGCCGCCGGTGAGCACCGTGGCGCCCTTCGCGACCGCGTCCTCCACGTGCGAGAGCACCCGGTGCATCTGGTCCACCGAGACCAGCGAGCCGACCTCGGGCTCGAAGTCGTAGGCGGCGCCGACCCGCAGCGCCTCCGTCGCCCGGACGAACGCCGACCTGAGCTCGTCGTACCGGCTCTCGGGCAGGTAGATCCGCTCGATGTGCATGCAGATCTGCCCGGTGTTGCCGAAGACACCGAACAGGGTGCTGGCCACCCACTCGTCGACGTCGACGTCGTCGAGCACGATCTGCGGGTTCTTGCCTCCGAGCTCGAGACAGGCGCCGATGAGGTTGCGCCCGGCGCGCTCGCCGATCGTGCGACCGGTCGCGGTGCTGCCGGTGAACATGATGTACGACGCGTTGTCGATGAGGGTGGGCCCGACGTCGGGGCCCTCGCCGCAGACGACCTGGAAGAGCCCCTTCGGCAGCCCGGCCTGCTCGAGCAGCGAGACGCCGAAGAGCGGCGACAGGGCGGTCTTGTTGTCGGGCTTGAGCACGACGCCGTTGCCGGCGATCAGCGCCGGGACCGCGTCGGAGATGCCGGTCGCGAACGGGAAGTTCCACGGCGCGATGATCCCGACGACGCCCTTGGGCTGCCGGATCTCGGTGGAGTGCGAGACCAGCGGCACCGGACCCCCGCGGCGCTTCGGGGCCAGGACCTTCGGCGCCCGCTTGAGGTAGTGGCTCATCACCATCGGCGGGTCGCAGGTCTCCTCGATCGCCATCCGCCGGTTCTTCCCGCTCTCGGCCTGCAGCAGGTCGGCCGTGGTCAGGGCGTTGTCGATGAAGAGGTCGTGGGCCCGCTTGAAGACGGCGAGGCGCTGGCGCAGCGGCGTCGCCGCCCAGGCGCGCTGGGCGACCCGGGCGGTCTCGAAGGCACGCTCGATGTCCTCGGGCGTGGACTGCGGCAGGTCGACGAGGTGCTCACCGGTGTAGACCTCGGTGAGCTTCCAGGTGCCACCCGAGGTCGACGGGACCCGTGCCACGAGGCTCTGGAGGAACGCGTCGGACAGGGTGGCAGGGCGGGTCAGGGTGCTCATCGAAGTACCTCCGGGGTCGGCATCAGCCGTTGAGGATCAGGTCGGCGGCCTTCTCGCCGATCATGATCGAGGGGGCGTTGGTGTTGCCGCTGATGATCGTCGGCATGATCGAGGCGTCGGCCACGCGCAGACCCTCGACGCCGCGGACCCTCAGCTCGGGGTCGACCACGGCTCGCTCGTCGACGCCCATCCGGACCGAGCCGACGGGGTGGTAGACCGTCGTCGCGCGGTTGCGCACCTCCGTGCGCAGCGCCTCCTTGGAGTACGCCGGGCCCGGTTCGACCTCGGCGCGCACGTTGCCTGCGATCGCCGGGTGGGCCATCGCCTCGCGGATCATCTCCATGCCCTCGACGAGGACGTCGAGGTCGCGGGAGTCGGAGAGGAAGCCCGGGTCGAGGATCGGGGCGACCGTCGGGTCGGCACTCGCCAGGCGCACCGTGCCGCGCGAGCGCGGCTGCACCAGCGTCGAGAAGACGGTGAGCGAGGGGCGCGGGTCGGGCTTGAGCCGGACCGGGGCGTCCTGGTTGGGCGCGGGGTAGGCCCAGGGCAGCGCGAGCAGCTGCATGTCCGGCGCCGCACTGTCGGAGTGGGAGGTGTGCAGGAACGCGCCCGCCTCGAAGACCGAGTGCGCCATGAAGGTGGAGGTCGGACGCACGAGCTCGCGCGCCAGGTTCCGGGCGAAGTAGGTGGGCGCGGCCTTGTGCTTGACGTTGTCCATGTTGAACGTCAGCGGCACGAACATGTGGTCGTGGAAGTTGTCACCGACCGGGAGGTCCGCCACGACGTCGATGCCGTGCTGGCGCAGGTGCTCGGCCGGCCCGACCCCCGACAGCATCAGCAGGTGCGGTGAGCTGTAGGCACCGGCACACACGATGACCTCACGGGTGGCCCGGATGGTGCGCCTCCCGGACTTCTCGACGACCTCGACGCCGGTGGCCCGACCGTTGTCGATGACCACGCGCGCGACCGTGGCGCCGGTCAGGATGCTGAGGTTCTGCGGCGCCTTGCGCAGGTAGGCCTCGGCCGTGGAGTAGCGCACGCCCTTGGAGGTGTTCTCCTGGATGGTGTGCACGCCCTCCTGCGACGCTCCGTTGTAGTCGGGGTTGACCTCGAGGCCGAGGGCGCCCGCACCTGCCGTCACGAACTGGCGCGACGCCTCCTGGACGTCGTGGTTCTCGATGACCTGGACCGGGCCACCCGAGCCGCGGTAGGTCGTCGGAGCCGCCCTCCCAGTTCTCCATCCTCTGGTAGACGGGAAGCACGTCCTGGTAGCCCCAGCCCTTGTTCCCCTCGGCCTCCCAGGCGTCGTAGTTGGCCCGGTTGCCCCGCACGAAGATCATCCCGTTGACCGAGCTCGAGCCGCCGAGCAGGCGGCCCCGGGTGGCCGGGATCTTGCGGTTGTTCAGGTGCGGCTGCGGTGCGTGGTAGTAGCCCCAGTCGAACTTCGCCTTGAGCTTGGGCTCCGCGTGGACGACCGTGATCATGCCCGGCTTGCGGAACATGATGCTCTTGGCACTGCCGCCCGCCTCGACCAGCGCGACGCTGTGACCGGCCTCCGCGAGCCGGCCCGCCAGCGCGCCTCCGGCGCTTCCGGCTCCGACGACGACGTACTCGGCCTCGTTGACCGGGACGGGCTTGGCCATGGATTCCACCTCTGGTGATAGCAGCAGTCGGGTGGCGTGCCGCACACCCGGCCGAAACTGTAACCCGTTCTAGTTCTGGCGGGAAGGAGTTCGCCAGGCTTGGGTCGGACCGACCCCGCCTGCCACGATGGAGAGGTGAAGGTCCTCTCCATCCAGTCCTCGGTCGCCTACGGCCACGTCGGCAACTCCGCCGCCGTCTTCCCGCTGCAGCGGCTGGGCCACGAGGTCTGGCCGGTCCTGACCGTCCACTTCTCCAACCACACCGGGTACGGCGCGTGGCGCGGACCGCTGCTCGACCCGGCGGACATCGCCGAGGTGATCGCCGGCATCGACGACCGCGGGGTGCTCGGTGAGGCCGACGCCGTGCTGTCCGGCTACCAGGGCGACGCGGCCGTGGGAGCGGTCGTGCTCGACACCGTGGCGCGCGTCAAGGCGCTCAACCCCGACGCGATCTACTGCTGCGACCCGGTGATGGGTGACGTCGGGCGCGGCATGTTCGTGCGGCCGGGCATCCCCGAGTTCATGCGCGACACGGTGGTCCCGGCCGCCGACGTGATCACCCCGAACCACTTCGAGCTCGACTTCCTGGCCGGCACCACGACCCGGACCCTCGACGAGGTGCTCGCGGCGGTCGACGTGGTGCGCGAGCGCGGCCCCCGCGACGTCCTGGTGACCAGCGTGCTGCACGCCGACGTCCCGCCCGACCACCTCGACGTCGTGGCCGTCTCCGACGAGGGCGCCTGGGCGGTGACCACTCCCCTGCTGCCGATCTACCCGAACGGCTGCGGCGACGTCACCGCGGCGCTCTACCTGGCCCACCTGCGCAGCACCGGCTCTCCCGAGGAGGCCCTGGTCCGCACCACCGCCTCGGTCTTCGCCGTGATCGAGGCGACGTTGGCCGCCGGCACCCGCGAGATCCAGCTCGTCGCCGCCCAGGAGGCCATCGCCCACCCCCCGACGGGCTTCACCGCACGCCGCCTGCGCTGAGCCGGCGACCGGGGCCGCCGTAGAGTTCGCCGGCGTGAGCACCGACGCGCCCGAGCAGGGACCCGAGACGGTGTCGCTCTCCCGGACCGCCGAGGGTGGGGTCGTGCCGACGGCGCAGGAGCGGGCGCGGGGTCGGGGCCAGGGACGACTGGCCCTCGAGGACCCCTTCGTCGGCTGGAGCGCCGCGGTGGGCCTGGGCCTGGTCGCGCTCTTCATGCGGCTGTGGAAGCTCGGGACCCCGGCCGAGTTCCAGTTCGACGAGACGTACTACGCGAAGGACGCGTGGTCGCTGATCAACCACGGGTACGTCCGCAGCTACGTCGACGGTGCCGACGAGGAGATCCTCGACGGCACGGTGCGCGGCCTGTGGCAGGACGACCCGTCGATGATCGTGCACCCCGAGGTCGGCAAGTGGCTGATCGGCCTGGGCGAGAAGCTCGTCGGGATGGACCCGACCGGTTGGCGGGTCTCCTCGGCCGTGGTCGGCGCCCTCATGGTCGTGGTGATGGCGCGCCTGGGCCGGCGCCTGACGGGCTCGACGGGGCTGGGACTGGTCGCGGGCCTGCTGCTGATGCTCGACGGACTGCACTTCGTGCTGTCGCGTCTGGCGCTGCTCGACATCTTCCTGGCCTTCTTCATCCTCTGCGCCGTGGCCTGCCTGGTCGCCGACCGCGACTGGTACCGGGCCCGGATGGCGCGCCTGCAGAGCACCGCGGTGGCCGACCCCCGCTCGTGGGGACCCGTGCGGGCCCTGCTGTTCCGCCCGTGGCTGCTGGCCAGCGGCGTCTGCTGGGGTCTGGCGGTGGGCACCAAGTGGACCGCGCTCTACCCGCTGGCCGCCTTCGGCATCCTGGTCTGGGTGTGGAGCGCCGGCGCGCGCCGCTCGTTCGGCGTACGCCGCCCGGTGCTGCGCTCGGTGCTGGCCGACGGCCTCCCGGCGTTCGGCCACCTGGTGCTGGTCGCGTTCGCGGTCTACGTCGCCACCTGGACCGGGTGGATGGTCAACGCCGCCGAGTACGAGCGGTCCCTGTCCTCGACGCAGTACACCCAGTTCACCGGCGCCGGGAAGTGCGAGGACGACTCGTTCGTCAGCAAGGACCCCGACACCGGCGCGCGCTGGCCCACCGCGGACCAGGCCGACGCCGCCGGCCCCGGCGAGATCGTCCAGTCGTTGCGCTCCCTGTGGGCCTACCACCAGGACGTCTACGTCTTCCACACCCACTTCCTGAGCTGCTCGACGCACACCTACCAGTCCGACCCGCTCGGCTGGCCGCTGCTCGGTCGCCCGGTCGGCGTCGCCGCCGACACCGGCATCGAGCCCGGCACCCGGGGGTGCGAGGCACCCGAGGGCAGCGACTGCCTGCGCCAGGTGCTGCTGCTGGGTACGCCGGTGCTGTGGTGGGGTGGCTGCCTGGCCCTCCTCGCCGCCGTGGCGCTGTGGGTCGGCGCGCGCGACTGGCGCTACGGCGTCCCCGTGGTCGGCGCCCTGTCGACGTGGCTGCCGTGGTTGTTCTACGACGACCGGCCGATCTTCCTCTTCTACGCCTCCGCCATGCTGCCGTTCCTGGTGCTCGCCCTGACGCTGGTGATCGGACGTCTGGTCGGCCCCTCCCGCGAGCCGAGCACGCGGCGCACCCTGGGCGTCGTGGCCGCCGGGTCGTTCGTCGTGCTCGTGCTGCTGAACTTCGCGTGGTTCTGGCCGGTCTACACCCACGAGCTCCTCACGCACTCGCAGTGGCTGGACCGGATCTGGTTCAGCCGGTGGATCTGACCGGGCACCGGCGGGCGCCGTAGCCAGGAGGCTGCGCGCTCAGCGGTCCTTGTCGGCGGCGGCCGCGCACTCGTTGGCGAACTTCACCACGTCGTAGGCGCTGTAGTGCGACGGGTCGTCGTGGGGGCCCTGCACGGTGCGCACGGAGACATCGGCACCGAACTCCTGCAGCGCGGCGGAGAGCCGGCCGGTGTTGGGGGCGTAGGGCACGTACGGGTCGTAGGGGCTGGCCACGAAGCGGAACGTGGTGCCGGTGCGGGCGAGCTTGTAGGCGGTGTCGACCGGGTTGCGGTCGCGCGGGTAGGGCTGCCGGCCGTAGGCGCTGCGGATGAAGCCGTTGGCACCCGGCACGTTGCCCATCGTGGACATGTCGACCGCAGCCTTCACGCCGTACCAGCACGGCGGCGCCTGGTCGCCGTGGAGCAGGGCGTTCAGCGAGGTGGTGCCGCCCATGGAGGTGCCGAGGTACATCTTCACCTCGGCGCCACCCTGGCGCTCGGCCCACTCCCAGACCCGATCGGCGTCCTGCGTCGAAGCGGGGTTCCCCCAGGCCTCGCGGTGGAACATCGAGGAGGCCACCACCCAGCCGTCGCGTCGCAGCGCATCGAGCCAGGGCCCCTCCATCTTGTCGTTGACGTTGCCGCCCTGGCCGTGGAAGAAGACGACCACACCCTTGGGGTCGTTGGTCGGCGGCAGGTTGACGCGCACCTTCTGGCCCTCGAGGTTGTCCTCGACCTTCTCGGCCGGGTGCTCCCCGCTCGCGCCGGTGGTGCCCAGCACCAGCAGCACCGCCAGCATGATCGCCAGCACCACCTGTGTCAGCCTCTTGGCCACGCCTCTCCCCCCTCGAACGACCCTCTCGGGCCCCTGGCCCGCCCACCTGACAACGAGCACCCGCACCGCGGGTGACGTCCCGGCCGATCGTGTCGCAATCGTGACCGCTGCTCGACCGGCATGCCACCCCCGCACCGGTAGACAGGGTCTCGTGCCAGCCCACCCCCTCCGAGGGCGCCTCGCGAAGCCCCTGGGACTCCTCGCCGCGGCAGCGTTGGGCGCCGTGGTGCTGGTGGGCTGCGAGGACGACGCATCAGCTCCCCGCGAGCGGGTCGCGGCACCCTTCACGCTACCGGTGGGCGCGCCGGCCTTCGATCCGCAGGCCCCGGCGTGGTCCGTCGGGGGGACCCTGCACGTGGGCGAGCGCGTCCTCGAGCTCGACCCCGCGCCCGCGGCGTTCGTGGTCACCCGGTGGGGCGTGCACTACCTCGCCGACGGCTCGCTGTGGTTCAGCGACGGCGGTCCGGCCCGGCTGGTGGCCCGGGTCAACACCACCCGGCTGCACCTCTCGTCCGACGGACGCCACCTGGGGTTGATGGACCGGGCGCACGGCCCGGAGGACGCCTTCGGCACCCATCTGGCGACCCCGGTCGTCCTCGACGCGGCGACCGGCGACCAGGTGCTGCGCAGCCCGGCGACCGACGACCTCGACGACCTGGACCTCGAGGATCTCTACGAGGACGCCGAGCCGGTCTTCCTGGGGCTCGACGGCGAGGCCGCCTACGTGATCGACCCGGTCGCGGGCGGGACCTTCCGCCTGCCCCTGGACGGCGCGGAACCCGAGACCGTGCGCCCGGCCCGCGTGCCCGACCTCGTCGGGGAACGAGGCACCCCGGTGTCGTTGCGCGCCGGGAGCGGCGCAGGGATGCGCATCGCGGAGCGCGGCGAGCAGTCCTACGTCGACGGCTGGCTCTCCCCGGGCGGTGACGCCCTGGTGGCCGCGCAACGGACCCGCGGCACGTGGTACGACCCCACGGACGGCACGGCTCACCGGGTCGACACCGGAGACCGCTTCTTCTACCTGGGCGGCTGGGTCGACCCGCGCACGTTCTACGGCGCGGCCAGCGCCCGAGGCAGCGCGTACGGACCCACGGGCCGCACCGTCGTGGTCACCTGCACGCTGGGAGAACGCCGGTGCGAGGTGGTCGGCACCGAGTTCGGCCTGCCCGAGCGACCGACGCTGCTCTTCGGCACCGGCGGCCCCGTCCTGGGGTGAGCGCCTCAGGCGACGTGGGGGCGCGGCGGCTGCGGGGTCTGGTGACCCAGCTCGCCCCCGACGCGACCACCGTACGGGCGGCCGTGGTCCGCGTGCTCCTCACGCGTGAAGACCAGGTGGTGCCCACCGAGGTCGAGGCGGCTGCCGGTGCGCAGCAGGACCGGTGCGACGACCGGGGAACCGTGCACCCGGCTGAGCCCGGCGACCGGGTGCACGACGTACTCGTCGCGCTGGTCGTGCGTCACCACTGCGTGCACGGGCTCGAGGCCGGGCAGCACGATGTCGCAGGACTCGTCCGAGCCGATGCTCTGTCGGTCGGCGAGCCAGAAGACCGGCTGCCGCTCGCCGGCCCAGACCTGCTCGCGCACGAGCACCAGGCGCGGGTTGCCACCGCCGGCGGGGTCGTGGGTGGTGGTGACGCGACGCCGCGCCTGCGGGTGCATGGTGGGGAAGGGCGGCCACAGCGTGGCCGGGGGGCTGAGCTCGAGACCGGGCAGGAGAGGGCCGCGCCCGGCCGCCCGGGAACGCGCCGAGGTCCAGGCTCCGCGCAGGCTGCCGAGGCGGATGCGCCGAGACCGGGTGATCCGACGCTGCCACCAGGACGCGCGCACCGCCCCGAGGGTGACCAGGTGCGTCTCACCGCGGACGACCCGCAGCACGATGTCGCGCGCGGCCAGCTCCGCTGCCACCTGTCGGATCAGCGGCGCATCGCCTGCGCCCGCGAAGGCCCCGGGGTCGTCGACGTCGAGGGTCAGCCTGTTGCCGGCACCGATCAGGTGGCCGTGCAGGTCGCTCTTGCCGTCGCGCTGCAGGCTGAAGCGCAGGTCGGCGGACACCTGGGTGCTCATCGCCGAGTCAGTTCTCGATGCCCGGGGGCACCTGGTCGCCGTTGTCGGTCGTGGTGATGGTCAGCCGACCGTCGACCTTCCAGGTCGCACGCGGGGCCCGGGGGCCGGTGTCGCGGGGGACCTCCACCGTCATGTCCTCGAAGGCGTAGTGGATCGCCGCCTCGCGCCCGGTCAGGAAGGTCCACATCCGGCGCCCGAGGTCGCTCCAGTCGACCACCTCGTCGGTGCGGGAACCGTCCACGGACTGGCTGCTGATGTCATTTGTCGTCGCCATGACTCCTCCTTCATAGTTGAACAGGTTGTTGAACTTCTCTGATAGAAGTTGAACACACTTGGCGAGAACTGGCAAGGGTTGTCGCCGATCGGCCGCCGCACCGGCCTCTCCCCCGAAACGGGGCGGCGCGGACACGCCTCGGCGGGCATCATCGTCAGATGAGCAACGTCGCCGCCGATGCTGCCCCCCGCACCGGGACGCCCCTCGGGCGAGCACTGCTGCCCGCCGTGCGCGAGATCGGCCTCCTGGCGGTGCTGTACCTGGGTTACACCGCCTCTCGGCTGCTGGCCAGCGACGACGCGCACAGCGCCCGCGCGGTGGCGGCCGGGATCCTCGAGCTCCAGCAGCGCCTGGGGATCGCGGTGGAGGCAGAGCTCAACACCTGGACCGCGGCGCACGTGAGCGTCGGCGTGGCGGCGGCGTACTGGTACTCCGTGACGCACTACGTCGTGACCGGCCTGGTGCTGCTCGGGATCTGGCTGCGCCGCCCCGACACCTACCGCACGACGCGCACGGTGCTGGTCGCCGCCACCCTGACCGCGCTGGCGTTCTACCTGGCGGTGCCGGTCGCTCCCCCGCGTCTGATGCCGGGGTACGTCGACGTGCTCGCCCAGACCGCGCCGTGGGGCTGGTGGGGCGGCAGCGCGTCGGCGCCGCGCGGGCTCGGGTCGATGACCAACCAGCTCGCCGCGATGCCGTCGATGCACGTCGGGTGGGCGGTGTGGGTGGCCCTGGCGCTGTCGCGGGTGGTGCCGCCCTCCTGGCGGGTGGCGGTGTGGGCCTACCCCGTCCTGACCACGGTGGTCGTGGTGCTCACCGGCAACCACTGGGTGCTCGACGCCGTCGCCGGCGCCGCGGTCGTGCTGCTCGTCGACCGGGCCGTGCACGCCTGGACGGCGCGCCGCGGGGTCAGCGGTCCTGCTCGGCCTCCAGCGCCTCGGTGAGCAGCGCCACCAGCGCCTCGAGCTGCACGTCGGCCGACGAGCCGACCCCTTCGTCCGAGCCGTCCAGCGCCACGGCCGCCAGCCCGGCCTTGGAGTCGATGAGCTCGGCGATCTTGGTGTCGAGGGTCTGGGCCGCGATCACCCGCCACGCGGTGACCGGCAGCTCCTGGCCGATGCGGTGGATGCGGTCGATGGCCTGGGTCTGCTCGGCGTCGGTCCACGACAGCTCGGCCAGCACCAGGTTCGAGGCCACCTGCAGGTTGAGCCCGACGCCGGCGGCCGAGAGCGAGCAGACGACGACAGCGACCTCGGGGTCCTCCTGGAAGGCCTTGATCGCCGCCTCGCGGGCCTTGGGCGTCTGGTCGCCGCGGATCGAGACGTAGCGCAGGTCGCGCTGGCGAAGGTCGCCTCGGCCACGTCCATGACGTCGATGTGCTTGGCGAAGAACACGACCTTGCCGACGCTGCGCGCCAGCTGGGCGGCGTAGTCGGCGGCCAGCCCCGCCTTGGCCTGGCCGATGCGGCGCATCATCGAGAAGACGTTCTCGCCGTTCTTCGCGCTCGCGGTGTCCTCGCGCTCCCACGTCGCCACCCGGCGCACCAGCTCGTGGTCGATGCCGTCGACGACCGACGCCGGAGGTGCGGGTCTCGAGCGCGGAGTGGTAGCGGGCGACCAGGCGGCGGGCCAGCTCGCGCTCGGCGTCGCGGATGGAGCGGCCCAGGGCGTCGTCGAGCTCGACCGGCAGGTCGGCGACCCGGCGCGCGGGGATGTCGGCGGCCACGTCGACCTTGCGGCGGCGCACGATGCCCATGTCGATGACCTTGGCCCGCGCGGCGCCGTAGAAGGCCGGTTCGGCCGGGGTCAGGCCGGTCTCCTCCAGGGCGTCCATCAGCCGCGCCCAGCGGCTTGCGGTCGTCGATCCAGCCCAGGAACTGCCAGATCGCACGGAAGTCCTCGAGGTCGTTGATCAGCGGGGTGCCGGTCAGCGCCATCAGCAGCGGGTTCGCGGTGCGCGAGCGGATCCGCTCGGAGAGCTGCAGGACGTGCTGGCTGCGCTGGGAGGACTTGTTCTTGATGAAGTGCGCCTCGTCGACGACCATGCCCTTGAAGCCGAGGTCGCCGAGCCAGCCGACGTGGCGGTCGAGCACCTCGTAGTTGACGACCACGATGTCGGCGAAGCCGTCGATGTCGCTGCCGTCGCCGTGGATGACGGTGACCGGACGGTGCGGGGTCCAGAGCCCGGCCTCGCGGGCCCAGTTGGTCTTGACGACGTTGGGCACCACGCACAGCAGCGGGTAGGCGTCGGCGGCCTGCGCGGCCAGCAGCGCCTGCGCGGTCTTGCCGAGGCCGGGCTCGTCGGCGAGCAGGAAGCTGCGGTGCCCCGCGGCGACCGCGGCGACCAGCTGCGCCTGGTGCGGCCATCAGCGTCATGCCCTCGGGGGCGCGGACGGCCGAGGGGTCGGGCAGCGGCATGCAGGCGGGCGCGCCGCCGCCGGCGTACTCGAAGGAGCGGAAGAGGGGGCCCAGCAGCTCCCAGCCGGCGAGCCGGCCGGTGCGCGGACGCTTCACGTCGGCCACCTCGAAGTCGGGCACGAGGAAGGGGTTGGCCAGCTGGCGCGACACCACCGAGGGCGGCACCACCCGGCGCTCGAGCGAGACGTCGCTGGTGACGTCGCTGGCCGGGGTGGGCTCCTCCACCGTGACCTCGAAGCCGGCGGCGCGCTGCATCTCGGCCTTCAGCTCGCGCGCGGAGTACGAGAAGTCCGCGTCCTCGACGAGCAGCCGAGCAGGCTGGTGTCGCGCGTCGAGGTCTTGGCCAGGATCGTCGCGACCCCGTCGAGACGCTTGAGCTGGGCGGCCTTCTGCCCCTCCGAGGTCTCCGTGTCCGCCTTGATCCGGGCCCGCTCCTCGCGCACGAGGTGGGCCACGACCTGGAACTTGGTGCGCACCGAGGGCCGTACGGCGCCGCGCTGGACCGCGCCCTCGACCTCACGCACCGCCTTGGCCAGGACCGGGATCATGCCCTCGTTGTCGAGGTCACGAGCACGGCGCTGGGCGCGCGGCGCCGTACGGGTGCCGCCGGACCGACGCTGGCCTCGTTGAGCCACAAGCTTCTCCTCTGGAGTGACACCGATGCACTCGCGCGGCGGGGCTCCTCACCACCGTCCGCAACCCCGTGCACCCGGGCGGACGACGTGTCACGGAGCCAGCAGGCCGGTCACGACACGACGCTCCAGCACGTCCCGGCGGCGTCGGCGAGCCAGGCGACGGACCAAGGGTCCGCGGGCCCGCAGCGACGGGATCGGTACTGGTCGGACCCGGGCGCACCCGGGTACCCCTCCAGCGTAGCGCGCGGGTCGGCCCGCCGGTGCATCGCCACGCGGCGGCGCGGCCCGCCCCGGTCAGGCAGCACCCCGTCAGGCCAGCGCGCCGGCCAGGGCGGCGAGACTCGCGACCACGAGGCCGCCGAGCACGAGCCGGCGGAAGGTCGTGGGTGAGAGCCGCTCGAAGACCAGGTCGCCCAGCCACCACCCCACGAGCACCCCGACCACGCCGCCACCGGAGGCGACCAGCACGGTGCTGGTCAGCAGACCGAGCACCGCGAACGCCGCCATCGCCATCACGTCGTGCAGGCAGAAGACCGCCTGGAGCGTGGCCCGGAACGCGCGCTTCTCGAGGCCGGCCCCGTCCAGGACCAGCACGAGGGGCGGACCGTTCATGGCCGTCGAGGTCAGCAGGGCGCCACTGACCGCGCCGGCGACCCGTTCGGCGGAACGGCCGGCGGGCAGCCGCACCCCGGAGGCCAGGGCGACCACCAGGAGCAGGACGGTGACCGCGATCAGCACCGCGAGGGCACGGGTGCTCAGCAGCGTGACCGCCACCAGCCCGAGCGGCAGCCCGAGGACCGCCCACCCGGTGAGGCGGCGCACCCGCCCCGGGTCCACCTCGGAGCGGTGCTGGGCCCAGCCGCGGGCGGTGACGACGACCCCGACCACCACGGCCACGGCGACGGCCTGCTCCGGCCCGACCACCCACGTCAGCAGGGGCACCGCGGCCAGGGCCAGACCGAAGCCGGAGACGGCCTGGGCTGCACCGGCCACGACGAAGACCCCGGCCGAGACCAGGGCCACGACCCAGACCGGGTCGTCCAGGAGGTGCATGCGGGGAGGCTCGCGGTCCCCGGCACGCACGTCAACTCGCCGGCCCGCACACCGGGAGTCCCGCAGGTTGGACGGTTCCTCGCCACGCCGGCCCGGAACGTGCTTGTCTCGCGCGCATGACGACCTCCGCGCCGGTCCCCGACGCCACGCCCCTGGACGCCCTGCTCGCCCCGGGTGGACCCTTCGAGCTGGTCCCCGAGGAGGTGCTGGGCAGCGTCGTGCCGGTCTTCGCCCGACGACGACGCGCCCTGCACGAGCTGCTGGCGGAGTCCGTCGACCACGGGGACCGGGTCTACCTGGCCACGGCCGAGCACCACACCACCTTCGCCGAGCACGCCCGACGGGTGTCGGCGCTGGCGGCCGGGCTGCGGGAGGAGCACGGAGTCGCGCCTGGCGACCGGGTGGCGATCCACGCGGCCAACCGACCGGAGTGGATCGAGACCTTCTGGGCCGTCACCTCCGTCGGCGCCATCGCGGTCGGCTTCAACGCCTGGTGGTCCGCAGCCGAGACCACCGCCGCGGTCGAGCAGACCACGCCGGTGCTGGTGGTGGCCGACGCGAAGCGGGCCGCCCTGGTCGGTCCGGGCACCCCGGTGCTCGCCATGGAGGAGGGCCTGCCCGCACTCCTGGCCCGTCACGACGGTGCCCCGCTGCCCAGCAGCGACGTCGAGGAGGACGACCCCGCGGTCATCCTCTTCACGTCCGGCACCTCGGGGCACCCCAAGGGCGTGGTGCACACGCACCGCAACCTGCTCGCGGTCGTGGAGTACCACCGCTTCAACGACGCCGTGGCCGCCGTCTTCGGCGACCCCACCGACCCGCGCGACAAGACCTACCTGCTCACCATGCCGCTGTTCCACGTCGGCTCGCTGCACAACCTGGCGGTCCCGCGCCTGGCGACCGGGTCGAAGGTCGCGCTGCACCTCGGGGCCTTCGACGTCGACCGGGTGTTGCGCCTGGTGGAGTCCGAGCGCGTCACGAACTGGGGCGCCGTGCCGACCATGGCGCACCGGATGCTGGAGCACCCCGACCTGTCGGCGTACGACACCTCGTCGCTGCGGGCGTTCGCACTCGCCTCGGCCCCCTCCTCCCCCGCCTTCAAGCAGCGGTTGCGCGACGGTCTGCCGTTCGCCTCGATGCTGGTGGACTCCTACGGCCTGACCGAGACGTGCACCGCGGTCGCGGTCGCCACGCCGATGGACCTGGCCGAGGCGCCGGGCAGCCTGGGTCGGCCGGTCCTCGGCGTGCAGATGGAGATCCGCGACCCCCAGGGCCGGCCCGTCCCCGAGGGCGTCGAGGGCGAGGTGTGCGTGCGCAGCATGTTCGTGATGAAGGAGTACTGGGACCACCCCGAGGCCACGGCCGCGGCGCTGCGCGAGGACCGCTGGCTGCACACCGGTGACATCGGCGTGATGGAGCAGGGCCGCGTGCGGCTCAGCAGCCGCCGCGCCGACCTGATCATCCGCGGCGGGGAGAACATCAACCCCGGTGAGATCGAGGCGGTGCTCGCCGAGCACCCGGCGGTGTCCGACGTCGTGGTGCTCGGCCTCGACGACGAGGCGTTGGGCCAGGTCCCCGGCGCGGTCGTGGTGCTCGCCGAGGGCGCCGACGTGACGACCGAGGAGCTGGCCGGCCACGTCGGTGAGCAGCTGGCCTACTACAAGGTCCCGGTGCGCTGGCGCCTGTCCCACGAGCCGCTCCCGCGCAACGCCACCGGCAAGGTGGTGCGCCGGGAGGTCCCCCTGCCGGACCAGGTCCCCGCGGAGCCCGCTGCCGGATGAGCGCGCCGTCGGCACCATCGACCCCGAGGAGAGGGGCCGATGGTGCCGGGCTGGACTACACCCCGGCCGGGGCGTCCTCGCGCTGGGCGACGAGGTCGAGCGCGATGTCGACGATCATGTCTTCCTGGCCGCCGACCAGCTGGCGGCGGCCGACTTCGACGAGGATGTCGCGGATGTCGAGGCCGTAGCGGGCGGCCGCGGTCTCGGCGTGACGCAGGAAGCTGGAGTAGACCCCGGCGTAGCCGAGGGTCAGCGTCTCGCGGTCGACGCGCACCGGGCGGTCCTGCAGCGGCGGACGAGGTCGTCGGCGGCGTCCTTCAGCGCGAAGAGGTCGCAGCCGTGCTCCCAGCCGTAGAGGTCGGCGACCGCGATGAACGCCTCGAGCGGGCAGTTGCCGGCGCCCGCGCCATGCCGGCGAGCGAGGCGTCGACGCGGTAGACGCCGTCCTCGACGGCGACGATCGAGTTGGCGACCGACGAGCGAGAGGTTGTGGTGGGCGTGGATGCCGATCTCGGTCTCCGGGTTCGAGCACGTCGCGGTAGGCGCGGACCCGGTCGCGCGACATCGTCCATGGTCAGGCGGCCACCGGAGTCGGTGACGTAGACGCAGTGGGCGCCGTAGGACTCCATCAGCTTGGCCTGGCGCGCGAGCTCGTCGGGCGGCGGCCATGTGGCTCATCATCAGGAAGCCGGAGACGTCCATGCCGAGCTCGCGGGCCGTGGCGATGTGCTGGGCGGCGACGTCGGCCTCGGTGCAGTGGGTGGCGACCCGCACCGAGCGGACGCCGAGGCTCGTAGGCCTGCTCGAGGTCGTCGATGGTGCCGATGCCGGGCAGCAGCAGGGTGGTGAGCCGGGCGTTCTTGACGACGTCGGCGGCGGCCTCGATCCACTCCCAGTCGGTGTGCGCGCCGAGGCCGTAGTTGAGGCTGCCGCCGGCGAGGCCGTCGCCGTGGGCGACCTCGATGGCGTCGACGCCGGCGGCGTCGAGCGCGGCGGCGATGCGGCCGTACGTCGTCGAGGGTCGATGCGGTGGCGGATGGCGTGCATGCCGTCGCGCAGGGTGACGTCCTGGATGTAGATCTCAGGCCGTCGGCGGTCTCGACCACGGGCTGAGTGCGGTGCTCTCGGCGTTCTCCTTGGCGCGGCCATCCGCTCGGCGACGCTGCAGGCGCGGCCGAGGTCATGATGTCGAGGTTGCCGGCGTAGGCCGGCAGGTAGTGCGCGGCGCCCTCGACCTCGAGGAAGACCGAGACCTGGTGGGTGGCTCGGGTGGTCTCGCCCTCGGCGAGCAGCGTCTCGACCGGCTGGTCGGCGGGGATCTCGGTCGAACTGCACCTGCCTGCTTCAGCCGGTAGCCGGGCACGTAGGCCGCGACGTCGGCGACCATCTGCTCGACCGAGGCGCGCGATCGCGCTCGTGCATCGGGCGTCCGGAGCCGACCACGAGGCAGAAGACGGTGTCGCGCATGATCAGCGGCGGCTCGGCCGGGTTCAGCACGATGATCGCCTTGCCGCGCTTGCGCGCCGCCGACCACCTCGATCGCGCGCGACGTGGTCTCGGTGAACTCGTCGATGTTCGCGCGGGTGCCGGGGCCGGCGGACTTCGAGGCGATCGACGCGACGATCTCGGCGTACTGCACGGGCGCCACGCGCGAGACCGCGGCCACGATCGGGATCGTGGCCTGGCCGCCGCAGGTCACCATGTTGACGTTGGGCTCGCTCGACGTGGTGCGTCGAGGTTGACCGCGGGCACGACGAACGGACCGATCGCGGCCGGGGTGAGGTCGATGAGGCGCTTGCCGAGCGGCGCGCAGCCGCGCGTCGTTGGCGACGTGGCGCCGGCGGAGGTGGCGTCGAAGACGATGTCGATGTCGTCGAAGCCCGGCATGGCCACCAGGCCCTCGACGCCCTCGGCGGTGATCGGCACGCCGAAGCGCGCCGCCCGGGCCAGGCCGTCGGAGTCGGGGTCGATGCCGACCATCGCGCCCATCTCGAGGCTGCTGCGGAGTGCCGCATCACCTTGATCATCAGGTCGGTGCCGATGTTGCCCGAGCCGATGATGGCGACCTTGGTCTTCTTCTCGGTCATGACTGGTCCTTCTGCTGTGCCTGCTGGTGGGCCTGCTGGTGGGCCTGCTGGTGGGCCTGCTGGCGGTCGGTGGTCGGGAAGTGCGCGGTCACGGAGCCGAGACCGCTGATCTCGGCGACGACGGTGGCGCCGGGGGTCACCGGACGCATCGGGCCCGAGGGCGCCGGAGAGGACGACCTGGCCGGCACGCAGCGGTTCGCCGAACGTGCGGGCCTGGTGGGCCAGCCAGGCCACGGCCTTGAGCGGGTCGCCGAGGCAGGCGGCACCGGTGCCGGTGGAGACCTCCTCGCCGTCGATGCTCATCGACATGGTCACCTCGACCGGCTCCACCTCGTCCAGGGTGCGCTGCTGGCTGCCGAGCACGTAGAGGCCCGAGGAGGCGTTGTCGGCGACGGTGTCGGCGAAGGTGATGTCCCAGTCCGGGATGCGGCTGTCGACGATCTCGAGCGCGGCGACCGCGTAGGCGATCGCGCCGCGCACCTGGGCCAGGTCCAGCGGGCCCTCGGCGAGGTCCTCGGACAGCACGAACGCGACCTCGGCCTCGACCTTGGGCTGCAGGAGCCGCTCGACCGGGATGTCGGCGCCGTCGGGGAAGCCCATGTCGTCGAAGAGCACACCGAAGTCCGGCTGGTCGACACCGAGCTGGGTCTGCACCGCCTCGGAGGTCACGCCGATCTTGCGACCGACCACGCGCGCACCCGCGGCGGTCCGCGTCGCGTTGAGGTGCTCCTGCACCAGGTACGCCGCCGCCACGTCCGTCGACCCGATCAGGTCGCGCACCGGGGCGCAGGGCGTCACGCTCGTGAGGGCGAGGACGAGCCGTTCGCCGGCTTCGGTCACCGTCGCGGCGTCGACGTCGGAGCGAGGTCGCTCCACGTCACCGTGCGGCACGTCGTACTGGTTGGAGGTCATCGGGGCTCCCGGACAGGGGACAGGACGCCCCCAGTGTCCGGCAACCCCGGCAGCCGGCACGCAGGCATCCCACTCAGCGACATCCCCGGCGAGCCTCGCCGGGGTCCCGCTGAGCAGACCGGGGCTGCGCGGACGCCCCGGACGCGAGATCGTGGTCCCGGACCGTCCGGGCCGTGCGCGCCCGGGGCCGGAGGAGAAGACAATGCGAACGATCATCGTGGGCGTCGACGACAGCGAGACCGCCGGGCGCGCCGCCGTGACCGCAGCCGAGCTGGCCCGCAGCACCGGCGCCCGGCTGCACGTGGTGTGCGCCTACGCCAAGGAGAGCGTCACCGAGGTCGGCGACGGCAGCGACCACTGGCACCTCACCGCCTCCGGCGTCGCCACCGGCACCGCCGAGCGGGTCGCCGCCCAGCTCTCCTCGATCGCCTCGGACATCGTCGGCACCGCCGTGGAGGGCAAGCCGGCGGACGCGCTGGTCGAGGCCGCGACCCAGCACGACGCGGACCTCATCGTGGTGGGCAACCGGCGGGTGCAGGGTCCCGGTCGGCTGATGGGCAGCATCGCCACCGCGGTCGCTCACCACGCCCCCTGCGACGTCTACATCGCCCACACCCGCTGACCCGTGGCGCCGGACCAGACCGGCGCCACGGCCACCGCCCACTGAGTGGGAGTGAGCCGGGCCACGCCGGTGCGGGCGTACCTACTGTGACGTCTCGCACAGGTTGCTCGTTCGGCCTGCAGGCACCGGCCTGTCCCGTGCACCCACTCTTGGAGGAACAGTGAACACACGCATCTCGATGCGGGCTCGAGTGGCAGCGGTGCTGTGCTCCAGCGCGCTCGTTGTCACCGGCTGCGCCAGCAGCGACAGCACCGACGAGGCGTCGTCCTCGACAGCAGAGTCCGCGAAGGAGATCTACGTCGACGGGCTCGTCAACGTCGAGGAGGCCGGCGACCCCGTCGAGGGCGGCACGCTGAAGGTCGTGGAGTACTCGGAGGCAGTGACCCTCAACCCGATCCAGACCTACGCGACCGGCCAGACCGGGCTGAACGTGATGGCGTCGGTCTACGACACCCTGATGCGCTGGGACATGGAGTCGGAGACCTGGGAGCCGCAGCTGGCCGAGTCGCTCGAGACCGACGACGACGGCACCACCTGGACCCTCACCCTGCGCGAGGGCGTCAACTTCACCGACGGCTCGCCCCTCGACGCCAAGGCGGTCCTGGGCAGCCTCAACTACTACTTCGCCGGCTACGGCTTCGGCGGCAGCACCATCCAGTCGAACCTGGACTCGATGGAGGCCACCGACGAGCGCACGGTGACCTTCACGTTCACCTCCCCCTGGGCGACCTTCCCGCAGATGCTCGCCGGCGGCAGCGGCCTGATCATGGCGCCGGCCGCGTACAAGGACCCCGAGAAGTTCCAGCCCATCGGCGCGGGCCCGTTCGTGCTCGACAGCCAGTCGCCCGGCGAGAAGACCACCGTGGTGGCCAACGAGGACTACTTCGACGGTCGCCCCCCGCTCGACGCCATCGAGTTCCTCATCATCCCGACCGACACGGCCAAGTACGAGTCGCTGGAGGCCGGCGAGGTCGACGTGGCCTACCTGCGCCAGGACGACATCGTGGTCGAGGCCGTCGAGGCGGGCTGGGCCGGTGCGATGAACGCCGTCAGCGGTGCGCGCACGCTCAACCTCAACGCCCGTGAGGGCACCGCCACCGCCGACGTGCGGGTGCGCCAGGCGATCAACCTGGCCCTCGACGCGGGCACCTACCTGCAGCGGGTCACCGACGCCTCCGACCTGGCCGACCGCAGCCTGATGGCCGACTTCTCCACCTGGAGCACCGACGTCGAGCCCGTCGAGGCTGACGTCGAGGCCGCCACGGCGCTGCTCGAGGAGGCCAAGGCTGACGGATTCGACGGCAAGGTGCGCTACCTCGGCCTGTCGGATGCCTCCGCCAAGGCCGGAGCGGTCGCCATCAAGGCGATGCTCGAGTCCGCCGGCTTCGAGGTCACCCTCGACCTGGTCAACTCGGTCGCCGACCAGGTCAAGAAGATCTACGTCGACGGCGACTTCGACATCGCCCTCGGTGGCACCTCGATCTCCGACTCCGACCCCTACTCGCGCCTCTACGTGGCCCTGAACAGCACCTCGGGCTCCAACCCGGGTCGCTACGCCAACCCGAAGATGGACGAGCTCCTCGCCGAGCTGAAGACCGCGGTCGGCCCCGAGGAGGGTCTCGACACGATGGCCGAGATCGAGGAGCTGTGGAAGGAGGACGTGCCGTACATCAACGTGTCCGGCGGCGCCTTCTTCGAGGCCTGGGGCGAGAACGTCCACGGCATCCAGCCCACCTCCGAGGCCGCTGTCCTCTTCGACGAGGCCTGGATCTCGCAGGACTGACCTGATCCGCACCTGACACACCCGTCGCCCCGGTCCTCCTCACGGAGGGCCGGGGCTTCGGCGTTCACGGGACCGGCACTCCCTGCCCAGCACCAGGAGCTGAGCCCCGGGGCCCAGGGACCAGGGACCAGAACCAAGGCCAGGACCAAGACCAAGACCAAGACTGCGCGAGTCGGCCCAAATGTCGCACTGAGTCGGCGCGGTTCGCGCCGACTCAGTGCGACATTTGGGCCGACTCGCGCATTTCCTGGGGGTCAGTCGTCGAGGACGTCGACCACCAGGCGCGGTGGGCCGGTGAGCGCGAAGACCCGGAACGGGACCGGGTCGTCGTCGATCCCGACCAGCACCTGCGTGTAGCCCTCGAACGTGCCACCGACGTAGATGTCCTCGACCTCGCCCCCGTCCCCCGGTTCGAACTGCCGGGGGCCGTCGTAGGCCTCTCCGTCATCCGCCGGGTAGGTCGTGCCCGAGGCGTAGATGTCCAGCACCGCACCGCCGTCGAGCGTGACGTCCTCGCCACTCCCGTCGAGGACGGCCTCGTCCACGTAGCCCACCGCCCAGCCCGGGGTGCCCGAACCCGAGAACTCGAGCACGACGCGGTCGTAGCCCCCGTGCTCACCCACGCGCACGTCCATCAGCACGAGGTCCCACTCCCCCGAGTACTCCGCCGTCTGGTCGGCCGTCCCCTCCGGGAAGGCCGGGGTGCCGGTGGGCTCCGACGAGGTGGTCGTGCTGATGCTGGTCGGCGAGGCGCTGCTCGGCTCGGTGCTGCTCGGCTCGGTACTGCTCGGATCGGCCCCGTTGCCGCAGGCCGCCGCAAGCGCAGCGACGGCGGCTGTGCTCAGGAAAGTGGTCGTGAGTCGTCGCATCGTCCCTCCTCAGCGGGGTGCCGCCGATCGTAGCGATCGGATCGCACCTGGCGGTTCTTCACCCGGATGAGGAACCGACAGGAGGGGCCCAGTCGAGAGGACGCGGGAGGGCCCGGCGTCCGACCCTCAGCGCGAGTCGGCGCGAATGTCGCGCTGAGTCGGCGCACATCGCCGGGATCATCCGCCCGCAGGGGTGAGCGACTGAGGCGCAGGCAGATCGGGGTCGTAGCACGGCCACCCAGTCAACGGTCTGGTTCCACGGCACCCGTTCGCCTCGCGACCGGCAACCGCGTTCCGGTGGATTTGCGCCGGGTCAGCGCGATATCTGCGCCGGGTCAGCGAGATATTTGCGCCGGGTCGGGGGCGTGGGTGGGCCAGGGGGCGGCCCGCTCGAGCTGGGCCGCCAGAGCCAGCAGCAGGCCCTCGCCGCCGAGGTCGGCGATCACCTGCACACCGATCGGCATCCCGCGCTCGTCGGTGCCGAAGGGCACCGAGACGGCCGGGGCGCCGGTCACGTTGCAGATCGAGGTGTAGGCCGAGATCAGCCGACCGTGCTCGTACATCGTCTCCGGGCGCCTGGGGTCGGCCACGCCCAGCTCCGGGGTCGGCCGGGCCAGGGTCGGGGTGAGCACGACGTCGAGGTCGGCGTACGTCGTGCCCATCTCACGTGCGATCCGCTCGAAGTCCTGCAGGGCACGCACCAGGTCGGCGGCGGACAGGGTGGAGTAGCGCTCGTACATCGCCCGGGTGAACGGCTCGACGTCGTCCTCGCGCAGGGCCCGGCCCAGCTGCTGGAGGCGGTCGTCGACGAGGGCGACGAGGCCGGCCCCCATCACCCGTCCCGAGCAGGTGAGCACTTCTCCGAGGCGGTACCTGAGATCGGTCTCCACGACCTCGTGGCCGAGGTCGACGAGCAGGTCGGCGGCGCGGCGCACCGCTGCCACGCACGCGGGGTCGGTGTCGGGGCCGTCGGGCACCGTGGTGGCGACGCCGATGCGCAGTCGGCCCGGTCCGGCCTGCAACCGGGCGAGGAACCCGGCCGGTTCGGACGGGGCTGCGAAGAGCGCCCCGGGCGGCGTCGCCGAGGTCAGGTCGAGCAGCAGCGCCGAGTCGCGCACCGACGTGCTCAGCACGTGGTGCACGCTGACGGGGCCCGCCAGCGAGGCGTTGTACGGCGCTCCGGGCACGCGGCCGCGGCTCGGCTTGAGGCCGAGGAGACCGCACATCGCGGCCGGGATCCGGATCGAGCCGCCACCGTCGTTGCCGTGCGCCACCGGGACCAGGCCCGCGCTCACCGCAGCGGCCGAGCCGCCGCTGGAGCCACCCGTCGACCGGGAGGTGTCCCACGGGTTGCGGGTCGGGCCGTGCAGGAGCGGCTCGGTGCTGGTGCCGCTCTTGCCCAGCTCGGGAGTGTTGGTGGTGCCGAGCACCACCATCCCTGCCGCTCGGTAGCGCCGGACGAGCTCGCTGTCCTGCTCGGCCACGACGTCGGCGAAGAGCCGTGAACCACCGGCGCTGGGCAGCCCGGCGACGTCGGCGGCCAGCGGCTTGACGAGCGTGGGGACCCCGGTCAGCGGCCCCTGCGGGAGCCCCCGCTCGACGTCCTCGAGGGCGGCCTCGAACCGGGTGCCGATGACGGCGTTGAGAGCGGGATCGAGCCTCTCGATGCGCGCGATGCTCGCCTCGACGGCCTCCTTGGCGCTCAGCTCGCCGTCGCGGATCGCTGCCGCGAGCGCCGTGGCGTCCAGTGCTGGCACGGTCGTCAGAGGACGGGATGGTGGCAGGCGACGAACTGTCCGGGCCGGATCTCGCGCAGCTCCGGCTCCTGCGTGGCGCACTGGTCGGTGGCCAGCGGGCACCGGGTGCGGAAGCGGCAGCCCGACGGCGGGTTGATCGGCGAGGGCAGCTCGGTCGAGGTGGGAGTGATGTCCCCGTCCCGGTCGTTCGCACCCGGGATCGAGGAGAGCAGCATCCGCGTGTAGGGGTGGGCGGCGTGGGCGTTGATGTCCTCCGAGGCGATGACCTCGCAGGTCTTGCCCAGGTAGAGCACCATCACCCGGTCGCTGATGTTCTTGACCACCGACACGTCGTGGGCGATGAAGATCATGCTCAAGGAGTACTGCTCCTTGGTGCGCTCCAGCAGGTTCAGGATCTGAGCCTGCACCGAGACGTCGAGGGAGGAGACCGGCTCGTCGCAGATCAGCACCGTCGGGTTCATCATCAGGGCCCGGGCGATGCACACCCGCTGGCACTGACCACCGGACAGCTCGTGGGCGCGTCGGTCCCAGACCACGTCCGGGTCCAGGCCCACCGCGGTGAGCGTCTCGCGGATCAGCTTCTCCTTGTCCGCATCGCTCCCGCCGAAGCCCCAGATGGACAGCCCCTCGGCCACCAGGTCCTTGACCTTGCGTCGCGGGTTCAGCGACGAGGTCGGGTCCTGCATGATCATCTGCATCTTCGCGCGGGCCCGACGCAGGGCTCGCCCGGGCAGGCCGGTCAGCTCGCGCTCGCCCAGGAGCACCCGGCCCGAGGTGGGCGCAGGGAGCTGCATGAGGGCGCGGCCGGCGGTCGACTTGCCGCACCCGGACTCACCGAGGATGCCCAGCGTCTCCCCCGGCAGCAGGTCCAGGTTCATCCCGGACACCGCGTGCACCTTCATGCCGCGCCCGACCGGGAACTCGACGACGAGGTCGTCGACGGTCAGGACGGGGTTGCCCTCCGTGCGCATGTGCGCTGTTCCACTGCCGGCCATCAGCGGGTCTCCTCGAGCAGCGTGCGCGGAGCGGCAGCAGCCGAGCCGGGCGCAGGGACGATCAGGGGGTAGTGACAGGCCACCAGGTGCGGGGTCGCGGGCCCGACGTGGTCCAGCAGCGGCGGCGACTCCTGGACGCACCGGTCCTGGGCGTACTGGCAGCGCGGGGCGAACCGGCAGCCGGGCGGCGGCGAGATCATGTCCGGGGGCGTGCCGTCGATGGCGCGCAGCAGCGTGTGCGGCTTGTCCTCCATGCGCGGGATCGAGGCCAGCAGCGCCTCGGAGTACGGGTGACCGGGCTCGGCGAAGACGGTGCCGGTCCGCGACGACTCCACGACCCGGCCGGCGTACATGACCTGGACCCGGTCGGTGCGTCCCTCGACGGCCCCGAGGTCGTGGCTGATCAGGATGGTGGCCATGTTCAGCGTCTGGCTCAAGGAGGCCAGGAGGTCGAGGATCTGCTTCTGCACCGTGACGTCGAGCGCGGTGGTCGGCTCGTCGGCGATCAGCAGGTCCGGCCCGCAGCACAGCGCCATCGCGATCACGACGCGCTGGCGCATGCCGCCGGACAGCTCGTGGGGGTACTGCGTCATCCGCCGGGTCGGCTCCGGGATGCCGACCTGCGTCAGCAGCTCGATGGCCCGGTCGCGCGCCTCGGCCTTGCCCAGGGAGAAGTGCAGGCGCAGCGCCTCGGTGATGTGGGTGCCGATCTTCTTGACCGGGTTCAACGAGGTCATCGGGTCCTGGAAGACCATCGCCACCGTCGGGCCCCACAGCTTGCGGCGACGCTTCGCGCTCAAGGCGTGCACGTCCTGACCGGCGATGCGCACCGAGCCGGTCACCGAGGTCGTGGGGCTGTTGGAGATCAGCCCCATGATGGTGCGGCCCAGCACGGACTTGCCCGAGCCGGACTCGCCCACGATGCCGAGGGTCTCCCCCGGCTTGAGGGTCAGGGAGACGCCGTCGACGGCGCACACGGCGCCGCGCGGGGTCTGGAAGGTGGTGCGGAGGTCGTCGACCTCGAGCAGGTTCTCGGTGATCACAGCTTGGCACTCCTGGTGTCCCAACGCTTCTGGGCCTTCTCGCCCAGCAGGTTGAAGGAGAAGACGGTGAGGAACAGGAAGGCGCCGGGCACCAGCACGATGTGCGGGTAGTCCTCCATGGTGCCGCCCTCGGCCTCGGCGATCATGTTGCCCCAGGTGGGCTCCGGGGCCTGGATGCCCAGGCCCAGGAAGCTGAGCGAGGCCTCGGCCACGATGAGCACCGAGATCATCACGATGACCATCGAGAAGACCGGCAGCACGACGTTGGGCACCAGCTCCCGGACCATCACGCGCAGCTTGGTGGCTCCCATCGCCCGGGCGGCGAGCACGAACTCGCGCTGGGCGAAGGCGATGGTGTTGGCGCGAGCCAGCCGGATCATGCTCGGGATGGTCAGCAACGCCAGGGCGAACGCGATGTTGCGGATCTTCGGGTCGAGCACCGTGCCGAGCGCGATCAGGAGGATGAGCGGCGGAACGGCGAGCAGGGCGTTGGTGAAGATCCCGATCACGCTGTCGACGCCGGCGCGGAAGTAGCCGGCCACGACTCCGATGGAGCCGCCGATCAGCGTGCCGATCGTGACGGCCATCAGGGAGACGATCAACGAGGTGCGGGCCCCGTAGACCGAGCGGGCCAGCATGTCGAGGCCGTAGTTGTTGGTGCCGAGCGGGTGCTCACTGGTCAGGGCCGGGGTCTGGTAGCTCGGCTCGCTGAGCGCGGAGGCCACGTCGACGTGCTCGCCCAGCGGCAGCAGCGGCGCGAGGGCGGCGACCGCGATCAGCAGCACCAACCACGCGGAGCACACCAGGAACAGCATGTCGGGACGCTCACCGCGCCAGCCCCACACCAGGCGCGAGAGGCCCTGGACGACCAGGCCCACCCCGAGCAGGAAGAGCAGCGCCTTGACGGCCAGCACGAGCGCCGGGGTGCTCCACCCGAAGACCATCAGGGCCAGTCCGGCGACGAGCAGGACCGCACCGAGGCCGGTCATCCGGCCGCGGGACATCGTGGTGCCGACGAGCGTCGGCTTCCTAGGCATGAACACGTCGCGTCCTCGGGTCAAGGTAGCCGTACGAGAGGTCGATGCCGGCGTTCACCACGACGTAGATGAGCGCGACCAGGAGGACGGCCCCCTGGACCATCGGGAAGTCGCCCTGGTTGGCGGCATTGACGATGAGGCTGCCCATGCCGGGCAGCGCGAAGAGGTACTCCACGATCACGGTGCTGCCGATCAGCCGTCCCATGCTGATGCCCAGCAGGGTGACCAGCGAGAACGACGACGGGCGCAGGGCGTCGGCGATGAGGATCCGGCGCGGGGACATGCCCTTGGCCCGGGCCGCGAGGATGTAGTCCTCGTGCAGGGTCACGATCAGGTCGTTGCGCAGCACCCGGGTGAACAGCGCCAGCTCCATCAGCGCGATCGTCAGCGCCGGCAGGATGGCGTGGTAGAGGTTCTGGACGGGGTCCTCGCTGAAGCGCACCCACTGTGCGCGGGGGAACCAGCCGAGCCCGTTCGAGAAGACCGCGATCAGCAGCAGCCCGGCGAGGAACGAGGGCACCGAGAGCACCGCGAACATCGAGGCGCCGATGGCCCGGTCGATCAGGCCACCCTCGTGGGCAGCGCTCCACATCGCCAGCGGGACGGCGAGCAGCAGGGCGATGACGAGGCCCATGGCGCCGAGCTGGGCGCTGACGGGCAGCGCGGTGAGCACCCGCGAGAGCACGTCGCTCTGCGGCGGGACCAGGGAGGCACCCAGGTCGCCGGTGAGGGCGGAGCCCAACCACTCGGCGTAGCGGGAGAGGACGTTGCCGTCCAGGCCCAGCTCGGTGCGCTTGGCGGCGTACTCAGCCGGGGTCCGACCCTCACCCAGGATGGAGACCGCGGGGTCGCCGGGCAGGAGCGAGACCAGCATGAAGACGCCGAAGCTCACCAGGAGCAGGACGACCGCCAGCTCGGAGAGCCGTTTCAGCGGTGTGCGCATCAGTGCTCACCTCGGCGTGGTGGTCGGTGGGGTGCTCGTCGCATCCGGTGCATCCCTTCGGGTGGGGGCCGCGAGCGGCCCGGTCAGGAGAAACAGTAAGGAGGGGTGAGCCACGACACAGGGCTTCTCCCACTGACCGGGAGGATGTCGCGAGTGTCGGACCCGAGCAGCGGGCGTCAGCCCACGGTGAGCGCGCCGCCGCTGATGGCCGGTCGGGTGTCGGTGGTGACGCTGAAGCGCAGGTCCCGGTCGCTGTCGCCCGCCCAGGAGTCCACCTCCAGCAGGTCGCCGGGGAAGACCGGGGCGGCGAAGCGTCCCTCGAGCAGGCGTACGTCGGCCGGGTGCGCGCCGAGGCTGCGTGCCAGCGGCAGACTGGCCCCGGCCAGCGAGGCCAGGCCGTGCAGGAACGGCCGCGGCTGGCCGGCGGCCTGCGCCGCCTCGGGCACGACGTGCATGTGGTGCCGGTCCCCCAGGAGCCGGTAGAGGACGGCCTGGTTGGCCGCGGTCGGGACGAGGTGCTGCCCGGTGGGCTCCCCCTCCGGCCGGCCGGGCGCACGCGGGCCGCGCTCGCCGCCGAAGCCGCCACGGCCCGGCGCGAACAGCGACCAGGTGGCGACGAAGCAGCGGCTCTCGACGGTGACGTCGAAGACCGCGGCCGTGCCCTTGTCCCACACCGCGCTCACCCGGGCGTCGAGGTCCAGCTCGCCGGCCCGCGGCAGCGCGTCGAGCACCTCGAGCCGCTGCGAGCCGTGCACCGCGGTGGTCACGTCGAAGGCGCCGGCGCGACCCAGCGCGTCGGGCGCCCACTGCGCCAGGGTCAGCGCGAAGGTCGGCAGCACCCGCAGCCGGTCCTCGAAGACCAGGTCGAGGTCGTCGGGCGAGGCCCCGACGGCCAGCGCGTAGAGGATCGCCCGGGTCTCGTCGTAGCCGACGGTGCGCTCGCCCAGGTGCACGCCGAGCCAGTCGCCGGCGGGGGCGCCGGGACCCGGAGCAGCGACCGTGCTCATCCGAAGAAGGCCTGGCCGCCGTCGAGCGGGAGGGTGGCTCCGGTCAGGTAGCGCAGGTCGCTGCCGACCAGGGCGACCACCGCGCGACCGATGTCGTCCTCGCAGTCGCCGATGCGGCCCTGCGGGATCGTCGCGACGAACTCGGCGGCCTCCTCGGGGAAGCGCTCGGTCCAGCCCTTGAGCCCGGGCGACAGCGCGTGCGGGGCGATGTTGTTGGCGCGGATGCCGTCGCGGGCCCACTCGACCGCCGCGGTGCGGGTCAGGGAGCGCACCGCCTGCTTCGCCGCCGCGTAGGCGCCGTACGTCGTGGGGTCCCAGCGCACCATCGCCGAGGTGACCAGGTTGACGATGTGTCCGTCGCCCCGCGCGGACAGGTGCGGGTGGCAGGCCCGCATGAAGGCCAGGGTGGCGAGCGGACCGGACGAGAACGACCGTTGCACGGCCTCGTCGGTGAGGCTGAGCAGCGGCCCGTAGGCGCCGGTGTAGGCGTTGTTGACGAGGATGTCGATGCGGCCCATCGTCTCGGCGACCTGGTCGACCACGGCGGCGATGGTGTCGACCTGCACGATGTCGCAGACGAAGGCCTCGGCGCGCACCCCGCGGGCCCGCAGCAGCTCGCAGGTGGTCTCCAGCTTGGCCGCGGTGCGCCCGACGACAGCGACGTCGACGCCCTCGGAGGCCAGCGCCAGGGCGATCCCCTGCCCCACGCCCTGCCCGGCACCGGTCACGAGTGCGACCTGTCCTGTCAACGAAGCCATCGTCCCACCTCACGTCGAGCGCCCGCGGGGTCGCGGATCGCGCCCATCATGGAGGCCGACGCCGAGGCTCTGCTGGCTGCTCTCCTGCTCAGTGGAACCTCCGGGGGGACCTCCTCACGAACGGCTCCTAGGGTCACCCCGACCGGCCGGGGCACCAGGTCCCGACGGCGAGGACTCGAGGAGACGTGAGCCGATGGGCAGCACCGACCTGACCGGACGCACCGCGATCGTGACCGGCGCCGGCGCCGGCCTGGGCCGCGCCGAGGCGCTCGCCCTCGCGGCCCAGGGCGCCAACGTGGTGGTCAACGACATCGGCGACGCCGCGGACGCCGTGGTCGCAGAGATCCGGGCCATGGGTCCCGGGGCCGTGGCCGTCAAGGGCGACGTGGGCAGCTGGCAGATCGGCGAGGAGCTCGTCGCGGCCGCCGTCGACGGTTTCGGCAGCCTCGACATCGTCGTCAACAACGCCGGGATCACCCGCGACACGATGCTGTTCAACATGTCCGAGCAGCAGTGGGACGACGTCATCCGGGTGCACCTCAAGGGGCACGCCGCGGTGTCGCGGGCCGCGGCCGTGCACTGGCGCTCGGCGTCCAAGGCCGCCGGCGGTCCGGTCTACGGCCGGGTGGTCAACACCGCCTCGGAGGCCTTCCTCTTCGGTGCCCCCGGCCAGTCCAACTACGCCGCGGCCAAGGCCGGCATCGTCGCGCTCACCCTGTCGACCTCGCGCGGTCTCGCCCGCTACGGCGTGACGGCCAACGCCATCTGCCCTCGTGCCCGCACCGAGATGACCTCGAGCGTGTTCGCCGACGACGCCGACACCGGGCGTCTGGACATCCTCGCCCCGGAGCGGGTCGCCACCCTGGTGGGCTACCTCGGCTCACCGGCCTCGGCCCAGATCAGCGGCCAGGTCTTCATCGTCTACGGCGACTTCGTCGCCCTGATGGCAGCCCCGACCGTGGAGACGACCTTCACCGCCGCCGACGGGACCTTCACGACCGCCGAGATGGACCAGCAGCTGTCGTCGTACTTCGAGGGGCGCCCGGCCAACCAGACCTACGCCGCCTACAGCGTGGCGAAGCTCGACACCACCGGCATCGAGACGCTCAACGGTTGAGGCTCCTGCACCCGGCGCGACGGCAGGACCGCCGCGCCGGGCAGGGGCTCAGAAGTGGTCGGCCGCGCGCAGCGTGGCCTCGGCGCCGCCGTCGACGTAGACGACCTGACCGGTGACGTGGGTGTTCTCCGCGCCCACCAACCAGGCGGCGAGGGCGGCCGGGGCCTCCGGCGGCGCGTAGCCGTTCAGCGGCATCGGCACAGCGGCGTCCATGACCTGCTTCATCTGCGGGTCGGCGACCAGCGCGGTGGTCATCGGGGTCAGCACGACGCCCGGGGCGACCACGTTGACCGGGATCCCGGCATCGGCCCACCCGGGCGCGACGCAGGTGCGCCGGGCCCACTGGGCCAGCGCCGACTTCGTCGACGGGTAGATCTGCTGGGGGCCACCGGCGGCGACGACCTCGTCGGCCCGCTCGAGCGACTGCTGCTCGTCATCGGCGAGCAGCGCCTCGACCAGCGGCTCGTACGCCGGCTGGGTGCCGGAGATCGAGCCGATCAGCACGACCCGGCCGGCCGGCGAGGCGGCCAGCAGCGGCTGCAGGCCGGCCGCCAGCTCGGTGCTGCCGAAGTAGTTGACCCGGACCATCGCGGGCCCCGGGACCGAGGTGCCGGCACAGGTCACCAGTCCGTCGAGCCGGCCGTCGGCCTTCTCGGCGATCGCCCGGACCGCCGCGGCGCGTCCCTCGGGGCTCGCGAGGTCGGCCACCACGTCGGCGTCGGCGAGGTCGACCCCGATCACGGTGTCGCCACGCTCGGTGAGCAGCGCGGCCAGGGTCGCCCCGATGCCGGAGGCGGAGCCGGTGACGGCGATGGTGCGGTTCATGGGGCCTCCAGGGGCTCGGATGTCAGAGGTGTCAGATGTGGGAGCCGCCGTCGACCCGGAGGTCGACGCCGGTGAGGTACGCCGCGTCGCGCGAGGCCGCGAAGACGATCGCGCCCGCGAGCTGGTCGGGAGCGGCCGGCCCCCAGGGCGACCGGATCCGGTCGAAGTAGGAGAAGTCGAGACCGGCCAGGGACGCATCGCCCCCGACCGCCCGGGTCAACGGGGTGTCGACCTGGCCCGGCGAGACGGGGACGACCCGGATGCCCCGCCCGGCCAGCTCCGCGGCCAGGCTGAGGGTGAAGCCGAGCACCGCGCCCTTCGAGGCGGAGTAGGCGCTCATGTACGGGTTGCCGTGCGCCGCGGACGACGAGGCGATGTTGACGATCACGCCGGCGCCGTCGGGCAGGTGCGGCACCACCTCGCGGCAGAACACGGCGGTGCCGACGAGGTTGATCTCGAAGAGCTCACGCAGGTCCGCGACGCTGAGGGTCTCGATCGGGGTGGTGCGGTGGACCCCGGCGGCGTTGATGAGGACGTCGATGCTGCCCAGCTCCTGGTGGGCCCGGGCGACCGCAGCGACGACCGCCGCCTCGTCGCGCACGTCGACGACCTCGGTGACGACGCGTCCACTGCCCAGCGCCCCCTGCGCGGTCTCGGCCAGGCCGTCACCGTCGCGGTCCACGGCGTACACCGCGGCCCCCTCGGTCACGAGACGGTGGACGGTGGCGCGTCCGATGCCGGACCCGCCACCGGTGAGGACGACGTTGGTGCCGCTGAAGCGGTGCATGCCGGGAGCGTAGAGACCCGGGTCACACCCGGGGTCGTCGATTCCGATCAGCGGGAGAGGCGTCGCCCGCGGAGGGTCACCTGCTGTCGACCAGGAGCCGGCAGGCCACCTGGATGTCGTCCTCGGCCTCCTCCATGGGGATGCGGCCGTTGAGCACGGACGTCAGCACGCCGTACCAGCAGTGCACCACCAGGCGCACCCGCCGGTCGTCCTCGGCCGACGGCTCCGCGATCCCGGCGGTGTCGAGCACCAGCTGCTGGAAGGCGACGTCGTTGGGGCTCTGCTCCCCCGCGGCGGAGGCCAGGGCCTGGGTCTTGTTGTTGGCCTGCATCATCGCCAGCGAGAGCAGGGGGCTGCGCACCATCTGGCGGGTCATGGAGATCAGCAGATCGGCGATCGCGCCCGCTGGATCCTTGGCGCTGCCCGAGGACGGGGCGGAGTAGCCGCGCGACACCTGCCACCGCATCACGGCGGTGAAGAGGTGCGCCTTGGAGGGGAAGTAGCGGTACAGGGTGGCGATCGCGACCCCGGCCGCCTTGGCGACCTCGTGCATCTGGACCCGCTCGTAGCCGCTCTCGGCCGCCAGCCGGGCCGCCGCCACCAGGATCCGCTGGTAGCGCTCGTGCTGCTCCGCCGAGCTCGGCTCGGCCGGCGCTCGGTCCTCCGCGATTCGTGGCACGTCGTCCTCTCCGACCTGGTGGCACGACGATGCTGGGCGCATGCTGTGGATGTGCGGCTCCATCGTACCGATGAGTGGGACCGATCACACGTCGCCGGCAGGGGCCGCCGCAGACTCGCACAAGAGAGCACCAGCGTCGCTGGGCAGGACGAGGTGGGGCCGGACCGGTCAGCACCACCTCCCGTCCGCCCGGCACAGGCAATAGGGAGAGACACATGGCTGAAGTCCAGGACGAGGTCCGCCAGATCGAGTCGGGGGCCGCCCCCACCCGCTACGCCCGTGGGTGGCACTGCCTGGGGTTGTCCCGGGACTTCGCCGACGGCGAGCCGCACGAGATCAAGGCCTTCGGCCAGAAGCTCGTGGTCTTCAGCGGCGAGGACGGCCAGCTCAACGTGCTCGACGCCTACTGCCGCCACATGGGTGGCGACCTGTCCAAGGGCACGGTCAAGGGCAACGAGATCGCGTGCCCCTTCCACGACTGGCGCTGGGGCGGCGACGGCCGCTGCAAGCAGATCCCCTACGCCCGTCGCGTCCCGCTGCGCGCGCGCACCGCCACCTGGCCCACGATGGTCCAGGACGGCATGCTCTTCGTCTGGAACGACCCCGAGGGCAACAAGCCCCCCGAGGACGTCACCATCCCCAGCATCGCCGGCTACTCGGACCCCGAGTGGACCGACTGGGTCTGGTACACCACGACCATCCAGGGCGCGAACTGTCGCGAGATCGTCGACAACGTCGTGGACATGGCGCACTTCTTCTACGTGCACTACTCCTTCCCGACCTACTTCAAGAACGTCTTCGAGGGCCACGTCGCCACCCAGTTCATGGAGGGTGTCGGCCGCGAGGACATCGCCCGTCCCACCGCCAGCACCGAGGGCCCCAAGAGCCTGGGCACCCACTCGGTCGCCAGCTACTACGGACCGTCGTTCATGATCGACGACCTGACCTACCGCTACGAGGACGGCAACGACGTCCCGAGCGTGCTCATCAACTGCCACTACCCCGTCGACGAGAACACCTTCGTCCTCCAGTACGGCGTGATCGTCAAGAAGCTGCCCGGGCTGGACGACGAGCAGGCCACCGCGATGGCGCAGACCATGGGCGACTTCATCCGCATCGGCTTCGAGCAGGACGTCGAGATCTGGCGCACCAAGGCGCGCATCGACAACCCGCTGCTGTGCGAGGAGGACGGGCCCGTCTACCAGCTGCGTCGCTGGTACGAGCAGTTCTACGTCGACGTCGCCGACATCGAGCACGAGATGACGGAGCGCTTCGAGTTCGAGATCGACACCACGAAGCCGAACGAGGCGTGGCGTCGGGAGGTCGAGGCCAACATCGCCCGTCGCGCGGCGGCCTCGCAGGAGCAGACCGTCTGATGGCGGTGCGTCCCGACGTCCGGCTCGAGACCGCGCCCATGCAGGCCGTGTCCTGCGGGACCTGCGGCGCCCGCGTCCAGGCCCGCAAGAGCAGCTGGGAGCAGACCAGCATCCAGTGGACCGACGAGGCGGTCGCGTCCTGCGTGGAGCGCCGTGCGTCCTCCCCCCGCTCCGGCCCCAACGGGGCGACCTTCACCGGTTGCGTCTCGCTGCGCGACTCGCTGCGCGAGGCCGCCGTGCGCGGCGACCTCGACGTCGTCTCGGGCGAGCCGCTGCCGACCAACCCCGAAGCCCTGCACGAGGAGAGCCACTCATGATCGACGTCTCGACCTACGGCCCGTGGGCAGTCATCGCCGGCGGCTCCGAGGGCGTCGGCGCCTCGTTCGCCGACCAGCTCGCTGCAGCCGGTCTCAACCTCCTGCTGATCGCCCGCAAGCCCGGGCCCCTCGAGGAGACCGCCGAGGCCGCCCGCGCCCACGGCGTCGAGGTGCGCACCCTGGCCCTCGACCTGACCCTGCCCGACTCGGTCAAGCGCATCCAGGAGGCCACGGCCGACGTCGAGGTGGGCCTCCTGGTCTACAACGCCGGCGCCAACGCCTACGGCTCCGAGTTCGTCGAGGGCGACCTGGAGCGCTTCCAGCAGGTCATCGATCTCAACATCACCGCCCAGCTCGCGCTGGTCCAGCACTTCGGTGCCGCGATGAAGCAGCGCCGCCGCGGTGGGCTGCTGCTGATCGGCTCGCTCGCCGGCTTCATGGGTGCGGCCCAGATCAGCATCTACGCTGCGGTGAAGTCCTTCTGCCGCACCTTCGCCGAGGGCCTGTGGCTGGAGATGTCGGACTACGACGTCGACGTCCTGGAGTTCGTCCTCGGCGTCACCCGCACCCCGGCGATGGTCCGCGGCGGGCTCAACATGGACATCCCGGGCATGCACGTCTCCGAGCCCGAGGACGTCGCCCGCCAAGCGCTCGCCCACCTCAAGAACGGGCCGGTCCAGATCGCGGAGGGCAACCAGGAGCTCATCGAGAAGCGCAGCGGTCATGACCGCGCCACGCTGCTCCGCGAGGCCCGGGAGCGCTCGAAGAAGATGCTGCCCCCCAGCAGGAGCTGAGGGTCCTCAGGGCCGACAGAGGAGCCGGTGTCCCCGCGGGGGACACCGGCTCCTCTCGTGCGTGCTCGGGGGCCGCTCAGCCGTGCGCGGCCCGCAGGCCGGCGCGGCGACCGAAGAAGGTGCCGTCGCCCAGGGAGGTGCCGGAGATGTAGCCGTCCCCGTGGATGCCCGAGGTGGCCCGCCCTGCGGCGTACAGACCGGGGACCAGCCCGCCGCTGACGGCGCGCACCTCGCCGTCCACCGTGGTGGCCAGACCACCGAGCGTGAAGCCCTGGAAGCCGGTGCCCGCCGGAGCCGCGCTGCCCTGGGCGAAGAACCCGATCCGCGGGTCGACCGCGGCCCAGGGACCCTCGAGCACCCGCAGCCAGCGGGGGTCCTTGCGGAAGAGCGGGTCCGCTCCCCCGACCGCGTGGCGGTTGTACTCGGCGACCGTGGCCTCGAGGCTGCCCGGCACCATGGCGAGCTCGGCCTCCAGCTCGGCCAGCGTCTCGGCGGCGTACGTCGGGCGCACGCCCATGGCGTCCTGCTCGGGGACCGACTCCAGGCCGGCCTCGTCCATCAGCACCCAGCAGGGTCCCGGCTGGTGCAGCGCCGCGTGGCTGTAGAGCCCGGGGTAGACGTCCTCGTTGATGAAGCGTCGTCCGTGGGCGTTGACCAGCATGCCGCGGCACGCCATGGCCGGGACGGCGGTGTAGGCGGCCTCGACGGAGCCCATCCGGCGGGTGGCCGCGCCGAGGGCGCTGGCCATCTCGATGCCGGAGCCGTCGTCGAGCCCGTCGCTGACCTTGCCGTGGCCCAGGAGCACCGGCGCGTGGTCGGTGAGCATCTGCTCGTTGTCGACGAACCCTCCGGTGGCCAGCACCACCCCGCGCCGGGCGCGGTAGTGGACGGTCTCGCCGAAGCGCGTGGCCCGCAGGCCCACGACCCGGCCGGTCCCGTCGACGACGAGTGCCCGCGCCCGGGTGTCGGTGTGGGTCTCGACGCCGACGGACTCGGCGGTCGTGAGCAGCGCTGTCATCACCGTCTGCCCCGCCCAGCCGCTGGTCGCGGGCCGGTGCCCGCGGGGCACGGCGCGAGCCGCCTCGTTGTAGGGCCAGGCGTTCTCGCCGAGCCACATCAGGCCGTCCTGGGTGAAGGGCATCCACGTCGGGGCGTCGTACAGGGAGCCCTCGAAGGTGATCCCGCACGAGCGGAACCACTCGAAGTGCTCCAGGCTGCCGTCGCAGTAGAGGCGCAGCTTCTCCTCGTCCGCGTGCGGACCGAGGGCGGCGACCAGGTAGTCGTACATGTTGTCGGCGTCGTCCTCGAAGCCGCACGCCTGCTGCACCGCGGTGCCGCCGCCGAGGTAGAGCTCACCGCCCGACTGCGCGGAGGAGCCCCCCGGGCCCGAGGCGCGCTCGAGGGCGAGCACGGAGGCGCCCGCGCGGGCGGCCTCCATCGCTGCCGCCGCGCCGGCACAGCCGACCCCGACGACGAGCACGTCGACCTCGTGATCGAAGGCCGTCACGTCGGCCAGCTCCACGGGACGGGTCATCTCAGCTCGTCGGGCTGAACGCGGCCAGCGGCTCGGAGCCGGACCAGTCGTGGCCCCAGTAGCTGTCCGCGGTGATCTCCTCGGCGGTGTACCAGCTCTCGTCGACCAGCGACCCCTCGCAGCCGTACTCGAGGTCCCAGCCGCCCGGGGCACGCACGTAGAAGGACACCATCTTGTCGTTGGTGTGCCGGCCCAGGGTGGAGGAGAGCGAGAAGCCGTGCTTGTTGACCTTGTCCAGCGCCCGGCCGACGGCGTCGAGCTCGTCGACCTCCATCATCAGGTGGACCAGGCCGGGTGCCTCACCGTGCGGCGCCGGGCAGACGGCCAGGCTGTGGTGCCGCTCGTTGACACCCATGAACCGGACCCGTCGCGCGGGGCCGGGGGCGGCAGGACCGCCGAGGCGGATCGCTCCGCGCGGCAGGAAGCCGAGAACCTCGGTGTAGAAGGCCGCGGTCTCCTCGGGGCGCGTCGTCGGGAGGACGACGTGGCCCATGCCCTGCGAGCCCGTGACGAACTTCTGGCCGTAGCCGGTCAGCACCGGGCTGTGGTCCAGGATCGGGCCGAAGAAGACCTCGGTCGGGGTGCCCGCCGGGTCGTCGAAGCGGATGGCCGCCTCGACGCGCCGGTGGTCGCAGTCCTCCTGGGACAGCACCTTGACCCCGAAGCCCGCGGCCTCGACGGCCCGACCGACGTTGGCGAGCGCGAACTGGTCGCGCACCTCCCACCCGACGGCGAGCACGTGGTCGGTGTCGCCGGGTGAGACCACCAGACGGGCAGCACGCTCGTCCATGCGCAGGTGCAGCGCACCCTCCTCGGGCCCGTCCACCTCCTGCAGGCCGAGGCACTCCACGGTCAGCTCACGCCAGCGGGGGATGTCCTGGCTCTGGACCAGGAGGTAGCCGAGGCCTCGGATCTGGGTCATGGTCGTTGCTCGTCCTTCGTGTCAGGGGGTGCAGCGGGTCGTGCCGGGACGGACCCGAGGGGTCAGATCATCGACAGCATCGGGCCCGGAGGCGGCATGAAGTCCATCTCGGTGAGCGCGGAGACGTGGAAGACCGAGCCCGGCACGTGGATGGCGTGCACCATGCCCATGTGCCCGTCGCGCCAGAAGCGCTGGATGGGGTTGTCCATGCGCATGCCGTTGCCGCCGGAGCGGGCGACGATCTCGTCCATGGCCCGCACGGCGCGCCATGCGGCGGCCACCTGCGTACGACGCGAGTGTGCACGGTCGGCGAAGGTGATCTCCTCGCCGTTCTGGACCTTGTCGTAGAAGCGCTTGACGTTGTCGATCAGCGCCACGCGGGAGGCGTGGATCTCGGCGGCGGCGTCGCTGAGCGCGAAGAGGACGTACGGGTCGTCCTTGACCTTGGTGCCGGTGATCTGGACCCGCTTCTGCTGGTAGTCCAGCGAGGCGGCCAGCGCGCCCTCGGCGATGCCGATGACCGCGGAGGTGATGCCCAGCGGGAAGGCCGTGGTGAAGGGGATGTGGTAGGTCGGGCTGGTCAGCCCGGCCTCGCGCGGCTGCGAGCCGTCCATGAACTTCGAGAACGCGACGGCCCGGTAGTCGGGGATGAACGCGTCCTTGACGACGACGTCCTTCGACCCGGTGCCGCGCAGCCCGACGACGTCCCAGGTGTCCTCGATGATCTCGTAGTCCGAGCGGGGCAGGATCACGTGGTAGTTCTCCGGGGGCATCACCATGGTGCCCTCGGCGTCGCCGAGGAACGCGCCCAGGAAGATCCAGTCGCAGTGGTCGGTGCCCGAGGAGAACTGCCAGCGACCGTTGAAGACGAAGCCGCCCTCGACGGGACGCAGGATGCCCATCGGCGCGTAGGGCGAGGCGATCCAGGTCTCGTGGCTCTCGCCCCAGACCTCCTCCTGCACGCGGGAGTCGCACATCGCCATCTCCCACGGGTGCACACCCACGATGCCGGAGACCCAACCGGTGGAGCCGTCGAGGCTGGCCAGGCGCATCACGGCCTCGGCGAAGTCAGCGGGGTGCGCCTCGTGGCCGCCGTACTTGGCCGGCTGCAGCATCTTCATGACGCCGACCTCGCGCAGCAGCTCAGCGCTGCGGTCGGTGAGCCGCCCGAGCTTCTCGTTCTCGGTGCCGAGCGAGGCGATCTCCTCGGCCCGGTCCTCGATCAGGTCCAGCACTGACTTGCTCATGACATCCACCACTTCCTTGACCGGACCCGGTGCCCGCTCTCCAAAGGTCGCACCCGGGGGCGCCACCCTGCTGGCCGACCTCCCGCTGATCGGGACGCCGCTGACTGCTCGGCTCAGCCGGTGCCGAGCGTGCTGGCCGCATGCCGGCCGAGCTCCTGGCTCGCCGCGTGGCGAGCCGCGATGTAGCCGAAGACGATCGAGGGTCCGATCGTCGCGCCGGGGCCGGCGTACTCGTTGGCCATCACGGCCGCGGACGCGTTGCCGGTGGCGTAGAGGCCCTCGATGACCGACCCGTCCTCGCGCAGCACGCGGGCGTGCTCGTCGCAGACCAGGCCGCCCTTGGTGCCGAGGTCGCCGATCTGGATGCGCACCGCGTAGAACGGCGCCCTGTCGATGACGTCGAGGTTGGGGTTCGGCAGCGTCGGGTCGCCGTAGTACTGGTCGTAGACGCTCCTGCCGCGGCCGAAGTCCTCGTCGGTGCCGCTGCGGGCGAAGCCGTTGAACCGGTCGACGGTGCGCTCCAGAGAGCCCTCGGGCACGCCGATGCTCGCGCCCAGCTCGGCCAGCGTGTCGGCGCGGTGCACCGTCCCGGCGTCGTAGAACGACTGCGGGAACGGCACGCCCGGGAGGATCTGGGCGTAGGGGTAGCGCGAGCGGGCCCGCGAGTCCATGACGCACCAGGCCGTCAGGTGCTGGCCCTCGAGCTGGTCGTGGACGAAGTTCACGTAGGGCGAGGCCTCGTTGGTGAAGCGCTCCCCCGTCGCGGAGACGATGACCTGGCCCGGGATCGCCCGCTCGGAGACCAGCGGGATCGTGGCACCCGAGGGGTGCTCGACCGACGGCATCCACCAGGCGTCGTCCATGAAGTCCAGGGCGGCACCCAGTGACCGGCCGGCCAGGATGCCGTCACCGGTGTTCTCGACCGCGCCCAGGCTGTGGTTCTCCTGGCCGCCGTCGGGCAGGTACGTCGCGCGCATCTCGGTGTTGTGGTCGAAGCCGCCGCTGGCCACCAGGACCCCGCGGCGTCCGCGCAGCCGCTCGGTGCGACCCCCGCGGGTCACCTCGATGCCCACGACGCGACCGGACTCCTCCACGAGCCCGGTCATCGTGGTCTCGAGCCACAGCGGGACGGAGGCGTCCTTGAGGGCCATCCGCAACCGGGCGGCCAGGGCCCGTCCACCGGTGGCCATGTGCCGCCGGCGCACGACGTTGGAGGAGACCCGCCAGGCCGCGACGACCGAGGCCCACCGGCCGCGCCAGGTGCGCTTGACCATGGCCAGGTCGTGGTAGTCCTTCGCGGTGATCCAGAGGCCGAGCGGGCCCTTCATGCTGTTGGGCCGCTGGAAGACCTCGTCCTCCTTGAGCTTGCGGGTGTCGAACGGCTTGCACTCGACCGAGCGGCCCAGCGGGCGCCCGCCCTCGAGCTCGGGGTGGTAGTCGGCGTAGCCCTTGGTCCAGCCGAGCTTCATCCACTTGGAGCGGCCGATCAGCTCCATCGCGGCCGGGCCCTGGTCGACCAGGGCCTCGAGCCGGGCCTGCGGGACCTTGCCCTCGGTGAGCGCGTTGAGGTAGGTCAGGATCGATTCGCGCGAGTCGTCGTGGCCGAGCTTGCGCAGCGTCGGGTTGTTGGGCACCCAGATGCCGCCACCGGAGATGCTGGTGCTGCCGCCGAACTTGCTGGCCTTCTCGACCACGACGACGCTCAGGCCCACGTCGACCGCGGCGAGCGCCGCGGCCATCCCGCCGCCGCCGGAGCCGACGACGACCAGGTCGAACTCGTGGTCCCAACCCCGGGTGCTGTCCTGGGTGCTCATGCCTGCTCCTCGGTGGTGAGGAAGGCCAGCACGGTGGCCTCCCACGCGTGCTTCTGCTCGATCATGGCCCAGTGCCCGCACTGCGGGAAGATGTGCACCTGGGCGTCGGGGATGGTGCGCATCGGGATCAGCATCATGTCCAGGGGGCTGACCCGGTCGTCGCGCCCCCAGGTGATCAGGGTCTTGGCCTTGATCTGGTCGAACTGGGCCCAGCCCGGCGTCGCCTGGGCCGAGCTGCCGGACATCGCGAAGGCCGCGTCGATGGCGGCGCGGCTGTACATCCGCCGAGCCACCTCGAGGGTCGCCGGGTCGGTCGCCTGCGCCCAGCGCTGCTCGATGAGCTCCTCGGTGACCATCGCCGGGTCGAAGACCATCGAGCGCAGCCACGAGACCAGGCGCTCACGCGTCGGGTTCTCGGTGAACTCCACGAGCAGGTTGATGCCCTCGCCGGGTGCCGGACTGAGGATGTTGCGCCCGATGCCGCCGACGGTGACCAGGCGGCGTACGCGGTCGGGCTGGGCGATGGCGAAGCGGGTGGCCACGCCGCCGCCCATCGAGTTGCCGATGATGTCGACGCGGTCGAGCCCGAGGCCGTCGAGGAACCGGCCGACGGCCGGCAGCGCCGCCATCATCGGGTGCTGGTCGGTGGTGTCGCTGACCCCGAAGCCGGGGAACTCGAGCACGAGGCAGCGGAAGCGCTCGGCGAACGCGGCGAGGTTGTCGCCGAAGTTGCGCCAGCCGGTGACGCCGGGCCCGGACCCGTGCAGCATCAGCAGGGGCGGGCCGTCGCCGGCCTCGTGGTAGCGCAGGACGCCGGAGTCGGTCGTCAGCTCGCGCAGGGTGGATTCGTAGGTCAGCTCGCTCACCCGCTCAACGTAGGCGGGCCGATCCCGCGTCTGCGCGAGCGTCCCGGTGACCGGGAGGTGCGGTCCGGGGTCGGGCGCGGTGCGGGTCTAGGTTCAGTCAGGTGACCTCGGACCAGCACCGCTCGAACCCCCAGGAGGGCCCCCGATGAGCAGCACCGACCTCACCGGCCCCACACCCATGGAGATGCGCCAGGCGATGGGCTGCTTCGCCAGCGGCGTCACCGTCGTGACCGGCGTCGACGCCGGCGAGCCGGTCGGCTTCGCGTGCCAGTCCTTCGCCTCGGTCTCCCTCGACCCGCCGATGGTGCTGTTCTGCGCCGACCACCGGGGCCGGGCGTGGCCCCGCATCCAGGCGGCCGGGGTGTTCACGGTCAACGTGCTCGGGGAGCACCAGGGCGACCTGTGCAACCGGTTCGGCTCCAGCCGGGGCGCGAAGTTCGAGGGCCTCGACTGGACCCCGTCGGCGATCGGGACCCCGAGCCTGCACGACGTGCTGATGCGGGTGCACGCCGAGGTCCACGAGGTCGTCGTCGCCGGCGACCACGACGTCGTCATCGGCCGGGTGGTGCAGCTGGAGACCCCGGCGCCGGAGCGTCCGATGCTGTTCTTCCGCGGTCGTTTCGGGGTCGAGGACCAGCACGAGTACACCGCCCCGGACCTGTGGGGCTGGGGCGACCACTGGGGCTGAGCCCCGGCGGGAGCCGGGGTCAGCGCCCGCCGACGAGGTCGCCCATGGTGCGTGCGGTCCAGGGACGGGTCACGAGGTCGGCGTCGCGGCGGGGCGCCGGGCGCTGGGTGCCCAGACCACCGAAGAGCTCGACCGAGACGGCGCGGGCCGCGGCCAGCACCAGCGGCGCGATGCGCTCGATGTTGACCGCGAGGTCACCGACCAGCGAGATCGCGCCCAACGGCCCCTCGGGGCCCCGCACGGAGGCGGCGGCGCAGACGATGTCGGGGAAGCTCTCGCCGCGCTCGATCGCGATGCCGTTGCGGGTGCGGATGCGGTGCAGCTCCTGGTGCAGGGCATCGAGGTCCCCGATGGTGCGACCGGTGAAACGGTTCAGGCCGCCGGCGAGACGACGGTCGACCTCCTCCGGCTCGAGCCAGGCCAGCATGGCCTTGCCCAGGGCGGTCGAGTACGCCGGGGCGTGCCCGCCGACGCGGCTGGGCACGGCCGTGGCGAAGCGTCCGCCGAGCTTGTCGAGGTAGACGACGTCCGCCCCGTCGAGGGAGGCCAGGTGCGCGACGAGACCCGTGCGGACCTGCAGGTCGTGGAGGACGGGGGCGGCGGCCGCACGCAGCTCGCCGTCGACCTTGTCGCCGCCACCGAGGTCGAGGGCGCGCTTGCCCAGCGAGTACCCGAACGGGGTGTGCGTGAGCCAGCTGAGCTTGACCAGCTGGTCGAGGATGCGGTGGGTCGTGGAGCGCGGCAGGTGCGTGCTCCGCGCGACCTCCTCCAGCGTCAGGCGAGCGGTGGGCGAGGCGAACACGTCGAGGATCAGCGACATCCGCTCGACCATCGACGGCGGCAGCTGGCGCGCCTCGGCGTCGGGGGCCTGGCTGGTCTGTTCCACGATCTGAGCGCTCATCACACATCTCCCAAAACTGAAATGAATTCTACCCTCGTTCGGAGAGTAGCAACACAAGGGTGTGTTGGGAAGCGATCCCGATCCTCCATCTCCCGGTGACCGGGAACCTTTACCCGGACGCGGGCCGCCGGTGTTTCGCTCGAACGAGCACCCGTCACGGAGGAGACCCATGAAGCTCGGCATCGTCAGTCCGGTCGTCACTGCCAACCCCGGCGCCCACGGCGACTGGGAGGCCCGGGCCGGCATCGAGGAGCTCGGGCGGATCGCGGAGGTCGCCGACCGGCTGGGCTTCGACCACATGACCTGCAGCGAGCACGTCGCGGTCCCCACCGAGGTCGCCCAGCAGCGCGGCGCGACGTACTGGGACCCGCTGGCCACCTTCGGCTACCTCGCGGCCCGCACCACCCGGCTGCGCCTGCTGACCCAGGTCCTGGTGATCGGCTACCACCACCCCCTGGAGATCGCGAAGCGCTACGGCACCCTGGACCGGATCAGCGGCGGCCGCCTGATGCTCGGCATCGGCGTGGGATCGCTGGAGGAGGAGTTCGAGCTGCTCGGCGCCGAGTTCGCCGGCCGCGGCGCGATCGCCGACGACGCGCTCGCCGCGCTGCGCGCCTGCTGGGGCCAGCGTGAGCCGGAGTACCACGGTCCGCACTTCGACATCTCGGGCTTCATCGTCGAGCCGCACGGGGTCCAGGCCCGGGTGCCGATGATCATCGGCGGCCGCACCCCGCGCTCATTGCGTCGCGCCGTCGAGCTGGGCACCGGGTGGGTGCCGTTCGGGCTCTCGCTCGACCAGCTGCGCGACATGCTCGCGACCCGCGAGCTGCCCGAGGACTTCGAGGTCATCCTCTCCACCGGCAAGCTGCTCGACCCCGGTGCCGAGCCCGAGGCTGTCGCGGAGCGCATGCGCCGGGTCCGCGCAGCCGGCGCCACGCTGCTGACCACCACCGTGCAGGCCGAGTCGGCCGAGCACTACTGCGAGCAGCTCGAGGCGCTGGCCGTCCTGGCCCGCGACCTCGACTGAGAACCGGACCCAGGAGATCACCGTGAGCACAGACCAGACCGCCGATCAGACCGCTGCCCGGCTCGCCGCGTTGGAGCAGCGGCTGCAGGTGCTCGAGGACGAGCGCGAGATCGTGGCCCTGCTCAGCACCTACGGCGCGCTGGCCGACTCCGGCAGCGCCGAGGAGGTGGCTGCCATCTGGGAGCCGGACGGCGTCTACGACAACGACGAGGTCAGCATGGTCGGGCGTGACCAGCTGGTCGCGATGATCAACTCGGACGGGCACCAGGGCTGGATCCGCGGCGGCTGCGCCCACTTCAACGGCCCGCCGGCCGTGACCGTGCACGGTGACACCGCCGTGGCGGTCACCCACTCGCTGATGGTCGTCCACACCGACGACGGCTTCGTGGTCCGTCGCGCCACCGCCAACCACTGGCAGCTGCGCCGCGGTGCCGAAGGTTGGCGCGCCACCGTGCGCACCGGCCGACTTCTCGACGGACGCCCCGAGTCACCGGCACTGCTGGCCGCCGGGGTGCGCGGACAGCTGCCTTCTCGGGCCTGATCCCTTCCTGTAGGAGCGGGGCACAGCCGCACACGTCCGCACGCCGCTTGCCTGCTACGTCCGTCGGTGGAACCGCACCTGGTTGTCGGCGCCGACGTCGACCTCGTACTCCGGGTCGTGGATGCGGCGGTGGTGGAACGGGCACAGCAGCCGCCCCCGCGCGACGGTCGTGCCGGTCCGTGGGCGACCAGGGGTCCTCGTGGTGGGCGTGGCACATCGCAGGTGGGGCTTCGCAGCCCTCGGCGGTGCAGCCCCGGTCGCGCACCGCCAGGGCGATCCGCTGGGCGTAGGTGAAGAACCGCTTGGTCCGGCCGACGTCGAGGGGCTGGCTGTTCCCGCCCAGCACGACGGGGACGATCCCGGCCTCGCACGCCAGCCGCCGCGCGGTCGCGGCACTGACTCGGGCGCCGGTGTCCAGGGTCGCGGCAGCCAGTCCGCCCATCAGCGAGGCCGCGGTCATGGTCACCACCACGGTCGCGTTCACCCCGCCGGCGCGGGGAAGAGCAGCCGGGTCGAGGCGCTCGATGAGCTCCACGAACGCCGCACCGAGTCGCTGGGCCGTGGGGCGGCGTACCGGCACCGACGCCTGCTCCTCCTGCTGCTCCTGCCCGGTGCGCTTCGCGATCTGGTGCTTCGGTGCGGCGAACGCCAGCAGGGCCCGCTCCAGCATCTGCCCGACCAGCAGCGGCACCGTGAAGGACCCCTTGCAGCGACCCTCGCCGTCCTCGCGGATCCGGAACACCGCCGCCTTCTCCGCCTCACGCTCAGCCTTGGCGAGCTGCTCGGCCTCCCACGCCTCAGCGACCTCGGGCGCGACGACCTCGAGGATCCGACGACCCAGGATCTTCAACGCCCGCGCGTCGTGGACCTCCGCGAAGGCGACCAACGCCTTCGCCGCCTGCTCCAGCACCGAGGCATCGAGGTCGTCGGGCAACGCGTCGAGGGCGTGCACGATCACCGACGCCTGCTCCGCGACCAGGTCCCCACGACCCAGCGCCTCCCGCACGACGCCGTACCGCCCCAGACCGGTGGCGAGGTGGACCTCGCGGAACGACTCCCGCTTCGTCGACCGGGTCACGTACGCGTGCCACACCGCCAACGACGGCGAGGCGTTGCGCTCCTGGACCGCCACGGCCTCCGCCTGGACCAGCGCCCGCGAGCGGAGCTCGACCAGCCTCGCCTCGGCCCGCGCGATCTGCACCAGCACCTCAGCGGCGTCGGCCTGACCCATCGACCACGCCGGGGTCTCAGCCACCTCGTCGAGCGCGGCATGCACGCGCGCCACCGCACCGCCGATGGGGTGCAGCGCCGCCGTGGTCACGGGACCATTCTCCCAAGGCCTGAGGTAAAGCACCAGGTCAAACGGTGTTTTCCACAGGCAGATCGAAAACTTTTTCGAGGGTGCAGAACTGACCGGTGAGTGGTGCAGAACTGACTGGTCGAGGGTGCGAAAGTGACTGCTCGGCCGTCAGCCGGGGATCGGGGCGGCCGGCAGCAACGCCGACCGGCCGTGCTCGGCGAACTCGGCCTCGATGGTGCGCCGTCCGCCGTCGTCGAGCGGGACGTACTCGCTGGTGCGGGCCACGCGCAGGAAGACCGGGTCCTGGGTCAACCAGCCCGCGCGGCGCAGCGGAGCCTTGTCGACCTTGCCGCTGCCCGTCAGGGGCATCTCGTCGACGATCCGCACGAAGCGGGGCCACCACTTGGCGCCCATGTCCGGAGCCTGGTCGAGGTGGGCGCCGAACGCGACGGGGTCGAAGTCGACACCCGGCTCGAGCTCGAGGGCCGTCATCACCTGATCCCCGGTGCGGGGGTCGGGCACCGCGAAGACGGGCGCCGATGCGACCCCGTCCATGCGTTGCAGCAGCCGCTCGACGGGCGCGGCGGAGAAGTTCTCGCTGTCCACGCGCAGCCAGTCCGAGGAGCGGCCGGCGAAGTAGAAGAAGCCGTCCTCGTCGCGGTAGGCCAGGTCCCCCGACCAGAAGTCCTCGCCGTGGACCCGGTCGGCGTGGGCCCCGGGGTTCTTGTAGTAGCCCTCGAAGGTGTGGGCCAGCCCGACGGCGACCATCTGGCCGACGGCCGCGGGGTCGACGAGGCGGCCCTGGGCGTCGAACCGCGCCCGCGGGCACTCGACGCCGGTGCTCTCGTCGAGCACGCGCACGTCGGCGTCGTTCGCCGGGCGCCCCAGCGCACCCGGCGGGGTGTCGAGCGTCCGGTTGATCCGGAAGACGCCCTCGCTGAGGCCGTAGCCCTCCATCACCTCGCAGCCGAAGCGGGCGCTGAAGTTCGCCACGTCGGCCTCGGAGGCCTCGGTGCCGAAGGCGAGCTCGAGGGTCGAGTCGGCGTCGCGCGGGTCCACCGGCTTGGACAGGGCGTAGGACAGCGCCCGGCCGACGTAGTTGACGTAGGTGGCTCCGAAACGGTGGAGGTCGTCGCCGAAGGCGCTCGCCGAGAACCTGCGGGTCATGCAGACCTCGGCCCCGACCGCCATCGCGGGAGCGAGGTTCATCATCACCGCGTTGCCGTGGAAGAGGGGCATGCACAGGTAGGTGACCGACGAGGGCCGCATCCGCACGCGTCCCACGATCGCCTGGGTCAGCCGGCCGAGGCGGCCCTGACCGACGACCACGGCCTTCGGGGCGCCGGTCGAGCCGGAGCTGAAGAGCAGCATCGCCAGCTGGTCGGGGGTCGGCAGCTGCTCGGGCAGCGCCGCTCCCCGGTGCGGGGCCAGGAAGGCGGCGTACTCCGGGGTGTCGACGTCGAGCACCAGCTCCTCGGGCACGCCGTGCCCGGTGCCGCTGACCAGGTGCCGCAGCCGCGACTCGGTGACGATCACGTCGACGTCGGCGTGCCGGACGTCCTGGGCGATCTCGGGGCCGCTGCGGCTGGCGTTGACGCCGACGACCACGGCCCCGGCGAGGGACCCGGCGCCGACCCAGAAGACGAAGTCGGGCACGTTCTCGAGCAGCACCCCGATGTGGACCTGACGGTCGCCCGGACGTGGGACGCTCGCGGCCAGCGCGGCGGCCCGGTCGGCGGCCTCCTGGACCACCTCCCCCCAGGTCCAGCTCCGGTCCTCGAACCGCAGCCCGACCGACGGGTCGCCGGCTCGGCTGCGCACCACCTCGGCGAAAGTCTCCACGCCAGTCTCCACGTCAGTCCCCTTCGATCACGTCGTGCCGATGCAACCAGTCCCCCGTGCGGGGCGCGGTCCGGCTCCCGATGAACGAGAGCCGGACCGCGGTCCGGTCAGTCGATCCAGGCGTCGGCCATCAGGATCATCGAGCTGGCCAGGCCCACGACGCCGTGGACGTCGGTGTCCCAGGCGATGTACTCGGCCCACGGGCTCCAGCTGAGGAACGGGATCGACTCGTTGTAGTCCTGCTGGATGCGGTCCATGACCTCCACCGCGGCGTCCTGGTCGGCGGTGGCCTGGAGCTCGTCGAGCAGCGCGTCCCGCTCCGGGCTCGTGGCCATGCCGTACACCTGGGTCCCGTCGCTGTGCAGGGTCGAGTACATCTTCGAGAACGGGTCGGCCTCGCGGTAGTTCAGCCCCCAGGCGGCGACGTCGTAGTCGCGGTCGATCACGATCGCGGTGATCTGCTCGGCGATCGTGCGCATCGGCCGCAGCGTGACCTTCATGCCGACCGCCTCCAGGGAGGCCTTCACCGCCTGCATCGTCTTGCTGGAGCCGGGGTCGGTGCCGTCGAGGTACTCGATCTCGCCGTCCCAGCCGTCGGCCTTGGCCTCCTCCACGAGCGCCTTCGCCTCGTCCGGGTCGTGCCCGGGACCGTCGGTCTCCGTGTGCCACACGGAGTAGTCCTGGAAGAGCTGGTCCCCGTTGAGCCCGGCGCCCTCGAAGGCGCGCTGGGCGAGGAGGTCAGGGTCGATGGCCAGCGCCAGCGCGCGGCGCACGCGGGGGTCGGCACCGGGGCGCCCCTCAGTGGCGTTGATAAGCGCCATGTTGGACGCCGCGGTCATGCTGACGTAGCCGGGCAGACCCTCCTCGACCACCGTGTTGACGACGTCGGGGTCCCGGGCCACGGCGAGGTCGACGCCGCCGCCGCGCAGCGACTCCACGCTGGTGACCTGGTCGTTGAGGTAGACGATGCGGAACTCGTCGAGGTGCGGGGCACCGTCCCAGTAGTCCTCGCGCGCCGAGAGGACCATCTCCTCGTCGCGGGCCCAGCTGCTGCAGCTCGAACGGCCCGGCGCCGACCGGCTCGAACGCGTCGTCGCCGCCCTTCACGGAGGACTCGGCGACGACCATGCCCGGGCCGGTGGACAGGATGCTCGGGAAGCCGGGCCAGGGCCGGGCCAGCTCGTAGACGACCGTGCGGTCGTCGGTGGCCTCGACGCTCTTCACGTTGCTGTTCCACAGCGCGGCCTCGGGAGCGGGCATGCCGGCATAGCGCTCCTGGCTCCACACCACGGCCTCCGCGTCGAGGGGCTCCCCGTCGGAGAAGGTGACGCCCTCGCGCAGGGTGAGGGTGAAGGTGTCGAACTCGTCGTCGGCCTCGATGCTCTCGGCCAGCTGCGGGACGAACTCCTGCTCCTCGCTGTCGAAGCGCAACAGGGTGTCGTAGATGTTGGCCATCTCGATGCCGCCCGTGGTGGCGGCCGCGATCGTCGTGCCCGGGTCGAGCGCGCCGGGCTGCGCGTACCCCGCGTACGTCGCGGTGCCGCCCTCCACGGGCTCGCCCTCGTCCGCGATGCCGCGCATGCCCTCGGTGAGGACCGCGCTCTCCGGCGCAGTCTCCGAGCCCTGGTCATCGGTCGAGGCACAGCTCGCGAGGACGAGGGCCCCCACGAGCGCGGACGAGGCGAGCCGCGGGAGCCTGCTGGTGAAAATGGTCATGGAACGTCTCCTGAGGTGAGGTGGGTCGGGGACGAGGTCGACCTGGGTCGCCTGACCTCGGCACCAGCGTCAGCCACCCAGAACTATGCCTAGTCAACATAGTGCAGTCAGGCCTATCTGGCGACGATGATCGCGACGGCTTCTCCCGGCGCCTCCGGTGGATCTGGTCGGTCACGGTCTCTCGTGCGTGGGGTGTCAGGGACCGGCCGCCACCGCGAGCTGGCCTCGGTTGACCTTGCCGGTGGCGTTGCGGGGCAGGGCCTCGTGGCCCAGGGCCCAACGGGTGGGGACCTTGTAGCGCGCGACCCGGGCAGCGACGTGCGCCGCGAGGTCGCCCTCGTCGATCTCGAGGTCGGGCCGCAGCACGACCAGGGCCATCACGGCCTGGCCGAAGTCGGCGTCAGGGACCCCGATGACGATGCACTCGTGGACCGCCGGGTGGCTGGCGATGCAGTGCTCGACCTCGGCGGGGTAGATGTTCTCCCCGCCGCGCAGGATGAGGTCGGAGCGGCGGCTCGAGATTCGCAGCCGTCCGTCCTGGAGCGTTCCCAGGTCGCCGGTGCGGTACCAGCCGTGCGGAGCCGTCGAGGCCGAGGTCGCCTCCGGGTTGCGCCAGTAGCCCAGCATCATCTGCGGACCCCGCAGGCAGATCTCGCCCTCGGTGCCGTCCGGCACCACGCTCCCGACGTCGTCGCGGACCTCGACCTGCATGGTCGGCACCGCCCGGCCCACCGTGTCGGGGTCCGCCTCCAGCTCGGCGGCCGTGGCGACGGTCGCCGCGGTCGACGACTCGGTCAGCCCGTACGTCGTCGCCAGCGAGCGCGCGGCGACCGGCAGGGCCTCGCGCAGGGCGGCCTTGAGCCGGGGCGACGAGGGAGCGCTGTTGACCGAGACCGCACGCAGCGAGGACAGGTCGTAGTCCGCGAGCCGGTCCCCGAGCTCGACGACCCGCGAGAGCATCGTGGGGACCGCGCCCCAGTTGGTCACCCGCTCCGCCTCGACCAGTCGCAGGACCCGGTCCACGTCGAAGCGGCCGAGGTGGATCACCGCGGTGTCCCCCACCGCCATCCGGACCACCGCGAGGTTGTGCAGGGCCGCGATGTGGAAGAGCGGGGTGACCAGCAGGAACCGGCGCCCGGACTGGGGGGCGCCCATCTCGGCGGCGACCGCGTCGTTGAGCAGGTGGTACCAGAGCGCGCAGAGCACGTTGCGGTGCGAGTGCGTGGCGCCCTTGGGCCGCCCGGTCGTCCCGCTGGTGAAGAGGATGACGGCGGGGTCGTCCTCCGCGACCGGGGTCGGCTCCAGGACCGCGCCGCGGTGCCGGGCGACCATGGCGGGGAGATCGGTCTCGACGCTGAGCACCGGGAACGGCTGCTCACCGGCGAGGGCGCCGCGCGGTCCGTCGACGAAGAGCACGCTCGGCTCGGTCAGCTCCAGCCCGTGGGCCAGCTCGGGCGCGGCCCACAGGGAGTTCGCGCCGACCGCGACCGCGCCGAGGGAGATCGTCGCCCAGAAGACCAGGATCCACTCGGGGCAGTTCGCGGCGCTGATCGCCACGCGGTCACCCCTGCCGACGCCGTGCTCCTCGCGCAGCGCCTGCGCCAGGGCGGCGACCTCCTCGAGGTGCTCGGTGAAGCTGATCCGGCGCTCGGTCGTCACCAGGTACTCGGCGTCGTCGAATGCCTCCGACGCCAGCAGCACCTCGCCCAGCGAGCGGTGCCGGTGCGCGAAGACCTCGAGCTGCTCGCCCCGGACGTCCTCGGTGCGGATCTCGAAGGGCGCGCCCGGCGCGGTCAGCCGGGCCGTCGCCTCGTCTCGTGTCGTCACGCGCCGATGCAACCAGTCCCCCGGACCCGGCGGGGGACGGCTCCCGGTGAACGAGAGCCGCCCGCGGCCGGGTCAGCCGACCCGGGCGTCAGCCAGGAGCACCAGCTGGCTGCGGTTGACCTTGCCGGTGGCGTTGCGGGGCAGTGACTCCGTGCTGATGACCCAGCGGGTGGGCACCTTGTAGCGGGCGACGGCGGCGCTGACGTGCGAGCACAGCTCTTCCTCGTCCGCCTGGGCGCCGGGGCGCAGCACCACGAGCGCGGTGACCGCCTGGCCGAGGTCGGGGTCGGGGACGCCGACCACGGCGCACTCGTGGACAGCGGGGTGGGTGGCGATGACGTGCTCGACCTCGGCGGGGTAGACGTTCTCGCCACCCCGCAGGATCAGGTCGGAGCGCCGACTCGAGATCCGCAGGACCTCGCCCTGCAGCGTGCCGAGATCGCCGGTGCGGTACCAGCCGTGGGCCGCGGTCGACTCGGCGGTCGCCTCCCGGTTGCGCCAGTAGCCGAGCATCATCTGGGGTCCGCGCAGGCAGATCTCGCCCTCCGTGCCGTCCGGCACCACGCCGCCCGCCTCGTCACGGACCTCGACCTGCATGGTCGGCACCGCGCGCCCGACCGTGTCCGGGTCCGCCGCCAGCTCGTCGCCCGACGCGATGGTGGCGGCCATGGCGGCCTCGGTCAGTCCGTAGCTGGTGCCGAAGGAGCGAGCGGCCTGCGGCAAGGCCCTGCGGACCGCCTGCTTGAGCTCCGGTGACGAGGGCGCACTGCTGATCGACACGGTCCGCAGCGAGGAGAGGTCGTAGTCGGCCAACCGCTCGCCGAGCTCGACCACCCGGCTGAGCATCGTGGGGACCGCACCCCAGTTGGTGACCCGCTCCGCCTCGACCAGCCTGAGGACCCGGTCGATGTCGAACCGGCCCAGGTGGATGACGGCGGTGTCGCCGACCGCCAACCGGATCACCGTGAGGTTGTGCAGGGCGGCGATGTGGAACAGCGGTGTGGCGAGCAGGAAGCGCCGGCCCGTCTGGGGGGCGCCGAGCGCCGCCACCACCGCGTCGTTGAAGAGGTGGAACCACAAGGCGCAGAGCACGTTGCGGTGGGAGTGGGTCGCGCCCTTGGGACGGCCCGACGTCCCGCTGGTGAACAGGATGACCGCGGGATCGTCCTCGTCGACTCCAGCGGGCTCGAACGCGGCGCCCCGGTGCCGCGCGACGATGGCCGGCAGGTCCGCCTCGGTGCTGAGCACGGGGATCGACTGCTCCCCCGCGAGAGCTCGGCGCGGCTCGTCGGCGATCAGCACGCGGGGCTCGGTGAGCTCCAGCCCGTGCCTCAGCTCAGGGCCGGCCCACATCGAGTTCATCCCCACAGCCACGGCACCCAGCGACACCGTGGCCCAGAAGGCGACGATCCACTCAGGACAGTTGGCCGCACAGATCGCCACCCGGTCGCCCTTGCCGACGCCGTGCACCTCGCGCAGCTCGTGCGCCAGGGCGGCCACCTCGTCCAGGTGGTCGGCGAACGTGAGCCGCCTCTCGACGCTCACCAGGTACTCGGCGTCGCCGAAGTCGCGCGAGCGCTCGAGCAGCTCGCTCAGGGAACGGTGGCGGCGGGAGAAGACCTCCATCGGCTCACCCAGCACGTCCTCGGTGCGGATCTCGAAGGGAGCTCCGGGCGCGGTCAACCGCGCCACCGCCTCGTCGCGTGTCGTCATCTGCTGCTCTCTCACCGCACCGTGAGCTGTCCGCCATCGACGTTCCAGGCCTGTCCGCTCACCCACGCCGCCTGGTCGCTGGCCAGGAAGACCGCGGCGTAGGCGACCTCCTGGGGCGTACCGACGCGTCCCAGCGGCAGGTTGGCGGCGACGTACGCCTGCCACGTCTCGGTGTCCTGGTCGTCCAGGCGCCCGGTCTCGGTGACGCCGGGGCAGATCGCGTTCACGCGGATCCTGTGCCTGCCCAGCTCCTTGGCGGTCGAGGACGTCAGCGACTGCACGCCGGCCTTGGAGGCGGAGTACGCCGCCGTCCCGGCGCCGCTCAGCTTGCCGCCGATCGAGGAGATGTTGATGATGCTGCCGCCCTGGTCCTGCGCGACCAGCTGCCGCGCGAAGGTGCGGGTCATCAGGAACGTGCCGCGCAGGTTGATCGAGAGCACGCGGTCCCACGTCTCGACGTCGAGGTCGACGACCGGCACCCGGTCGCCACCCCGGGAGGCCGCGGCGTTGTTCACGACCACGTCGACGCGGCCCAGCTCGTCCAGCGTCCGCGACAGCAGGGCCTCGACCCCCGCCTCGTCCGACACGTCACAGACCACGGGGAGCGCACGGCGTCCCAGGGCGCGGACCTCATCGGCGACCGACTCGATGTCGCGCCACCCGGCGGCCTGCTCGTCGGCGGGGTACCCGCTGCGGTCCCGCCCGGTGCCGGTGATCACGACGTCACAGCCGGCGCGCGCCATCTCGACGGCGATCGCGCGGCCGATCGAGCGCATCCGGCCGGCGCCGGTGACCACGGCGACCTTGCCGTCCAGACCGGTGAGCTCCAGCGTCATCGCGTGCGCCCGGTGATGTCGATGAAGAGCCCGTTGGCCTCGACGGTGCGCACCCCGTCGTGCTCGATCCAGCCCTCGGCCCGGGTGCGGCGCCCCGTGGTCTCCACGACCCGCGCATGCAGGTCCAGCGGCACGTCGAGCGGGGTCGGCGCCAGGTAGCGCAGGTCGAGCGTCGCGGTGACCGCGCGCAGGCCCAGCGACTGCGTCAGGGTGCCCAGCATGCTGTCGAGCAGGTGGGCGGTGAAGCCGCCGTGGACGAGTCCGGGCGGGCCCTCGTACAACGAGTTGGCAGTGGTGCGCGCCCGGGACGACTCCCCGTCGAAGTGCATCTCGAGCGGGAACGCCTGGGGGTTGTAGGCGAAGGAGCGCCAGGGTGTGTCGGGGCCGCCGGCTCGGGCGCCGGCCGGCCCGTCGAACGGGGCGCGCAGGGCCCGAGGACGACTCCGGGCGGACAGGGTCAGGGTGAGCGCGTCCATCGCCCGGGCCGCCTCGTGCACCTCGTCGGGGTCCAGGTCGGTGGTGGCGGCGGCCAGCATCAGCCGCCGGGTGGCCCCGGTCAGCTCGGCGGCGGCCTCGACCTGGTCGTGACCGACCTCGCTGGTCGTCACGGGGCTCACAGTCGCTCGATGATCGCGCCGGTGACCTGGGCGCCGCCTGCGCAGATGGCGACCATGCCGAAGGTCTGGTCGCGCCGCTCGAGCTCGTCGACCAGGGTGGCGATGAGCCGGATGCCCGTCGAGCCGACCGGGTGGCCCAGTGCTATCGCTCCCCCGTTGACGTTGAGCTTGCCGGGGTCCACGCCGTGGACCCGCTCGAAGGAGAGCGGCACCGAGGCGAAGGCCTCGTTGACCTCGAAGAGGTCGATGTCCTTGATGCTCATGCCGGTGCGCTCGAGCAGGCGCTGGCCGGCGCGGACGGGGCCGTCCAGCAGGTACTCGGGCTCCGCGCCGAGCAGGCACTGGGCCACGATCCGGGCACGCGGGCGCAGCCCCAGCTCGCGGGCGCGGTCCTCGCTCACGAGGAGCGCGGCGGTCGCGCCGTCGGAGATCTGCGAGGAGGTGCCGGCGGTGTGCAGCCCGCCCTCCCGGATGGTGCGCAGGCCGGCCAGCACCTCGGTGCTGGTCTCCCGCAGGCCCCCGTCGCGGTCGACGACGGTCCCGTCGGCCAGGGTCACGGGCATCACCTGGCGGTCCAGGCGGCCCTCGTCCCACGCTTGGCGGGCGCGCTGCTGCGAGCGGGCGCCGAAGGCGTCGAGGTCCTCCCGGGTCAGTCCGCGCCGGTCCGCGATCCGGTCGGCGGCCTCGAACTGCGCCGGCAGGTCGACGGCCCAGTCGTCGGGGCGGGTGCGGCCGTACGAGCCGTCCCCCAGGTTGGCCAGCAGCGGGACCCGGCTCATCGCCTCGACGCCGCAGGCGAGGCCGGCGTCGATGTGGCCCATGGCGATCTGGGCGGCGATCAGGTGCACGGCCTGCTGGGCCGAGCCGCACTGGGCGTCGATGGTGGTCGAGCCGACCTCCTGCGGCAGCCCGCCGTGCAGCCACGCCATCCGCACGACGTTGCCGGACTGCTCGCCGGCCTGCGTCACGCAGCCGCCGATGACCTCACCGATCAGCTCGGGGTCGAGGCCGGTGCGGTCGAGGATGCCCTGCTGGGCCAGCGCGAGCAGCTGCACGGCGTGCATGCTGGACAGGCTGCCGCCGCGGCGGCCGTACGGCGTGCGGGCGGCGTCGACGATGACGGGTGCTGCCATGGGGCCCTCCTCAGGACGGTGCAGATCGAAGGTAGAGCGGAAGCGGCGACCACCGTGGCCTCGCTCCCGTTGAACGAAATCCCTGGGTCAGCTGCGGTCGGCGAGCAGCGCTGCGGGGACGGGCGGCGCGGTGTTGAAGCGGAGGTAGGCGGGCAGGAAGCCGTCGACGTCGAGCTGGTCGGGCTGCCAGCCGGGCACCGCCTGGGCGGCTGCGGCACTCACGCTGATGCCCCCACCGCCGGCGCTGTCTCGAGGGCGTCTCCCAGCTCGGCTGCGACCGCCTCGGCACCGCCGAGGTAGCAGGCGATCTGGCGGCCCCACAGGAAGTAGCGGTGGATGGGGTAGGTGATGTCGGCACCGATGCCGCCGTGCAGGTGCTGCCCGGAGAGCACGACGCGCAGGCCGCCGGTCGCAGCCCACCACTTCGCGACGAGCGAGGCGCTGTGGGCGGCGTACTCGGCGCCGGAGTCCACCAGCCAGGCCGCCTTGTAGGTGGTCAACCGGACGGCCTCGGTGTCGAGGTAGCAGTCGGCGGCGCGGTTGCTCACCGCCTGGTTCGTCGAGATCGCGCGGCCGAACTGCACGCGCTGCGAGGTGTACTCAGCAGTGATGCGCAGCGCCTCGGCGCACACGCCGACCTGGATGGCTGCGAGCGCGATCCGGATGCGGCCACGGGTCCAGTCGACGACCTGCGCACCGTCGGCGGGCAGCAGGTCGGACCCGCTGACGACGACGTCGGAGAAGATCGCTGTGGCGGCGTTCTCGTGGCTGGTCACCGAGATCGGGGCCAGGCTCAGGCCGGAGGCGCTGGTGGGCACCACGGCCACCCGCACCCTGCCGTCCTCGAGCGCGACCGGGACGACGACGGCGTCGGCGACACCGCCGGCCGGCACGTGGAGGATCTCGCCGGAGACGACGAGGTCGTCGCCCTGGAGGCGACCCCGCAGCGCGGCCCGCTCCCCCGGCGGCGCGTCGAAGGCGCCGGTGATGATCGAGGTGCCCTCGAGCAGGCCGGGCAGCCAGCGCCCGGCCTGCTCCTCGGTCGCGAACTCCGCGATCGGCAGCGCGGCGCCGGCCACCACGGACCACAGCGGCACGGCCGCCAGGCGCTTGCCCTGCTGCTCCAGCAGCGCGACGAGGCCCAGCAGGCCGAGCCCGGCGCCGCCGGCGGCCTCGGGCACGGCGATGCCGAGCATCCCGGAGCCGGCCAGCACGCCGTACAGCGTGCGGTCGAAGCCGGCCTCGTGGGTCTCGACCTCGACCACCCGGTCGAGGCCGGCGAGGTCGGAGAAGATCTTGGCGGCGAGGTCGCGGACCTCGACGTGGTCGTCCTGCAGCTCGAACTCCATGGTCAGCTCCCGGCCTTCTCGGTGGTCTTCTGGGTGGTCTTGTCGGCGTCGGGCTTGCGGCGCGCGCCGAGGGTCATGCCGAGGGTCTTGGCGGCGACGATGTCGCGCATGACCTCGTTGGTGCCGCCACCGAAGGTGTTGTTCTGGGCGCGGCGGGCGAGCTGCTCGACGCGGCCCTCCAGAGCCGCGCCGGGGGTGCCCGGACGCAGCAGACCGGCAGCGCCGAGGACCTGCTGGAGCTGGCCGTAGGCCTTGACGACGGCCTCCGTGCCGAACACCTTGGCGGCCGCGGAGTCGCCGCCGCCCAGCGTGTTGGTGGCGACGTCGGCGACCAGGCGCAGGCTCATCAGGTCGGCCGCGGAGAGCAGCGCGTAGACCTCGGCCAGGGTGCTGCGCACCCAGGGGATGTCGTAGAGCCGGCGGTCGCCGATCCTCTCCTCCAGCGCCCAGCGCAGCACCTCGTCGTACATCTCGTTGCCGATGCCGTTGCGGGCGGCGAGCGCGACACGCTCGTGGTTGAGCTGACCGGTGAGCAGCTTCCAGCCCTGGTTCAGCTCGCCCACGACGTTGCCGAGCGGGACCCGCACGTCCTCGTAGTAGGTCGCGGCGGTGCTGATGCCACCCACGGTGTGGATCTCGGTCACGGAGAAGCCCGGCGACGAGGTGGGCACGAGCACGATCGAGATGCCCTGGTGGCGGGGCGCGTCGGGGTCGGTGCGCACGGCGAGCCAGACCCAGTCGGCGAACACGCCTGCGCTGGTGTAGATCTTGTTGCCGTTGATGACGAGCTCGTCACCGTCGATCCGAGCCCGGGTCTGCAACGACGCGAGGTCGGTGCCGGCGCCCGGTTCCGTGTAGCCGATCGCGAACATCAACTCGCCCTTGAGGATCGGCGGCAGGAAGAAGTCCTTCTGCTCCTGGGTGCCCTGGTGCATCAGGGTCGGTGCGACCGTGTTCAACGTGACCAGCGACAGCGGGGCCCCGGCGCGGATGCACTCGTCGTAGAAGACGAAGAGCGCCTCGGGGTCCTCGCCGCGGCCGCCGTACTCGCTGGGGAACCCGAGACCGAGCCACCCGTCGGCGCCCATCTGGCGCAGGATGCGGTCGAAGGTGGGCCCGCCCTCGGTCTGGGTGACCAGGTCGGCGCGGTCCTGGTCGCTGATGGTCCGGGCGAAGTACTCGCGCAGCTCGGTGCGCAGGGCCTTCGAGGAGTCTGACAGTTCTGGGTGCATGGCAGCGCCGCTTCCTGGGGTGGTGGTCGATGGGGGGCTTCAGCGGGGCAGCTGGAGCACCCGTCGGGCGATGACGTTGAGCTGGATCTCGATGGTGCCGCCGCCGAAGAGCACCGACGGCAGACCGATGTGGTCGATGACCGGGTCCGGCTCGGTCCCGGCCGCGGTGCGCTCGCGTCCCGGGCGGGCCACGGCGCCGCACGGTCCGAGCACGCTCAGCAGGTCTCGGGAGTTGTCGCGCTGGGCGATGGCGTTGAAGACCTTCTGGACACTGATCTCGGCGCCGCCGTCGAGGTCGGAGAGCCTGGCGAGCACGCTGCGCAGGTTGAGGGCGGAGAGTGCCATCTCCCGGCCCACGCACCGACCCAGCACCCGCAGCACCTGCTCGCGGGTCGCGGTGTGCGTGCCCTCCTCGATCACCGAGCGCACCAAGGCGGTGGAGCCGTGGCTGAGCCGCGCGCCCATCGAGAGCCGCTCGTTGGACAGCGTGGTGACCGCGAGCTTCCAGCCCTGCCCGGGCTCGGAGACCAGGCACTCGTCCGGCACGAAGACGTCGTCGAGGAAGACCTCGTTGAACTCCGAGAGGCCGGTGGCCTGCTTCAAGGGCCGTACGTCGACCCCCGCTGAACGCATGTCGACCAGGAAGTAGGAGATCCCCTGGTGCTGGGGGGCGTCGGGGTCGGTGCGCGCCAGGCACACGCCCCAGTCGGCCTCGTGCGCCATGGAGTTCCAGACCTTCTGACCGCTCAGCGACCAGCCGCCCTCGACCTTGCGGGCGCGCGTGCTCAGCCCGGCCAGGTCGGAGCCGGCGCCGGGCTCGCTGAAGAGCTGGCACCAGAAGATCTCGCCGCGCAGCGTGGGGCCCACGAAGCGATCCTGCTGCTCGGGCGTGCCGTGCACGACGAGCGTGGGCAGCACCCACTCACCGATCACGGTGGAGGGCTGGGCCAGGCCCCGACGGACGAACTCGCGAGCGATGACCGCCTGCTCCTCGGGTCCGGCGCCGCGCCCCCACGGGGCGGGGTAGTGGGGCGCGACGAGTCGCGCTCCGGCGAGGGCCTCCTGGCGGCTGCCGCCGCGCGAAGGCGCCCAGCCGCTGGCCGGGACCCCGTCGTCGGCCAGGGTGACGACGGTGTCGAGCACCTCGCGCACCTCGGCCGCGAGCTCGGGCAGCGCGTCGTCGTCGACGAAGGAGAAGTCACGCTCGGACTCGAGCGCAGCGACCCCGAGCCGGCCGACCCACTCCTCCTCGGGTCCGACGAGCGAGGCGAGACTGATGGCACGGCGCCAGTAGAGGTGGTTGTCGTGCTCCCAGGTGAAGCCGATCCCGCCGAGCAGGGCGACGCACTCGAGTGCGGTGTCGACGGCCGCGGGCAGTGCCGAGACGCACGCCTGCGCGGCAGCCAGGCGCTGCTGCGCCACGGGCTGGTCGTGGGCACGGGCCGCGTCCCATGCGGCGGCGCAGATGATCTCAGCACGCACCAGCATCATCGCGGCCTTGTGCTGCACGGCCTGGAAGCTGCCGACCGGCTTCCCGAACTGCTCTCGGGTGCGCACGTGCTCGACCGCGGTGTCGACGCACCAGCGGGCCACGCCGCTGGCGTCGGCCGCGAGCAGGGCCGCGACGACGAGGTCGACGTGGTCCGGGGCGGCGGCGGGCAGCAGGTCGGCGGACCCGACCCGGTGCCCCTGCAGCTCCAGCCGTCCCACCGAGCGGGTCAGGTCGGTGGGCTCGTCGACGTGCACCCGGGCGCTGGGCGCGTCGACCAGGCGGAACCAGACCGGCTCGGCGGCCGGGTCGGTGCCCTGCGCAGCGCGCACCACGACGATCTCGGCACCGGGCAGGCCCAGCACCGGCACCGTGGTGCCGTCGACCACCCAGTCGTCGCCGACGCGGGTCGCAGTCAGGCCAGCGGTGGCGACGAGCGCGCCGGTGGCGCCCTCGGCGTACGCCTCCACCACCTCGGTCACGAGCGGGTCCTCGGGCAGGCTCGCGGCGACCGCGCTGGCGATGACGGTGCTCAGCAGCGGCCCGGGGAAGAGCGCGCGCCCCAGCTGCTCGACGACGATCGCGAGGTCGGGCAGGCCGGCACCGGCGCCGCCCCGCTCCTCGGGCAGGTGGATGGCGTGCAGACCCTGACGCACCAGGGCGTCCCAGGACTCGGGCCGCTTGCCGGCCGCCAGGTCCTCCAGCTGGGCGCGGGTCGACTCCACGGAGGCGCCGCGGCGGGCCCAGGCCGCGACGGAGTCGGCGAGGTCGCGGTGCTCGGAGGTGAGGGCGAGAGGCATGAGGGGCTTCCTGGGTGCGGTGGGCGGGATCAGGCGCGTTCGAGGATCAGGCAGGTCGTCGAGGCCGAGGCACAGATCGCCACCATCGCCAGCTGTGCGTCACGACGCTCCAGCTCCTCGATGGCGGTGGCGATGAGGCGGATGCCGGTCGCGCCGGCTGGGTGACCCAGCGCGATGGCGCCGCCGCTGGGGTTGAGCTTGTCCTCGTCGACCCCGTGCACCTGCGCGAAGGACATCGGCACCGAGGCGAACGCCTCGTTGACCTCGAACACGTCGATGTCGCCGATGCTCAGCCCGGTCGAGGCCAGCACCTTCGACGCAGCGGCCACGGGACCGTCGAGGAGGTACTCGGTGTCGCCGCCGATGAGGCACTGGCCGAGCAGGCGGGCCCGCGGGGCGTGGCCGAGGGCGCGGGCGCGCGCCTGGGACATCAGCACCGCGGCGCTGGCGCCGTCGGAGACCTGCGAGGAGGTGCCGGCCGTGTGCAGCCCGCCCTCCTTGACCGGCCTGAGCCGCGCCAGGGCCTCCATCGACGTCTCGCGCAGACCCTGGTCGCGAGTGACCACGGTGTCGCCATCAGTCCCGGGAGCCGTGATCGGGATGATCTGGCCGTCGAAGCGGCCGGCGTCCCAGGCAGCCCGGGCGCGCTGCTGCGAGCGCAGGCCGAAGGCGTCGAGGTCCTCGCGGGTGAAGCCACGGTTGACGGCGATCCGGTCGGCGCCGGTGTACTGGTCGGGGCTGTCGATGGACCAGCCCTCGGGACGGGCGTGGCCCAGGCCGAGCCCGGTCTTGTAGGTCAGCGGCACCCGCGACATCAGCTCCACGCCGCACGCCATCCCGACCTCGAGCGACCCGAGCGCGATCGCGCCCGCGACGAGCTGGAGCGCCTGGGCGGCGGTGCTGCACTGGGCGTCGATCGTGGTGGCGCCGGTGTGGTGCGGCAGACCGGCGTGCATCCACGAGGTGCGGGTGACGTGCCCGAACTGCTCGCCGATCGGGGTGACGCACCCGCCGATGACCTGCTCGACGGTCTCGGGGTCGAGGTCGAGACGGTCCAGGACACCGCGCTGCGCCGCACCGAGCAGCTCAGCGGCGTGCACCCCGGAGAGCCAGCCCTCCCGCTTGCCGAAGGGCGTGCGGGCGGCGTCGACGATGACGGGGCGGGTGCTCAGGTCGGTGCTCATGCGGGGGTCCCCTTCCAGGGTCGGGCGTCGAGACCGTGGACGGTGAGGTCCCAGTCGCGGATCAGGTCCAGGCTCACGGTGGTGCGACCGGTGACGTCCTCGGGGCAGTCGCAGAGCGCCAGGACGCCCTCGACCATCTCCTCGAGGGACTCCACCTGGTCGGGGCGCAGGGTGTCGCCGACGAGCTTGGCTGCGCCCTCGCTGAGGACCGCCGCAGACGGCTGCACCGTGTTGACCCGTACGCCGCTGCCGTGCAGCTCGGCGCCCAGTCCGTTGGTCAGCCGGTTCAGCGCAGCCTTCGAGGCGGCGTACACCGCCAGGTCCGCGCCGGGCTCGACCAGCTCGAACGGCGGACCGTCGAAGTGCCGGGCGCTGGCGCTGGACACGTTGACGATCCAGCCCTGCCCCGCGGCACGCATCGCCGGCACCACGGCCTGGGTCAGGTCCATCGGCGCGTGCACGTTGACCTCGAAGGTCAGCCGGCGCCGCTTCAGCGGGAAGTCGGCCATCGGCTGGTAGACCGCCGCGGCGGCGTTGTTGACCAGGACGTCGACGGGGCCCCCGAGCAGCTCGACGGCGGCCGGGACGATGCGTGCACGACTGTCCTCGTCGCTCAGGTCCGCGACCAGCGTCGCGACCCTCGTGCCGTACGCCGCCAGCCGCTCGGCCGTCTCGCGGAGGCTGCCGCCCAGCGGGCTGCTGCCGGGCTCGAGGGTGCGGGCCACGAGCACCACGTCGGCGCCCTCGGCCGCGAGGCGCTCGGCGACGCCGGCCCCGATCCCCCGGCTGGCGCCGGTGACCAGGGCGCGGCGTCCCGCGAGTCGCCCCCCAGTCTCCTGGCTCGTGTCCTGGGTCATCGCGTCACTTCTTGGAGGAGGCGAACGCGTCGATGCTGGCGCCGATGTGCGCGACCTCGGCGTCGGTGAGGCCGTGGCTCATGCCCAGGGTCATGCCGCGCTCGAAGACGGCGTCCGCGTGGGGCAGGCCGGCGTCGGGGACGCGGTGCTCGACACCGTTCATCATCGGGTGTCGGGTGACGTTGCCGCTCCACACGGTGCGGGTGTCGATGCCGGCGTTCTCGATGAACTCCTGCAGCTCGCTGCGGGTGAAGGGGGCGTCGGCGTTGATCAGCACCGGGTAGCAGAGCCAGGCGGTGTCGAGGCCCTCCGTCTCGCGGGGGGTGGTGAAGAACTCGGGGTGCTTGGCGTAGGCGGCGGTGTAGGCCGCGAAGGTCTCCTTGCGTCGCTTGTAGTTGGCCTCGAGCTTGTCGAGCTGCACGGTGCCGTAGGCGGCGCCGAGCTCGGAGGGCTCGAAGTTCCAGGGCAGCAGGTCGAAGATGAAGTCGTTGTCGTACTCGACCCCGTCGAGCTTCTCGCGGAAGACGCGACCCGTCCCGTTGCCGAACAGGTTCGGCTCGGAGCGACGGCCCCAGCGGCGCAGCAGCAGCGCCTTGTCGCGGGTCTCCTCGTCGTCCATCAGGACCATCCCGCCGGTGCCGGCGCAGGTGATGATGTGCGCCATCGAGAAGCTGGTGACCACGACGTCGGCGCGGGCGCCGGTGGGGGTGCCGCGCAGCGTGGGGCCGAGCGCGTCGCAGGTGTCCTCGATGATCTTGAGGCCGTGCTTGTCGGCCACCGCACGGATCTTGTCCCAGTCGGGACAGTTGCCGGCGAGGTTCGGGATCAGGATGGCGGAGGTCTTGTCGGTGACCATCGCCTCGATCGCGTCCTCGTCCACGTTGAACGTGTCGGGCGTGACGTCGACGAAGACGGGGATCAGCCCGGCGCGCACGATCGGGGCCACGTCGGTGGAGAAGGTCAGCGGCGAGGTGATGACCTCGCTGCCCTTCGGCAGGTCGAGGAGCTCGATCGCCAGGTACAGCCCCGAGGAGCCGGAGTTGCACATCACCCCGAACTTCTTGCCGCTCAGCTCGGCGACGCGGGTCTCCATCTCCTTGACGTGCTTGCCGATGCGCAGGCCCTGGTTGCCGCCGCGCAGCACGGCCATGACGGCTGCGATCTCCTCCTCGCCGTGGGTGGCACGGGCGTAGGTGATGCGTTCGGTCAGGGGTGCGGGAGGGGTCTGGGTCATGGGGTTCTCCTGAGGAGGTGCCGGGGGGACACTGCCCCCCGGGATGTCAGTGGTCGGCGGAGAGGACGAGGGCGCTGTGGGGCACCGGCGAACCGCCGGTGACCAGCACGTTGTCCAGGTTCTTGGCGGGCTGGTTGACGGAGGTGCCGCGGATCAGGCGCACACCCTCGGCGATGCCGTTGACACCGTGGATGTAGCCCTCGCCGAGCTGGCCGCCGTGGGTGTTGACCGGCAGTCGGCCGTCGAGCTCGAGGTGGCCGTCGGCGATGAAGTGGCGAGCCTCGCCGCGACCGCAGAAGCCGTACTCCTCGAGCTGCAGCAGGACCATCGGGGTGAAGGCGTCGTAGAGGATCGCGGCGTCGATGCCGTCGGGGCCGATGTCGGACTGCTCCCACAGCTGGCGAGCCACGAGCTCGACCTCGGGCATGTGGTCGATGTCGTCGCGGTAGTAGCTGCTCATCGAGATCTGCTGAGGTCCCACCCCCTGGGCGGCGCCCGTGATCACGGCCGGTGGGTGCGGCAGGTCGCGGGCGCGCTCCGCGCTGACGATGACCAGGGCCTGGCCGCCGTCGCTCTCCTGGCAGCAGTCGAGGAGCCGCAGCGGGTCCGCGATCATCCGCGAGGCCTGGTGCTCCTCGATGGTGATCGGACGCTCGTAGAACCACGCCTGGGGGTTGCTGGCGGCGTGCTTGCGGGAGAGCACCGAGACGGCGCCGAAGTCGGCGCTGGTGGCGCCGTAGCGCTCCATGTAGATCCGCGCGAGGAACGCCTCCTGCTGGGCCGGGGTGAGCAGCCCGTAGGGGTTGATCCAGTTGCGGTACTCCTGGTCGGTGTTCTGGTTGTAGGCGAACGGCGGCGGACCGGCGCCGAAGCGGTGCCCGGAACGCTCGTTGAACGCGCGGTAGACCACGACCACGTCGGCCACACCCGAGGCCACGGCCAGCGCGGCCTGCTGCACCGGCGCGCACGCACCGCCGCCGCCGTGCGGGATCCGGCTGAAGAACGTCAGCTCCGGGATGCCCAGGGCCCGGGCGACCGCGATCTCGGGGTTGGTCTCCATGGTGAACAGCGCGAAGCCGTCCACCTCCTCGACGCCGATCTGGGCGTCCTCGAGTGCCGCCAGGGTGCTCTCGCACGCCAGCTGCCACTCGCTGCGCCCGGAGTCCTTGGAGAACTCGGTCGCACCGATCCCGGCGATCGCCGCCTTGCCGGAGAAGCCGAAGCCGGTCATCAGTTGTCTCCCTCGTTGCTGCCGGTCGGACGGGTGGGCGCGAGCCGGACCTGAGCGGTCACGTGCGCGCCGCGGACGTTCCTGCCCACCACCGAGACCGTCACCGTCGTGCCGTCGACCTCGACGACCTCACCGCTGAAGGTCATGGTGTCGCCGGGGAAGTTCGTGGCACCCAGGCGCAGGGAGACCTTGGCGATGCGCGCGGTCGGGCCGAAGACGTCGGTGACGTAGCGGTCGATGAAGCCGTTGGTGGAGTTGATGGACATGAAGATGTCCGGGGTGCCGCGCTCGGTGGCCCTGCCCGGGTCGTGGTGCACGTCCTCGAAGTCCTGCGAGGCCATCGCGGTGGCCACGATCAGGGTGCGGTCCAGCGGCAGGTCGAGCGTCGGCAGGGCGGTGCCCACGACGCAGTCCTCGAAGGACAGGGTGCCGGTCACGACCGGGGCGAAGAGGATGGTCATGCCGCTCCCCCGCTCCGCGGGCGCAGCTGCGGCAGCATCTCGCCGTGGGCGTGCTCGGAGAAGCCCACCTCGAGCTCGAGGCCGATGCGCAGGTCGTCGTGGTCGACTCCGCTGATGTCGGCCACCAGTCGGGTGCCCTCCTCGAGGTCGACCAGGCCCACTGCGAGGGGGTACTCGAAGGCGCCGTCCTTCGGGTGGTGGATGACCGTCCAGCTGTGCAGCGTGCACTGGCGGGTGGAGTCCACGCTGTCCCACTCGAAGGACCGGCACGACGGGCAGGCCGGCGCCGGAGGGTGGCGCAACGTCTCGCACGACGAGCAGCGCTGGATGGCGAGGCGGCCCTCACGGGCGGCGATGAACCAGAACTCGTTGTCCTGGGTGACGGTCAGGTGCGGGACCGAGGTCCGTGGCGCGTCGCTCATGCGACCTCCTTCGATCCGGGGTTGAAGCGCAGGATGACGAAGCGCTCGTCGACCAGCAGCTCGTCACGCTCGTCGACGTAGCGCTTGCGCAGGGTGATGAAGCAACCGAGCCCCAGACCCGTCCTCTTGAACGGCGAGACGGACTCGATGGTGAAGTGGCACGTGACGCGGTCGCCGGGGTGCAGCTCGCGCAGGTACTCCTGCTCCTGGCTGGTGGCGACCACGGAGGTGAAGCCGTGCTCGTCCAGCAGGGCGAGCAGGCGCGAGTACGCGTGGCTCTCCTGCCGGCCCTCGGCCCGCAGCTGCTGCACCTCGCGCCAGCGCCGGTAGCCCTGCATGACCCACGTGGTGATCATGGCGGGCGGACAGATCACGTCGTCGCGGCCGGTGGCGCGCGCGGCGTCCCGGTCGACGTACACGGGGTTGCGGTCGTCGTGGGCCTCGACCCAGGTGCGGATCATCGCCTCGTTCACCGCATACCTCGCCACGCGAGGCGGCTCGGCCACCTCACCGACGAACTGCTCGAACTGAGCCTCGAGCTCCTGCACGGCTCCACCTCCGACATTGTTGAGCAAGCGCTTGGGTAACATCAATCAACCACACTGCGGCCCGCTTGTCGCCACCTCGGTCCCACTGGGTGCGACCCGGCGTCGTCGGTGCTACGTTCACTTGAGCAAGCGATTGGGAGGTTTTTGTGACAGTGCTGACGCAGCACCATGACCGGTCGGTCCACGTGCACCCCGAGGACGAGCCGGCGACGACTCCTCGCCCCGGAGTCGTGGAACGGATGACCCAGATCCTCGATCTGTTCCTGCTCCACGACGGCTACCACCGGCTCGAGGACATCAGCGCCGGCACCGGGCTGCCCCGCTCGACCACCTTCCGACTGCTCAGCCAGCTCGTGACACTGCGGTGGCTCGAGCACGATGCCCACGGCTACCGCGTCGGTGGCCGCGTGCTCGGCATGACCGCCCGCGCCACCGATCACGGCGAGCTGCGCAGCGCCGCCGCCGACCTCCTCAACGAGCTGCACGCGCGCACCGGGGCGGTCGCCCACCTCGGCGTGCTCGACGACGCGTCGGTGAGATATCTCGACAAGATCGGTGGCCGGGCATCGCCGACGTTGCCCAGCCGCGTCGGCGGGCGGCTGCCCGCCCACCGGACCGTGCTGGGCCGGGCCCTCCTCGCGTGCCTGCCTGCGGAGCGCGTCGACGAGCTGTTGGCTGCCGATCCGGCCCCCGGACACCCACGCCCGGACCTCCCCCGGCTGCATGCTCAGCTGCACCAGATCCGTCTGCGCAACGGCGTGTCCGCGCACGAGGTGCACAAGCTCGGGCCCGACGTCACAGCCGTCGCGGTCCCCGTCCGGGGACCCGACGGAGCGATCGCCGCGATCTCGCTGGCCGGGCGGGGCTCGCTGCGGCTCGACTCGATGATCCCCCTGGTCGTCGCTGCCGCTCGGCGCACCTCCCAGCTGATGTTCCCCCACTGGGAGCCGCAGCACGCGGCGCCGGCGACGCGCTCCCGCGCGGCGGGCTGAGACGTCGTGGGAGCCGCACTGCCCGAGCGCCGGGCCCAGATCATGGCCGTCTCAGCCGAGCTCTTCGCGACCCGGGGCGTCACCGCGACGACCGTCCGCGACATCGGTGATGCCGCGGGGGTCCTCTCGGGGAGCCTCTACCACTACTTCAAGTCCAAGAACGCGATCATCGCCGAGGTCCTGGCGGGCTTCATGGACGACATCCACGCACGCTTCAGCGAGGTCGCCGGGGCGTCGACCTCGCCCGAGGAGACCGTGCGCGGCCTCGTCCACGCCACGCTGCTGACGATCGAACGGCACCCGCACCCGACAGCGATCTACCAGAACGACCGGCAGTACCTGCGCGAGCACGGGCTGCTCGACCCCGTCGACAGGACGTCCCGCGAGATCCGCGGCTTCTGGCTGGCCGCGATCGGCGCGGGCATCGCGGACGGCACCTTCCGCGACGACGTCCCCGCCGAGATCTTCTACCGCTCGCTGCGCGACAGCCTGTGGGCGACGATGCACTGGCCGAACCGCGCCCAGTACTCGACCGCGGACTTCGCCGACCTCGTCGCCACGCTGTTCCTGGGCGGCTTCACCCCGCGCTCGCCCCAGGGGTGATCGAGGTCCCGATCGGGCGACCTCAGCGCAGCATGGTCGCGCCGCCGTCTGCCATCAGCGTCTGACCGGTCATGTAGCGGCTGGCGTCGCTGAGCAGGAACAGCACCACGGGCGCGATGTCCTGATCGGGGTCGCCCCAGCGGCGCATCGGGTTCTTCGCGACGACCCCCTGGTACTCGACCGGGAAGCGCTCCGCCCAGGCCGTGACGCCGCCGGTGGCGGCGATCGGGCAGACGACGTTGACACGGATGCCGGCGGCCGCCCACTCCTGCGCGGCCACCCGGCTCAGACCACGGATGGCCTCCTTCGCGGCGGCGTACGACGCCTGGGTCGGCATACCGGTCAGCCCGGACCCGGAGGCGAAGTTCACCACCGAGCCGCCGGTCGCGAGCAGGTGCGGGTGCGCGGCCTTCATGAAGTTGAACGTGGCGTGCAGCCCGGTGCCGAGCGCGAGGTCGAAGTCGGCGCGGTCCTGCTCCAGCAGCGGCGCCTGCCTCGAGGCCTGGGCGACGTTGACCAGCATCGCGGGCGGCCCGAAGACCTCGGCCGCGGTCGCGACCGCGCGGTCGGCGGTCGCGGGGTCGGCGACGTCGCCACCGACGAACCGGGTGCGCTCGCCGAGCTCGGCCACCGCGGCGGCTCCGGCCTCCTCGTCACGGTCGACGATGACGATCCGGCACCCCTGCGCCACCAGGGCGTCGACGATCGCGCGGCCGATCCCGGCGGCGCCGCCGGTCACCACGCCGACACGGTCCGACCACTCGGACCGGTCCGTCATGCCGACGCGCCCAGCAGGTCTCGCACCGCGAGGGCGCTGAAGACCATGGCGGTGCCGATCGGGATGCCGGGCCCGGGGTAGAAGGCGCCCGCCATGGACGCGCTGGCGTTGCCGGCGGCGTAGAGGCCGTCGATGACGGTGCCGTCCTCGCGCAGCACCCGAGCCGAGGTGTCGGTGCGCAGCCCGCCCTTGGTGCCGAGGTCGGAGAGCACCACCTTGGCGGCGACGTACGGCGGCTGGTCGAGCGGGACCAGCGCGGGGTTGGGCCCCTGGCCGATCGCGAAGAAGCGGTCGAACTCGTCGTCGCCGCGACCGAAGTCCTCGTCGCGGCCCTGCTCGGCGAAGCCGTTGAAGCGCTGCACGGTCTCGGTGAGGGCGTCCGCGGGCAGCCCGGTGGCCGTGGCGAGCTCCTCGAGGGTGCCGGCCTGGACCCAGGTGCCGGCCTCGAGGTGCTCGGCGGGGCTGCGCGGCGGCAGCGAGATGGCCGGCAGGTCGCCCCCGGAGCGGGCGTCGAAGACGAACCAGGCGGGCACGTGGCCGGGCTCGGCGAACATCTCGCGGCCCATCCGGTCGTAGGGCAGCGACTCGTTGGCGAAGCGGTTGCCGGTGGCGTCGACGACGACGCCGCCTCGGAAGCCGAGGGTGAACGCCGCGGATCCGTCGGGGTGGGCGATGCCCGGGCACCACCAGCCCTGGTCCATCAGGTCGGTGGCGGCGCCGACGGCGACGGCGGCCTCGATCGGTTCGCCGGTGTTGGTGCCGGCCGGGGCCATCGCCCAGTCGGCCGCGCCGGGCACCCCGTGGGCGCTGCGCATGTCCTGGTTGCGCTCGAAGCCACCCGAGCCGAGCAGCACGCCGCGCCGGGCGCCGATGCGCCGCGGCCCGTCGGGGGTCTGGGCGACCACGCCGACGACGCGCTCCCCCTCGACGACCAGCTCGGTGACCGCATGACCCGTCCGGACCTCGCCGGCGCCGGTCCGCTTGAAGGCCAGCAGCAGGCGCCCGATCAGGGCCCGGCCGCCGACGAGCGTCGCGCCCTCGGCGTGGCCCCTGCCCTCGCGGTCCCGCTCGACCGGAGGCCGCACGAGCGTGAGCAGCTCACCCATCTCTGCCGGCTCGATCTCCAGCGGCACGATGGAGCGGCCCCGGGGCACGCGCCCCGCGGCGTCGAAGTAGTCGGGGAACGGCTGCAGCCGGAACTCGAGCACCGGGTCCTTCTCGAGCTCGGCGACGAGTCCGGGGGCCGTGCCCACGAACGCCTCGACCTTCTCGGGCTCGCAGCCGCCCAGCACCGCGGTGAGGTAGTCACGCGCCGACTGCGACGAGTCGGCGCTTCCGGCCCGCTCCTGGACCTCGCTGCCGGGCAGCCAGCAGGCAGCGCCGGAGTACGCCGACGTCCCGCCCAACCGGTCGGTCTTCTCCAGCACCACGGTGTCGAGCCCGTCGCGGGCCGCCAGGTAGGCACCCGTCAGGGCTCCGGCGCCCGATCCCACGACGACGACGTCGTGCTCCTCGTCCCAGCTGTGGTCAGGGCTCATGGTCATCGATGTCCTTCGTCGCAGTCGGTGGGACGTGTGCGGGCCCCGTGGGCCCGCACTCGTGCGGGCCAACCTCGCAGGTCACCGTCGCTGGCCGCCCCGGGCCCTCCTACTGACCGGGACCCGCCTGGGAGGCGAGGTCACCGGCCAGGCGGGGGGCCCAGATGGTGCGCCCGAGGAACCGGTCGGTGTCCGGCGAGCCCTCGGCCAACCAGACCACGACCCGTCCGGCCGCGTCATCGGCCGCAGCGGCGGCGGCGAACCCGGCGTCGGCGATCGCCGCGGTGCCACCCCGGGCCAGGCCCGCCTCGGTGACCACGAATCCAGGGTCGAGGTTGAAGGCGCGCACCCCGGAGGCCGCGTGCTCGGCGTTGACCGCACCGGAGAGCCGGCCGAAAGCGGCCTTGGACGCGGAGTAGCCGAGGCCCCAGCCGCCCTCGCCCGGAGCCGCGGTCGGGTCGGTGGTGGCCGAGCCCGAGCACATGTTCACGATCGTGGCGCCGCCGTGCTCGAGCATGCCCGGCAGCAGCTCCTGGACCAGCGCGACCTGGTGCAGCAGGTTCGCCTCCAGGCTCATCCGTACGTCGTCGAGGTCGAGCTCGAGCAGGCGGGCGTGCGGGACGTGCGCGATGGCGTTGTTGACCAGCACGTCGACCGGGCCCCAGGCCTGCTCGACGGTGCGGCCGCGGCGCGGACGCTGGTCAGGTCGGTCAGGTCCATCTGCACCGGCAGCGCGCGCACGCCCAGGGCCTCCACCTCGGCGGTCGTCGCCTCGAGGCTTCCCGGCACCGCCAGGGGAGCCTGGTCCTCGTGGCGGGTGCGCGGTGCGACCGTGCCCTGCCCCTCGGAGAGGGTCCGCGCGGTGAAGGCCACGTCGTAGCCGGCCGCCGCTAGCGCCAACGCCGTACGCCGCCCGATGCCGCGGCTGGCCCCGGTCACCAGCGCGACCGGGCGGCGGGCCTCGTGGCCAGGGGTGCGGTCGGCGTTCTCGGTGCTCGTCACGCTCCTGAGTCTCAGCCCGGGGCGGGGCCTGGACCAGTGCGCTCCTATCCAACGGGAGCGCACCCGACCACGCACCCTCGGGTGCCTACCGTGGCGGACGTGAAGTACGCCGTGAACGCCCCCGTCGCCTCCCACCGCACCGCCGACCCCGACTGGATGGTCGGCCTGGCGCAGCACCTGGAGGCGTGCGGCTTCGAGTCGCTGGTCGCGGTGGAGCACGCGGTGGTGGTCAGCCGCTACTCCAGCGTCTACCCCTACGACCCGTCCGGGAAGATGGAGCTGGCCGACGACTGCCCGATCCCCGACCCGTTGGACCTGCTGGCGTTCCTGGCCGGACAGACGACGACGCTGGGCCTGGCCACCGGAGTGCTGGTGCTGCCGAACCACCACCCCGTCGTGCTCGCCAAGCGCCTGGCCACCCTCGACCGGCTCTCCAGGGGCGGCTGCGCCTGTGCGTCGGGATGGGCTGGATGAAGGAGGAGGTCGAGGCCTGCGGCGTCGACTTCCACTCCCGCGGTCGCCGCGCCGACGAGCAGATCCAGGTGATCCGTGCGCTGTGGGCGGGCGACCGACGAGCAGGGGGTCGACCACGACGGCGAGTTCTTCCGCCTCGACGGGGCGATGTCCGTACCCCAAGCCGGTGCGGCCCGGCGGCGTGCCGATCCACATCGGGGGGCACAGCAAGGCGGCGGCCCGCCGTGCCGGTCGGCACGGTGACGGGCTCCAGCCGCTCGGCCTGATGGGCGAGGAGCTGCAGTCCACCGTGGCGTTGATGCACGAGGAGGCCGAGAAGGCCGGTCGCGACCCGCAGGCGCTCGAGCTGACCCTGGGCCACCTCGTGGCGCGGGTGGACGCCGAGCGTGCCGGCAGGCTGGAGGCGCTCGGCGCCGACCGGCTGGTGCTGGCCCTGCCTGACACCGAGGACCTCGAGGAGGTCAAGGACCTGCTCTCGGCGTGCGCCGAGCGGCTGGGCCTGCCGACCTGATGGAGCTCCCCACGAGCCTCAGTGCCGAGGACCGCGGCGTCCTGGTCGAGCTGGCGCACCGCTACGCCGCGCGGGTCGACGACCGCGACCCCGCCGGCGCGGCCGCGCTCTTCACCGACGACGGCGTGCTGGCGCGGGCCGATCCGCCGCGCCACCTGGGTCCGGTGCACGAGGACGTCGGACCCGCGGCCGTCGAGGCCGCGCTCGGGGCGCTGCGCGAGGTGCCGCAGACCGTGCACGAGGTGGTCGGCACCGTGCTGGACACCGACCCCGGCTCCCCCGACGTCGTCCACGGCCGGGTCGCGTGCGTGGCCCACCACCTGCTGCGCGACGAGCAGGGCACGACCGACCTGGTCTGGCACCTGCGCTACCTCGACACCTACCGGCGCACGCCGGCCGGCTGGCGCATCCAGCGCCGCGAGCTGCACGTCGACTTCATCGAGACGCGACCCGTGCGCCGTACCCGCACCGACCCCCAGGAGGACCGATGAGCCCCGAGACCGCACCCGGCACGCAGCGGGTCAGCGTGGTGACCGGCGGCGCCCTCGGCATCGGCGGCGCCACCAGCCGGCGACTGGCCGCCGACGGCGACCTGGTCGTGCTGGTCGACATCGACGCCGGGGCCGCGGCGGCCACGGCTGAGGACATCACGGCCGCCGGCGGCCGGGTGCTGACCCTCGTCGGCGACGTGAGCGACGACGAGACCGTCGCCCGGCTGCTCGCCCTCGTGCAGGAGCAGGGCCGCCTCGACGTGCTGGTCAACAACGTGGGCGACTTCCGGCCCGCGTCGAAGACGTTCCTGCACAGCAAGCCGGAGCAGTGGCAGCGCCTCTACGAGCTGAACCTGCGCCATGTCCTGCAGGTCACCCACGCCCTGCTGCCGCTCATGGTCGAGCAGGGCAGCGGGACGATCGTGAACAACTCGACCGTCGAGGCCTTCCGCGGCATCCCCGGCCACGCGGCGTACTCGGCGTACAACGCCGGCGTCTCGGCGTTCACCAAGAGCCTCGCGATCGAGGTCGGCATGCACGGCGTGCGCGTCAACGCGATCGCCCCCGACCTCGCCGACACCCCGCAGACCTCGGCCGCGGCGATGCTGCGCGGGCGGGACCCGGCGCTGGTGCGCGCACTGGGTGCCGCTGCGCCGCTTCGGCCACGTCGACGACTTCGCCGCCGTGATCGCGTTCCTGGCCTCCGACGAGGCCCGCTTCGTCACCGGGCAGACTCTGCCGGTCGACGGCGGCACCCTGGCCGCGTCGGGCTGGTACCGCCGCTCGGACCACAAGGGCTGGACGAACATGCCCGACCAGCCCTGACCGGCGACCCGAGCCGGCCAGGGCGGCAGCCTCA
>CAVRJT010000005.1:0-139419 GCA_963722135.1 uncultured Actinomycetota bacterium
CGGGCACCCCCCAGCCCGCCGGGCGCCGCGTGGCCCGCTGAGCCGCGCCACCGCGCTCATCGGGACCCAGCACCAGCAGAGATGGTGCGAGGGGCCCGCAGGTCCGTCGAGCTGGTGCAGCCCGTGCCCCCAGACCCCGCCTGGCTGGCTGGCGGCTCAGGGACTGACCGGCGAGAGCCGGCCCCGAGGGTCGGGCCGCTCGCCGACGAGCTGCCACAACGCCCCGAGACGGATGAACAGCTCCTGGTCGCACAGCGCCCGCTCGAGATCGAACTACCCATGCACTCCGTTGCGTTTTTGGTGTTTACACGCGATCATTGCCTCATGGACACGATGCTGAGGACCGGAGAGGTCGCCCAGATTCTGGGCGTCTCGCGTCAGCACGTCGTCGACCTGTGCGACCGCGGTGAACTGCCCAGCGTGCGCATCGGCACCCACCGGCGGATCGCGCGCGCCGAGGTCGACAAGCGGACCGCGCACCGACTCACCCGCGAACAAGAGAAGTCGCTGTGGCTGCACCGCGCACTGATGACGCCGCTGCTCACCGACACCGACACCGTGCTCGACCGGGCCCGAGAGAACATCCGGCGCTGGAATCAGATGCACCGCAGCGACGGGATGACCGTCCAGTACTTCCAGATGTGGCAGAACGTGCTCAACCAGGGCCTCGACACAGTCCTGGAGACCCTGACGAGCACCAGCGAACAGGCGTGCGAGATGCGCCAGAACTCGCCGTTCGCGGGAGTGCTGCCCGATCAGGATCGCGTCGCGGTGCTGCGTTCCTTCAAGCACCACTGGGAGCGCGAGCACGAGCACGCGCTCGCCGGATGAACCGCCAGCAACTCGCACACCTGCTGCGCTCAGCCTGCACAATCACCGGGGACGGCGACGTGCTCGTGCTCGGGTCCCAGTCGATCCTCGGCTCCTTCGACGAGGACATGCTGCCGCCCGAAGCGACGGCCTCCCAGGAAGTCGACCTCGCGTTCCTCGATGACCCGGACCGATTCAAGGCCGACCAGGTTGAAGCCGGCATCGGCGAGATGTCGGCTTTCCACGAGACGAACGGCGTCTACGCCGAGGGAGTCCACGTGGACGTGGCCGTGCTGCCCGACGGGTGGCGCGACCGACTGGTGAGCTGGGACCTTCAGTCCTCGAGCCCGTCGACCCCGCACTTCCTGGAGCCGCACGATCTCGCGATCGCCAAGATCGCTCCTCATCGCGACAAGGACACTGTGTTCGTTGACGCGCTGATCCGGGAGCGGATGCTCAAGGTGGCGACACTGCGCGCGCGGGCGTACCTGCTCTGCGCGGATGTCGACGAGCGCCAACGTGCCCTGGTCCATGGCTGGCTCGACTACTACGACGGCGGCGGGGGGCGCCGGACCGGCGATTGACCTCTCGCGGCAGCGTCCGCGAACGGCGCGAGGGGCGGGCCCACCTGGGCCCGCCCCTCGCTTCCCCTGGTTTCGCCGGCCGGGGTCGAGGCGACCGGCGAAAATCGTGGGCGGCCGTAGCCGCCAGTGCCCCGCAGGGCCGTCGAGCAGCCTCAGCTGGTCGGGACCCGCAGCCGCTGACCGGTGACCACCAGGCCACCGTCGAGGGCGTTGAGCGGCTGGATGTGCTGGATCATCTCGCGCACGTCGTCACCCTCGGCCCGCTCCGTGGCGATGGCCCACAGGGTGTCGCCGGTGCCGACGGTGATCACCTCGGTCGCCGGGGCGTGCCCTTCTCGCTGGTGGCCATCGAGCCGCCGGCCAGCACGACGCCGACCAGGACGACCAGCAGCAGCGCGAGGCCCAGGACGACCAGGCGACCGCGACGGGTCAGCCGGACCGGGCCGGGCGTCGTACGGGTCTGGACGGGGCGCTGAGCCTGAGGGGCGTGGGCCTGCACGGGGAACTGGGCGATGGTGCTCATCGGGACCTCCTGGGGAAGGGGGTGGTCGTTGTCGTGATCGGTCGAGGTGATGTCTACAGACGGCCACCGACAGTCCCGGTCGAGAAGCTCCTCGACCAGGTGTTCGATCGAACACATGAGCGAGAGTAGATCAGGTGTTCGAAGGAACGCAAGAGGGTGCGCGAACAATTGTTCGAGACGGATCTGCGAGGGGATACCAGCCGCGTCCACCGGGTCGCGATCCGACACGCCGTTCGAACAGATGTTTGAAGTTGCCCGCCCGCGGCGCTACCGTGGTCCTCACGACCATCCGAGCGGACACCCCGGCTCGGGCCTCGCGCACGAAAGGCACACGATGGCGACCAAGGACGGCGTCCCCCGCAAGCGCAAGGTCGCGGAGCTGCCCGACGGGCCCCCCGACGCGACCGGCCTCACCCCACGCCAGGTCAAGGTGCTCGGCCTGCATCAAGGAGGCCATCGAGACCCGCGGCTACCCGCCGAGCATGCGCGAGATCGGGCAGGCCGTCGGCCTGACCAGCACCTCGAGCGTCTCCCACCAGCTGAAGGTGCTCGAGGAGAAGGGCTTCCTCAAGCGCGACGCCCACCGACCCCGCGCGCTCGAGGTCTTCCTGCCCGAGCTGATGGCGCGACGCCGCGCGATCTCCTCGGCCGACGACAGCTCGGTCGACGAGACCGACGTCGGCAACACCATGCCGGCCGCCACCTACGTCCCGGTCGTGGGCCGGATCGCCGCCGGTGGTCCGATCCTGGCCGAGGAGCGCGTCGAGGACGTCTTCCCGCTGCCCAAGCAGCTCGTGGGCGACGGCACCCTCTTCCTGCTCGAGGTCTCCGGCGACTCGATGATCGACGCCGCCATCTGCGACGGCGACTACGTGGTGATCCGCCAGGAGCAGACCGCCAGCAACGGCCAGATCGTGGCCGCCCTGATCGGCGACGAGGCCACCGTCAAGACCTTCCAGCGCAAGGACGGCAAGGTCTGGCTGCTGCCCGCACAACGACGCCTACGAGCCCATCGACGGCACCCACGCCTCGATCCTCGGCGTCGTCACCGCGGTGCTGCGCAGCCTCTGATCGCCGCAGACCGTCCGGCCGTCGAACCGACGGTGAACAGACGGTGCTCACACCGCCGTCCGCGTCACGCGGGCGGCGGTGTGTCGTTAGATGCGGTGTGACCCCAGCGCCGAACGTCTCCCCCACGCCCCTGCCCCCGCCAGCTCCTCCGGCAGCGAGAGCCCCCGCGACGCCGAGCGGGCCCGCCTGGCCGCGCTCGGGCGTCGTACGGTGCTCGCCGTCGGCGCCGGCGGCGCCGCCGTCGCCGCCGGCACCGGCGCACTCACCGCGCCCGCAGCGCCGCGCGGCCAGGGCCCGCCACGACGTCTTCGCGCACGGCGTCGCCTCCGGCGACCCGCTGCCGCACGCGGTGCTGATCTGGACCCGGGTCACCCCCACCCGGGCCGCGACAGCCCGGCTCCGGGCAGGGGCCCGCGGCTGGGGGTGCGCTGGGAGGTCGCCACCGACCGCCGCTTCCGCCGCGTCGTGCGCCGCGGCCGCTTCGTGACCAGCGCCGCGCGCGACCACACCGTCAAGCTCGACGTCACCGGCCTGGAGCCGGAGACGACCTACTACTACCGCTTCGTCGCCCGCGGGCAGCGCAGCCCGGTCGGCACCACCCGCACCGCCCCCGCCAAGCGCGCCACCCCCGCCAACCTGCGCTTCGGCGTGGTCTCCTGCGCCAACCTGCAGGCCGGCTGGTTCAGCGCCTACCGGCTACTCGCCGAGCGCGACGACCTGCACGCGGTGCTGCACCTGGGCGACTACCTCTACGAGTACGCGCCCCGGCGAGTACGGCATGGGCCGGACAACGTCGACGTCCGCCCGCACGACCCGCCGCGCGAGATGGTCTCGCTCGAGCGACTACCGCCGCCGGCACGCGCAGTACAAGACCGACCCCGACCTGCAGGCGCTGCACGCCAAGTACGCCTGGATCGTGACCTGGGACGACCACGAGGTCACCAACGACCAGTGGAAGCGAGGGCGCGGAGAACCACGACGACACCGAGGGCGACTACCGCCGCGGCGCGCCCGCGCCCACCGCGCGTACGACGAGTGGATGCCGGTGCGCATGGACGGCACCGCCTCGCTCGGCGACGGGGCCCGGCTCTACCGGCGGCTGCGCTTCGGCGACCTCGCCGAGATCAGCATGCTCGACCTGCGCACCTACCGCTCCGAGCAGGTCTCGACCCTGGCCCCCACGCCCGGTCCCGGCGGCCGAGGCCGAGATCAGCGACCCCGTCGCGCACGATCACCGGCGCGCCGGCAGATGGAGTGGCTCAAGGACTCCCTGACCCGCGGCAACCACGCGCCGCAGTGGAAGGTGATCGGCAACCCGGTGATGATCGCGCCGGTCACCTTCGCCGACCTGCCCGACGAGCTCGTGCGGCCCGGTCAACGACGTCACCGGGCTGCTGCCGCAGGACGGCTTGCCCTACAACGTCGACCAGTGGGACGGCTACACCGCCGACCGTCGCGAGGTGCTTCGACCACCTCGACGACCACCAGGTCAAGGACGTGGTCTTCGTGACCGGCGACATCCACTCCGGCTGGGCCTGCGACCTGCCGCTGGACACCTCGCTCTACCCGGTGCTCGGCGACTCGGTGGGCGTGGAGTTCGTGTGCTCCTCGGTCACCTCCAACAACCTCAAGGACATCACCGGCGCGCCCGCGGCTGACCCCCCTCGTGGAGGCGACGATCATGGCCAACAACCGCCACATCAAGTACCTCGACTTCGACGACCACGGCTTCTCGGTGCTCGACATCACCGCCGAGCGCACCCAGATGGACTGGTTCGTCATCGGCGACGCGCGACGACCGCAGACCACCGCGACGCACGACGCGTCGTTCCGCGACCCTCGCCGGCACCGGCACGGTGCAGCGCGTGCGACCCCGGTCGGAGGCCGCTGATGTGTGAGTCCGGCGACGCCGCGCCGCGCCGGCCAGCGCCCCTTCGCCCGCGGGCTCGGTGAGATCCGCGCCGGTCGGCGTACGGTGCTGACGGCGCGGCGGCCTCGGGCCTGGCCTTCTCGACCGTGGCCGGCCTCGAGCCTCGCGGCGCTGCGGCCGCCGGGCCTCGCACCCGCAAGCGGGCCTACGTGCTCGTCGTCGACGGCTGCCGGCCCGAGGAGATCGACAGCGGCCTGACGCCGAACCTGCTGGCGCTGCGCGAGGGCGGCCTGCACCACCCGCGGGCCACGTCGATGCCGGTGATGGAGACCATCCCCAACCACACGATGATGATGACCGGGGTGCGCCCCGACCGCAGCGGCGTGCCGGCCAACGCCGTCTACGACCGCGCGCTGGGCGAGATCCGCACCCTCGACCAGCCCTCCGACCTGCGCTTCCCGACCGTCATCGAGCGGCTCAACAAGCGCGGGCTGCGCACCGGCACGGTGCTGAGCAAGGAGTACCTCTACGGCATCTTCGGCGAGCGGGCGACGCACCGCTGGGAGCCGGCGCCGATCATCCCGATCTCGGGGCACGCCCCCGACGAGTTCACGATGCGCGCCACGCTCGACATGCTCGAGGAGGTCGACCCGCACCTGATCTTCGTCAACCTCGGCGACGTCGACCGGCTCGGGCACACCGACCTGACCGGGCCCACCACGCTCGAGGTCGCGCGCCGCGCGGCACTGATCCAGCACCGACCGGCTCGTGGGGCGACTTCGTGGACGAGCTGAAGTCCAGCGGGCGCTGGGAGCACTCGATCGTCGTCGTGCTGGCCGACCACTCGATGGACTGGTCGTACCCCGACGACATCGTCTCGCTCCAGGGACCGCTCTCGGCCGACCCGTTCCTCGACGGGCCGGTTCGTGATCGCCGACAACGGCGGCGCCGACCTCGTCTACTGGACCGGGCCGCGCGCCGAGCGCGACAAGGCCGTACGCCGCATCCGCCGGATCGCCTCGGACGTGCCCGGGGTGCTGAAGGCGTGGGACCGCCGCGCCGACTGGCTGCGCCTGGGCCCGGAGTCGGGCGACGTGGTGGTCTTCTGCGAGGCCGGGTGGCGCTTCAGCGACCCGGACCTCTACTCCAACCCGATCCCCGGCAACCACGGCCACCCCGCCACCCGCGCCATCCCGTTCTTCATCGGCGGCGGGCACCCCGCGGTCACCCCCGGCCGGGTCTCCTCGCGGCACGCCCGCACCACCGACGTCGCGCCCACGGTCGGGGCGTTCTTCGGGCTGCAAGCCGCCGCGCGGCGGGTACGACGGGCGCTCGCGGCTGTAGGGCGCCGGGCGCGGCGCCGGGACGTCATACGTTGGGCGGCTGACGGACGTCCCGCCCGTATGACGTCCGGCGGCCGGACCGGGGCCGGGGTCAGTCCTTGGCGGAGGAGGACAGCCGGGCCAGCGCCTTGCGGACCACGGCCGGGTCGGTGGTGGTCCACATCGGCGGCAGGCTGGCCTTGAGGAACGAGCCGTAGCGGGCGGTGGCCAGGCGCGGGTCGAGGACGGCCACGACGCCGCGGTCGGAGGTGGTGCGGATCAGCCGCCCCGCGCCCTGGGCCAGCAGCAGCGCCGCGTGGGTGGCCGCGACCTGCATGAACCCGTTGCCGCCGGCCTTGTCGGCCGCCTTCTGCCGCGCGCTCATCAGCGGGTCGTCGGGCCGCGGGAACGGGATCCGGTCGATCAGCACCAGCTGGCAGGTGTCGCCGGGCACGTCGAGGCCCTGCCACAGCGACAGGGTGCCGAACAGCACCGTGTGCGGGTCCTCGACGAACTGCTTGGCCAGCTCGGGCAGCTGCGCGTCGCCCTGGGCCAGGATCGTCAGGTGCGGCAGCCGCTCGCGCACCGCCTCGGCGGCGGCCTCGGCGGCCCGCCGCGAGGAGAACAGCCCCAGCGCGCGGCCGTCGGCGGCGTCGACGAGCTCGACGATCTCGTCGAGCTGGGCCTTGACCAGCCCGTCGCGCCCGGGCTGCGGCAGGTGCCGGGCGACGTAGAGGATCGACTGCTGGCCGTAGTCGAAGGGGCTGCCGACGTCGAGCCCGCGCCAGGGCAGCACCCCGTCGCCGGCGGCGATCTCGCGGCCCACCCCGACCCGCTCGGTCGGCTTGAGGCCCACGCTGGTCGCCACGGAGGCGAAGTCGCCGCCGAGCATCAGCGTCGCCGAGGTCAGCACGACGGTCTTCTCGCTGAGCAGCTTGTCGCGCATCGGGCCCCACACCGCCAGCGGCGCGACGTAGAGGCGCGCCGGCATCCGCTCGCGCGCCTCGCCCAGCCACAGCACGTCGGACTCGAGGTCGGCGGCCATCCGCTCGGCGGTCACGAAGACGTCCTGGACCATGCCCTTGGACTGCTGCTTGCCGGCGTCGCCCTCGCCACCGCTGTCCTTCGGGCTGTCCTTGGGGTACGCCGACACGCACGCGCGGGCCGCGTCGCGCACCAGCTGCAGCGCGTCGCCCAGGTGCACCGGGAGCCGCTCGAACCGGCCCGCGTCGCACTCGGCCATCGCGTCGCGCAGCGCGTCGGCGGCGTCGGCCAGGTCGTCGGCCTCGGAGCCGTCGACGTGGCGCCCCGAGCGCTTCGCGGCCCGCTCGACGTCGAGCGCCGAGCAGCTCGTCGGTGGCGGCCTGGGTGACCCGCGCGGTCAGCTCGTGGGCCTCGTCGATCACCACGGCGTCGTACTCGGGGATCATCGGCACGCCCTCGATCGCGTCGATCGCGAGCAGCGAGTGGTTGGTGACGATCAGGTGGGAGCGGTGCGCCTTCTCGCGGGCGACCTCGGCGAAGCACTCCTGGCCGAAGGGGCAGCGCGCGGCGCCGAGGCAGTCGCGGTGGCTGACGCTGACCTGGCGCCACTCGCGGTCGGTGTGCCGCGGCGCGCCGTCGCGCTCGCCGGACCCGCCGTCCTCGGCCTCCTTCTCGGCCCAGGCGCGCAGCTCGAGCACCTTCTGACCCATCGACCCCTCGGGCATCTGCACCAGCGCGCCCTGGTCGTCGGGCACGCCCTCGCGGACCCGGTGCAGGCAGGCGTAGTTGGAGCGGCCCTTGAGCACCGCGTAGGAGGTGTCGACGTCCTTGCCGGCCGGGGTGCCCTTGACCGCCTCCATCAGGCGCGGGATGTCGCGCTCGACGAGCTGGTGCTGCAGCGCCAGGGTCGCGGTGGCCACCACCACCCGCTCGTGGTGGAGCAGCGAGGGCACCAGGTAGGCCAGCGACTTGCCGGTGCCGGTGCCGGCCTGGACGAGCAGGTGCTCCTCCTCCACGAACGCGCGCGCGACCGCCTCGGCCATCTGCACCTGCCCGGCCCGCTCGGACCCGCCCAGCGCGGCCACGGCCTGGCCCAGCAGCTCGGTGACCGGGTGCGTCGGCGCGTCGCTGAGCAGCGGCGGGGTCGCCGCGTCGGTCGCGTCGGCGGGCGCGTCGCGGTCGGTCGCGTCGGGCGTGGGCGTCTCAGGCACCCGAGCACCCTAGCCGCGGGCAGGGACAACCCCGGCCGCCCCGTCCGGGCCTGTGGAGGCGGGTGGTGCTGCGGGTCACGCCCTCGGCCTGGGCAGCCGCCCCAGCTGCGCCGCCACCCAGTCCCCGAAGGCGGCGTGCCCGGCGGGCGTCAGGTGCAGCCCGTCGTCGAGGTACGTCGGCGCCACGTCGCGGGGCGCCAGGTAGGCGACGCCGTGCGCGGCGCTGAGCTCGGCCAGCAGCGCGTCGACCCGGGGCACGTACGCCGCCCGCGCCGGCGCGGCGACCGGCCCGACCACCACCACCCGGCGTCCCTCCAGCGCGGCCATCAGCGCGGCGAACCCGCCGCGGATCTCCGCCGCGGAGCGGTCCCAGTCGTTGAGCCCGCCGGCCACGACGACCAGCGAGCCGGCGGGCATCCCGACCAGCGCCGCGGGCGCCCGGTCGGCGAAGGACACCGCCCCGCAGCCCGAGGCCTGCGCGGAGAACCCCGAGCCGGAGAAGCCGGCCACCCGCACGCGCCCCGCGAGCCGGGAGGGCCAGGACGCGGAGGGGTCGGCCAGGCCGAGCCCGGCCGACCACGAGTCACCGACCACGAGCACCGGGTCGCCGCTGCCGGTGACCACGCCCGCCCGGGTCGCCGAGTCGACACCGAACCGGGCGCACCTCTCGGCGTACGAACCGGTGGCGCGCTCGGGACCGACGACGACGAAGACGCCCGCGAGCGCGACCAGCAGCGCGGCGAGCGCGACCACGAGGGTGCGCCGCCGCGGCAGCCCCAGAGATCCGACGTGTGGTCCGAGCACCCGTCCATCGTCCGCGCGCGGGCGGCCCGGCGCAGCCGATCGGAGCAGGTCGTGACCAGCCCGTGCAGGGATCGTTACGCGGTGCCGTGCGTGCGGACCCGGGTGGCCGGATGGTGTGACCTGGATTACGTTGGTCGTCCGGTTTCCTCGTCGTCTGGAGTCTCGATGTCCCTCGACCGCCGCACCCTGCTCCGCACCGGCGCCGCCGGCGCAGCCGCCGGCCCCTTCGCCGGCCTGGTCACGATGCCCGCCGACGCGGGGCGGTCGGGGCCACCGCGCTCCGTCGACCTCGTCCCGGTGCGCGACCTGCGCGACGGGAACGTGCGCCTGCACCTGCCGCGCGGCTTCCGCTACCGCTCCTTCCACGACACCGAGGGCCCCGTGGTGCTCACCGACGGCACCGCCCTGCCCGGTCGCCACGACGGCATGGGCGCCTTCCGCGGCCCGCGGGGCACGTCGATCCTGGTGCGCAACCACGAGGTCAACAACCCCCAGCCCGCGTTCGGGCCCGGGACGCCGTACGACGAGATGGCCGGCGGCGGCACCACCACGGTCCAGGTCAACCGCCGGGGCGGGGTGCTCGGCTCCTTCACCAGCCTCAACGGCACGATGATGAACTGCTCCGGCGGCCAGATGCCGTGGGGGGCGTGGATCACCTGCGAGGAGACCGTCAACGGTCCCGACGTCGAGGCCGACTTCACCGGCACCTCCAACGTGCCGCTGACCAAGCCGCACGGCTACGTCTTCGAGGTCCCGGTCAGCCACCAGCCGGGCTCCGGCCAGTCGAACCGCGAGCCGATCCGCTCGGCCGGCCGGTTCGCCCACGAGGCGGTCTCCTTCGACCCCCGCAAGGGTCACCTCTACCTCACCGAGGACGACTTCGGCTTCGCCTCGGGCTTCTACCGCTACCGCCCGCCGGCCCACCCGATGAAGGTCGGCGAGCTGCGCGACGGCGGCCGCCTGCAGATGCTCAAGGTCAAGGGCGTCGACAACGCCCACCTCGAGGCCGAGCAGCAGCGAGGCGCGACCTACGACGTCGAGTGGGTCGACATCGCCGAGCCCGACGTCGAGTACGACCACACGCCCGGTGAGCCGGCCCCGACCGAGCAGCAGACCGCGCTGACCCACGTGGCCAGCCAGGGCTGGGCGCAGGGGGCGGCGTACTTCTCGCGCCTCGAGGGTCAGGTCTACGACCGCGGCGTCGTCTACTTCACCTCCACCCAGGGCGGCGGGGCGGCGATGCCCGGCACCGAGGGACCGTCGGGCTACGGCAACGGCTCGGGCCAGGTGTGGGCCTACGACATCCAGCGCCAGCAGCTGCGCTGCGTCTTCCAGTCGCCCGGGCCGATGGTGCTCGACCTGCCCGACAACATCACCACCTCGAAGCGGGGCACGCTCGTGGTCTGCGAGGACTCCAGCGGCGACAACTACCTGCGCGGGCTGACCCCGCGCGGCAAGATCTGGGACATCGCCCTGAACCGGTTGCGCAGCAGCGGTGGCGCGGAGCGGTTCGGTGACGAGTTCGCCGGGTCGACCTTCAGCCACGACGGCCGCACGCTCTTCGTCAACATCCAGTCGAGCAAGGGGATGACGTTCGCGATCTGGGGGCCCTGGGGGCGGATCGGGGTGTGAGCGACCCGCCCACCAGGGCTCGCAGCGTCAGGGCTCGCAGCGTCAGGAGGCGGCGTACTCCGCGAGCTCACCGGCGAGCGCCTCGGGGGCGCGTCCGCGCACCAGCGAGCCGTCGGCGGTGTGCTCGATGCTGTCGATCTCGCCCTCCTGGTGCAGCCGGTTGACCAGGTCACCGCGGCTGTAGGGCAGCAGCGCCGCGATCTCGACCCCGGGGCGCGGCAGCTCGGCCTCGATCGCGGCCAGGGCCGCGGCCATGCCCTCCCCGGTCTTGGCGGAGACGACCACGGAGTGCGGCTCGCGGGCCTGCAGGCGGGCCAGGACGAGCGGGTCGGCGACGTCGGCCTTGTTGATGACGACGAGCTCGGGGATCGCGGCCGCGTCGACCTCGGCGAGCACCTCGCGCACCGCGGAGAGCTGGCCCTCGGGGTCGGGGTGCGACCCGTCGACCACGTGCACGATCAGGTCGGAGGCGGCCACCTCCTCGAACGTCGAGCGGAACGCCTCGATGAGCTGGTGCGGCAGGTGCCGGACGAACCCGACGGTGTCGCTCATCGTGTAGACGCGGCCGTCGGGGGTCGACGTACGACGCGTGGTGGGGTCCAGGGTCGCGAACAGGGAGTCCTCGACGAGCACCCCGGCGCTGGTGAAGCGGTTGAGCAGGCTGGACTTGCCGGCGTTGGTGTAGCCGGCGATCGCGACCGCGGGCACCTCGTTGCGGGCGCGCCCCGCACGCTTGGAGTCGCGGGTGACCTTCATCTGCTTCAGCTCGCCGCGCAGCTTGGCGATCTTGGTGTTGATGCGACGGCGGTCGGTCTCGATCTTGGTCTCACCGGGGCCGCGGCCACCGATGCCGGCGCCGCCGGCGACCCGGCCACCGGCCTGGCGCGACAGGTTGCCGCCCCAGCCGCGCAGGCGCTGCTTCATGTAGCTGAGCTGGGCCAGCTCGACCTGGGCCTGGCCCTCGCGGGACTTGGCGTGCTGGGCGAAGATGTCGAGGATCAGCGCGGTCCGGTCGACGACCTTGACCTTGACCTTGTCCTCGAGGTTGCGCAGCTGGCTGGGCGCGAGCTCGCCGTCGCAGATGACGGTGTCGGCGCCGGTGGCGGCCACGATCTCGGCGAGGCCCTCGACCTTGCCGCGGCCGATGTAGGTGGCCGGGTCGGGCTTCTGGCGGCGCTGGTAGAGCGCCTCCAGCACCTCGGAGCCGGCGGTCTCGGCGAGCAGCGCGAGCTCGGCCATCGAGTTCTCGGCGTCCTGCACGGTGCCGGAGGTCCAGACCCCGATCAGCACGACGCGCTCGAGGCGCAGCTGGCGGTACTCGACCTCGGTGATGTCCTCGAGCTCGGTGCGCAGGCTGGCCACGCGGCGCAGCTGGTGGCGCTCGGCGAGCTCCATCGCACCGACCGTGGGCACGTCGTCCTCGAGGTCCCACTCCGGGTCGGGGCCGTCGAGGTCGACGGCCTCGTCGGCGTAGCCGGACTCGAAGTCGTCGTCCGAGTCGTCTGAGTCGTCCGCAGTGGCGAGGCCGGCGTCGTCGGCGTCGTCCGCGGGGCCGTCCTCGCTCCAGGCCGCGGTGGCCTCGAGCTCGTCGGCGAGGGAGAAGTCAGGTGTCTTCGTCATATGCCTCCAGGGTATGCCTTGTCCAACGCCACCACGAGCGACTTTCATCCCCCCTACGGGTGCGGGGTGCCAGCATGGGCCCGTGCCCCGCCGCGTCGCCGTCCCCGACCTCGCCGATCCGGACACGCTGGCGCGCCTGCCCCGCGGCCGGATGCTGGGGCTCACCGGCGCCCCCGGGGCCGGCAAGTCCACGCTCGCGGGCGCCTTCGCCGCGCTGACCGGGGCCGTGGTGGTGGCCATGGACGGCTTCCACCTCGCCGACGTCGAGCTGCGCCGGCGCGGCCTGCTCGAGCGCAAGGGCGCGCCCGAGACCTTCGACGCCGAGGGGTACGCCGCCCTGCTCGCGCGGGTGCGGCTGCGCGAACCGCTGGTGATGGCGCCCGCCTTCGAGCGCGACCTCGAGCAGCCCCTCGCCGGTGCCGTCCCCGTGCCCGGCTCGGCCGACCAGGTCGTCACCGAGGGCAACTACCTGCTGCTCGACGAGCCCCGCTGGGCCGCGGTGCGCGCCCAGATCGACACCGTCTGGCACGTGCACCTCGACGACGACCTGCGCCGCGAGCGGCTCCTGGCCCGCCACGTCGCCTTCGGCAAGACCCCCGCCGAGGCCCGTGCCTGGGTCGAGCGCGTCGACGACGCCAACGCGGCGTTGGTCGCGGCCGCCGCGCACCGGGCCGACCTCGTCCTCGACCTCACCCCCTGACCCGGCCCAGATATCCCGCCCACCCGGCGCAAATCTCGTGCCGAGTCGGCCCAGATGTCGCGTCCAGTCGGCGCGAATCTCATGCCGAGTCGGTGCAGATGTCGGGCCGGGTGCCAGGCCGAGGCGCGCGCGGCCTGGTGCTTCTAGGCCGAGTCGCGACCCGGCTGGTTTCATCGAGCTGCGTCGGCCGGCCGGCCGATGCTTCGCGCCGGCTCGGCGGGCGGTTTGCGCCGGGTCAGCGCGATATTCAGGCCGGGTCAGCGCGATATTCGGGCCGGGTCAGCGCGATATTCGGGCCGGGTCGCGCTCAGACAGTCACCCAGGGCTCACCGGCGAGCACGGCGGCGACCGGCTCCGAGACCTCGACGTCATCGGTGCCGAGCAGGGCGGCGGCGCTGAACTGAGCGGCGTACGAGTCGAAGGATCGGCCGTGGCGCAGCATCGCGTGCTTGCCGTCGGGGATGCGGATGAACCCGACGTCGGTGGAGCGGGCGACGCGGCGCGCGACGGTCTCCGCGCGGCCGGGCGGGGCGATCCGGTCGCGCATGCCGTGCACGACCAGCACCCGGCGCCCGGGCATCGCGCCGCCGTCGGTCGGGTAGACCCACGGGTTGAGCGCCACGACCGAGCGGACCGGGTCGAGCCCGCCCGCGAGCAGCGCGGCGCGGCCGCCGAGCGAGTGGCCCACGAGGCCGACCGGGCGGTCGCCGTACTGCTCCCGGATCTGCTCGAGCGCCCACGCGACGTCGTCGACCGGGGTGTGGTGGGTGTCCCAGCCGCGGCGGGTGTTGAGCAGGCGGTGCACCGCGAGGCGCCCGCGCCCGGCGCGCGCGACGGCCTTGGCGACGGGGATCATCCGCAGCACCGAGAGCTGGGTCGGGCTCACGCCGGGGCTGTCCTGCCGGTCGGCGCCGCCGTGCAGGACCAGCACGACGCCCTGCGGGTCGGCGGGGGCGAGGGTGTCGATGAGTCGGGGGGCGAGGTCCACAGCGAGATCCTCCCCATCCCCTCCAAAATCAGTCGTGCCCCTGAGGGTGACCCGGGGGTCACGCTCAGGGGCACGCCGTGGATCAGTGGGTCACTTGGGGGGCATCCGGATGCCGCCGTCGACGCGGACGACCTCGGCGTTCATGTAGGAGTTGGTGATGGTCTCGACGACCATCGAGGCCAGCTCCTCGGGCTTGCCGAGGCGCTTGGGGAAGAGCACGCTCTCGCCGAGCTTGGCCTTGAACGCCTCGGACTGCTCGCCCTCGCCGTAGATCGGGGTGTCGATGAGGCCCGGGGCGATGGTGTTGAGGCGGATGCCGGCCGAGGACAGGTCGCGCGCGACCGGGAGGGTCATCCCGACGACGCCGCCCTTGGAGGAGGAGTACGCCGCCTGGCCGATCTGGCCGTCGAAGGCCGCGACCGAGGTCAGGTTGGCGATCGCGCCGCGGCAGCCGTCGGCGTCGGGCTCGTTGCGGCTCATCGCGGTGGCCGCGATGCGGGTCATGTCGAAGGTGCCGATCAGGTTGATCGCGATGACCTTGCTGTACGCCGCCAGGTCGTGCGCGGAGTCGAAGTCACCGTCGCGCCCGATCGTGCGCTGCGCCCAGCCGATGCCGGCCGAGTTCACGACCGCGCGCAGCGGGGCGATCGCGGCGGCGGCCTCGACGGCGGCCTTGATCTGGTCGGTGTTCGTGACGTCGACCTGGGCGAAGACGCCGCCGATCTCGGCGGCCAGGGCCTCGCCCTTCTCGGCCTGCAGGTCGGCGATGACGACGGTCGCGCCCTTGGCTGCGAGCTGGCGAGCGGCGGCGGCGCCGATGCCCGACGCGCCCCCCGTGACGATGGCAGATGCTCCGGAGATGTCCATGCACCCGAGCCTAGGGGGCGCCGGCGTACGCCGTCAGGCACCCCCGCCGACTGAGACAATTTCGCTGTCACGGTCGACTGCGGGAGGTTCATCGGCCGGCCGATGAACCTGACGGGTGGCCGATGAAGTTTCATCGTCCCGGCCGGAGTTCTATCGGCCGGCCGATAAACCTTCCGGCCGCCGCGTCACAGGTCGGTGGTGCCGCGGGCGACGATGACGGCGGGGCCCGTCATCAGCACCCGGCCCTCCGGGCTGAGCTCGATCATCAGGGTGCCGCCCGGCAGGTCCACCCGGTACGCCGCACCCGCGCCGGCCCCGCCCGCGGCGACCTCCGCCCCGTCGGCCTCGGCCGCAGCGACCATCACGGCGCAGGCGCCGGTCCCGCAGGACCGGGTCTCGCCGGAGCCCCGCTCGTGGACGCGCATGGCGACGTGGCGCGGGCCGCGGCGCACGACGAGCTCGACGTTGACCCCGTCGGGGAAGACGGCGGCGTCGTGGCCCGGGGCCTCGAGCAGCGTGCCGGCCCCGCCGAGGGAGTCGAGGGAGTCGACGAAGGCGACGGCGTGCGGGTTGCCCATGTCGACGTGGCGCGCGGGCCAGGTGCGGCCGTCGATGGAGACCTCGGTGTGCCCGAGCAGCTGGGGGCGGCCCATGTCGACGGTGAGACCGCCGTCGACGGCGCGGGTGACGACCTTGACGCCGTCGCGGCTGCCCACCGGGATCGGCGCGTCAGCCTCGACCAGCCCCTCCTCGATGAGGTGCAGGGCGAAGACGCGCACCCCGTTGCCGCACATCTCCGAGATCGAGCCGTCGGCGTTGCGGTAGTCCATGAACCACTCCGACCCCTCCCCCAGCGCCGCGAGGTCCCCCGGCAGCGCCGCCGTACGGATCACCCGCAGCACGCCGTCGCCGCCGATCCCGGCGCGGCGGTGGCACAGCGCCCGCACCCGCGCCTCGTCGAGCTCGCCGTGCACGGAGCCGTCGTGGTCGGGCAGCAGCACGAAGTCGTTCTCGGTGCCGTGGCCCTTGAGGAACGAGTAGGTCATCAGTACAGCCTCTCCGCGTAGGACGGCCCGTAGTACTCCTCGAGCTCGGCCGGGCTGCGCCCGCCGTCCTCGACCGCCGGCTCGGCCGCCGCCGCGAGCAGCGCCCGGCGCGGGACGACCGCCTCGGGCGCCCACGTCTCCGGCTCCCACATCCGCGAGCGCAGGTAGGCCTTCGAGCAGTGGAAGAAGACCTCCTCGACGTCGACCACCAGCGCGAGCAGCGGTCGCCGCCCGCGCACGACCAGCGCGTCGAAGAACGGCGCGTCGCGCACCAGCCGGGCCCGGCCGTTGACGCGCAGCGTGTCGCCGCGCCCGGGGATGACGAAGTCGAGGCCGACGTGGGGGTTGGTCAGGATGTTGCGGTAGCCGTCGGCGAGGCGGTTGCCGGGCCGCTCGGCGATCGCGATCGTCACGTCGTCGATCACGTGCACCAGGCTGCCCGCCGGGTCGCCCTTCGGCGAGACGTCGCAGCGGCCCTCGGCGTCGGCCGTGCCGACCACGCAGAACGGCGAGGCGGCCAGCCAGTCGCGGTCGACGGGCAGCAGCGCGTGGTGCACCTTGGCCCGCACCACCGGCAGCGGTTCGCCGAGCAGGGCGACGAGCTCGTCGACGTCGGCGACCTCGCGCCAGGAGGGATCGGGGCGGGGGGACGGGCTGCTCACGCAGGCCAACCTACGCCCGCACCCCGACCACCTCGTAGCGCGCACACGCGAAGTCACCGTTGCGCGCCAGCTCGACCAGGCGCAGGTCGACGGGCCGGGTGAAGAGCGGCCGCCCGGCCCCGAGCACCACCGGCGCCACCGAGACGACCACCTCGTCGAGCAGGCCCGCGGTCGCCACCTGGGAGGCCAGGTCGCCGCCGCCGACCACCCACACGCCCTTCCGGCCGGCCGCCACCAGCACCTCCGGCCACACCTCGGCCACGTCGCCGCGCACGAACCGCACGTCGGCGCCCTCGACCACCGGCAGGTCGCGGTGGGTGAAGACCCAGCACGGCTGCTCGTAGGGCCACGGGGCCGTGGCCTCGTGGGTGCGGATCCACTCGTACGTCGTCGACCCCATCAGCACCGCCCCGATCCCGGCGATGAACGCGGGGTAGCCCATCGGCCCGTCGGCGTCGATGTCCAGCGGGAAGAGCCAGTCCAGCGAGTCGTGCGGGTCGGCGATGAACCCGTCCAGCGTGGTGGCGGTGTAGTAGGTCGTCCGCGTCATGGCTGCATTGTTCAGGACACCGGCTCGAGCACCCGCGCGTCGCCGCCGCCGCGTCGCTCCGGCTCGGCCACGGCGGTCAGCAGGCCGCCGGGTCCGAAGCCGATCCCGGTCGCGGCCCCGATCTCGGCGGCGCTGGTGAACGCGTCCCCGGCCGGCTTCAGCTCGTGGCCCAGCGCCCGCAACCCGGCGCCGTACGCGTCGATGAACTCGGGCTCGGCGGTGACCGCGGCGGTGTTGCGCTGCGAGCCGCGCGGGTCGGCCACCGCCGCGGGCAGCGCGAGCCCGCGGTCGAGGTGGTCGACGACCAGCTGCAGGACCGTGGTGATGATCGTGGAACCGCCGGGCGAGCCCAGCGCCAGCACCGGGGTGCCGTCGGGCTCGGTGATGATGGTCGGCGACATCGAGCTGCGCGGGCGCTTGCCGGGCTCGAGCCGGTTCGGGTCGTCGGGGTCGTACACCGTGCTGAAGTCGGTGAGCTCGTTGTTGAGCAGGAAGCCGCGCCCGGGCACCACGATCCCCGACCCACCGGTCTGCTCGATGGTCAGCGTGTAGGACACCACGTCGCCCCAGCGGTCGGCCACGGTCAGGTGGGTGGTCTCGACGTTCTCCGTGTCGGGGGCCAGGCGCGCCGGCCCGCGCGCGGGGGCCGGGCAGGTCCCGTCGGCCTCGTCGACGTCCCCGGCCGGCACCGGCTTGGTCGCGGCCTGCGCCGGGTCGATGTGGCAGGCCCGCTCCGCGGCGTACTCCTCGGAGAGCAGCTGCTCGTCCGGCACGTCGACGAAGGTGCGGTCACCCAGGTACGCCGCCCGGTCAGCGAAGGCGAGCGCGCTCGCCTCGAGCATGTGGTGCAGCACCTGGGTGTCGCTCATGGCCGCGAGGTCGAAGGTGTCCAGGATGGCCAACGCCTCCCCGACGGTGCTGCCACCGCTGGAGGATCCCGCCCATGCCGTGCACCCGCAGGCCGCGGTAGTCGGCGGTGACCGCCTCGGGCTGCAGGGTCCGGTAGCGGCGCAGGTCGCGGGGCTTCATGTACCCGACGGGGACCGGCAGGTCGGTGTCGGCGACGACGGGCGGCTTGCGCGTGGTCTTCGCGATCTTCGCCGCGAGCCCGCCGCGGTAGAACGGGCCGGTGCCCTTGCGCCCCAGCAGCTCGTAGAGCCGCGCCAGGTCGGGGTTGGCGAAGACGCTGCCGACCTCGGGCGGCGCCCCGCCCGGCAGGAACAGCCGCCGGCTGGAGCGGAAGGCCGCGAACCGCTCGGCGTTGTCGGCCGTCTGGTCGTGGAAGGTCTGGTCGACGACGAAGCCCCGGCGGGCGAGCCGGGCGGCGGGCGTCAGCGAGCGGCGCATCGAGCGGGTCCCCCACTCCTCCAGCGCGGTCTCCCACGTCGCCAGCGTGCCGGGCACCCCCACCGAGACGCCGCTGGTGACCAGCTCGGGCGTGAACGGGTAGGGCTCGCCGGTCTCCGGGTCGATGAAGGCGTCGCGCGGCATCGCGCCGGGCGCCGTCTCGCGACCGTCGATGGTCGAGACCTCGCCGGTCCTCCCGTCGAGGTGCACCAGGTAGCCACCGCCCCCGACCCCGGCGGAGTAGGGCTCGGTCACTCCCAGCGCGGCCGCGGTGGCGACGGCGGCGTCGACGGCGTTGCCGCCCTGGCGCAGCACCCGCAGCCCGATCCGGGTCGCGTCGGGGTCGACCGACGTGACCGCTCCCCCGGTGCCGACGGCGGTCGGGTTCTTGTCGGGCGCGGGGCGCTGCTCAGCAGCGGTGGTGCTCCCGGGCAGGAGCGAGAGGGGCAGCACGGCCGCGGCGGCGGCGGTGGCGAACAGGCGGGTGGGGCGCATCGGTCCTCCGAGCAGGGCGACGATCGAGCGTCCACCCTGCGCCTCGGGCCCGCCGGGCGTCAACGTCCGTCGGGGGTGAGCGCGCGCGTCAGGTCGTCGCCGCGACCCGCTCGACGGCCGCGACCGCGAGGTCGACGCGCGCCGGGTCGTCGTACGAGATCCACACGATGCGGGGGTCCTTGCGGAACCAGCCGTCCTGGCGCCGCGCGAAGCGCCGCGTGGCCGCCGCGGTGCGCTCGCGCGCCTCGTCGAGCCCCAGCTCGCCGCCGACGTACGCCGTCACCTCGCGGTAGCCGATCGCGCGCGAGGCGGTCCGTCCCTCCCGCAGGCCCTCGCCCAGCAGCCGCTCGACCTCGGCCACGAAGCCGTCGGCGAACATCTGCTCCACCCGCTGCTCGATCCGCGCGTCGAGGGTGGGCCGGTCGATGTCGACGCCGATCTGGAGCGTGCGCGGGTCGGTGTAGACCAGGCGCGGCAGCGAGGCGCTGTAGGGGCGTCCGGTCAGCTCGATCACCTCGAGCGCGCGGATCACGCGGCGGGTGTTCTCGGGCGACATCCGGGCCGCCGAGTCGGGGTCGGCCGCGGTCAACCGCGCGAACAGGGCCGCGCCGCCGATCTCCTCCGCCTCGGCCTCGAGCCTGGCCCGCACCTCGGCGTCGGTGCCGGGGAACTCGAACTCGTCGAGCACCGCACGGGTGTAGAGCGCCGAGCCGCCCACCAGCACCGGGACCCGTCCGCGCCCGCGCAGCTCGGCGATGCAGCCGCGCGCCCGGGCCTGGAAGTCGGCCACGTTGGCCGGTTCGTGCACCTCGAGCACGTCCAGCAGGTGGTGCGGCACGCCACGACGCTCGGCGGGCGCGAGCTTGGCGGTGCCGATGTCCATGCCGCGGTAGAGCTGCATCGCGTCGGTGTTGACCACCTCGCCGCCGAGCCGCTCGGCGAGGTCCAGGGACAGCCCGGTCTTGCCCGACGCGGTCGAGCCGACCACGGCCACGACCACCGGGACCTCCACCGGGACCATCCGCTGGGGCGAACCGGGCTGTGGCGACATGTGGCTAGTGTGGCAACGCCCTCATCCGTACCGATCAGGAGGCCGCCATGGGTTTCTTCGACAAGCGCAACATCGCCAAGCTGCGCGGCAAGCTGACCGACGCCGTGGACAAGCACGGCGACAAGATCTCGGACGGCATCGACAAGGCCGCCTCCGCCGCCGACAAGCGCACCGGCGGCAAGCACAGCGACAAGATCGCCAAGGGGGTCTCCAAGGCGAAGGACGGTCTCGACAGGCTCGACGAGAAGAACGACGACCGGCCGCCCGAGAACCCGCCGACCACCTACCCGCGCACGGACGACACCCCGTGACCGCGCCGATCCCCGAGGAGCGCGACGCGAGCCCGCTCGACACCGAGGGCAAGCCTCCCGGCGAGCACGACACCGAACTCCCCGGCGACGACTCCGAGCGCCCGGACGACCCGGCCCCGGCCGAGCACGAGCGGAACGCCGAGACCTCCGAGGACCAGCCCAGCCAATGACCAGCCAGTGAGCGCCCCCGACCCCCACCACGGCCGCTTCGTGGTCGTGCCCGCCTCCTACGTCTTCCCCCTGCGCGAGGGCGACGGCGGCACCGAGGTGCTGCTCCAGCTGCGCCGCGGCACCGGCTACATGGACGGGCACTGGGCCGCGGCTGCCGCGGGCCACGTCGAGCAGGGCGAGACGGCCTACGACGCGGCGGCACGCGAGGCCCTGGAGGAGATCGGGCTCGCCGACCTCGACCTCACCTTCGTCACGGCCATGCAGCGCACCCGTGGCGGCGAGGCGATCGACGAGCGGATCGACTTCTTCTTCACCACCCGCACCTGGCGCGGCGAGCCGCGCGTGGTGGAGCCGGCGAAGTCCGGCGGGCTGCGGTGGTGCGCCCTCGACGCCCTCGACACGCTGCCCGACCCCGTGGTCCCCCACGAACGGGCGGTGTTGGACGGGCTCCGCGCGGGTACGACCAGTCCCTACAGCACCTTCGGCTTCGACGGCGCCGCCGTCGGGGCCCCCTGAGGAAGGACCCACCTGATGAGCGACGAGCAGCACGAGAAGGACCCGGCCGGGGACCTCGGCCCGATGCCGACCCCGCACACGGAGGAGCCCCAGCTCGTGCCCGGCGGCCCCGACGCGTTCGGCGAGGTGGACACGAACCCGGTCGTGCCCGACGTCAGCGCGAAGGCCAACCCCGCCACTGAGGACGCCCCCGCCGAGACCAGCGAGGGCGAGGACACCAGCACGAAGGCCACCGAGTCGGACAAGGACTCGGACGAGGTCGATCCGAGCGAGGAGGCGCCGGTATGAGCACCCCGACCGACCCCCGCACCGGCCGCGAGCCGGACGAGCCGCAGAACTCCAACGACGAGCTGGCCGGCGACATGGGCGTCAGCAGCGAGCGCGAGGGCCCGACCGGCCCGGGCCAGCACGGCACCGACGGCGTGGTGGACACCTCCGTCGCCGCGGACCACGGGGTGCCCGACCCGGAGCACCCCGAGAAGACCCGCGGCGGCGAGGAGCCGCAGCCCGACGGGCTGACCCCGAAAGCCGGCTACTCCTCGACGGACCCGCGCAGCAAGGACTGAGCAGGGGCGCTTCGTAGTCGAACGTGCATAACGGACGTCGGCGGATGGAAGGACCGCGTTCCTACGCGGTGCGGCAGCCCGGGCACAGCTGTTGTGCACGTTCGACTACGACGGCCTTGAGCACAGCGGCCACCCGCTCGGGGTGCAGCATCACGTCCTCCCACGAGAACCGCAGCACCAGCCACCCCGCCGCGACGAACGCGTTGTAGCGGCGGGTGTCGCGGTGCAGCGCGGCCCGGTCGCCGTGCCACTCGAAGGAGTCCGCCTCCAGCGCGACCCGCAGCCGCTCGTCCACGAGGTCCGGGCGGCCCAACCAGCCCGGGTCCCGCACCGAGACCTGGGCACGCACCGACAATCCCGCGACACCGAGACAGATCGCGCGCAGCACCGACTCGAAGGGGTTGGCCGCCAGCGAGGTGGCCTCCCCGGCCACCCGTCGGGCCTGCGCCGACCCCGGCCCGCGCAGGTCGCGCGCCAGCACCGCCAGTGCCGTCGCTCCGAACCCCTCACGCAGCGCCGAGTCCGCGATCGCCAGCGCCTCCGCGAACGGCAGCGAGCGCAGGCAGTCCGCCAGGGTCCGCTCCGGCGTGGTGCAGGCGTCCGCGACCTCGGACCGGTGCAGGTCTGCCACGTGCAGGTGGGCTCCGGCCCGTTGAGCGTCGCTGACCTTGCGATTGCGCGGCACGGTGACCTCGGGCTGATCCGGTTGCCTGCTCACCGCCCACCCGTGCAGCAGCGCGGCGCTGCGGTGTGAGACGACCCCGCTGACCCGGTGCGCAGCCCGTCGCGCCTCGTCGGCGGCCGGCAGGGCGTAGCGGCCCCGGGCCAGCGCCACCACGTCCCCCGCGGCGAGGGCGGCGTCGACGGCGCGCCGCGAGCAGGCGCGCACCAGCGCCTCGCGGGTGGCCACCCCACCCAGCGCCGTCAGCACCTCCGCCACGGGGAGGTCGTCGTCGTCCACCCGGCGAGCATGCGTCGCGGCGGCGTCGGTCGCACCCGCTCCTCCACAGGGGCGGAGCGACTCAGACGCTCAGCGGCGGGCGGTCAGCGGCAGGCGGGGGCGTCCGGCAGCGGCACCGGCACGCCCACGGCGGGCATGCCGAGCCCGACCCCGCTCGGGGTCGGCGCGGAGGTGCGGGCCTGCCACGCATCGCCCGAGCGGGTACGCCGCACGGAGACGACGCGGTCGGCGACCAGGTGGTGCGGGGCGGCGTAGGTGACCTCGACGGTGACCATGTCGCCGGGGCGCACGTCGCCGCGGCCGTCGGTGAGCAGCGCGTCACCGGGAGCCGCGAAGTGCACCAGGCGGTTGTCGGGGGCGCGCCCCGAGAGCCGGCGCGTCTCGGCGTCCTTGCGGCCCTCGCCCTCGGCGACCATCAGCTCGACGGTGCGCCCGACGATCAACTTGTTCTCGTCCCAGGCGATCTCGGTGACGAGGTCGACGAGGCGGCCGTAGCGGTCCTTGACGACCGCGGGCGAGATCTGGTCGGGCAGCGTCGCGGCGGGGGTGCCGGGGCGCTTGGAGTACTGGAAGGTGAAGGCGGAGGAGAAGCGCGACTCGGCGACCACGCGCAGCGTCTCGGCGAAGTCCTCCTCGGTCTCGCCGGGGAAGCCGACGATGATGTCGGTGGTGATCGCGGCGTCGGGGATCGCGGCCCGGACCCGCTCGATGATGCCGAGGTACTTGGCGGAGCGGTAGGAGCGCCGCATGTCCTTGAGGACCTTGTCGGAGCCGGACTGCAGCGGCATGTGCAGGCTGGGCATCACGTTCGGCGTCTCGGCCATCGCCTCGATGACGTCGTCGGTGAACTCGGCCGGGTGCGGGCTGGTGAAGCGCACCCGCTCGAGACCCTCGATGCCGCCACAGGCGCGCAGCAGCTTGGAGAAGGCCTGCCGGTCGCCGAACTCGACGCCGTAGGCGTTGACGTTCTGGCCCAGCAGGGTCACCTCGGAGACGCCCTCGGCGACCAGGGCGCGGATCTCGGCGAGGATGTCGCCGGGGCGGCGGTCCTTCTCCTTGCCGCGCAGCGCGGGGACGATGCAGAACGTGCAGGTGTTGTTGCAGCCGACCGAGATCGCGACCCACGCCGCGTAGGCCGACTCGCGCTTGGTGGGCAGCGTCGAGGGGAAGACGTCGAGGGACTCCAGGATCTCGACCTGCGCCTCCTCGGCCACCCGCGCACGCTCCAGCAGCACCGGCAGCGAACCGATGTTGTGGGTGCCGAAGACGACGTCGACGTACGGCGCCTTCTCGGTGATCGTGGCGCGGTCCTTCTGGGCCAGGCAGCCGCCGACGGCGATCTGCATGCCGGGGCGCGACGCCTTGATCGGCGCGAGGTGGGACAGGTTGCCGTAGAGCTTGTTGTCCGCGTTCTCCCGCACCGCGCAGGTGTTGAACACGACCACGTCGGCCTGGTCGCCCGTCGGCGCAGCCTGCTTGTCGAAGGGCAGGTAGCCCGCGTCCTCCAGCAGCCCGGTCAGGCGCTCGGAGTCGTGGACGTTCATCTGGCACCCGTAGGTCTTGACCTCGTAGGTGCGGGGCGCGGCGGTCTCGGGGGTGGCAGTCATGGCGTCTCCAGGGTACGGCGGCGCGGCGGGCCGACCCGAATCCATCACCCGGGGCCCGGCCGCTCGTTGGAGCCGTGTGTGCGAACCGTCCCCACATCCGGTACTTCTTCGGCGAGCCGCCATCATGTGACAATGGGGAGGACTCATGGAAAATAGTGATGAAGCAGCGCCCGCCCGGGGAATGCTCGACGCGCCGAGAATTCCAGACCTTTCGCCGAGAGCATGGTGGTTCTATCTCGCCCTAGCCGAGCCGCAATCACTTGAGGAACTGGTGGCGACCTCGGGACTCGTTGAGGGCTCGGTGCGGCGACATCTGCGGAAACTGAGCAGCGCTGGATTGGTCAGAACGACCTCTTCGGGCCGGTATGTTCATGCGGCCTCGCTGCCACCAGCGTCTTTCACGGAAATCACCGAGCGCGTTGCCACGGCTCGGTTGTCGAGTACGCAAGCCGCCCCAACCGATGTCAAACATGAGGCTGGCTTTCACAGTCCGGTGCAGCGCGGGGGCGCTTGGCACACGCTTGTGCGATGCGCTTGCGGTTGGCGACAGGAAGTCGTCGCTGGCGACGCCGCCTCTGCGACTGTTCAAGCCAAAGCCTTATGGAAGTCACACGCACCAAGTGATGAAGCCAACTGGAGCAGGAAGAGGTTCAGCACCAACGCAGCCTTGACCGCGGTCGCGTTAGCGATCGTGCTCTTGGTGGGATTCGTTGGCGTAAACCTCGTGCAGAGTCTCTTTGACCCTGAGGAGAATCCGGACAACACCACGTACAACCTCCCGCAAGACACCGATGGTGTGGACTGCGACAAGGCTGTCACCTACCTCATGACCCGGGAGTACGGCGGCGGCTGGGGTAGTGGGAAGTGGCCCACCGGCGAGTACCCGGAGCGTGTCCGGCAGTGCGAAGGCGGCTGACGCTGCCTCGCGCCGCGTTCCCCCACCCCAGTTGAGCATTTGGCCTGCGCCCCGGCTGCCGCCGCGTTGCGGAATTGTGGTCAACACCCCTCACCAATTCCGCCCGCGCGGACTACCACGGGCCTTAGAGTTCAGTCATGCCCTTCAGTCGTGCAGTCGCAGCACCCTTCGCCATCTTGGCACTGACCCTCGGGATGACTTCGTGCGGAGAATCGGACTCTGGCAACGACAATGCACCGGCCAGTGAAGGGATGCAAAGGGATGCGTTGGACGACGCATGGGGCAAGACATCGACCGACGGTCGTCGTGGCGCATGCGACCAGTTCGCCGTGGACGCGGTCGGATTCTCGTCCGAGTACTTCGGCAATTCCTTTAATTACGACGTGGTAAAGGACTTCATGGAAGACAAGTGCTGAGAGGAAAGGCTTTCTAAGCACCCGGAGCTTCCGAGGAAGCGGCCACAACTATCTCCTTTATCTTCGGGCATTCTGTTCTGTTGAGACAATTATCCTATAAGGGGTAGGGGCCAATATCAACTCTTTTGCGGGGCCGAAAGGCCAATCGGTCGAAAGGTCCAGAGGCAAGGTGAGGGGCAATATGGCGAGTTGGCCAAGCCGACGTTGCCAGGAGACTCCGTGGTGAGTGTCCGCGAGCATGGCTCGGCACTGCTGCACCCCGCCGCAGGTTCGCGTGCGCTAACTTCGGACTCGGCAAGTACACGCAGAATTCACAGGGTCAACGCTGCGACGCGAAGCGCCCGCCGCAGGCGGAGTCGTGGACGTTCATCTGGCACCCGTACGTCTTGACCTCGTAGGTGCGGGCAGCGGTCTCAGGCTGGGCGGTGGTGGCAGTCAGGACCGCCCAGCCGTACGGCGGCGCGCGCGGGCGCACCCAATCCATCACCCGGGGCCCGGCCGCTCGTTGGAGCCGTGTGTGCGAACCCTCCCCACCCGTGACCGGTCCGGGTCGACGTGCCGTGGTCGGCGCCGGTCTCGGGGCCGGCCTGGCCGCGGGCGCCGGCGCCGTGCTCGTGCCCCCGACGGCGGCGTACGCCGAGGGGTCCACCGCGGCGGGGCTCGTCTACCGCGGACGGTTCACCGGGGTCGGCGACCCCGACTGGTACGAGCTGCCGGTGGAGGTGCCGCGCGGGACCACGCGGATCGAGGTCTCCTACGACTACGACAAGCTCGAGACCGGCGCCGGGGTCTCCTTCAACATCATCGACATCGGGATCTTCGACCCCAGCGGGGTCGGCCTCGGTGACGCCGCCGGGTTCCGCGGCTGGTCCGGCGGGGCCCGCGACCGGTTCAGCCTCAGCCGGACCCGTGCCACCCCGGGCTACCTCGCCGGTCCGATCACCCCGGGCACCTGGCACGTGGTCCTGGGCCCGTTCACGATCATCCCGCCGGGGGTCGGGTGGACCGTGACCGTCACCCTGCACCGCGGGCGCCCGGGCCGGCGGTTCCGAGCCCGGCCGGCCCCACGCCGGGTCCGCGGCACCGGGCCGGGCTGGTACCGCGGCGACCTGCACACCCACACCGTGCACTCCGACGGCCGGCACACCCAGCGCAGCCTGCTCGCCCTGGCCCGCGAGGCCGGGCTCGACTTCCTCGCCTCCACCGAGCACAACACCACCTCGGCGCACCTGACCTGGGGCCGGCACGTGCCCGACGACTTCCTGGTGCTCCCCGGCGAGGAGGTGACCACCCGCGCCGGGCACTGCGTCACCTTCGGGCAACCCGCCGGCGCCTGGATCGACTGGCGCTACCGCCCCGAGGACGACCAGCTGGGCCGCTTCACCGACCGGGTGCGCGCCCTGGGCGGGATGGCGGTGGCCGCGCACCCCTTCGCACCCACCTCCGGCTCGACGTGGCAGTACGACTACACCGACGTCGACGCCGTCGAGCTGTGGAACGGGCCCTGGACCCTCGACGACCAGACCGCACTGACCCACTGGCACGCCCTGCTCGTGGCCGGGCGGTTCGTGCCGGCCGTCGGCTCCTCCGACAGCCACCACGACGGCCAGCAGGTCGGGCGCGCCCAGACGGTGGTGCGCGCCGGGTCGCTCTCGGTCGGCGCCATCGTGCGCGGGCTGCGCGGCGGGCACGCGTGGCTGGCGGAGTCGGCCGCGGTCGACCTGAGCCTGACGGCCCGCCTCGGCGACCGCACCGCCACCTGCGGGGAGAGCCTCGACGCCGCCCCGACCGACCTGGTCGACGTACGCCTGGAGGTCGCCGGCGCACCCGGCTGCGTGGCCCAGCTGTGGGGGCCGCTGGGGCCGCTGGCCGGTGCCGTGACCGACGCCGAGGGCGCCGCCGAGGTGACCCTGCGGGTCGCGGCCGGGGTCGCACCCTTCGTCCGCGCCGAGGTGCGCCGCGCCGACGGCGCGCCCGTCGTGAACCCCGTCGAAGGGGTCCCGACCTGGGCGGCGGTGGCGCTGAGCAACCCCGTCTTCCTGAGCCCGCACCCGGCGCGCGGAGCCCGCGGATCCGGGCCGCTGGACCAAACCGCAACGAAGATGTGACCACCTGAGAGCAGCCTGAGCGTGGCACGCACCGGCCAGGAGTGACTAGGGTCATGTGTCATGACGGCTGAGCAGACAGGGCCAGGCCCCAGCGCCGCCACCGGGGAACCGCTGGTCGTGCTCGACGGCGTGCAGAAGTGGTTCGGCGACCTGCACGTGCTGCAGGACATCAACCTGACGGTGCACCGCGGCGAGGTGGTCGTGGTGATCGGGCCCTCGGGCTCGGGCAAGTCGACGCTGTGCCGGGCCGTCAACCGGCTCGAGACCATCGACGAGGGCACCATCTCCCTCGACGGCCAGCCGCTGCCCGCCGAGGGCAAGGCGCTGGCCAGCCTGCGCGCCGAGGTCGGGATGGTCTTCCAGAGCTTCAACCTCTTCGCCCACAAGACCATCCTCGAGAACGTCACCCTCGGCCCGATCAAGGTGCGCGGCGTCAAGAAGGCCGAGGCCGACAAGCACGCGATGGAGCTCCTCGAGCGGGTGGGCGTGGCCCACCAGGCCGAGAAGTACCCCGCGCAGCTCTCCGGCGGCCAGCAGCAGCGCGTCGCGATCGCCCGGGCGCTGGCGATGGAGCCGAAGGTGATGCTCTTCGACGAGCCGACCTCCGCGTTGGACCCCGAGATGATCAAGGAGGTCCTCGACGTGATGGTCGACCTCGCCAAGCGGGGCATGACCATGGTCGTGGTCACCCACGAGATGGGCTTCGCGCGCACCGCCGCCGACCGGGTGGTCTTCATGTCCGACGGCGCGATCGTCGAGGAGAACACCCCCGAGGAGTTCTTCACCAACCCCAGCAGCGAGCGCGCCCAGGACTTCCTCAGCAAGATCCTCAAGCACTGACCGCAACGCACAGCAGCACCCAGCACAGCCGACAAAGGAGATTGACAATGCGTCTGACCAAGTTCACGGCGGCCTTCGCGGGCCTCGTCCTCGCTGGATCCCTCGCTGCCTGCGGCGACGACAGCTCCGACAGCGAGCCCGAGGTCGTCACCGACGCGGAGTTCGATTCCGGCACCACCATGGCCACGCTGAAGGAGGCCGGCAGCATGACCGTCGGCACCAAGTTCGACCAGCCCGGCTTCGGCCTCCTCGGTCTCGAGGACGTCCCCGAGGGCTTCGACGTCGAGGTCGCCAAGATCATCGCCGGCGCGATGGGCATCGCGCCCGAGGACATCGAGTGGAAGCAGGCCTCCTCCGACATCCGCGAGCAGGTCATCGAGGACGGCGACGTCGACATGGTCGTGGCGACGTACACGATCAACGAGGAGCGCGCCGAGCGCATCACCTTCGCCGGCCCGTACTACGAGGCCGGCCAGCAGCTGATGGTGAACTCCGACAACGACTCCATCGAGGGTCCGGAGGACATCAAGGACAACCCCGACATGAAGGTCTGCTCGGTCACGGGCTCGACGCCGTCCGAGCAGATCAAGGAGTACCTGGCCTCCGACGACCAGCTGGTGCTCTTCGACATCTACGACAAGTGCAAGGACGCCCTGGGCAACGGCCAGGTCGACATCGTCACGACCGACAACGTGATCCTGCTCGGCTACGTCGACGAGAGCGACGGCGACTTCAAGCTCGTCGGCGAGCAGTTCACCGAGGAGCCCTACGGCATCGGCATCGCCAAGGGTGACGTCGAGTTCTGCGAGTTCATCAACAAGACGCTCGCCGACAACGAGGACGCCTACGTCGCGGCCTGGGAGGCCACCGCGGGCGAGGTCGAGGGCACCGACACCCCCGAGCTCCCCGAAGCCGCCCCCTGCGCCTGACCTGATCAACCCCTGACCGGTGGGGGCGCGACAGCGTCCCCACCGGCCCACCCCGAGGAGCCGCCGTGAGCCCGGTGCTGGACAACCTGGACCTGTACTGGCAGGGGTTCCTGACATCCCTGGGCATCATCGGCTGGGCGTTCGTCGGCTCCCTGCTGCTCGGCACCCTGATCGCGGCCTTCCGGGTCTCCCCGGTCGCCTCGCTGCGGGCCTTCGGCTCCGCATGGGTCACGGTGGTGCGCAACTGCCCGCTCACCATCGTGCTGTTCTTCATGGCCTTCGGTCTCCCGGAGGTCGGCATCAACGTCAGCTTCTACACCTTCGGTGTGGTCGGGCTGATCATCTACACCTCCGCGTTCGTCTGCGAGGCGATCCGCTCGGGCATCAACTCCGTCTCCGCCGGCCAGGCCGAGGCAGCGCGGGCCATCGGCCTGCCGTTCACCAAGACCCTCACCCAGGTCGTGCTCCCCCAGGCGCTGCGTGCCACCGTGCCGCCCCTGGGCAGCGTCCAGATCGCGATGTTCAAGAACTCCGCGGTGGTGGGTGCCTTCGGCGTCGGCGGTGACCTGTGGAGCGTGGGTCGCAACCTCACCAGCGCCCAGGGCTACGCGTTCATCCCGGTGCTCACCGGGGTCGCGATCGGCTACCTGATCATCACCCTGACCGCCGGCGCACTGCTAGCGGTCCTCGAGCGGAAGGTGGCGATCGCGCGATGAGCGAGCCCTCGGTCCTCTACGACGCCCCCGGACCCCGCGCCGTACGCCGCGCCCGGATCGGCACGATCCTCGCGATCGCCGTCTTCCTCGGCTTCCTGGCCCTGGCCGCCAAGCGCCTCAACGACCGCGGCCAGTTCGCCAGCGAGCTGTGGAGCCCGTGGCTGAACCCCTCGGACGAGAACTTCAGCGCCGTCTGGGAGCTGGTCGGCAAGGGCCTGGCCGCGACCCTGACCGCCGCCACGCTGGCGATCATCCTCTCCCTGATCCTGGGGGTGCTGCTGGGCGTGGGCCGGCTGATGCTCGGCCGCGTCCTGCGGGTGCCCGTGGTGCTGTGGATCGAGCTGTGGCGCGCGCTGCCCGTGGTCGTCACCATCGTCCTGGTGTGGCGGGCCTTCAAGGAGCTGGACATCGACCTCGGGCCGCTGCCCGGCGACCCGAGCCTGTGGTACCTGGTGATCGGGCTGACCCTCTACAACTCCGTGATCATCGCCGAGATCCTGCGCGCCGGCGTGAACTCGCTGCCCAGCGGCCAGGGCGAGGCGGCGCTGGCGGTCGGCCTGACCAACGGCCAGACGATGCGGGCCATCCTGCTCCCCCAGGCCTTCCGGGTGATGCTGCCGGCCCTGATCAGCCAGCTGGTCGTGGCCCTCAAGGACACCTCGCTGGCCGCGGTGGTCGCGCTCGGCTACCTCGAGCTGCTGCGCCGCGGCAACCTGATCTCGCAGAACCTCGACAACCCGATCCAGTCGCTGCTGATCATCGCGACCATCTTCATCCTCATCAACTACGCGCTCTCCAAGCTGGCCGAGTACGTCGAGCGCCGGATGAGCCGCTCCTCCGGCGACCCCGCCGCGGCGGCGCAGCTCGAGGGCGCCGGGGCCTGACCCCGGGCGCGTGCCGGGTCTTGTGCCTGGCGCGTGCCGGGGCTGGTGCCGGGGCCTGTCGGCCTTCTCCGGTACTGGATGGGTGTTGCAACGCCCATCCAGTGCATGAGTCCCCGGTCGACCGGGGATTCATGCAGGGGACGCCGGCCCGCTCAGGCCAGCGAGAGGAACCAGCGCTCGAGGCGGTCGAGGTCGTCGCCGTTCACGGCGTCGCCGCCGGCGACCTGGCGGCGCAGGTCGGCGGAGATGATCGCGAAGCCGGCGCGGTCCAGGGCGCGGGAGACCGCCTTGAGCTGCACGACCACGTCGGAGACGTCGCGGGCCTCCTCCAGCATCCGCAGCACCCCGCCGAGCTGGCCCTGAGCGCGCTTGACGCGGTTCATGACCGCGGTCATGTCGGCGGGCGAGACGGTGGAGGACGGGGCGACGGGCGCGGCCGCGTGGTCACCCACGGGCTCGACGGACAGGCTGGCGGTGGCGTTCATCAGGGCCCCTCTGGCTGACGACTCCCCGCACGGGGAGGACTCCTGATCAACGCCGCAGCCGGAGCCGGGTTACGCCACCGGTCCAGTCATTCTGCGCAGGTCAGCGCGGGTGCTCCTCGACGGCGAGCAGCTCGACCCGGTTGCCGTGGCCGTCGCGCGCGTGCACCCGCTCGTGGCCGTCGAAGGTGTACCGCTCGGTCAGGTCCACCTCGAAGCCCAGCGCCTCCAGCCGCGCGGCCGCCGCCTCCAGCGCCGCCACGGAGTCGAGCAGCAGCGCCGGGTGCGCCTTGCGTGCGGGCACGAACGGGTCCTCGACGCCCACGTGCACCTCGGCGCCGACCGTGCCGGTGGCGTCGTACGCCCGGAACCAGGCGCCGCCGCGGGCCCGCAGCGCCTCCGGCTTCTCGACCTCGACCAGTCCCAGGCCCTCGGCCCAGAACCGGCGCGCAGCGTCCTCGCCGCCGCGCGGGCAGGACACCTGGACGTGGTGCAGCCGCATCACGCACCTGCCTTCTGCGCCACGACGAAGACCCGGCGGAAGGCCAGCACCACCCCGGCGGGGCCGGGCACGTACGCCGCGCGCAGCCGGCGCCGCAGCTCGGCCTCGAACCCCGGCCGCAGGTCGTCCGGCAGCGCCTGGAGCGTCGGAGCGGCGCCGGTGGCGCTGACCCACTCGAAGACCGGGTCGTCGCCGGTGAGCAGGTGCAGGTACGTCGTCTCCCAGGCGTCGACCCGGGCGCCGAGGCGGGCCAGCGCGTCGAGGTAGGTCGCCGGGTCGTGGCTCGCGGGGACCGCCACCCCGGCGGTGTGCGCGGCGTACGTCGGCTCCGCGGCCAGCTCGGCGCGGATCGTGTGGCTCGGCTCGTCGAAGTTGGCCGGCACCTGGAGAGCCAGCCAGCCGCCCGGCGCCACCCGCTCGAGCAGTGCGGGCAGCAGGTCGAGGTGGCCGGGGACCCACTGCAGGGTCGCGTTCGAGACCAGCACGTCGACGCTCGCACCGCCTGCCGCGAGCCACTCGCGCAGGTCGGCCTGCTCGACGTCGATGCCGGGCACGTCGCGACGGGCCGCCTCGATCATGGCCGCGCTGGAGTCGAGGCCGCGGACCTCCGCGTCCGGCCAGCGCTGGGCGAGCAAGGAGGTGAGGTTGCCCGGGCCGCAGCCCAGGTCGACCACGCTGCGGGGCGCCTGCGCGCCCACCCGGCCCAGCAGCTCGACGAAGGGTCGGCCGCGCTCGTCGGCGTAGGTCAGGTAGCGCTGCGGGTCCCAGCTGTGCGTCATGGTCGCTCCGAGTCTCTTGACGTCAAGATATTCACAGTCTGCAACCAAAGTGTCTTGACGTCAAGAGACTTTGTCGCCGCTGGTCGCGCCCCGGAGCGTGGCACCTGGACCACCCTGAGGGGCACGACCCGGGGGCGGGCAGGTCTCTTGACGTCGAGAATCTCGACGGGCGTAAGGTGGACGCATGCGAGACGAGGTCGACGAGCTGGTCGAGGCGTGGGCGCGTGAGCGCTCCGACCTGGACCTCGGCCCGGTCGAGGTCTTCAGCCGGATCAGCCGGCTCGCGCGCTACCTCGACCTCGCCCGCCGCGCGGCGTTCAGCGCCCAGGGCGTGGAGTCGTGGGAGTTCGACGTGCTCGCCGCGCTGCGCCGCGCCGGGACGCCGTACGAGCTCTCCCCCGGCAAGCTGCTGCGCGAGACGCTGGTGACCAGCGGGACGATGACCAACCGCGTCGACCGGCTCGTCACGCGCGGGTTCGTCGAGCGGCTGCCCGACCCCGCGGACCGGCGCGGGGTGAAGGTCCGCCTCACGCCCGAGGGCAAGGCCACCGTCGACCGGGCCTTCACCGCCCTGATCGAGGCCGAGCGCGGCTTCCTGGCCGACCTGCCCACCGCCGACCGCGAGCGCCTCGGCGACCTGCTGCGCACCCTGCTGACGCCGTTCCGCTGACGTCATCCACGCTGACGGTTTCCCCGGGTACCCGGGGAAACTGGATGCGTTGGGGTGTTGCAACACCCCAACGCCTACGGAATCCCCGGGTACCCGGGGAAACCGCACGGGCCTACTCGAGCAGCTCGGAGGCCTCGAGCCACTCCAGCTCGAGCTCGTCCTTCTCGGCAGCCAGCGTGCTGAGCTCCTTGCCGAGGGTGGCGACCCGGGCGTGGTCCTGGGCGTGCTCGAGGACCAGGGCGTTGAGCTCGGCCTCGCGGGCGTCGAGCCGCTTCATCGCCTTCTCGACGCGGGTCACCGCCTTGCGGGCCGCGCGCTCCTCGGCGGAGCCGGGCTTCGCGCGCTTCGAGGCCGGTACGTCGCTCGCGCCGACGCCGCCGCCCCCGCCGGACACGGACCCGGAGGCCGCCCCCTGGGCGCGGCGCTCGAGGTACTCGTCCACGCCCCGCGGCAGCATCGAGATCTGGCCGTCGCCGAGCAGCGCCCAGACCGAGTCGGTGACCCGCTCCAGGAAGTACCGGTCGTGCGAGACGACGATCAGGGTGCCCGGCCAGGCGTCGAGGAAGTCCTCCAGGACGTTGAGGGTGTCGATGTCGAGGTCGTTGGTGGGCTCGTCGAGGAGCAGCACGTTGGGCTCCTCGAGCAGCAGCATCAACAGCTGGAAGCGGCGCCGCTCGCCACCGGAGAGCTCCCCGATGCGCGCGGTCAGCTTGTCGCCGGTGAACCCGAAGCGCTCCAGCATCGAGGTCGCGGAGATCTCGCCGCCGTCGGTCTTCACGACCCGGCGGTAGGACTCCACCATCGGCAGCACCCGCACGTTGGGGTCCAGGTCGTCGAGCTGCTGGGTCAGGTGCCGCATCGAGATCGTGCGGCCGTGCTTGACCTTGCCCGCGGACGGGGCGAGGTCGCCGGCGAGCATCGCGAGCACCGAGGTCTTGCCGGCGCCGTTCACGCCGACCAGGCCGACCCGGTCGCCCGGGCCGAGGCGCCAGGTGGCGTCGGTGAGCAGGGTGCGCTCGCCGCGCTTGAGGTCCACGTGCTCGACGTCGATGACCTGCTTGCCGAGCCGCTGGGTGGCGAACTTCTGCAGCTCGAGCCGGTCGCGCGGCGGCGGGACGTCCTCGATCAGGGCGTTGGCGGCCTCGATGCGGAACTTGGGCTTGGCGGTGCGGGCCGGGGCGCCGCGGCGCAGCCACGCCAGCTCCTTCTTGGCCAGGTTCTGGCGCCGCGCCTCCGAGGCCGAGGCCTGCCGGGTGCGCTCGGCCTTGGCCAGCACGTGGGCGGCGTACCCGCCCTCGTAGGCGTCGACGACGCCGTCGTGGACCTCCCAGGTCCACTGGCAGACCTCGTCGAGGAACCACCGGTCGTGGGTGACCACGACCATCGCGGAGGCCCGCTTCTTGAGGTGCCGGGCCAGCCACGCGACCGCCTCGACGTCGAGGTGGTTGGTGGGCTCGTCGAGCACGATCAGGTCGTGCTCGCCGAGCAGCAGCGCGGCGAGCGAGCAGCGTCGGCGCTCGCCACCGGACAGCCCGAGCACCGGCCGGTCGAGCGAGACGCCGGCCAGCAGCTCCTCGACGACCTCGCGGGTGCGGTAGTCGGCCGCCCACTCGTGGTCGTCCATGCCGCCGAGCACGGCCTCACGCACCGTGTGGGTGTCGGTGAGCTCGTCACCCTGGTGCAGGTAGCCGACGTGCAGGCCGCGGGACATCGACACCCGGCCGGAGTCGGGCGCCTCGAGCCCGGTCATCACCTCCAGCAGCGTGGTCTTGCCGTCGCCGTTGCGTCCCGACGATGCCGATCCGCTCCCCCTCGGCGATGCCGAGGGAGACGTCGGTCAGCAGCGGGCGCACGCCGTAGGACTTGGAGACGCGCTCGAGGTTGAGGAGGTTCTGGGGGGCAGCCATCAGACGTACTCCACCACGTGCGCCCCGGCGACCGGCGCGGGGACCACCGATGTACGCCGATGGCCGCGCTCCGCGAGCTCCGCCTCGACCCCCTCGGCCTGGTCGCGGTCGGCGCACAGCAGCAGCACGCTGGGCCCGGATCCCGACAGCAGGGCGGCGTGCGCGCCGGCGGCCAGGGCGTCGTCGAAGGTGGTCGAGAGGTCGGGTCGCAGGCGCAGGGCGGGCTCCTGGAGGTCGTTGCGCAGCAGGCGCGCGAGCCGCTCGACGTCGCCGTCGGCCAGCGCGTCGTACAGGGCGGAGGGGATCTCGGGGGTCGGCACGTCGCGGCCGGCGTGCAGCTCGTCGAAGGCGCGGTAGACGCCCGGGGTGGCCAGGCCGGTGTCGGTCTCCACGACCACCCACCACCAGGACCCGTGGTCGGGCACCGGGGTGACCAGCTCGCCGTGCCCGCTGCCCAGGGCGGTGCCGCCCACGAGCGCGAACGGCACGTCGCTGCCCAGCCCGGCGGCCAGGCGCAGCAGGTCGTCGTCGGGGGTCTGCAGGTCCCAGAGCCGGTCGAGGGCGACCAGGGTGGCCGCGGCGTCGGCCGAGCCGCCGGCCATCCCGCCGGCGACGGGGATGCCCTTGCGGATCTCCACCTTCGCGGCGCGGTCGAGGCCGTGGTGGGCCACCAGCGCCCGACCCGCGCGCAGCGCGATGTTGTCGTCGCCGCTCGGCACCTCGCCGAGGTCGATGCGCCCGTCGCCGCGCAGGTGCACCGACCACTCGAGCTGCTCCTCGACGGTGACGTCGTCGTAGAGCCCGACGGCCTGGTAGAGCGTGGCGAGGGGGTGGTAGCCGTCCGCGCCCAGCGCCCCGACGCCGAGGTGCAGGTTGATCTTGGCCGGGGCCCGGACGGTGAGGCTCATCGCGCCACCTCCGCGAGCGCCTCGGCGATCCGGACGTAGTCGCCGACCTCGAGGGTCTCCCCGCGGGCCAGCGGCGCGACCCCGGCCTGCTCGAGCGCCGCGTCGACCTCGGCGGCCGGCGCGAGCGCGCGCAGCACCCCGCGCAGCGCCTTGCGGCGCTGGGAGAAGGCGGCGTCGACGACCGCGAAGACCTGCTCGCGGGTCGCGGTGGTCTGCGGGGGGTCCCGCCGGGTCCAGGCCACCAGCCCGGAGTCGACGTTGGGGGCGGGCCAGAAGACGGTGCGCCCGATCGCCCCGGCGCGGCGGACGTCGGCGTACCAGGCGGCCTTGACCGACGGGACGCCGTACACCTTGGAGCCGGGGCGGGCCGCGAGCCGGTCGGCGACCTCGCTCTGCACCATCACCAGGCCGCGCTCCAGGGAGGGCAGCAGCGCCAGCAGGTGCAGCAGCACCGGGACGGAGACGTTGTAGGGCAGGTTGGCCACCAGCGCGGTCGGCGCGGGGCCGGGCACCTCGGTGACGCGCATCGCGTCGCCCAGGAGGACCTCGAACCGGTCGGCCTGCGCGGGGGCGTGCTCGGCGATGGTGCGCGGCAGCCGGCCGGCGAGCAGCGGGTCGAGCTCGATGGCGACCACGCGGCCGGACACCTCGAGCAGCGCGAGGGTCAGCGAGCCCAGCCCGGGGCCCACCTCGAGCACCACGTCGTCGGCGCCGACGCCCGACTCGCGCACGATCCGGCGCACGGTGTTGGGGTCGATGACGAAGTTCTGGCCGCGCTGCTTGGTGGGGCGCAGGTCGAGCTCGGCCGCGAGCTGACGCACCTCCGCCGGCCCGAGGAGTCTCGGGCCGGCGGAGGTGTCAGTCATGGGTCCAGCCTAGGCGCGGGCCGCCGGCGCTTGTCAGGCGACTCCTGCAGGCGGAGCGTCAGCCCAGGCCCAGCTTCGCCGAGCAGCCCGGCCAGGCGCCGTAGCCACCGTTGGCGTCACGCAGTCGCGTGGCGACGGCGATCTGGGTCTCGCGGCTGTTGGTGTGCGGGTAGCCGGTGCCGCCGTAGGCGCGCCAGGTCTGCAGGTTGAACTGCAGGCCGCCGTAGTAGCCGTTGCCGGTGTTGATGGCCCAGTTCCCGCCGGACTCGCACTGGGCGAGGCTGTCCCACACCGAGCTGCCGCCGGCGTAGTTCGCGGTGGGGGCGGCGGGGGCGGTGGGCCGCTCCTTGGTGCCGACCTGGACGACGCGGTCCACGGGCTTGCGGGTGACGGTGGCGCTGAGCAGCGTCCGGTTCGCGACCTGGCCGTTGCGCAGGGTCACGCGGTACGTCGCGTTGCGGGCGCCGGCGCGGCCCTCGCGGGCGACCTCGTCCTCACCCTCGAACATCGAGGAGTCGTTGCGCTCGACGGTGCCGAAGGCGATCGACTCGGTCATCTTGCGGGTCACCTTGCGCACGTCGGTGAAGACGATCTTGTCGCCGTTGCGCACGCGCTTGTCGAAGCCCGGCTTGACCTCGTCGAGCTTGTCGACCTTCACGCCGAGCTCCTCGAGGGCGTCCTCGACGGTGCTGGCGGTCATGGTCTTCTTGACCGGCTTCTTGCCGGCGACGACCAGGGTGAGCTTCTTGGGGGTGACGACGTCGAGCTCGGCGCCGGAGCGGTCCAGCTCGCCACCACGGCTCAGCGACAGCTCGGCGCCGTCGAAGCCGCGGCCGATCTGCGCGAGCGCGGAGTCCACGTCGGTGGCGGTGACCCAGTGCGTCTCGGTCTTGCCGTCGACGGTCAGCTCGAGGGGGCGGCCGTAGCGCACGGAGATCTCGCTGCCGTCCTCGATCGGCTCGCTCAGCGACGGCGCGACCTGGTCGTGCTCGCCGATCTCGATGCCTTCGTCGGCGAGCACGTCACCGACGGTCGCGGCGCGGGCGTCGAGCTGGCGCTCCTCACCGTCCACGGTGAGGGTGACGGTGTCGGCCATCGCGCTGTAGCCGAGGGTGGTGCCGGCGACAGCCAGCACCACGACGGCGCTCAACGAGACCAGCCAGACGCGGCTGCGGGCGGCGGTCGAAACAAGGGTGTTGATACGTCGCACAGTTCTCCAAGGTCGGAGCTGTCCGGGTCTCAACCCCCGCCGGTGGCCCGTCCGCGCCGCACCACTATCGTTCGTGGTGCTGGAGTGACGGGAGTGCCGGGCGACGATCGTGCTGGCCACCAGCGGCACCGGCGGGACCATGGCGATCCCGGCTGTCAGTACTCCACCACACCAGAGCCCCCCGCGTCCGGCCAAGTCCTGGACGCGCGACGTGAGCAGGCTCTCGCCGTTCTGAGCACCCCTGCTGAAGAGCCGTTCGCGCAGGTCAGCGCGGGGATGAACGCTGCCTCAGCACCTCTAGACGTCGATCTCAGAGGGAGGCTGCTGCCGCACCCCAGGTGCCGCCGAACGCCTGCTCCGTGGCGGCGTCGATGTCGGCGCACAGCGCGGCGAGGTCGTCGCCGCGCACCTCGGCCATCGTCCGCACGGTCAGCGGCACCAGGTAGGAGGCGTTGGTGCGGCCCCGGTGCGGCATCGGCGTCAGGTACGGCGCATCGGTCTCGACCAGCAGCCGGTCACCGGGCACCAGCGCCAGCGCCTCGCGCAGCGGGTCGGCGTTCTTGAAGGTGATCGTGCCCGCGAAGGACAGGTGCGCCCCCCGGTCCAGGCAGCGCTTCGCGAAGTCCGCGTCCCCGGAGAAGCAGTGCATCACCCAGCGCTGCGGCGCGCCCTCCTCGTCGAGGACGGCCAGCACCTCGTCGTGGGCGTCGCGGTCGTGGATGACCAGGGTCTTGTCGAGCCGCTTGGCGATGTCGATGTGGCGGCGGAACGACTCGACCTGCGCGGCGCGCCCCTCCTCGCCGGTGCGGAAGTGGTCGAGGCCGGTCTCCCCCACCGCGCGGACACCGGGGTGCGCCCCGGCCAGCTGCTCGATCTCGGCCAGCGCCGCCTCGAGCTGCCCGGCGGCGGCCAGGCGCGGCGCCTCGTTGGGGTGCAGGGCCACGCCCGCGACCAGGGCGTCGTACGTCGCTGCCGCCTGGACCGCCCAGCGGGCGCCGGGCAGGTCGCAGCCGATCTGCACGATCCGGGTCACCCCGACGGCGGCGGCCGCGGCCAGGGCGTCCTCGACCGGCAGGGCGGGCGTGTCGCCGCGGCCCATGTCGAGGTGGCAGTGGTTGTCCACGACCGGGTGCGGCAGCGGTTCCGGGACGGGCGGGAGGTCCTCGCGCGGTGGGGCGGCGGGGTTGCTCATGTGCCGGTGATCCTCTCGAGGACGGCCTCGGCGGCGGCGTCGGGCGCCTGCGAGGGGATCCAGTGGGTGACCCCGGCGAGCACGACGAGCTCGTAGGGGGCGTCGACGTACTCCTCGGTGCGCTCGGCGCCGTCGCGGTCGAGGAAGGAGTCGCCGTCTGACCACACCATCGTGGTCGGGACCGTGACGTGGCGAGCGGCCTCGCCGCGATTGGCCAGGCCCAGGGCGCGGTACCACATCAGGCCGCCGCGCAGCGCCCCGTGCGCGACGATGCCGCGCTCGAAGTGGGCCAGGTCCTCGGCGTCCATCCCGGCGCGGCTCAGGATCCGGGCGGCCAGGCGCGGGTGGGCCAGGACCCGCTCGGCGAGACCGCGCACCTGGAAGGCGCCGACGTACCAGGAGCGCAGCGGCTGGCGCGAGGAGCGCATCGAGCGGGCGAGCGCGCGCGGGTGCGGGACCGAGAAGGCGGTGAGGGTGCGGACCAGGTCGGGGCGGGCCTGGGTCAGCGACCAGGCCACGATCGCGCCCCAGTCGTGCCCGACGAGGTGGACCGGGCCGCCGACCCGCTCGATCAGGGCGACCACGTCGGCGGTGAGCAGGGAGAGCCGGTAGTCGCGGCGCCGGGGCGGGCGGGCGCCCGGGGAGTAGCCGCGCTGGTCGGGTGCGAGGGTGCGCAGGCCGTGGGCGTGCAGCTTGGCGGCGACCTGGTGCCAGCTCGACGCGCGCTCGGGGAAGCCGTGCAGCAGCACGACGACGTCACCGTCGAGGGGTCCCTCGTCGACGACGTCGAAGTCGAGGCCGTCGTGGCGGTAGGAGCTGATCCGCGCCGGCATCGGGCGGGGGGCCGGCCCGCTCACGGGACGTGCACCAGCTGGTAGACCTCGCGCTTGGGCACGCCGGCCAGGCGGGCGACCTCGGCGATCGCCTCCTTGCGCGACATCCCCTCCTCCTCGCGCTCGGCCACGGCCGCGACCAGGGCGGCGGGCTCGGCGGAGATGGCTGCGGTCGGGTCGGCGCCGGTGACCACGATCGTCACCTCGCCGCGCACGCCCTCGCCGGCCCAGGCGACGAGCTCGCCGAGTGGTCCGCGGCGCACCTCCTCGTGGGTCTTGGTCAGCTCGCGACACACGGCGGCGACGCGGTCCTCACCCCAGGAGGTGGCCATCGCGGCCAGCGCCGCCTCGGTGCGGTGCGGGGCCTCGAAGAACACCATCGTGCGCTCCTCGGCGGCCAGGGAGTCCAGGCGCCGGGCGCGCTCGCCGGCCTTGCGGGGCAGGAAGCCCTCGAAGCAGAACCGGTCGACGGGCAGCCCGCTGACCGCGAGCGCGGTGAGCACCGCACTGGGTCCGGGCACCGCGGTGACCCGGATCCCGATCTCCACGGCGGCCGCGACGAGGCGGTAGCCGGGGTCGGAGACGCTGGGCATCCCGGCGTCGGTCACCAGCACCACGCGCTGCCCGGCCTGCAGCGCCTCGAGCAGGGTGGGGGTGCGCGCGACCTCGTTGCCCTCGAAGTAGGACACGACGCGACCACTCAGCTCGATGCCGAGGTCGGTGGTGAGGCGGCGCAGGCGGCGGGTGTCCTCGGCGGCGACCACGTCGGCACCGGAGAGCTCCGCGGCGAGACGCGGTGGGGCGTCCCCGGCCTGGCCGATGGGGGTGGCGGCCAGCACGAGCACGCCGTACGGGGTGGTCACCGGTCCATCCTGTCAGGGCCGTGCCCCTGAGGGTGACCCCGGAGCCACCCTGGGGGGCACGACTCGGGGCCGCGGGAGAAGGGAGCCGGTGACAGGGATCGAACCTGCGACATCCTCTTTACAAGAGAGGTGCTCTGCCAACTGAGCTACACCGGCGGGGGGATCAGCCTAGCCAGGCCGCGCGGCACGACCGGGACGGGGCTCAGCTCATGCCGCCGTCGTGGGCGAGCACCGCGCCGGTCATCATCCGCGCGTCGTCGGAGGCGAGGTAGACCACCGAGGAGGCGATCTCGTCGGCGCTGGAGGCCGGGCCCGGCAGCATCGCGAGCAGCCGGTCGGAGACCCGCGGGTCGAGATCGGTGGGGTAGTTCTCGGCGACCCGGGCGATGAGCGGGGTGTCCACGGCGCCGGGGCACACGGCGTTGACGCGGATGCCGTCGGGCGAGAGCTCCAGGGCCAGCGAGCGGGTGAGCGCGGTGAGCCCGCCCTTGGCGGCGGCGTACGCCGCGGCGTAGGGCTGCGGGACCCGCCCGGCCACCGAGGAGACGTTGACGACGCAGCCGCGACTCGCGCGCAGGTGCGGCAGCGCGGCCTGCATCAGGAAGAAGGGGCCCTTGAGGTCGATGGCCTGGACCCGGTCGAAGAGGTCCTCGCTGATGGTCTCGAAGCGCCCGAACTGGACGATGCCGGCGACGTTGGCCAGCACGTCGATGCGCCCCGCGGCCGCGCAGGTGGCGATCGCGGCGTCGACGGCGGCCTTGTCGGCGACGTTGCACTCGACGTAGGTCACCCCGTCGGGCACCGTCGGCGCGATGTCGAGACCGAAGACGGTGTCACCCAGGTCACGGAACCTCTCGGCGGTGGCGAACCCGATGCCGGAGGCTGCTCCGGTGATGACGACGACGCGGTTGCTCATCCGCAGAATCTAGAACACGTTCTAGTCGGGGGCAAGGGACGTTCGGACCCCGGGGCAGACCTGGGACGATGGTCCGATGAGCAGCACCTCCCCCGGCGGCACCCCCTCCCTCCTGCACGAGCCGCACCACGACGGCTCCGTGCTCTACCTGGACCCGGAGGCGCCCGCTCCCGGCTGGCCGGTGCGGGTCCGGCTGCGCACCTGGGTGGGCGACCCCGTCGAGGCGGTCTGGCTCCGCACGTCGTACGACGCCGAGCCGGTCTTCCACCGCTGCGCCGAGGTAGGGCGCGACGACTCCGCCGACGGCCAGGGCTCGGTGTGGTGGGAGGGCGAGCTGCCGGTCCACAACCCGGTCACCCACTACCGGTTCCTGATCGCCGGCTCCGACGGGACCCAGCGCTGGCTCGGCGCGGCCGGGGTCGTCGAGCACGACCCGCCGGACGCCTTCGACTTCCGCGTCACCAGCCACGCCCCGCCCCCGGAGTGGGGCCGCGACGCCGTGGTCTACCAGGTCTTCCCCGACCGGTTCGCCCGCTCCACGGCCGCCGACGAGCGCCCGGTGCCGGTCTGGGCGGTGCCCGCGGCCTGGGACGACGAGGTCGTCTTCGAGGGCTCCGACCCGCGCACCCCGCTGCAGTACTTCGGCGGCGACCTCGACGGCGTCACCGAGCACCTCGACCACGTGGTCGGCCTCGGCGCGACGGTGCTCTACACGACCCCGGTCTTCCCCGGGGAGTCCAACCACCGCTACAACGCCTCCACCTTCGACGGCGTCGACCCGCTGCTGGGCGGCGACGACGCCTACGCGCGGCTCTCGGCGGCCGTCCACGAGCGCGGGCTGCGCCTGCTCGGCGACCTCACCACCAACCACACCGGCGACACCCACGAGTGGTTCCGCAGCGCCGTCGCCGAGCCCGACGGGCCGACCCGGGGCTGGTACTGCTTCCGCGCCGACGGCTCCTACGAGTGCTGGATGGGCCACCACACGCTGCCCAAGCTCGACCACACCGACGCCGGGCTGCGCGCCGCGATGACCGAGGGCCCCGACAGCGTCGTGGCGCGCTGGCTGCGGGCGCCGTACGACGTCGACGGCTGGCGCATCGACGTCGCCAACATGACCGGTCGCCTCGGCGCCACCGACGTCGCCCACGACGTGGCCCGGACGGTACGCGCCACCGCGCACGCCGAGCGCCCCGACGCGCTGGTGATCGGCGAGCACAACCACGACGCGTCGCAGGACCTCGACGGCGACGGCTGGCACGGCACCATGAACTACTCCGGCTTCTCGTGGCCGGTCTGGTCGTGGCTGCGCGACCCCGACTCCCCCGCCCGGGCGTTCGGACGGCCGCTGCCGGTGCCGCGCCGGCCCGGGGCGCTGGTGCAGCGCTCGATGCGCGAGTGGGTGGCCCGGCACGGTTGGCGGGCCACGACCTGGTCGTGGAACATCCTCGGCTCCCACGACTCCGCGCGGATCCGCACTCTGACCGGCTCCCCCGAGGTGCACCGCGTCGCGGCCGGGCTGCAGTTCACGCTGCCGGGCGTGCCGATGGTCTTCGCCGGCGACGAGATCGGCCTCGAGGGCGTCAACGGCGAGGACGCGCGCCGCACCATGGCCTGGGACTCCCCCGACACCTGGGACCGCACCACGATGCAGGTGTACGCCGACCTGGCGCGGGTGCGCTCGGAGCACCCGGCCCTGGTCCGCGGCGGGCTGCGCTGGGCGCACGTCGACGACGACACGCTCGTCTTCGTGCGCGAGCACCCCGCCGGCTCGGTGCTGGTCTGCGCGCGCCGGGCCCCCGGTGGCGGGGTCGAGCTGCCCGCGGCGGCCCTCGCGCAGCCGACCCACGACGGCGCCCCGGCCCGTCCGGTCGGTGACCCCGAGCCGCTCCTGGCCACCTCGGGCGCGCCGCGACCACTCGTCGTACGCGACGGGGTGCTGGGGGTGCCCGCCGGCGGGGTCGGCGTGGAGCTCTGGCGGCTGTGAGCGCCCGGCCCTAGGCTCGCCGGATGGCCCTGCGCATCGTCGCCAGTCGACCCGACCCGGCCATCCTCACCCTGCCCTGGTCCACGCCGCTGGAGGACTGGGGCGACGAGCACACCGTCCCGCTGCCGCGCGGGCTCTCGCGCCACGTGGTGCGGATCGTGCAGCTGCGCGAGCGGGTCTACGCGGTCAAGGAGACCGTCGAGGAGATCGCGGTGCGCGAGTACCGGCTGCTGCGCGACCTGCAGCGGATGGGCATGCCGTCGGTGGTGCCGCAGGGCGTGGTCGCCGGTCGCGTCGACGCCGACGGCGAGGCGCTGCCGGCCGCGCTGATCACCCAGCACCTGCGCTTCTCGCTGCCCTACCGCAGCCTGTTCAGCCACGGCGCCGGCCGCGAGGACCTGCCCTCGCTGATCGACGCGCTGGTGGTGCTGCTGGTGCGGCTGCACCTGGCGGACTTCTACTGGGGCGACGTGTCGCTGTCGAACGTGCTGTTCCGGCGCAGCGCCGGCGGCTACGCGGCGTACCTCGTCGACGCGGAGACCGGCGAGCTGCGCCCCAGCCTGTCGCGGCAGATGCGGGAGTACGACGTCACCGTCGCCACCGAGAACGTCTTCGCCGAGCTGCTCGACCTGCAGGCCAGCAGCACCGGGCCGAACGAGATCGACCCGCACGAGGTCATCACCCTGCTGCAGCGCCGCTACGACGAGCTGTGGAGCGAGCTGACCGGGCACGAGGAGTTCTCCTCGGGCGAGATGTGGCGCCTCGAGCGGCGCATCGAGCGGCTCAACGACCTCGGCTTCGACGTCGACGAGCTCGACATCGTCACCGACTACGACGGCGACCAGGTGCGGATCCAGCCCAAGGTGGTCGAGGCCGGCCACCACCGCCGTGAGCTGCAGTCGCTGACCGGGCTCGACGTCGAGGACGCCCAGGCCCGGCGCCTGCTCAACGACCTCGCCGCCTTCACCGCCCACCACGACCTGGGCCGCGAGGACCGTCAGCTCGTCGCGAACCGGTGGTTCACCCGCGTGTACGAACCGCTGACCGCGATGATCCCGCCCGAGTCCCGCGGCAAGCTCGAGCCGGCGGAGTTCTTCCACGAGGTGCTGGTGCACCGGTGGTACCTCTCGGAGCGCGCGGAGCGCCCCGTCGACATCTTCGACACCGCCCGCGACTACATCGCCACCGTCCTGGCCACCCGCCCCGACGAGGCCCTCGCCACCGACCCGGAGTAGCCGACCCGGCCCAGATGTCTCGCTGAACCGGCCCAGATATCCCGCCCAGTCGGCGCAAAGATCCCGCCGAGTCGGCCCAGATCTCCGCGCAGCGGCGGGGGTCATTTCAAGACGGCTCAACGGGACATCTGCGCCGGGTCAGCGCGATATTTGCGCCGACTCGCGGGTGGGTCTGTGCTTCTGGGCCTGTGCCTCTGGGTCTGTGCTTCTGGGCCTGTGCCTCTGGGTCTGAGCTGATCGGGCTGGTGGGGCTGGGTTGGTGGGGCTGAGGGGCTGGGGTCAGGGGCGGCAGACGCGGCAGGTCGTCAGGTGACCGTTCTGCTCGCCGACCGGGTGCAGGTCGCTGCGGTGCGCGATGAGGGAGCAGTCGCGGCGGTGCATGGTGGTGCCGTCGCCGGCGGTGACGGGCAGCGCGGAGACGTCGACCCCGTCGTCGCGGGTGGTGGCGGCGCGGGAGGTGACGTCGGCGAGCAGCAGCAGGGTGTCGGCCAGGCGCTTGGAGGACTCACGCCCGTCGTCGGCGATCCGGGCGAGCCACGCACCGAAGTACAGGAAGCCGCCGCAGAAGGTCAGGCCGAGGCCGAGCATTCCGCCGGAGACCAGGTAGGAGATCTGGTCGTACTCGTAGGGCGTGTTGGCCGCGCCGTACCAGCCGAGCACGATCACCACGAGGCCCAGGGGCAGCAGCACCGCGCCGGCCCAGAACAGCACGACCTGCAGCAGCCGGTAGTTGTTGTTCTTCAGCGGCGCCGCGCCGCTGCCGCCGCGCGACCCGGCGCGCGGCAGGGAGCCCACCGACGAGGCGCCGGTGCGGGCCCCCGAGGCGGGGACGGTGGAGGCAGGGGCAGGGTCGACGGTGGTCATCGCGTCAGGCCTTTCGGAGATCGGGAAGGCCGCTGTCGAGGCCGTGGGGACAGGCCGTGCCGCCGCCGAGGGCGAGCAGGCCGAGGCGGCGCAGGTAGCTGCCTGCGATGGTGGCGCCGATCAGCGCACCGAACAGGAGCGCGCCGGGGATGGAGAACAGCGCCGGCAGGCCGGAGCCGACGGGGGCCGCGTCGAGGAGGTCGCCGTCGGCGGACCCACCACCGTCGCTGCCCGGCACGGCCGGCTCGCCGGGCGTGCCGGCGGTGCCGGCCGATCCGGAGTCGCCGCCCGTGGTGCCCGCGCCGCCGGCACCGCCACCGTCACCGTCGGTGGTCGTCTCGCCGGTGGTGTTGTTGTCGGGCACCTCGCCGCCGGGGATGTCGACGCCCTGGGAGGTGTCGACGACGCTGGTGGCGTTGCCGAGGGTGATGACGATCTTCGGGGAGAGGTTCACCGCGGCGCCGAGCAGGCTCTTGAGCTGACCGGCCTCCTCGGGGATCTGGTTGATCAGGTCGGCCAGGGCGTTCAGCGGCAGCGCGTCGAGCTGCTTGCGCAGCACGGGGGTGTCGATGACGACCTGGATGCCCTGCACCGTGCTGGTGGCCTTGTCGCCGTCCTTCTCGAACGACGGCTGCGGCAGCAGCAGCTGGAGGCCGAGCGCCTCGAGCGCCTTGCCGGGGTCGGCCGGCAGACCCGGGATCGGGCTGGCCTGGCCGGCGGCCTCGAAGCCGTCGGAGCCGTAGCGGAACTTCTGGCCCGCGATGGTCAGGACGCCGTAGTCGGCGCCGCCGCCGGTGCTGCCCTGGGCGCCGTCGCTGGCCGCCACGGCGCGCGCGGTGATGCCGGAGAGGGTCACCACGCCGCCGAGCAGGCTCACGTCGCCGACTGCCGAGCGCGAGACCGCCCGCACCTCGGTGGTCTCGCTGGTCACGACCGACTCGGCGGCGTACCCGCCGAGGTCGACGAGCGCGGCGAGCTGGGCCGGGATCTGGCACTCGACCTCGTCCTCGGCAGCCGCCGACGCCGTACGCCGCTCGCGTGCGGCGGGCGAGGGGGCGGAGGCGTCCGCGCGCCCACCGCTCAGCGAGCCGGTCAGACCGCTGGTCAGACCGCTGAGCAGGCCGCCGTCGCTGGTCAGGGAGCCGAGTCCGGGGATGGCCGGCATCCCGGGGATCTCGGGCAGGCCGGGCAGCCCACCGCCCACCGTCACCGTCGTCCTCGCCACCGTCGTCGCTGCCGGCGCCGGGCTCACCCAGGCGGCAGTCGGTGGAGTAGCCGACCTCGGCGAAGGTCTTGTTCTCGGTGGCGCGGGTGCGGTTGACGACACCCGGGAAGGGCTCGTCGGCCTCGCGCTCGGGACCCGCGGGGTGGTTGGAGTTCACCTGCACCGGGTAGCCGCGCTCGGCCAGCGGGCCGGAGATCTCGGGCGGGAAGCCCAGGTTCTCGATGATCGTCTTGAACCCCTCACCGACGGCGTCGCCGGGCCAGATGAAGGCCGCACGGCCGCGGGAGGTGGAGGAGTCGGCCTTGACCACGCTGTAGCCGAGGTTGAGCTCGGCCTGCGGGCTCGCGGGGATCGGGATGGTGGGCTCGTAGATCTCGATGCGCACCGGGGTGGAGGTGGTGGTGGCGGAGTAGCCGGCGAACGGCGGGTCGCCCTCGGCGGCGCCGGCCGGGCCCGAGGCCAGCGGCAGGCTGGTGCCGACGAGCGCGGTCGCGGCCAGCGACAGCAGCACCCGTCGCGGCCGGCGACCCGAGGCGGTGGGGGAAACAGTGGTCTTGCGGCTCATGCCGCACCTCCCAGGATGACGTCGGACATGGTCTCGAGGACTTCGGCGGGCTCACCGCTGGCCACGATGCGCCCACCCGTCATGACCGCGGCGTAGTCGGAGACGCGCAGCGCGGTGCGGGCGAACTGCTCGATGCAGAGGATCGAGACGCCGGACTCGGCGATCTGGGCGACGGTGTCGTAGAGCTCGTCGACGATCAGCGGCGCGAGGCCCATCGACAGCTCGTCGAGCAGCAGCAGCGCCGGGTCGGAGGCCAGCGCCCGCGACATCGCGAGCATCTGCTGCTCCCCGCCGGACATGGTGCCGGCGAGCTGCCCCCGGCGCTCGAGCAGCCGCGGGAAGTAGGTGAACGCGGTCTCGAGGACCGCCTCGGTGGACACCCCGGCGTAGGACATCAGGGTGAGGTTCTCCTGGACCGTCAGGTTCGGGAAGACCGAGCGCCCCTCGGGCACGGTGCACAGCCCGAGCCGGGCGAGCTCCTCCGGGCCGGCGCCCTTCACGTGGACGCCACCGAGGTGCACGTCGCCGGAGGTGGACGACTTCTGTCCCGAGATGACCTTGATCAGGGTGGACTTGCCGGCCCCGTTGGGTCCCAGCAGCGCCATCACGGCGCCCTTCGGGACCGCCAGGTCGACCCCGCGCAGCACCTCGATGCGTCCGTAGGCGGCGTGCAGGTCGACGACCTCGAGGATGGGGACGCTCATCGGGCACCTCCAGCGGGTACGGCGGGCAGCACGGTGGTCTCGTCGCTCACGGCCGGCAGGTCGGTGCGGGTCTCGTCGACCGCGCCCGGAGCGGACGAGGGACCGCCCACGGGCTCGACGTCCTCGTCGGGAGCGTAACCGAGATAGGCCTTCTGGACCGCGGGATCGCGACGGATCTCGGCGGGCCTGCCGGAGGCGATCACGGACCCGAAGTCGAGGACGTGGATCTCGTCGCAGACGCCCATCACGAGGTCCATGTCGTGCTCGACCATCAAGATGGCGCGGCCCTCGGCCGCCAGGTCGCGCAGCAGGTCGCCGAAGCCGTCGGTCTCGGTCTCGTCGAGGCCCGAGGAGGGCTCGTCGAGGAGCAGCAGCTTCGGGTCGCCGGCCAGGCAGCGGGCCAGCTCGAGGAGCCGCGCGGTGCCGGTGGGGATGGAGTCGGCGCGCTCGTCGGCGTACTCGGCGATGCCCACGCGCCCCAGGAGGGCGTCGACCTCGCCGCGCGAGGACGTGCCGATGCCGCGCACGGCACCCAGGACGCCGCGGTGGATGTCGGTGGCGACCCGCACGTTGTCACGCACGCTCAGCGACCCGAACGCCTCGAGGCGCTGGAAGGTGCGACCCATCCCCCGCTTCGAGCGCCGGTGCACCGGCACCGAGGTGACCTTGCGGCCGTCGAAGTGCACGGCACCGCGAGTCGGGCGCTGCAGGCCGGAGATGACGTTGAAGCAGGTGGTCTTGCCGGCCCCGTTGGGCCCGATCAGCCCGGTGACGCGACCCGCCTCGACGGCGAAGCAGGCCTCGTTGACGGCGGTCACGCCGCCGAACTGGACGACGACGTTGTCAACCTCGAGGAGCGGCATCGGCGGGCACCTCCTGGCGCGGGTCGGAGCGGAGCGGGATGTCGTGGGAGCCGTCGGAGTACTGCTCGTCCGAGCGGTCGGCGTGCAGGCCGACGCCGGCGAGCGACGCGGTGGCCCCGGCGTTCGCCTCGGCCTCCTCGCGCACCCGGCGCTGGGTCTGCCCCGGCGCGGGCAGCACCGGGATGCGGGCCCGGATCGAGCTGCCGAAGCGGCGGTCGAGCAGACGCCCGAGCTTGAAGACCTGGTTGGCCAGTCCGTTGGGGTCGCGCCCCAGGGCCACGGCGCCGAAGCCGATGACCGCGAAGATCAACCCGGCCATCGACGGGCTGGAGGACTGGAAGACCGGGAGCAGCATCAGCCCGACCCCGCCCAGGGCCGCGCCGGTCACCGAGGTGACCCCGAAGACGACGGCGAGCAGGAGCAGCGGCAGCGAGTTGAAGAACTGGAACTCCGCCGCACCGACCGAGCCGCGCAGGCCGGCGTACAGCGCACCGGCGAGCCCGGCCATGCCGGCCGAGAGTCCGAAGAGGCCCACCCGGAACCATCGGGCGTCGAGGCCCAGGGTGCCGCAGGCGGCCGGGCTGTCGCGCAGCGCGATGAGCATCCGCCCCAGGGTGCCGCGGCGCAGCCAGAGCAGGAACAGGCCCATCAGGACGAAGAAGAGCGACATCACCCAGACGTAGGCGGCGCTCGAGTCGATCGAGACGCCGAGCACGGAGAGCCGCTGGGCGTCCAGCGTGCCGTTGAAGCCGAACGCGAAGTCGGCCTGGAAGATCATCTTCTCCATGATCACGCCGAACGCCAGGGTCGACAGGGCCAGGTAGAGCCCGGTCAGCCGGATCACCGGCAGCGCGACCAGGGCGCCGACGCCGGCCGCGATCAGCGCGGAGAGCAGCAGCCCCACGAGGTTGGGCTGGTCGAGCTTGACGTAGGCCAGGGCCCCGACGCCGGCGAAGGTGAACTGCGCCAGCGAGACGTGGCCGCCGTACCCGGTCAGCAGCACCAGGGAGAGCATCACCATCGCGTACGTCGCCGCGGTGCCGAGCAGCAGCAGCTTGGACTCGCCCATGGCGGTGGCCAGGAAGGCCACCCCGAGCAGCAGCGCGCCGCCCCAGCCCAGGGCCTTGAACAGCGAGGGCTGCGGAGCGGAGACGATGCCCTTGACCTGGCCGATGCGCAGCTGGGCCTGGGGCATCGCGACGATGACCACGAACAGGAAGATGGCCGGCACCACGTTGCGCACGCTGTTGAGCACGCCCTCGGTGGGCAGGTAGCCCGACGCGTAGGAGGTGGTCAGACCCAGCACCATCGCGCCGACGAAGGTCATCGGCAGCGACTTGAGCTTGCCGAGCATGGCGGCGGCGTAGGCGTTGACCACCAGCAGGGTCAGGGCGTAGTAGTCGAGCCCGACCGTGGAGACCAGCAGCACCCCGGCCAGGGCGGCCAGCGAGGTGCCGATGGCCCAGGACAGCGCGGCGACCTGCTCGGGCTTGCCGCCGAAGAGCTTGAGCAGCTCGGGGTTGTCGACGCTGGCGCGCATGGCCGTGCCGATGCGGGTGCGGTTGAGCAGGAGGTACAGCCCGACGGCGACCACGCCGGACAGGGCGATGGTGATCAGCTGGTGGGCGGTCACGAAGATGCCGAGCATCTCGATGTTGACGCCGGGGAAGAACGGCTGGATCGAGCGCGGCTCGGGCGGCCAGATCTGCGTGGCCAGGCCGATGCAGCCCACGAGCAGACCCACGGTGACCACCAGGGACACCGACACCGGGCCCTCACCCAGGCCGCGGGTGACGAAGCGCTGGATGAACCAGCCCACCGCCGGGGCGACCACGAAGAGCACCAGGAACAGCGCCAGCCACAGCGGCATCCCCTGGCGCACGCTGAAGTCCCAGAACACGAAGGACAGCACCATGCCCAGCGCACCGTGGGCGATGTTGAACACCCGGGTCGTCGTGTAGGTCAGCACCAGGCCGCTCGCAGCGATGGCGTACGCCGCGCCGCTGAAGAGGCCGAAGAAGGTGAAGGCCAGGAAGGAGGTCATCGGACCGTCGTGATCCCGTTGCAGGTGTAGCTGCGGCTGCCCTGGGCCGCGAACGTGCCGCCCTTGACGGTCAGGAAGCGCCAGCACTCACCGGTCTGGCGGGGGCCGACCTGCTGCTTGGAGTGCAGCCCGTTGGCCGTCCAGTCGCTGCACCTTGTTGAGCGACGCGACGAGCGCGCCCCGGTTGAGCTGACCGCCCAGGCCGGTGGACTCCTGCACGAAGAGCCGTGCGGCGGACCAGGCGAAGGCACCGAAGAAGGTCGGCTCGGCGCCGGGCTTCACCTGCTGCAGCCACGAGGTGTAGAGCTGGGTCTCCTGGTTGGAGCCGGCTCTCCTCGAAGGGCACGAAGTTGGTGAAGATCGTGGCGCCCTCGATGGCGGAGCCGCCGCTGAGGAACTCGCTGGTGTACGCCGTCGGGTCGAGCATGTAGATGTCGGGCTCGTAGTTCTGCTGCTCCATGGCCTGGGCCAGCTTGACGGCCTGCGAGGCGGCGCCGATGAACTGCACGTAGCCGACGTCGCGGTCCTTGAGCTGCTGGACGTAGGGCGCGTAGTTGAAGTCGGAGACCTCGATGGCCTGCTCGTAGACGAACTTCATGCCGCGCAGCGTCATCGCCTGCGCCTGCAGCTTGCCGTTCTCGACCGCGGCGCCCGCGTTGACGTAGAGCATCGCGGCCTTCTGCGAGGCGGCCTTGAAGTTCTTCAGCACGTAGTCGGGCACGGCGTTCTGGAACTGGTTGGCCACCGTCGACTGGGCGCCGAAGCAGGTGCTGCAGGCGCTGCGCGCCCGGGTGACCGAGGCGGAGCGGATGTCGGGCAGGCCGCAGTTCTCGGCGGGCGGCGCCGCCGGAGTCGAAGGCCGACATCGAGCCGACCATCGCGAAGACGTTCTCGCACCCGTCGGCGTAGGCCTGCTGGTCGGCGCCGGCGTCGGTGCGGCTGTCGTAGTTCTTCAGCACCAGCGAGCGGCCGCAGATGCCGTCGGGGTTGGACTTGTTGTAGAAGGCGACGTACGCCTTCGTGGCGTCCTGCGCGGCCTCGAAGAGACCGGGCACGGGGCCGGAGATGTCGGAGGCGTTGCCGATGGTGATCGTGGAGTCGGTGATCCCGGGGCCGTTCTTGAAGCCGTCGCAGGAGGCGGCCTTGCCGCCACCGTCGGCGGAGCTGGCCCCGCCGGGGTCGGTGGTGCTGCCGCCGCCGCCGCTGTCGGTGCTGCCCGTGCTGCCGGAGGAGCCCGAGGAGCCCGCGGTGCCGCTGGAGCCGTCGGTGCCCGGGACGCCACCCGCGCCCGGGTCGCCCCCGACCACGGTGCCGTCGTCACCGACGACGCCGGTGCCGCCCACGGTGGTGCCGCCGACCGTGCCCCCGGCGGTGACGACGTCGTTGGGGTCGAGCTGGGAACCACAGGCCGCGAGGACCAGGCAGAGCGCGCCCGCCGCGACGGCCGTGGCGGCACGTCGGGCATCACGCAGGGGTCGTCGAGCGGACACTGGGCCTCCAGAAACTAGAACGTGTACTAGTTCTTAACGATAGGGCTTCACGAAGGTGACGGGTGGCACATCGAGAAGTCCGGACATTTGTCCGCCTCCTCACCCCGGAAGGGGTGGCGGACGGTGGGGCGCCCGCGTCCTCATTCGACGGTGGTGGTGCCGTTGCACAGGTACCTCGAGCCGCCCACCGGGACCCAGCGACCGTCGCGGACCTGGACGAAGCGGAAGCAGTCGCCCGTGTGCTTGGGCCCGACCCGCTGCGGGGCGTGCAGCCCGTTCGCGGTCCAGTCGTCGACCTTGCGCACGGCGTCGACCAGCGCCGAGCGGCTGACCCGACCGCCGAGGGCGGCGATCTTCTCGACGAAGAGACGGGCCGCGGACCAGGAGAAGACCCCGAAGAAGTCGGGGACCGCGCCCGGCTTGGACTGCTGCAGCCAGTCCAGGTAGAGCCGGGTCTCCGCGCTGCGCCCGGCCTCCTCGAACGGGACGAAGTTCGTGTAGACGGTGGCGCCCTCGACCGCCTCGCCCCCCTGCTCGATGAGCCCGGGGTTGTAGGCGGTGGGGTCGAACATGAACACGTCCGGCTCGTAGCCCTGCTGCTCCATCGCCTGGGCCATCCGCACGAACTGCGGCACGGCACCGATCATCTGGACGTACCGGATGCCCTTCTCCTTCAGGGCCTGGACGAAGGGGGCGTAGTTGAACTCCGAGACCTCGATGCCCTGGACGTACTTGAAGACCATGCCGCGCTTGGTCATGGCCTGGGGCATGATCCGCCCGTTCTCGGCGGAGGCGCCGGCGTTCACGTAGAGCATGGCCGCCGACCTCGCCGCCGCTGGGAAGTTCTTCAGCGCGTAGTCGGCGACGGCGTTGTTGACCTCGCCCGCGATCGTGGACTGCGCCCCGAAGCACGTGGCGCAGGTCTGCCGGGCGTCGGTGACCCCGGTCGAGCGGAGGTCGGGCAGCCCGCAGCCCTCGGCGGCGCTCGCACCGCCGGAGTCGAAGGCCGACATGGAGCCGACCATCGCGAAGACGTTCTCGCACGCGTCGGCGTAGGCCTGCTGGTCCGCCCCGGCGTCGGTGCGGCTGTCGTAGTTCCTCAGCACCAGCGACCGCCCGCAGATGCCGTCGGGGTTGGCTGCGTTGAAGTAGGTGACGAAGGCCTTCGTGGCGTCCTGGGAGGCCTCGAAGAGGCCCGGCACCGGCCCCGAGATGTCCGAGGCGTTGCCGATGGTGATGGTCGAGTCGGTGATCCCCGGCCCGTTCGAGAAGCCCCGACAGCTCCCCATCGCCACCGGCGCCCCGCCGGCACCGCCTCCCCCGGGCCCTGCGGCACCCGCGCCACCGTCACCGCCGGTCGCGCCGGAGCCGGAGCCCGGGCCCACCCCGCCCGCGGAGCCGGCGCTCCCGGCGCCGCCCACCGACCCGGCGGCGCCCGGCACGGACCCGCCGCCCGAGGAGACCGGGCCCGAGGCGTCGTAGCCGCCGGTCTCCGTCCCGCCCGGGACCGACCCGGCGTACCCGCCGGCACCACCGACACCGCCGGCCAGGTCGCCGGGCGCGACCTGCGACCCGCAGGCGGCCAGCAGGGCCAGAGGAGGGCCAGCACCAGGGCCAGCACCGGAGCCAGCACCCTGGCCGGGGCGGCCGGCAGCAGGCGCGAGGAGCGGCGCGGGGAGAGGGACGCACGCACGTGGCGACCTCCTGGTCGGGTGGCTGGAGCTCGGTCCTGTCGACCTCCCAACGAGGTACAGCGCTCGAGGTGACGTGGGTCACAGGACGTCTGCACCACCTGCGGCGAGCACCGGCCGCCCAGGGGCGTTGTGACCCGGACCACGCCCCCGTACGTTCGACAGTGCGCGCGGGAGGCCCGCGCCTGGCGAGGAGGGCCGATGAGCGAGCGTGAGAGCTTCGACTACGTGGTGGTGGGGGCCGGGAGTGCCGGGGCGGTGCTGGCCGCCCGGCTGACGGAGGACCCGGGCACCTCGGTGCTGCTGCTCGAGGCGGGCGGGAAGGCGGAGTCCGACCACATCACGATCCCCGCGGCGTTCCCGAACCTCTTCAAGACCAAGTGGGACTGGAACTACCAGACCACCGAGCAGAAGCAGCTGGGCCGACGCGCCTACTGGCCGCGGATGAAGGCGCTCGGCGGCTGCTCGTCGATGAACGCGATGATCTACATCCGCGGCAACCGCGCTCGACTACGACACCTGGCGCGACGAGCACGGCGCGCGACGGCTGGGGCTACGACGACGTGCTGCCCTACTTCCGTCGCGCCGAGTCCAACAGCCGCCTCGGCGGGCCCTTCCACGGCCAGGACGGACCGCTGCACGTCGAGGACCGCGGCTACACCCACGAGCTGACGCAGGCCTGGGTGGACTCCGCGGTGGCCAGCGGGATGACCCGCAACGACGACTTCAACGGCGCCCACCAGGAGGGGGCCGGGCTCTACCAGGTCACCTGCCACCGCGGCCGGCGCTGGTCGACCGCCCAGGGCTACCTCGACCCGGCGATGGGCCGGCCCAACCTCACCGTGCGCACCGGCGCGCTGGCCGAGAAGGTGGTCGTCGAGGACGGCCGCGCCGTCGGCGTGCGCTACCAGCACGGCCGCACCAGCCAGACGGCGTACGCCGCTGCCGAGGTGCTGCTGTGCGGCGGGGCGGTGAACAGCCCGCAGCTGCTGATGCTCTCGGGCATCGGCCCCGGGGCGCACCTGCGCGAGGTCGGCGTCGACGTGGTGCTCGACCAGCCCGATGGTCGGTGCGAACCTGCACGACCACCCCGCGCTGCCGCTGGTCTTCGAGACCCGCGGCACCACCGACCTGGTCGAGCTCAACACCCTGGGCACCTTCGCGCGGGCCAAGCTGCTCGGGCGCGGACCGCTGACCTCCAACGTCGGCGAGGGCGGCGGGTTCTGGCGCAGCCGCGAGGGGCTGAGCGCCCCCGACCTGCAGGTGCACGTGGCCCCGACCGGCTTCTGGGACAACGGGCTGCACGAGCCCACGAGCCGCAAGGTGACCGTCGCCCCGACCCTGGTCCACGTGGCCAGCCGCGGCTCCGTGCGGCTGCGCTCCACCGACCCGCACTGGCACCCCGACATCGACCCGGGCTACTACGACGACCAGGCCGACCTCGACGCGATGACCTCCGGGGTGCGGCGGATGCTCGAGACCGTCGCCACCGGCCCGCTGGCCGACCTGGTCGCCGGACCGGGGATGCCCACCATGGGGTGGGCCACGCGGGGCGCCGACCCCACCGACGCCCAGATCGTCGAGCACGTGCGGGCCCAGACCCAGACGCTCTACCACCCCGTCGGCACCTGCGCGATGGGCGACGACGACCGGGCCGTGGTCGACCCCGAGCTGCGGGTCCGCGGGATCGAGGGGCTGCGCGTGGTCGACGCCAGCGTGATGCCGATGGTCACCCGCGGCAACACCAACGCCCCCACCATCATGATCGGCGAGAAGGCCGCGGACCTGCTGCGCGGGCGAGCGCCCGTCGCCGCCGGCAGCAACCAGAGGAAGGCGCACTGATGAGCGAGCACACCGAGAGCCCGGACAAGCTGGAGTCGCTGGACCCGGCGACCGGCGACGTCGTGGGCGTGCACGCCGTGGACGACACCGCCTCGGTCGACGCCGCGGTCGCCCGTGCCCGCGCCTCGGCCGGCTGGTGGGCCGGCCTCGGCTTCGACGGCCGCGCCGAGGTCCTCGGCCAGTGGCGGGCGGTGCTGACCCGCCGGATGGCCCAGCTCGCCGACGTCGTGCACGCCGAGACCGGCAAGCCGCACGCCGACGCCCAGCTCGAGATCGGGCTGGCCATCGACCACCTCGCCTGGATCGGCTCGAAGGCCGAGAAGGTGCTGGGGCGCCACCGGGTCTCCTCGGGGCTGCTGCTGGCCAACCACTCCGCGTCGGTGGAGTACCGGCCGCTGGGCGTGGTCGGCGTGATCGGCCCGTGGAACTACCCGGTCTTCACGCCGATGGGCTCCATCGCCTACGCGCTCGGCGCCGGCAACACGGTGGTCTTCAAGCCCAGCGAGCTGACCCCGGGCGTCGGGGTCTGGCTGGCCGACAGCCTGCGCGAGGTCGTCGGGGACCAGCACCTGCTGCAGACGGTCATCGGCTGGGGCGAGACCGGGGCGGCGCTGTGCCGCGCCGACATCGACAAGCTGGCCTTCACCGGCTCGACCGGCACCGGCAAGAAGGTGATGGCCACCTGCGCCGAGAACCTCACCCCGGTCGTCATCGAGGCCGGTGGCAAGGACGCGCTGATCGTCGACGAGGACGCCGACCTCGAGGCCGCCGCCGACGCCGCTGCCTGGGGCGCCTTCTCCAACGCCGGGCAGACCTGCATCGGCGTCGAGCGGGTCTACGTGCACGAGAAGGTCCACGAGGAGTTCGTGGCCCTGCTCTCCGAGAAGGCCCGCGGCCGTGCACGCCGGCGTCGACGCCGACGCCAAGCTCGGCCCGATGACGATGACCGTCGCAGCTCGAGGTGGTGCGCCGCCACGTCGACGACGCCCTGGCGCGCGGCGGACGTGCCGTGGTCGGGGGCCCGGAGTCGGTGGACGAGCGCTTCGCCCAGCCCGTCGTGCTCGTCGACGTGCCCGAGGACTCCCTCGCCGTCACCGAGGAGACCTTCGGCCCCACCGTCGTGGTCAACAAGGTGGCCTGCATGGACGAGGCCATCGAGCGCACCAACGCCGGCAAGTACGGCCTGGGCGGTGCGGTGTTCTCCGGACGCCGCGGCCCCGAGATCGCGCGCCAGCTGCGCTCGGGCATGACCTCGGTCAACTCCGTGATCGCCTTCGCCGGCATCCCCTCGCTGCCCTTCGGCGGCGTGGGCGACTCCGGCTTCGGTCGCATCCACGGCGCCGACGGGCTGCGCGAGTTCACCTACGCGAAGGCGGTGACCCGCCAGCGGATGAAGCCGGTGCTCAACCTGACGACGTTCGAGCGCACCGCCGAGCAGGACACGCTCTTCGTCACCCTGCTCACCGCGCTCCACGGGCGGGCCAGCCAGATCAGCAAGCGCCCGCTGCGCGAGCGGGTGCAGGCGGTCCGGGACCGGCGCCGCGGCTGAGCGGGAGAGTTTCATCGGCCGGCCGATGAAGCTCCCGGGTGGCCGATGAAGTTTCATCGGCCACCCGTCAGTTTCAGCGAGCGGCGGGGTTGCGGAGTCGGGACGAGCCCGCCGGGTCCGCCGGCGCCCCGTCCTCCAGGCCCTCGTCGGGTCCGTCGCCGGGCGCGATCGGGCCCGGCGCGGGGCCGTCGGTGGGCGGGTCGTCTGGGTCCTGGTCATCCGGGGGCGGCGCCAGCTCGGCCAGCTCGATGTAGTCGTCGACGACCCAGACGCCGTTGGTCTGCAGGTTGACGGTCTGGATGCCCACCGGGCGCCCGTCGCGATAGGTGATCAGGCTGACCTGCGCCTCGCGGCGGATCTTGGAGCCCAGCGCGATCGCGTACGCCGCTCCGCCCGTGGTGCCCATCGTGAAGCGGTACCCGGTGCGCGGCTCGGTGCCCGCGTCCGGCTCGGCCCCGTCGCCGCTGCGGCGGTCGCTGCCGGCGGCAGCGTCGGGCACCACCGGGGTCGGGCCCTCCTGGACGTGCAGGTGGCCGCCCACGACGAGCTCGACGCAGCCGCGGCGCAGCGCCTCGGAGGCCAGGTTGGCGTCGTGGACCAGGACCGTGTCGATCGGCTCGTCGGCCGCGCACGCGGCGTCGGCGAGACGGTCGCCGACCTCCTCGAAGCTCAGTCCGCCCTCGTCGCGCCAGCTGCCCAGGCCGCTGGCGCGGGGGTCGGCGACACCGAGCAGGGTGCCGCCGCCGGGGCCCTCGACGATCTCGCCGTCCAGCATCTCCCAGCCCTGCTCGGTGAGGTAGTCGGCGACGAAGGTGCCGTTGTCGTGGTTGCCGGCCACGCCCCAGCGCGACATGTCGTCGAACGCCGCGGAGACCGAGTCGAGCGAGAAGGCCTCCCAGCTCGCGCCGGTCGAGGTGTCGTCGCCGCCGTCGAGGACGCCGGTCGCGCCGGCGGTGTCGCCGACCGCGCGGGCCACGGCGTCCATCTGGATGTTGTCGTGGCGGTCGCTGACCATCGTCACCACGACCTCGTCCTCCTCGGGCGTGCGCAGCTCGAGGTCCGCGGCCGCCTCGGCGGCCTTCGCGTAGAACGTCTGGGACTTGTCGTAGGTGTTGATCGCCGACTCGATGAGGCGCCGCGACTGGTTCGTGGTCGCGTCGGCGCGGATCTCCACGCCCTCCACCTCCTCGGGCAGCGGCACCCCGGGACCGACGAAGTCGGCCAGCGGCACCCACTCGCGCTCGTCCTCGGCGGCCGCGACCGCGTCGTCGGCCGGCGTCCACGGCTGCCAGAGCCCGAGCGCCATCGCCAGGACGAGCAGCGCCGCGAGCGCGCCGTACGGGGTGGGCAGGCGGCGCAGCAGCTCGCGGCGTCGACGCGGCCCCAGCAGCACCCACACCAGCACCGGCACGGCGCCGATCACCAGGCCGCGGAGCAGCGCGTCGAGGGCCATGTCCACGATCGCCGAGCGGAGCTTGGCCTCGGGCCCCTCGGGGGCGGAGGCGATCAGGGCGTAGCGCTGGGCCAGCTCGCCCGTGCTGGCCGCCTCGGTCTTGCCCAGCTGCACCGAGATGCCGATCGGGAGGCCGAGCGGGGGGCGGGCGGAGATCCGCAGGTCGGGCAGCACCGGGCCGGTGCGCAGCTCGACCTGCCCGCTCAGGGTCGGGCGGACCACCGAGTCGTGGCTGGCCAGGCTGACCTCGCGCTCGCTGCTGAGGAACAGGAAGCCGGTCGCGAGCAGCGACCCGCCGAGCCAGACCGCGAGCACGGTGAGCACGACCGCACCCCGCACGGTGTGCCCGAGCAGGCCGCGGCCCTGGTTCTCGCGCTGCCGCTCACCCTGCTGCGGGCCCTGCTCCTCGGCAGGACCTGCGACGGCGGCGGCCGGGTCGACCCCGGCGTCCGGGTCAGGCGCGGGCACGGGCGATCGCGTAGAGGGTCACGCTGGCGGCGACGCCGGCGTTGAGGGACTCCAGCTGGTTGGCCATCGGGATCGAGACCAGCTGGTCGCAGTTCTCCGCGACCAGGCGCGAGAGCCCGTTGCCCTCGGAGCCGATGACGATCACGAGCGGACCGGTGGCCAGGTCGAGGTCGGGCAGCGCCACCTCGCCGTCGGCGGCCAGGCCCACGACCATGCAGCCCGAGTCCTGGTACTCCTTGATCTGGCGGTTCAGGTTGACGGTCTGCGCGACCGGGATCCGCGCGGCGGCGCCGGCGCTGGTCTTCCAGGCCGAGGCCGTCATGCCGGCCGCGCGCCGCTCGGGGATGACGACGCCGTGGGCGCCGAACCCGGCGGCGCTGCGCACGATCGCGCCCAGGTTGCGGGGGTCGGTGACCGAGTCGAGCATCACGATCAGGGCCGGCTCGCCCATCTCCTCGGCGCGCAGGATCAGGTCGTGCGGGTCGGCGTACTCGTAGGAGGGGATGCGGGCGGCCAGGCCCTGGTGGACCGCGCCCTTGGTGAGCCGGTCCAGCTCGCCGCGGCCGACCTCGAGCAGGCTGACGCCCTTGTCGGCGGCCAGCGCGAAGACCTCGCGCAGCCGGCCGTCGCGCTCGGCACCCTCGGCGACGTACACCGCGCTGACCGGGACGCCCTCGCGCAGCGCCTCGAGCACCGAGTTGCGCCCCGCGATCCACTCGGCGTCGCTGCTGCCACGCTTCTTCTGCGACCCGCCGCGCGACTGCGGGCGGCTCTTCTCCGCACGCTTCGCGTCGTGGTGGGCCTGGTGGTACTCGCGGTCCTTGGCCTTCGGCGTCGGGCCGCGGCCCTCGAGGCCGCGCTTGACGCGGCCGCCGGAGCCGGCAGTGGGGTTGCCCTTGCCCGTCTTCTTGATCGCGCCCTTGCGCTGGGAGTTACCGGCCATTGATGAGGCTCCACTTCGGTCCGTCGGGGGTGTCCTCGACCTCGATGCCGGCGTCCTTGATGCGATCGCGGATCGCGTCGGCGCTGGCGAAGTCCTTCGCGGCCCGGGCGGCGGCCCGTTGGTCGAGGAGGCCGGCGACGAGGACGTCGACGGCGTGGGTGAGCTGGTCGTCGGTGCTGCTCGCGCCGCCCCAGGTGGGGTCGGCCGGGTCGAGCCCGAGCACTCCGAGCATCGCGCGCACGGAGGCGGCGTTGCCGCGCAGGGCGGCGGTGTTCACGGTGGCGTCGGCGAGCAGCTTGTTGCCCTCGCGGACCACGTCGAAGATCGCGGCCACCGCTGCGGGCGTACCGAGGTCGTCGTCCATCGCGGCCACGAAGTCGGCGCAGTGCATGCCACCGGTGGGGATGTCCCCGACGACGGCGCGGGCGCGCTCGAGGAAGGCCTCGACGCGGCGGAAGCCGACCGCGGCCTCCTCGAGGGCCTCGAAGCTGAACTCGACGTGGCTGCGGTAGTGCGCGGCGACCATGTAGTAGCGCAGCTCGATGCCGCGGAAGCGCTCGAGCACGGCGGGGATCACCAGGCTGTTGCCCAGCGACTTGCTCATCTTCTCCCCGGCCGTGGTGATCCAGGCGTTGTGCATCCAGTACGACGCGAACTGCTGGCCCGCGGCGCGGCTCTGGGCCTGCTCGTTCTCGTGGTGGGGGAAGCGCAGGTCGACGCCGCCGCCGTGGATGTCGAAGGCGGGACCGAGGTACTTGCCGGCCATCGCCGAGCACTCGATGTGCCACCCGGGGCGACCGCGGCCCCACGGGGAGGGCCAGGCCGCGGTCTCGGGCTCGGAGTCCTTCTTCCAGCCCTTCCACAGCGCGAAGTCGCGGGGGTCGCGCTTGCCGCGGGGGTCGGCGTCCTCGGCGGCCTCCATGTCGTCGAGGCCCTGCCGGGTCAGCTCGCCGTACGCCGCCCACGAGCGGACGTCGAAGTAGACGTCGCCGGAGCCGTCCTCGGCGGCGTAGGCGTGCCCGCGCTCGACGAGGGTCCCGATGAGCTCGATCATCTCCGGCACGTGCCCGGTCGCGGCCGGCTCGTAGGTCGGCGGCAGCACGTTGAGCGCGGCGTACGCGTGGTCGAGCTCTCGCAACATGTCGTAGGCCAGGTTCCACCACGGCCGGCCCTGCTCGGCGGCCTTGGTGAGGATCTTGTCGTCGATGTCGGTGACGTTGCGGATGAAGGTGACCTCGAGGCCCTGGTGGCGAAGCCACCGGCGCAGCACGTCGAAGTTGACCGCCGAGCGCACGTGACCCACGTGCGGCTCCGACTGCACGGTCAGGCCGCAGACGTACACGCTCGCCCGACCTGCGTGCAGGGGGACGAAGTCGCGGACGTCGCGCGTGGCGGTGTCGTAGAGCCGGAAGGTCACCGAGCAAGTGTAGGAGCGGGCCGCGCCGCGTCCCGCATCCCCACCCGGGCCGACCGGGCGGGCTCCGGCTCCGTTGTCCACAGGGAGTTTCATCGGGTGCCCGATGAAACTCACGCCACCCCCACGAAGGTTCAGCCGGGTAGCGCGGGTTCTATCGGGCACCCGATAGAACTCCACCCGATCGGCCTGTGACGCAAGTGACGCGTGTGACGTACCGTGACCTCGTGCTCCGACAGGTCCTCCCCGCAGCCGCGCTCGCCCTCGTGGCCACCGCGCTGTCCCCCGCCCCCACGTCGTACGCCGCTGCCGACGGCGGCGCGCAACCCCCCGCCCCCCGCAGCGCCGGGGCCGCGAGCCCGGCCGGCAGCACCGGGCGCAGCGACGTCGCCGCCCGACGCGGCGGCACCACGCGCAAGATCAACCACCAGGCCTGGGACGGCACGGCGCAGCTCACCAAGGGCCGCTTCGCCGCGGCCCGGGTCAAGCGCGGGCGGGTCTTCGCGCAGCCGGCGGCCTCGACGCGCTCCCGCTCGCTGGACGGCACGTCGTACACGACCTCGCGCTGGGACGGCCCGTGGCACCGCCCCGGCTTCTCGTTCACCGAGCTGATCGCCTCGTGGGAGGCCAAGACCCCCGGCGACAGCTGGATCGAGGTCGAGGTCAAGGGCCGCGCCGCCGACGGGCGTCGCTCGTCGTGGGACCTGATGGGCCGCTGGGCCTCGGGCGACAAGTACGTCGAGCGCACCACCGTCTCGGGCCAGAGCGACGACCTGGCCTCGGTCAACGTCGACACCTGGCGGGCCCCGGCAGGCCTGGTCGCCTACCGGCTCCGAGTCACTCTCGGACGCAAGGCCGGTGCCTCCACCAAGCCCCCCAGCCTCGGCATGGTCGGCGCGATGGCCTCGCGGCTCCCGTCGGGCTCGGTGAGCGCCTCGAAGCCCGGCGTCGTCAGCAACGCCGGCGGCAAGGTCCTCGCCGTGCCGACGTACTCGCAGATGATCCACCAGGGCCACTACGCCCAGTGGGGCAACGGCGGTGAGGCGTGGTGCTCGCCGACGTCGACCTCGATGGTGCTCGGCTACTACGACGCGCTGCCCAGCGCCAAGGACCGCGGCTGGGTGCCCGAGGGCCACCCCGACCCGTGGGTCGACCACGCGGCGCGGATGACCTACGACCACGGCTACGACGGCACCGGCAACTGGCCCTTCAACACCGCCTACGCCGCCCGCCAGACCGGTTCGGCGTTCGTGACCCGGCTGCGCAGCATGCGCGAGGTCGAGCAGCTCGTGGCCGCCGACATCCCGGTGGTCGTCTCGATCGCCTTCGGCCGCGGCGAGCTCTCCGGCGCCCCGATCAGCGCCTCCAACGGCCACCTGCTCGTGGTCGTCGGCTTCACCCGCGACGGCGACGTGGTGGTCAACGACCCCGCGGGCGCCAGCAACGGCGCGGTGCGCCGCACCTACGACCGCGGCCAGCTCGAGAACGCGTGGCTGCCCCGCTCCGGCGGCACGGCGTACGTCATCACCGACGCCGACCACCCGCTGCCCGCACCGGAGAAGCACTCCAACTGGTGAGGCCCGCCCGCTCGATGCGGGCCGGCCCTAGTCGGTCGCGGTGAAGTCGACCGCGTCGAGGCCGGTGGCACCGTCGGGCAGCACGTCGCGCTCGACGTCGGTCTGGACGTTGCCGTCGGCGTCGGTGGCCCGCACCCGCACGATGTGGTCGCCGGGCGCCACGTCGGTGGTGCCGGCCCACTGCACCCAGGTGTCGGCGCTGGGCACCTTCCCGAGCGTGGCGGGCACCCACTCGCCGTCGTCGACGGAGAACTCGACCGCCGAGACACCGGTGCCCTGCATCCAGGCGACCCCGCCGAAGGCGATCTTCCCGGCCGGCAGGTTCTCCCCCGAGCGCGGCACGTCGATGCGCGAGGCGATCTTGACCGGCCCCTGCTCACCCCAGCCGCGCTGGGTCCAGTACGCCGAGAAGTCGGCGAAGCGGGTGACCTCGAGGTCGACGACCCACTTGGTCGCCGACACGTAGCCGTAGAGCCCCGGCACCAGCGTGCGCACCGGGAAGCCGTGCTCGATCGGCAGCGCCTCGCCGTTCATCGCCACCGCCAGCATCGCCCCGCGGTCGTCGGTGAGCGCGGCCAGCGGGGTGCCGCAGGTCCAGCCGTCCTCGGAGGTCTGCAGGACCGCGTCGGCCCCGTCCAGCACGCCGGCCTCGGCGAGCAGCTCGGAGGTCAGCACGCCGGTCCACAGGGCGTTGCCGACGAGGTCGCCGCCGACGGGGTTGGACACGCAGTTCAGCGTCACCCACGCCTCGGTGCGCTCGCGCGCCAGCAGGTCGTCGTAGGTCAGCACGATCTCGCGCTCGACCATCCCGTGGATGCGCAGGCGCCAGTCGACCGGAGCGATCGCGGGCACCACGAGCGCGGTGTGGATCAGGTAGAACTCGTCGTTCGGGGTCTGCCACGGCCCGATGTCCTGCAGGCCCAGGCTGGACCCGCGCGGCGCCGGGGTCAGCCCGGCACCCTCGATGCGCAGCAGCCGTCGGGTCTCCTCCACCGCGCGGCGACCGGTGCCCAGCACCTTGCCGGCGCCGGCCACGGCCACGGCGGCGCCCGCCACGAGCACCGCGCGGACCAGGAACGTACGCCGCCCCTGCGGCGTCCCGGCCGCGTCGACGTACGCCTGGGTCCCGGGCTCTGCGGCGGGCCCGGCGGTCTCGCCGTCGACCTGGTCGGCGCGGCGCAGCGGGGCGACCAGCAGCGCCAGCACGAGCAGCCACGTCAGGTAGCCGACCACCACGGGCAGCAGGTCGACGGTGGTCGAGCCGCGCTGGGCGATCACCGCGACGGCGGTGAGCACGGCCAGCGCGGAGTAGCCGGCCAGCGGGACCCACCAGCGGGTGCGGGCGGCGCGGCCGAGCGCGGCGAAGACCAGCCCGGCGACCAGGAAGATCATCACCAGGAGCAGCGCCTTGTTGGAGGCGCCGAAGAAGCGGATCACGAAGTCGGCGACCGGGCCGGGGGTCAGCCGGATGACGCCCTCGGCGATCGCGACGACCGGGGACTCCCGGATCGTGAGCACCATCGCGGCGGTGTAGCTGGTCGCCAGGCCCGCCAGGCCGGCCACCAGCCCGGCCAGCCGCCACAGTCCTGCCCGCGCCTCCACGCCCCGATTGTGACCCACCCGCCCCCAGGACTGCTGTTCGGGCATGATTCGCCTCGTGACCGACACGCCGCAGCAGCCCCCCGAGCCCGCGACCGCAGGCGGGTTCCGCGTCGGGATCGGCACCGACGTGCACCGGCTCGCCCCGGGCACCGCGATGCACCTGGCGGGCCTGTCGTGGCCCGAGGAGGAGGCCGGGCTGGAGGGCCACTCCGACGGTGACGTCGCCGCGCACGCCGCCTGCGACGCCCTGCTGTCGGCGGCCGGGCTGGGCGACCTCGGCTCCAACTTCGGCACCGCCGAGCCCCGGTGGGCCGGCGCCGCGGGCGTCACCCTGCTCGCCGAGACCGCGCGGCGGGTCCGCGCGGCCGGGTTCGCGATCGGCAACGTGGGCGTGCAGGTGATCGGCACCCGACCCAAGATCGGGCCGCGCCGCGCCGAGGCCGAGGCGGCCCTCTCGGCCGCCGCCGGCGCCCCGGTCTCGCTCTCCGCCACCACCACCGACGGGCTCGGGCTGACCGGGCGCGGCGAGGGTGTCGCGGCCATCGCCACCGCGCTGGTGAGCAGCCGGTGACCGCTCCCACCGCCACCGTGGTCGTCCTCGGCGCCGGGTCCGGGTCGCGCGTCGGCGCCGGGGTCAACAAGGTGCTGCTGCCGCTGGCCGGTCGCCCGGTCCTGGCCTGGTCGGTCCGCGCCGCCCTCGCCACCCCCGGCGTGGGCCGGGTCGTGGTGGTCGCCGCCCCCGACGAGCTCGACGAGGTCGCCGACCAGCTGGCCGACCACCTGCCTGCCGACCTGCCTGCCGACCTGCCTGCCGACGACGTCGCCGGGGTCGAGATCGGGCTCGTGGCGGGCGGTGCCACCCGGCACGCCTCCGAGTCGCAGGCGCTGCGGCTGCTGGACGCCGACGTCCGGGCCGGACGCACCGACGTGGTCGTGGTCCACGACGGCGCCCGCCCGCTCGCCTCGCCCGCCCTCTTCGCCGCGGTCATCACCGCGGCCCGCGAGCACGGCGGCGCGCTCCCCGCCGCCCCGGTCACCGGCGTGCTCACCCGCGCCCTGCGGCCCGCCCCGGCCGACCTCGTCGGCGTCCAGACCCCACAGGGGTTCCGCGCCGAGGCGCTGCTCGAGTCCTACCGGCGCGCCGACGACGACGGCTTCGAGGGCACCGACACCGCCGCCTGCTTCACCCGGTACGCCGCCCTGCCGGTCGTCGCGGTCCCCTCCGGGCCGGCGAACCTCAAGGTCACCTGGCCCGAGGACCTCGCCCTCGCCGAGGAGCTGCTGGCCCGACGCCCCTGACCCGCCCCGGTTCCTCGTCTGGGTCGTGGTTTCGGTCGTGGTTTCGGTCGTGGTCTGGGTCGTGGTTTCGGTCGTGGTCTGGGTCGTGTGCCCCAGGACGCGCCCCGGCGCGTCCACGACCCACGACCCGGACCACGACCCGACCCACGACCCGGGGGGCGTGTGGGTCGCGGCGGGCAGGGACAGCCAGGCGAAGGGGTCGGGTCAGGGCGCGGTGAGCGCCTCGAGGACGGCGACGTCCTCGAGGGTGGCGACCCGGCGTCCCTCGGGCGGCGCCACCCGGGTCACGACCGGGAAGCGCTCGGCGAGCGCGGCCACCAGCGTGGCGACGTCGTCGGAGGGCAGGACGTCGAGGGCGGCCACGACCGCGGCCGGCAGCACCACCGGCGAGGTGATCACCAGCAGGTCGTCGCGGTCCGGCCCGTCGGTGACGCCCGACGGCCCCGGAGCACCCGATCCGCCCGGTGCGGCGGTCTTGACGGTGTCGGACACCGGACGGACCCCCACCACCACGGCGTCGCGGCGTACGGCCTCGCGCAGGCAGTCGGCGATGAAGGCCGCGGGGGTCATCGGGCACAGGCAGTCGTGCAGCACCACGGGTTCACCGGACTCGACCAGGCCGGCCCACTCCGTGCCGAGGTCGACGGGAGTCACCCCGGACTCGCCCAGGCCCCAGGCGGCGACCGCGACCAGTGCCTCGCCGTGCAGCAGGGCGAAGGGCAGCGAGCCGCGGTCGGTGTCGAGCACCGCGCCCAGCGCTGCCGGCAGCTCGTCCGCATCGATCTCGTCGCCCCAGAAGTCGGTCTCGGCGTCGTTCGCGTCGGGTGTGGTCACGAGCAGGAGCCTAGAACGCAGCAACGGTCCCCGGGACATGCCCGGGGACCGTTGGATGCTGCTGGTTGCTGCTCGTGCTGGTGGGAGCGCCTCTAGGAGGCGAGGACCTCGTCGAGGATGATCTCGGCCTTGTCCTCGTTGGTCTGCTCGGCCAGGGCCAGCTCGGAGACGAGGATCTGGCGCGCCTTGGCCAGCATCCGCTTCTCGCCGGCCGACAGGCCACGGTCACGCTCGCGGCGCCACAGGTCGCGGACGACCTCGGCCACCTTCATGACGTCGCCGCTGTGCAGCTTCTCGAGGTTGGCCTTGTAGCGGCGCGACCAGTTGGTCGGCTCCTCCACGTGGGCAGCCCTCAGGACGTCGAAGACACGGTCCAGGCCCTCCTTGTCCACGACGTCGCGGACGCCGACCAGATCGAGGTTGCAGGACGGCACGCGCACGACCAGGTCCTGTTGAGCCACGATCCTCAGGACCAGGTACTGCCGGTCTTCACCCTTGATGGTCCGCATCTCGATGTCCTCGATGACAGCGGCCCCGTGATTGGGATACACAACCGTTTCGCCGACGGTGAAAGTCATATGTCAGGTTCCCCTTCCTAGAGCACCATCTTACCACGGGTCCGAGGGTGCTCAGTACCGTTTGCGCAGGTCAGAGGCACTATGGGGTCTTGACAGAACGATACGGCCTGTGGTGGCGCCCGTCCACGAGGGCGTGACGCACCCCACGTCCGCGGCGCGGCGCGTCGCGTGAAAGTGGCTCCGACCTGCGCGGACCTCCCCCACGGAGGGACTGTGGGAGGGATACTGCCGCGCATGGCCCGACCTCACCTCCGGCGTCGACGCAAGGCGGCCCCCGAGCCTCCGGCGGCGGCCGGCAGCACCTCCGCGCCCACCACGGCACCCACCACCGCGCCCGCCCCGGCGGCGTCGACCGCGACCGACACCGCCGAGCGCCCCGCGACGGCTGACGTGCCGGGGCCCCCGCCGCTGCCGCGGGCGCGGCGTACGGGCCCGGCACGGGTGCTGGACTCCACCCCGCTGCTGCTGGCGCAGGCCGCCCACCCGCGCCAGGCGGCCCTGACCGCGATCCTGATCACCGTCGCTGCGGCGCTCGCCGACCGACCGACCCGCGACCTCGGGCTGGTCCTGGCCACCGTGCTGGTGGGCCAGGCGGTGCTGGGCTGGCACAACGACCTGGTCGACCGGCGTCGCGACGCGGCCCACGACGCGCGCGGCAAGCCCGTCGCCGACGGCCGCCTCGACCCCGGCACGGTGTGGTTCAGCCTGGCCTGCGGCGTCCTGGCGCTGGTCCCCCTGGCGATGGCGCACGGCGCGACCGCCGGGCTGCTCTACCTGTTCTCCGTGCTGATCGGGCTGCTCGGCAACCTGACGCTGCGCACCGGGCTGTTGTCCTTCGTCCCGTGGGCCGCAGCGTTCGCGACGTACCCCGCCTTCCTGTCGTACGGCGGCTGGGGCGGGGTCGGCACCGGCGACGCACCACAGCCCGCGCTGGTGGTGCTGGCGGCGCTGCTGGGTGTCGGGGTGCACGTCCTCAGCGCACTGTGGGGCCTGGTGCCCGACCACGAGGACGAGTGGACCTACCTGCCGCTGCGCCTGGGGCTCAAGCTGGGCGCCGCGAAGCTGCTGACGGTGACCGCCGTCTACCTGGCGCTGGTCGTGGTCGCCATGGCCTTCGTCGGCACCAGTCTGGGGCTCACCGCCTGAGGGCCACCTGGCGGGCGCCCTCACGGACCGCGGTCACCACGACGGCGCGCTGGCGCTAGGGTGGCCGTAGCCGGAACCACGACGAACCGAAGGCATGAGACCCACGATGCTGATCCGCCGCAAGCTCGCGCTGACCACCTGCGCGCTCGCCCTCGCACTCCCGCTCACGTCCTGTGGGTTCGACTACGCGACGGACCGTCCGTACACGCCGGCCGCCGGCGCCAACGAGCGCTCCGCCGAGGTCGACGTCCTCGGTGCCGCCGTCGTGGCCACCCGTGACGGGGCCGGCACCTTCATCGCCGGGCTGGCCAACAACTCCGGCTCCGACGCGATCACCTTCACCTCGCTCGCCGCCGAGGACGGGCAGCTCGACATCGAGGTGGAGCCCCGCGAGATCGCACCGCTGGGCTACGAGAACCTCTCCGAGGAGGGCAACGGCGTCGCCGTGACCGGCGACTTCGGCGCCGGTGACTACCTCGCGCTGCGCCTGGAGTTCGACAACGGCGAGTCGGTGCAGATCGACGTCCCCGTCGTGCGCGACTGCGGCGACTTCGAGGGCTTCGACACCGCGTCCGAGGGCGGCACCGGGGAGACCTACGACTGCGAGCTCCCCGAGCCGGTCGTCGAGTTCGGCACCGAGGAGGGGGAGGAATGAGCACCCTGGTCCTGCTCCGCCACGGCGAGAGCGACTGGAACGCCAAGAACCTCTTCACCGGCTGGGTCGACGTGCCGCTGACCGAGAAGGGCGAGGTCGAGGCCCGTCGTGGCGGTGAGCTGATGCGCGAGGCCGGCGTCCTGCCCGACGTCGTGCACACCTCGCTGCTGCGCCGCGCGATCAGCACCACCGGGCTCGCGCTCGACGCCTGCGACCGGCACTGGATCCCCGTGCAGCGCTCCTGGCGCCTCAACGAGCGTCACTACGGAGCCCTGCAGGGCAAGGACAAGAAGCAGACGCTCGAGGAGTACGGCGAGGAGCAGTTCATGGCCTGGCGCCGCTCCTTCGACACCCCGCCGCCCCCGATCGAGGACGGCACCGAGTTCTCCCAGGCCGGCGACCCGCGCTACGCCGACCTCGGCGACGAGATGCCGCGCACCGAGTGCCTCAAGGACGTCATCGAGCGCTTCCTGCCCTACTGGGAGTCCGCGATCGTCCCCGACCTGCGCGCCGGCAAGGTGACCCTGGTCGCCGCGCACGGCAACAGCCTGCGCGCGCTGGTCAAGCACCTCGACGGCATCGGCGACGACGAGATCGCCGGGCTCAACATCCCCACCGGCATGCCGTTGGTCTACGAGCTCGACGAGGACCTGTCCCCCACCGTCCCCGGTGGGCGCTACCTCGACCCGGCCGCGGCCGAGGCGGCCGCCGCAGCCGTGGCCTCCCAGGGCCGCTGAGCCGCTCCCGGCTCACCAGCCCAGCCCCCACCCAGCCCCACACACCCGCGAGTCGGCGCAAATATCGCGCTGACCCGGCGCAAATGTCCGCGCGACCCGGCGCAGATGTCGCGCTCAGTCGGCGCGAATGTGCCGCGATCGCGCAACGGGGCATCCACGCCGCCTGAGTGGGCTATCTGCGCCGGGTCGACGCGACATCCAGGCCGGGTCGACGCGACATCCGGGCCGGGTCAGGACTCGATGGAGCGGGGGTTCTGGCCGGTGACGACGAAGACGACCCGGTTGGCGATCGAGACGGCGTGGTCGGCGATCCGCTCGTAGTAGCGCCCCAGCAGGGCGACGTCGACCGCGGCCTCGACGCCGTGCTCCCAGTCGTCGCCGAGGAGCTGGGTGAAGCTGTCGCGGCGCAGCCGGTCCATCACCTCGTCGTCGCGGCCGAGCTCGATGGCGGCCCCGACGTCGCGGTTCTCGATGATCTGGCCGACGCGGCGCACCATGTCCTCGGCGGTCTCGCCCATCGACGTCATCGTGGCGCGGATGGCGTCGGGCACGGCCACGTTCGGCACCCGCAGGCGCGCGATCTTCGCGACGTGCACCGACAGGTCACCCATCCGCTCGAGCTCGGTGACCATCCGCAGCGCCGCGATGATGACCCGCAGGTCGCCCGCGACGGGCTGCTGCAGCGACAGCAGCTCGAAGGCCGACTCCTCGACCTTCTCGCGCGCCCGGTCGATCTCGGCGTCCCCGGTGATCACCTGCTCGGCCACCGCGGCGTCGCCGGTCAACAGGGACTCGGTGGCACGGCGTACCGCGATCTCGACCTGCCCGCAGATGCGGGTCAGGTCCTCGAAGACGGCGTCGAGCTGCTCATGGAAGACGTTGCGCATGGGACAGACCCTAGGCAATGCGGGTGACGAGGCGGCGGCGGGCGGTGAACGGGGGGTGAACGCTGTGCGGCGGAAGCCGTCCCGGACGTCGGGTGCGGCGGCTGCTGCGTACGATCCAGACCGTGGACCCGACGCTGCAGGCATTCGTGGCCGCTGTCGTGGGCGCGGTGGTCGCCGGCGGCGGCGTGATCGCCTGGCACGTCAGCGACCGGCAGCAGCACCGCGAGCCCACCGCCCCCGAACCGGTCCTGCCGTACGGCGTCGCGACGGTGCTCTCCACCCTGCGCAGCTCGGCGGTCGTGGTCGACGGGGCCGACGTCGTGCTCAAGGCCAGCGCGCCGGCGTACGCGCTCGGGCTCGTGCGGGGCTCCCGCCTGGCGTCCGAGGCCCTGGCCGAGCAGGTCAGCATGGTGCGCCGCGACGGGCAGATCCGCGAGAGCGAGATCTCGATGACGCGCGCCGGGGCGCCGGTGCGCCACGTCACCGCCCGCGTCGCGCCCCTGGGCTCGCGCCTGGTGCTGGCGCTGGTCGAGGACCGCACCCGCGAGCGCCGCGTCGAGGAGGTACGCCGCGACTTCGTGGCCAACGTGTCGCACGAGCTGAAGACCCCCGTGGGTGCGATCCGGCTGCTGTCGGAGGCGATGCTCGAGGCCGCGGACGACCCGGAGGCGGTCAAGCGGTTCGCGCACCGGATGGGCACCGAGAGCGACCGGCTCTCCAAGCTCGTCCAGCAGATCATCGAGCTGTCGCGGCTGCAGGCCGACGACCCGCTGGACGCCGCGGTCCCGGTGCACCTCGACGACGCGATCCGCTCGGCGGTCGACGCCAGCGTGATCGACGCGGGGGCGAAGCGGATCTCGGTGACCGTCGGCGGCCAGGACGACCTGCAGGTCTTCGGCAACGAGAAGCAGGTGACCGCCGCGGTGGCGAACCTGGTCTCCAACGCCGTCTCCTACTCCGACCCGGGCTCCACGGTGCTGGTCTCCACCCGCGTCGTGGACACCTCGGTCGAGATCTCGGTGGTCGACCAGGGCATCGGCATCCCCGCCGGCGAGCTCGACCGCATCTTCGAGCGCTTCTACCGCGTCGACCCCGCCCGCCACCGCTCCACCGGCGGCACCGGGCTCGGCCTGTCCATCGTCAAGCACGTCGCCGCCACCCACGGCGGGGAGGTCCGGGTCTGGTCGGAGCCGGGACACGGCTCCACCTTCACCCTGACCCTGCCCCAGCACTTCGGGTCCGAGAGGAAACAGGAGGACAGCCCGTGACACGGGTACTCGTCGTCGAGGACGAAGAGAGCTACAGCGACCCGCTGGCCTACATGCTGCGCAAGGAGGGCTTCGAGGTCGCGATCGCCGCCGACGGCAACGCCGCGCTGGCGGAGTTCGAGCGCAACGGCGCCGACATCGTGCTGCTCGACCTGATGCTGCCCGGCATCCCCGGCACCGAGGTGTGCCGCACCATCCGGCAGACCTCGAACGTCCCGGTGATCATGGTCAGCGCCAAGGACGACGAGGTCGACAAGGTGGTCGGGCTCGAGCTCGGCGCCGACGACTACGTCACCAAGCCCTACTCGCCGCGCGAGCTGGTCGCACGCATCCGTGCGGTGCTGCGCCGCGGCGCCGAGCCCGAGGCCGCGCCCGCGACGCTCGAGGCCGGGCCGGTGCGGATGGACGTCGAGCGGCACGTGGTGACCGTCGACGGCGAGGAGCAGCGGCTGCCGCTCAAGGAGTTCGAGCTGCTCGAGATGTTCCTGCGCAACCCCGGCCGGGTGCTGACCCGCGGACAGCTCATCGACCGGGTCTGGGGCTCCGACTACGTCGGCGACACCAAGACCCTCGACGTGCACGTGAAGCGGCTGCGGGCCAAGCTCGAGCCCGACCCGGGCGAGCCGAAGTACCTCGTCACCGTGCGCGGGCTGGGCTACAAGCTCGACCTCTGAGCCGCCTCCGGGGACCTCACGCCTGACCCGGCACGGCTCCCGACGGGTGGGAGCGGGCCCCCCGGAGCCGGGGCGGGTGAGCAGGATGGCCCCATGGAGATCGTCGCGTCACTGCCCCAGGACACCGCGCTGCGCGACGTGGCTGCCACGGTGCGCCGGATCGAGGCGCTGGGCGTGGACACCGTGCACGTGCCGGAGACGGTCCACGACTCGTTGCAGGTCGCACTGCTGGCCGTCGAGCACAGCGAGCGGCTGACGGTGCGCACCAGCATGACGCTGGCCTTCCCGCGCAGCCCGATGACCACGGCGTACGCCGCCTGGGACCTGGCGCGCTTCTCCGGCGGACGCTTCCAGCTCGGGCTGGCCACCCAGGTCCGCGGCAACATCGTGGGCCGGTTCTCGATGCCGTGGGGCGACCCGGCCGGGCGGCTGGCCGACTACGTGGCCGCCCTGCGCGCCATCTTCGCGGCGTTCCAGGCCGGCGGGCCGCTGCTGCACGAGGGGCCGTACTACCGCTTCGACCGGCTCCAGCCCTACTTCAACCCCGGTCCGCTCGACGTCGCGGCGCCGCAGATCTACACCGGCGGGGTCAACCGGCGTACCTGCGAGGCGGCCGGCGCGGCCTCCGACGGCTTCGTCACCCACGCCACCAACTCCCACCCCACCTACCTGCGCGAACGGGTGCTGCCGGCGCTGGCGACCGGGGCCGAGCAGGCCGGGCGCACCGACGGCGGGCCGCGGGTGGTGATCGTGTCGAAGGCGATCACCGCCCCCGACGAGGAGCGTCTCGTCGCGGCGCGCGAGGAGGCGCGCCGCGAGATGGCGTTCCTGTGGTCGACCCCGGCCTACAAGCCGACCCTGGAGCTGCTCGGCCACGGCGACCTGCCCGACCGGCTCGGTGGGCTCGTGCGCGAGGAGCGCTGGGACGACCTGGGCGCGGTGCTGTCCGAGGAGGTGCTGGACGACCTGGTGCCGCAGGGCACCTACGACCGGCTGCCCGCCGTGCTCACCGAGTGGTACGCCGGGCTGGCCGACGGGCTCGCCGTCGGGCTGCCGGCCGCGGCCGACCGCGACGACGAGCTGGCCGCGCTGGTGCAGCGCTGCCGCGCCATCCCGACCCGTCCGACCCTGTCCCGACCCGTGTCCCGGCCGGGGTGCCCACCCGTGCGGTCGAGGGGAGCAGCGACTCCTAGTCTGTGCCGGTGACGCACCTCGCCGCCCCGGCCCGCCCCCGACCCGCGACCTGGTTGCCGCCCGCGGCGGTGGCCACCACGCTCGTGCTCTGGGCCTCCGCCTTCGTGGCGATCCGCCACCTGGGCGCCGACTTCTCCGCGGGCCCGTTGTCCCTGGGCCGCCTCCTCGTCGGGGCGCTGTGCCTGGCGGTGGTGGCGCTCTCGCGGGGACTGCCGCACCCGACCCGGCGCGAGTGGGTGTCGCTGGTCGCGATCGGGCTGCTGTGGTTCGGCGTCTACAACGTCGCGCTCAACGAGGGCGAGCAGCGCATCGACGCCGGCACCGCCGCGATGCTGATCCAGCTCTCCCCCGTCCTGGTCGCGCTGCTCGCGGTGACGTTCCTCGACGAACGCTTCACCGCCTACCTCGCCATCGGCCTGGCACTGGCCTTCGGCGGCGTGGCCCTGATCGGGCTGTCGACCTCGGAGAGCCAGGGCCAGGACCTGCTCGGTGTCTTCCTGGTCCTGCTCTCGGCGGTCGTCTACGCCATCAGCCTGATCCTGCAGAAGCCGCTGGTCGCGCGCCTGGCCGCCGTGCACGTGACCTGGCTGGCCTGCACGATCGGCGCCGTGGCGTGCCTGCCGTTCCTGCCCACGCTCATCGACGAGGTCCGGGTCGCGCCGACGTCGTCGGTGCTGTGGGTGGTCTACCTCGGCGTCTTCCCCACCGCGATCGCCTTCACCACCTACGCCTACGCCCTGACCCACATGGACGCCAGCCGGCTCGCGGTCACCACCTACCTCGTTCCGCCCATCACCATCGGGCTCGGCTGGGCGCTGCTCGGCGAGACCCCGGCCGGCATCGCGTACGTCGGCGGCGCGCTCGCCCTCATCGGCGTCGCGGTCGCGCGGCGCAAGCCGCGGCGGATGGTGCACCCGCCGGCACCGGCCTGACGTCCCCTACCCCGGCGGGTCGAGGTCGATGTGCCACTGCCCGTCCTGGCGGGTGACCTGGCCGCCCACGATCCCCGCGGCCGACGGGGCCGGGGCCTGCGCCCCCGGGGCGCTGCTGCACGCGCCGCGCCCACACGACGTACAGGTCCTCGACGACGACGGCGCGCCGGCCGTCGACCCGCAGCGAGACCCGGACCTTGCGTGGCGCCAGACGTTCGACCGTCGTGCCGCATGCGTCCGGGGCGCTGGTCGGCGGCGGCGAGCTCGTGGTGCGAACCCGCACGGCGCAGCCTCGCGCCGGGCGGCACCCAGCACGATCTCGGAGAGCTCCGCGTACCGCGGTGCTCCGCGAGCCGCGGCACACGATGCGCGACCACGTCGGCAGTCGGCGCGGGTCGCGCAGGCCCCGTGCAGCTCGCGGGTGGTCTGCACGGCGGGCACGGTGCGCACGGTGCGCGGGTGACCGTGCGCCGCGCGATCTCGGTGCGGCCGATGACCGCGACGGAGCGCTGGGTCACCGGGTCGGTGGCCACCGCGGCGAGCAGGTAGCGCCCCGGCGCCAGCGCCGCCTCGCGGCGGCGTGAGGTCCGGGTGCCGTCCCAGGTCCAGCGGTGCGGTCCGGCCGCCGAGCTCCGCGTTCTCCTCGCGTACGACGCGGCCGCTGCGCGAGGTCGTAGACGAGCAGGTCGACGTCGGTGTCGGCCGACAGCTCGAAGGAGCAGCTCGGCGTCGTCGGCGAACCCGTCGCGCACCGTGGGGTAGAAGACCGGGCTGACGCCGGGCGTCGGTGAAGCCGACCGCGTCCCACGCCGAGAAGCCCACCTGGTCCTCCTGGTGGGTGAGCGGGTCGTCGAGGGAGGCCCGGGCGGTGCAGTCGGCCGCGGGCTCCTCGACCGGCGCCACGGCGACCTCGACGGTGCCGGGCTCGGTGGGAAAGGTGGTCTGGTGGTGGTAGCCGGTGGAGGGGCAGTCGAGCGTCAGCGTGCCCTCCCGCAGGACCGGGTCGAGGACCTCGTCCACCGGCTCCGGGAGCGGCTCGGTGAGCGGCTCCTCGGGGACCTCGACGACGACCGGACCGGTCCAGCCGGTCGCGATGCGCTGATCGACCGACGGGGTCGCTGATCCGGACCCCGGCGGGCCGGTAGGCGTCTCTCCCGCGGCCCCCACCGCGGGAGAGACGCTCAGGAGGAGACGGTCAGGACGAGCCGGGACATCGTGTGCTCGCGTTCACCTGCATCCTCCCCGCCGACGCACCGAGTGGCGTCGAGGGTGATGATGCTGCTCGACCGACCCGCGTCGGCGTCATACCCCACTGGGGTAAAGGTGGAGAGGTCAGTCCTCGGTGGGCTCGGCGCCAGGGTCGCCGCCGGGCTCGTCGGCCGGCGTGTCGCCGGCCTCCAGCCAGCCGCGGAACGCCTCGAGGTTGCGGGTCGACTCCCCGCGCAGCGGTGCGCCACTCCCACTCCTTGCGGATCGAGGAGGCGAAGCCCGAGCTCGAGGATCGCGTTGAACGACTCGTCGGCGTAGGTCAGCACCGAGCCGAGCAGCCGGTCGAGCTCGGCCTCGTCGACGCCGGCCAGCGGCAGCCGGGCGTCGAGGTAGATGTCGCCGGTGCGGTCGACGGCGAACGCGACGGCGTACAGGCGCAGGTTCTTCTCCAGCAGCCAGCGCCACACGCGCTCGTGGTTCTCGTCGGGGTTGCGGCACACGAAGGCGTGCACGCCCAGCGCGTGGGCGCCGACGTCGAGGCGCACCGGGGTCTGCAGCTTCTTCTCGCCGGGCAGCGAGAAGGAGAACAGGCCCGGGCTGGGCTCGTCGGCCTCGATCTCGTTGGTGGCCAGCCAGGCGCGGACCACGTCGGCGGCGCGCTGCTGCGCCTGCGCTGGTCGCGCCGTTCAGCTCGGACGGGGTCTCGCTCATGCCAGGGCCTCCTGCCGCATCATCGACCGGGCGCGCTCGTAGCCGGCGAGCATCGCCTGCGCGGTCGCCTCCCACGAGAAGCCGCTCGGCCTGCAGCAGCGCGCCCGGAGCGCAGCCGCCGGGCCAGGCCGGCGTCGCTGAGCACCCGGTCGATCGCGTCGGCCCAGTCGCACCGCCTCGTGGCCCTCGACGAGCAGTCCGCTGTGGCCGTCGCGCACGACCGTGGTCAGACCGCCGACGGCCGCGGCCACCACGGGGGTGCCGGTGGCCTGCGCCTCGGCGGCGACCAGCCCGAAGGACTCGTTGTAGGACGGCACGGCCACCAGCGTGGCGGCGGCGTACCAGCGCGCCAGGTCGTCCTGGGCGACCGGCGGCACGAAGCGCACCACGTCGCCCAGGCCGAGCTCGTGGGCCAGGGTGGCGAGGGCGTCGGGGTGCTCGAGGCCGCTGCCGGAGGGGCCGCCGACGACCGGCACGACCAGCCGCTCGCGCAGCGCCGGGGTCGCGGCGCAGCAGCTCGGCGACCGCGCGCAGCAGCACGTCGGGGCCCTTGAGCGGCTGGATGCGGCCGGCGAAGAGCAGCACGTCGGCGTCGACGGGCAGCCCGAGCTCGCGGCGTACGACGGCGCGCTCGCGGGGGCGGAAGACGTCGAGGTCGACGCCGGGGTGGACGACCTCGACGCGGCCGGCGTCGGCGTCGTAGAGGTTGATCAGCTGCTTGGCCTCGAGGTCGGTGTTGGCGATCAGCAGGTCGGCGGCCTCGACGACCTGCTCCTCACCGATCACGCGGGCGGCGGGCTCGGGGGTGTCGCCCTCGGCGAGCGCCTCGTTCTTGACCTTGGCCATGGTGTGCATCGAGTGCACCAGCGGCACGCCCCAGCGGTCGCGGGCCAGCGCGCCGACCTGGCCGGAGAGCCAGTAGTGGCTGTGCACGGCGTCGTAGTGGCCCGCCGGCTGGGCGGCCTCGGTGCGCAGCACCTCGCGGGCGAAGACGCACAGCTGGCCGGGCAGCTCGGCCTTGGTGAGCCCCTCGAACGGGCCGGCGTGGATGTGGCGCACCGTGACCCCGTCGTGGGCCTCGACGACCGGCTCGAGCGCGCGAGCTGGTGGCCCGGGTGAAGATGTCGACCTCGGTGCCCTGGGCGGCCAGGCGCCGGGCGAGCTCGATGACGTAGACGTTCATCCCGCCCGCGTCGCCGGTGCCGGGCTGGTCGAGCGGGCTGGTGTGGAGGCTGATCATGGCGAGCCGACGCAGGGGTCGACCGTTCCGGTGCTGGCTGCTCACGCGGGCCTCCGTCCGTGTCTCGACGTGGTCCACGTCGCTCAACCGCCGTCGCGGCCGGTTGATTCCCGCGGGCGCGGGTCGGGGTCGGCTCGGCTGGCCGGGAGTTTCATCGGCCGGCCGATGAAACTCCCGGGCGGACGCTGAAACTTCATCGGCCCGGCGCCAGGTCCATCGGCCGGCCGATGAAACTCTGACAGACGTCAGCCCGCGTGCGCCCCACCCGTACGGCGCCGCCCCGGCGCCGGCCGGCCGCGGCCCGGCCTGCGCGCCGACCTGCGCTCCGGCCGGCGGCTCCGACCCGCGTCGGGCCCGACGGGCCGGTCGCCCCGGCCGCGCAGCGCGCGCCCCACGACGACCGCGCCGAGCACGGCGAGCACCGCGCCGACGATGCCGTCGACGCGCTCGGAGCCGCCGGCGCCGGCGACCCCGCCGACCACGGCGAGCAGCGCCCAGCCCAGCACGGCCAGGCACACCCCGACCACCAGGCGCAGCGGGGCCGCGCCCCGGTCGACCAGCCCGGCGCCGACCGCGACGGCGGCCAGCACCAGCAGCACCGCTCCCGGCCACCACGCGAACGCGCCGAGCGCCGACCCAGGCGAGCACCCACAGCAGACCGCCGACCAGCGCCGCGAGCGCACCGGCGACGGCAGCGGACGTCGTACCCCTGTCCACAGCGGACCTCCTCTCGAGCGTCCGGTCACCGTCGGCGCCCTCGCCCCATGCTCGCAGGCCGCACCGACGCCCACCACCCCGACCGGCCGTGGGCCACAATGGCGCCCATGAGCACCGCCCCCTCGCCGTCGTGACCGGAGCCAGCAGCGGGATCGGGGCCGCGACCGCGCGGCGCCTGGGCGCGGAGGGCTTCCACGTGGTGTGCGCGGCCCGCCGCGCCGAGCGGGTCGAGGCGCTGGCCGCCGAGATCGACGGCACCGCGGTCGTCTGCGACGTCACCGACGCCGACTCGGTCGCCGCCCTGGCCGCGCGGGTCGCCGAGCTGGCGCGGCGAGCTCGGGCGGCCGGGCCTCGACGTGCTGGTCAACAACGCCGGCGGCGCGTTCGGCTCCGCGCCGGTCGCCGAGGCCGACGCCGAGCAGTGGCGCGCGATGTACGAGGTCAACGTGATCGGGCTGATGCAGGTCACCAAGGCGCTGCTGCCCGCGCTGATCGCCTCCGGCGCCGGCGTGATCTGCAACGTCGGCTCGACCGCGGGCCGGATCGCCTACGAGGGCGGCGCCGGCTACACCGCCGCCAAGCACGGCACCCAGGTCGTCACCGAGACGCTGCGCCTGGAGCTCTTCGACCAGCCGGTGCGGGTCTGCGAGGTCGCGCCGGGCATGGTGCGCACCGACGAGTTCGCCCTGGTCCGCTTCGACGGCGACCAGGCGACGGCCGACGCGGTCTACGCCGGCGTCGCCGAGCCGCTGGTCGCCGAGGACGTCGCCGACGCGATCGCCTGGGTCGTCACCCGCCCGCCGCACGTCAACATCGACGAGCTGGTCATCCGCCCGCGCGCCCAGGCCGCGCAGCACAAGGTGCACCGCGTCCACGACTGACCCCCACCCGACGAGCGGTCACTTTCGCACCCTCGAGCGGTCACTTCTGCACCCCGTCGAGGTGCAGAAGTGACTGCTCGGTGGTGCAGAAGTGACTGCTCGTCTATCGGTGGCCGAGGTCCAGCACCAGCTCGACGAGGCGCTCGAGGTCGGCGGTGAGGGCCTGCTCGCCCACCTGGGCGCACTCGCCGCACACGTCGAGGTCGTAGACGTAGCGGTCCGGCTGCGGCTCCGGCGAGCGCGCCGCCGCCTGGGCCAGGTCGACGCGGCCGGCGAGCCCGCGCAGCTCGGGCACCCGGGGGTCGTCGGAGGCCAGGTCGACGTCGGCCTCGGCGCTCAACCCCGCGAACCCACCCGTACGTCGCACCCGCACCACGCCCGTGGCCGGCGCCCTCCGATGCCGGCCCCTCCGCGGACGACCCGGCCCCGGCGCCCGGTGTCCGGCCCGCCGCGGGGCCGGTCGCCCGGGGCGCACCCCGACCGTCGGCCCAGGCCGGCCGCCACGGCGTCGGCGTGCGGGCCGGCGGCCGCGATCGTGGCGGCGGCGAACCCGGCGAAGTCGGTGCGCGGGCCCGACCTGGTCGCCGGTCAGCGCGGCGTACCAGATCCGACCGGCGCCCTCCCACGACGTGCCGCCGGGCCCGGGCTCGGCGGCGCCGACGGCGACCGCGGCGAGGTGGAAGGCGCGGTTGGGGATGCCGGAGTTGAGGTGCACGCCGCCGTGGTCGTCGGTGGTGACCACGAGGTCGTCGAGGTGGGCGGGCTGCGGGTCGCGGCCCAGCCGCGGGTCGTCGTAGGCGGTGCCGGGGTGCGCCATGTCGCGCAGGCCGCGGGCGTTGATGCCGGGCCGGAAGAGGCCCTCGACCGACCAGCCAGTCGGCCTCGTCGGGGCGCTGGCCGAGCAGCCGCTGCTTGAGGCAGGCCGCGACGACGTCGGAGACGTGCTCGTTGAGCGCGCCGGGCTGGTCCGCGTACACGAGGCCGGCGGTGTGCTCGGTCAGCGCGTGCGCCAGCTCGTGGCCCAGCACGTCGACGGGCTTGGTGAACCGGTCGAAGACCACGCCGTCGCCGTCGCCGAAGACGAGCTGGGTGCCGTCCCAGAACGCGTTGGCGTAGTCGCGGCCGTAGTGCACGCTCAGCGACACCGGGGCGCCGGCGCCGTCGTAGGAGACGCGCCCCCACACCTCGGCCAGCAGCGCCAGCGAGGCCGTGATCCCGGTCGCGGCCTCGTCGACCGCCGCGTCGCCGACGGCGGGCTCACCGGCGGCGCGGGCCGGGCGGCCCGGCAGCGTCGTGGTCGAGCCGGCGTCGTGCACCGTCCAGGCCGGGGCGCCGGGGGTGGTGATCAGCGTCGCGGCCGGCGAGGGCCCCGCGAGCCGCGCGGAGCGCAGCGACTCGTCGACGGCGAGGGTGGCGTCGTACCCCAGCGCGCGCTGGAGGTAGGGCGGGACGAAGCAGCAGCGGGAGTCGCGGGCGGGTCCGAGAGTCATCCACCCACCCAACACCCGGGCAGGGACGGTGGGAAGACCCTCAGGCGGGCGCGCGCCCCGGCGGGAACCCGCCGGTGGCCACCGGACCCCACGAGACGGGGGTGATCCGCAGCAGCGACTTGCCCTGGCGGCGCATCGCCGCGCGGTACTCGTCCCAGTCGGGGTGCTCGCCGGAGATGCAGCGGAAGTACTCCACCAGCGCGTCCTCGGCCTCCGGCGAGGGCATGTCGAGCACCTCGGCGGTGCCGTCGACCTGCACGTAGGGCCCGTTCCAGTCGTCGGAGTGGACCAGGACGGTCGCCTCGGGGGTGCGGCGCAGGTTGACCGCCTTCGCGCGCTGGGGGTACGTCGAGACCACGATCCGCCCGTCGGCGTCGACCCCGCCGGTCACGGGCGAGACCTGCGGGCGGCCGTCGGCGCGCAGGGTCATCAGCGTCATCTGGTGGCGCGGCCGGACGAACTCCAGGAGCCCGTCGAGGTCGACTCGGTCGGTGGTCGCGATCGTGGCCATGCCCTCGACGATAGCCACGCTCCTCACACCCGCAGGGGTCCTGCCCCGCCGGGCAGCGCGGCCTAGGTTCGACGGATGAGGATCGAGGGAGCACGGGTGCTGGTGGCGGGAGCGACGGGCGTGCTGGGGCGGGCGATCGCCGAGGGGCTGCACGAGCAGGGCGCCCGCGTGGTCGCCGCCGGACGCGACGCCGCGACGCCTCGAGGAGGTCGCCGGGGTGCTGGGCACGTCGGGGCGGCACCTCGACGTGGTCGACGTCGACTCGTGCGCGGACGCCGTGCGGGGCGCGGTCGAGGAGCTGGGTGGGCTCGACCTGCTGGTCGTCGCCACCGGAGCGGCCGGCTTCGGGCGGGCGATCGAGCTCGACGAGGCCGTGGCGGAGGAGCTGTTCGCGGTCAACACCCTCGGCCCGATGGCGCTGGTGCGCGCGGCGGCGCCGTACCTCGCCGAGGCGCGCGACGGCGAGGGCACCGCGGCGGTGCTCAGCGCGGTGCTGGCCGACCTGCCGACCGCCGGGATGGCCGACTACTCCGCCGCCAAGGCGGCGCTGGCCACCTGGCTGCAGGTGCTGCGCCGCGAGGAACGCCGCTCCTTCCGGGTGCTCGACGTGCGCCCGCCGCACCTCGACACCGGCCTCGACACCCGCGCTCTGGCCGGCGAGCCGCCGCGACTACCGGCATCGATGCCCCACGGACAGGTCGTCTCCGCCATCCTGGAGGCTGTGGGTGGCGACGCCACCGAGATCGTGATGGACGGCAAGGAGATGGTGATCCGATGAGCGCACGCCAGCAGCACCCCCGAGGCAGGCAGCCGACGCAGTCACGAAGTCGCCAGCGGGGTGGACGAGAAGTCGCTGTCCTCGCTGCGCACCTGGAACATCGGGCTCGCGGTGCTGCACGGGCGCAGGCGGTCGCCGTGCTGGTGCTGGCCACCGACTTCGCGATCGGCGTCACGTCCACCGTTCCCCGCGGGCCCTCCCGGGCAGCGAGCCGCCGAGCCCCGAGGCGCTCTTCGACGTCCGCATCGGGTGGGCGATCGCGGCCTTCCTGATCCTCGCCGCCGCTCGACCACGTGCTGACCGGCACGCTGCTGCACGGGCGCTACGACCAGGGCCTGCGCGAGGGCATCAACCGCTTCCGCTGGGTCGAGTACTCGGTCAGCGCGACGCTGATGATCCTGCTGATCGCCTTCTACAACGGCATCACCGGCATCGACGCGCTGATCGCGATCATCGGCGCCAACGTCTCGATGATCCTCTTCGGCTGGATCCAGGAGGTGATGAACCCGCCGGGGCGCGAGCGCACCACGATGCTGCCCTTCTGGTTCGGCACCCTCGCCGGCCTCGCCCCGTGGGTCGCGATCGTCGTCAACACCATCGGCGCCGACACCGTGCCCGGCTTCGTCTACGGCATCGTCGGCTCGCTGTTCGTCTTCTTCATGAGCTTCGGCGTCAACCAGTGGCTGCAGTACAAGGGCATCGGCCCGTGGCGCTCCTACGCCTTCGGCGAGAAGGCCTACCTGGTGCTCAGCCTGGTCGCCAAGAGCCTGCTGGCCTGGCAGATCTTCGGCGGCTCGCTGGCCGGCTGAGGCCCCGTTTGACGCGTGTGCATGAGTCCCCGGTCGACCGGGGACTCATGCGCTTGGTGGGTGTTGCAACACCCGACAAGTACCGGAGTCCCCGGCCGGCCGGGGACTCATGCAGGCCGGCACGACGGCCCGAATCGGCGTACGACGGCCCGCGCCGATAGAGATCGTCGAGGCCGGAACCGGCCGTTTCGTCAATCGAAAGCGACGCCGCTCCCGCATGTCTGGACAGACCACTCGTACCGATCTCCGCAACGTCGCCATCGTGGCGCACGTCGACCACGGCAAGACCACGCTCGTCGACGCGATGCTCCGCCAGGGCGGTGCGTTCACCGAGCACCAGGCCGAGGGCGTCGCCGAGCGCGTCATGGACTCCGGTGACCTCGAGCGCGAGAAGGGCATCACCATCCTCGCGAAGAACACCGCGATCCACTACGCCGGCCCGGCCGCGGGCGGCGAAGCCGATGATCATCAACATCATCGACACCCCCGGCCACGCCGACTTCGGTGGCGAGGTCGAGCGCGGCCTGTCGATGGTCGACGGCATCGTGCTGCTCGTCGACGCCTCGGAGGGTCCGCTGCCGCAGACCCGCTTCGTGCTGCGCAAGGCGCTCAACGCCGACATGCCGGTGATCCTGGTCGTCAACAAGACCGACCGCGGCGACGCCCGCATCGCCGAGGTCGTCGACGAGACCTACGAGCTGTTCATGGACCTGCTCGACGAGAGCCACAGCCAGGACGCGCTCGACTTCCCGGTCGTCTACGCCTCGGGCCGCGCCGGCGTCGCCGGGCACCGACCAGCCCGCCAACGGCGAGCTGCCCGACTCCCCCGACCTCGAGCCGCTCTTCCAGACGATCCTCGACACGATCCCCGCGCCGACGTACACCGAGGGCGCGCCGCTGCAGGCGCACGTCACCAACCTCGACTCCTCGCCGTTCCTCGGTCGGCTCGCGCTGGTGCGCGTGCACGAGGGCACCCTGAAGAAGGGCCAGACCGTCGCGTGGATGAAGCGCGACGGCGAGACCAAGAACGTCCGGATCACCGAGCTGCTGGTCACCGAGGGCCTCGAGCGCAAGCCCGGCGAGTCCGCCGGCCCCGGCGACATCGTCGCGATCGCGGGCATCCCCGACATCACCATCGGCGAGACCCTGGCCGACCCGGAGAACCCGGTCGCGCTGCCGCTCATCCACGTCGACGAGCCGGCCATCTCGATGACCATCGGCACCAACACCTCGCCCGCTGGTCGGCCGGGTCAAGGGCGCCAAGGTCACCGCCCGCCTGGTCAAGGACCGCCTCGACGCCGAGCTGATCGGCAACGTGTCGCTGCGCGTGCTGCCGACCGAGCGCCCCGACGCCTGGGAGGTGCAGGGCCGCGGCGAGCTGGCCCTGGCGATCCTGGTCGAGCAGATGCGCCGCGAGGGCTTCGAGCTCACCGTCGGCAAGCCGCAGGTGGTCACCAAGGAGGTCGACGGCAAGGTCCACGAGCCCGTCGAGCGCCTGACCATCGACGCGCCCGAGGAGTACCTCGGCACGATCACCGAGCTGCTGGCCTCCCGCAAGGGCCGCATGGAGCAGATGACCAACCACGGCACCGGCTGGGTGCGCATGGAGTTCCTGGTCCCGGCGCGCGGCCTGATCGGCTTCCGCACCGAGTTCCTCACCGACACCCGCGGCACCGGCATCGCCCACCACATCTCCGAGGGCTACGAGCCGTGGGCCGGCGAGATCCGCTCGCGCAACAACGGCTCGCTGGTCGCCGACCGCAAGGGCGCCGCGACGGCGTACGCGATGACCTCGCTGCAGGAGCGCGGCGTGATGTTCGTCGAGCCGACCACCGAGGTCTACGAGGGCATGATCGTCGGCGAGAACTCGCGCGCCGACGACATGGACGTCAACATCACCAAGGAGAAGCAGCAGACCAACATCCGCTCCGCCACCTCCGACAACTTCGAGAAGCTGATCCCGCCGAAGAAGCTGTCGCTGGAGCAGTGCCTGGAGTTCTGCCGCGACGACGAGTGCGTCGAGGTCACCTCCGAGCAGGTCCGCATCCGCAAGGTCGTCCTCGACGCCAACGCGCGCGCCAAGACCGCCTCGCAGGCGCGCAAGGCCAACAAGAGCTGATCGCTCACCGGGCTCCTCGGGGCCCGGCGTAGCCAGAAGGACCGAACGACGCGTCCCGGACCTCCTCCCCGCGTGGGAGTGGTGGTCCGGGGCGCGTTCGGTCCTTCCGGCTACGAACAGCTTCAGCCACCTTGCGGCAGTCGCGCGACGTTCCCGCGGGACGCGGAACGATCAGCCGCGCGAGCAGCTTGCCGAACGCACGTCACCGAGCCGCGCCCTGCGAGCGGGTGACGCGTCCGGAGACGCCCGACAGGAACAGGCCGAACAGCGTCCAGGAGACGAGCTTGAGCGCCCACAGGCTCAGTGCCAACCAGAAGACCGATGACTGCCAGGCGTCGTACTGGCCGGTGCCGACGGGTGACAGCGTGATGTCGAGCCCGTACAGGAACCACCACAGCCCGGGCGCCTCATCGGTCGTGGGCTCGAACGCCCCGGCACTCTGTCCTGCCGCTGTGACCGCCCACGTGGCGACGAGGCATGCCAGGAGCAACCAGATCGCGCGGAACGACGAGTAGCCGTGACCGATGGTCGCCCAGGTGATGCGCCGCCCAGCCTCGGAGAGAGCTGCGCGCAGCCGGCTCGACCGTCCGGCGCCGAGGCGGTGACCTGCTGCCACCGCCCGTTTGTGCTTGTCGGCCGCCAAGATCCGTACACCGCGGGCCTCCCACTCTCGACCCTCGGCATCAAGAGAGGCAGCCAGGACGTGCCACGGCTGTTGCCAGAAGACCGTCCTGGTCCCCTGTGGCATCCATCCCAGCAGACCGGCGCCCCCACCCCGCGCAGCTGAAGCGAGCCGGAGCGGCGGCACCTGCAGCTGTGCCGACGGCACTCCTCGACCGACGAAGACGGGTCGGTTGCGGAGCCGTTCCACCTGCCAGCTCTTGATGGTCGGATCGAGACGCATCGACGCCGGCTCCCCGTCCTCCCGAGTGGCGACGTGAAGGGTCTCGATGATCGCGCCGTCGAGGTTCGCCACCCCGTCGTGACGTCGCAACGGCAGCTCCAGGCTCCTGACGTTGCTGTCTCGCAGATCGAGCGACACGGTGGTGCGACCACTTACCCCGGGTTCGAGACCGAGATCCTGGAGCTGGGCTCCGATGAGACGCAACGAACGACGTAGCCGGGCGCGACTCGCTTCGCCGTCCTGGGGCCGTTGCGGGTCATGGGGTGCTCGGGGCGCTCGGCTGCCTCGGCGAGTTCTCCGATGACCACCGCGGCCTCGGTGTCTCTGAGCCTCGAGAGCACGTCCGGGCGTCCTGTGGCGTGGACCCGGCGGTGAAGGTCCACGTAGTCGATCTCGACCTCCGGGTCCGGCTTCTCAAGCAGCTCGAGCATCTGGCTCACCTGGTGGGCCAATGCCCGTGCTTGCGTCACGTGCGCGTTCCAGCCGGTCTCGCCCACCAGCGCCGATCCGAACGACGCGAGACCGAGCACCGAGGCCTGAGCCAGGTGGATGACCCCGAACTCACCCTCGAGCTCGACGTCGCCACCGAAAGCAGCTCGCTCGGCACGGAGCTCGTCGATCTTGGACACGTTGTCCGGGCCGTTGTCGTAGCCGATGCCCACCGAGACCTGGATGTCGGCGCCACTCAGGTCGAGGCAACCCGTCTTCGCGAAAGCCAGGTTGTTGTTGGCGCTGTCGCTGTCGGGCCCGCGCACGAGGCACGACTCGAGTGAGACGTGTGCGGCCTCGGTGAGGTACCAGGACATGAAGGACCCGACCGACACCTGACGGGCATCGATGTGTCCCCGCCCGGCGTCGATGCTGCAGTCGATCACGTCGAGACGACCACCGATGCTCGCCTGACTCAGGTCGAGGGTGGTCCACGAGCTGCGCGAGGCCGCGAAGTCTCCAGTCACGGTGAGCCGACAGGCGTCGAGCTCCTGACCCGCGCAGTGCTCGAACGACAGATGGGCCGCACTCGTGTCGACAAGGCGCACCGCGCCGTCGAAGGTGCAGTGCTCGAAGTGGAGAGGTGGCAGCGCTTGGAAGCCGGACAGGTCCAAGTCACCCTCGATCGCCATAGACCTCAACGTGAGTCCACTGGGGTCGACGGGCGTGGCCTCATCGCCCCGTAGGGCCTGCTGCACGGCATTGCGCAGATCCGCGGCTCGGAGCGGCTGCGGGGCGACGTCCTCCGGCGGCCCCAGCTCGGCTCCATGGCGCAAGGCCTGCACCAGGACCGCTGTCGTCACGTCCACCACGATGTCTCCTTCTCTCCGCCCGAAGCTCAGGAGCATCCTGGGGCTGGCGAACTGTCTCAGACGCGAGAGCTCGCCGTCCGGAGGACTCAGAAACACCGCCCCGCGTGGGAGTGGTGGTCCGGGGCGCGTTCGGTCCTTCCGGCTACGAACCCGTCGGTGTAGACCCGGCTCGCCCTCGGGCAGGATGGGCCCATGGACCAGCCCTCCTTCTTCCTCGAGGCCACCCTGCCCCTGATCACCGAGACCATGGTCGCCCTCGGCGTGCTCGTCGCCGGCCTGCTCGCCCTGCGCACCGGCGGGCGCTGGGCCTGGTTCGCCGTGGCCGCCGGCGCCCTGTGGGGGCTGGTGCAGCTGGTCTACCTCGCCGACTACGTGCTGGTGGAGACGTCGGGCACGAACTTCGCCTACTTCCTCTACGAGCACCACCTGCTCACGCCGCTGCGCTACCTGCGCCTGCTCGGGCTCGCCCTCCTGGTGCCGGCTGTGGCGGGCGCCACCGCGGCCCGCACCCGGCGCACCGCGGGCTGGGGCGACCGGGCACCATCGGAGGTGTGAGCACCCAGCCTCCTGCGCCCGACCTGCTGAACCTGCGCGACGTCGCGGGCCTGCGCACGACCGACGGCCGCACGGTGCGCCCCGGGGTGCTGCTGCGCTGCGCGACGCCGGCGTTCGTCGACGACGCGCAGGTCGAGCGGCTGGTGCAGGACCTGGGCGTGCAGACCCGGGTCGACCTGCGCACCCAGCAGGAGGCCGACGAGGCCACCAGCCGCGCGTTCGACGCGGTGGCCGTGGAGCACCTGGAGGTGCACGCCGGTGGCCGGTCCTGGGAGTTCCAGTCGGCGCACCTGACCGACTGGGTGGCCGGGCACTACCTGCGCTTCACCGAGCACTCCCCCGACGCGCTCGTCGCGTTCGCCCGCCTCGTGGCCGACCCCGCGCGCACCGCGGTGCTCGCGCACTGCACCGCCGGCAAGGACCGCACCGGCACCGCCGTCGCGCTCACGCTGGCCGCGGTCGGGGTGCGCGAGGACGACCTGGCCGCCGACTACGCCCGCACCGAGCAGGCGATGCCGCTGCTGCGTGAGCAGTTCCGGCGGCTGCCGTCGTACCAGGCGCGGCTCGAGGAGCTGCCCGCCGAGGCGTTCGGCTCCCCGCCCGAGGTGATGCGGCGCTTCCTGAGCCTGGTCGAGCAGACGTACGGCGGCGCGCGGGCCTACCTGCGCGAGCACGGGCTCAGCGACGCCGAGCTGGTCAGCCTCGAGGCGCACCTGCTGGGCCCGACCCCGGACTAGTCCCCCAGCAGGTCCTCGCGGCGCGCCACCAGCACCGCCTCGCGCGACTCGGCCTGCAGCAGCCGGTCGACGAGCCGGCGCCGCACCTCGCCCACGGCACCGCGCGCCTCGGCGACCCGACCGGCAGCCTCGCCGATCCGTTCACGCACGGCCCAGTCGCTGAAGATGTTGTCGAACCAGACGTCGAAGGCGCGCACCAGGTCGGTGATCTCGACCCCGCCGACCGGCTCCATCCCGACGTCGGCGAGCTCGACCCCGAGGTCGGAGAGCGCGTCGTCGGCGGCGCGCATCAGGCCCTGCGCCTGGTCCATCCGGTCGTACTTGACCATGTCGGTGAGCAGCCCGCCGTCGAAGAACGTGTCGGCGGTCGACCAGCCCCGCGCCGAGCTCAGCAGCCGGTCGGCCTGGCCCAGCGCGTCGAGGGCGGTGTCGGTCGCGACGAGCGCCTCGCGCAGCTCGGTCGCCCCGGAGCGGAGGGCGCCGAGGTCGGCGGCCACCTGCGCCAGCTCCGCGGCCTCGGGCGCCCCGGTGCGGGCCAGCCACGCCTCCTTCGCGTCGAGAGCAGCCCGGCGTCGGCCCGCCACGTCCCCCAGCCCGTCGTACGCCGACCGCAGCGACGCGCAGGCGTCGCGGGCCCGGTCGCGGCGCAGCTCGGCCACGGCGACGGCGTACTCGCCCTGCTGCTGCTCGGCGCGCTCGCGGTCCAGGTCGGACTCGCGGCTGCCGCGCAGCCCGGCCCAGATGCGGGTGGGGCTGAAGGACTCCAGCCGCGCGACGTCGGCGGCCTCGTCGGCGAGCCGGGCCCGGGCCGCGGCGACCTGCGCCTCGGCGTCGGCGAGCTCGGCGTCGGCGGCGGCCATCCGTGTCGTCAGCCGGGCGTGCTCGGCCGCTGCCTCGGCGGCCGCCTCGAGCTCGGCCTGGACGCGTGCGCCGGTCGGCTCAGCGGGTGCGGACGGAGGGGCGGAGTCGGGCTGGCTCACCCGCCCACCCTAGTGATCCGGGGATCTCCTAGGTTCGGGTGGTGAGCACGCACCCGGGCACCGCACCCCCGCGCGCCCTGCTGCCCACCCTGGTCCTGCTGACGTCGATCACCGCGCTGGTCAGCAGCCTCGGCGCCCCGCTGGTGCCCAGCGTCGCCGAGGCGTACGACGTCCGGCTGACGACCGCGCAGTGGTCGCTGACCGCGGCGCTGCTGGCCGGGGCCGTGTCGACCCCGGTGATCGGCCGGTTCGCGAGCGGACGGCTGCGACGGCCCACGATCCTGGCCGGGCTGGGGGTCGTCACGCTGGGCACCCTGGTCTCGGCGGTCTCCGCTGCCCTGGGCGCCTCGGACGGCGCCTACGCGGCGCTCGTCGCGGGCCGGGCGCTGCAGGGCGTCGGGATGGCGCTGCTCCCGCTGGCGATCGCGGTCGCCCGCGACGTGCTGGCCGGGGAGCGGCAGGAGCGCGCGATCGCGCTGCTCTCGGTGACCACGGTGGCCGGCGCCGGTCTGGGCTACCCCGTGACCGCGGTGGTGGCCGAGCTCGGCGGGCTGGGGGCGGCGTACGCGCTGGGCGGGGTGCTGAGCGGGCTCACGCTGCTGCTGGCCTGGCGGCACCTGCCCGGCAGCGCGACCGAGGCGCCCGCGCGGGTCGACTGGGCCGGTGCGGTGCTGCTGAGCGCGGCGATGCTGGCGGTGCTGCTCGCGGTCTCCGAGGGCGAGGTGTGGGGCTGGGCCTCAGCGCGCACGCTGGGCCTGGCCGCCGCCGGGCTCGTCGCGCTGGTGGTGTGGGTGCGCTGGACGCTGCGCAGCGCGACCCCGCTGGTCGACCTGCGGCTCGCGGTGCGCCCCGGCGTGGCCGCGCCCAACCTGGTCGCGGCCGTGGCCGGGCTGGGCATGTACGCACTGCTCACCCTGGTCGTGGTGCTCGTGCGCACCGACGAGCCCGGCTTCGGCCTGGGCCGCTCGGTGGTCGTCGCCGGGCTGATCCTGGTGCCGTACTCACTCATGAGCGTCCTGGGCAACCAGCTCGCCCTGCTGGTGCGCGGGCGGCTGGGCAGCCGTTGGCTGCTGCCGACGGGCTGCTCGATGTTCCTGGCCGCGACCCTGAGCCTGGGACTGTTCCACGACCACCTGTGGCAGGCCTCGCTCGCGATGGCGCTCGGCGGCGCCGGGTCCGGCTTCACCTTCTCCAGCCTCGCGGTGCTGATGGTCCCGCACCTGCCGGCGGCCGAGACCGGCTCCGCGGTCGCGTTCAACCAGGTCCTGCGCTACCTGGGCTTCACCGTCGGCAGCGCGCTGAGCGTCGCGCTGATGGCGGCGTACGGCGGTGGCGCGGGCGGGTTCCGGGCCGCGCTGCTGACCCTGGCCTCGGTGTGGGTGGTCGCCGGAGTCGGCGCGGTGCTGCTCGACCGGGCCGCCCCACCCCGCGACCCGGCCCAAATATCACCCTGACCCGGCGCAAATGTCTCCTCGAGCAGGCCCACATGTCCGCTCGAGTCGGCCCGAACCGGCGCCCGCCACGACCCCCCTGAGGAGAGGTTGCCCTCGGCCTTGACGCGCGCGCCGCCGCGCACTCACAGCGCGCCTGACCCGCCGGGTTCTCCACAGGCCCGCCGCACCCCCTCACGTCAGCTCGCGAGCCGGCGCAGGGTCGGCGCATGAGCCGTCCACGCAAGCCGTCCCGTCCCTACCGCTCCGTCGCGAGCCAGATGAAGCCCGCGCACCACGTGGCGCTCGAGGCCTTCCAGGCCGCCGAGCTGCGCGGCGACTGGGCCGAGGCGCTGCGCCACTACCGTCGGATCCCGATGTTCCGCGACGCCACGCACGGCGAGCAGCTGGAGCTCCTGGCCACGCTCGGCGACGACGCCCCCGGGTGGCTGGTGGCGCGCTGGCTGACCGAGCTGGCGCGCCGGCACGACGACGACCAGGACCGCCAGCGGGAGGCCTTCCAGCTCGGGATGGCCATGGCGCACCCGCACGGGGTCGACCTCGACGCCCTCGACATCGAGCATCCACAGCAGGCCACCCCCCAGCTGTGGGCGCGCGACTGGGTCGTGCGGCAGGTGCAGGTCTACGAGCTGCACGCGCTCGAGGACTTCCTCTGCCCGCACTGCCCGCCCACCGGCTTCTCCCCCGACCTGCTCGAGCGCGCCGGGCGGATCGTGGACTGGCGGTACGCACCCATGGGCGGCTACCGGCTCGGACCGCTCGAGGAGCACCGCACCCTGTACGACGCCCGCACCGGCGCGGGCGTCGAGGTGCTGGACCTGGGGCTCGGCGAGCAGGCGTCGGACGACGCCCACGTCCTCGGCCGGGTGGTGCCGATCGACGAGGAGCCGGGCCTGGCCTTCGAGTGGCGTCCGCTGGTGGTGGACGAGGCGACCGCGACCGCCGTGGCCGGCAAGCCCCCGGGCTGGCTGGGGATCCTCGGCACCCGGATCGCAAGCGGACGGCTGCCGAGCGGACTGACGCTGCAGACCGAGTCCTCGATCTCCGCCGACCTGCCGCACCGGTCCTGGGTCACGCTCCTCGGGCGGGACCCGGAGCGTCGTCTGGACCAGCGGCCCGGCACCCTCGTGGGCCAGGCGGTGGCGGTGGCGCTGCGGCTGGTCCGCGACGACCCGGGCGGCGCCCTGGCGCGTCGGCACACGATCGCCGAGCTCCTGCTCGACCCGCACCTCAACGCCGACCGGCTGGCCCGGTTCGCGACCTCGGCCCACCTGGACTCGTGGATGACGCTGCGCGAGATGGTGCCGGTGCACGCGCGCGGACGCTGCGAGGAGATGTCGCTGTGGTGCGACGCCGCCGGGGACCAGGCCGGCTGACGCCGGCGGGCAGAGTAAGGCGGGTGTCCGGGCCGGCGGGAGTCTCAAGACCGCGGGCCCGGGCATCCGCAGGACCAATATGCGCCGGGGCGCAGCCGCCTTGCGAGCCCTGCGGCGCCGATTCATGAATATTGGGTAGACCGGGTCCAGCGGGGGGCCTCGAGGCCCGCGACCCGAGTCGCCCTCGCGGCGACTTCACGATCTGTCCGCAGGCCGCCGCCGATCGCGGGTGACCGGGCTGCTGGCGTTCTACGGCTCCACGCCCGCCTACCGCTCGGTGCTCGAGGTGGAGGGCTGGGACGACCTGCAGCCGCGGCTCAACGCGCTCTCCAAGACCGGCTCCGTCGCGGAAATGATGTCGTTGGTGACCAAACGGCACCTCGAGACCATCGCGGTGCGCGGCACCCCCAGCGAGTGCGCGGCCGAGCTGAAGCGCCGCTTCGGCGACCTGACCGACCGGGTCTGCTGCGACTTCCCCGGGTACGACGTCCCGTCGGCGCAGCTGGCCGAGCTCGTCACCGCGCTGCGTGGGTGAGGCGCCGGCGGGTGCCGCCGTAGTGAAGTAAAGACAGCTCCGGAGCTCCACCACGCCCGGGTGACAGCGGGTCACCTGACTCGGGGTGGACGGGGCGCCGGGGCCCCGACCCGGGAAACGTCGGGGTCCCGGTCCCCACACAGCAAGGACCCCCGCACCCTGATGGGTGCGGGGGTCCTGGCGCCTCAGCTCCGAGTGCTCGTCATCGTGTGACCGATTCGCCGAGCGTGGAGATGGGGGTCTTTCAGTCGCCGATCTTCTTGGCGGCCTCGGTGGTCGCCGTGGCGGCGTTCTCGGCGGTCTTGGTCGCGGCGGTGGTGGTCGCCTTGACCGAGGACTGCGCCGGGGCGGCCGACTTCTTGGCGGTCGTCGCGGTGGACTTGGCGGCCGTCTTGGTGGCGGTCGCGGTCTTCTTCGCGGCGGTCTTGGTGGCGTCGGTCGAGGTCTTCGCGGCGGTCTTGGTCGCGGTGGTCGACTTCTTGGCGGCCGTCTTGGACGTCGTCGAGGCCTTCTTGGCGGTGGTGGTGGCCGCCTTGGTGCCCTGCGTCTTCGCGGTCTTCGCCTTGGCCGTGGTGGTCTTGGCGGAGGAGGCCGTGGCCTTGGTGGACTCCTGGCGACGGATGCGGGTCACCAGGGTCTCGCCGCGCTTGACCAGGTCGGTGTAGGTCTCGGTGGCGCTCTCCTGGACCTTGCCCGGCAGGGCGAGGGCCTCGGCCTGGAGCTCGGCGACGCGGGCCTCGATGGCGCTGCGGCGGGCCTTGGCGTCCTCGGTGAGGGCGTCGACACGGGCGTTGACCGTGGTGACGGCCTGCTTGCGCAGCGCCTCCGGCTTGAAGTCGAGGTCGGAGACCGACTTCTGCACGTCGGCGACGCGGGTCGAGACGTCCTTCTGGACGACGGCGACGTAGTCGCGCACGGACTCGACCATGAGGTCGGCCACACCGGCGTAGGCGTACAGGCCCTTGGTGGCCTCGGACTTGATGTCGAACTTGGTCTTGGCCATGGTCGGCTCCTTCGGTTGAGATCCCGACGGTGTCGGGTGGTCTGTGGGCGCCGCTCACACGAGCGGCGTACGACGGGTGGTCGCTCAGTCCTCGTCGGTGACGCGCGGCGCCGGGTCCACTGGACCGGCGGTGTTCATCGCGAGGAAGGACTGGTAGACGTCGAGCAACGACTGCTTCTGGCGCTCGGTGAGCGCCGAGTCGTTCAGCACGGACAGCTCCACGGACCCGCCGACGCCATCGTCAGGACTGACGATGCCGGCGCGGATGTAGAGCTGCTCGGCGGAGATGCGCAGCGCTCGGGCGATCTGCTGCAGCACCTCGGCGGACGGCTTGCGCAGCCCGCGCTCGATCTGGCTGAGGTACGGGTTCGACACGCCGGCCTGCTCGGCGAGCTGCCGCAAGGAGAGCTGCGCAGTGGTGCGCTGCTCCTTGAGGTAGTCGCCCAGCGTCTCGACGGCGCTCGAGACCTTTCCCTTTGTCATGGCTCCATCATGCTTGCTCCTGCTAGCGCTTGCAAGTGCTAGCACGTGTGTGACGGGTCACTACCGTTCAGTAACCCCAATAGAACAAAGCGAAACGCCTCGCTAGCAGGCGCTAGCGACCCTCACGTTCGACGCACGAGTGCGCTAGCAACCGGCTCGCATCCCTGCGTCCGTCGCTGCAACTGGACCTCGTGGTCGGGACCGACGGCCAGCTCGCACTCCGGGTCGTGGAGGCGGCGGCGGTGGAGGGGACAGAGCAGCCGGCCGCTGCCCAGGTCGGTGCGCCCGTGCGGCGCCCGGCCGGTCGTGGTCACGAGGGGGCGAGCCGTGGGGCGTAGGTGAACAGCCGGCGGCTGCGACCGGCGTCGAGCGGGCGGTGCCGGTGCTGACGCAACCGCCGGTGTCCAGCGTCGCGGCCGCCGGCCACCGACCAAGCCCTCCAGGGGTCATGGTGATGACCTCGGTGGCGGCACGATGGCGGGGCGTGCCAGAGCACACCCCGCCACTCGGCCCCAGTCCGTCTGGCTGGGCCGGTTCGATCAGGCGGTCAGCGACCGGGAGATGATCAGCTTCTGGATGTCGGACGTGCCTTCCTCGATCTCCTCGAGCTTGGCGTCGCGCACCCACTTCTCGACCAGGAACTCCCGCGAGTAGCCCCAGCCGCCGTGCGTGGCGAGCGCCGCGTTGGCGACCCAGCTGGCGTTCTCGGAGCCGACGAGCTTGGCGATCGCCGACTCGGCGACCGCGGGGAGGCCAGCGTCGTAGAGCCGCGCGGCGCGCAGGGCCAGCATGTGCGAGGAGTCGATGCGCGCGGCCATCTCGGCGAGGCGGAAGGCCACGGCCTGGTGCTCGATGATCGGCTTGCCGAACTGCTCGCGCTGCTGGGCGTACTCGACGCTCGCGTCGAGCGCCGCCCGGGCGAGCCCGGTCGCGCCGGCACCGATCAGGATGCGCGAGGCGTCGAAGGTGCGCATCAGGCCGTAGAAGCCCTGCCCCTCCTCCCCCAGCCGGTTCTCGACCGGCACCCGCACCTGGTCGAGGAAGACCTCGGCGTTGACGATGCCGCGCTGGCCCATCTTCTTCATCGGCTGGCCGATGGTCAGCCCGGGCATGTCCCGGTCGACCACGAACGCCGTCACGCCGCGCGAGCGCAGCGAGGGGTCCACGGTGGCGAAGACGACGATGTGGTCGGCGTACGACGCGTTCGAGATCCAGGTCTTCTGCCCGCTCAGGAGGTAGTCGTCCTTGTCGCGCACGGCCCGCGTCTGCAGGGCGGCGGCGTCGGAGCCGACGCCGGGCTCCGTGACGGCCAGCGCGGTGATGGGCGGGCGCTCGCTGGTGAGCGGGGTGAGCCAGCGCTTCTTCTGCTCCTCGCTGCCGAGCTCCTCGACGGGGGCGGCGAAGAAGGCGCTGGAGGTCAGGAAGTTGCCGATGCTGATGTCGCCGTAGCAGAGCTCCTGCTGGACCAGGCACTGCGTGACCAGGTCGGTGATGCCGCTGCCGCCGTACTCGGTGGGCAGCATGTAGCCGCCCAGGCCCATCTCGGCCGCCTTGTACCAGAGGTCGAGGGGCGACTCGGTGTCGTTGTCGTCCACCTCGCGGGCCCGGGGGCGGATCTCCTTGCGGGCGAAGTCGCGGGCCAGGGCGACGAGGTCCTTCTGGACCTCGGTCAGCGCGTGACCGTCGGTGATGGTGCGCATGTGGTGCTCCTCGGGTGGGTGAGGTGGACAGGGGTGGGGTGGGTGCTGGCGGGACGGGGTGCGGTGCTCAGCGGATGCCGCTGAGGGCGGCGTAGGCGAGCTGCTCGACGAGCAGGGAGACCGACGACGGCGCCTCGGTGGCGGCGTCGATGGCGCGCGAGGCCCACTCGTAGACGTGTGGATCGGCCTCGCCGAGACGCTGCGCGGTGTCGCAGGCCCGGTCGAGCGCGGTGCCCTCGGCGACGACCGCGCTGACCAGGCCCCACCGAGCGGCCTGGTCGGCCTCGACGCGATCGCCGAGCAGGACGATCTGACGGGCCAGGGCGGGGCCGACCATCCGGGTCAGCCGGGTGAGGCCTCCCGAGCTGGGCAGGATGCCGAGCCCGACCTCGGGCAGTGCGAAGCGTGCGGTGCTGTCGGCGACCCGCAGGTCGCAGGCGAGGGCCAGCTCGAGGCCGCCGCCGAGGCAGTAGCCGTGGATGGCGGCCACCGTCGGCAGGGCGAGCCCTGCGAGCACCTCGTGCACGCGTCCCGACCCGCGGTAGTAGGCGGCGACCTCGGCGGGGCTGCGGTCGAGCTGGGAGGTGTCGGCGCCCGCGCAGAAGGCGCGCCCCAGACCGTGGAGCACGACCGCCCGCGCCTTGGCGACGGCCGGTGAGACGAGGGCGTCGAGCAGCGCCTGCTCGAGGTCGGTGGACAGGGCGTTGAGCTTGGCGGGCCGGTTCAGCCCGAGGGTCAGCACCCCGTTTCGCCACCCGACGACGACGAGCTCGTCGACGCCCTCATCCAGGGTGCTCATCGGTTCACGAAGACGGGGTCGCGGCGCTCGCTCCAGGCGAGCATGGCCTCCTGGTGGTCCGCGGTGGCGCCGCAGACCCGGCCGGCGACCAGCTCGTTGCGCAGCGCGTCCTCCAGCGAGACCCCGGCGTTCGACGCGAGCAGCCGCTTGGCGAGCTCGGCGGCCACGGGCGGCTTGGCCGCGATCGAAGTGGCCAGGGCAGCGGCCCGCTCGAGGAGGTCCTCGGGGACGACCACCTCGGAGACGAGTCCCCACTCGAGGGCCGTCTCGACCGGCACCCGGCGTCCGGTGAGGATCATCTCGGCGGCGCGCGAGGGCCCGACCAGGCGGGGCAGGAGGTACGTCGCTCCGCCGTCCGGGCTGTAGCCGATGTCGATGTAGCCCTCGGCGACCCAGGTGCCCGCGGCTGCGATCCTCAGGTCGCAGGCCAGGGTCAGGTCGAGCCCGGCGCCGGTGGCCAGGCCGTTGATCGCAGCGATCGTGGGCATCCGCAGCCGGTGCAGCTCGGTGACCACGCGGTGCACCGCGACCGACCAGGCGTCGTCGACGCCGATGCTCAGCGGGTTGTCCTCGGCGATGTCGGCGCCGGCGCAGAAGGCGCGCCCGCTCCCGGTGACCACCAGGGCCCGGGCGTCCCGGTCGGCCCCGACGACCGCGAGGGCGTCGCTGAGCTCGGCGAGCAGCGCGCGGTCCAGCGCGTTGAGGGCGTCGGGGCGGTCCAGCACGATCGTGCGGACGTGGCCGTCGCTCTCCAGACGCACCCGGGTGTAGTCGGTCATGATCGGTTCCTCTCGTCGATGAGGCAGTCGGCCTCACCGGTCACGGCGACGACGTCGTCCACGTGCCGGCACCACAGCGAGATCCGGAGGAGCTCACCGTCGTCGGTGGGGGTGCGTTCGAGCAGCTCGCCGCCGACCCGGACCTGGTCACCCACCAGCACGGGGGCGCGGAAGCGCACCGCGAAGCGGCGTACGGCCTCAGGGCCGGTCCAGTCGGTGAGCCAGGTCGACATCAGCCCGGCCAGGTGCATCCCGACGGCGACCGGACGGTCGTAGCCGGCGCCGGCGGCGAAGGCGGAGTCGTGGTGCAGGGGGTTGAAGTCGCCGGAGGCGCCCTGGTAGCGCACGGTGGCGGCCAGGTCGACCACCAGCAGCGTCGGGGCGGGCACGGTCAGCAGTTCAGACATCAGACACCGCCGCGGTCTCGACGCCGGTGCAGCGGGCCTCGGCCACGAGCACACCGTGCTCGTCGTGGTAGTCGGTGACCATCACCGCGAAGACCATCTCGGAGCCGTCGCGACTGGTCCGCGGGGTCACCGACTCGATGCGCGAGCGAGCGGTGAGCACCGCTCCCGCCCTGGGCGGCGGGCCGTGGAAGACGAACTCCTGGCTCGCGTGCAGCTCGCGCTCGGGATCGAGCGCGACCGCCTGCCACGGGTCGGCCTGCGGTCCGGCCCACTTCTCGAAGAAGTTCTGGACGGTGAGGAAGGTGGGGGGCGCGACCGCGTCACTGCCCCGGTACGACGCGTGGTCGCTGCCCAGGGCGCGGGCGAACTCCTCGATCTTGCCGGCCTCGATGCGCACCTCGAAGGGCGCACCGACGACGCCGGCGGCGGCCAGCTCAGCCACGGGGACCACCTCGCGCCAGGTGCGCGTCGAGCGCGATCGCGCCGGTGGGCGTGACCAGCACGGGGTTGATCTCGAGCTCGGCGACCTCGTCGCGGGCGGCGTCCGCGGCGCGGGAGACCGCGACCACGAGGCGGGCAGCGGCCTCGAGGTCGAGGGCGGGCTTGCCGCGGAAGCCGTCGAAGAGCGGGGCGACGGCGAGGCGGCGCAGCAGCGCACGAGCGCCCTCCTGGTCGACCGGGCCAAGGCCGATGGCGCTGTCGCCGAGGATCTCGGCCTGCACCCCGCCGGCACCGACGAGCACGACGGTGCCGAAGCGGGCGTCCTGGCGGGCTCCCACGATCAGCTCGACGCAGTCGCCGGCCTGCACCATCTGCTCCACCGAGAGCCGGTGGCCGGGCATCCGGGTGAGCAGCTCGGTGCTGAAGTCGCGGACCTCGTCTGCGGTGCGCAGGTCGAGCCCCACGCCGCCGACCTCGGTCTTGTGGTCGACCCCGAGGATCTTGACCACGACCGGGTAGCCGAGCTGTTCGGCGGCCTCGACCGCCTCGGCGGGGCTGGTGGCCGCGCGGGCGTCGGGGAAGTCCGCGCCGTGCTCCAGCAGCAGGGTGCGGGCGGCGGTGTAGGCGTCCGCGTCGACGATCGAGCCGCGCTCCAGGCGCACCGGCCAGTCGGGCGACGTCCGGGTGGCGACCAGGGCCATCGTCTGCGTGGCCTGCTCGATGCGCGCGAAGACCGGGACTCCGCGCCGGCGCAGCAGCGCGGAGGAGTCGGAGTCGGCGGCCATGGAGTGCACCACGACCGGGACGCCGCTGCGCTCGACGGTGTCGGCGATGTCGGAGCAGACCGACAGCTCCTGCTCGGCGCGCTCGGCGGAGTCGCGGTAGTAGGCGCCCAGGTAGCCGGACACGACGACCGAGTCGACCTCGCCGGAGTCGGCACAGTCGCGGACCAGGCGGGAGAAGGTGGCCAGGTCCTGCTCGCCGCCGGCCATGTCGACCGGGTTGGCGGCCGAGGCCCGCGAAGGCATGTGCTTCGCGAGCTGCTCCTGGAGCTGCTCGCCGAAGGCGGGCACCTCGAAGCCGACCCGCTCTGCGGCGTCGCTGGCCACGATGCCGTGCCCACCGCCGTCGGCGATCACGCCGACCCGGGGACCGATGGTGGTGGCCCCGGCGACGAGGAGGGCGCAGACGTCGACGAGCTCCCCGGGCGAGTGCACTCGGACGGCACCGACCGCGCGGCACACCGCGTCCATCACCATGTCGCCCGAGACCATCGAGCCGGTGTGCGAGGCGGCGGCCCGGGCGCCGGCGGCGCTGCCGCCGGCGGCCAGGACCACGACCGGCATGCCCGAGGCGGTGACCTCGGCCAGGCACTGCCCGAAGGCGTCGCCGTCGCCGACGTCCTCGACGTACATCGCCACGACCCGGGTCTGCTCGCTCGCGGCGACCGCGGCGACCAGGTCGTGAGCGAGCAGGTCGGCCTGGTCCCCGACGGAGGCGAAGCGGGAGATGCCCAGCCCGATGCCTGCGGCGAGCTCACCGATCTCCAGGGCGAGGTTGCCGCTCTGGGAGACGAGCCCGATCGGGCCCGCGGGCAGCTCACCCCAGATCAGGTGCAGCCCACGGGCGGTGTCGGCCAGCCCCATGCAGTTGGGACCGAGCAGCACCGCCCCGGCCTCCCGGACCCGGGCCACGACCCGCTGGCGGGCCGCGGCGTCCTCGAAGACGTTGGCGGTGATCCCGACCAGCGCCTTCGCACCGGCCTGCAGCGCGTCCTCCAGCGAGGCCTCGAAGTGGGCCGGCGGGGTGGCCAGCACCACGAGCTCGGGCGAGTGCGACAGGTCGCGCAGGGACGCCACCGTGGGGCGGCCCAGGACCGGCGTGGTGCGCCGATTCACCAGCTCCACCTCGAGATCGGAGGACAGCGCTCCGCGGCTGAGCCAGTAGCCCCACTTGGCGGGGTCGTCGGAGGCTCCGACGATCGCGATGTGACGAGCGTCGTAGAGCGCACTGATTTCACGGACAGACACCGTGGATGCTCCTTGGTGGTCGGGAGGGGAGGTCTGGACGGGCGGTGGGGGTCAGATGGTCAGGAGCCAGTCGTTGAAGCGCTGGTTGACCTCGTCGAAGTTCTCCGCGTACCAGGTGTAGTCGATCGAGGTCGAGACCTTCTCGGCGTTCTCGGGCGTGGTGGGCAGGAAGTCGGCCATCTCCGGGTTGACCTGGTCGATGGCGTCCTCGTTGATGGGCGAGTAGGGGATGTGCTGGGTGAGCTCGGCCTGCGGTTCCGCACCGGTGGCGTACTCGAGGAACTTCATCGCCTCGGCCTCGTTCGGGGCGCCCTTCGGCACGACCCAGGTCTCGCTGACGACCATGTGGTCGCCCCACTCGAGACCGACCGGCTCGTCGTTGTTGATGGCGTCGTACATCCGCCCGTTCCAGGCCTGGACCATCGCGACCTCGCCGCTGGCGACCAGCTGGGTCTGCTGCTCGCCGGTGTCGTAGAAGACGATCTCGTCCTTGATCGTGTCGAGCTTGGCGAAGGCGCGATCCAGGTCGAGGGGGTAGAGCGCGTCGGGGGCGACCCCGTCGGCCAGCAGCGCCGCCTCGAGGATGCCGCTGGAGGAGAACTTCCAGAAGGCCCGCTTGCCGGCGAACGCCTCGGTGTCGAAGAAGTCCTCCCACGTCGTGGGGTGCTCGTCGGGGAACTGGTCGGTGTTGTAACCGATGACGAAGGCGTACTGGAAGGCCGGGACGGCGCACTCCGAGGCGAACTCCTCCATCATCCCGGAGGCGCGCACCGAGTCGGGCAGCGGCGTCAGCCAGCCCTCGTCGCAGCCCCGCTCGGCGATGTAGGGCTCGACCTGGACGACGTCCCACTCGACGGAGCCGGACTCGGCCTGCGCCTTGAGCTTGGCGTAGTCGGTGGGTGAGTCCTGGCGCACCGTGATGCCCTCGGCCTCGCCGAAGGGGTCGAGGATGGCCGTGGTCTGCGCCTCCTGCAGCGCACCGCCCCACGACACGTAGGTCAGTCCGCCGCCGTCGGCGCTGTCGCCGCTCCCGCCACAGGCGGCGAGCACGACCATCGATCCGACGGCGATTCCTGCAAGTCCCTTGCGCATTGACAAACTCCTAGTGCTCGTGGTGCCGATTGACTGGTCAGTTAGATGTGTTTCCGAGCGGATGCCCGTCGCCGCCGCCTTAGCGGTGACGGCGGGTGAGGATCAGGTGCGTACGCCGGCGAGCTGGCTCTGCGCGTAGGCACGCAGCCGCTCGCGCATGTAGTCGGGTGACATGCCGGGACCCTGGAGCATGGTCTGGATGCCCAGGCCGTCCATCAGGGCGATCAGGTCGGTGGCGAAGTCCTCGGGCACGACGTGCTCGGGGAACTCCCCCACCTGCTGGCCGCCGCGCACCTGGTCGGCGATCAGGGCGCGCCACTGGGTGTAGACGTCGCGGTTGAGGTCGGCGAAGCGCTGCTGGCGGGTGGCCTCGCCCCAGAACTCGATCCACACCGCCCACTCCTGCCGGGTGCTCTCGCCGACCAGCTGGGAGTCGATGAGCGCGAAGATCCGTTCGAGGTAGGCCACCTCGTCGGGCACCTCCTCGGCCTTGCGGTGGGTGAAGCGCTTGGCCGAGAACTCCAGAGCGGCGGCCAGGATGTCGGCGCGGTCGTGGAAGTAGTAGTGGATCGTGCCGGTGCTGGTGCCCACACTGGCGGCGATGTCCTGGATGCGGACCGCATCCACGCCGCGCTCGGCGACCAGCTCCCACGCCGCTCGCACGATCTCCATGCGGCGGGTCTGTCGGGACTTGGTCTGACTCACGTTCACTCACGCTCCTGGTCTGGCGTCTGTCGCTCGAGGGGGGCTCAGCGGGGGTGGTCCGGTCGGTGCCGGAGGGCTACCCGGTGATGGGGTCGCCGTACACCTGACGACCCAACCACTGGCCGCCGTCGACGGTGAACACCTCGCCGGTCACGTACGCCGCGTCGGGCGAGAGCAGGAAGGCGCCGCAGCGGGCGATCTCCTCGGTCGAGGCGAAGCGGCCCATCGGCACCGAGGCGACGACTCGGGCCCGCTCCTCCTCGCTGGCCCAGAGCGCGGCACCGGCGCCGTCGGTCTCGGTCGGGCCGGGCGCGATGCAGTTGACGCGGATGTTGTAGCGGGCCCACTCGACCGCGAGCGTGCGGGTCATCGCCACGACGCCGGCCTTGGCCGACGCGCTGTGCACGGTGCCGGGGTGGCCGTGCCAGGCGTAGGTGGCCACGACGTTGAGGATCGAGGCGGGCCGGTCGGCGGCGATCGCCCGACGCCCGATCTCGCTGGTGAGCAGGTAGGTGCCGTTGAGGACGATGTCGACGACGGCCCGGAAGCCGTTCGGGGAGATCTTCTCGGCGGGGGCCACGAAGTTGCCGGCGGCGTTGTTGACCAGCAGGTCGATGCCACCGAGCTCGGCCTCGACCTCGGCGACGGCCGCGACGACCCGCTCCTGGTCGCGCACGTCAGCTGCGGCGGCCATCGCGACGATGCCCTGCTCGCGCAGCTGGGCCACGGTCTCCTCGAGCGCCTCGACGCGGCGACCCATCACCGCGACGACAGCCCCGCGGCGGCCCACCTCGTGGGCCAGGGCGCGGCCGATGCCGCTGCCGCCGCCGGTGACGAGGGCGACCCGTCCGGTCATGTCCTGCTGCATGGTGTTCACGAGGCTCCTTGGGTGGTGATGAGTTCGGTGGGCACGGTCAGCCACGGACCGGTGGTTCGGCGAGGACCGGGCGGGCGCCGGAGACGGCCCGCACGGCCGCGAAGAGGATGAGGGCCGCGCCGGCGACCTGCCACCAGGTCAGGCGCTCCCCCAGGACCAGCACCCCGGCCAGCGCGGTGATGGCCGGTTGCAGGGTGTCGAAGATCGAGAGGCGTACGCCGCCGAGCCGCGCGAGGGCGAAGAGGAAGCAGGTCACGGCGACCGGCATCAGCACCAGCCCGTGCAGCATCAGCCAGGCCACGCCGACCGGCACCGGGAAGCTGGTGGGCGGCATCAGCACCAGCAGGCCCGCCGAGATCACGGTGGCTCCGGCCAGCACCCAGAACGCGGAGGCGAGCGGACCCACCCGGGCGGCCGGTGCACTGGTGGTCAGGATGTAGGCGGCGTAGGCCACCGCCGAGCCCAGCGCCATCGCGACGCCCAGCGGGTCCATCGAGCCCGAGCTGCCGGAGCCGATCACCATGACGATCCCCAGCAGGGACAGCACCAGCGAGATGACCTGCCGCGAGCCGAGCACCTCCAGGCCGGCCAGCACCCCGCCCAGCGCCACCAGCGCCGGGTAGGCGTAGGCCAGCACCCCGGCCACCGCGACGTCGAGCCGGGTCAGCGAGGCGAAGTAGAACACCATCTGCGCGCAGTAGAAGGTCCCACCGAGGAGCAGCAGCCGGCGCCGGTCGCCCGGCAGCCCGGTGCTCCGGGTCGGCGAGCGACCCTGCAGCACCCGGGCCAGCACCCAGACCGCGGTCAGCGCCAGCACCGTGCGGCCGGCGTACAGCGTCGGCAGCGAGAGTCCGTCGGCGAGCGCCAGCGCGACCGCGATCGGGATCAGCGCGTAGACCAGCACCGAGACCGAGGCCAGCACGATCCCGCTGCGCGGCACCGTCCGTGCCGGGGCCAGGGTGGTCATCGCGCATGGTCCGCCCCCGTGTCGGGTGCCGGGGTCGCGGCTGCGGCCTGCGGGATCAGCCACGCGTCGCGCGGGTTCCAGCAGACCTTGATCTGGTCGGTCGGCCGCAGCCGCCCGGCCAGATCGGCGGAGACCCGGGCGACCAGGTGCTTGCCGGAGGCGGTGAGCGCGTCGACGCGGGTGGCCGAGCCGAGGTAGGTGACGTTGGTGACCGTGGCCGGCACGACGTCCTTGTCGCCGGTGGGCAGCTCGTCGTCGACGCCGCAGACCTGCAGCTTCTCGGGACGCACCAGGAGCGCACCGTGGGTGGCCTCGCCCAGGGTGGAGTGCGTGGGGATGCTCAGCTCGGCATCGGGGGCGTGGACCCGTGCCATGCCGGCGCCGCGGACGACGGGGCCCTCGAAGAGGTTGGACTCACCGATGAAGTCGGCGGCGTAGGAGGTGACGGGGCGCTCGTAGATCTCCTCCACCGAGCCGAGCTGCTCGATGCGACCGGAGTGGACCAGGGCGATGCGGTCCGACATGGCCAGCGCCTCCTCCTGGTCGTGGGTGACGAAGACGAACGTGATGCCGAGCTCGGCGTGGATGCGCTTGAGCTCGATCTGCAGCTGCTCGCGCAGCCGCTTGTCGAGCGCCGCGAGCGGCTCGTCCATGAGCAGGATCTGGGGTCGGAAGACGATGGCCCGGGCCAGGGCGACGCGCTGGCGCTGGCCGCCGGAGAGGGCGGCCGGACGGCGCCGCTCGAGGCCGGTCAGCTCGACGACGTCGAGGGCCTCCCCCACCCGCTGGGTGATCTCGGCCTTAGGCACCTTGCGCTGCTTGAGGGAGAAGGCGATGTTGTCGGCGACGCTCATGTGCGGGAAGAGCGCGTAGTTCTGGAAGACCATGCCGATGTTGCGCTTGTGCGGCGGGACGCCGTTGAGCGCTCGCCCGGAGACCTCGACGACGCCGCTGGTGGGCTCGTCGAAGCCGGCGATGAGCGAGAGCATCGTGGACTTGCCCGAGCCGCTGGCCCCCAGCAGGGTCATGAACTCGCCCGAGGCGATGTCGAGGTCCACGTTGTCGAGGGCGACCACGTCACCGAAGTGCCGGCTCAGGCCGCGGAGTCGGATCGAGGCCGAGTCGGTCGACGGGGTGCCCGCGGCGTGACCGGGGGCGTCGTCGCGCTGGAGGGTGGGGTTCGGGCTCATGCTGACACCTTTCGCGAGCGTCGGTCGACGATCTGCTTGGACACGACTCGCCCGAGGTAGGCAGCCATGAGGACGAAGGAGCTGGTGAGGACGAGGATCGTCGCGACGGCGGCGATGGTGGGCTCGATGGAGACCCGGACCCCCGACCACATCCGCAGCGGCAGGGTCTCGAAGCCGACGCCGCCGAGGAAGATCGCGACCACGACCTCGTCGAAGGAGATGATGAAGGCGAAGAAGGCGCCGGTGATCATGCCCGGCACGAGGGCCGGCAGCGTGACCTTGCGGAAGACGGTGGCCGGTCCGGCGCCCAGGGTGGCGGCGGCCCGCTCGATGCCCTCGTCGAGGCTGCCGAGCAGCGGCATCACCGACATCACGACGTAGGGGATGGCCAGCACGGTGTGGGCCAGCACGAAGCCGAGCAGCGTCGAGGTCAGGCCCCAACGCAGGAAGACGGCGTACAGGGCGATGCCGAGGACGACGTACGGCACGGCCAGCGGTGCCCGCACCAGCAGGGCGACCACCGCAGTGCCACGCAGCCGGCTGCGGTGCAGGCCGAGGGCGGCGGCGGTGCCGAGCACGGTGGCGCACACGGCGGTGAGCACGGCGACCTTGACGCTGTTGAAGAAGGCCTGCACCCACGACGGGTCGTCGAGCAGGGCTTGGTACCAGCGCAGCGAAAAGCCGTCGGGCGGGAAGCTGAGACTGCGCCCGGAGGTGAAGGACATCGGGATGACGACCAGGCTGGGCAGCATCAGGTAGGCAGCGGTGAGGGCCACCATGAGGCCGAGGAGGATTCGTCCGAACTTCGTCATGTCAGGCCGCCGTCTTCTGGTCCATCACGCCACGCGTGAAGCGGTTGACGACGCCGAGCAGCGTCAGGGTCATGATGAGCAGGGCCACGGCGAGCGCGGAGCCGACGCCCCAGTTGAGGACCCCGGAGATCTGCTGGACGATCAGCTCGCCGATCACCAGCGTGGAGCCGCTGCCGAGCAGGGCAGGGGTGACGTAGAAGCCGAGGGCCAGCAGGAAGACCAGGGTCGCGCCGGAGATGAGCCCGGGCAGCGAGAGCGGCACGAAGACCTTCCAGAAGGCCTGGCGCGGCGGGGCCCCGAGGGACTCGGCCGCGGTCATCAGGCTCAGGTCGATCTTGCGCATCTGGGCGTACATCGGGAGCACGTAGTAGGGCAGCAGGATGTGGACCATCCCGATCACCACGCCGGGCATGGTGCGGATCAGGGAGATCGGCGAGTCGATGAGACCCGAGCCGATCAGGGCCTCGTTGACGAGGCCGGTGTCCTGCAGCAGGAGGATCCAGGCGAAGGTGCGCACCAGCAGGCTGGTCCAGAACGGCACGATGACGCAGAGCAGCAGGATCATCCGCACCCCGTCCCCGACGCGCACCATCAGGTAGGCGTAGGGGTAGCCGAGCAGGACGCAGAAGATGGTGGTCAGCCCTGCCATCTGGAGGGTGTTGACCAGCACCGAGCGGTAGGTCGGGCTGGTGAGGATCTGGGTGAAGTTCCCAACGCCCGGCTCCGGCAGCGTGAGGCTGCGCCACACGATCGTGGCCATCGGCAGCACGAACACCACCAGCAGCATCGCCACGGTCGGCAGTGCCACCAAAGCCCACCTGTCCGGGACCCGACGGGCTGTGCGCCGTGGGGCTGTACTCGCGACCGCCTGGGCCATCGACCCTCCTCGTTGCTGTGATTCCCATCGCGTGATGGCCATCACTTTGACTGACGCGTCAATTAACACCTCAGAACGAGTTCCATGTCAATGACCGATCGGCAACCTTAACTTTGGGATCCGTTCTCCAGCATCGTGAGACCGCGCACCGGTGCGCCCTGAAGAACGCGCAGAGTGGGCCGCGAGGGCCTTGCTCCTGCCAAGACCCGACAGCAGAGCAGCGGCTCGGCAACCCGCCTCGCCCGCGCCGCCGAGCCGCTGTGACCTGCGGCGATGCCGCTTCCACCGATGATCGACAGCTCGGCCGTGCGGGGTAGCGGAGGAGAACGACGAGCTCCTCGAGGGTGGCGCTACCAGTCGTGCGGGACAGGTGTCGCCACATCATTCGTCTGCGCATGGCTCATCCGGACCGAGGCCCCTGGTCCAGTCCCGCCTTCCACCACGAGAGCTCGTGCCCTGCAGCCGGACGAAGAAGCAGGCCAAGGGGGTTTCCCGCAGGCCTGGCAGTTCTATCTCTCGATCACTTCCTCGATCACCGACGGCCGTCCGGCAGGACCGCTGCGCGGGCCAGGTTGCCGACGCTGGACTACCGTCACCGGGTGCAGCGCCGCCGCCTGATCGCCATCGCGATCTACCTCGTGACGTCGGTGCTCGCGCTGCTGCTGATCGCCGGGCACGGCCCGTGGGCGGGCCGCGTGCTGTTCAGCGTCAGCGAGGACCACGGCTTCAACACCGGCGACATCCCGGTGCTCCTGCTGTGGGCCGCGGCGATGGCCTGCTGCGTCGTGCTGTGGCGCGACGAGCGACCCTGACGGCGCAGCCGGCCCTCAGCCCAGGCGTCGTACGACGTCCGCGGCGGCGGCGAGCTGCTCGCGGTCGCAGGAGGTCGGGATGAGCTGCACCTCGTCGCAGCCGATGCCGGCGAAGCCGCGCAGCACCTCCTCGAGCTCCTCGACCGTCCCGGCGAACCCGGTGGTGGGGGCCATCGCGTCGACGAGCTCGGCGGGATACCAGTTCATGTAGTGCCGCAGGTGCCGGTGCACCTGCTCGCGCGCTGAGCCGTCACCGTCGTCGATGGCGAACCAGAAGGAGGTGGTCAGCTTCGGAGCCTCACGCCCGGCCGCGGCCCACGACTCACGGGCCAGGTCGAAGAGCGCGGACACCCCGTCCAGGTCGAGGTCGAGGGAGACGCCGGCGAGCCCGTCGGCCCAGCCGGCGGCGTGCTTGATGGTGCGCGGGCCGAGGGTGCCGACGTACACGGGCGGACCGCCGGCCTGCAGCGGCGGCGGCCCGACGGGCAGCGTGGCCTCGACGACCTTCTCGCCGGCCCAGACCCGGCGCAGCACCGCGACCCGGTCAGCCATCTCGACCATGGTGCGCGTCGACCAGTCCGCCCCGGCGGCGCGGTAGTCCTCCTCGCGCCCGCCCACCCCGACGCCGAGGGTCAGCCGACCCCCGCAGAGCCGGTCGGCGGTGGCGAGCGCCTTGGCCAGCGGCACCGGCTCGTGCAGCTGCGGCACCACCACGGTCAGCGCGATCGACACCCGGCTCGTCCACGCGGAGACCGCGCCGAGCAGGGTGAGCGGCTCGGGGTTGTCGAAGGCCATCCGCTCGCCGAAGCACAGCGACGACCACGGGCCGGCGTCGATCTCGCGCGCCCACCGCTCGAGGGTGTCGGGCTCCGCCCACAGGTCGGGCTCCATCACGGGCAGTGTCATACCGATGTCCACGGCCGCACTCTCCCAGAGCCACGGCGACCCCGCCGGGCAAGTCCCGATCCCCTACGCTGCCAGGCGTGCGCCGCGGAAACGACTTCCCCCTCGCCACCCTCCTGATCGTGCTGCTCGCGATCGGGGTCGTGGGCGGGACCGGCTACGCCTGGACGCAGTTCAACGACCGGATCGCCGAGGACACCGACGTCGAGTCCGTCATCGACCCGGGAGGTAGCGACGACCAGCTGCCCGACGCCCCGGGGCTGCCCGACGCCTCCCCCAGCGAGCCGACGAAGCCGGCCTACGAGCCGCCGACCTTCGACACCCTCACCCCGACCGCGAACCGGCCCCGCCCGGTGCTGCTGCTCCTCGGGGACGGCTGGGCGGCCGGCGACGGCGCCTCCGGCGAGCAGGCGTCGTACGCCGCGCTGCTGGCCGACGACCTCGGCTGGGACGTGCGCACCATCGCCGAGCCGGGCGCCGGCTTCACCGTGCCGGGCGAGGGCGGCAGCACCATCCCCGACCTGTACGACGGCGCCCCCCTCGGCTCGATCGACCCCGACGCCGTGCTCGTCCAGGCGGGGTACGCCGGTGCCACGGACACCAAGGCCGTGACCCGGGCGATCGCCGACCTGGGCCAGCAGTTCGCCGCCGACCTGGCCGGCACCCCGGTCGTCGCGGTCAGCTCGTTCCGCCCCCAGGGGGTGGATGCGAAGCAGGAGGCCGCGATGACCCAGGCGTGGCGCGCCGTCGACGGCACCCTCGTGCTGCGCCCGACCAAGGAGGGCTGGGCCGACCTGCCCACCGGTGCCGCCGGCAACCCCCTCGACGCCGGCCACCAGACCATCGCCACCAGCCTCGAGCAGGCCTTCCGCGACAGCGGGCTCGTACCTCAGTCCTGATCCGCCAGCTCCAGCGCGGCCACGGCCCGCACGGTGCTCGTCAGGAACGCCTCGATCGCGGGGCTGTCGGCGCGCTCGTGGCGGGCGAGCAGGATCTGGCGTCGCAGCGGTCTCGAGAGGCGGTGCAGCGTGACCCCCTGGTCGGGCAGGAACGCGCGCCCGAGGTCGGAGACGAGGGTGACGCCGAGCCCGGCCGCGACCATGGCGAGCGCGGTGGCCTGCCCGTCCACCTCGTGGGTGGTCCGCATCTCGAAGCCGGCGTCCCGGCAGGCGGCCCCGACCGCTCTCCCGTAGTAGCTGTGCGGACCGGAGATGATCCAGTCCTCCTCCGCGAGGTCGGCGAGGCGGACCGTCGAGGACGGCAGCCGGCCCGTCATCGCCGCGATCTGGAGCCGGTCGTCCATCACCGGCACGACGGTGAGGCCGGCGGACCAGGGCTCGGTCGCGTCGGGGTAGTCGATGAGGAAGGCGAGGTCCAGGTGACCGTGGGCGAGCTGCATCCCGGCCTCGTCGGGGTCGCTCTCCCGGGTGCGGACGCGGATCTCGGGGCGCCGCCGACCCAGGTCGGTGACGACCTGGGGCACCAGGCCCGCGGCGACCGTGCTGAACACCCCGACGGTCAGCTCGACGGCCACGAGGTCACGCACGTGCTCGACCGCGCTGCGGGCGTCACGCTCCGCGTCGAGCAGGATCTCGGCGTGGTGCAGCAGCACGCGTCCGACCTCGGTGAGCACGACATGGCGACCGCGGCGCTCGAGCACCGGGGCTCCCACGTCCTTCTCCAGCGCGGCCATCTGCTGGGAGATGGCGGACGGCGAGTAGTGCGTCGCACGGGCCGCCGCGTTCACACCGCCGTGGTGGGCGACCTCGCGAAGGAAGCGCAGACGGTGCAGCCGGAGCTCCATTCAGGAACTCTAAACTCTCAAGGCCGGTTGTCGCCATGGACGAGAACGGTCGCGCGGGCCCACAGTGGGGGTCAGGGCCGACGGCGAGGGGGCAGCACAGTGGCGTGGCGCGATTCTCGGGACAGCAACACGGCCGCGGCACGCGCCATCGAACTGCGCTCGGCCGCGAGGAGCGTGGCGTACGGCGCCCGGGTCGAGGGGCTGGCCGGGCCGGCCGAGGCGTACGTCGTCATCGGGTGCCTGGGGATGACCTCGCAGGCCACCCAGGACGGCGCGCGGGCGGTCGCGGCCTGGCTGCTCGACGCGCAGCAGGCGCAGCGGCTGACGGTGCGGGAGGGGCCCTTCGTCGACGAGCCCGAGGCGGCCGTGGCGGTGGTCGCCGACGCCCTGACCCGCGCCCTGGCCGCCAGCGCGCAGGCCCAGGCCCAGCTGGAACGCGCCCAGATCGCCGCCGCCGACATCGGCGCCCGTGCGCTGCGCCCGCCCGGCGCGCGCCCTCGGACCGGGTGGTGGTGACGCGGCGGCGTACGACGCTCAGGTGAGGCGCAGCCCGGTGAGGCAGGTCGGGTCGTCGGGGTCCAGCGTCGTGACCGGCGTGCTGCCGGTGCGCCCGTCGTGCTCGATCGTGAGGGTCCCCTCGAGGTCGCGCGGCACCCACAGGCCGACGAAGCCGTTGTCGTAGGTCTCGCGGGTCTCGTCGATCAGCACGTCGCCGTCAGCGTCGGTGAGCACCACCTGCACCGTCTCGTTGCCGAGCTCGCCGACGCACGTGGTGAGGCTGTGGAAGTGGCACTCGTGGGTCTGCTCGCGGTAGGGCGCGACCGAGACGTAGACCTCGTCCGTCGGCATCGGCAGCCGGGCCTCGCGGTCCCGGTCGTCGGTGAGCACGAGGGCGTCCGGCTGCACGGAGGCGAGCAGGTCGGTCGGGCGCTCGGCCAGCGGCAGCGTGTCGAGCCGCTCGATGACCTGGGCGGTGTCGAGCCCGGCGAGGTCGTGGGTGGACAGCAGTCCCTGGCCGGAGTCGGAGCGCGGCGCGTCGCCAGCGCACCCGGCCAGCACCAGCACGGGAGCGATCAGCGCGGCGGCGAGCAGTCGTGCTCGTCGGAGCGGGACGGGGTGGCTCATGAGGCGGTCCTTCGCGGCAGAGGTTCAGGCGGCATGCCGATTGTCCCAGGGCCGCCCCCGTGGGTAGAGCAGGGAGGAGCACCCCACCGTTGGTCGAGCAGGGAGCCGCACCCCACCGTTGGTCGAGCAGGGAGGCGCCCCGGCGCCGACCGCCCGTCGAGACCCCGTGAGAACCGAGCAGAGCTCTCCTACGTCCGCCGGTGGAACCGCACCTGGTTGTCGGCGCCGACGTCGACCTCGTACTCCGGGTCGTGGATGCGGCGGTGGTGGAACGGGCACAGCAGCCGCCCCCGTGCGACTTTCGTGCCGTGTCCGTGGGACCAGGGGTCCTCGTGGTGGGCGTGGCACATCGCAGGTGGGGCTTCGCAGCCCTCGGCGGTGCAGCCCCGGTCGCGCACCGCCAGGGCGATCCGCTGGGCGTAGGTGAAGAACCGCTTGGTCCGGCCGACGTCGAGGGGCTGGCTGTTCCCGCCCAGCACGACGGGGACGATCCCGGCCTCGCACGCCAGCCGCCGCGCGGTCGCGGCACTGACCCGGGCCCCGGTGTCCAGGGTCGCGGCAGCCAGTCCACCCATCAGCGAGGCCACGGCTCATGGTCACCACCACGGTCGCGTTCACCCCACCGGCGCGGGGCAAGAGCAGCCGGGTCGAGGCGCTCGATGAGCTCCACGAACGCCGCACCGAGCCGCTGCGCCGTGGGCCGGCGTACCGGCACCGACGCCTGCTCGCCCTGCTGCTCCTGCCCGGTGCGCTTCGAGATCTGGTGCTTCGGGGCCGCGAACGCCAGCAGCGCCCGCTCCAGCATCTGCCCGACCAGCAGCGGCACCGTGAAGGACCCCTTGCAGCGACCCTCGCCGTCCTCACGGATCCGGAACACCGCCGCCTTCTCCGCCTCACGCTCTGCCTTGGCGAGCTGCTCGGCCTCCCACGCCTCCGCCGACCTCGGGCGCGACGACCTCGAGGATGCGGCGCCCCAGGATCTTCAGCGCCCGCGCGTCGTGGACCTCCGCGTAGGCGACCAGCGCCTTCGCCGCCTGCTCCAGCACCGAGGCCTCGAGGTCGTCGGGCAACGCGTCGAGGGCGTGCACGATCACCGATGCCTGCTCCGCGACCAGGTCCCCGCGACCCAGCGCCTCCCGCACCAGCGAGTGCTGGGCAAGACCGGTGGCGAGGTGGACCTCGCGGAACGACTCCCGCTTCGTCGACCGGGTCACGTACGCGTGCCACACCGCCAACGACGGGGAGGCGTTGCACTCCTGGACCGCCACGGCCTCCGCCTGGACCAGCGCCCGGGAGCGGAGCTCGACCAGCCTCGCCTCGGCCCGCGCGATCTGCACCAGCACCTCAGCGGCGTCGGCCTGACCCATCGACCACGCCGGGGTCTCAGCCACCTCGTCGAGCGCGGCATGCACGCGCGCCACCGCACCGCCGATGGGGTGCAGCGCCGCCGTGGTCACGGGACCATTCTCCCAAGGCCTGAGGTAAAGCACCAGGTCAAACGGCGTTTTCCACAGGCAGATCGAAAACTTTTTCGAGCGTACGACAAGTGACTGGTCGAGGGTGCAGAACTGACCGGTGGGTGGTGCAGAACTGACTGGTCGATGGTGCGAAAGTGACCGCTCGGCGGGGTGGGCCGGGCGCGGGCCGACCCGACGTTCGGCAACGCTGGTCTGGTCCTCCCGGCTCAATCGGCCGGCTCACCGAGATTCTTGTAGCGGACTGCCGTCACCGTCTTTTACGTTCGGATCATGTCCAAGAACGTGACCCGCTTGCGGCGCTACGTCCGGTGCCGGATGCGGCACGGCAGAACCTGCCCGCACCGGCCGGGCTACCACCTCTGATCGAGGAGTGGCCGGTCAGTCGGCCTCGGCGATCAACGCCTCCGGCGAGTGCTTGAGGATCGGGATCAGTGCGGTCATGCCGATCAGCGGCAGCACGCCGAGGATCGCCAGCGCCCACGGCAGGCCGGTGACCGCAGCCGAGGCCGCCCACGAGGGCGGAGCCGACGGAGCCACCGGTCATGAAGACGAGCGTCGCGATGCCGAGGGCGACCCCGCGCACGTGCACGTGCACCGCGCTCCCGACGGAGGCCGAGAGGGCGGGCTGACCGGCGCCGAAGGAGAACGTCACCAGGATCAGCGCGATCGCGAGCACCACCGGCGACAGCACGGCAGCACCCCACGCGGCCATGAACAGCGCGAGCGCGGCGGCGATCGCGGCCCCGCCGAGCGTCTGGGCGGCGCCGAGCCTGGTCAGCATCGGCCCGGTCACCCGAGGCATGAGGACCGCGACCACCGAGCTGGGCAGCAGCAGGAGGCCGACCTGCCACGGCTCCCAGCCGGCCTCGCCGACGAGCACGGCGGGCACGGCGATCAGCATCCCGAACCACGAGGCGGGCACGGCGGCCGCGGCCAGCGCGGAGCGGACGACGACGGGGTTGCGGATCACGTCACGTGGCAGGAACCCGTCGGGTCGACGCCGCACCTGCAGCATCACCAGCGGGGTGCCGAGGCCGAGCAGCAGCAGCCCGACGAGCGCGATCACCACACCGGTCGAGGGCGACTGGATCAGCAGCACCAGCCCAGCCGCGGTCACCGCGACGAGCACGGCCCCGATGACGTCGAGGTTCGCGCCACTCCCCTCGGTGGTCAGCGCGCGCCACACGAAGGGGATCACCAGCGCGCCGAGCATCGGGATCGCCATCACCGCGCGCCACCCGAAGGCGTGCTCGACGACCCCGCCGAGCAGCGGCCCGAGGCTGGTCACGGCGGCTGCGGTGCCGGCGAGCCGGCCGAGGGCGAGCCCGCGCACGGCGCCGTCGTACCGGCCGCTGAGGATCGCCACGCCCAGGGTCGGCACGGCGGCGGCGCCGGCGCCCTGGACGAGCCGGGCGAAGAGGAGCACGGCGTACGTCGGCGCCAGCGCGGCCAGCAGCGCGCCGCCGGTCATCAGCCCGATGCCGATCAGCAGCGGGGTGCGGATGCCGACGAGGTCGGAGAAGCGGCCGTAGAGCGCGGTGGTGACCGCGAACATCAGCGCGTAGAGGCTGATCGTCCAGGCGGTGGTGCCGACGCTGATGCCGAAGTCCTGGCCCAGCGCCGGGCAGCGCGACGGCGGCGGCTGCGGAGCCCATCCCGGCCAGCCCGAACAGCACGCCGATCAGCATGGACACGCGGCGTGAGTCATCGATGGGCACGGTTGGCTTCAACGCTCGCAGGCGTCGGTTGATTCCGCCGTGGGGTGCCGCCCCGTCGCCCGGTCGTGGCTCGGGTCGTGGCTCGGGTCGTGGCTTGGGTCGTGGCCTGAGGACGCGTCGGGGCGCGTCCTCAACCACACGACCCGGACCACGACCCGGACCACGACCCAGACCACGACCCAGACCACGACCCGGACCCCCAGCGGGCTCAGCCGCCACACGCGCCGCCACCCGAGCCGTCCACTTGGTGAGAATTTCGAAAGAGAGATGCATGAATCCCCACCGACCGGGGAACGGGTGAGAGGACGCCAGGCCCGGCGCGTACACACCCCCCAGTGGCGTCGGGCCCGGCCTCTTCTGTGTCAGGAGCGCGGCGCCCCGCCGATGACCGGCAGCACCAGCTGGCACGGCGCCGGCGAGCTGCGCTTCGGGTCGAGCGCGTTGAGCACGTGCTGGGCGGCGACCGGGTCGGCGGCGATCTGCAGGTGGTCGGAGTAGTCGGTCTCGCACGTCGTCCTGCACGACGATGTTGCGCATCCCCTGCTCGATCCCCGAGCTGTAGGGCACCACCAGCTGGTCGTAGCGGGTCATGATGTTGGTGTAGCGGATGCCCTTCTGACCGCGACGCCGCCGCGCGCGGATGCTGGCGCATGTACGCCGAGTCCGGGCGCGAACTGGCCGCAGGCCACGCAGAGCGGGACGGCCTGGTCGACGCGGACGCCGAAGACGCCGGCGATCGCGGCGAAGGGGGCTGCGATCTGGGTGCCGTGCCAGAGCGGGGCCATCGAGACGTAGCGCTTGACGTGCTTCGCGCCGCCGAGGAACTTCACGTACCAGGCTCGGCATCAGGGTGCCCTGCGAGTGCCCGAGCAGGTCGACCTTGCGGGCCCCGGTGGCGCGGGCGCACCGTCGTTCACGAACGCCTTCAGCTCGCGCGCGCTGCGCTGCATCTTGCCGAGTCCCGCCGACGTAGCCGCTGCCGCGGGCCGAGCGCCGGGTCGGTGCCGTAGGTCAGCGCGAAGACGCAGTAGCCCTTGTTGTGCCAGCAGCGGGCCGTAGGTCTGCCAGTTGGTGCTCTGGCTGCCGAAGGTGCCGTGCACCAGCACCACCGGGCGTGGGTGCCGCTTGCTGGGCCGGCAGGTCCCAGTCGTTGGTGCCGGGCGCGTCGGCCTGCAGGCCGCCGAGGACGGCGTGGGGATGAAGTTGTAGGGCACCGGGTACTTCTCGGCGGCCACCGCGGTCGAGGCGCTGCCGACGCTGAGCAGCAGCCCGACGACAGACCCAGCGTGGTGACGAGCGCGAGCAGGACGGAGCGGGTGGCGACGCATGATGATGAGGGCCTCTCGGTGGTGGACGCTGGACCAACGATCCGGACCCAGGTTCGTGACGACGCGGCGCGGTCAGTCGCGGGGTGGGCGGTGCGGCAGCTGCACCGTGACCGTGGTGCCCACGCCGAGCTCGCTGCGCAGCGCGACGCTGCCCTGGTGCGCCTCGACGATGCCCTTGACCAGCGCGAGGCCCGAGCCCGGTGCCGGGCACCGCCTGGTGGGAGGCGTCGCGGCCGCGGTAGAGCCGCTCGAAGACGCTCTTCTGCTCGGCCGAGGAGATCCCCGCACCGGTGTCGGTGACGGTGACGACGGTGCTGTCGGCGACGTCGAGACCGTGACGTCGACGCGTCCGCCGGTCGCGGTGAACTTCACGGCGTTGGCCACGAGGTTGTCGAGCGCCTGGGTGAGCCGGTGCCGGTCCCCGCAGACCGCGTGGAGCGTCCCGCGGGCGCTGTGCACGGCGATGACCAGGCCCCGCCGACGGGCCTCGTGGCGCCGGTCGCTCGACGACCTCGCGGACGAGGGCGAGCAGGTCGACGTCCTGCGAGCCGCAGGTGCATGTGACCGAGGTTGTCCGACGGCGAGGGTGAGCAGGTCGTCGACCAGGCGCAGCTCGCGGCCGGCGTTGCGCCGGACCTTCGCGAGCATGTCGCGCCCCAGCGGGCTCATGGCGTCGCGCTCGAGGTCCTCGAGGAGCTCGGTGTAGCCGATGATCGAGGTCAGCGGGGTGCGCAGCTCGTGGCTGATCGTGGCCAGCAGCTCGTCGCGCATCCGGTCGGCCTCGGCCTCCAGCCGCAGCCGTTCGCTGATGTCGCGCACGGTGGCCACGGTCAGGTGGCTCTCGTCGGTGGCGATCGGGGCCAGCGAGATCTCGGCCGGGAACTCCACCCCGTCGCGGCGGTAGGCGGGCAGCTGCAGCAGTCCCATGGGGCGGTGGCTGTAGCTGTTGCGTCGCTTCGGGTGACCGCCCCGCAGCCGCGGCGGCACCAGCACCTCGATCGGCTGGCCCTCGAGCTCCTCGGGTCGGTAGCCGAAGACCGTGCTCGACCTGGATGTTGGCGGCCGTGATCACGCCGCGCTCGTCGACGACCACGACGGCGTCGGGCACCGCGTCGAGGGTCGCGCGCAGCAGCGCGTTGCTGCCGACGACCAGGTCGCCACGCATCGAACGCATCCAGGCCCCCTCCAGCCGAACAACCTCAACAGTCTCTCAGCGGGTCGCGTCCCGTGGGGCCGGAGCGTCGAAATCATCGCGTGAAATCTCGGGCGGGCGGGCGGCCGCTCGAGCGTGGGTACGACGCGCGGTCGCCGCGTCCGCCGCCGGTATCCTCGCGCCCGTGACAGACAGATGGTCGCAGGCTGCGGCACGCCAGGAGTGGATGGTCGCGCACCGACGCGTCCTCCACCAGGAGCCGGAGGTCGGGCTCGAGCTCCCGGACACCCACGCGTACATCGTCGAGGTGCTCCGGAGCCTGGGGCTGGCGCCGACGGCCCATCCCGGGGCGGGGGTCACGGTGGAGGTGCCGGGGACGACCACGGGGCGCCCCGTGGTGCTGCGCGCCGACATGGACGCCCTGCCGATCACCGAGCGCAGCGGCATGGACCTGCCGTCGCGGCGCCCGGGCGCGATGCACGCCTGCGGCCACGACCTGCACATGGCGATGCTGCTCGGCGCTGCCGCCTGCCTGGTGGAGGAGCCCCCCTGCCCGGCGCACCGTGCTGGTCTTCCAGCCCGGCGAGGAGACGGACCGTGGCGCGGTGCCGACACTGGAGCGACACGCCAGCCTGGCGCTGGAGGAGGCCGAGGCGTTCGCCATCCACGTGCACGCGACCTGGCCGGCCCACAGCGTGCACCTGCGTCCCGGCACCTTCATGGCCTTCGGCGACTGGTTCCGCATCGACTACAGCGGTCCGGGCGCGCACGCGAGCCAGCCGCACCTGGCCGGCAACCCGGTCGAGGCTGCCGGCGAGCTGGTCGGCCGGCTGCGCGACCGGGTCGCCGAGCTCGCCGCCGACGAGCACCTGGTCGCGACCGTCACCGAGTCGCTGATCGGCAACACCGTCAACGTGATCCCCACCGACGGCCGGCTGCGCGGCACCACCCGCACCCTCTCGGCGCAGCAGCGCACGACCCTGCACCGCGAGCTGACCGACCTGGCGAGCACCACCGCGACCGAGATCGGGGTCGAGGCGCGCACGACGATCACCGAGGGCTACCCCGCCGTCGTCAACGACGCGGCGTACGTCGACCGGGTGCGCGCCGCGGTCGGGACCCGGGCCGAGGTCGTGGAGATGGCCCACCCGTCGATGGTGATCGAGGACTTCGCCTACTTCCTCCACCGGTGGCCGGGGGCGATGGTCTACCTCGGCGCGCAGGTGCCCGGGCACGAGGCGTTCAACCACGCCGCCGACGCCGTCTTCGACGAGGCGGTCCTGGCGACCGGTGCGGCGCTGCACCTGCTGGCGGCCGACGGCCTGCCGGCGACCTGAGCAGGCCACCGGCAGACCGGGGTCGGGTCGCTCAGACGCTCGGCCGCGCAGCTCGGCCCGCACCCGCGCACCGGCGTGCACGGTGCTGGCCGCGGCCAGCACGTTGGCGTGGCGCACGGCCTCGAGCAGGCCGGTGCCGCCGGCCAGCTGCTGGGCCAGGGTGCCGCAGAAGACGTCCCCCGCCCCGCTGGCGTCGCGGGCCGTGGTGGGCACGCCCGCCACGGCGACCGGCTCGGCGCCCTTCTCGAAGCACAGCGCCCCGTCGGCGCCGAGGGTGACCACGACGCTGCCGTCGTGGTCGAGCGCGGCGACGCAGGCGCTGACCTCGGCGGCGTCGACGGGCTCCGGGCGTCCCGCCAGCCGGCCGAGCTCGCTGCGGTTGGGCACCAGCACGTCGACCCGGGGCAGCAGCGCGCGCACCGGGGTCGGCGTCGGCGGGCATCGGCGCCGGGTTGAGCACCACCAGGGCCTCGCCGGCGGCCTCGGCCGCCGCGGCCACCGCGGCCTGCAGGCACCTCGAGCTGCAGGAGCAGCACGTCGGGACGCACGGCCGCGACCGCGGCCGCCGTCTCCTCGGCGGTGAGCGAGGCGTTGGCGCCGGCGTCGACGACGATGGTGTTCTCGCCCTCGTCGTCGACGGTGATCACCGCGATGCCGGTGCCGACCTCGTCGCGGCGCACGACCGACGACAGGTCGACGCCGACCTCACGCAGTGCGGCGAGCGAACGCTCGCCGGGCTCGTCGTCGCCGACCGCACCGATCATCACGACCCGGGCGCCGAGGACGGCCGCGGCAGCGGCCTGGTTGGCGCCCTTGCCGCCGGGCGAGGTGAGCCGACCGCCGTGGGTCAGGGTCGTCTCCCCCGGGCCGGGGAGCGTGGTCACCCGCAGCGTGGTGTCCTCGTTGAAGGACCCCACCACGCAGACCAGGCCGCCCGTGCCCGTGCCGCCCGCGCCCGTGCTGCCGCTGCGGTCGCCGGTCACGGCGCTCCCAGGCGGTCCAGCGCGGTGAGGACCAGGTCCCAGTACCGCTCGGCGTCGAGGTCGAGCGCCACCTGCACGTTGGCCTCCTCGTCGGGGTAGCGGTCGAAGAGGTCGACCACCGTGGTCCCGCGGGTCCAGGTCCCGTCGAGCTCGACGGCCACGAAGCAGTCGCGCCAGCCGATCACGGCGGGGTCGAGCAGCGGCGCGATCGTGCACGGGTCGTGCACGGGCGGCGCGGCGAACTCCCAGATCCGGTTGTAGGAGTCGCCGAAGAAGCCCATCCAGGCCGCGCAGGTGCGCCCGACCTCGTGGGGCATCTCCGACATCCGGGCCACCACGGCCGGGGTGGCCAGCGCCTGGTGGGTCAGGTTGAGCCCGACCATCCGCAGCAGCACCCCGGAGCGGAGCACCACGTCGAGCGCCTCGGGGTCGGCGTAGGTGTTGAACTCCGCCGTCGGGGTGTGGTTGCCGCGCTCGGTCGAGCCGCCCATGAAGATCAGCTCGCGGATCTTGGCGGTGAGGTCCGGGCGCTCGGTGAGCAGGTGCCCGAGGTTCGTCATCGGCCCGGTCACCACGACCGTGATCGGCTCGGGCGACTCGTCGAGGGTGCGGGCCAGGAACTGCACGGCCGTCTCCTCGATCGGGGCGACGGTGGGCTCGGGGAGCTCGGGCCCGTCGAGACCGCTGACCCCGTGCACGTAGTTGCCCAGCGCGAGCTCGCCGCGCATCGGCCCGGCCGCGCCGACGGCGACCGGGACGTCCTCGCGCCCGACCAGGGCCAGCACCCGCTGGGCGTTGCGGGTGGCGTCCTCGACGGCGCAGTTGCCGAAGCAGCTGGTGATGCCGAGCAGGCGGATGCCCGGCGAGCCGAGGGCGAGCAGGATGGCGACGGCGTCGTCGTGGCCGGGGTCGCAGTCGAGCAGCACCGGCACCGGGGTGGCGGTGCTCATGCCTTGGCCAGCCAGCGCAGCATCCCGCCGACGAGGGGCGCGAAGCCGTCCCAGGCCAGGAAGTCCTCGGGGCACCAGTGCGGCCCGATGTCGGAGGTCCACACCAGCGAGCGGCCCTCGCCGACCTCACGGGTCGCGACGAGCACGTCGCCGTCGACGGTGGCGACCACGTCGGCGTCCTCGCGGGCGTGCACCACGTTGTAGCCGAGCAGGGTGGGCGCGGAGCCCGCCAGCTGACCCCAGCCGGCGGCGGCCGGGTGGGCGGGGTCGCTGACGGAGACCGCGACGCCCTGGGGCGCCTCGACGCGGTCGTCGCAGTCGAGCATCGTCACCGGCAGCACGTCGGCGACGGCGGTGCGGGCGAAGTTGGCGCGGGCCTGGAAGCCGGTGAAGCTCAGGTAGCCGCCGGCCATCATCAGCCCGCCGCCGCCGCGGGTCCACTCGGCCAGGGCCAGCAGCGGGTTGCCGGTGCGCCGTCCCTCGAGGAAGACCTCCGGGGACAGCACGAAGCTGTTGGCGCCGACGTCGGAGAGGATCACGACGTCGTACTCGGACAGCGCCTCGACGGTGCGGGGGAAGGACCCCGGCACGTCGTGGGCGTACATCTGCTCGATCTCCAGGCCCTCGGTGGCGGCGGCCGCGATGAACGCGTCCGCGCCGGTGTGGAACGTGGTGCTCGAGAACTCGTCGAAGCCCTTCACATGGGTGGCGGTCGAGATCCAGCTCTCGCCGGCCAGCAGGACGCGGGTCACGGTGTCTCCTCGGTGTGGTGGTCGCGACCGCTGAAGAGGCGGCGCGGGTTGTCGGTGAGCAGGGACAGCACCTGTGCCTCGTCCAGACCGTGACGGTGCAGACGGGGCACGAAGTACTGGAGCAGGTGGGCGTAGCCGGGGCCGCCGTGGCGGCGCAGGAGCGACTTGACGAAGACGTCCTGGCTCAGCAGCAGGTGCGCGCCGTAGCCGTCGCGGACCAGGCGGGCCAGGTGGGCGGCGTTGAGCTCGTCGGAGGGGCACTGCACGCCCTGGTCGGCGTAGAAGACCTCCATGCCGATCATGTCGTACTGGACCCAGGCGCCGCGGTCGCATCACCGCGCGCTGGTAGTCGAGGTCGTCGCCGGACGGGCCCATGTGGCACAGGACGACCTTGGTGGGGTCGGCGCCGGTGCTCTCGGCGAGGTCGAGGACCTCGCCCCGCGAGCCGGAACCAGCCGGGCAGGTGGACCTGCACCGGCAGCCCGGTCTCGACCTGGGCGGCCAGGGCGCCGCGCAGGCTGACCTGCTCGGCGGGGGTGAAGTCGGCGCTGACGCCGATCTCGCCGATGATCCCGGGGCGCACCCCGTCCTCGCCGTCGCGCAGGTCGGTGAGGATCCGCTCGGTCGACCCCGTCGACGCCCGAGGGCCAGCAGGTCGACCGGGTGGGAGGCCTCCAGGTAGAAGCCGGTGCCGGCGACCACGTGCGACCCCGGTGCGCTCGCGAGATCCGGCGGAGCCCGGCCAGGTCGCGGCCGATCCCCCAGCCGGTGGTCTCGACCACGGTGCCGGCCGCCGAGCGCGGCGAAGCGGTCGAGCTCGGCGCAGGCCACGTCGACGTCGTCGAGGGCCAGGTTGGCCCGGTTGCCGAAGGGGTCCTGGCGCAGGTCCCAGAGCATCTCCTCGGTGACCGGGGGCGTCGGCGAACGACGTCGGGGTCGAGGCCGCGAGAGGTGCTGGGTGTCCACCACGACGAGCACGTCGTTGAGCAGGTGCTCGTGGCTGAGGGTGATCCCGAGGTCGGCCACGGGCACGGGCCCCCGGACGGTCTCGACGGTCGCCACCGGTCTCGCTGGCCTGGCGGTCACGGGGCTCAGCCCTTCTGCCCGGATGACGCGGCCGAAGAGCTTGGCGTTGAGCAGGATCGCCACGATCAGGATCAGGCCCTGGGTGATCGGCACCCAGTAGACGTCGACCCGCAGCAGCACCAGGCCGTTGCTGATGACGCCCAGGGTGAGCGCGCCGATGGCCGAGCCGACGATCGAGCCCTTGCCGCCCATCAGCGCCGGTGCCGCCGAGCACCACCGCGGTGATGACCTCGAGCTCGAAGAGGGTGCCGGAGTTGGCCGACCCGCTGGCCAGTCGGCTGGCGGTGATGACACCGGCCAGCCCGGCGGCGAGCCCGGTGAGGGTCGAGCACGGCCAGCTGGATGCGGCGTACGTCGACACCGGCGCGGCGCAGCGACTCGGCGTTGGAGCCGGTCGCGACGACGTAGCGACCGAAGCGGGTGTGGTTGAAGACGTACCAGCCCAGCGCGACGATCACGATGCGCGATCCAGGTGGGGGTGTAGAGGCCGGCGAGCTTGCCGTTGCCGATCGGGCAGCAGCACGTCGGAGGTGATCGGGGTGCTGTAGCCGTCGGTGATCAGCAGCGCGAGCCCGCGCACGGCGGTGAGCGCGGCGAGGGTGACGATGAAGGACTGCAGCTGGCCGTAGGCGGTGAGCGCACCGTTGATCAGGCCCGATGCCCAGACCGAGCACCAGGGTCAGCGCGAGCGCGAGCACGGCGTTGCGGCTCTCGGCGAAGATCGCCAGCGCGGCGGCGGTGAGCCCGACGATCGAGCCGACGGACAGGTCGATGCTGCCGGTGGTGATCACGAAGGTCATCGCGACGGCCACGATCACGGTCGGCGCGACCTGGCGGGCGACGTTGACCAGGTTGTTGGTCGTCAGGAAGGCGTCGGTCTGGAGGCTGAAGAAGACGAACAGACGATGAGGACAGCGCAGGATCGAGAGCACGCCCGAAGTTGCGGGTGACGAACTCGTGGCGGGCGCCCCTCCTGCCCGGCTGCCGGCGGTGCCCTGCTCGGCCTGGGTGTCGGTGGTGTGCGTGTTCACGGGTTCACTTCCCCATCATCGCGGTCACGAGACCGCCGAGGTCGGTCTCGGCGGGGGACATCTCGCGGTGGTTGACGCCCTCGTGGAGGACGACGAACCGGTCGGCCACCTCGAAGAGGTCCTGGAGCCGGTGGGTGATCAGCACGACGCTGACCCCGCGCGGCGGACACGTCGCGGATCAGCTGCAGGGTCATCTCGACCTCCCGGGCGGCCAGGGCGGCCGTCGGCTCGTCGAGCACCAGCACCTTCGGCTCGAACGTCGACCGCGCGGGCGATCGCGATCGCCTGGCGCTGGCCGCCCGACATGTTGGCGACCAGTCTGGCGGGTGTCGCGTGATCCGGATGTGCAGCGGTGGCCAGGTCCTCGGCCGCCTCCTCGTGCATCCGGCCGTGGTCGAGGCGTCGGGTCAGCGGGTGGTAGATCTCGCGGCCGAGGAACAGGTTGCCGGCCACGTCGACGTCGTTGCACAGGGCCAGGTCCTGGTAGACCATCTCGATCCCGCGCGCCCGCGCGGCGCGCGGCCCGGTCGCGGTCAGCTCGCACGCCGTCGACGCGGATCTCGCCCGCGTCGGGGATCACGGCGCCGGCCAGCATCTTCATCAGCGTCGACTTGCCGGCGCCGTTGTCGCCGACGAGGCCGACGACCTCGCCGCGGCCGACCGTCAGGTCGACTCCGCGGAGCACGTCGAGCGCGCCGAAGCTCTTGCGGATGTCACGCATCTCGACGCGATCGACGGTCATGGTCGGCGCCCTCGTCCATCCGCCCGGCAGGACCTGCTCGGCTCTCGGGTCGCGCACGGCGATCACTCGAAGATGTAGCGGTAGTCGTCGACGTTGTCGTCGGTGACGATGGTGATCGGCACGCGATGAACCCCGCCGCGGGCCGCCGTCCGAGGAGGCGACCGAGCTCGTCGACCGCCTCGACGCCCTCCTGCTGCGGGTCCTGCTGGACCACGGCGGTCGACCAGACCGCTGTCGATGCCGGCGATCACCTCGGCGGTGAGGTCCCAGCCGATGACCTTGGTCGACCCGCCCGGCGTCGAGCGCGGCGACGGCGCCGACGGTGGCGGGCTCACCGGTGGTGTAGACGAAGTCGAGGTCAGCGCTGCGCGGTCACCAGGTTCTGCGCCGCGGTGGCCGCCTTCTCCTGCACGTTCTCGCCGTTCGACGCTCTGCGTGTAGGTCGCGCCGGCCTCGTCGATGGCGGCCGCGGAAGCTGTCCTCGCGCTGGTTCTGGATGAAGGAGTTGCGTGCGTCGACGACGCCGTACTTCCGCCGTCGGCCAGGCCCTGGTCGACGACCCACTGGCCCGGCCTCGGCGCCCGCGGCCTCGTTGTCGACACCGACGAACGTGTCGACGAGCGCCCTCCTCGAGCTCGGCGTCGATGGCCACCACCGGATGCCGGCGCGCGTGGCCTGCGTCGACCGCGGGCACGACCCCGTTGACGTCGATGGCGACGACGATGAGGCCGGTGACGCCCTGCGAGACGAAGTTCTCGATGTCGCTGTTCTGCTTGGCGGAGTCGTTGTTGGCGTTGGCGATCGTGCAGCTCGCAGCCGGCCGCCTCGGCCGCCTCCTGGGCGCCCTCGTTCATCTGGGTGAAGAAGGCGGCGGTCTGGTTGATCTGGGTCATGCCGATCACGCACTCGTCGGCGGCGCTGCCGCCGGCCTCGTCCGGTGGGCGACGGCTCCTCGTTGCCGGTGCTGCAGGCGGCCAGGATCAGGGTCGCGCCGGTGCGGCGAGCGGCGGCCAGGCGGAGACGGGATCGGTTCATGGTGATTGCCTCCACGACGTCGGTAATCGATTGCCGAGATGCTCGATGTGAGCTGTAGACACGTCGACCGCTCAGCGTCCAGACTTGTCCGGAAATCGATATCCGACCGCTGTCGGCGACCGGTCGACCGGGAAGAGGTACGGCCCGTGGCAGCCGCGACCACATCCGCCGACGATGGCCGACGTCGCCCGGCTGGCGGGCGTGTCGGTCGCGACCGTCTCGCGCACCCTCAGCGGCACCCGCGCCGTCGATCCCGCGCATGCAGCGCAAGGTCACCGAGCCGCGGCCGCCGAGCTGGACTACCAGGTCAACCTCGTCGGCCGGGCGCTGCGCCAGACGCCGCAGCTCGACCGTCGGGCTGATCGTGCCCGACCTGGAGAACCCGTACTTCTCGTCGCTGGCCCAGCAGCTCTCCCGCGTCGTTCTCCGCGCCCGGCATCGACCTGCTGGTCTTCAGCGCCGACGGCTCGCTGGAGACCGAGGCGCGCGGCGTGCAGTCGTTCCTGGGCCGCCAGGTCGACGCGCTGGTGATGATCCCCGTGCACGAGCAGCTCAGCGAGCACCTCGGTCTCGCGCGGCCGCCGCGGTGCACACCATCCAGCTCGACCGGCACGTGCCGGGCACGGCCGCCTCGCTACGTCGGGGTCAGCAACCGGCGAGGGGATGCGGCTCGTGCACGAGCACGTCACCCCGTCCGTCGACCTCGACCCGCAGCCGGTGGTCTACGTGGGCGCCGAGCCCAGCGTCGTCGTCGGCGCACGAGCGCCTCGACGGGGTGCGCCGCTGGTTCTCCCCCGAGGTCCCGACGCTGCTGGGCGACTTCTCGGCGGCCTGGGGCCGCGAGGCGGCCGCCCAGGCTCCTGGCGGACGGGTGGACGGGCGCCACGATCGTCACCGCCGCCGACGTCATCGCGCTCGGCGTGGTCTCGCACCTGCTCCACCAGGGCCGCTCGATCCCCGGCGACTTCCGGGTGATCGGCTTCGACGGGTCGGCGCGGTCGCGCTGGCCTACCCCACCCTGACCACCGTGCGCCAGCCCGTCGAGGAGATGGCGCAGTCGATCCGCTCGCTGATCGAGTCCGACGAGGAGCCCTCGTCGCGGTGGTTCGAGCCCGAGCTCGTCATCGGCGAGACCAGCCCCGCGTCGTCGCCTGGCCCCGAATAGTCCGGCTGAGCGTCAGACGTCGCGCGCCGGCGGCCGCTCGAGGGTCGGTACGACGCGCGCGTCGGCGGCGATCGCGGCCTCGCCGGGGCGGAACTGGCGCAGCGCCACCTCGGCCCCGAGCCAGCCCGCCAGGCGGCTCGACCAGGCCGGGCTCGCGGGCCAGCATCGCGGCCAGGATCTGGGTCGCCATCGCGCCGAGGTCGAGCAGCGGCTGGCTGGTGGTGCGAGCGCAGCCCGAGGTCGACCTGCGCGATCGCCTCGACGCCGTGCAGCCGGGCGGTGTCGACGAGGGCGGCGAGCTCGACGGCGTACCCGGTCGGGACCGAGAGCGACTCGAAGAGCGAGCGGCGCACCGCCCACTCCCCCGCCAGCGGCTGCACGAGGCCGGCGAGCTCGGGGTGGCGCAGCGCCAGCCAGGGCCGGGCGACGAGCTCGGTGACCCGGCCGCCCTGCAGCCCGTCGGCGCCGGGGCGCTCGTAGAAGCCCTTGACCAGCGAGACCTGCGGCTGGGTCAGCAGCGGGCCGAGCAGGCCGGGCACGAAGTGGGTGTCCCAGTCGAGCAGGTCGGCGTCCATGAAGACGATCAGGTCGCCGGTGGTGACGAAGAGCGACTTCCACATCGCCTCGCCCTTGCCGGGGTGGCTGCCCAGGTCGGGGCGGACGTCCCTGGAGCGGTGCACCGCGGCGCCCGCGTCGGTGGCGACCGCGTAGGTGGCGTCGGTGGAGTCGGAGTCGATGACCACCAGCTCGTCGACCAGCGCGACGGTCTCCATCAGCGCCTCGCGGGTGCGGGTGACGACGTCGCCGACGGTGCCCTCCTCGTTGCGCGCCGGCACCACCAGGCTGACCCGGTGCTCGCCCTTGGCCTCGACGAGCTCGGCCAGCGACCAGTCGTCCCACCGCGCGGAGGCGATCACGCCGGCAGGCTCCAGCGCATCACCCAGTACTGCACCCCGAACGGGTCGTCGGCGTAGTCGACCTCGGCCGCGATGCCCGGGCATCAGCAGCTCCCCGAGCCGCGCGAACCCGTCGACGTTGCCGACCATCAGCTCCTCGGCCAGGCCACGGTCCAGCCCGCGCAGCGCACTCGACGTCGCCAGCCGCGCAGCGCCTTCTCGAGCTCCGAGTCGTAGGCCACCGCCCGCTCGTCCAGGTGCCCCGGCGCCTTCTCCGACCGCCGAGCCGACCCGTTCGCCACCACCAGCACCGACGCGAGGCGCTGTCGGTCGAGACCCGCCACCGTTGGTCGAGCAGCGAGGAGCCCGGCGCGAACGTCCGTCGAGACCCGGTGAGCACACCCAGCGCCTCAGCCACCCGCACCCCCTGCGGATCAGCCACCACAGTGACGTCCTCCCCCAGCCACTCGCACCGCATCCACACACGCAGCCCGCAGCTCAGCGACGGGATCGATCCGCCCGGCGTACGCCGGCAGCAGCGCCAGCACCCCCGGCACCAGCGCGACCTTGACCCCGGGGCTCATCACGTCCAGGACGATAGCCAGGCCGACCCACCCCGGATGCGCTTGACCCGGGCCGCGACCTCCGCTGAGGTCATTCCATGGCGTCGAACTGGTCCTGGCAGTGCTCCCGCGGTCACGAGGCACCCGACAAGGCCGAGACCTGCCCGGTGTGCGGCGACACCGACCTCGACTGGCGCAGCACCGGCACGGCCAAGGAGTGGGACGTCGGCGCCCTGCTCTACATCGTGCTGGGCCTCGGCCTGGTCGCGGCCGGCCTCGGCATGTGGGTCAGCGCCGTCGACGGCACCTGGTGGTGCTCGGCGGCGTGCTTCTCGCAGGCGGCCTCTTCGCCGGGACGGTCGGCGCAGTCGCCGAGGGCATCCGGATGTCCCGCCCCGACTGAGCACGGCGTCAGTTCTTGACGCGCCAGCGCCCGAGCAGCGTGCCGTGGTCCTCGAGCAGCAGGGTCAGGTCGAGCTCGGTCTCGACCGGGGCGCCCTCGGTGATCCGGCCGTTAGCCGCCGCCCACGATCTGCGGCACGGTGGTGGCGGTCAGCTCGTCGACGCAGCCCTGGAAGACCAGGTCGCGCAGCAGGTGCGGGCCGCCCTCGCAGAGCTGGTGCACCCAGCCGCGGTCGGCGAGCTCCTTCTTGAGCAGCGGCAGGTCGACGCGGTGCGAGCCGAGGGTGAGCACGTGCTCCTCGCCGAGGATCTCGCGGGCGGAGTCGACGCCGTCGGAGCGCGAGCAGGTGGCCAGGTAGACCGAGCCGGCGGGCGCGTCGCGCAGCGACTCGGGCACCTGCGCCTTGCGGCTGACCAGCACGATCGGCACGTCGGCGGGCCCGTAGCGCCTCGACCTTGGCGGTGCCGGCGCCCACGACGATCACGTCGGCCAGCGCACGCAGGGTGTGGAAGACCCGGCCGTCGGCGTCGTTGTTGATGGAGCCGGAGTCACCGGCCGCACCGGTGGCGCTGCCGTCGACGGTGCTGACCATGTTGCAGCGCATCCACGGCTTCGCGGCGCTGGCCTCGGCGGCGTAGAGGTTCGTCAGGTCGTCGTCACTGACATCGTCGTTGCGCTCGGCACCGATCAGGACTCGCATGGGCCTACTCCATCCCCCAGGGCTGCACGCCGACCGGCGCGTCGACGCGTTCCTACTGTCTCAGGCGCGGCTCAGCGTCCGAACGCGGGCTTCTCCTTGGCCAGGAACGCGCGCACGCCCTCGGCGAAGTCGGGCCCGGTGTAGACCTCGCGCAGCAGGTCGGCGTCGCCCGGCGGGCGAGGCCTCGAGCCGGCGGGCCCGGTCGAGCAGCTGGCCCTTGGTGGCGCGCAGCGTGACCGGCGAGGCGGCGCGCAGCCCGTCGAGCAGCGTGGCCAGCTCGGCGTCGAGGTCCTCGGTCACGGCCATCACCGCGCCGACGGCGTACGCCCGGTCGGCGCTGACCAGGCGGGAGGTCAGCAGCATCTCGCGGGTGATCGGCTCGCCGAAGACGGTGGCGCAGCGGTAGACGATCGGAGGCGGCCAGCGCGTTGCCGAGGGTGCGGGCGATCGGGTAGCCGAAGCGGGAGCCGGCGGTGGCGATCCGCAGGTCGCAGTGCGTGGCCACCGCCAGGCCGCCGCCGACGCAGACGCCGTCGACCGCGGCGATGGTGACCTGGGGCAGCGCGAAGAGCGACTCGAGCAGCTCGCGGATCCAGTCCTCGTAGGCGACCGGGTCCTGCTCGAGGAAGTCGGAGATCTCGTTGCCGGCCGCGAACGCCCGGCCGCCGGCCCCGCGCAGCACCAGCACCCGCACCTCGGGGCGTCTCGCGCAGCTCGGCGCAGAGGTCCTTCAGCGCCGCGTACATGTCGCGGGTGAAGGCGTTGTGCCGGTGCGGCCGGTCGAAGGTCACCTCCACCACGCCGTCGCGTGCGGGTCACCAGCAGGTCGGGCGTCTCGTCACTCACGGCGGCGAGCGTACGGCGCCGGTCGAAGTCAACGGTCGGCCCACGGATCGGGTTACGCGGTCACAGAGCGGTCGGGCAGTTTACAGCAGGTTCAGCTCTGGACAATTGACGCCCGAGCGCGCCAGAGACGGTAAAGTCAGCGCGTCTCCGGCGCTCAGCGCGGGCGTGGTCTACGAGCAGCATGGGGAGCATGGCAGTGACCACCACGTCCGGAGCACACACAGCCGTCGGCGCCGCGCCACCGCACCAGCCGCATGCTGCGCTACCTGCCGGCCTCGGCGCTGCTGATCGACGCGGCCCTGATGACCGTGGTCGGCCTGATCGCCATCGTCGGTCGCCGCGACGCTCGACGTCTTCGCGTCCGTCCGCCCGCGTCGAGGACCAGCTGGTCGATCGCCGGCCCGCTGATGATCGTCGGCTGGATCGTCACCATCGTCGTGCTCGGCGGCTACCACCGCGACGTCTTCGGCGTCGGCACCGACGAGTACCGCCGGGTGCTCAACGCCAGCCTGCTCGCCGCCGGGCATCACCGGCGTCGGCCTGCTACCTCGCGAGGTTCGACCTGTCCCGCGGCTTCTTCCTGCTGGCCTACGGCCTCGGCGTGCCGGCCCTGCTCTTGGGCCGCATACCTGCTGCGCCGCGCGCTGCACGGCGCGCGACGCCGCGGCCTGCTGCGCCACCGCGTGCTCATCGCCGGCTCCCGCGCCCACGTCGACGAGATCGCCCGCGTGCTGGGGCGCGAGCCCTGGCTGGGCTACGAGGTGATCGGCGCGCTGACCCCGGAGTACGACCTCAGCGAGGAGACGGCCACCGGCGTGCCCGTCGTCGGCAACGCCAACGAGGCCACCGTCGCTGGCCAAGGCCTACCGGGCGGACTCGATCTTCTTCGCCGGCGGCGCGGTCGGCTCGTCGTCGCAGTTCCGGCGAGACCGTCTGGGACCTCGAGCAGGAGTCGATCCAGGTCGTCATCGCGCCCAGCGTCACCGACATCTCCAACGAGCGGATCAAGATCCGCCCGGTCGGCGGTCTGCCGCTGATGCACATCGAGCCGCCGACCTGGTCCGACGCGTCTCGCTGGGGCAAGCGGACCTTCGACCTGGTCGGCTCGCTGTCGCTGATCCTGGCGTTCGCCCCGCTGTTCCTGCTTCGCGGCCGCTCGCAGGTCAAGCTGCACGACCGCGGACCGGTGCTCTTCCGCCAGACGCGCATCGGCAAGGACGGCAAGCAGTTCGGCTGCTTCAAGTTCCGCACCATGGTCGTCGACGCCGAGGCCCGGCTGGCGGCGCCTGCACGAGGCAGCAGGGCACGACGAGGGCCTCTTCAAGATGAAGGACGACCCGCGCATCACCGCGCCCGGGTCGGTGGCTGCGGCGCTTCTCGATCGACGAGCTGCCCCAGCTGTTCAACGTGGTGCGCGGCGAGATGAGCCTGGTCGGCCCGCGCCCGCCGCTGCCCCGCGAGGTCGAGACCTACGACGACGACACCATGCGCCGCCGCCTGCACGTCCGGCCCGGGCATGACCGGCCTGTGGCAGGTCTCCGGCCGCTCCGACCTGTCGTGGAGCGAGGCGGTCCGCCTCGACCTCTACTACGTCGACAACTGGTCGATGCTCCAGGACCTCTCGATCCTGGCGAAGACCCTCGGCGCTGTGCTCAGCAGCCGCGGCGCCTACTGACGCCTCCGGCAGCCAGTCCCCGGAGCCGCTGGCAGCACGCCCCCCGAGGGCACCGAACAGGTGCCCCTGCCAGGAGATCCCGGGCTGGCCGGGCAGCACGCCCCACAGGATCGAGCCGTACATCAGGAACAGCACGATGCCGAGCACGATCTGGCCCGCGCTGCCGGGCGAAGAAGCCGCGCAGCACCAGGTAGATCAGCCAGCCGAAGACCAGACCCGGAGGCGCCGATGTGGCTGGTGCCGGCGCCGGCGACCAGCCAGGTGCCGAGCCCGGCCACCACCCAGATCGATCGCGGTGGCCAGCAGCCCCCGGCGCAGGTCGCCGACCAGCACCAGGAAGAGCAGCAGCAGCGCCAGCCCGGAGTTGCTGATCAGGTGGCCCCACCCGCCGTGCAGCAACGGCGCCAGCAGCACCCCGAGCAGCCCCTCGTCGGTGCGCGGCTGGATGCCGTTGTCGTCGAGCGTCGCGCCGGGCGTCAGCTGGTCGACGATCTCGACGACCCAGAGCAGCGCCACGAACCCCACCGACACCACGGCGGCGGTCGGCCAGGTGCGCGGTACGGGTCGACGGTCGAGGTGCTCACACCACCAGCCTAGGCAACCGCCCCGCACCGCTGGTCGAGCAGTGCGGCGCGCCAGCGACGATCGTCGTCGAGACCCCGCGAGCAAGGCAGCACCTCGCCACGGGACCCCGACGAGATCGACTACTCGATCGAGAACGCCTCGTCGTTGGTGTCGTAGAAGATGTTGCCGCGCGCCTCGATCTTGAACCACGCCTCGTCGGCGGTGACCTTGGGCAGCTTGACCCGCACCGCACCGTCGTTCCTGGTCTTGCGGGCGACGTTGCTCCAGGTCTCGCCGTCGTCGGTGGACAGCTTGACCCGCACCTTCTTGGCCAGCGACCGGGTGCGGTTGACGTCCCAGGCCACCCGCACCTTCTTGCCGCCCTTGACGGCCGTGCCGTCGTCCTGGGTCTTGACCAGGAACGGGCCGGCCTTCTTCTTGAGCCGCAGCTTGACGTCGTCGTAGGAGCTGCCGCCGCCCTCGGTGAAGCCGTCGCGGGCGGTGAGCCGGAAGACGCAGCTTGCGGCCGATGTCCGAGCCGGTGCCGTGGTAGTCGCGGGTGGGCAGGAACTCCGAGAAGCAGTCGAGCTCGTCGTCGGTGAGGATCGGCTCTCCCGCGGTCTCCTCGGCCTCGGTGTTGATCCGAGGCGTCGGGCAGGCGCCGGTCTTGGCGTTGGTCACGCCGCGCAGCACCTGGCGCCAGGTCGGGGAAGCTGCGCTTGGCGCTGCTGCCGGCGCTGTTCTGGCCCGGCGAGGGGCTGAGCAGCGCGGCCTCGTCGGTGACGACCGCGTTGTCGCTGAAGACCCGGAAGAGCGGCCCGAAGATCTTGCGGTTGTTGGTCAGCGCGGTGCCGAGACCGGTGTTGTTCTGCTCCCACAGGTAGGTGAGCGTCGTCGCCGTCGGCGTCGGTGGCCGAGCCCTTCAGCTCGAACGGCGTGCGCGTCGGGATGACCCGGTTCTTGCCCGCGTCGACGACGGGCTTGTGGTTGGCGGTGATCGCGACCTGGTCGCCGCTGTTGGAGGCGGCCCGCCCTTGGCGGTCTCCCCGACGAAGCCGGTGACGTCGGCACCGCCACTGACGTCGAGCGAGGTGTAGTTCTTGCGGTGCGCCGCTCCCGGTGCCGAAGGGGTCCAGCTGGTCGTTGAAGATCACCTGGAAGCCGGCGTCGCGTGGGCCGCCCGGGGTTGGCGATCGCCTGGCTGAAGTCGCCGTAGGCGTCGTAGCCCCACTTGGCGATCCGCACGTCGACGCCGGTGACGGCCTCGACGGCCGCCTCGACGCCGGCGCGGGTGTAGTTCTCGCCGCGGGTCAGCGGTGCGGGACTGGTCGCCGAGGCTGACGTCGAAGGTGTCGCCGTCGGTGTCGAAGCCGCGCAGCGAGACGGTCTGCACCTCGTAGGCGCCGGCACCTGCGTCGGTCACGAACGAGGTGACCTCGTCGGTGGTCAGCTGGGAGAAGTAGGGGTCGGTGTGCGGCTGGAGGTCGTCGGTGCCGCAGATGCCGGCGTAGGCCATCACCGAGGAGCCGGAGCCCGGCTCGACGGAGGCATCGGCGATGTTGCCGCCGCAGGCGCCCTTGCGTGCCGTTGAAGGTGTGGTTGCCGGCGAACTGGTGGCCGATCTCGTGGGCCACGTAGTCGATGGCGAAGAAGTCGCCGCGCGGCTCGGGCAGGCCGGTGCAGCCGCCCGAGGAGTAGTCCTGGCCGACGACGCCGAGGTAGGCGACGCCGCCGCCGTTGACGCCGAGCACGAGGTGGCCGAGGTCGTAGGCGTCGGCTCCGATGATCTGGCCCAGCACGGTGCGCATCCGGCCCAGCGCGCCGGGGCTGCAGTAGTCGAGCATGCCGGGCTCGTAGTCGCCGTCTCCTTCGGCGCCCACCGCCGGGTCGAAGCAGGGCGCCGAGCCGCAGGGCCCGTCCGCCCCGGCCGCCTTCGCCTCGGTGTCGAAGTTGAGCTCGTCGGTGCCGTTGACCAGCAGCATCCGGATGCCGAGGTCGTCGTTGTAGACCTGGTTGACCCGATTGATCAGCGTGATATGCTCCTTGTTTCTTGAAGTTGTCGTGTTTCGTAAGATTAACAAAAAAAATCCGATTTGTCCTTTTCCATTTTCCTGATAAATTTGATTTGAAAAATGATATATAACAGTTTTGTTTTGATGATTAAAATTTCGAACTTAAATTATCTAGTTTTGCTTTTGATGTTTGGGTAGGTTTGCTCGCTTCATGTTCGCGTTTAGACAAATCCGCGCCCGTGCCGATTTCGAAAGTGCGCACGCTTTTGAATGAGCAGGAAAAGATTGGCGAGCCGTTTGGAGTCGCTGTTAAAAACGGTGAATTATTTTTTTCCGACGGCGAAACGGGAAAAATACACCGTATTTCTAACAATCAAACTTTTACCGTTCTCACCGACAAATTTCATACGCCATCGTCAATCGTCTTTGATAATAACGGCGATTTTATCGTCGCCGATTCAGGGACGCATACGATTAAAAAATTAAAAGTCGAAACCGGCACGGTTGAGTTAATCGCCGGCGTAGAAAATAACAAGGGCTACGCTGACGGCGATTCAGCAGCGGCGCTGTTTAACGCACCAATCGGGGTTGCCGTTTCGGAAAATAAAATTTTCGTCGCCGACACTTATAATGACAAAATTCGCGTCATCGACAATGGTAAAGTTGCGACTTTCGCGGGAAGCGGGCAAGGTTTTGCCGACGGCGGCAGCGATGCAAAATTCGATACGCCGTGCGGGTTGGCGATTTGGAAAAACAAATTAATCGTCGCCGACGCTGGAAACCGACGCATTCGCGTAGTCGAAATTAATGGGAGGAACCAGAACGTGGCCTCGCCGGCAACGGCGCGGAGGATTCGATGGACGGATTTTTATCAAGCGAGTTTTGTCGAACCGTCGCCGTTACGGTTGATATGTATGGCGTAATTTACGTCGCCGACGGCAATGCGATTCGGGCGATTGGCAGACGATTTTTTCCGTTGGTCGAAACCTTTACCGACACGAAACGCGGTTTCGCCGACGGCGAGCTGCGGCTTTCGCAATTTAACCGCATCGGCGGTTTGGCGAGCGATGAAACCGGAAATTTGTTCGTCAGCCGACGCGGAAAATCAAGCGGTCAGAGTTTTGACCGGCGCGGAAAAAATCGGCGCGGAAACATCTGGCGGATAAAACGAAAAAACTCGCGTTTCACGCCGCAGGAATTTCGTCAATTTGCAGCCGCCGCGCTGGACTTATAATCCGCCGGAGAAAAAACGCGAGATCGCCGGAACGCTCGGCGAGATTCGCGGCGAAATCGTTGAGCCAAAACTCGCAGGTCGTGGTTTCATAACGGACTCGATATTGTCGGCGGTTACGGCGAAACGGCGCGGTTTATCGCTCTGAAAAAGTTCTTGCAGTCCGATATCAACGGTGGAAAATTTTGCGACTTTGCGCGAGTTAATCAGAATGCCGACGCTCGGTTATATTCATATCGTTTCGGACGCGATCAAAGAGGTAAAGTTTTCGAAGATCACCGTTTTCAGTTTTCATTTGGCGCAGGGCGCAGGTCAAAAGTTTGCGCGTTCCGCGCGGCGCGAAATTTGAAGCGGGCGAAGCAGTCGGAACACTCAACGCGATGAATCACGTTCATCTGATCGCCGGACGTCCGCGGCGCGGAAATGAACGCGCTCGACGCGCTGAATTCTGCCCGGCATTTCCGATAAGATCGCGCCGACAATTGAAACGTTTCTCTGTTCGATGAAAATTGGCAGCCAATCGGTGAAACCCAAACGCGTCGACTCGCGTATCAAACTAATCGGCAAAACGCGCATCGTCGTTCGCGCTTACGACCGGATGGACGGCAACGCCGAACGGCGCCGACTCGGTGTTTATAAAATCGGCTATCAAATTTTGCGAGACGGATAAAACGCCGCTCTCCGACATGGACTGGACGATTTCATTTGACCGATTGCCCGACGCGCGAAGCCGTGAAATTTGTTTACGCGCCGGGCAGCAAATCGGGCGCGACGGGCGAGACAATTTTTAATTACATCGCATCAAATCGAGTCAGCGGCGACGAGTTTCGCGAAGATTTTTTCGACGCTAGCCAATTGGAAACCGGCAATTACACTCTGCGCGTTTTCGCGGCAGATTTTTTCGGCAACACGATGTGGCAGTAGCCGTGTTAAAGATACAGACAGTTTGTGAGAGGTTCAATCGGCGAGAACTTAGGTGAAATAAAACTTTAATGACAAAATAGTTTGGCACGTTTTGACGCTTTTTCCTTTTCGGCTGCGCCTTTGCGCGCTTTTGAATACGTCTGAACAAATCCGCACCGAAAGCGATTCGCGTCGCGCCGGCCGCGCCGAAGATTTACGGACGCGGAACGACAAACCGAATTAGCCAAACGCCGGCGCGCAAAGTCTTCGCACGCGATGGCGACGATTCGATGCTGATTTTGATGAGCGCCGAACCGAAAAACTATGCGGGCGACGTGGATTTCTATGTACCGGCAGGAAAATAATCTTTATTATCTGACAAATCTGCAGCAGAACGGCGCGACTCTGGTTTTGATAAAAGACGGTGCGAACAGACGGGAAATTTTATTTCTGCCGAAACGCAATCCGGCAAAGAAGACGTGGAACGGTAGAATGTATTCAAGCGAAGACGGCGACCGAATTTCCGGCGTCAAACATTGATTGATTCAGCCGAACGAAGAGCTTTCTCGCAAGCGTTAAAGAGACAAAAAAGCTTTCACCGCAAAAGAAGGCGTCGGTGCATCTCCGAATGCCGCGACTCTCTATATGGTTCTGCCGCGAAGATGAACGACGACGGCGACGGAAAAGCGGAATATCGTCAAGCGAAAGTGAATTTGCGAAATAAGATCAGCAATTCAGTGAAAGCGGGTTACAAAATGCCGCGCGCCGATTTTCGACGAATTGCGTTTGATCAAATCGCCGTTTGAGCTAAAACTTTTGCAGCACGCGATTGACATCACGACCGAAGCGCAGATGCGTTCAATGGCGATGGTCGGCCAAAGCAAAATGGGAATACGAAGTGCAGGCGGAAGTCGAATACACGTTTCGCCGCCGCAACGCCGATTATTGGGGTTATCCGTCAATTGTCGGTTGCGGTCCGAACGCGACGACGTTGCATTACGTCGAATCGCAGGGCGAAGTCAAAGCAGGGCGATTTAATGCTGATGGATGTCGGCGCGGAATACGATCATTATACGGCGGACGTGACGCGAACTTATCCGGTCAACGGAAATTTTTCAAAGGAACAAGCGGAAATTTATCAATTCGTTTACGACGCGCAGGAAGCGGCGGCAAAGGCGGCAAAACCCGGCGCGAACTTGGGCTGACGTTGACGAGGCGGCGGAAAATCTGATCAAAACAAGGTTTGGCGAAATTAGGTTTAATTACCGCGCCGAAAATGATTGATTCTTCGACAATCAGGGAAGTTCCCGAGGGCAAAGGCGACCATCGAAATGTCGGCATATTGCAGTCGAAATTGTGGAATCTGCACGGATTCGGACACTGGCTCGGAATGAATGTCCACGATGTCGGCGATTACGGTACGCCGCTTAAAGCCGGCATGGTTTTTACAAACGAACCGGGAGTTTATATCCGCGAAGACGCGCTCGTTAATTGCCGACACGCCGGACAACAAAAAGTTTATCGATAAAGTTCGTCCGGCGTTTGAGAAATACAAAAATATCGGCGTTCGCATCGAAGACGATATGCTGGTGACGGCGAGCGGCGTGGAATGGATGACGAAAAATCTTCCGCGCAAAATCAGCGAAATCGAAGCATTTATGGCGCGCGCGGGAGCAGAAATGAATTACAGCCGTTTGGAAAATTAACCTAGTCCGACGCTCGCGGTTTTGGTTTTGACAAAGTTTCCGCCGAAGACTATTTCAGCTGGAACGCTTTTTCAAACATGAAACGAAACACGTTCAAACCGTGCGGCACGGCTGGATTTGGACAGG